>NZ_FNWO01000021.1 GCF_900108475.1 Magnetospirillum fulvum | reverse complement strand
CGGTCAGTTGATAGCGGACAAAGAGCGCCAGACTTTCCAGCAGCACCTGACCATCGCGCTCGATGCGGTCGAGCTGGTCGCTGATGCGGTGAAGACGCAGGCCGAAACGCTCGTCGAGTTCCTGACTGCCGCGGCGATTGAGCCAGGCGGCCAATGCGTCGGCGAGAATGGTCGATTTCGACACCCCCGGTTTGGCCGCCAGCGTTTCCAGCCGGGCACTGAGGTCCGGGTCGAGGAACAATTGATGGCGGATCCTGGTGCGGTTCATCCTCGCCTCCCTCAGAAGCTCGGCAGCAGATCGTCGCCCGGCCCGGCGCCATCGCGGCCTTCGTTGATGGCGTGGGCGCGAACCACCGTGCCGAGGCCGCGCAGGCGGTCCATCGCCCGCTGGTCAGTGAGCAGATCGGAATCGTCATCGACAGGTTCGGGCTCGGGATCAGACCGCGCCGCCACCACGATTCCCTCCTCGGGCAGGCCGGGATGGCGCTGCTGCTGGACGCCGCCTTCGTCCTCGAAGCCCAGCGCAGACTCCTCGGCGGTGGCGAGGCGGACGTGCGGGCCGCGCACCAATCCGCTCCAATCGACGGGACGGGCGGCCGGGCGATCGAGATAGCTGTGCTCGGCCAGCTCCGGTGCGGGCAGCACCCGAGCCGAGAAATTGCGGTCCTGGTAGTAGCGCAGCTTCTTCGCCCGGATCGGAGCAAGGCCGGAAACCAGCACCAGTTCGTCGGCGGGCGGCAATTGCATCACCTCGCCCGGGGTCAGCAGCGGCCGCGCCGTCTCCTGGCGGCTGACCATGACGTGACTGAGCCATGGCGCCAGCCGGTGGCCGACATAGTTGCGCTGGGCACGCAATTCGGTGGCGGTGCCGAGCGCGTCGGAAATCCGCTTGGCGGTGCGCTCGTCATTGCTGGAGAAGGCAATCCGGACATGGCAATTGTCGAGGATCGCGTTGTTCTCGCCATAGGCCTTGGATATCTGGTTGAGGCTTTGGGCGATCAGATAGGCGCGGATGCCGTAGCCGGCCATGAAGGCCAGCGCGGTCTCGAAGAAATCGAGCCGGACCAGCGGCTTGGTCCGCGAGATGTCCGACGGCGAAATCACCAGATAGAGCGACACCGGCCGCTCGGCATCGACCAGATCGGCGATCCGCCAGTCGCAGGCGACGGTGGTCGCGGCAACCACCGGGTCACGATAAAGGCCGAGAAACGACATCGCGGTCGATAGCACGCCGGAGCGCTCGTTCTCGGATTTGTTCAAGACTTCCCGCGCCGCCGACGCCACCACCGGATGGACCTGGGGATGGTCGGGGGTGCCGAGATGGTTGGTCTCCATCATCCGGCGCAGGGTGGTGGCGAAGCCGCGGCGGGGGTCGGACAGGAAGGTGGCGACCCGGGCCAGGGTCTTTTCCTCCTCGGCATACAGCACATGGAGAATCGCGCCGACCAGCAGGGAATGGCTGGTCTTCTCCCAGTGGCTGCGCCGCTCCAGCGCACCTTCGGGATCGACCAGGATGTCGGCGATGTTCTGGACGTCGCGGACCTCGTCGGCGCCCTTGCGGACTTCCAGCAGCGGGTTGTAGCGGGCGGAACGGGGATCGGTCGGATTGAACAGCAGGCAATGCGAGAACCGCCCCCGCCAGCCGGCGGTGAGCTGCCAGTTCTCGCCCTTGATGTCGTGGATCACCGCAGAGCCGGTCCAGGACAGCAGGGTCGGCACCACCAGCCCGACGCCCTTGCCCGAGCGGGTCGGCGCGAACGCCATCACATGCTCGGGGCCGTCATGGCGCAGATAACGGTTGCCCAGTCGGCCAAGAAACACCCCCGCCGAGCGGAACAGCCCGGCCCGCTCCACTTCCCGGGCGGTCGCCCAGCGCGACGAGCCGTAGGTGGTGACCAGCCGGCTCTGCCGCGCCCGCCACAGCGAACCGGCGATCGCGGCGGCGCAGCCCATGAAGCCGCTGGCCCCGGCCAGCATCCCCGCCTTGTCGAAGATGTGCGGCGCATAGGCCTCGTAGGCATACCACCAGGGGAACAACTGCCAGGGGCGATAGACCGGGGTGCCGAAGAGCACCAGCCAGGGCGGGCCGAGCTGGGTCTGATAGCCGAGCATCGCCGCCGCCCATTGGGTCGCCGACCACACCCCGAACAGGGTGATCGCGAAAACGACCAGGATCTGGCCGATCAGCAGCTTAGTGGGGGTCATGGCGGCCTGTCCCGAACCGGTCCGGCACTGTTGCCGGGCGCTTGGGATAAGGGTCAGGCAGAACCCCGGAATCGAAAATCGCCTTTAGCTACGATGATTTACGATCAACCAGACATCCTGCCCCGTGTGCCGGTAACGACCCATCACCGGCTTCGGACAAGACGGAGCCCTTGTCGAACCGGCTCCCATTGATTATCTTCCGGTGTGTCGGAATGTTTTTTCGAGGATCGCCATGCGCGCCAGTCTGCTGACCCCGAGCGAAGCTGCCATCGTCGCCAGCGTCACCGTCCGCGACATCAACCGGGTGATCGACGAGAAAATCCTGCCCGCAGCGCTGTACACCGTGGATGACGGTCGACGCGTGCAACTGGCCGCCTGCCCGCTGGTGGGGTTCTACTTTCGCGCGGCCAAGGCCCTGACCGCCGAAAAGCGCCTGACGTTGATCCACAGCTTCTCCGAACGCATCACCGGCGACATGGCCCGTCACCCGTTCGTCGGCTGGAATAAGGCCAACTGGACCGTCCGCGACGGCTTCCTCTCCGTCACCCTGTCGGACTTCATCGCCGACGCCGATGATCGCTCGACCCGGCTTGAGGCGACGCGGGCGATGGTCGTCGAGGATCCGGGGATCCTGGGTGGCAGTCCGGTGATCCGCGGCACCCGCATCCCGGTCTACGATCTGGTCGCCTCGGTCGCCGCCGGACTTCCTCGTGAGCGGATTTTCGCCGCCTATCCAGGGCTGGACGAAACCGCTCTCGATCTGGCCCTCCTCTATGGCGAAGCCAATCCGGTGCGCGGCCGGCCACGCCGCTTCACAATCCTGCCGCCGGACGCCACCCTCTCCGCCGAGCGCACCGTGCCCCGGCGTCGCCGGGCATGAGGCTACTGATCGACGAATGCTTGAGCGAGGAGCTCGCCAAGCTGGCCCGTGAGCGCGGCCATCTTGAGGCTTCCCATGTCCGTTGGATCGGCAAGGGCGGCGCCAAGGATTGGGAGCTGATGCCGGTGATCCTGGAGGGCGACTGGACCTTCGTCACCAAGAACTCGATCGATTTCCGTGGCCCGGCCAACGCCCCGGGAGGCAGCGGCGAATACGTCGATATCGACCTCCATGCCGGGCTCATTTGCCTCAACGGTCCGGTCGGCATGGATCTCGACATGCAGATGGAACTGTTCGAGGTGGCGCTCGACGACCTCGACACGCAGTCCGATCTGGTCAATCAGGTGCTGGAAATCACCCTGAGCAGCGAGACAGACGCAGATATCCGGATCGTGCGTTACTCGCTACCGGCTGAAGGGTGACAGGCAGCATCGATAACCCAGGCCCGTCCCTCAGGCCCGCCAGGGAATCAGCACGGTGCGGGGCGCTAGTTCCGCCACCACCCGCTCGATGAAGGGACGTTCGTACTGTCCGCGCCGAGCCAGAACGGGATCGGTGGTGCCACTGGCGAGCAGGCTTTGATTGATGATCCAGGCGAAGGGGGCGATCCCGGCCCGGGCCAGATCCTGCTGCAACCGTTCCGCCTCGTGCACCGGGGTGGCCTCAGCCAGGGTGACGATCAGGGCGCGGGTGAAGGCGGGATCACGCAGCCGGGGCAGCAGGCTGCGGACGGCATCGGGCATGTCGGCCTGGGTCCGCAGCACTTCGCGGTGATAGGCCTCGGCGGCGTCGAGCAGCAAGATGGTGTGGCCGGTCGGCGCGGTGTCGAGCACCACGAACTGGTCCCGTCCCTCGTCCACCGTGCGGGCGAAGGCGCGGAACACCGCGATCTCCTCGGTGCAGGGCGAGCGCAGATCCTCTTCCAGCATCGCGCGGCCAGATTCGTCGAGTCCGCTACCCGCCTTGGCCAGCACCTCGTCGCGATAGCGGGCCACCTCCCGTTCCGGATCGATCCGGGTCACGGTCAGTCCCGGCACCGCCTCCGCCACCGCGTCCGCGACATGGGCGGCGGGATCGGTGGTCGACAGCGTCACCCGCAAGCCCCGCCCGGCCAGGGCAACGGCAATCGCGGCGGCGATCGTGGTCTTGCCGACGCCGCCCTTGCCCATCGTCAGGATCACCCCATGACCGGCGGCGGCAAGGTCGCTCACCAGCGAGTCGAGATCGGCGGGCAGTGCCAGGGGCGTTGGTGACGCGACCTCCGGTACCAGGACGGCGTTTGGATGGCTCATCGCCCGCAAGCCCTCCAGGCCGACCGTGCCCTTGGGCAGAAATGGCGTTTCGGTGCGAGGCAGCGCCGCCAGCGCCGCTGGCATGGTGGCGATCGCGTCTGCCCCGCGCGCGCCCATCGCATCGGCGATCGCATCGCCGGGTGCGGCGGCGGTGAACAGACCGTTCAGCGCCAGCCGCAGGTTGCTCACCCCCAGATCGGCCAGTTCGCTCCGAGTCCGCTCGGCTTCGCGCAGGGCGGCGCGTTCGGGGCGGCTGACCAGCACCACATTGGTCATTTCGGGATCGGACAGGTGGGACACGGTGGCGGCATAGAGCGTCTTCTGCGCCTCCAGCCCGGCCAGTGGTCCCAGACACGACGCGCCGCCGGTCGAGGACGCGATGAAGCCGCTCCAGGCCGACGGCAGGGTCAGCAGGCGCAGAGTGTGGCCGGTCGGCGCGGTGTCGAACAGGACATGGTCGAACGCCGCCGTCGCCGCCGCGTCGCCCAGCAGTTTGGCGAATTCGTCGAAGGCGGCGATTTCCACCGTGCAGGCGCCAGAGAACTGCTCCTCCATACTGGCGATGGCGGCATTGGGCAAAATGCCCCGGTAGGGCCCAACCATCCGCTCGCGGTAGACCTGGGCGGCTGCTTCGGGGTCGATGTTCAGCGCGAACAGGCCCGCCACCCCTTGCACCGGGGTCGGGGTCTGGGACAAGCCGGTCCCCAGCACCTCGTCGAGATTCGAGGCCGGATCGGTGCTGACGATCAGCACCCGCTTCCCCGCCTCGGCCAAGGCCAACCCGGTGGCGCAGGACAGTGAGGTCTTGCCAACGCCCCCCTTGCCGGTGAAGAAGGCATAGCGGGTGGTGATTTTCGGTAACGCCATAATCAGCAATCCTCTCAGATCAAAGGCAGGTCCAGGAGGCGCTGCCTCCTGGCGGGGGCGGGCAGAGCCTGCAAGACTTCAGCAGCAGCCCGGTTTGGACCCGCAGCACGACCCGACGGCACGCGGCGCGGCCTCGACGGTCAGACCAAGCTTCGCCGCCAGTTGCAGGCGAGAGAGATACACCCCGGTCGAAACGATCCGACCGTCGAGTACGACGATCGGCAGCCGGTCCATTCCCGCCTCCATCTCCTTGACCACGACAGGATTGGCGGCGAAGGCTTGCGGCTCCTGGCCCAGATTGTAGCGCCGGACCGTGATCCCCTGCTCGTCCACCCATTTCAGATCGGCAGCGAAGGCGACCAGGGCCGGATCGACATCGGGACCACACACGCCGGTCGAGCAGCACATCGCGGGATCATAGATTTCGAGGGTTGTCATGTTCTTCTCCCGGATTCGTACCAGCCTTTGCTGGCGTTGACGATTTTGACCACCGACAGCATCACCGGCACCTCGATCAGCACGCCGACGACGGTGGCGAGCGCCGCCCCCGATTCGAAGCCGAACAGCGAAATCGCCGCGGCGACAGCCAGTTCGAAGAAATTGCTGGCCCCGATCAGTGCCGACGGCCCGGCGACGTTATGGGGCACGCCACATTGGCGGTTAAGCCAGTAAGCCAGACCGGAATTGAAGTAGACCTGGATGGTGATCGGCACCGCCAGCAGCCCAATCACCAGCGGCTGGGCGATGATCTGCTCGCCCTGGAAGCCGAACAGCAGCACCAGCGTCGCCAACAGGGCAGCGAGCGACAGCGGCCCGAGGCGGGCCAGGGTGGCGGACAAAGCCTGCGGCCCCAGCGCCAGCAGCGCCCGCCGCCAGAGTTGCGCCACGATCACCGGCACGACGATGTAGAGGCCGACCGAGATCAGCAGGGTGTCCCACGGCACAGAGATCGCCGACAAACCCAACAGCAGCCCGACCAGCGGCGCGAAGGCGACCACCATGATCAGATCGTTCAACGCCACCTGACTGAGGGTGAAATGCGGCTCGCCCTTGCACAGGTTCGACCAGACGAACACCATCGCGGTGCAGGGTGCGGCGGCCAGCAGGATCAGTCCGGCGATGTAGCTGTCGATCTGCTCGGGCGGCAGATAGGGGCGGAACAGGTGGCTGATGAACACCCAGCCGAGCAGCGCCATCGAGAACGGCTTGACCGCCCAATTGATGAAGAGGGTCACGCCGATGCCGCGCCATTGCTCGCGCACTTGCGAAAGCGCGGCGAAATCGATCTTCAGCAGCATCGGGATAATCATCAACCAGATCAGCCCGGCAACCGGCAGATTGACGCGGGCCACCTCCATGCCCCCGATGGCGTGGAAGGGGGCGGGGAGAAAATGCCCCAGCGCCACCCCGGCGACGATGCAGAGGCCGACCCAGAGGGTGAGGTATCGCTCAAACAGAGTCATTGGCTCAGACCTCCCCTGCCCGCTCCGGCCCCAGCGCGATCAGGCGGCGGACCTTCGCTTCGATCTGGCCATAGATTTCGCGGAACACCGCCAGCCGCTCCGACTCGGTGCCGGTGGCGGCTGCCGGGTCGGGAAAACCGACATGGACCTTCGACGGATGGCCCGGCCAGATCGGGCACATCTCGCCGGCGGCGTTGTCGCAGACGGTGACGACCAGATCCATCTGGGGTGCGTCGGGCACAGCGAACTCGTCCCACGATTTGGAGCGCAAGCCCTCAAGTGCATGGCCGTGTTCCGCCAGCACCGCCAACGTCAGCGGATTGACCGCCCCGTTGGGATGGCTGCCGGCGCTGAACGCCCGCCATTTGCCGTCGCCCAGGGCATTGATCAGAACCTCAGCCAGCACGGAGCGGGCGGAATTGCCGGTGCACAGCACCAGGACGTTGGTGATTTTATCGGTCATCGGAATCGGTTCCCTTGGTCTCAGGCGCTGGTCTTGCCGATGGCATCGAGACGGTTCTGCAACGACAGCCGGTCGAGCGAACGGATCGGTAGCGACGTGAACAAACCGATCCGGGCGTGGAGCGTCCGCATCGTCTCGCCAAAGAACGCGGCCGTTTCCACATCAGATCCCACAAAGGCCGCAGGATCGGGCATCGACCACAGCGCGGTCATCGGCTGCCCCGGCCAAACCGGGCAGACCTCGCCGGCGGCGTTGTCGCAGACGGTGAAGACAAAATCCAAATCGGGCGCGTCGGGCATAGCAAACTCGTCCCAGGATTTCGAGCGCAGGCCCTCGGTCGGATAATTGGTCTTCGCGAGCAGGGTCAGCACCAGCGGATCGACGTGACCCTTGGGATGAGACCCGGCGCTGAACGCCCGGAACCTGCCGCCACCTTCACGGTTCAGAATGCTTTCGGCCATAATGCTGCGCGCTGAATTGCCGGTGCATAAAAACAGGACGGAATAGAGTTTATCGGTCATCGCGATCCCCCTCGGCAGACTGTGGTCACAGGGGCTTGAGGCATCGAACCCAACGCGGCGCGTCCCTGGTCGCACACGACCGCAAGCGGGGCCGCGTTGACCTGGGCCAGCACGCGGGAATCCTCGGCCACGGTCGGGTCGTCACGGAGGGACGCCCCGACCAGCCCGAGGAAGGCCGGCGCATACGGGTTGAGATCGCGTTCAGCCAGCCGGTAATACACCCACTTGCCGTCCCGCCGTTGCTGCAGCAGCCCGGCGATCTTTAACGCCGCCAGATGTTTGGACACGGTGGCGGGCGCCAGGTCCAACACGGTGGTGATCTGGCAAACGCATAATTCGCCGCCTTCCAGCATTTTCAGGATGCGGATGCGGGTGGGGTCGGCCACGGCCTTGGCGACGGTTTCGAAGGTCTCAAGCATGGGAGGAACGCACCCTTCAATTTCTTATATTGGAAAATGATATATCCATGACGGTGCGCGGGCAAGACCGATGACGCAACCTTGCGGAAAATACTCACGACACACTCGGCCCGCCGCGCTGGCGTCCGATGGTCCAGGAGATGTCGTCGCCGCGCAGGATGCCGGAGACCTGCTTGCCGATGTGGCGATCGAGCACCGGCCGCCACGGCACCAGGGTGAACTCGCGGCTTTTCTCGATCAGCGCCGCCTTGCCGCCGGCGAGATCGACGGCGCGACGATAGACGCCCTCGACCGACTGGCCGGACTTGGTCTCGACGAAAGCGAGGCCGAGCTCGTCGGAGAGTTGGCCGGCGACGCGGAGCAATTCGCGCCGGCGCAGCACGTCGAGCAGGTCGGCGCGGAACAGGACGCGGTCGTGGTCGGCACGGGCCAGCCCCTGCTCGATCAGCCATTGCCGCCGCTGGGCCAGGGCGTCACGCACCTCGCGGCCGAAGCCGGCATCGCGCAACGGCTCGGGCGTTGCCGCGACCAGTTCCCGGTCGAGCCAAGTCGGACCGTCAGCGGCAATCTGACGATCCAACGGCAGGGCCGACAGGGTTCGCACCACCACCGGGGCCTCCTGGGCCTGCCGCCGCTCGAACGCCGCCGCCCGGTCGAGATGATCGGGAGCGATGATCCAGGCGCCGTCGGCCTCGCGTTCGACAGCCCCGGTCAGCCGCCGCATCGCCTCCAGTCGGCGGAGATGGGTCTCGACAAACGCTTCGCTGGCAGTGGGGTCATGGCGCAGATGGATATCGATGCCGTACCGCCCACCATGCGCCGCCGCGATCTCGGCGATGGTGCGATCGGCGGGACGGGGCTCGACCGGTCTGGGCTCGAGCCGCAGGATCGCGCCATCGGGGATCGGCTCGGTGGAATCGCCCTTGCCGATCTCGACGTAATGGGTGCGGCCGTCGATCGCATCGACGATCAGGTAATGGCGATCCGTGATCTCATCGGCCAGTCCCCGCGCCACCAGCCGGCCGACGATCGGCCGCGTCGGTGGTGCCGCCGGATCGTGCAGGACGAGATCGGCCCCGGAGCGAGCCAACCCCTTGGCCGTCATCTCGCGGCTCATCGTCTTGAGAATGTCGCCGCGCTCGCCCATCCGGCGCAGGGTGTTCTCGATATCATCGGCCAGCCGCCATCGCCCCGGCGCGACCTCGTCGGCCAGACCGAGCCGCTTCAGCTTTTGCAGACGACCGGCGCGCAGGCTCTGCTGGAAGACATCCTTGTCGGTGGACCAGACCAGCCGGTCGGCATCGACCTCGCGCAGCAGGCGACGATCGATAGAGGTCAGGCGCTCCTGCTCGATGTCGTGCCGCAGCCGGTTCTCGATCTCGAGATCGGAACGGGGGCCAAGGTCGAGGGTCACCAGGTCGGTGGCCCGCTCGCGCAGGCCGGTGGTGATGTATTCCCGGGCGATCACCAGATCCTGGCCCCGATCATCGCGCCCCCGAACGATGATGTGGCTGTGGGGATGACCGGTGTTGTAGTGGTCGACCGCGACCCACTCGAGCCGGGTGCCGAGATCCTGTTCCATCTGCGCCATCAACCGACGGGTCAGCGGCTTCAGATCGTCGTACTGGTCGCCGTCCTCGGGGGCGACGATGAAGCGGAACTGGTGGCGGTCGCCCTCGGCGCGGTCGAGGAAGGGCTTGCCGTCAACCCGGTCCTGCTCGGCGCCATAAAGCTGCCCGGGCGCACCATCGCGGGTCACGCCGTCCCGCTGGATATAGCGCAGATGGGCCTTCGCCCCGGCGATGCCTTTTCCCGCCAGTTTGACGATGCGGGATTTGACGACGACGCGGCGGCTGCGAAAGGCGGCATGTCGATCGCGTGACGACAGCATCCGGCCGATGCCGGCACCGCGTCCGATCTGGCCGCCGTGGAATTTTGACGTCCGAGCGCCCGGACTCTGCCCGCTGGCACGGTTCGCCGCCGCCAGGACCTGATGCAGAAATTTACGGCCGCGCGTTCCGCCCCCAGCCCGGATCTTGCCGAGCTTTGGCTTGAAGTCGTCATCCTGATTCATGGCAGACTCTCCTGCGACTATATAAGAATCAAGGCGTTGGCTGGGTGCCGTCTCGCGACCGTCCGGGGCTATCTCGTGAAATAACGATGTGCAGACAATGACTTGGCGTCTCGACGAGACAGCCCTTTAATCTTGCCTTCCATCAAACCCTGGTTCCCCCTGTCCCATCTGCGCTGTCCTACGCTCTCTTCTCCGGGCCGAGACTCGGACCAAGGGCCGAAAAACCAGCCCGAGGAGGGGCACCCCCCGCCGTCCAGGAACGCCTGTTCGGCGTCCTCGAAGCTGTCGAAATGACACTGCTTCAGCATCGCGCGGACCCGCCGGTTGGCATCAACGAGGCAGGTCGCAACGATGTAACGGCTGCGGAAATAGCCGATGATGCGGACGATTTCGGCGTCGAAATCGTCGCCTTCGCAGCCGTCCCAGGCCCCGAGATTGCGTTCGGCGAAGCGGCTGTCCCAGGCGAAATCGGTGGCTTCCGCGGCGATGATGTCCGCGATGACATCGGCGCCGAATTCCTCGACCAGCGCCGGAAAACGATCGAATTCGGCGTGCGGATGAACGAAGGTCTGCGACATGGCACCCTCCTGAAATGATGTCCTCCTGAGCGAGGACACCTCCCGGGAGCAGCCGGAGACGCGCCGGTCAGGGACGCCGCAGGCGCCGCGTAGCGGGGCGTGGGGCGCGGGACCCGTCGAGCTATAGCTCGACCCTTGAACGCCCCGCCGCCCTGGCCGGAAAGATAATGAGGCCGAGACGAGGCCCCTGCTTCCGCTTGGAGTCCGCCGCTCATTTCTGGCTGCTCGAAGCGGTGGTCAGCGTCACGAACAGGCCCCCCGATGGCGGCGTCAATATCCCCATGGTGGCGGCGTGCAACGGAACGAACAGACGGGGCCCCGAAAGCGGCACCGATCGGTTTTCGACGATGGTGGCAAGGTAAATCCGGGTCTCGGCGGGCAAGGGTCGGCCGCGCAAACTCTGCTCGTATCGCCCCGGCCCGGCATTGTAGGCGGCGAACATCCCGGTCGGACCGAAGCGGTCGAACATCGCCCGTAGATAGGCGGTGCCGGCCAGGATGTTGTCGCGCGGATCGGCCGGATCGGGACCAAGACCGTGGGCATCGCGCATCTCGCGATAGGTGTCAGGCATCAACTGCATCAGCCCGATCGCCCCGGCGCGCGAGGTAATCGGACGGCCAACGCGCTCGGCCCGGCCTCCGCTTTCTGCCCGGATCACCGAGCGGATCCACGCTTCCGGGATGGCGAAGCGGCGTGACGCTTCGGCGATGTCAGCGTCCCAGCGATCCAGTTCGGATGCGGCCGAATCGGTCGGCACCAGAACCAGGGCGAGGAGAGTAGCGAGGGTCATTCGGTCCATAGCGGCACCAGGAGTCCGAGGACGTTGGAACGCGGGATCGGCCCGAAATAGCGCCCGTCGAAAGATTCGGCGACATCGCCGGTCAGCAGGAAAACCATGTCCGCATCGAGACGACGGCACCCGGTCCAACGCGGCATAGGACGGTCCCAGCGATCCTGGCGCAGACGAAGGACGACCGGCTGGCCGTTGACGAGAATGGTGTCACCCTCGGCGCAGATCAGGTCGCCACTGACCCCACCGACCGTCTTCACCAGCGGCACGGTTTCCGGCAGATAGCCTCGTTCCGCCGCCAGTCGGCGCATCGGATCGGGCAGGCGGACCAGCACCCTGTCACCACGATGAATCGGCGAGGACGGCATCAGCCGATACAAGCCGATCGGGGCACTGGCGGTATTGTTCCACACCAGCCCGGGCGCCGCTCGGCCGAGTTCGGCGAGGCCGAGGCAGACGAGCCCGGCCAAGGCCAGGGCGAGGATGCGACGCGGGCGGGACCGCCCGCGCTGGCGCCCCCCGATACGAAACAGCCGGGGGCCAATCATCGCCGTGTCCCCCGGATTCCGGCATCAGAGGTCGAGGCCTTGCCGTGGCCGCGCGACCAATCGTCAAGGTCGTCGATGTGGTAACGGACATAGCGGCCGTGCTTGCGAAAGCGCGGTCCGTCGCCGGTGGTGCGCATCTTTTCCAGCGTCCGCCGCGACAGGCCGATGTAATGGGCGGCTTGGTCGGTGTTGAGAAACGGGCTGCCTTTGCGGGCGTTGGCAGCTCGAAGAATCTCGTCATCCATCGCGTTTCCTCCTTGAATCTGGGTCCCGGCGGCGACGGCGCAGGTCGCCTGATCCGGGGCAAGGATGGACGTGATGGGACGGCGGGCGGGACGCTCGAAAACCGGCCCCCCTGGTTTTCGATCCCCCACCGAACCACCGGAAAAGCCCCGCCACGGCGATCCGCGGCGGGGCTGTTTGGGGGGCTTACCGGTCGCGCGGCTCCCAGAGGGCGATGTGAGTGATGCCCTCGTCGGTGGGGCGTTCGAGCTTGACCAGCCGGGCCCGGACCCAGTTCGGACCGAATTCCGGAGCACCTATCTTGAGGTTCAGATAGGTCTCGCCGCTCGACTTGGCGACCTGGCTCCAGGCGGCACCGACCTCGTAACGCTGGCCGGCATAGACCCGGTGATCGGGGGCGTGCTCGGAGACTTTCTCAGTCGGAACGATGGTCAGCGCCGCGGTGATGTTGAGGGTCTTGAGGGTGCCGGTGAAGCTGCCGTCGTCGAGCTTGGTGAAGGTGCCGAGGGTGATGGCCATGATCGTTCTCCTTGCCGGTGTGTCGCAGGACCGTCCTTGCGATGGCTCGCGCCAGGAGACCGCCAGCCGCCCCCGCCCACCGCGCCGTGGCGCGGCCGGACCGCAGGGGAGGACCGGGGAGACGGGAGAATTTGCAGCGCAGCGGCCGCGAGGAGGCCGGCGTGCCGGCCGGGGAAATTCTTCCGGCGGACCGGTTGGACGGGGGCGGCGCGGGATCCAGCGCTTGGAGAGACATGCAAGGGACGGCCTCGCGCATACCGGAGCCGAGGAGGCAATGGCCCGTCGCCACCGCCTTCATCCCAGGCATGATGGAGGGGGAAACCGGCATCCGGGACCCGGGGCAACCGCCCGTCTCCCCTTTCCGGCCGAGGGTCACAGCGACCGCCCGAGATCACTTGTCGTCATGGGCAATGCGGGGACAGAGACGCTGGGCCAGGATGCTCATGAACCAGGCGAGCCGTCTGATCCGTGCTGTCGGCGCGCCGAGAATCGAACCATGGGCGACGGCCTGGGCATCAGAAACGAACGCCAGATGAGGGATAAATCCTTCGAAGCCGGGAGAGAAACCCGCGCCGATAGGCCCCCATCATCCCCTGGAAATCGGCATGGCGGTGCGGTCTGGAATCGATGCCGCGATCGAAATCACGGCCGGGTTCGAAGCCGGAAATACCGTCCAGTTTGGCCGCCAGCGGGCTACTTTTGCGTCAGGGATTGAAGCCCGAAGGGCCGAGACGCCGCAGGGCGGCTCGGTTTACGAAAGCCCGGCGCGGGAGTTTTTCCACGCGGACGCCATCATTAATATGGACGTATCTCCATGATTTTCCCCCATGGAGACCCTTCGTCTACAGCCGGATTGCGCTCATGTCCGACATCCGTGAGCGTTGGAATTCGTTCCGAAAGCTGACAGCGTATAGTGCTGACGCCCTTCGGCTGATACGGGCGCGTCCGCCGGGGCCGCCGACTTGACATGCCCGCGTCACCGATGGAATCGCGGCGTCCAGCTCTCCTCGATTTCCTCCTCCTCGTCGATTTCCTCCAATGCGTCCGGCTCGATGAACAGCAGCGTCACCTGATACCCACCCTTTAGACGCATGGTCTGTTCCAGAACCTTCGGCACCCGCCCCGCGTCACGGGGATCCAGCCAAGTCCGGCCGTCCACTTCGCTCCATTCCGACGCCACCCGTAGCGGCGTGGCGGGGGCCTTGAGCGATGCGCAGCCCGCTGGCAGCGGGTACCCCTTCCCCACGCCAAGCCGGGGAAATCCCTTTGTCGGACGCGGGTAGCGGATGGTCCCGTCATGAGAGAACACGAACGCGCAGGTGTCATCAGTCAGTTCGATGTAGCGGTTCGCCGTCGCCTCCAAACTGGTCTTGTACCGTTGCTTCAACTCCTGGACGTGCGTGACATCCGCGTCGCCAAGGCGCTGAAGATCGGCGCGAAACCACCGGGCGGGCATGAGGATTCCGGCCGCGAACTCGTTCGCCTCCGATTCCTTGCGCTGATCGGGGGTTTCGATCCGGCGCTCCCGCATCGCGGCGCTCGTGCACCGCTGATCTCCCTTGTGGGACGGAATCAGGAAATGACCCAGCTCATGTGCGATCGTGAACCGTCGCCGCCCCGGATCGGTACCGGCCTTGTACAGGATCACACCCTGCAGCTTGTCCGGATCGGTCGTCAGGGCGCCCTCGAATCCGTCTGCCTCCAGTTCCTTGATGTCGATGATGTTGACCGATCGGGCCAGATCCTCGATTGGCACGGGTGGCGTCCAGGATTCGTGGTGTTTCAGGATGCAGGCGACGATCTTTAGCGGCGATCCGCAGTCGGCTAGGTCCATCAACAGCGCGTCGTTCATTTCTTGTCCTTTTCCCCCAAACGCTCCGCCACGGTGCGTAGCGTTTCCCAATCCTTGTTCGACAGCTTGCCGTCAAACTCCCGGAAGAACTGGAGGGACGCGGCCCCTTCTGCAGCCTTGGCGTCATCCGCCAAGAACTCCACCGTCACCAGGAAATGCTCCGCCAACTTCTTCAGGAGTTCAAGTCCGGGGTTGGTGCTAGTGCCACGCTCAAGCTCCCAGATGTGCGCCTTCGAGACACCGACGGCATCACCGACCTGCTGGAGTGACTCCCCTTTCCGAAGCCGCAAGTCCTTCAGTTTGGATGCCAATGACATGTTCACCCTCCGGTGGTTGATTGCTAGCGCCAAAACGCCGGTAGCCTTTAAACATGGAGCGACGTTCTGTCAATCGAACAGCTTCCACGTTTGCGTTCACAGGAGTTGACAATGGCCGTTTTGTTCACTATATCATACACCATAACGTCATACGTTTGTTGATGCAGACGAAAGGAACGAGGCTATGTCCGGAAAGAACCAGCACGTGGTGCCTCACGGTGACGATTGGGCCGTTCGTGGCGCCGGCAACAGCCGGGTCACATCAGTCCACGAGACCCAGCGCGAGGCCATCGAGCGCGGTCGCGAGATCGCGCAAAACCAAGGGTCGGAGTTGCTGATCCACGGCGAGAACGGTCGCATCCGTGAGCGCGACAGCCATGGTCACGACCCCTTTCCGCCGAAAGGCTGAATCGAATGGGCCGCGTTCCGGGATAGGAACGCGGCCTTTCTTCAATGGAGATATCATCATGCGCGTTCAAGGTGCGGTAGTCCGCGAACAGGGTGTCACCTTCGCCATCGCCATCGTGAAAAAGCACGTCATCGATAATCAAGCCGAAGCGCGGCGGGCGATCAACGCCTTCACGCAGGTCTTCCCCGGCATGCCGGTCGTCCTGATGGCCCAGGACCACCGGGGCTGTCCCATCTATTACGGCCGCCAGGACATCTCACGCTTCCTAGCGAACGTGCCAATGCATGCGATTCCCTGGCGCGAATACACCTTAAATTGAAGGAGTAAAGAATAGTATGGCTACTTTTTTGACCCGCATCGAACGACATGATGCCAACTGGAATGACTACGTCAAACTCCATGTTGCGATGACGGCGCAGGGTTTTTCGAACACGATTATGACCAACGATGATACGGTTTATGAGCTTCCGCCAGCCGAGTATTACCTTAGCGGCAACCTGACTGCCGCCGAAGTGTTGAAGCGAGCACAAACCGCCGCTAGCTCGGTGAAGCACTCGCATGCTGCCATCATTAGTGAGACCAATAACTCGACGTGGAGCGGTCTCAAGCAGGTGACAAGAGCGGCGGGCACGCTGGCGAGCTCTCGCCGCTAAGGGAAGGTCCAAGGTCGATAGAATGAAGTCCCAACGCTGGGGGCACACCGACGAGCCGCTGTACGCCTTGTTTGGTGGAGAATTGGCGCGGTCGGCTAAAGGCGGTTATTTCGATGCCGCAGTTAGATAGCGGACGGACTGAAAACGGCCCAATTTTGCCATAGAAAGACGTAGACGCAAGCGACCGCTCCGGCCCAAAGCGGCGCTTACGCGCCGCCCTCGGAGCCGAATCTCCACACCGGGATGCCGAGCTTGCGGGCCTTGTCGACGAGGTTTTCGCTAATGCCGGAGCCGGGGAAGGCGATCAGGCCGATCGGCAGCACCTCGATCATCTGGTCGTTGCGCTTGAAGGGGGCAGCGTTCTTGTGCCGGGTCCAATCCGGCTTGAACACCACCTGCGCCACCTTGCGCGAGTCGGCCCAGCAGGCGGCAATCCGCTCGGCGCCTTTCGGACTGCCGCCATGCAGCAGCACCATGTCGGGATGCTTGGTCCGGACGCGGTCGAGCACATCCCAGATGCGGCGATGGTCGTTGCACTCGGCCCCGCCGGTGAAGGCGATCCGGGCCCCCGGAAGCAACAGCAACTGGGTGTCGGCACGGTGGCGGGCGGCGATAAAGTCCCGGCTGTCGATCACCGCGGCGGTGAGGGCGCGATGGTTGACCATCGAGCCGACGCGCGGCCGCCAGGAAGAACCGGTGACCGCCTCGTAGCGCTCGGCGGCAGTGTCGCGGAAGAACTCGAAGGCGTTGCGGCGCTCGATCAGACCGAGGCCCTGTTCGATCAGCCGCTCCAGTTCGACCGAGCGCACCTCCGAGCCGTTCTGTTCCAGCCGGGAGCGGTTTTGCGCCTGTTCGTTGGCGTCGAGATCGCGCTCGAGCCGGTCGATCTTGCGGTGGAAAATGGCGGCGAAGGACCACAGCAGGTCGGCGAGATCATCCTCGAGCCGGGTGTCGGCCAGCAGGGCGGCGAGGGCATCGACGATGCCGGCGAGTTCGCCCCGCACCATATCGGGCTCGGGCAACGGACGGGGATCGGGCTCGTCCTGGCCGGGGCGATAGCCGTAGAGGGTCAATTCGTCGAGCAGGCTGGCGGTGGCGGATTGGGGGTGAGCTTCCGGTTCGGTTTCGGGGGCAAGAAACGGGAGGGAGTTGGTGGTCATGGCGGGCTCCTCGTCGCTGGGACCGCGCCCATCGCGGCCTTCACGGGGATCCCTTGCCGGGGCCGATCCGGGCGCGCACCCGAGAGGGCCGAAGCCAACGGCGGAGGAGGAGCGGCCCGCGCTTTCTTGCTCCGCGAGGAGGCCGCAGGCCGGGGAAGAAAGCAAGCGGGGCGGTCCTTGCGCGCCCGGTCCGCGCCCTGGCAGATCCCCCACACGGGAAGGCCGCGGGCTGCGGCTCCGGACGTATCGGGGAGCCCACGACCGCCCCCCTTTCCGGTTTAGACCGGCCCGGATACCGGACACACGCCCTCGATCAGCCCCGGCCGCGATGACCGAAGACCCGCCGCGCATCGTCCGGGACGAGTTGCCCGGCCAGATGCCCCCGGAGCCAATCGGGGCCGAATCGCAGCAGATCGGCGTTGAAATCCTCGCCCCCCGGCAGCAGCGGCCGGACCTCGAGCCCCTGGGCGGCCCCGCGTGCGATCAGCCGCTCCACCGCAGTGCGACCGGCAGGATCGTTATCACGGGCGACATACAGGCGGACCAAACCGGGCGGGAAATCGAAGGCGGCAAGGTGGTTGGCGGACAGAGCGGCGACGACCGGCAGGGTGGGCAGAGCCGAGCACACCGCCAGCATGGTTTCGATCCCCTCCCCCGCCGCCAGCAGGTCGGCGACGGGACCGAAGCGGACCGCGTTGCCGAGCAGATGACCGAGCGCCCGACGCGGGGTGACGATCGGGGCCTTGGCCGGCCGGTCGCGGTCGAGCCAGGTCCGCTGCAGCCCGGTGATCCGGCCGGCACCATCGGTGACGGCGGCGAGCAGCGCCGGCCAGCTCTGCCGGGGGGCGTCGGGATGGGGACGGTACCACAGTGCCGGATGGAAACGCAGGGCGGGCAGATCGAGCCGGCCGGTGATACCGCGCGCCCGCAGATAGGCCTCGGCCAGGGTACTGGGCAGCGGCTGCCCCTGGCGAAACAGCCGCTGCGCCGCGTCGGATGATCCCGAGGCCACCGGCTGATGACGCGGAAAAACCTGCGGCAGCGAAAGAAACGCGCGGGCCTCGTCGCGGGCTGATGCGGGATCAAGGCCCCGGTTGATGGCGATCAAATCGAGCAGATCGCCGTGCTCGCCGGTCGATGCGTCGGTCCATTTGCCGGCGCGGTCGCCGGTCAGGCGGACATAAAGGCTGCGGCCCGGATGGTTGAGGACGTCGCCGACACACCACCACGCCCCCTGACGACGGCCCCGGGAGAGATAAACACGGCATACCGTCTCGGCCCGTTCTGCGAGCGAGCGGGCCAGATCAGACACCGACATGACGCACCTCCCGCGGACAGAACAGAAGCCCGGCACGGATGGCCGGGCTTCCGCAACAGGATGAAGGATGGTGGTCACTCAGCGGCCTGGGTCAGATAATCAGGCAGATCGACCGGCGGCTCCTGGACGCTCTCCGGCCCGGGTTCGGGCACGGGGCGAAGGATTTCCGGCAACCAGCCGCTGCCGGCCAGCAGGCGCTCGGCCTCGCGGGCCATGTCCGGTTTCCTCAGGTGGTCGATCAACTGCGCGGAATCCTCACCCTTGGCCTCGCGCACCGCTTCCAGGATCCGGGCCTTGGTGACCCGGCTGAGATAGGTGTCGACGGTCGGCACCCAGCCCGCCGCCGCCATGTCGAGCCCCACCGCCTGGGCGAGGCGATCGGCGTGGGAAAGACCGCGCGGACGGCGGTTCCACGGATCATGGATGGCGTTGACGGTGAGCGATGCGCAATGAGCGAACAACGCGGCCTGGCTGTCGCCGTCGAATCCGGTCAGCGCGTCCCACAGATCGGCGGGATCGGCCGGCAACTGCCCGAGCCAGTTCTGGTGGCGGGCGTCGATCGCCTTCGCCGAGGCGGTGTCGGCCAGCCCCGGCGCCTGGGCGGCGAAGGTCGCGCTCTTCGCCTCGATTTCCAGGCACGATTCGGCACCATGGCGGTAAAACGCGCGCAGGCATAACGCGTGCAGAACCGCCTGGAAGGCGACGTCCGGGGCACGGCCCAGGGCGTCGCGCAACGCCAGGGTCCGATGCGCGGTCAGTTCGGTGATCAGACGATCCGGCAGCGGCTTGAGGCCGTCTTCCTCCTCGGACGGATCGGCGGTCACGCTCGTGGCGCCGACCGCCAGCGGAATCGTCCCGGCCTGGACCGAAACGCTTCCCTCGGCATCGGGCACCGGGACGGGATCGGCCACCGGCTCGTCCTCGGGCCGGACATAGCCGTGATCGACCCGCAAATTGCCGTCGCCGTCGATACTGACGAACGCCCCGGCCCGAACGATCTCGGCCGGATCGAACGACAGCGGCCGGTTCTCGAACGCCGCCAGGGCGGTGCCGATCTCACTCAAGCGCAGATCGACCTCGTCGGGCACCTCGTCGGCCCCGGCATAGGTTTCGACCAAGCGGCTGTATTCCGCCTGAAGGGAATCAAGATCGGCCTGCTCCGCCTCGGTGAGGGGGAGCGGATCGCCATTGAGGGGACGCAGCTTATTGGCGTGGCCGTAGGGGAATTCCGGGGCGATTTCGATCCATTTCCACCCTTCCGCCCGCACCGTTTCAGCCTCGGCGGCGAGTTTCTCCGCCACCAGCCGGTCGAGCAGGGCCGGATCCTGCAGCCAGCCGCCATCGTCGTTCTGGAACAGATCGTGCTGCACCACCCCGCCGGCGGCCTCGTAGGCCTCGATGCCGACGAAGCGGGCCCGCTTGTCGGCAGCCCGCACCGCCCCCTCGGTCAGCAGCTTGCGGATATAATAGGGCTCGCGGTTGTAGGCGCGGACCAGACCTTCCCACACCTGCTCCTGGCGGGCATGGTCGGTGGTGACGGAAAAGGCCATCAACTGGTCGAGGGTCAGCTGATCCTCGGCATAGAGGTCGAGCAGCTTGGGCGACACCGCGACCAACCGAAGCCGCTGCTTCACCACCACCGGGGTGACGAAGAAGCGGGCGGCGATGTCCTCGTCGCCGAACCCCGCCTCGCGCAGGGTCTGGAAGGCGCGAAACTGGTCGAGCGGATGCAGCGGGGCACGCTGGACATTCTCGGCCAGGGAATCCTCCGCCGCCAGACCGTCGGTGCGGATGACGCAGGGCACCGGCGCAGTGCGGGCCAGCCGCTTCTGCTTCACCAGCAGTTCGAGGGCACGGTACCGGCGGCCGCCGACCGGCACTTCGAACAGACCGGTCTCGTTGCCGTCGCCGTCGAGGATCGGCCGGACGGTCAGGCTCTGCAGCAGGGTGCGGAGCGCGATGTCCTCGGCCAGTTCCTCGATCGAGAGTCCGGCCTTGATCCGGCGGACGTTGGCCTGGGACAGCACCAGCTTGTTGAAGGGAATGTCGCGGGAGGTGCTGAGGGTGATTTTCGCAAGGTTTGCCATGTCGGGTCTCCGCGACGGGCCGGCCGGGAAACTCTCGCGGCCTTCCGAACCCGTCACGAATCCCCTGCCCTCCTCTGCCTCTCCCTGGGGTCAATGCGTCCGCCGCCAGTCTTCCGGTGCCTCGAACCGGCCGGACCAGAGCCCCCGGCGGGCGAGACGAGCCCGCCCCTGCTCGAGGGGAAAGCCGCCGAAGCAGCCTTTGCAGGCCAACGCCCACCCCTGCTCTACCAGCCAGGCATTGAGGTCGGTGCCGCCGACCCGGCAGGTCGAGATCAGCCGATCCGCCGTATCCCGAGTGCGGGTCAGGCAGCCGACGGGCCGCTCGCCGATGTACTGGCGCAACGCGTCGGCGGCGGCGCGACCGCACGGCCAGTCGCGGTTTTCCTTGCTCCGGCAGGTCTGGCCGAGGTCGGGAGCATCGAGACCGTAAAGCCGCAGGGTCTGACCGGCGACGATGATGGAATTTCCATCGATCACCCGGGCCGGACCGGACAGATTGGGCTTGATCCCCGGGGTGACGGCCAACGCCACGAAGATCAGGGCGATGCCGATCACGCCACGCCGCACCAGCGGGCCCATCACGCCGCCTCCTGGCCATGCTGGCCATGGTCGCCCTCGGTCTCCGGCAGGAAACCGAGCAGATAATCGGCGGCTTTCGAAGCGGCACTGGCGGCGCGGATGATCGCCCGGTCGTCGTCGCGCAGCACCTCGATCCACGAGCCGATGTAATCGGCATGGCGGACGGTGGGAACGATGCCGAGGCTGGCGCAGGTGAAGGCGCTGGTCATTTCCGCCACCAGTTCCTCCTGGCCATACAGTTTCGAGCCATAGCTGCCCGAGAGGTTGCGGTTGAGCCGAGAGGGATGACCGCTCCAATGCCCCAGCTCATGCAGTGCGGTGCGGTGCCAGTTGATCGGCTCGAAATAGGATTCGGGCCGGGGCACCTGGATGTAATCCAGCGCCGGGCTGTAATAGGCCTTGTCGCCGCCAATGCGCAGGCTCGCCCCGGTGGCCCGGATCAGCCGTTCGGCCTGGGGCAGGATCAGTCCGTCGGGGATCGGCGGCGGGACGGTCACCAGAGCGTCCGGCAATCCGTCGCACTGGTCGGTATTGAAGACGGTGAAGCGCTTGAGAAACGGGATCGACTGGGCATCCTCGCCGGTTTCACGGGCCCGGCGGCGCGCCTCGTCGGGAACGAAGCGATCGGCATAGACTACGGTGGTGCCACGCTCGCCCTTGCACACCGACCCGCCCAGGGCCAGGGCCTGACGGAAGGTCAGCCATGTCTGGCCGGAAAAGCCGTGATGGAATACCGCCCCCCACAGAATCAGGATGTTGATCCCGGAATAGCGCCGCCCGGTCGAGGCATTCTGGGGCAGACCCAGACCGGCCCCGACATCGGACCGCCCCCACGGCTGGACCCAGGGCAGCCGCCCGGCCTCGAGCTCGGTGATGATCCGGCTGGTGATTTCGCTATACAGGCTGGTCCGGTCGCGGCCGGAAGAGGCACGGTCAAACGACATGGTCGGTCTCCCAGACGGACCGGCGGAAAGCCTCTCTCTCCGCCCCGGCACCCGTCGCGGATTCCCCACTCGCCCCTCCCTCTTTGACCCCGCGCCCCCGTCCCGGCTCATCCCAGCAGATCGCGGTAGCCGCCCTGGACCAAGGCGGTCGCGACTTGGATCAGCCGCCGCACCCGCAGCCGCAGATATTGCGACCGGCCGTTCCAGTCATCCCGCACGATGGTTTCACCAAACAGGGCCATTGCGATCTCGCGATGGCTGGCTCCGGCCGTCAGTCCGTCATAGGCCTGCAGCGCCAGAACCCAGCGGCGAGCGCGCGGCTCCGGCGGGAACAGCCCGAGTGGAAATCGTCCCCGGCGGCACAGCACCACCAGACGGCGCAAGGTCAGCGTCTTCACGTCGATCTGGGTGATCCCGGACAGGAGGTAATGCAGGCGCACCGGCCCGGCCAGCAACGTGCCGTAAGATCCATCGAACAGGGCGAAAACAGGATTTCGATCAATAGATGACAAACCGGGCTATGATGCGGTAACATTTACTAAGTCGGTTGTAGCCAATGATAATTGCGAAGGACTTAATCCCACAAAAAATAAATCGAAATTTTTACAAACCAAATGCACACAACAATACAAAAAATATCAGGAGGAAATGATGGACGACCCAATCTTAAATTCATACCTTAACGAATTTTCTAAATCATATGGTTTAAATTCGCTGCCAGAGCCCGAAATATTTGAATACTTTTCAGCATACTGCGTAATGCATCGAGACTTTTCAGAACGAACCGAGCTTAATGAAGTAGTTGTTTCAGGAGGACTTGACACCGGCATTGATTCCGCCGCTATCTTTCTGAATGACATTCATGTTACGACGCCTGCGCAAGTTACAGAGATTGCATCGCGTCAGCGTGTTGAAGCTGAATTTGTATTCATCCAATCAAAGACATCTCGTTCGCTTAATGCCGCAGAAATTGGCAGCTATTTACAGGGAATTAAAGAATTTTTTGGTCAGCGGTATATGCCAGCAAACGATTCAATTACAGCATTAAGAGAACTTTCTGATTCTGTATTTAAAGAAAGCGTTAAATTCAAATCAAAGCCGTTGCTTCATTTATACTATTGTTATGCGGGGCGTTTTCGGGACGATCCAGTTGCAACTGCGAGAAAGCAGGCTGGTATTGAGGAACTAAAGAATTACGGGTTATTTGCTGACGTTTTTTTCACATTTGTTGATGCCGATCGACTGCAAGAACGGTATCAGGAGGTCAATTTAAGGATTGAGAGAGAAATACAGATGAATGAATTCGCCTCTCTCCCACAGATACCTGGCATTCGTCAAGCATATTTAGGCCTGTTGCAATGCAAAGAGCTCGTAAAGCTTCTTTCAAATTCGGATGGCATGCTTCATAAAGCAATATTTAATGAAAATGTTAGAGATTTTTTGAGCAGCAATCCAGTAAACGATGAAATAAGCGCAACCATTGCTTCTCCGACTGAGCAAAGCAAACTAGCTGCCCTTAATAATGGGATTACCATTGTTGCCAGAGATGTGAGGCTTGTTGGAAAGAAATTTACACTTGCTGACTATCAGATCGTTAACGGATGCCAGACTAGCAATATCATTTTTAATAATAGAAATAAAATTCTAGACGATACGGCGGTCCCCGTTAAAATTATTGAAGTTGAAGACAGAGACATTGTTAATGATATAGTAAGGGCCACAAACAGGCAGACCGAAGTTAAAGATGAGGCATTTGTTGTTCTTGGTGATTTTCATAAAAAACTTGAAAGATTTTTATTAAGCATTGACGAGCCGCAAGACAAAAAAATTGTGTACGAAAGACGAAAGAGACAATATGCCGACACGCTTTACACGCCGCAAAATATAATATCCCTAACGTCGCTTACTAATGCGTTTGTTAGCTGCTACATTGAAGACCCTGTTAGCGCAAATGATTATTATGGCGTCCTTCTCAAAAAGTACAATGGAAAAATATTTATCGAAGAACACTCGATGTGGCCTTATCTACTGTCTGCTAAAATCCTGAGAGGGATTGAGAAGCTCTGCACAGGAAGCGCCAAAAAAAATCTTTGGAAATTTCGCTTTATCATCGCTCTTTTGGTTCGCAGAAGTTTTGGGGGGAAACCAATATTATCTAATGATGTGGCACAAAGAAAATACGCACAACTTGCGATTGATAAAATCAATAGACCCGACCATTTTATTCCGCTTGTAATCAACGCAGAGAGGAAAATAGCTGCGGCTGTTGGAATACAGGGTGCCGGTTTCGATGCTAGAAACGCGCACCAGGATCGCAAATTTGTTTCATCACTCTTAATTAATTAAGAATGAGATGAAGAGATCCAATGGAAGGGGGCGGACGTCACTTCGAGTAAGAACAGCACCTTGATCGACAGCCCTCCTTCGGCCAACCGGCGTGCCGTCGAATCGATCCGCTCGGCACCACGCGGGGTCAGGGTATCGAGCAACGGAAACAGTGTTTCTCCGGCCAGACGTCCCTGTTCCTGGGCCAGATGCAGCATCAGGGCGCCCTGCTCGCGCTCGGCGGCGTCGAAGCGCTGGACCAGCAGGACTGGAACGATGGAAAAGATCATGAACGCCACGATCAGCTTGACCGCGAAGGAACGAAAGTAGCGGACAAGCTCTTTACCCATGATCCACCCGCCAACTGTAGCCAAAGCCGGGATGGGCGGTGATCCGGTCGAAGTCCGGATCGATATCCCTGAATTTGGCGCGAATGCGCTTGATGGCGGCCCGCACGTTGACGCGGTAGCCATCGAGTCCGGTGCCGGCATGAAACCCCTTGCCCCGACCGGCATCGTATAGCGGTCGGAAGCCGACATCGCGTCCAGCCTTGCCGGCCAGAGCCAGGACCATCGCGAATTCGGTGACAGTGAGGTCGACGGGGCGATCCCGCCAGAAGGCGCGGCGGCTTTCACTATCGAGAATCAGGTCCCCGATCACGATCCGGTCGTCGGCGCTGGGCGAGCTCGCCCCCGGCGCACGGCCCAGAATGATACGAATCCGCCGCTCAAGGATGGTGAAGCCGCGCGACTTCTCAACGAAATCGACCGCACCGCCCAGAAGCGCGGCTTCCTCGAAGACCTGCTCCCCCAGCACGGTCAGGAAGATCACCGGCAGTTCGGGGCGAAGAGCCCGGAGCCACCCCAAGACCTCGATCCCATTGAGGCCGGGCATCTTCCAGTCGAGCAGAACCAAATCGGGCTTTTCCAGTCGGCCGAGTGCCGCCAGGAAGGCCTCGCCATCCCCCCATTCCTGCACGGCAAAACCGGCACCGGTCAGGTTGAGGATGAGGGATTCCCGGAACAGCGCATCGTCATCGACCAGGGCGATGAGGGGACGAGGGTCACCGGCCATGGGGCCGTCCGCTTTCGCGCAAGCGGTTGAGGCAGAGTGTTTCGGCGATGCCCCCGTCGATCTCGACGCCCAGAACCCGGAGTTTGTCTCCCACGATCTCGGGATAGAAGGAGAGATAGAAAGTGCAGGCCTTGCCGCGATATTCCCAGATCGTCGCCATCCCCCGAGCCGTCACGACCGACGGCGGCCCGAGCACCCCCTCCACATCATCGGGCGTGAGGGTTTTGAACTGCTCCATCCGCAAATCCGGAAGCGGCGGACCCACGGGGCGCTTTGCCGGCGGGGTTGGACGAGGGGGTGGCGGAAGAATCGGCGACGGGGCGACCGGTTCCGGAGCCGGCTCCGGTACGGGGGGCGGTGGAGTCGCGCAGGCAGCGACCATCCCGAGGATAGCCGCCACAACCAGACAATCCGGCCTCCGATGCGATATGGCGACGCCTCGGCAATATCTCACACGGAGATACAGCTTATGCGCTTTGATTTCTTTTGGTTGTGATGCAGATCACACGGCCGCGAGAATACCCCGAAATCCTCGCTCAGCCTGCACCTTGGGCGGCGACTTGGGCCCAGAAGCCGGTCTTCCGACCATGGGACTAACGCAACGCGAGCCGGTAGGCGTCATGGGGATCGAGCCCGTCCCAATCGTCGATATCCGAAACGGCCGCAGGCCCCTTGGTTACGGCCAGGGCGGCCTTGACCCGCTTGCGGAAAGCCGGGTTGCCTTCCGCCTCCTCCAGGATCAACCGGGCGAGCACGTCCGGCCCCAGGGCGATCAGGGTTTCAGGAGAAAGAGAGGTCTTGCCGGCCATGGGTTTCCGTCCCGCTTGAACTTCGAAAATCGGGCGACCATGGCAGCGGAGACGGTATGGGGTCAAGCGCGGGTGGCGGGAGGATTCCCGCACCAAATACGCTTTCGTCCGTTACCTATGTGTTACCTGCGGCGGAGTGGAGACACGAAAAAGGCGTTAGCCATTTGAGCTAACGCCTTGATTTCGTTGGATAATTTTGGTTGCGGGGGCAGGATTTGAACCTGCGACCTTCAGGTTATGAGCCTGACGAGCTACCGGGCTGCTCCACCCCGCGGTGATGGTTTTGAGCG
>NZ_FNWO01000015.1 GCF_900108475.1 Magnetospirillum fulvum | reverse complement strand
TCACCCTTCAGCCGGTAGCGAGTAACGCACGATCCGGATATCTGCGTCTGTCTCGCTGCTCAGGGTGATTTCCAGCACCTGATTGACCAGATCGGACTGCGTGTCGAGGTCGTCGAGCGCCACCTCGAACAGTTCCATCTGCATGTCGAGATCCATGCCGACCGGACCGTTGAGGCAAATGAGCCCGGCATGGAGGTCGATATCGACGTATTCGCCGCTGCCTCCCGGGGCGTTGGCCGGGCCACGGAAATCGATCGAGTTCTTGGTGACGAAGGTCCAGTCGCCCTCCAGGATCACCGGCATCAGCTCCCAATCCTTGGCGCCGCCCTTGCCGATCCAACGGACATGGGAAGCCTCAAGATGGCCGCGCTCACGGGCCAGCTTGGCGAGCTCCTCGCTCAAGCATTCGTCGATCAGTAGCCTCATGCCCGGCGACGCCGGGGCACGGTGCGCTCGGCGGAGAGGGTGGCGTCCGGCGGCAGGATTGTGAAGCGGCGTGGCCGGCCGCGCACCGGATTGGCTTCGCCATAGAGGAGGGCCAGATCGAGAGCGGTTTCGTCCAGCCCTGGATAGGCGGCGAAAATCCGCTCACGAGGAAGTCCGGCGGCGACCGAGGCGACCAGATCGTAGACCGGGATGCGGGTGCCGCGGATCACCGGACTGCCACCCAGGATCCCCGGATCCTCGACGACCATCGCCCGCGTCGCCTCAAGCCGGGTCGAGCGATCATCGGCGTCGGCGATGAAGTCCGACAGGGTGACGGAGAGGAAGCCGTCGCGGACGGTCCAGTTGGCCTTATTCCAGCCGACGAACGGGTGACGGGCCATGTCGCCGGTGATGCGTTCGGAGAAGCTGTGGATCAACGTCAGGCGCTTTTCGGCGGTCAGGGCCTTGGCCGCGCGAAAGTAGAACCCCACCAGCGGGCAGGCGGCCAGTTGCACGCGTCGACCGTCATCCACGGTGTACAGCGCTGCGGGCAGGATTTTCTCGTCGATCACCCGGTTGATGTCGCGGACGGTGACGCTGGCGACGATGGCAGCTTCGCTCGGGGTCAGCAGACTGGCGCGCATGGCGATCCTCGAAAAAACATTCCGACACACCGGAAGATAATCAATGGGAGCCGGTTCGACAAGGGCTCCGTCTTGTCCGAAGCCGGTGATGGGTCGTTACCGGCACACGGGGCAGGATGTCTGGTTGATCGTAAATCATCGTAGCTAAAGGCGATTTTCGATTCCGGGGTTCTGCCTGACCCTTATCCCAAGCGCCCGGCAACAGTGCCGGACCGGTTCGGGACAGGCCGCCATGACCCCCACTAAGCTGCTGATCGGCCAGATCCTGGTCGTTTTCGCGATCACCCTGTTCGGGGTGTGGTCGGCGACCCAATGGGCGGCGGCGATGCTCGGCTATCAGACCCAGCTCGGCCCGCCCTGGCTGGTGCTCTTCGGCACCCCGGTCTATCGCCCCTGGCAGTTGTTCCCCTGGTGGTATGCCTACGAGGCCTATGCGCCGCACATCTTCGACAAGGCGGGGATGCTGGCCGGGGCCAGCGGCTTCATGGGCTGCGCCGCCGCGATCGCCGGTTCGCTGTGGCGGGCGCGGCAGAGCCGGCTGGTCACCACCTACGGCTCGTCGCGCTGGGCGACCGCCCGGGAAGTGGAGCGGGCCGGGCTGTTCCGCTCGGCGGGGGTGTTTCTTGGCCGACTGGGCAACCGTTATCTGCGCCATGACGGCCCCGAGCATGTGATGGCGTTCGCGCCGACCCGCTCGGGCAAGGGCGTCGGGCTGGTGGTGCCGACCCTGCTGTCCTGGACCGGCTCTGCGGTGATCCACGACATCAAGGGCGAGAACTGGCAGCTCACCGCCGGCTGGCGGGGGCGGTTCTCGCATTGCCTGCTGTTCAATCCGACCGATCCCCGTTCCGCCCGCTACAACCCGCTGCTGGAAGTCCGCAAGGGCGCCGACGAGGTCCGCGACGTCCAGAACATCGCCGACATCCTGGTCGATCCCGAAGGTGCGCTGGAGCGGCGCAGCCACTGGGAGAAGACCAGCCATTCCCTGCTGGTCGGCGCGATTCTCCATGTGCTGTATGCCGAGGAGGAAAAGACCCTGGCCCGGGTCGCCACCTTCCTGTCCGACCCCCGCCGCGGCTTCGCCACCACCCTGCGCCGGATGATGGAGACCAACCATCTCGGCACCCCCGACCATCCCCAGGTCCATCCGGTGGTGGCGTCGGCGGCGCGGGAAGTCTTGAACAAATCCGAGAACGAGCGCTCCGGCGTGCTATCGACCGCGATGTCGTTTCTCGGCCTTTATCGTGACCCGGTGGTTGCCGCGACCACCGTCGCCTGCGACTGGCGGATCGCCGATCTGGTCGATGCCGAGCGGCCGGTGTCGCTCTATCTGGTGATTTCGCCGTCGGACATCTCGCGGACCAAGCCGCTGGTCCGGCTCGATTTCTTCGAGACCGCGCTGGCCTTCATGGCCGGCTACGGCATCCGCGCCTATCTGATCGCCCAAAGCCTCAACCAGATATCCAAGGCCTATGGCGAGAACAACGCGATCCTCGACAATTGCCATGTCCGGATTGCCTTCTCCAGCAATGACGAGCGCACCGCCAAGCGGATTTCCGACGCGCTCGGCACCGCCACCGAATTGCGTGCCCAGCGCAACTATGTCGGCCACCGGCTGGCGCCATGGCTCAGTCACGTCATGGTCAGCCGCCAGGAGACGGCGCGGCCGCTGCTGACCCCGGGCGAGGTGATGCAATTGCCGCCCGCCGACGAACTGGTGCTGGTTTCCGGCCTTGCTCCGATCCGGGCGAAGAAGCTGCGCTACTACCAGGACCGCAATTTCTCGGCTCGGGTGCTGCCCGCACCGGAGCTGGCCGAGCACAGCTATCTCGATCGCCCGGCCGCCCGTCCCGTCGATTGGAGCGGATTGGTGCGCGGCCCGCACGTCCGCCTCGCCACCGCCGAGGAGTCTGCGCTGGGCTTCGAGGACGAAGGCGGCGTCCAGCAGCAGCGCCATCCCGGCCTGCCCGAGGAGGGAATCGTGGTGGCGGCGCGGTCTGATCCCGAGCCCGAACCTGTCGATGACGATTCCGATCTGCTCACTGACCAGCGGGCGATGGACCGCCTGCGCGGCCTCGGCACGGTGGTTCGCGCCCACGCCATCAACGAAGGCCGCGATGGCGCCGGGCCGGGCGACGATCTGCTGCCGAGCTTCTGAGGGAGGCGAGGATGAACCGCACCAGGATCCGCCATCAATTGTTCCTCGACCCGGACCTCAGTGCCCGGCTGGAAACGCTGGCGGCCAAACCGGGGGTGTCGAAATCGACCATTCTCGCCGACGCATTGGCCGCCTGGCTCAATCGCCGCGGCAGTCAGGAACTCGACGAGCGTTTCGGCCTGCGTCTTCACCGCATCAGCGACCAGCTCGACCGCATCGAGCGCGATGGTCAGGTGCTGCTGGAAAGTCTGGCGCTCTTTGTCCGCTATCAACTGACCGTTACCGCCCCGTTGCCCGAGCCGGACAAGGCGGCCCGCGCCGTCGGCCAGGAGCGCTTCCAGAAATTCATCGATCAGGTCGGCCGGCAGATCGCCGCCCGCCGCCGCACCCTGTCGGGAGATCAGGAGGGAGACCCATCATGACCAATCCGGAATCCTGCGACCGCCGCCGCGCCATGCTGCGCACCGCGATGGGGCCGGCGATCGCCGTCGCCCTGGCCGACCCGCTGGTGATCGAGGTGATGGTCAATCCCGATGGCGCGCTGCGGCTCGATCGGCTGGGGGAGGGGCGGGTCGATACCGGCGTGCGCCTTGCCCCGGCCGAGGTGGAGCGGATCATCCGCCTCGTCGCCAGCCATGTCCGCGCCGAGATCCATCCCGGCAATCCGGTGGTCAGCGCCGAGCTGCCCGCCCGCGACGACGGCGCCAGCGGCGAGCGGTTCGAAGGCCTGCTGCCGCCGGTTTCGCTCGGTCCCTGCTTCGCGATCCGCAAGCCGGCGGTGCGGATTCACCCCCTGAGCGACTATGTCGCCGACCGGATCATGCTGCCGCTGCAGGCCGAGACGCTGCGCCGCGCGGTGCGCGAGCGGCGCAATATCCTGGTGGTCGGCGGCACCTCGTCGGGCAAGACCACCCTGGCCAACGCCCTGCTGGCCGAGATGGCCGGACTCGACGAGCGGGTGATCCTGATCGAGGACACCCGTGAACTGCAATGCGCCGCGCCCGATTGCGTCGCGCTGCGCACCCGGGCCGGGGTGGTGAGTCTGGCCGATCTGGTCCGCTCGACGCTGCGGCTGCGGCCCGACCGGATCATCGTCGGCGAGGTGCGCGGTGCCGAGGCACTCGACCTGCTGAAAGCCTGGAACACCGGCCATCCCGGCGGCATCGCCACGATCCACGCCAATTCCGCCCGCGCCGCCCTCTACCGCCTCGAACAACTGGTCCAGGAAGGTGTCGTCACCGTGCCGCGCCGGCTGATCGCCGAGGCGGTCGATCTGGTGGTGTTCATCGCCGGGCGCGGCACCGGCCGCCGGATCGACACCATCGCCGAGGTCACCGGGCTCGACGGCAACGGCGATTACGCGGTCAGGGAGATGCCGGGCTGCCGCCCGGCCCCGCTCGGGGAAGTGTTCCCCGAACCCCTTCCCTTGTTTTCAGAAACCGGGTCTGGGGCCGTGCCCCAGGCAGGGGCGGGCGGCAGCCCGCATGACATCTAACCGAGGAGACTCATCATGTCGACTTCATCTCAGAAACTGTCCCTGATCAGCGCCAGCGTGATGGCGACCCTGCTGGTTTCCACCTCGGCCTTCGCCGCCGGGGCGGGGATGCCGTGGGAGCAGCCGCTGCAGCAGGTGCTCGACTCCGTCCAGGGGCCGGTCGCCAAGATCATCGCGGTGATCATCATCATCACCACCGGCCTGACTCTGGCCTTCGGCGAGACCTCGGGCGGGTTCCGCCGGCTGATCCAGATCGTGTTCGGCCTGTCGATCGCCTTCGCCGCCTCCAGCTTCTTCCTGTCGTTCTTCAGCTTCGGCGGCGGAGCGCTGGTGTGATGAGCATCGACGGCTTCGAGGTGCCGCTGCACCGGGCGCTGACCGAGCCGATCCTGCTCGGCGGCGTGCCGCATACCCTGGCGATCGTCAACGGCACCGTTGCCGCCGCTCTCGGTCTCGGCCTGCAGATGTGGAGCGCCGGGATCGTGTTGTGGCTGGTCGGCCATTCCGTCGCGGTGTTCGCGGCCAAGCGCGATCCCGACTTCGCCTCGGTGCTGGCCCGGCATCTGCGGCAGAAGGGGGAGCTGTCATGCTGAACCTCGCCGAATACCGCCGTCGCGCCGACCGTTTGGCCGACCATCTGCCCTGGGCGGCGCTGGTCGCCCCCGGCATCGTGCTGAACAAGGACGGCAGCTTCCAGCGCACCCTCCGCTTCCGCGGTCCCGATCTCGACAGCGCTACCGAGGCCGAACTGGTCGCCACCTGCGCCCGCGCCAACAATGTGTTGCGCCGGTTCGGCTCGGGCTGGGCGCTGTTCTTCGAGGCCGAGCGGATTCCGGCCCAGGATTATCCCGACTCGTCCTTCCCCGATCCCGCCTCCTGGCTAGTCGAGCAGGAACGCCGCGCCGCCTTCCTCGGTCGTGTCGGCAGCCATTTCGAGAGCGTCTACCATTTGACTCTGCTCTATCTCCCGCCGCCGGATTCGGTCGCCCAGGCTGAATCCGCGCTGCTGGATCAGGGCCGGGAAGGGAAGGAGCGCGACTGGCACCAGGAACTGGTGGCGTTCCAGGCCGAAACCGAGCGGGTGCTCGATCTGCTGGCCGGCTTCATGCCGGAAGCGCGCGGCCTCGACGATGGAGAGACACTGACCTACCTGCACGCCACCATTTCGACCCGGCGCCATCCGGTCAAGGTGCCGGAAACCCCGCTCTATCTCGACGGGATTCTGGTCGATACGCCCCTGACCGGTGGGCTCGAGCCGATGTTGGGCGAGGCCCATTTGCGCACGCTCACCATCCTGGGTTTCCCCAATATGACCCGGCCGGGGATGCTCGACGCCCTCAATCATCAGGATTTCGCCTATCGCTGGGTCACCCGCTTCATCGCCTTGGACAAGGTGCGGGCGACCAAGGATCTGACCCGGCTGCGGCGGCACTGGTTCGCCAAGCGGAAATCGATCGCCGCGCTGTTGCGCGAGGTGCTCTATAACGAGCCGGCCCAGTTGCTCGATTCCGACGCCGACAACAAGGTCGCCGACGCCGATCTGGCGCTGCAGGCGCTGGGCGGCGACCATGTCGCCTTCGGTCATCTCACCACCACTCTGACGGTGAGGGATCCGGACCGCCAGCGCGCCGACGACAAGGTCCGCGCCATCGAGCGGATCGTCACCGGACTCGGTTTCACCGTGATCCGCGAGAGCGTCAATGCGGTTGAAGCCTGGCTTGGTTCGCTGCCCGGTCACGTCTACGCCAATGTCCGCCAGCCGCTGGTCCATACCCTCAACCTCGCCCATCTGATCCCGCTGTCTTCGGTGTGGGCCGGGCCGGCGCGCAACGCCCATCTCGATGGCCCGCCGCTGCTGATCGCCGAGACCTCGGGGGCCACCCCGTTCCGCCTTTCCACCCATGTCGGCGATGTCGGTCACCTGCTGATCGTCGGCCCGACCGGGGCCGGCAAGTCGGTGCTGCTGGCCCTGCTGGCGCTGCAGTTCCGCCGCTATCCGGGAGCGCGGGTGACCCTGTTCGACAAGGGCAACTCGGCCCGCGCCGCGACCCTCGCCATGGGCGGGGCCCATCACGCCCTCGGCGCCGGTGGCGGGCTGGCGTTCCAGCCGTTGCGGCGGATCGACCTCGAGGCGGAGCGGTCGTGGGCAGTCGAGTGGATCGCCGGTCTGCTGGCCCATGAGCGGGTGACGGTTACCCCGGAGATCAAGGAGACGCTGTGGTCGGCGCTCGGCAGCCTCGCCTCGGCCCCGCCCGAGGAACGGACCCTCACCGGCTTCTCGATGCTGGTGCAGTCGAACGCGCTGAAGGCTGCGCTGTTGCCCTATACCCTCGACGGCCCCTTCGGCCGTCTGCTCGACGCCGCTGACGATCGGCTGGAATTGGCCGACGTGCAGTGCTTCGAGACCGAGGAATTGATGCACCAGCCCGGTCTGGTGCTGCCGGTGCTGACCTATCTGTTCCACCGCCTGGAGGAGCGGTTCGACGGTCGGCCGACCCTGCTGATTCTCGACGAGGCCTGGGTGTTCCTCGACCACCCGCTGTTCGCGGCGCGGATCCGCGAATGGCTGAAGGTGCTGCGCAAGAAGAACGTCGCGGTGATCTTCGCCACCCAGTCGCTGGCCGACATCGCCGACAGCACGATCGCCCCGGCGATCATCGAATCCTGCCCGCAGCGGCTGTTCCTGCCCAACGACCGGGCGATCGAGCCGCAGAGCCGCGCCGCCTATGCCCGCTTCGGCCTCAACGACCGCCAGATCGAGCTGATCGCCCAGGCCACGCCCAAGCGGCACTACTACCTGCAATCCCGGCGCGGCAACCGCCTGTTCGACCTCGCCCTCGGCCCGGTCGCGCTGGCGCTGTGCGGCGCCTCCTCCCCCGACGACCAGAAATTGATCGACCGTCTGTCGGCCGCGCCGGACTCGTTCCTCGAGTCCTGGCTCGCCACCAAGGGGCTGCCCTGGGCGGTCGATCTGATCCGGGAGTACGTCCCATGACACACATTATATATGGTGGGGCTTCCGCCCCACGCCCCGACCGGGAAGCCGGGCTTCCCGGACCCGCCCTCAATAAAATCACCGCGGGTCTGGGAGCGGCGCTCCCAGGCGGGCGCGGGCGGCAGCCCGCAGCGAAGCTTCTCCTCATTTCTATTTTGCTGATCGGTCTTTCTGTTCCACCGGCGCAGGCGCAATGGGCGGTGTTCGACGCGTCGAACTTTGCCGAGAACGTGCTGCAGGCAGCGCGGGCGATGGAGCAGATCAACAACCAGATCCGCTCGCTGCAGAACGAGGCGGCGATGCTCGAGACGATGAACCGCAACCTGCAATCGCTCGACAGCTCGTCGCTGGGGCAGATGACGACGGCCCTGTCGCGGATCAACGGGCTGATGAATCAGGCCAACGGAATCGCCTTCACCCTCGACGCCACCGACAGCGCGTTCCAGCGGCAATTCCCGTCGCAATACGGTGCGGCGCTGACCAGCGATCAGTCGCTGGCGGCAGCGAGGACTCGTTGGCAGAGCGCGATGAGCGCCTATCGCCAGACGATGCTGATCCAGTCCCAGGTCAATCAGAACGTCCAGGCCGACACCAATACCCTGGCCGATCTGGTCAATGCCAGCCAGGGGGCGGCCGGCAGTCTGCAGGCCCAACAGGCCGCCAATCAGCTGATCGCGCTGACCGCCAAGCAGCAGATGCAGATCCAGACCCTGATGGCGGCGCAGTACCGCGCCGAGGCGCTCGAGCAGGCCCGCAAGGCCCAGTCGGAAGCGTCCGGGCAGGCGGCGACGGCGCGGTTTCTTGGTTCGGGGACCGCCTATTCGGGACGGTGACGCAAGATGGACGATCTCTCGGTCATCGACAGCTTCATGGCGGCGTTCAGCCACGCGATCGATAGCGGCTTCGGCTTGCTGTCGGGCGATGTCGCCTCGTTGACCACGATCCTGATCGGCATCGATATCGCCCTGGCCGGGTTGTTCTGGTCGATGGACGGCGAGGCCAACATCTTGTCGCGGCTGATCCGCAAGATCCTCTATGTCGGGCTGTTCGCCTTCTTCCTCAACAATTTCAGCAGCCTTGCCGACATCGTCTATCGCTCCTTCGCCGAACTGGGCCTGCATGCCAGCGCCAACGCGCTGACCGCCGACGATCTGCTGAAACCCGGTAAGCTGGCCGGGATCGGCTATCAGGCGGCGTGGCCGCTGTTGAAGCAGGTCAGTGCTCTGATGGGCTTCACCAGTTTCTTCGACAATTTCCTCACCATCGCCGTGCTGCTGATCGCCTGGCTGATCGTGATCATCGCCTTCTTCATCCTGGCGGTGCAGATCTTCATCACCGTGCTGGAATTCAAGCTGACCGCGCTGGCCGGCTTCGTGCTGGTGCCGTTCGCGCTGTGGGGCAAGACCGCCTTTCTGGCCGAGCGGGTGCTGGGCAACGTGATCGCGTCGGGCGTCAAGGTGATGGTGCTGGCGGTGATCGTCGGCATCGGCTCGGGCTTCTTCGACCAGTTCATCACCGCGCTGCAGGGCCAGGAGCCGAATATCGGTCAGGCGATGTCGCTGGTGCTGGCGGCGCTGGCGCTGTTCGGGCTCGGTATCTTCGGCCCCGGCATCGCCGCCGGGCTGGTATCGGGCGCTCCGCAATTGGGTGCCGGGGCGGCGGTCGGTACTCTCGGCGCTGCGGCGGGGGCGGCGATGCTGGTCGGCGGGGCCGCCCTGGGTGGGGCCGGGATGCTGCGTGCTGCCGGAGCGGCTGGCCTGTCGGCGATCCGGGCCGGAACCGCGATGGGGGCGGCTGCCTCGACCGCCTATCAGATGGGGCAGGCGACCTCCGGGGCCAACGGAATCGGGGGTGCCGCCGCCGGTCTTGGCGGCATGGCCCGGGCTGGCGCCGGTGCGGCGGTCCAGAGTGTCCGCTCGCTGGCCGATCGTGCGACCGAATCCCTGTCGCAGAGCGTCCAGGCCGGGCGCGAAAGCGGCTGGCGCGCCACCGGGGGCGGCCCGGTTTCCGGCGCGGCCGGTTCTGCTTCGTCCCCCCGTTCGTTCGACAGCGCTCCCCAATGGGCCCGTCAGTTGCGGGCCGAGCAGGCGTCACGCGCCCATCGCCATGCTGCTCTGCAGGCGATCAAGGAGGGCGACCGCCCCGGCGCTCCCGCCAATCCTGATCTCTCGACCAGGGAGGAGTAAGCATGTTGTTACGACGATCCCTCCAGCGTTACGGCGAGACCCCGCTGCCGGTGACGCCCTATCAGAAAGCGGCGCAAGCTTGGGACGAGCGGATCGGCTCCGCCCGGGTCCAGGCCCGCAACTGGCGGCTGATGGCCTTCGGCGGCCTGAGCTTAAGCCTCGGCCTTGCCGGCGGTCTGATCTGGCAATCGGCCCAGAGCCGCGTCGTCCCCTATGTCGTCGAAATCGACACGCAGGGACAGGTGCGGGCGGTCGGGCCTGCCATCGAGGCGTATCGGCCCAGCGATGCCCAGATCGCCTGGTATCTCGCCCGATTCATCACCAACGTCCGCGCCTTGTCGATCGATCCGGTGCTGGTGCGTCAGAACTGGCTCGAGGCCTACGACTTTGTCACCGACCGTGCCGCCCTGTTTCTCACCGAGCAGGCCCGCGCCAGCGATCCGTTCGCCCAGATCGGCACCCGCACCGTCTCGGTCCAGGTGACCAGCGTGGTGCGGGCCTCCGAGTCCTCGTTCCAGGTCAAATGGACCGAGCAGATCTATGAGCGCGGCAGCCTCGCCGCCACCAGCCGCTGGACCGCGATTCTGTCGGTCGTGATCCAGCCGCCGCGCACCGCCGAGACGGTACGGAAGAACCCGCTCGGCCTCTACGTCACCGCCCTGGCCTGGACCCGCGACCTCGATCCCGGCACCAGCAAACCGGAAGGGAAATCGCCATGAAACGCGCTCCCATCATCATGATCGTCTCTGTCCTCATCTTGGCCGCCTGCGCAGGCAAGGAACCGCCGCCGGCGATTGCCTATGACGGCGCCACTTTCCATCCCGCCACCATCGCGCCGGAGCCGCCCCGTCTGGTGGAGGTGGTCGAGATTCCCACGCCGCTGCCGTTGCCCGGCCAGCTTCAGCCGCTGCCCGAGCCGGTCAGGCCGGACCAGCGGAAGCCGACAATGCGGGTTGCCGCCGCCAACCGGGCGGCACTGCAGGAACCCTCGGCCCATGGCTATATCAACGCGATCCAGGTCTATCCCTACAGCGAAGGGGCGCTGTACCGACTCTATGCCGCGCCGGAGATGGTCAGTGACATCGCGCTCGAACCCGGCGAGCAGCTCACCGCGGTGTCGGCCGGCGACACGGTGCGTTGGGTGATCGGCGACACCACCAGCGGGGCGGGCGAGTCCAAGCGGGTCCATGTCCTGGTCAAGCCGTTCGCGCCGGGGCTCCGGACCAACCTGATCATCACTACCGACCGCCGCTTCTATCACCTGCAACTGGAGAGCACCGCCCGCACCAGCATGGCGGCGATCTCCTGGACCTATCCGCAGGGGACCCTGATTGCACTGCAACGGCGCAACGCGTCGGCTGAGGCGGCCGCGCCGGTCGCCGACGGCATCGCCCTCGAGTCCTTGCGGTTCCGCTACGCCATTTCCGGCGACAGCCCGCCCTGGCGGCCGCTGCGCGCCTTTGACGACGGGGCCAAGGTCTATATCGAGTTCCCGGCCCGGCTCGATCAGGGAGAGGCGCCGCCGTTGTTCGTGGTCGGGCCTGACGGCGAGGCTCAGTTGGTCAATTATCGGGTGCGGCGCAACTACTACATCGTCGATCGCCTGTTCGCCGCCGCCGAACTTCGCCTGGGCACCGATCCCCAGCAGGTGGTTCGGATCAGCCGCACCGATGGCGTGCCGAAGAGCGGGGGTCGGTCATGAATACGCATGACGCCCCCGGCTCGCCCAAGTCCGATCCTGAATCCCTGGTGCTGCGGGCGCCGCCGCGCAACGTGCTGCGATTCAAGCGCGCGCTGCTGATCGGCATCGCCGGGGTAACCTCGGCGATGATCTTCGGCGTGACCTGGTGGGGGCTGAAAGGCTCGGCGCTCAGGATCGGGCAGCAAGCCCAGGAACTCTACAACACCGAGCGCAAGACCACCCCGGACGGCCTCTCCGCCCTGCCGGGATCGTATGGTCAGATCAAACCGGACACACCACCCTTGGGGCCGCCCTTGCCTGGCGATCTCGGGCGCCCGATCCTCGAGCATCAGCGCCAGATGGGCATCGCCCCGGGGGCCGAGCCGGTGGATCAGGCGGCGGCGGCCGAACGGCAGCGTCTGCTTCAGCAATCGCAGAAGGCCCGCGAAGCCGGAGTGATGTTCCAGATCAATACCCGCCCGCAGCCGGTTGGACCGGCGGCATTCAGTCCGGCGGTGGGGCAGGGGGGCACGCCGTCCAATCCGGAGTCTCCCCGGCTCGCCCTTGATCCTGAGCACGATCCGAATACTCAGCAGCGCAAGCTCGATTTCCTCAACCAGAAACCGGAGACCGGCATCTATAATCCCCATGCTCTGCAGCAGCCGGCCTCGCCCTGGCAGGTGATGGCCGGCAGCGTCATCGCCGCCAGTCTCGTTACCGGGTTGAAATCCGATTTGCCGGGAATGGTGGTGGCGCAGATCACCGAGAATGTGTTCGACAGCGTGACCGGCCGCACCCTGCTGATCCCGCAGGGGGCCCGGTTGATCGGCAGTTACGACAGCGTCGTCGCCTTCGGCCAATCCCGCGCCCTGCTGGTGTGGCGACGCATCGTCATGCCGGACGGGACCTCGATCCAGATCGACAATCTGCCTGCCACCGATACCGCCGGCTATGCCGGACTCGAGGACGATGTTGATTACCATACCTGGGCGCTGCTGAAGGGCATCGCCCTCGCCACCCTGCTCGGGGTCGGCACCGAACTCAGTTTTGGATCGAACGAGGGCGATCTGGTCCGCGCCATTCGCGAATCGACCCAGCAGAACGCTGATCGCGCCGGTCAGCGCCTGACCGAGAAAAACCTCAACATCCAGCCGACCCTGACCGTCCGCCCCGGCTGGCCGCTTCGCGTCATCGTCCACAAGGATCTGATCCTGCGCCCCTATCGGGGCTGAACGGAGGTCGTCATGTTGAAGCTTGGCAAACTGCCCGACCGCACTCCGGTCCGCATCGTCATCACTGTCAGTCCCGACCTCAACCGAGATCTCGTCGCCTATGCCGAGGCGTATCGCCAAGCCTATGGCCATGCCGAGGCCGTCGCCGACCTGATCCCGCCCATGCTGGCGGCATTCCTCGCCGGCGACCGGGGGTTTGCCAAGACCCGCCAGGATGGCGCGATCACGGCTGACGCCGCCGAACCGGTCCGGCGGCGGGGGCGGAAGGAGGCCGCGCCGGCTTCGATCCCGACGGGAGGAGTGGGCCGGGAATGAGCGTCATCAGGCATAGAGCCCCGGCTAAGGATGGTGGCTATGATCACGGTTTATCAGGATTGCTTTGGACGTCGGCGCAGCAGGTAATTGTCCATGATCCAGCTCTTGCGGGCACGCTGCTCAGCAATCGTCTGATCGATCCTTTCGGCGACCTCGTCCAATGAACCAGAGATCAGGACTTCGTCGGGCCCGCCAACATCGCCGCCCCAATAGATGTCGATATCGCCCGACCCCTCGAGTCGATGGAAGGCGGAACGCGAATCCAGCATCACCACCGCGTTGGTGATCAACCCGGGGTCGGTCTGCTCGATTTGGCGGCCTGTGGTGATGGTGATGCTCTCCCCGATCCGATTGAGCGGAATCTTGTGACGAGCGGTCAGCATTTGAATCGAGGTAATTCCGGGAATGACCTCGAAGCTCAGCTCGGTGCTGCTCTCGTCGATTATATCGCGCAGGTGCTGGATCGTTCCGTCATAGAGCGACGGATCTCCCCAGATCAGCAGCCCGGCTGTTTCGCCGTCAGCCATCTCGGACTCAATCAGGGCCTTGATGACCGCAGTGCGTTGGCGGTGCCAATCTTTGACCGCGCCGACATAGTCCTTCGCCGCATGATCGCGCACCGGGTTTTGGCTGGTGGCGGTGCGATAGGGCCGGTCGCCCCGGTGGGTTTGCAAAATCTGCTGGCGGAAGCGGATCAGCGAGTCTTTGCCTTCGCCCTCTTTTTCCAGGAAGAAAAAAACGTCGGCACGGCCGATTGCCTTGATCGCAGCCAGGGTCAAGGCGTCTGGATCGCCGGGACCGATTCCGATCAGAAGAATGGTCTTCATGATTTTTCCCTAAAGTGCATCCAACAGGCGGCGGACCAAAACAGACCCTATCCTGGTCCTCGGTTTGGTCCGGGGGCAGAGGCAGGATCAAAAGCGAAAATCGCGATTTCGTCTACGCCGTAGTCGTACAACCCGGTTCTTTCCATTGTGGGATTGACAGAGGGTGGCCGATCTCTTTGTGGAACAAATGAATTCGCGAATCTTTGCAAAAATTAACAAATGTAACTCTCTTCGCTGGCAACTCTGCGCTTCTTTAGGGGTTTTTATGGCGATAACACTGCGTATTATTGAGGGACAGTGCGATGTCGACAAGAAGTTATGTCCTTAGGAGGCGAGAAGACGAAGTAGTGGTGCCGCACGGAAAGTGTCGGTTTGTGAGAGAAATTGCCAGTCGATTCAAGAAATGCTTCCTTGAATATCCGGGTTCTTTGATCAAGGTCATGTGGATCATCGCGTCTTCAGGTTACCTATTGAAACAAGAGCTTCAGAATGAAGCGTGGCCTCAAGACGGAGGCAGGCATGAGGCGGATGGGTGTCCATACAATAAATATAATATTATCGCAGTGGAGGCTTTGATATGAACGCCAGTGTCAATGAGAAAAATATCTCAGTTCCGTTTAAGGCAAAGAAGTCTGTTGCGCTTTCTGGGGTAACGGCAGGTAACACCGGTCTTTGTACGGTTGGGAAGACCGGAAACGATTTGCGCTACCGGGGCTACGATATCCTCGATATCGCCGAACGCTGTGAATTCGAGGAAGTCGCCCATCTGTTGGTGCACGGCAAATTGCCGACGATTGCCGAATTGCGGGCCTACAAGACCCGGTTGAAGGCGAAGCGCAGCCTGCCCAACAACGTCAAAACCGCGCTGGAATGCCTGCCCGCGTCGGCCCATCCGATGGACGTGATGCGAACCGGGGTGTCGGCGCTGGGCTGTGCGCTGCCGGAAAAGGACGATCACAACCTTCCCGGCGCCCGCGACATCGCCGACCGTCTGCTCGCCTCGCTCGGTTCGATGCTGCTTTACTGGTACCACTGGTCCAACAATGGCCGGCGTATCGACGTTGAGACCGACGACGACTCGATCGGGGCCCATTTCCTGCACCTGCTGCACGGCCGCAAGGTGTCGGAGGTGTGGGAACGGGCAATGCACACCTCGCTGATCCTCTATGCCGAGCATGAATTCAACGCCTCGACCTTCACCGGCCGCGTCATCGCCGGGACCGGCTCCGACATGTATTCGGCCATCACCGGCGCGATCGGCGCTTTGCGCGGCCCCAAGCATGGCGGAGCCAATGAGGCCGCGTTCGAGATCCAGAAACGCTATGACACTCCGGACGAGGCCGAGGCCGACATCCGTCGCCGCGTCGAAAACAAGGAAGTGGTGATCGGTTTCGGCCACCCGGTCTACACCGTTTCCGATCCGCGCAATCAGGTCATCAAGACCGTCGCCCACAAGCTGTCGGTCGATGCCGGATCGACCAAGATGTTCGACATCGCCGCGCGCATCGAGTCCGTGATGTGGGACGCCAAGAAGATGTTCCCCAACCTCGATTGGTTCAGCGCCGTCAGCTACCACATGATGGGGGTGCCGACCGCGATGTTCACGCCGCTTTTCGTCATCGCCCGGACTTCCGGCTGGGCCGCACACATCATCGAACAGCGCATAGACAACAAGATCATCCGTCCGAGCGCCCACTACGTCGGACCGGAAGATCGCGCCTTCGAGGCGATCGACCAGCGTCATTGATATTGGAAACGCCATGAGTCCCGCATCCTTCCGCAAGCCCTTGCCCGGCCTGTCTCTCGACTATTTCGACGCCTGCGCGGCCATTGACGACATTCGCCCCGGTGCGTGGGACGGCTTGCCCTATGTCTCCCGCGTTCTGGCCGAGCAATTGGTGCGCCGCTGCGCTCCTGACGTACTGGGCGATGCCTTACGGCAGATCGTCGAGCGCCGCCGTGATCTTGATTTTCCCTGGTACCCCGCCCGGGTAGTCTGTCACGACATTCTCGGCCAGACCGCGCTGGTCGATCTGGCCGGTCTGCGCGACGCCATCGCCGACCAGGGCGGCGACCCGGCCCGGGTCAATCCGGTGGTGCCGACCCAGTTGATCGTCGATCATTCTCTGGCCGTCGAATATGGCGGTTTCGATCCGGATGCTTTTGATAAGAACCGCGCCGTCGAGGACCGCCGCAACGAAGACCGTTTCCACTTCATCGAGTGGACGAAGCACGCCTTCAAGAATGTCGATGTGATTCCGGCGGGCAACGGCATCATGCACCAGATCAATCTGGAAAAGATGTCGCCGGTGATCCAGGTCCAGGACGGGGTGGCGTTTCCCGACACCTGTGTCGGTACCGACAGCCACACCCCGCATGTCGATGCGCTGGGGGTGATCGCGATCGGCGTCGGCGGTCTGGAAGCGGAAACGGTGATGCTGGGCCGCGCTTCGATGTTGCGGCTGCCCGATATCGTCGGGGTCCGCCTGACCGGACGGCGGCGGCCCGGCATCACCACCACCGATATCGTGCTGACGTTGACCGAGTTTCTGCGCAAGGAACGGGTGGTGGGGGCCTGGATCGAATTTTTTGGCGACGGCGCGGCCAGCCTGTCGATCGGCGACCGGGCGACGATATCCAACATGTGCCCGGAATACGGCGCTACTGCGGCACTGTTCCCGATCGACCGGCAGACCATTGATTATTTGGCATTGACCGGACGCGCGCCGGAACAGGTTGCGTTGGTCGAGCATTACGCCAAGGTCACCGGCCTGTGGGCCGATGCGCTGCACGCCGTCGATTACGAGCGCGTTCTTGCGTTCGATCTGGGCAGCGTCGAGCGCACCCTGGCCGGTCCGTCCAACCCGCATCGGCGTCTGCCGACTTCGGCGCTGGCGGCGCGCGGCATCGCCGTCAATCTCGACCAAGCCCAGGCGGAGGAGCGGGCCGGTCGGCTGCCGGACGGTGCCGTCATCATTGCCGCCATCACCAGTTGCACCAATACCTCCAACCCCCGCAACATGATCGCCGCCGCTCTGCTGGCGAAAAAGGCGAACGAACTGGGACTGATCCGCAAACCCTGGGTCAAGACCTCCTTCGCGCCGGGGTCGAAGGTGGTTCGGCTGTATCTCGAAGAAGCGGGGCTGCTGCCGGACCTGGAAAAATTGGGGTTCGGCATCGTCGGTTATGCCTGCACCACCTGCAACGGGATGTCCGGTGCGCTTGATCCGAAAATCCAGCAGGAGATCGTTGCTCGCGACCTCTATACGACGGCGGTGCTGTCGGGGAACCGCAATTTCGACGGGCGGATTCACCCTTACGCCAAGCAGGCGTTTCTCGCCTCGCCGCCGCTGGTGGTCGCCTACGCCCTGGCCGGGACCATCCGCTTCGACATCGAACGGGATGTGCTGGGGACCGACCAGAACGGCCACCCGGTCACCCTGAAGGATCTGTGGCCGTCCGACGAGGAAATCGACACCATCGTTGCGTCCTGCGTCAAGCCCGAACAGTTCCGCCAGATATACGATCCGATGTTTTCGGCTCGCCGCGAAATCTCGGAGAAAATCAGCCCGCTCTACGACTGGCGTCCGGCTTCGACCTACATCCGCCGTCCCCCGTATTGGGACACCGAAGGGGTCGGAGCCTTGGCGGCAAACCCGCGCACCCTACGGGGCATGCGGCCGCTGGCGCTACTGCCGGATAACATCACCACCGATCATCTGTCGCCGTCCAATGCGATCCTGTCCACGTCGGCGGCCGGTGAGTACCTGACCCGGCTGGGGCTGCCGGAAGAGGATTTCAACTCCTATGCGACCCATCGCGGCGACCATCTGACCGCGATGCGCGCCACCTTCGCCAACCCGCAGTTGGTCAACGAAATGGCGGTGGTCGATGGGGCGGTGAAGAAAGGCTCGCTGACTCGTCTCGAGCCGGACGGCACGGTGATGCGGATGTGGGAGGCGATCGAAACCTACCTTGCGCGCAGGCAGCCGCTGATCGTGATCGCCGGAGCCGATTACGGCCAGGGCTCGTCGCGCGACTGGGCCGCCAAGGGGGTGCGTCTGGCTGGGGGCGAGGCGATCCTTGCCGAAGGGTTCGAGCGTATCCACCGCACCAACCTGATCGGGATGGGCGTTCTGCCGCTGGAGTTCAAGCCGGGGACGACGCGGCTGACGCTGGACCTCGACGGCAGCGAGACCTATGACGTGATCGGGGAACCGCAGCCTCGGGCCGATCTCGTTTTGCTCATTCGTCGCCGTACGGGCGAGGTTACCTCGGTGCCGGTTCTGTGCCGCCTCGATACGGCGGAAGACGTGTCGATCTATCAGGCCGGAGGCGTGCTGCAACGGTTTGCCCAGGATTTCCTCGCTTCGGAAACCGCACGCAAGGAGCCCGCTTGATGGCCGCCTTACCCCAACCGCAAATCCGCATTCCCGCCACCTACATGCGGGGCGGCACCAGCAAGGGCGTGTTCTTTCGCCTGGACGACCTGCCGGAACGGTGCCGGGTTCCGGGCGAGGCCCGCGACCGGCTGTTCCTGCGGGTGATCGGCAGCCCCGACCCCTATGGCAAGCACACCGACGGGATGGGCGGCGCGACCTCGAGCACCAGCAAGGCGGTGATCCTGTCGAAAAGCACGCGGCCCGGTCACCACGTCGATTACCTGTACGGTCAGGTCGCGATCGACAGCGCCTTTGTCGATTGGTCGGGCAATTGCGGCAACCTCTCGACGGCGGCCGGGGCCTTCGCCCTCCATGCCGGGCTGGTCGATCCGGCGGATATCCCGGAAAACGGGGTCTGCGCGGTGCGGATTTGGCAGGCCAATATCGGCAAGACCATCATCGCCCATGTTCCGGTCGCCAACGGCGCGGTCCAGGAAACCGGCGATTTCGAACTGGATGGCGTGACCTTTCCGGCGGCGGAGATCGTGCTGGAATTCGTCGACCCCGCTGACGATGGGGACGAGGCGGGAGCCCTGTTCCCCACCGGCAATCTGGTGGACGAAATCGAGGTGCCCGAGGCGTTGGTGCCGGGGGGGCGGCTGAAGGCGACCCTGATTAATTCCGGCATTCCCACCATCTTCGTCAACGCCGCCGACCTTGGCTATCGCGGCACCGAATTGCAGGCGGCGATCAACGAAGACGCGGCGGCACTGGCCCGGTTCGAGGTGTTGCGGGCGATCGGTGCCCAACGGATGGGATTGATCAAGGATCTGGGCGATGCCGCCCGGCGTCAGCACACGCCGAAAATCGCTTTCGTGGCCCCGCCCGTCGATTATGTCGCCTCCAGCGGCAGGACGGTCCAGGCCAGCGACATTGATCTGCTGGTCCGCGCTCTGTCGATGGGCAAACTGCACCATGCGATGATGGGCACGGCGGCGGTGGCGATCGGGACCGCTGCGGCGATCCCCGGCACGCTGGTCAATCTGGCCGCAGGGGGAGGGGAGCGCGGCTCGCTCCGCTTTGGCCACCCCTCCGGAACCTTGCGGGTTGGGGCCGAAGCGACGCTGACGGCCGGCCGGTGGAGCGTCACCAAGGCAATCATGAGCCGCAGCGCCCGGGTGCTGATGGACGGCTGGGTCTGCGTCCCCGGCGATTCGTTCTGACTTACAAGGAAGCAATATGTCCACTCGTAAAAAGCTTAAAGACCTCGTGGAAGCCCGTCGCGGACTGATCGTTCCGGGCGCGTTCAATGCGCTGTCGGCCAAGGTGGTCGAGGATCTCGGCTTCGAGGCCATCTACATTACCGGGGCTGGCGTGACCAACATGTGGTTTGGCATGCCCGACCAGGGATTCATGGGGCTGGCTGAAATCGCCGACCATACGGCTCGTATTCGCGATGCGGTGAGCGTGCCGTTGATCGTCGATGCCGATACCGGCTTTGGCAATGCGCTCAACGTCTACCACACGGTGCGAACCCTGGAGCGCGCCGGCGCCGACTGCATCCAGTTCGAGGATCAGGTGGCGCCCAAGCGGTGCGGTCATTTCGCGGGCAAGGATGTCATCTCGACCGAGGAGGCCGTCGCCAAGATCAAGGCCGCGGCCGACGCCCGGCGCGATCCGAATCTGCTGATTATGGCGCGCACCGATGCCGCCGCCGTGCATGGCTTCGACGCCGCAATCGAGCGCGCCCAGAAGTTCGCCGAAGCCGGAGCCGACATCCTGTTCGTCGAGGCGGTGACGACGGCGGACCAGATCCGCGCCTTGCCGCAACGTTTGGACAAGCCCCAACTGATGAACATGGTCATCGGCGGCAAGACGCCGATCTTCAACGCCGATGAACTGGCGGAGCTTGGCTACGGCATCGTTCTTTACGCCAACGCCGCTCTGCAGGGGGCGGTGATGGGGATGCAGAAGGCCCTGACCGTTCTGCGCGATGAAAAAGAGGTCAAGGAATCGAGCGGTCTGGTCGCTCCCTTTGCCGAACGCCAGCGTCTGGTCGGCAAGCCTGCGTGGGATGCGCTCGAGACGCTCTACAGCTAGGGCATGTGGACATTCACCGCATGAAACGCGCTGCAGGAGAAAATCGCGGGATGGCAGGAGAAAAGCGATGAGCGTAGCGGCGCTACGGTCGAGGTTTTCGACGAACCAGACCACGATTTTCTCCGCAGCCCGAAGGGACGCGGGCAATTTGGCGGCTGGGTTCGCCGATCGTCACTCGTGGACCGCCAGTCCACATCGTTTCTCTCGTCTGCCCAGACACCAAATTGTCTCGCGTCGCGATTATGTGCTGAATGTCCACACGCCCTAAGTCGTAACGAAAAGGCTCCAGGGGGGGCGGGACGGGTGATGACCGCCCCCCTGACGGAACCGGGATGGCGCCGCTGTCCCGGATCGAGGACTCTCGCCCTGATTCCGGGATATGACGATGAGGAAAATCAAAAGCGTTCTGGTCGCCAACCGCAGCGAAATCGCCATCCGCATCATGCGAGCCGCTTCGGAACTGGGGCTTCGCACGGTCGCGATCTATGCCAACGAGGACCGCTTCGCGCTGCACCGGTTCAAGGCGGACGAAAGCTATCTGGTCGGCGAGGGCAGAAAGCCCGTTGCCGCCTATCTCGACATTGACGACATCATCCGTGTCGCCCGGCAAGCCAAGGTCGATGCGATCCATCCCGGCTATGGTTTTTTGTCGGAAAATCCCGATTTCGCCGAAGCCTGTGCCAAGGCGGGCATCGTCTTCATCGGTCCAAATCCCTCGGTGATGCGCGAACTGGGCAACAAGGTCGCGGCACGCGCGCTGGCCGAACGGGTCGGCGTGCCGGTGGTGCCCGCGACCGGGGCCTTGCCGGAAGATGCCGCCACCTGCCAGCGGTTGGCGGCGGAGATTGGCTACCCGCTGATGCTGAAGGCAAGCTGGGGCGGCGGCGGACGCGGCATGCGGGCGATCAACGGCGAAAGCGAATTGCCGGCGGCGATGGCCAGCGCCCGGCGCGAAGCCGCCGTCGCCTTTGGCAACGACGAGGTCTATCTGGAAAAAATGGTGGAACGGGCCCGCCATGTCGAAGTCCAGGTGCTGGGCGACCTGCACGGGAACCGCGTTCACCTGTTCGAACGTGATTGCTCGGTGCAGCGGCGAAACCAGAAAGTGGTCGAACGCGCTCCGGCGCCCTATCTCAGCGCCGACCAGCGCGAAGCCCTGTGCGCTGCCGCGCTGAAGCTGGCGGCTGGGGTCGAGTATACCCATGCGGGCACCGTCGAGTTTCTGATGGATGCCGATACCGGTGCCTTCTATTTCATTGAGGTCAATCCCCGCATCCAGGTCGAGCATACGGTGACCGAGGAAGTCACCGGCCTCGATCTGGTCAAGGCGCAGATCGTCATCAGCGAGGGTGGCCGGATCGGCGCCAGTGATTTTCTGCCGGCCCAGGCCGATATCCGTCTTTCCGGTCACGCTTTGCAATGCCGGGTGACTACCGAAGACCCGGAAAACGGGTTTACCCCGGATTACGGCAAATTGTCGGCCTATCGCAGCGCCGCCGGTGCGGGGATCCGGCTTGATGCCGGGACCGCTTATACCGGGGCGATCATCACCCCCTATTACGATTCCCTGCTGGTCAAGGTGACCGCGCGCGGCCACGACATTGACGAGGCGATCCGCCGCATGGACCGGGCATTGCGCGAATTCCGCGTTCGCGGCGTGACGACCAATCTGGCCTTCCTCGAAAATCTCATCCGTCATCCGGCCTTCAGAACCGGCACCTGCACGACGCGCTTCATCGACACCACCCCGGAGCTTTTCAATTTCAAGCCTCGCCGCGACCGGGCAACCCGACTGCTTCGATTTATCGGCGAAGTGACTGTCAACGGCAATCCAGAGATGAAAGGCCGCGCGAAACCGGCCTTGCCCCTGCCGAAGCCGTGCCTTCCCAAGGCCGACCTCGGCGTTCCACCGACGCCTGGCAGTCGGGATCTGTTGCGCGAGTTGGGGCCGCAGGGATTTTCCCGCTGGATGCGGGATCAGAAGCGCGTGCTTTTGACCGATACCACGATGCGCGATGCCCATCAGTCCCTGTTTGCGACACGCATGAGGACTGCGGACATGATCGCGGTGGCACCCCATTACGCCCGGCTGCTGCCCGAGCTGTTCTCGCTCGAATGCTGGGGCGGGGCGACCTTCGACGTGGCGATGCGGTTCCTCAAGGAAGATCCGTGGGAACGTCTCGACCGTTTGCGCGCGGCGATTCCCAACACGCTGTTTCAGATGCTGCTGCGAGGCTCCAACGCGGTCGGTTACACCAATTACGCCGACAACGTGGTGCGCTATTTCGTCCAGCAGGCCGCCGCGCATGGCATGGACCTGTTCCGCGTGTTCGATTCGCTGAACTGGGTCGAGAACATGCGGGTATCGATGGATGCGGTGATCGAGGCGGGCGCCCTGTGCGAAGGCACGATCTGTTATACCGGCGATCTGCACGACCCGGATCGCGCCAAATACCATCTGCGCTATTACGTCGAGATGGCCAAGCAGCTTGAAAAGGCGGGCGCCCACATCCTGGGGATCAAGGACATGGCCGGGGTCTGTCGGCCTGCTGCGGCACACGCTCTGGTCAAGGCTTTGAAGGCGGAGATTGGCCTCCCCATCCATTTTCACACGCACGACACCAGCGGTGGTTCGGTGGCCAGCATTCTTGCCGCGATCGAAGCCGGGGTTGACGCTGTCGATGGCGCGATGGACGCGATGAGCGGCCTGACATCGCAGCCCAGTCTTGGCGCTATCATTGCGGCGGTGGAGTTTACCGAGCGCGACACGGGCCTGACCGCCGGCCGCATCGCCCCCTTCTCGCGCTATTGGGAAAATGTGCGCCGCTCTTATGCTCCGTTTGAGGCGGATATCCGTGCGGGCACCTCCGACGTTTACCGGCATGAAATGCCGGGAGGGCAGTACACCAACCTGCGCGAACAGGCCCGCGCGATGGGACTTGATCACCGCTGGAACGAGGTCGCCCAGGCTTACGCCGACGTCAACAAGCTGTTCGGCGATATCGTCAAGGTGACGCCGTCGTCCAAAGTCGTCGGTGACTTGGCGCTGTTCATGGTCGCCAATGAACTGACGGCGGAAGATGTCGCCGATTCGGACAGGGACATCTCCTTCCCGGATTCGGTGGTCGCGATGATGCGCGGCGAGCTGGGCTATCCCGCCGATGGGTTTCCCAAGGACTTGCAGGCGCGCATCCTGAAGGGGCAGGTGCCGGTCGATGGCCGTGCCGGGGCGCACATTCCTCCGGTCGATCTCGATCGGGCGCGTGAAGATGCCCAAAAAGCCGTCGGCCACCACATCAGCGACGCCGAACTGGCCAGCTGGTTGATGTATCCCAAGGTGTTCGCCGATTATGCGGACCATCACCGCAAATACGGCAACGTCTCCGATCTGCCGACGCCCGTTTTCTTCTACGGATTAGGCGATAAGGACGAGATCACAGTCGAAATAGAGCCTGGAAAAACACTCATTGTTCGGTTGCTTGGTAAAAGTGATTTTTCAGAAGAAGGTGAGGTCAAGCTTTTCCTTGAACTGAATGGCCAGCCACGACCGATGCGTATTGCCCGTGCTGGCTTGCAGACGCCTGGACGGGCTCGTCCGAAGGCAGAAGAAGGTAACCCGGCCCATGTTGCCGCGCCGATGCCCGGGATGGTCGCCGTCGTCGCGGTGAAGCCGGGACAGAGGGTGAAGAAGGGCAGCCCGCTGTTGTCGATCGAGGCGATGAAAATGGAAATGGCGATTGTTGCCGAGCGTGACTCCACCGTCTTGCGTGTTCATGTCGCGCCGGGAGACGTCCTCAAGGCCAAGGATCTGCTGATCGAGTTCGCCTGAGGGGCCAATGACGTTGGTTGCCGCCGTCCCCCAGGACGGCATGGAAAGAGTGAGAGGATTTGGTCGTGCTTGAAGCCTATCGCCAGCATGTCGCCGAGCGCGCCGCGCTCGGGATTCCCCCCCTGCCGCTGTCGGCGGCCCAGACCGAGCAATTGGTCGCCCTGCTGCGCGATCCGCCGGTCGGCGAGGACGCGGTTCTGGCCGACCTGATCGCCGAGCGGGTTCCCGCCGGGGTCGATGACGCCGCCCGGATCAAGGCCGCGTTTCTGGAAGCCGTCGCCAAGGGGCTCGAAGCCAATAAGGTGATCAGCCGCGCCCGGGCCACCGAACTGCTCGGCACCATGTTGGGCGGGTTCAACGTCAAGCCGCTGATCGATCTGCTGGGCGATGCCGAGGTCGGCACGCTGGCGGCCGAAGGGCTGAAGAAGACCCTGCTGGTATTCGATTTCTTCAACGATGTCCGCGACGCCGCCCGTGCCGGCAATGCCAACGCCAAATCCGTGCTGGACTCGTGGGCGGCGGCGGAATGGTTCACCGCGCGCCCCGAAGTGCCGCACAGCCTGACCGTCACCGTGTTCAAGGTGTCGGGCGAGACCAACACCGACGATCTGTCGCCCGCGCCCGACGCCTGGAGCCGCCCCGATATCCCGCTGCACGCTTTGGCGATGCTGAAGAATGCCCGTTCCGGGATCGAACCGGACGAGCCCGGCCAGCGCGGGCCGCTGCGCCAGCTCGCGGCGCTGAAGGACAAGGGCCATCTGGTCGCCTATGTCGGCGACGTCGTCGGCACCGGCTCGTCGCGCAAATCGGCGACCAATTCGGTGCTGTGGTACACCGGCACCGACATTCCCTGTGTCCCCAACAAACGGTTCGGCGGCGTCTGTCTCGGCACCAAGATCGCCCCGATCTTCTACAACACCATGGAAGATGCCGGCGCCCTGCCGATTGAACTCGACGTCTCGGCGTTCGAGATGGGCGACGTGATCGAGCTGCGCCCCTATGAGGGCAAGGCGCTGAAGAACGGCGTGGTCGTCGCCGAGTTCAAGGTCAAGTCCGAGGTGATCTTCGACGAGGTCCGCGCCGGCGGCCGCATTCCGCTGATCATCGGTCGCGGCCTCACCACCAAGGCGCGCGAGGCGCTGGGCCTGCCCGCCAGCACCCTGTTCCGCCTGCCCGCCGTGCCCAAGGATAACGGCAAGGGCTATTCCCTGGCGCAGAAGATCGTCGGCCGCGCCTGCGGCCTGCCCGAGGGCACCGGCATGCGCCCCGGCACCTATTGCGAGCCGCGCATGACCACGGTGGGGTCGCAGGACACCACCGGGCCGATGACCCGCGACGAGTTGAAGGACCTTGCCTGCCTCGGCTTCTCGGCCGATCTGGTGATGCAGTCGTTCTGCCACACCGCCGCCTATCCCAAGCCGGTCGACGTCAAGACCCATCACGAGCTGCCCGGCTTCATCTCGACCCGGGGCGGTCTGTCGCTTCGTCCCGGCGACGGGGTGATCCATTCCTGGCTCAACCGCCTGCTGCTGCCCGACACGGTGGGCACCGGCGGCGATTCGCACACCCGCTTCCCCATTGGTCTGTCCTTCCCGGCCGGTTCCGGTCTGGTCGCCTTTGCCGCCGCTACGGGCGTGATGCCGCTCGACATGCCGGAAAGCGTGCTGGTGCGCTTCAAGGGCACCTTGCAGCCCGGCGTGACGCTGCGCGATCTGGTCAACGCGATCCCGCTGTACGCGATTCGCAAGGGTCTGCTGACCGTCGAGAAGAAGGGGAAGAAGAACGTCTTCTCCGGCCGCATCCTCGAAATCGAGGGGCTGCCCGACCTCAAGATCGAACAGGCGTTCGAGTTGACCGACGCCTCGGCCGAGCGCTCGGCCGCCGGGTGCACCGTCCATCTCGGCCCGGCGCCGATCATCGAATACATGCGCTCGAACATCACCTTGATGAAGTGGATGATCGCCGGGGACTATGAGGACCGCCGCGCCCTGGAGCGCCGGATCCGCGCGATGGAAGCATGGATCGCCGATCCCAAGCTGCTGGCCCCCGATCCCAACGCCGATTACGCCGAGGTGATCGAGATCGATCTGGCCGAGATCACCGAGCCGGTTGTCGCCTGCCCCAACGATCCCGACGACGTCAAGCTGCTGTCCGAGGTCGCTGGCGACACGATCGACGAAGTGTTCATCGGTTCGTGCATGACCAATATCGGCCATTTCCGCGCCGCCGGTCGGGTGCTGGAAGGCAAGACCGATCTGCCGACCCGGCTGTGGATCGCCCCGCCGACCAAGATGGACGCCCTAATCCTGACCGAGGAAGGCTATTACGGCATCCTGGGCCGGGCCGGAGCCCGGATGGAGCTGCCCGGCTGTAGCTTGTGCATGGGCAATCAGGCCCAGATCCGCAAGGGCGCGACCGCGATGTCGACCTCGACCCGCAACTTCCCCAACCGGCTGGGCGTCGACACCAACGTCTATCTCGGCTCGGCGGAACTGGCCGCCGTCTGCGCCCTGCTCGGGCGGATTCCGACCGTCGCCGAGTACATGGCCCAGGTCGCGGTGGTCAACGCCAAGTCGGCGGACATCTATCGCTACATGAACTTCGACCAGATCCCGGCCTTCCGCGACGTCGCCGCTCACTGTTCGAAGCCAAATTTGTAATGATAGCGGGGTAATGGTTTGGCTGCCCGCTATAATAGCGGGCAGCCTGCAGCGGGTTGAAATAGAGTATTACGCCCACTTCCTTGGCAGATGGAGGATGCCCGGTGAGCGTTTTGCTTCCTCCCGGTCAAATTCGGCCCAAACGCCATCGTCCCCATCCCAATTGCCCCGGCTTGCGACCTTACTGTATTCGGTTGCTCTTTGTTCGAAAAAGTTGGCGTGTTCGACTCCGTTTAGAATCTCTACCAGCCAGGGGAGGGGGTGGGGACGAATCTGGCGATAAACTCCATCGGCCAACGTGAAATAGCCAAACACCGGCGGCAGACGCAGTTGGGTCAGGCGCCAATCGGCAATGTAGGAGACATACGCCTTGATGTCCGGGGCGGTCATCCCCTCCACCCGGCCCAGTTCGAAGGCAAGGTCGATGAAGCTTTCTTCGAGTGTCACCATGGTCTTGGCGACGTCGATGATATCGTCCCGTACTGCGGGGGTGACGGCATCCGTTTCCCGGTTCCACTCATGGAACAGTCTGATGATCCCCTCGCAGTGCAGGCTCTCATCGCGTACCGACCAACTGACGATCTGTCCCATGCCGTTCATCTTGTTGTGGCGGGGGAAGTTCAGCAGCATGGCGAAGCTGGCGAACAGGGCCATGCCCTCGGTGAAGGCACCGAACATGGCCAGGGTGCGCGCCACGTCCGCCACCGTGTTCACACCGAATGTGTGCATATAGTCGGCTTTCGCCTGCATCGCCCGGTAGTTGCGGAATGCCTCGAACTCCGTCGTGGGCATGCCAAGGGTTTTCAACAGCAGGGCATAGGCATCGATATGCACCGTCTCCATGTTGGAAAAGGCCGCCATCATCATCTGAATTTCCAATGGCTGGAACAGCGGGATGTAGCGCTTCAGATAATTGTCGCCCACCTCCACGTCCGACTGGGTGAAAAAACGGAAGATTTGGGTCAGTAAGGCACGCTCGCTGTCCGTAACCCGATCCGACGTCCAATCCTTGATGTCGCCTCCGAGTGGCACCTCTTCTCCCATCCAGTGGGTCTGCTGCTGGCGTTTCCATAATTCGTAGGCCCACGGATAACGCTCGACGTCATAGGTGCCGGAGCCAGTCAGCAGACCGACGCGGCCGCTTCCGATCAGGGTGTGAGGATCCAGAAGGGACAGGCCGGTCATTGGCATGCCAAACACTCCTCGTAATCTGTGCGGATCGTCGGAGGCGTGCCGGTATCGACTGGCGCGCGGTCAAGTCGTCCCGCCACGGCGGCGCGGTTGATGGATTTGGATCGGCAGTAGTACAGGCTCTTGATCCCACGCTTCCAGGCGGTCCAATGCAGCATGTGCAGGTCCCATTTGTCGATGTCGGCCGGCAGGTAGAGGTTCAGAGATTGACTCTGGCAGATGAAGGGAGTGCGGTCGGCCGCGAGATCGATGATCCAGCGTTGGTCAATCTCAAATGCCGTGCGGTACACCGCTTTCTCGTCTTGGCTCAGGCCGTCCAGATGCTGAACCGAACCTTCATGCTCCACGATGGATTGCCACGTTTCCGGCGTGTCGAGTCCCTTTTCGGCCAGGAGGCGGCCCAGGTGGGGGTTGCGCACGACGAAGGCGCCGGACAGGGTCTTGTGGTTATAGACGTTGGCTGGAATGGGTTCGACACAGGCACTGGTGCCACCACAGATGATGCTGATGCTGGCGGTGGGGGCGATCGCGATTTTGTGGCTGAAGCGAGCCTTCATTCCTCGCTCCTGCGCGTCGAGGCAAGGGCCGCGCTCCACCGCCAGACGGACGGAGGCCGCGTCCGCCTCCCGCCGGAGCTTGCGGAAGATCTTCAAGTTCCAAGACTTGGCCAACGCGCTTTCAAAGGGAATCCCGCGCGCTTGCAGAAAAGAGTGGAAGCCCATGATGCCCAGGCCCACCGAGCGTTCGCGTAGCGCGGAATAGCGGGCGCGTTCCATGCTGTCGGGGGCCGCGTTGATGAAGTGGGTCAAGACATTGTCCAGCATGCGGAGGATATCTTCGACCAATCTGGGCTCGCCCTGCCACTGGGCCCAGGTTTCCAGGTTCAGGGATGACAGGCAGCAGACGGCTGTGCGCTCGTTGCCCAGGTGATCGGCGCCGGTGGGCAGCACGATCTCGCTGCACAGATTGGAACTGGTGACCTTCAGACCCAGTTCACGTTGGTGTTTGGGGAGGGTCTTGTTCACGCTGTCGATGAACAGAAGATAGGGTTCGCCTGTGTGCATCCGGGTTTCCAGGATGCGCTGCCAGAGCTGGCGGGCGTTCACCTCGCGCAGAGCTGTGCCCGTTTTGGGGCTGACAAGAGAGAAGGGGGCGTTGGTTCTCACAGCCTCCATGAAGGCGTCGGTGACGTTGATGCCGTGGTGCAGATTTAAGCCTTTTCGATTGAAATCACCCGAGGCCTTGCGGATTTCCAGGAACTCCTCGATCTCCGGATGGTGGATGTCGAGATAGCAGGCGGCCGAGCCGCGGCGCAGACTGCCTTGGCTGATCGCCAGCGTCAGGCCGTCCATCACGTGAATGAAGGGGATAATGCCGGACGTTACCCCGCTCCCCTTCACCGGCTCTCCGATGGAGCGGACATTGCCCCAATAGGTGCCGATGCCGCCGCCATTGGAGGCGAGGGCCACGTTTTCGTTCCAGGTCCCGACAATGCCGTCCAACGAGTCCGACACTGTGTTGAGAAAGCAGGAAATAGGCAGTCCGCGAGACGTGCCGCCGTTGGACAGGATCGGCGTTGCCGGCATGAACCACAGACGCGACATCGCATCATACAGACGTTGGGCATGTTCCTTGCCGTCGGCAAAGGCGCAGGCCACGCGGGCAAACATTTCCTGGAAGCTTTCGCCCGGAAGGAGGTAGCGGTCCTGCAATGTCGCTTTGCCGAAAGGCGTGAGCAGGTCATCCCGGCCACGATCTATGTGCACCTCGACCGGCTGGAGGACTGACGCCACGGGCGGGATCGGTTGGGCGAGTTGTTTCGGCGGTGGGAGATCGGCCACAGGTGTCCCGGGGAACCGCGCCAGCGGCACCAGATGACCATTGTGGTCTATGTCGTAGGCAAGCTCAGGCATCTGGCATCTCCCAAGGTCGGGGTGGAAGAGGACGGGGCATCGCCCCGCCAGAGGCGATGAATCCTAGTGGCAGGCGGAGGTGCCGCAGCGCGATTCTGAGAAGTAGAGGCGTTCGGCGAATTCTCCCTGCTTGCCTTTATTGAACGAAGCCAACGGGCGGTGATAGCCCATCACCCGAGTCCAGATTTCGCAGGGCTGACGCTCGTCGTCGCGCAGTTCCAAGGCGGCGTCGCAGGCGGTTGTGGACGGAATGTGATTCACGGACCAATCCTTTCGGGTCAGGAGGCAGGGGAACGGCTCGATATGGGGCGGTTGATCGACAAACGGAGAGACGGCGGCAAGGCTTCGCCAGCGTCGAGTTCGGTGGTGGCACTTGCCGACGCGCAGGATCGCGGAGCGGATTTTGTTGAGGCCGAACGGAACGGTGAGGCCGCTTCGCTTCAGAATCGAATGGCACGGGGGGAGGGCGGCAGGCACCGGGTTCTCCTGTCTTGCTGTGGCGAGGGGGCAAAGACAGGAACACAGGTCCGGACAGACAAGACGTAATGTCATTTCCGGATCGGCACTCCATCGGGACACCCCGCCCGCGGACGATCATCAACGCTACGGCAGGTCTCCTGGCTCGCGGGTCGTGACAACGTCTCCTGCCTTCCCGGGAAACCCCAGTGGCGTTTGCGGAGGTTGCTCGCCGCTGACAGTTGCGGGGGCAGCGCCGGTTTCACACCGGCTTCCCTCTTAGCTTCGGGCGGATGCCGCGAAGAACCGTATACCAATATGTTGTATCACCCACGCCTGTTTTTGTCACCTAATAGATTATAGACCCATTTTGCTCGCGAAGCCGCGGATTGTCCGGCTGACGGTGCCGCTATGGCCCGGAGGGGGGAAGAGCTACCGGGCGGGATAGGGGTCAAACGCGCTGTGGTGTTCATCGATTCTCACCGTGCGGCCAAGCGGAGGGAAGGCGCGCTGGGGGCAAGACGGGCGTTCGCACACCTTGCAGCCCGCGCCGATCGGGATGGCTGCTTCGGGGTGGGCGAGGTCGAGACCGCGTGCATAGATCAACTTGCCCGCGTGGCGCAGATCGCAGCCCAGCCCGATCGCGAAGGTTTTCCCCGGGGTGCCAAAGCCGGTGCGGCTGTGATCGACGGTGCGGGCGATCCACAGATAGGTGCGGCCGTCGGGCATCGCCGCCATTTGGGTGACGATCCGGCCGGGATGGGTGAAGGCTTCGTAGACATTCCACAACGGACAGGTGCCGCCTACTCGTGAAAAGTGAAAATCAGTCGCCGATTGACGTTTCGAGATGTTGCCGGCGCGATCAACCCGGACGAAGAAGAACGGGACTCCGCGCGCCTCGGCCCGTTGTAGGGTGGACAGGCGATGACACACCGTCTCGAATCCGACACCGAAGCGCAGCCCGAGCAGATCGATATCGTAGGCGAGGCCTTCGGCTGCGGCGAGAAACCGGGTATAGGGCAACAGCACCGCGCCCGCGAAGTAATTCGCGAGCCCGATCCGGGCCAGGGCGCGGGAATCGGGACCCGGAAGCTGCGGGCATTCGGTAAGCCGGTCGATCAGGGGGGCCTGATCGAGGAAGGCCAGTTGGGTCGCCAGTTGAAAAGCCCGCTGACCCGAGGAAAGGACTCGTGACAGGCTGAGTACGCGGCGGTCAGAATCGTAGCTTCGGTTGACGCTGGTCGCCTCGGTTTCGGCCCAGGCGACGGTGACGCCGTGGCGGTCGCGCAACAGCCGCTCCAGCCCGATTTCCATGGTCCCTGGTTTCAGTCCTTCCTGTTCCACCATTTGTTCCGCGGCTTCGTCCAGTTCGGCGACATAGTTATGTCGGTGGTAGAAGAAGTCGCGGACCTCCTCGTAGGGCATCGGTCGTCGCATCGGGGGGAATCCGCCTGGGGCGCCTGGCGGGGTCGCCATGGCCGCCAACCGCTCCTCTGCCGCCTGAGAGCGGCGATGCAACGCCACCAGAGCACGGCCAATGCGCGGCATATTGGTGGCGAGGCTTTTTATGTCGCCGAGCGGGATCGCCTCCTCACCGCCATTTTCGCCCAAGGCTTCACGCAGATCTGCCACCAGGCGGGCCTCTTCTTCCTCGGAGAACATCTGTACGTCGATGCCGAGGGTCGCGTTGATCCGCACCAGGACAGCCACGGTTAAGGGGCGTTGGTTGCGTTCGATCTGGTTGAGGTAGCTGGCCGACAAGCCGAGTCGACGCGCCAGTTCGGCCTGACTAAGGCCGAGATCCTCGCGCAGTCTTTGAATCCGGGGGCCCATGAACGTTTTTTTCATCCGCGCCCTTGTCCTTCGCAAAGATTTGCAAATCCATTGGCCATCACTGGCAATTTTACGCCTCTTTAGGCGTTTTCATCCCTTTGAATCTGCGTAGGATTGCAAATAGACGCGGTGCAGGCAAGAGGGCTTGTTCCAGTCCCCTCAGTCGGAGCGAAACAGTGATGGCAGAAGAAGAAAGCCGGTTCGTGGAGATGATCTTTCCCGAGCAGGCCAATCATTACGGCACGCTGTTCGGCGGCACAGCCCTGGCCTTGATGGGCAAGGCGGCCTTCGTTGCCGCCAGTAGGGCCACCCGTCATCCGGTGGTGATGGCGGCGTCGGAACGAGTCGATTTCCATGCTCCGGTTCGGGTCGGGCAAATGGTCGAATTGGTGGCCCGTGTTGAACGGACCGGCCGCACGTCTCTCGGCGTTGCCGTCGAGATGCATGCCGAGTCTCCGGCCGGGCCAGAACGACAGGTTGCCGTGACGGGGCATTTCGTCATGGTCGCGGTCGATGCCGCCGGTCGTCCCGTGCCGCTGCCGTCTGTTGCCGCGGCGTCCCAAGCGGGGGCTATCTGATGCTGCACGCTAACCTATCCGCCAACGACAAACGTCTCGCCTTCCGCGCCGGTCTCGCCTCGGGCAAGCTGCAACGTTTTCCCGGCGCGTTTTCGCCGCTGTCGGCGCTGCTGATCGAGGAGCAGGGCTTTGACGGGATTTATATCTCGGGCACGGTGCTGTCGGCCGATCTCGGTCTGCCCGATCTTGGGCTTGCCACCTTGTCCGAAGTGGCCCAGCGCGGCCATCAGATCGCCCGCGTCACCGATCTGCCGAGCCTGATCGACGTCGAAAGCGGATTCGGCGAGGCGATTAACGTCGTCCGCACGATCCGGATGCTGGAAGATCTCGGGCTGGCCGGATGTCATATCAAGGACCGGGTCGGTCCGAACCGAAGCGGTGTTCCCGCCGCGACGGTACTGGTCGGGGCCGCCGAAATGGCGCGGCGGATCAAGGCCGCCGCCTCGGCCCGGCGCGATTCCGATTTCGTGCTGTGCGCCCGCACCGACGCTCGCGCCAGCGAGGGGCTGGACGGGGTGATCGCACGGGCCCGGGCCTATCTCGACGCCGGGGCCGACATGATCTTCGCCGAGGCGGTCGCCGACGAACGCGAGTTCGAGGTGCTTCGCCGCGCCCTGCCCGATACGCCGCTGCTGGCCAACATGAGCGAGTTCGGTCCGTCGAAACTGTTGAGCGCCCGCAGCTTACAAAATCTCGGCATCAACATGGCGATCTACCCCGTCACTCTGTTGCGGCTGGCGATGGCTTCGGCCGAGGTCGGGCTGAAGACGATCCAGATCGAAGGGAGCCAGGCCAGCATCGTCGATCGGATGCATTCGGGAGTTCGTCTCGACGAATTGCTCGGTCATCAGGAGTACATCCAGATCGACAGGGAGCCGAGCAACGTCCGTGTCTGATGCGACAAAGCGGCGATGCCCGCCTCACCATTTCGGTCACGCAGGGCGAACCGGTCGATGATTGCGCAAAACGGCGGCGGCCGGAGAACGGCGTGGGGAGGAGGAGGCTCCACTGCGATTTCCACGCGGGGGCAGGAGGTAAAGGCGCAAACCTATCGGGGCTACCCGGTCGAGGACCTGGTTGCCAAATGCCGTTTCGAGGAGGTTGCCTATCTAATCTGGCACGGCGATCTGCCCGATCCCGAACAAGGCCGCCGCTTCATGGAACGGGAACGGGCCGTGCGCGGACTGAGCCGGGGAACACGGTCCGTGCTCGACCGGTTGCCGGATTGCTGCGCCCCGATCGATGTTCTGCGGACCGCGATCAGTGTTATCGGCGGCGAGGATGGCGAGGCGGAGATCAATGAGCCTCTCGCCCTTCGGGCCAGGGCGCTGGCGCTGATGGCCAGGATGCCGACGGTGGTGGCATACGAGTACCGCCGCAACCGCGGCCTTGACTCCATCCCGCCCGATCCGGACCTGGGCTTCGTCGAGAACTTTTTCTGGATGTGCTTTGGCGTGATTCCCTCGCCTGCGATCGCTCACGGTTTCGAGACGGCGTTGATCCTTCATGCCGAGAACGGTTTCTCGCCATCGACCTTCGCCGCGCGGGTGGTCATCTCGACCCAATCCGACATTTATGGCGCGGTGGGGGCGGCCATCGGCGCGTCGAAGGGGGCGCGGCAAGATGGCGGCGCCCAGGCGGTGATGCAGATGCTGCTGGAAATCGGCGATCCGCGCAGCGCCGAGGCGTGGGTGCGCGACGCGCTTGCCCGGCGGCGTCCGGTGGCGGGGTTCGGCGCGGACATCGGCTGCGGCGAGGAGCCCTGTGTTCCCATCATGACGCAGGTCTTTCAGGAGGTCGCCGCCCTGCGTCACGGCCGCAAATGGGTCGAAATTTCCGAGGGTCTTGAACGGACCATGCGAAAAGAAAAGGGGGCGTTTCCAGGTCTCGAATTTCCCACCGGTCCAACATATTATCTGATGGGGTTCGATGTCCCGATGTTCATATCGCTCATCGCGATGGGCCGAATCGTCGGATGGATTGCCCACATCATTGAACAGATCGATGAAGACGGTTTTATCCGTCCTCTCGTTGCTTATCACGGTCCTGCGCTTCGTGCCGTCCCTGGTTCGGTTATTGACCGAGCAGGTTAGCGTCATCGGTTTTGCTAGGGCTTTTTATTTCGTATTTGGAAAGGGTGTCATGTTTCTCTCTCACTGGTTTCCTCTGGCGGTCGCGGAACGACGTCTGCGTCATGTCTTCATTCACGATCTGGTGCTGGAGGCCAGCATTGGCGTTTTGGCCGAAGAAAAGCAGTTTCGGCAACCGGTGCGAATCAATCTTGATCTCGCCGTTTGCGACCCCGTCGATGACTTGCGCGACGATCTGGCCAATGTGGTCTGCTACGAACAAATGGCACATAGGATTCGCGCCATTGTCGAGGCAGGGCATCTGCATCTGGTGGAAACCCTCGCCGAAAAAATAGCGGCGGCCAGTCTGGAGAATCCCCGGGTTCGGCGGGTCAGGGTTCGGGTCGAAAAACCCAATGCGATCGCTGGGGCCGCCAGCGCTGGGGTTGAAGTCGAACGCGCAGCCTGATTCGGCGCGATTCAAAGATGACGTCCGATGGTTTTGAATTTTGGCCAGGGAAATTTTCATGAAACGGATGATGAGTTATCTTTATTTTTGGGTTCTCGTTGCTATTGTCTGTGGCGGCACCCTTGGCTATTTTGAACCGGCAATAGGTGTCAGTTTAAAGCCGCTGGGCGACGGCTTCATCGCGCTTATTAAGATGCTGATCAGCCCGGTGATCTTCTGTACGGTCGTTCTCGGCATCGCCGGAGCGGGCGACATGAAGAAGGTCGGCCGAGTCGGCGGCAAGGCGCTGCTGTACTTCGAAGTGGTTTCCACCCTGGCCCTGATCATCGGTCTGGTGGTGATGAACCTGATCCGTCCCGGCGACGGCTTCCACGCCGACCCCAGTCAGCTCGACGCCAAGGCGGTGGCGAAATACGCCAAGCTGGCCGAAGAGCAGAGCACAGTCGATTTCATCCTGCACATCATTCCGAAAACCTTCACCGACGCCTTTACCGGCGGGGGCGACCTGCTTCAGGTTCTGCTGGTGGCGATCCTGTTCGGCTATGCGATGAGCCGGATGGGCGAGAAGGGCGCTGGCGTTCACCGCTTCATCGGGGAATGCTCGCACATCTTCTTCGCGATGATGAACAGCATCATGAAGCTGGCTCCGATCGGCGCGGGCGGCGCGATGGCCTTCACCATCGGCAAGTACGGCGTCGCGGCCCTGAAGCCGCTGGCGGCGCTGATGGGCAGCTTCTACCTGACCTGTATCCTGTTCGTCGTGATCGTGCTGGGCGTGATCGCGAAGACGACCGGGTTCAGCATTTTCAAGTTCATCGTCTACATCAAGGAAGAGTTGCTGACCGTTCTCGGCACGTCGTCGTCTGAATCCGCGCTGGTGCCGTTGATGGCCAAGCTGGAGAAATTGGGCTGCTCGAAGTCGGTGGTCGGTCTGGTGGTTCCGTCGGGCTATTCGTTCAATCTCGACGGCACCAACATCTACCTGACGATGGCCGCCCTGTTCGTCGCCCAGGCGCTCGACATCAACCTGACCCTGGGTCAGGAGGCAACCCTGCTGGGCGTCGCGATCCTGACCTCGAAGGGGGCCTCGGGCGTCACCGGCGCCGGCTTCATCACCCTGGCCGCCACCCTGGCGGTGGTTCCCGCCGTCCCGGTGGCCGGTCTGGCCCTGATCCTCGGCATCGACCGCTTCATGTCCGAAGCCCGCGCGCTGACCAACTTCATCGGCAACGGTGTCGCCACCGTGGTGGTGTCGAAGTGGGAAAAGGAACTGGACGAGAAGCAGATGAAGCAGACCCTGGGGTAAATCGGGGGAGCCTGTCCGGTTTTGATTATCCGCGAGGTTTCCGGCGGCTTTGCCGGGAGCCCAGTGCGTGGGCCGCGTTTCTCTCCTTCAGAACGGAGCATCGCCTGTCATGCCTAAGGAAACCTCCCTGATCGATCTCGTCTTTCCTGGTGAGACCAACCATCACGGGACTTTGTTCGGCGGCGCGGCGCTGGCCTATATGGATAAGCTGGCTTATATCGTGGCGGCGCGCTATGCCCTGACCGACTTCGTCACCGCCTCTTGTGATCAGATTGATTTCGCTGCGCCGGCTCATTTGGGAGAGATTGTCGAAGTGACCGGCCGGGTGGTTCGAACCGGGCGCCGTTCGCTGACGGTTGAAACCGATCTGGAGGCGGAAACCTTGCGGACCGGCCAGCGCCGTCTGTGCAGCCGTGGACGGTTCCACCTCGTTACCGCCGATCCGGCGGCCTTGGTTCCGCCGTTGCCGGCGCAGGAGCCTGCCGACGGGACCGACTCGCCTCCTCCGCCACTGCGGATGGTCGAACTGGTGTTTCCGGATCAATGCAGCCATCGTCATGTGCTGTTCGGCGGCTATGCCCAGGCGGTGATGGGCAAGGCGGCGTTTGTCGCCGCGACCCGGTTCTGCGGCAAGACGGTCGTGATGGCGGCGTCCCGGGGGATGGATTTCATTGCCCCGGTCCATGTCGGCGAGATCATGGAAGTGACCGCCAGCGTCGGAGATGTGGGAACGTCATCAATGGTGGTCGATGTCGTCGCCACCGGAGAAAACCTTCAGACCGGGGAACGCTGGCCCGCCGCGCGCGGCAGTTACACCATGGTCGCCATTGATGATGACAGTGGTCGTCCGTGCCCGGCGCGGGGGGAGGGGGGCAAACGTCAGTCCTGACCGACCTGGGGCTGGTCCGGACCGGCGGGGGCTCGGCGTCGCGATGGCGGACAGCCGCAATAGCGTTGCTGGTAGAATCCCTCGCGCCGGGCGATCTCGACCATTCGTGAGGCTCCCCCGTCTTTTCGCCAATTGTAATCCCAGTAGGTCAGTCCGGCGTGAGAGGCGGCGGCGCGATGGCCGCTGGCATTGACCTGCGCCATATTCTTCCAGCGCGAGATGCCGAGCGAACTGGTGAAAACCGCGAAGCCATGGTCATGGGCATACAGGGCGGTCCGCTCCAGGCGTAGATCGAAACAAGCGGTGCAGCGCCGCCCCCGCTCAGGCTCCTGCTCCAATCCGCCGGTGCGCGTCAGCCATGTGTCAGGATCGTAATCCGCATCAACAAAGGCGGCCCCTCTTTGCCGCGCCTGCCGGATCACCTCGGCCTTGCGCCGGTCATATTCCTCGTGTGGTTGGATGTTCGGATTGTAGAAGAAAATAGTGAGGGTGATGCCCGAGGCCAGGATCGCCTCGATGATTTCGCCGCAGCACGGCGCGCAGCAGGAATGCAACAGCACCCGGCTCTGGCCATTGGGCCAGGGCAGCGGGGCGCGAGGTTGGGACGATGAGGTGTTCACGCTGGGCCGGGCCTCGTGTCGCGGTGGGCCCGCGCCAGATCGATGAAAGCGCGCAGGTAATCGAGGTCGGTATCCGCATTGCGGAACCCTAGGAAGATCTGCTTGGCGACGCCGTGTCGGCCCAGGCGTACCGGAGACAGCCCGAATTTGGGGCCATACTCCTCGACCATCCAGCGCGGCAGGGCGGCAACGCCACGGCCGTGGGCCACCATCAAGAGCATGATGTCGGTTGTTTCGATTGGTTTATGGTTTTTGGGGTGGATTCCGGCCGGCATCAGGAACTGGGTATAGATATCGAGCCGGTCGATCTCCACCGGATAGGTGATCAGGGTTTCCTCGGCGATCTGTTCCGGCTCTACGAACTCAGCGTCGCGCAGTCGGTGTCCGGGGCCGACCACCAACACCTGCTCGTAATCGAATACCGGTTCGAAGCACAGTCCATTCCGGTAAAGCGGGTCCGGTGTCACCAGCATATCGATTTCATAGCCGAATAACGCGCCGAGTCCGCCGAACTGGAATTTTTGCCGCACGTCCACTTCGACCTTGGGCCAGGAATCGAGGTAGGGAGCGACGATCTTCATCAGCCACTGATAACAGGGATGGCATTCCATCCCGATGCGCAGCTTGCCGCGTTCGCCCTGGGCGAACTGACGCAGGCGCTCTTCGGCGTGGTCGAGCTGCGGCAGCAGGCGATTCGCAACCGCCAGCAACCACTCTCCGGCCTGGGTCGGATGCAGGTTGCGGCCTTCCCGTCGCCAAATCGCCACGCCGAGCTGATCCTCAAGCTTGCGGACGGTATGACTGAGGGCCGATTGGGTCAGATTCAACCGTTTGGCTGCCGCCGTCAGAGAGCCGTGACGGTCAACCTCTTGAATGATCGTCAGGTGAATTCGTTCCAGGGTCGCCATGTCGGTCCAGAGCGTGGCTGAAAATTATTCATGCTTTGATGATTTAATATCATTTTTTTTCATGAAACGGAAATTCTACGATCCGCCTCGTTCCTCTTTTCAAGGCGAGACCCATGGCAACCACTCACTCTCTCGGTTTTCCCCGTATCGGCGCCAAGCGCGAACTGAAGCTCGCGCAGGAGGCCTATTGGAAGGGGCTCTCCTCTCGAGACGACCTGATCGCGACCGGTGCTGCGTTGCGCGCAGCCCACTGGCGTGTCCAGGCCGGGGTTGATCTGGCTCCGGTCGGGGATTTTTCGTTCTACGACCAGATGCTCGACATGAGCTTCACTCTTGGCAACCTGCCCGAGCGGGTGCGTGGTTTCACGGGCGACACCTTGGACAATTATTTCCGGGTGGCGCGAGGGCGCTCGGCACCGGGGGCTGGGGATCATGCCGAGGGGTGCTGCGGTGGCGTTGCCGCTGGCGAAATGACCAAGTGGTTCGACACCAACTACCATTACATCGTGCCCGAATTCGAGGCGAAGACGGAATTCCAGCTCGACCCGTCCCGTCTGCTGGCTCAACTTGCCGAAGCCAAGGCGCAGGGGGTGAAGGCCAAGCCGGTGATCATCGGCCCGGTGACCTATCTTGCTCTCGGCAAGGCCAAGGACGGGTCAGATAAACTGGCGCTGCTGCCGCGCCTGCTGCTGGTCTATGCCGAGTTGCTGGCGGTACTGGCCGCCGAAGGGGTGGAGTGGGTCCAGATCGACGAACCGATTTTGGTGACGGAGCTTGTCCCCGGTTGGCGCGAGGCTTTTGAGCGCGCCTATGCGGCGTTGAATTCCGGCAAGCTCAAGCTGCTGCTCGCCACCTATTTCGGCGCGTTGAAGGAGAATCTGCCCCTGGCCTGCTCCCTGCCGGTGCAAGGGATTCATCTCGACGCCGTCAACGCCCGCGACGAGGTGACGGCGCTGATTGCCGCGTGCCCGACCGACCGGGTGGTGTCGCTCGGCGTCGTCAACGGCCGCAACATCTGGAAGACCGATCTTGAGGCGGTGCTGGACTGGCTAGAGCCGGTGGCGCGGGCGCTCGGCGACCGCTTGTGGCTCGCCCCCTCTTGCTCGCTGTTGCATGTGCCGGTTGATCTGGCCAATGAAACGGCGCTCGATCCCGAGGTGCGCTCGTGGCTGGCCTTCGCGGTGCAGAAGCTCGACGAAGTGCGGGTGATCGCCGCTGCGTTGCGTCAGGGGCGCGGCGCGGTGGCAGCCGATCTCGCCGCCAACCGTGCCGCTCTCGCGTCCCGCCGCGTTTCGTCGCGGGTGAACAACCCGGAGGTGAAGGCGGCTGTCGCCCGGATCGATCCCGCTCTCGGCCGGCGGCAGAGTCCCTTCCCTCAACGCGCAGCCAAACAGGATCTTCGGCTGCATTTACCTCGTTTTCCCACCACGACCATCGGTTCTTTTCCGCAGACGGCGGAAATCCGCCAGACGCGCAGCCAGTTCAAGGCTGGCAAGATCGACGCGGCGACCTACCGGGCCGCGATGCACGGCGAGATCGAGCGGTGCGTGCGCGAGCAGGAGGTGTTGGGGCTCGATGTGCTGGTTCATGGCGAACCGGAGCGCAACGACATGGTCGAATATTTCGGTGAACAGCTTGACGGCTATGTCTTCAGCCAGTTCGGCTGGGTGCAGTCCTATGGCTCGCGTTGCGTTAAGCCGCCGATCCTGTTCGGTGACATCAGCCGGCCCAAGGCGATGACGGTGGAGTGGATCAGCTACGCCGCCTCGCTGACCGACCGGCCGATGAAAGGGATGCTCACCGGTCCGGTGACGATCCTGAATTGGTCCTTCGTCCGCGACGATCAGCCGCGTTCGGTGTCGTGCCGTCAATTGGCCCTGGCAATGCGGGAAGAGGTGCTCGATCTCGAAAAGGCTGGCATCCGCGTGATCCAGATCGACGAGGCGGCGTTGCGCGAAGGGCTGCCGTTGCGCCGGTCCCAGTGGCAGGACTATCTGGATTGGGCGGTGGAATGCTTCCGGATCACCGCCAACGGGGTGGATGACGAGACCCAGATCCACACCCATATGTGCTATTCGGAGTTCAATGACATCATCGCCTCGATTGCGGCGATGGACGCCGACGTCATCACCATCGAGACCTCGCGTTCGGACATGGAACTGCTCGACGCCTTCGACGATTTCAAATACCCCAACCAGATCGGCCCCGGCGTTTATGACATCCACTCGCCCAATATCCCGAGCGAGGAGCATATCGTCGACCTGATGAAGAAGGCGGCGGAGCGGATTCCGGCCGAGCGGCTGTGGGTCAATCCGGATTGCGGCCTCAAGACCCGGCAATGGAGCGAGGTGATCCCGGCCCTGACCAACATGGTCAGCGCCGCCAAGACCCTGCGCGCCACCGTCGTCTAATGACGTTACGCCCTGGCCGGGAGGATCGCTCATTCCGGCCAGGGTGCGGATGGCAATGCTCCGGTCTCTCCTCGTTCGTCTTGATGAAGAAGATAGGCCGGCGCGAGGGCTCAGATTGAAACAGAAGATTCAATCTGAGCCCTTAGCCCGAGCGGCGCTTGAGCCCTAAAAAAGCGGAACTATTTTGCTCACGCAGACCCTAGGACACTGAATCATCTGAATGTTTCAGGGCCCTAGGGCAAGGCGGCTGTGTCCTCCCGCCGAAGCCCTTCACTCTTCCGTCCCGTCGGGACGATCTGTTGGAATTGATGCCATGTTTGACCGTAGCCACGATACGATTGCCCGGATCGATCCGGAAGTGTTCGCCGCGATCGAGAATGAGAACCGCCGCCAGGAAGATCACATCGAACTGATCGCTTCGGAAAACTATACCTCTCCAGCCGTCATGGCGGCTCAGGGGTCGCAATTGACCAATAAATACGCCGAAGGATATCCGGGGAAACGTTATTACGGCGGTTGTGAGCATGTTGATGTTGTCGAGCGGCTGGCGATCGATCGGGTTCGTCGGTTGTTCGGGGCCGAGGCCGCCAATGTTCAGCCCAATTCCGGTTCCCAGGCCAACCAGGCGGTGTTTTTTTCGACGCTCCAACCTGGCGACACCATCATGGGAATGAGCTTGGCCGACGGCGGGCATTTGACCCATGGCATGGCGCTCAACATGAGTGGCAAATGGTTCAACGTGGTCAGCTATGGCCTGAACGAGCAGGAAGACATCGATTATGCCGCGCTGGAGCGGTTGGCGCGGGAGTCCCGGCCGAAACTGATCATCGCAGGCGCGTCCGCCTTCGCGCTGCGGATCGACTTCGAGCGGATCGCGCGGGTGGCGCGCGAGGTCGGCGCCTATTTCATGGTCGACATGGCCCATTATGCCGGCCCGATCGCCGCCGGGCTCTATCCCAATCCGGTGCCGCATGCCGATTTCGTCACCACCACCACCCACAAAAGCCTGCGTGGCCCTCGGGGTGGGGTGATCCTGACCCGGATCGAGCATGAGAAGGCGATCAATTCGGCGGTGTTCCCGGGATTGCAAGGCGGGCCGCTGATGCATGTGGTTGCCGCCAAGGCGATCGCCTTCAAGGAGGCGATGAGCCCCGACTTCGTCGATTATCAGCGCCATGTCCTGCGCAATGCGGCGGTGCTGGCCGAGACCCTGACCGCGCGGGGCCTGCGGATCGTCTCCGGTCGTACGGAAAGCCATCTGATGCTGGTCGATCTGCGGGCCAAGCGGATCACCGGCAAGCAGGCCGAGGCCGTTCTGGGACGGGCCCACCTCACCGTCAACAAAAACGCCATTCCGCAAGATCCGGAAAAGCCGTTCGTGACCTCCGGCATCCGGTTGGGAACGCCGGCGCTGACCACGCGGGGGTTCCGGGAAACCGAGGCGCGGGAGGTGGGAAACCTGATTGCCGACCTGTTGGATGCGCCGGACGACGAAGCAGTTCTTGCCCGCGTTCAAGGAAGGGTGTCCGACCTGACCCGGGCGTTTCCGGTCTATCGCTGAAACACGCAATCCGAAGGCTCGTCCGATTTGCGCCTCGGACACGCTTTCGGATTAACGGACGAATTCATGGTTGAGGGGGCCCCATCACTCGGCCTATCAACGCGGATGGCCAAGCTTGGCGAGGTGATGATCGTTAGGGGCACATCTTTGGATAAAGTTGACGCCAGAGATCCGGGGGCGCTTCCCGAAGTGCCCCCCCCTCCTACATTCCGTAGTGTTAGAGGACGGCGTCGATCAATTTTCTGCTTAGGTTAGGTATGGCTTCTGGCGAAGTCCCAATTCAAGGAGGCAGGCATCTTTCGCGGTTAAGCCTTTAGGCAGAGGAGTGCGCTCTTTCATGTCAAACGCGGTGTGGGCAAAGAGTCGGCATTTTTTATTTTATGTTTGTGGTGAAAATGTTCGTATCCTGTTGAGGGATTTGTCGAAATTAGACTCCTTGAAAATAAGGAGGCGTGAAGTTGTTCGTGTTTTGCGTCGGCGACTTGGCAAGATTGGTGAAGTGTTGTCTATTGAAATGGATCCTGAGATTATTGTTGAGATTTGCCCGTATGTTGATGCCGCTTGCTGCCATAAATTAATTGAACGACTGGATGATCGTATCGGTGAAATCATGAGCCGTCCATTGCACCCTAAGTTACTTCAGTCGTTGCTGGGTATCTCATCGCAGGAGCGATTGCGATGGACAAAGGATGGCCGTCTCCCACGTTCAAGAAATATTAATTTTAGAAGGGGGCGTGTTGTATCTATAGCTTCATACCCGATTGATGTAGCCCTTGAGATATCAAATAATCCGTCTGTTGTAGAAGGGTGGCGCCGCTGTGATTGTGAAAAAGGTTTGTTCTGAATTTTACGGAAAAACAGAATTTCTGATGCTCTCGATCGGCATGATCAGGACGCGCGGCCCAAGCGGGGAGGGGATGAACCCGAGCCGTCGGTAGAATTCGACCGCCCCGTCGTCGATGGCATGGACGATCACGGCGCGGACACCGGCGATGTCCGAGGCGGCGAGGCAGCGGCGCAAAGCATCGGACACAAGGGCGCTCCCCAGGCCCATTCCCTGCCACGCCTGATCGATTGCAAGGCGGCCGATCAGCAGCAGCGGGATTTCGTCGGGCGTTCCGGATCGAAGCCTTGCGCTGGGCAGAACGAGCCGCTGCTCCATCGCGGTGGACAGCGCGTAATACCCAACCACCCGTGCCGGATGGTCGGCGTCACAGACGACGTAGGTCCGGGCCGAAAGTCCTTCGCTGGCAAGCGCCCGACGTTTCAGCCAATCGTCCAGAGGTGGATGCCGACCATTTTGGAACGAGGTCAGATCGTGGTTCGGGGTCAAACGCTCTGGTGAACGAACGCGCCTGGCCGGATTGGAGCCCTCTATTTCCGGCATCACCGCTCCCAGGGAGCCGGGCGGGTCAGGCGCTGACGGATTTCGTCGCTCGGCGCGGCGGGGGCGTCAAGGATCGCCAGGAATTGCTCGTGCGCTTCGGGTTCCAGAAAGAATACCCGCTGATCCAGCAGCGTTTCCTCGGCCTGACGGCGGGCGCTGTCCAGCATGAATTCCGACAGCTTTTGTCCGCGCAGGGTCGCTGCCCGGTTCAGCAGCGCCTTGGTTTCGGACGAGGCGCGGATCTGAATCACGTCGCCCTTGCGGGAGAGGCTTCTTCCGGTGTTCGGTTCGGCGGACGTCATGGTGCACCTCTCAATCTGAGACTCACCCTATCAAGGGTGTACTGACATCGTCAACACGATGCGGACTATCTCGCCGATTTCCTTTGCCCTCGGGATTTGTGTTTTGGGGCACCCAGCAGGGCGATGCCGATCGTATCCGACACGCGCCCGGCGGCACGTTTGACTGGATCGTTCGCGAGGTGGGCATAGCGAGCGGTGGTCTGGACCTGAGTGTGGCCGAGCAGCTTGCCGATCATCGGCAACCCTTCCCCCAGCGCCAGGGCGCCGCTAGCATAGGAATGGCGCAGATCGTGGATGCGGACATCACCCAGGCCGGCCTTGTCCCGAATGCGCCGCCACGGGTGTTGCAGGTCAGTCAGCCGGGCACCGGTCTTCTTGCCGGTGATGACGAAGGGGTTGTCGTCCAACCTTTCGATGCCGTCCAGGATAGCGGCGGCGGTTTGGCCGAAATGCACCACCTTCGCCCCGGTTTTGGAGTCGGGTAGGCGCAGTTCCCGAGCCGTGGTGTCGACGTACTCCCATTTCAGCGTCATGATTTCGCTCAGACGGCAGCCGGTCAGCATCAACAGCCGGATCGCGGTGATCGCCGATTGGGTCTCGGGTCCATCGGCCTCGGCCTCGCGCAACGCCGTGCCGAGGGCGGCGAACTCGTCGGTGCTGAGAAAACGCTCACGCTTGCGCTCGACGTATTTCTTGACGTGCAGGCATGGATTGCTGCCGTCCGGCCGTAATCCCCACACCTCGGCGAGATTGAACATTTTCGACAGGACGCCGAGGGTCCGGTTGGCTTGGTAGGGGATGTGGCTGAGCGATTGGTGCAGTTCCGCGATGTCGCGTCGCTCGATGTCGGTGACCTTGCGGGTTCCGATTTTCGGATTGATGAACAGCTCGACCGAACGCTTGTATTCGGCCTGGGTGCTCGGCTTGCAGCGCACCGCGACATGCTCTTTGAGGAAGCGCTCGCCCAATCCCTTGACGGTCGGTGCCTTCCGCGCCTGATCGAGTTCCTGGGCGGGATCGCGGCCAGCCTTGGCCTCCGCAAGAATCTCGTGCGCCCGGATCCGGGCCTGCTCAGGCGTGATGGCGCCGTGGGGGCCGATGGTGATCCGGCGCAGACGCCCTTTCACCCGGCTCATCACCATGTAGACCTTGCGCCCGCTGGGCCAGACCCGCAGGCCGAACCCTTTGAGCTCGTCGTCCCAGTGCATCGATTCGGTGTTGCCGGGAGCGATCTGGTCCACCACCCGCTTGGTCAATTTCGCCATTGAACCCCTCCCTCCGGCGTCGCCCATCCTCAACCTGAAGGTCGGGTACAGGTAACGCATAGGTAACAGTAGAGAGCCGAATTGATGATGGGGAAGGGTATCATGATCGTAGAGTGTATGAAATAATAATGTTTGATATCAGTATATTGTCGTATGTTCGCGTAGGAGGGCGAAGGTCGGTCGGTGAGCATTTATCAAACTCATAACCTGAAGGTCGCAGGTTCAAATCCTGCCCCCGCAACCAAACTTGACAAACACGCCGCAGCCCTAAAGCTGCGGCGTGTTTGTCTGTCTAATCCACAAGAGATAAAACGCACGAGCAGGCCGCGCGCGAGGGGGGGGGTAGGCTGCACCGTCGTGCGATACAGCCCACCCGTTCTGTTACTCCTGTTGATTAAGGCCGAAGGCCGGGTGGTGAATCAGTTCACCGCGCGGGACGATGTCGGTGAACGGCAAGGCCAGAACCACCTCGGGAGGGCAGCCGGTGACGCCCAATCCGGGAAAGGTCCGAAAGCCGAAGCGGTGATAGTAGCCGGGATCGCCCACCAGCGCGGCGCCCCGGCACGATCCCCGCAAGCGGCGGAGCGCTTCCGCCATCAGGGCCGAGCCGATTCCTTGGCGATGCCGTGCGGGCGAAACAGCCAGCGGCCCGATCAGACCCCAGCCGTCCTGTTGCCCGACCCGTGCGGGCGAGGCGACCAGAGACCCGATGATCTGGCCGTCTTCCTCGGCGACCAGCGAGAAGATCATCCCGCCCTCGGCCCGCAGCCTTTCGACGATCCCGGCCTCGGTTCCGGTGGATTGAGCGAGTAACCGCAGCGCTTCGGTGACCACCCGGCCGATCGCCGCGATGTCACCGTCTGATTCCGTGCGAATCCGCATATCAGGCCCCCCGATTGTCGAGTTGGGCGCGAACGGCGGTCCGGCCCCGTTTCGAGATCCGATAGGCTCCGCCCAAGCGGGATTCGATCAGCCGTTTGCCCCGCAACCGTGCGAAGACGATCAAGGTGCAGTCCGACAGAATCATGCCGTCGCGGGTGTAGCAGGTGACGGAGGTGATTTTGGGACCATCGTCCCGCTCATGCAGAATGTAGCCGCCCAGGGCCAGAACGTGCAGCACACGTTGTTCATATCGAGAGATGTTCATGGACGTCTCGTGTGATAGGCGCAAAAAAACACCCCAGGCGCACAGGCACCCGGTGGGGTTAAATTTCACGAGGCTCTCTGAATCTCAGAGAGCCGTATCACACAAGCTCTGACATCCACTCTCCATTGGCCGGGCGGAGAGCATGGTCGCCACCCGGTGGATTAATCATAAGAGGCGTCCGCCCCAGGGACAAGCCCCGGCAACAACACATTGCCGTTTGGCTTTACGGCCCCTTGACCGCGTTGAGGACCATCGCGGTGTATTGATCGATCAGGTCGGCGGCGGTCAGCCGACCATCGGGACGGAACCAGGTGCAGACGCCGGTCAGCATCGCCAGGATGCCGTAAGCGGCGACCGGGGCGTCGCCGACGCGGAAGCAGCCCCGCGCCACGCCCTGCTCGATGATCGCGATCAGGCGCCGTTCGTAACCGCGCCGCAGCCCGACGATGATCGCGTAATTGTCCGGCTCAAGGCTGCGAAGTTCCGAATAGCAGATGAACACCTCGGCCTTGCGGGTGATGTGATAATCGACGTGAAAGGCGACGAACCGCCGCAGCGCGTCTTCCGGATCGGCCGTTTCGGCCAGGGCCTGATCCAGCGCCGTCAGCAGACTTTCCATGTGCCCGTGCAGCAGGTCGAACAGCAGATCCTGCTTGGTCCGGATATGGTTGTAGAGCGAGCCGACCTGAAGACCAACCTCGCCCGCCAACTGGCGCAGGCTCATTGCCGCGTAGCCATGGTGGTGGATCAGCCGCAATCCGGCGTCCTGGATCGCTTTTTGGGTGGTCGGACCATGCGATCCGGCGGTACGTGTCATTTTTCTCGTATCTCTTCCATGCATCCGCCGCCACCGCCGCCCTCGCCAGACTGCGGGGTGGGACGTCTGCGTTCGAGCGGGCGGCCCGGTGACGAGCCATGTATCACCCCCTCCTCCGTCTGTCTTGCGGATGGTGCGACAAAAGGGACTTGCGCTGCAAAGAAAAAAACGCATGATCGTTTTTATAAGAACGAGCGGCGAATGCCGCCATGCACTATGCCACCGAACGGGGAGGGCCACATGTCCACGACGTCGTTAGCTATGCTCGATTTCGGCCTGGGCGAGGAGATCGACCTGCTGCGCGACAGCGTGCAGGGATTTGCCGCCGACCGCATCGCCCCACGCGCCGCCGAGATCGACCGCACCGACCAGTTTCCGCGCGATCTGTGGCCGGAGATGGGCGCGCTCGGTCTGCACGGCATCACCGTCGAGGACGAGGATGGCGGAGCCGGGATGGGCTATCTCGCCCATTGCGTCGCGATGGAGGAGGTCAGCCGGGCTTCGGCCTCGGTCGGGTTGTCCTATGGCGCCCACTCCAATTTGTGCGTCAACCAGATCCGCCGCTGGGGCAATGCCGACCAGAAGCGGCGCTATCTGCCCGGCCTGATCGACGGCAGCCAGGTCGGCGCGCTGGCGATGAGCGAGCCCGGGGCCGGATCGGATGTGGTGTCGATGCGGCTGCGCGCCGACCGCCGCGGCGACCGCTACGTCCTCAACGGTACCAAGATGTGGATCACCAACGGCCATGTCGCCGACACCTTGGTGATCTATGCCAAGACCGATCCCGCCGCCGGGCCGCGCGGTATCAGCGCCTTCATCGTCGAGAAGGGCTTTGCCGGGTTCCGCCCGGCGCAGAAGCTCGACAAGCTGGGGATGCGTGGCTCGCCGACCTCGGAACTGGTGTTCGAGGAGTGCGAGGTGCCTGCCGAGAACCTGCTCGGCCCGCAGGGCGACGGGGTGCGGGTGCTGATGAGCGGGCTTGATTACGAGCGGGCGGTGCTGGCCGCCGGTCCGCTGGGGATCATGCAGGCCGCGCTCGACGTGGTGTTGCCCTATGTCCACGAGCGCTGTCAGTTCGGCCAGCCGATCGGCGAGTTCCAGCTGATCCAGGCCAAGCTCGCCGACATCTACACCCGCCTGAATGCCAGCCGGGCCTATGTCTATGCCGTGGCGCGGGCGTGCGATGCCGGCCGCGCCACCCGCCAGGATGCCGCCGGAGCGATCCTGTTCGCCGCCGAGCAGGCGACCCAGGTCGCGCTCGACGCGCTGCAAGTGCTGGGCGGCAACGGCTACATCAACGACTACCCCACCGGTCGTCTGCTGCGCGACGCCAAGCTGTACGAGATCGGCGCCGGTACCAGCGAAATCCGCCGGATGCTGATCGGCCGCGAATTGTTCAAGGCCAGCGCCTGACCCCGGGAGGAGATCGTCATGATCCTGCGTTCGACTCTGTCGCGCCACGAATCCGGCTTTGCCGCCAACGCCGAGGCGATGCGCCTGCTGGTCGATGACCTGCGGGCCAAGGTGGCCGAGATCAAATTGGGCGGCGGCCCCCTGGCGCGCGACAAGCATCTCGCCCGCGGCAAGCTGTTGCCGCGCGACCGGGTGCGCTGCTTGATTGATCCCGGCACCCCCTATCTCGAACTGTCGCAACTGGCGGCGCACGAGGTCTATGACGAGCCGATTCCGGCGGCCGGGGTGCTGACCGGCATCGGCCGGGTGGCCGGGCGCGAATGCGTGATCATCGCCAACGACGCCACCGTCAAGGGCGGCACCTATTACCCGCTGACGGTCAAGAAGCACCTGCGCGCCCAGGAGATCGCCCGCGACAACCGGCTGCCCTGTCTCTATCTGGTCGATTCCGGCGGGGCCAACCTGCCCAACCAGGACGAGGTGTTTCCCGACCGCGACCATTTCGGCCGGATCTTCTACAATCAGGCCACCCTGTCCGCTGCGGGGATTCCCCAGATCGCGGTGGTGATGGGCAGTTGCACTGCGGGCGGGGCCTATGTCCCGGCGATGAGCGACGAATCGATCATCGTGCGCCAGCAGGGCACGATCTTCCTGGCCGGTCCGCCGCTGGTGAAGGCTGCCACCGGCGAGGTGGTGACGGCCGAGGATCTGGGCGGCGCCGACGTTCATTCCCGCGTTTCCGGCGTCACCGACCATTACGCCCAGAACGACGCCCACGCTTTGGCGATCGCCCGGCGGGTGGTGGGCAATCTCAACCGGTCCAAACAGCCGGGAGTCGAACTGCGTCCGCCGGTCGATCCGCTATATCCCGTCGAAGACCTGCATGGTGTCGTTCCGGTCGATCCGCGCAAGCCGTTCGATGTGCGCGAGGTGATCGCCCGGCTGGTCGATGGCAGCGCCTTCGACGAGTTCAAGCAGCTTTACGGTCCGACCCTGGTGTGCGGCTTTGCCCACATTTTCGGCTATCCGGTCGGCATCGTCGCCAATAACGGCATCCTGTTCTCGGAATCCGCTCTGAAAGGAACGCATTTCGTTGAATTGTGCGCCCAGCGCGGCATTCCGCTGGTGTTCCTGCAAAACATCACCGGGTTCATGGTCGGACGCAAATACGAGGCGGGCGGCATCGCCAAGGACGGCGCCAAGATGGTCGCGGCGGTGGCCTGCGCCAAGGTACCGAAACTGACGGTGGTGATCGGCGGCAGCTTCGGGGCGGGAAATTACGGGATGTGCGGGCGGGCTTTTTCCCCCCGCTTCCTGTGGATGTGGCCCAACGCCCGCATCTCGGTGATGGGGGGCGAGCAGGCGGCGGCGGTGCTGGCCCAGGTCCGCCGTGACGGGCTGGAGGCGCGCGGCGAGAGTTGGAGCGCCGAGGACGAGGCCGCTTTCAAGGCTCCGATCCGTGCCCAGTACGAGACCCAGGGTCACCCCTATTACGCCTCGGCGCGGTTGTGGGACGACGGCATCATCGACCCGGCCGACACCCGGATGGTGCTGGGGCTTGGCCTGTCGGCCGCGCTCAACGCCCCGATCGAGCCGACTCCCTTTGGCATTTTCCGGATGTGAGGCGGCGATGAGCCAGCAAACGATTCGCGTCACGAAGCGACCCGACGGGGTGGCCATCGTCACCCTGGCCCGGCCGGAGGTTCACAACGCCTTTAACGAACGGATGATCGCCGATCTGAGTAGTGCGCTGTCCGCCCTGGGCAAGGACAAGACGGTGCGAGCCGTGGTGCTGGCCGCCGATGGGGCCAGCTTTTCCGCCGGGGCCGATCTCGATTGGATGCGGCGCAGCGCGGCCTATGCCCCGGCCGAGAATCTCGCCGATGCCGAGGGTCTGGCCGAGTTGATGCGGGTGTTGAACAGCCTGCCCAAGCCGACGATTGCGCGGGTCCAGGGGGCGGCCTTGGGCGGCGGCGTCGGGCTGGTGGCCTGTTGCGACATCGCGATTGCCGTCGATAGCGCCGTGTTCTGCCTGTCCGAGGTCCGGCTGGGGCTGATCCCGGCGGTGATCTCGCCTTATGTGATCGCGGCGATCGGAGCGCGGGCGGCGCGGCGCTGGTTCCTTACCGCCGAACGGTTCGTTGCCGCCGAGGCGCTGCGGCTCGGTCTGCTCCATCGGGTGGTCGAGGCCGACGATCTCGATCCCGCGATCGAGGAAATGCTGGCCGCGCTGCTGGCCGGTGCGCCCGAGGCCCAGGCAGCCGCCAAGGATTTGATCTTCGCGGTGTCCGACCGCCCGGTTTCTCCGGCGCTGATCGCCGATACCACCCGCCGCATTGCCGAGCGGCGGGCCGGGGCGGAAGGACGCGAGGGAATCGCCGCCTTTTTGAACAAACGCCCGCCGGTGTGGGGAGGCTGAGCCGATGTTTTCGAAAATCCTGATCGCCAATCGCGGCGAAATCGCCTGCCGAATCATCCGCACCGCCCGACGGCTCGGCATCGCCACCGTCGCGGTTCATTCCGATGCCGATGCCGGATCGGCTCATGTCGCCCTGGCCGACGAAGCCTGGGCCATCGGCCCGGCCCCCAGCCGCGACTCCTATCTGCGCGCCGAGGCGATCCTGGCCGCCGCCCGCGCCAGCGGGGCCGAGGCGATCCATCCCGGCTATGGCTTCCTGTCCGAGAATGCCGATTTCGCCGAAGCCTGCGCCCGCGAGGGTCTGGTGTTCATCGGCCCGCCGCCTTCGGCGATTCGGGCAATGGGCGGCAAGAGCGAGGCCAAGGCGCTGATGGAACGGGCCGGGGTGCCGCTGGTTCCCGGCTATCACGGCGCCGACCAGGACCCGGACCGGCTGGCGGCGGCGGCAGCCGAAATCGGCTTTCCGGTGCTGATCAAGGCATCGGCCGGGGGCGGCGGCAAGGGGATGCGGGTGGTCGATTCCGCCGATACCTTCGCCGCTCAGTTGGCGGCAGCGCGGCGCGAGGCGGCGGCGGCATTCGGCGACGAGAGGGTGCTGGTCGAGAAATACCTGACCCGGCCGCGCCATGTCGAAATCCAGGTCTTCGCCGACAGTCACGGCAACGCCCTTTCGCTGTTCGAGCGCGATTGTTCGATCCAGCGTCGTCATCAGAAGGTGGTCGAGGAGGCTCCCGCCCCCGGTCTTGACGACGATCTGCGCCGCCGGATGGGCGAGGCGGCGGTCGCCGCCGCCCGCGCCATCGGCTATGTCGGGGCGGGAACGGTCGAGTTCCTGCTGGGCGCCGACGGCGGGTTCTATTTCATGGAGATGAACACCCGGCTCCAGGTCGAGCATCCGGTAACCGAGATGATTACCGGTCTCGATCTGGTCGAATGGCAGGTGCGCGTCGCCGCGGGCGAGCCGATGCCCTGCCGCCAGGACGAGGTCCGCCGCGACGGCGCCGCGATCGAGGTCCGCCTCTATGCCGAGGATCCGGCGCGCGGCTTCCTGCCCGCCACCGGTCGGATCGCCCATCTGCGCTTTCCCGCCCCCGGCCCCAATCTGCGGATTGATAGCGGGGTGCGGGCGGGCGATGCCATCACCGTCCATTACGACCCGATGATCGCCAAGCTGATCGTGTGGGATCGTGACCGCGCCAGTGCGGTGCGGCGGCTGCGTGCCGCCCTGGCCGCGACCGAACTGGTCGGCCTCGCCACCAATCTCGACCTTCTTGCCGCGATCGCGGACGATCCCGCCTTTGCAGCCGCCGAGATCGACACCGGCTTTCTCGACCGCCATCTCGCCCGCCTGCTGCCGCCCCTGCCGCCTCTGTCCGACGCGGTGCTGGGGCTGGCCTGCCTTGGTCTGCTGCTCGAACGGCAGGTCGAGGCGGCGGCGGTGGCGGCGGGCTCGGCCGATCCCTACAGCCCGTGGAGTCGCCGCGACGGCTGGCGGCTCAACGACGACGCCCACGACAGCCTGCATCTGCGCTATGGCGACGAAGAGGTCGAGGTGCCGCTGATCCATCGCGCCTGGGGGTGCGAGCTGTCGCTGCCGGGGGGCTTGGTCGCGGCGCGGGGCCATCTCGATCCCGACGGGCGGCTGGAGGGCACGTTGGGGCCGATGCGGCGTCGGGCCGGGTTCTTCCATCGCGACGGACGGATCACCTTGTTCCTCGACGGCGACCGCCATCAATTGTCGATCGTCGATCCGCTGCCGGACGACGGCCCCGATCTGGCCGGGGGCGGGGTGGTGGCGCCGATGCCGGGGACGATCACCGCCTTACTGGTCGAACCCGGCGCGCGGGTCATCCAGGGCCAGCCCCTGGTGGTGATGGAGGCGATGAAGATGGAGCACACCCTGAAGGCTCCGGCCGACGGCACCGTCGCGGGCCTGCCCTATCCGGTCGGTGCCCTGGTCGAGGACGGAGCGGTTCTGGTCGATTTCACCGCCGAGGCGGCCTGAGATGGCGGCCCGGCCGACCCGGGTCCGGCTGGTCGAGACCGGACCGCGCGACGGTTTGCAAAACGAGCCGATGCCGGTGCCGCTTGCTGTCAAGCTGGAGTTGATCGAGCGGCTGGCCGCCGCCGGGCTGACCACGATCGAGGCCGGGGCGTTCGTCTCGCCGAAGCGGGTACCGCAGATGGCCGACAGCGGGGCTTTGTACCGCGAACTGCCCCGCCGCGCCGGGGTTTCCTATCCGGCGCTGGTGCCCAACCTCGCCGGGCTGGAGGCGGCGCTGGAGGCCGGACTCGATTCGGTGGCGCTGTTCGTTTCCGCCTCCGAGGGCTTCAGCCAGCACAACATCGCCTGTTCGCGGGCCGACAGTCTGGTCCGTCTCGCTCCGGTGGCGGCGCGGGCGCGGGCGGCCGGGCTGTCCCTGCGCGGCTATGTCTCCTGCATCGTCGCCTGTCCCTATGACGGGGCGGTGGACCCGGCAGCGGTGGCGGAAATGGCCCTGCGGCTGGCCGATCTCGGCTGCGACGAGATATCGCTGGGCGACACGCTGGGGATCGCCACCGCCGATTCGGTGCGGCGGGTGATCGAGGCGGTGGCCCGCCGCCTGCCGCGCGAGCGGATCGCGATGCATTTCCACGACACCTATGGCCAGGGAATCGCCAACACGCTGGCCAGTCTGGAAGAGGGAATCGCGACGTTCGACAGCGCGGTCGCCGGTCTGGGCGGATGTCCCTTCGCCCCCGGGGCCAGCGGCAACGTCGCCACCGAGGATCTGCTTCACCTGCTGCACGGGCTGGGATGCGAGACCGGGATCGACCCGATGGCGGTTGCCGTCACCGGGGCGTGGATTTCGGCCCGGCTCGGCCGCCCCTATGCCGCCCGGGCCGGTCGTGCCCTGCTGGCCGCCGCCGCCAGGACCGAAGCCCCGATCGCGCTCTAAGCCGGAGGACCGCACCATGTCAGCTCCCCTGTGGCAGCCCTCGCCCGACCGGATCGCCGCCAGCCGACTTACCGCCTTCATCGCCGAAATCAACCGCCGCCATGCCCTGGCGCTGGCCGACATGGCCGGGCTGTGGCGCTGGTCGGTCGAGCGGCCCGATCTGTTCTGGGATGCGGTGTGGAGCTTTTGCGGGGTGATCGGCGACAGGGGCGAGGGGCCGGCGGTTGACGATCCCGACCGTCTCCCCGGCGCGGTGTGGTTTCCCGAGGCCCGGCTCAATTTCGCCGAGAATTTGTTGCGCCGCCGTGACGACGGCGACGCCCTGGTGTTCTGGGGCGAGGATCAGGTCCGCCGCCGGGTCAGCCATGCCGAGCTTTACACCCTGGTGGCGCGGTTGGCGGCGGCGATGCGGTCGCGCGGAATCGGCCCCGGCGACCGCGTCGCCGGGGTTCTGCCCAACCTGCCCGAAGCGATCGCCGCGATGTTGGCGGCGGCCAGTCTGGGCGCGGTGTGGTCGTCGGCCTCGCCCGATTTCGGGGTGCAGGGGATCGTCGATCGCTTTGGTCAGATCGCCCCCAAGCTGCTGATCGCCGCCGACGGCTATTGGTACAACGGCAAGCGGCATGACATCCGGCCCAAGCTGGCGGGGATTCGGGCCGGTCTGCCCAGCGTCGAGACTCTGGTGGTGGTGCCCTATCTCGACGCCCGGCCGGACCTGGCCGATCTGCCCGGCGCGGTCGGGCTCGACGCCTTCCTCGGCCCGGCTGCGGCCGGAGAGATCGCGTTCGAGCGCCTGCCGTTCGACCACCCCCTCTACATCCTCTATTCCTCGGGCACCACCGGCTTGCCCAAATGCATCCGGCATGGGGCGGGCGGGGTGCTGGTGCAGCATCTGAAGGAACACCAGCTTCATTCCGACATCCGCCCCGGCGACCGGATATTCTACTTCACCACCTGCGGCTGGATGATGTGGAACTGGCTGGCCAGCGGGTTGGCGTCGGGGGCGACCCTGATGCTGTACGACGGCTCGCCCTCGCTGGCCCAGGGGGCGATTCTGTTCGATTATGCCGAGGCCGAGGCGGCGACCTTCTTCGGCACCTCGGCGAAATGGCTGGATGCGATTGCCAAGGCCGGTCTGCGTCCCCGCGACACTCACCGCCTCGAATGTCTCCGCACCATCGCCTCGACCGGGTCGGTGCTGGCGCCAGACAGCTTCGATTACGTCTATGACGCGGTGAAAAGCGACGTCTGCCTGTCCTCGATCTCGGGCGGCACCGACATCGTCTCCTGCTTCATGCTGGGCGACCCGACCGGCCCGGTCTGGCGCGGCGAGGTCCAGTGCCGCGGCCTGGGGATGCGGGTCGAGGTGTTCGATCCGGATGGCGTCTCGTTGCGGAGCGGGCAGGGCGAACTGGTCTGCACCCGGGCCTTCCCCTGCGTGCCGCTCGGCTTCGGGAATGATCCGGACGGGCACAAGTTCCACGCCGCCTATTTCCAACGCTTCCCCGGAGTGTGGACCCATGGCGATTGGGTCGAACTGACCGAGCATGGCGGTCTGATCGTTTCTGGCCGCTCCGACGCGACTCTCAATCCCGGCGGGGTCCGGATCGGGACCGCCGAGATATACCGTCAGGTCGAGACCCTGGACGAGGTGGTCGAGGCGCTGGCGGTCGCTCAGAACTGGGCCAACGACGTGCGGGTGGTGCTGTTCGTGCGGCTGAAGGAGGGGCTGACGCTCGATTCCGCCCTGATCGACCGGATCAAGCAGCGCATCCGCGACAACACCACGCCCCGCCACGTTCCGGCCAAGGTGATCCAGGTGAGCGACCTTCCCCGCACCCGCTCGGGCAAGCTCGTCGAACTGGCGGTGCGCGATCTGGTCAACGGCCGCACCGTCGCCAACCGCGAGGCCCTGGCCAATCCCGAGGCGCTTGACCTGTTCGTCGGGATCGAAGACATCGCGTCGCCCTGACCACAGCCGGGGCGGCAGGGACCGACGTTCAATGCCTTGAGCCCGGTTAGAAAAAAACGTATGCTTGTTTCCACAACCGCCGCGCTGGGACAGACCCCGGCGCAGGCGGACGAAAAAGGGGGGCAACGACCCCCCGCCAGGGAGTGACGCCGATGTCGCGCGATCCGTCGATTGTGCCGGATAGACATCCCGTGCTCGAAGTTCGCGACGTTTCCCTTGGCTTCGGGGGCGTCCGGGCACTGACCGGGGTGAGCTTTTCGGTCGCCAAAGGTGAGTTGTTTTCGATCATCGGCCCGAACGGGGCCGGAAAAACCTCGATGCTGAACTGCATCTCGGGGCGCTATCGGCCCTCTTCGGGCCAGATTCTGCTGGACGGCAGCGACGTGACAGGGCTGTCGCCCAATCGGCGGGCGACGCTGGGGCTGGGACGGACGTTCCAGAATCTGGCCCTGTTCGGCCATATGAGCGTGCAAGACAACATCATGGTCGGCCGCCATCACCTGCTGAAGAACAACGCCCTGACCGGGGCGCTGTACTGGCTGGGGGCCAGACGCGAGGAACTGGCCCATCGCCGCGTCGTCGAAGAGATCATCGACTTCCTTGAAATCGCCCCGATCCGCAAGGCCCAGGCGGGCACCTTGTCCTATGGCCTGCGCAAGCGGGTGGAACTGGCCCGTGCGATGGCGGTCTCCCCCAAGGTCATCTTGCTCGACGAACCGATGGCGGGAATGAACCTCGAAGAGAAAGAGGACATGGCCCGCTTCATCGTCGATCTCAACGAGGAATGGGGCATGACGGTGGTGATGATCGAGCACGACATGGGGGTGGTGATGGACATCTCTCACCGGGTGATGGTTCTCGAATTCGGCTGCAAGATCGCGCTTGGCCTGCCCGAGGAGGTGATGGCCAACGACCGGGTCAAGGTGGCCTATCTCGGCATCGACGAAGACGAACAGGTGGCGTGATGAGCGAGACGATCGACCTCTCCCGCCACGACACCTTCGCCAAGGCGCTGGTTCACAACGCCGCCCGCTGGCCCGACGCCATCGCGATGCGCGAAAAGGCGTTCGGGATCTGGAACAGCGTCACCTGGGCCGAGTATCTGCGTCAGGTCCGCCTGCTCTGTCTCGGCCTGATCGACCTGGGAGTCGGTCGCGGCGAGGTGGTGGCGATCATCGGCAAGAACCGCCCCGAAAGCATCTGGAGCGAGCTTGCCGCCAACGCCCTGGGGGCGATGTCGCTGGGGATCTATCACGATTCGATGGGGGCCGAGGTGTCCTACCTGCTGTCCTACACCGAGGCCGCTTTGGTGATGGCCGAGGACGAGGAGCAGGTCGATAAGCTGCTTGAGATCGCGGGCGATCTGCCCGCCTTGCGCCACATCGTCTATTTCGATCCGCGCGGGATGCGTAAACACGCCGACCCCCGCCTGATCTTCGCCGACGACCTGCGGGCGCGGGGTGCCGCGCTGGATGCGCGCGAGCCGGGCCGGTTCGAGGCCGAGGTGGCGGCCGGGCAGGGCGACGACGTCGCCATCTTGTGCACCACCTCGGGGACCACCTCGCACCCCAAGCTGGCGATGTTGCAGGCGGGACCGTTCCTGCGCCATTCCGCCGCCTATCTCCGCGCCGATCCCAAGCACGCGGGCGAGAATTACGTCTCGCTGCTGCCGCTGCCATGGATCATGGAACAGATCTATGCGGTGGCCCAGCCGCTGGTCTGCCGCACCATCGTCAATTTCGTCGAGGAACCGGAAACGATGATGGCCGATATGCGCGAGATCGGCCCGCATTTCGTCCTGCTCGCCCCCCGGATGTGGGAAGCGATCGCCGCCGAGGTCCGCTCCAAGATGATGGAATCGACCCGGTTCAAGCGGGCGATGTTCGCGCTGGGGATGAAGCTCGGCATGGCGGCGCTGGATCAAGGGCGGCGGTCGCGTCTGGCCGACCTGATCTTGTTCTCCGCCCTGCGCGACCGGCTGGGCTTCACCTTCCTGCGCTCGGCGGCGACCGGCGGCGCAGCGCTGGGGCCGGACACCTTCCGCTTTTTCCTGGCGATGGGGATTCCGCTGCGCCAGATCTACGGCCAGACCGAACTGGCCGGGGCCTACACCGTCCATCGGCCGGGCGACATTGATTTCGACTCGGTGGGGATTCCGTTCGACGACGCCCGGCTGCGGATCGACCGGCCCGATTCCAACGGAATCGGCGAGATCGTCGCCACCACCGACGGGATGTTCTGCGGCTATTACCGGAATCCCGAGGCCAGCGGTGCCGACATCGTCGATCAGGTCTGGCTTCGGACCGGCGACGCCGGATACATCAAGCCCGAGAACGGCCATCTGGTGGTAATTGACCGCATCAAGGATCTGGCCACCACCTCGACCGGGGTGCGCTTCTCGCCCCAGTTCATCGAGAACAAGCTGAAATTCTCCCCCTACATCGCCGAGGCGGTGATCCTCGGGGCGGATCGGCCCTATCTGTCGGCGATTGTCTGCATCCGCTTCTCGATCGTGTCGAAATGGGCGGAAAGCAAGGGGATCGCCTTCACCAACTACACCAATTTGTCGGGGCAAAGCGCGGTCTATGACCTGCTGACCGCCGAGGTCGAGACGGTCAACCAGACGCTGCCCGAGCCGCAGCGGATCAGGAAGTTCCTGCTGCTGTACAAGGAACTCGACGCCGACGACGGCGAACTGACCCGGACCCGCAAGGTGCGCCGCTCGGTGATCAACGAGAAATACGCCGACATCATTCACTCGGTTTACGCCGATTGCGACCGGGTTCCGGTCGATGCCGTGATCACCTTCCAGGACGGCACCACCACCCGGGTCAAGACCGACCTTGCCGTCGTCACCGTGCTGCCCGCCCCGTCCTCCCGGATGGCCGCCGAGTAGGAGAGCCGCGATGATCTCCAGCCTGCTTTTGCAATTGATCCTGAACGGCCTGATCGTCGGCGCGCTGTATGGCGTCGTCGCGATGTGTTTCGTTCTGATCTACAAATCGACCCAGGTGGTCAATTTCGCCCAGGGCGAATTCCTGTTGATCGGGGCCTGGACCTGCTGGTGGCTGGTTACCAGCCTTGAACTGCCGTTTCCAGCCGCGTTCCTGCTGACCTTCCTGTTCATGATGGTGTTCGGCATCGTCTTGCAGATGGTGGTGCTGCGCCCGCTGATCGGCGAGCCGGTGATCTCGGTGATCATGGTTACCATCGGCCTGTCGATCTTCTTCCAGGCGGTGGTGAAGGCGATCTTCGGAGCCTGGGCCCAACCCTTCCCCGAGGTGTTTCCGGTCAAGTCGGTCGATGTGTTCGGCCTGCCGGTCCAGCCCGCTTATCTGATGAGCCTCGTCGTCTCGGTGGTGATCATGGTCGCCTTCGCCTGGTTCTTCAAATATTCGCGGATGGGTCTGGCGATGCGGGCCACCGCCTTTGACCAGCAGGTGGCGCAAAGCCTGGGCATCTCGGTCAAGGGCGTGTTCGCCCTGGCCTGGGCGATCTCGGCGATGGTCTCGGCCCTGGCCGGGGTGGTGGTGGGCATGGTCAACGGGGTGTCCTCGGCGCTGTCCTTCTTCGGCATCAAGGTGTTCCCGGCGGTGATCGTCGGCGGGCTCGATTCGATCGTCGGCGCGATTGTCGGCGGGTTGATTATCGGCCTGCTGGAAAACCTCGCCGAATATGCCGACAGCCAGTTCCTCCACCTTGGCAACCTGTACTCCGTCGCGCCGTTCTACGTGCTGGTGATCATCTTGATGATCAAGCCCTACGGCCTGTTCGGCACCAAGCGAATCGAGAGGGTGTGATGATCGGCAGCAGTCTCGTTCCCTGTGGTCAGTTCAAGACCTCCTATAGCGAGGACACCACGCTGTTCCTGACGCCCGCCTCGCGCCGGTTCTGTATCGCCGCGATCGTACTGGCGGCGGCGGCTCCGCTGGTGCTCGGCCCCTATCCGCTGACGCTGATGATCCAGATCGGCTTTTTCGCGATCGCCGCGCTGGGGCTCAACATCCTGGTCGGCTCGACCGGACAGATCTCGCTCGGTCACGCCGCCTTTTTCGGCTTTGGCGCGTTTGCCTCGGCCTGGCTCAACAGCACGGTGGGCGTCCCGGTCCTGCTGGCGATTCCGCTGGCCGGGCTGATGACGACGCTGCTGGGGCTGCTGTTCGGCATTCCGGCCGGACGTCTGAAGGGGCTTTACCTCGCGATCGCCACCTTTGCCTCGCAATACATTCTGGAAGATTTCTTCGCCCGCGCGACGTGGTTCACCGGGGGCTCGTCGGGGGCGATGGCCGCGCCTGCCTCGCTGTTCGGCTGGGAGTTGAGCGGCGACCGCCAGTATTTCTATGTCGTGCTGGTCTTCCTGGTGGTGATGTTTGTTCTGGGCGCGAACCTGTTGCGGACCCGCGACGGCCGGGCCTTCGTCGCGGTGCGCGACCATTACCTCTCGGCCGAGGTGATGGGGGTCAACCTGACCCGATACCGCATCTTGTCGTTCGGCATCTCGTCCTTTTACGCCGGAATCGGCGGGGCGCTGTACGGGCACTATCTCGGCTACGTCTCGGCCGAGGGCTTCACCATCCTGCAATCAATCCAGTTCCTGGGGATGATCATCATCGGCGGGCTCGGCTCGGTGACAGGGACGCTGATGGGCACCTGCTTCATGGTCCTGCTGCCCGAGGTCACCGAAGGCGCGGTCAGCCTGATCAAGCAGGTGGTGGGCGACGTTCCGGGACTGACGGGGGCGTTGGCCTACATCAAGGAAGCCGCGATCGGACTGGCCATCGTCTTGTTCCTGATCTTCGAGCCCGACGGTCTGGTCCACCGTTGGCGGACGATCAAATCCTACTGGAAGCTTTATCCCTTCTCGTACTGAGGCCGGGACAAGAACAACAATAAAAACAAAAAGACGACGCGACAAAATGGGGAAGCACCCCCCGCTCTGGACAACAAAACGGGAGGAAACAACGATGTTGACGCGGACTCTGTTCGCCGGGACGGCCTTCGCCCTCCTCGGCTTTTCCGGTGGCGCGGCGCTGGCCGCCGACAGTCTGGTCGTCGGCCATCTGGCCGACCTGACCGGGGCGACCTCGTCGGTGGGCAAGCCCTATGCCCAAGGCATCGCCGACGCGATGAGCTATATCAACGCCCATGGCGGCATCAACGGCAAGACGATCGAATTCGAGACGGTCGATTACGCCTACGAAGTGCCGCGCGCGATGGCCGCCTACAAGAAACTGTCGGGCGGATCGGACAAGGCGGTCGCCCTGCAAGGGTGGGGCACCAGCGACACCGAAGCCTTAAGCGGGATGGTCGCCAAGGACCAGATTCCCTATTTCTCGGGGTCTTATTCCGGTCACCTGACCGACCCGCAGGGCAAGGGCTCGGCCAAGGCGGCTCCCTACAACTTCTTCTATGGCCCCAGCTATTCCGACGCCTGCCGGGGGCTGGTGCAATGGGCGGCGGCCGACTGGAAGAAAAAGGGCGGCACCGGCACGCCGAAATTCGTCCATATGGGCGACAACCATCCCTATCCCAACGCCCCCAAGCAGGCCTGCGGCGCCTATGCCAAGGAACTGGGCTTCGAGGTTCTGAACGAGATTCAGTATTCGCTGAAGCCGGGCGATTTCAAGGCCCAGTGCCTCAGCCTCAAGCAATCGGGGGCCAATTATGCCTATCTCGCCAACACCGCCGGATCGACGATCTCGTTGCTGAAATCGTGCGAGACGGTGGGGGTCAACACCCAGTTCCTCGCCAACATCTGGGGCACCGACGAAGGGGCTCTGAAGACGGCGGGCGATGCCGCCGACGGTCTGGTCTGGGTGGTGGGCGCCGCGACCTGGGCCGATCCGGCTCCGGGGATGGCGTTGGTGCGCGAGATATCGAAGGTCTCCGACCCCAGTGGGGCCGAATCGCGTCCGGTCCATTACGTCCGTGCCGTCTGTACCGTCTATTACATGAAGGAAGCGATGGAGATGGCCGACAAGATGCCGGGCGGCGTCACCGGTCCCAACATCAAGCAGGCGATGTACCAGAAAAAGGGCTGGGTTCCCGCCGGTCTGGACGGCGTCTGCCTGCCGTCGGCCTGGGCTGCCGACGACCATCGCGGTACCACCGTAGTCAAGGTCTATCAGGCCGCGACCAAGGGCGGCACGATCGCGATGAATCCGGTCTATACCGCCGAACTGCCCCGTCGGCCGGAATGGCTGGGCTGGTAAGCGGACGGGTGGTGGGAGACGGCGGTGTCGTCTCCCCCTTTCCTTTGACCAACGCGCGGGGATGAAACGACATGGCACCAGCCGCAGCACGGACCGAGACGGCGACCGAAACGCCGCTGTTGTCGGTCAATAACATCGAGGTGGTCTACGACGATGTGATCCTGGTTCTGCGCGGGGTCAGCCTCGACGTTCCCACCGGACGGATCGTCACCCTGCTCGGTCCCAACGGCGCGGGGAAATCGACGACGTTGAAGGCGATTTCGGGTCTGCTTGGCACCGAGAACGGCCGGGTGACCCGGGGCAGCATCACCTTCCGGGGCGAGGAAATCGCCAACCGCCCGCCGGAGGAGATCGTCCGGCGCGGCATCTTCCAGGTGATGGAGGGCCGCCGCATCATCGAGGACATGACGGTGATCGAGAATCTGCGGCTGGGGGCGTTCACCCGCCGCGACGGCGGTGCCGCGATCCGCGCCGATATCGAACAGGTCTTTCACTATTTCCCCCGGCTCAAGGAACGCACCGGTCTGGCCGGGTATCTGTCCGGGGGCGAACAGCAGATGCTGGCGATCGGGCGCGCGATGATGGCCCGGCCCCGGATGATCCTGCTGGACGAGCCGTCGATGGGGCTGTCGCCGCTGCTGGTCAAGGAAACCTTCGCGATCATCGAAACCCTGTGCGCCGAAACCGGGATCACGATGCTGCTGGTCGAGCAGAACGCCCGGATGGCGCTGAAGATCGCCCAGTTCGGCTACATCATGGAATCGGGCAAGATCGTGCTGGACGGCAGCCGCGACGACCTCGCCGACAACGAGGACGTCAAGGAATTCTATCTGGGCGGCGACCGCGAGCGGAAATCGTTCAAGAACCTCAAATCCTACAAACGCCGCAAACGCTGGCTGTGACGCCATCGGTCCCACCGGGCATGACGAGGAAGGACGAGGCATGGGCGCATTCTACGATTCCCTCGAAACCCGTTCCGCCGACGAACGGGAGTCCGCTCAGTTCGGCGCGCTGGCGGCGCTGCTGGCCAAAAGCCTGGCCCACGCGCCCGGTCTGGCCGCGCGTCTGGCCGGGCTCGACGCGGCGACGGTGGTTGACCGCGCCGCCCTGGCCTGTCTGCCGCTGATCCGCAAATCCGAACTGATCGAGGCCCAGCAGGTGCAGCCTCCCTTCGCCGGGCTGACCGCGACGCCGACCGGAGGCTTGCGCCGGGTGTTCGCCTCGCCGGGGCCGATCTACGATCCCGAAGGCGGCGGTGCCGATTGGTGGCGGCTGGCCCGCGCTTTGTTCGCCGCCGGAATCCGCCGAGGCGAGTTGGTCCACAACGCCTTTTCCTACCATTTCACCCCGGGCGGGCGGATGTTCGAAAGCGGTGCCCACGCGCTGGGCTGCCCGGTGTTTCCCGCCGGAACCGGCAACACCGACCAGCAGGCCCGCGCCATCGCCGATCTGCGGCCCTCGGGCTATGCCGGAACCCCGTCCTTTCTCAAGATCATCCTCGACCGCGCCGACGAACTGGGGCTCGACTCTGCGTCGCTGACCAAGGCCTGCGTGTCGGGCGAGGCGCTGACCGCCGCGCTGCGCCAGGGGTTCGAGGCGCGCGGAATCGCGACCAGCCAGTGCTACGCTACCGCCGATCTCGGCCTGATCGCCTATGAGACCGCCGCCCGCGAGGGGCTGGTGGTCGATGAAGGGGTGATCGTCGAAATCGTCCGTCCCGGCACCGGCGATCCCGTCCCCGACGGCGAGGTCGGCGAAGTGGTGGTGACCGCGATCAACCGCGATTATCCGCTGGTCCGGTTTGCCACCGGCGACCTGTCGGCGGTGCTGGCCGGACCGTCGCCGTGCGGCCGGACCAACCTGCGGTTGAAGGGCTGGATGGGGCGGGCCGACCAGACCACCAAGATCAAGGGGATGTTCGTTCATCCCCACCAGATCGCCGCCGTGCTCGCCCGCCATCCCGAACTGGGGCGGGCGCGGCTGGTGGTCGAGCGCGGCGAAGACGGCGACCGTCTGACCCTGGCAATCGAGAGTGCGGCGGCGGCGGGGGAGGGGGAGGGACTGGACGAGGCGGTGCGGACCAGCTTCCAGGCGGTCTGTACCCTGCGCGCGGCGGTGACGCGCCACGCCCCCGGCAGCCTCCCCAACGACGGGATCGTCATCGAGGACCGGCGGGGGGCCGCGTCCTGACCGACATCCGGACGCCCCACCGCGAGACAAGAGAGGACGGCATGAAGGACATTCTGGTTCATATCGACGATTCGCCGCGCGCGGCGGTGCGGCTGGCGATTGCGCTCGATCTGACGAAACGGCACGGCGGACGGCTGACCGGCCTGTTCGCCCGGGTCGAAAGCCACCGCCCCAGCGCGGTCAGCCATCAGGCCAGCCCCGCTTTGGCCGCCGCCCGCGCCGCCTGCGAGGCGAATTTTCGCGCCCGCGCCGCCGAAGCCGGGGTCGCGGCGCGCTGGTGGCAATTGTCGCATGGCGAGCCGGGCCATGTTCTGTCCGAAACGATGTTCTGCGCCCGCTTCGCCGATCTGGTGGTGATGGGCCAGCCCGAGCCGGGCAATCGCGCCGTGCCGTCGCGGCTGGTCGAACATGTCATCCTTCATTGCGGCCGCCCGGTGCTGGTGATCCCCCATGCGGGCAGCTTCGCCACGGTGGGCGAGCGCGTCGCCATCGCCTGGAACGCCGGGCGCGAGGCGGTGCGGGCGCTGAACGATGCCAAGCCGCTGCTGCGCCGGGCTCAATCGGTGACGGTGCTGTCGCTCTACACCCAGCCGCCCCAGGGTGCGTCCAGTCTGTTCGAGGTGCCCCAGGTCGATGTCCTCGATCACCTCGCGATCGACGGCATCGTCGCCAAAGGGGAGCGTCTGGCCGGCGAGGATATCGGCAAGATGGACATGCTGTTGTCGCGGCTGTGCGATCTGGGGGCCGATCTGGTGGTGATGGGGGCGCAGGGCGCGGCGGGACTGACACTGAAGCGCGGGCGCGGCACCCGCTTCGTGCTGGAACAGATGACGGTTCCGGTGCTGATGTCGAACTAAAGGGGAGGGCGCGATGGCGGGTCCATTGCACGGGGTGCGGATCGTCGAGTTTGCTGCGTTGGGACCGGCACCGATGGCGGCGATGATCCTGGCCGATCTGGGAGCCGAAATGGTGCGGATCGACCGCGCCCGCGACGACGCGGCCAAACCGGCCTCGGACCTGTTCGACCCCGCGCTCGATGTCCTTGGCCGCAGCCGCCGAATCGTCGCCCTCGACCTCAAGCGGGCGGAGGACCGCGCCCAGGCGCTGGCCCTGATCGCCCGCGCCGACGCGGTGATCGAGGGGCTGCGGCCCGGCGCGATGGACCGTCTCGGCCTGGGGCCGGAGGTCTGCCTGGGGGTCAATCCCCGGCTGGTCTATGGCCGGATGACCGGCTGGGGCCAGACCGGACCGCTGGCCAGCGCCGCCGGGCATGACATCAATTATCTGTCGCTGTCGGGCGCGCTGCATGCGATCGGCGAGGCGGGCGGGCGACCGGTTCCGCCGCTCAATCTGGTCGCCGACGGCGGCGGCGGCGCGATGCTGCTGGCGGTCGGCCTTCTGGCGGCGCTGGTCGAGGCGCGCGGGTCGGGCCGGGGCCAAGTGGTCGATGCGGCGATGACCGACGGTGCCGCGCTGATGACCAGCATGATCCACACCCTGCGGGCGATGGGGCAATGGACCGACCGGCGCGGCGACAATCTGCTCGATGGCGGTGCGCCCTATTATGGCTGCTATCGCTGCGCCGACGACGGCTGGATCGCGCTCGGGGCGATCGAAGACCGGTTCTACGCCCTGTTGCTGGACAAGGCCGGGCTGACCGACCCTGCTTTCCTGGACCGCTCCGACCGGACACGCTGGCCGCTCTTGCGCGAGAGGTTGGAGGCGGTGTTCGCGACCCGGAGCCGGGCTGAATGGTGCGCCTTGCTCGAAGGCAGCGATGCCTGCGTCTCGCCGGTGCTGTCCCTGTCCGAGGCCCCCGACCATCCCCACAACCGGGCACGCGGCACCTTCGTCGAGTTGGGCGGCGTCACCCAACCGGCTCCGGCACCGCGCTTCGACCGCACGCCTTGCCCGCCGCCGCGTCCGCCCACCCCGCCCGAGACGGCCGCCGCGATCCTGGCCGACTGGACCGCCGCCGCCATGGGGTGATCCCTGGCGATTCGGGGGGCTTTCGCCCCTATGGCCGTGGACGTGCGAAGACTCGTTTCGGGGTCCGCCTGGGCGTCACACCATAAAGTCGCTCGATCATCGCGTCGGTGACGACGGTTTCGGGGGGGCCGTCGGCGGCGATACGACCGTTGATCAGCACCGCCACCCGGGTCGAGACCATCGCCGCCAGATCGGGGGCGTGGGTCGTCATCAGGATGCCCAGACCGGACTCGGCCAACTCGGCAAGGCGGTCGAGCAGGCGAAGCTGGTTGCCGTAATCAAGGCCGGTCAGCGGCTCGTCCATCACCAGCAGGCCCGCCTCCTGGGCCAGGGCGCGGCCGATCAAGGCCAACTGACGCTCGCCGCCGGAAATCTCGGTATAGGGGCGGTCGGCGAGATGGGCGATGCCTAGCCGGGCCATCGTCGCCGCGACCGCGTCGCGGTCGGCTGGGCCAGGCGCGCGGAACAGCCCGGTCACCGCCAGCCGTCCCAATCCGATCACCTCGCGGACCCGATAGGGGAACGGGGCGACATGAGATTGGGGGACATAGGCGACGGCGCGGGCGATGGCGCGCCGCGACAGATCGCGGAGAGCGGCTTGGCCCAGCCGGACCTCGCCCGCCTTGGGGCGCTCGAAGCCAAGCAGCAGGCGGAGCAAGGTAGTCTTGCCCGCTCCATTGGCTCCCAGCAGCGAGACCAGTTCTCCCGGACCAAGGCCGAGATCGGCCCCCTGCAACACCGCCCGGCCATTGCGGTGAAACCATACATCCTTGCCCTGCAACAGCGGCGCGGCGGTCTTCATGCCCACCCCCGGCGCGACCGATGCAGCACGATCAGAAAGGCGGGAATGCCGAGAAGCTCGGTCACGATGCCGATCGGAATCTCGACGGTGGAAAGTCCGCGCGACACGATGTCGGCGGCGACCATGAACGCCGCCCCCAAAATCGCGCTGGCGGGGATCAGGCGGGCATTGCCCGGCCCCAGCAGCAGCCGGGCGAAATGGGGCACGATCAGCCCGACCCAACCGATCATCCCGGCCAGCGATACCGTCAGCGCCGAGATCAGGGTGGCGACGGCGATCAGTCCATAGCGCAGCAGCGTGACCGGGATGCCGATCGCGCGGGCTTCGTCGTCGCCCATCGACAGCGCGTCGATGGCGCGGCCGCACAGTGTCAGCACCCCGACACCGGCCAGGATAGGCAAAGCGGACCAACCGATCCGGCCCAGATCGGCCTGTCCCAGATTGCCCATCAGCCAATAGACAATCGACGGCAATTGGTTGAGCGGATCGGCGACATATTTGATCATCGACAGCAAGGCGGCGAACAGGGCGCTGCTGATCAGCCCGCCCAGAACCAGGGTGATCATCGAGGCACTGGCGAACATCGTTCCAATCGCGACGCCGACCGCCACCGCCGCCAGCCCCATCGCGAACGAGAGGGTTTCGACCAGCAGGCGCGACCCGTCCAGCACCATCGCCAACGCGCCGCCGAACGCCGCGCCGCCCAACACTCCCAGCAGGCCGGGCGAGACCAGCGGATTGCGGAACACCGCCTGGAATGACGCGCCGGAACTGGCCAGCGCCATTCCGACCAGGATCGCGGTGAGAACCCGGGGCAGGCGCAATTCGATCAGGATGGTGTGCAGGGTGCGGAATCGCTCGTCCGCCATCGTGTCCAATCCGGCCCAGGCCAGGAAAAAGCGGACGATCTCGCCCGGCCGCACCGGGAACGGGCCGATCGACAGATCGATCACCACCACCAGCCCCAGCACGCCCGCCAGCACCACCGGCCAGCCCGGCCGACCGAGCGTGGCACGGGACGGCATCATCGCTAAGGCGCGCTCCGCCGGGCCGCTCATCGCGTTACGGTGCCCCGATCAGGGTGGCAAGATCGGCTTCGGTCAACGCGATGCCGAAGAACAGGCGGAAGAAGGCGCGGGTCTCCGCCGCGAGATCCTGGGAATAGAGGTCGGGATACAGCTTGGCCGTCAGCCAGTGCGCGCCAATCGCCCGCATGAACGACGGCGGACGGTCGAACCAATTGAACGGCAAGGCGGGGACGGCAAGAACCCGGCCCTCACGCACCGCCCGCAGCGTCTGCCAGCGCGGATCGGCCAGGATGCGGGGGCGGGTTTCGGCGAAGCGGGTGACGATCACGTCGGGATCGGCCGCGATCAGGGTTTCCAGCGCGATCGGGGTGTTGTCGGCGGCGGTGGGCGGGTTGACGCAGACCATCGCATTGACCGCCCCGGCGCGGCGGATCACGTCGCTGCGATCCGAACTGTCACACTGGGTGGTCAGTCCGTCGATGCTTTCGGCGTAATAGACCCGGACCCGGCGGTCGGACGGAATCGTCGCGACGATCCGCTCCAGCCGGGCCATCGACTCTTCCAGACCCGAGGCCAGCGCCTCGCCCCGCTCGGTCCGGCCGAGCAACTGGCCGAGAAAGCGGAAGGTGGCCGGATAGGAGTGCAGCCGATCGACATCGACCAGCACCGAGGGCAGGCCGATCCGGTCGAATTGGGGGACGCGGTCGCGGATGAAGGCCGGGGTGGGCCAGCCCAGCACGATGTCGGCCTCCAGCGCCTTGACCGCCTCCAGACCGTTGTCGATCTGCGGCAAGGTGGCGAAGCGGGCGGGCAGGAAGCGATCCGCCGCCGGGTTGTGCTTGAAGGGAAAGGGAAGGGCAACCAGCGTTTCCGGGGCCATCACCGTTACCAGCGAGAGCGAGTGCGACAGGACATGGATGCGGTGGATCTGGTCGGGCACGGTGACGGTCCGCCCGGCCATGTCGGTGATCTCGCGGGCGGTGGCGGACGGCCCCGGCGGGACCAGGATCGCCGCGAGTAGCAGCAGAAAGAACAGGGGGCGGGCTGGGCGGCGCATGGGGGTGGCCTCTTGCGGTCAAAGGATGGAACGGCCGCCCGGTCTTCGAACAAACCCAAGACCGGGCGGCAATGGATCAGAAGCTCATCGTCATCGAGGCTTTGACGGTCCGGGGTTCGCCGATGAACACCGTCGAGCCCGAACTGGTCGAATCGCCTGCGATGTTGCTGGGGAACACCGAAGCCCAATAGCGTTCGTCGAACAGGTTGTTGACCTTGAGGTTGGCGGTGATGGCGCGGCCGATCACCTCGCCGCTATAGCGGATGCCGAGATCGACCGTGGTGAAGCCGTCCGCCCAGGCGGTGTTATAGGCATTGGCGGCGCGTTCGCCGGTGTAATGCAGGTTAAGGCTGCTGGTGATTCCGGGCAGGAAGGCCTCGGAGAAGGCGTATTCGGTCAGCAGGTTGGCCTGCCATTCGGGGACGCCGATGGCCTGCTTGCCCTCGGTCAGGGCGGTGTCGGTCTTCGTCACCTCGCTGTCCAGCCAGGTGACGCCGCCGAACACGGTGATCTGGTCGGTGACCTTGCCCTTTGCCATCAGCTCGATACCGCGATTGCGCTGTTCGCCCTGGACCCGATAGACGTTGTCGTCCCCGGCATAGGCGGTCGGCCGGGTGATGTGGAACAAAGCGGTGTTGAGGTCGATATCGGCCAACTCCACCTTGTAACCGACTTCCCATTGGGTGCTGCGATAGGGCGACATCGGTTCGTTGGGATTGGCGACGCCGCTGCTCGACGCCCGTTCGCCCGGCAAGACGCTCGACCCATGATTGGCATAGAGGCTCATATTGTGGCGCGGCTTGTAGATCAGCCCGGCGGTGTAGGATTGAGCGTTATCGACCGAAATACTTTTGCCCGGCGTCGCGCTGTCCGACGAAATCCAGCCATTGCTGAACACGCCCATCACCGACCATTGGTCGTTGATGGTGATCGTGTCGCCGATAATCGCGGTCTGATAGCTATCTTCCAAACCGGTGCGGTAGAACCCGCCGTCGGTTTTCCATTTGAGTGCGCTGGCCGAACAAGATGTCTCGGTGATGATGCAGCTATAGGCGGTGGTCCGGCTGGTGGCGGCGGTGTTGTAGGCGGAAAAATTGGGGTTGATATAGCCGTTGGTGCCAAAGGTCAGTTCGTGCTTCAGCGGACCGGTTTCGACCTTGCCGTTCAGATAAAGCTGGTTCGAGGTCAGCTCCCAATGGGCGAACGCCTCGGACACCTGGACCTGATAGGCATTGCCCGAGGTGGACATTTTGTTGCTGGTGCTGCGCATGATCCGGGTGACGTTCTGGCGCATCAGGCCGCCGGTCACCGACCAATCCTGATTGAGCGCCTGGGTAATCTTGCCGCCGTAATAATCGATGGTGGTTTCGACCCCGGCCCAGTCATAGCCATAGCCCCTCGGGTCGATTTTGCTGGCGTCGGGAACCCTGGCATTGATCCCGGTGGCGACGGCGAACGATCCCGGACTGCCGGTCCGGTCATAGATATAGCGGGCGGCGTTGGCCTCGATCAGGGTCGATGACGTCACCCGGGCATCGACGGCGAGGCTGGCCACCTCGCGGCGGAGGTTGGCGGTTTCGGACGCGGTCTCGCCATCGGTGTGACTGAGATTAAGGCGATAGCCGAACATCCGGTCCGGCCCGACCCGCCCGCCCAGATCGGCCCGTTCGGTGACATTGCCATCGGATTGATAGGCGAGTCCGACATCGTTGACGAAGTGCTCTGTCGGCCGCTTCAGCACATAATTGAACACGCCCGCCGGATTCATCGGCCCATAGAACGCCCCGGACAGGCCGTTCAGCACGTCGAGATGGTCGGTCATCTCGATCGGTTGGGGAATGTGCGATTGCACCGCGAAGCCGTCGATTCGGGTGTTGCCCAGCAAATCGGCTTCGAACCCCCGGCTTTGCGGACGGCCCACTTCCGACCCGCCGCGATACTCGATCTGGGTCGAAGGCAGGTATTTCAGCAATTCCGCATTGTCGGTGACCGCCTGATTGCGGATCAGATCCTGGGGGATGGTCTGGGTCTGGAACGGGGTATCGAGCGCCGGGCGGGGACCAAGCGGACCGATGGTGAAATCGGTGACCCGGTAACCCTCGGCGGTGCTGCCGGTATGCTTGCCCGCGCTGTCGCTGACGACGACGGTCGGAACGCCATCCTCTTTGCCGCTCTCTTGCTCGCTGTCGGCGGCCCAGACCGGAGGGGCGAACACCAACAGCGCGCAGAGGACGGGCGGTCCGGCGAACAGTCGGGCGGAGGCCGGGGCGGACGGGGCGAGACAGCGTCGGAGCATTGGTCGATCCTATTTCAATGATCTGCGCGATTTGGCGCAAGAAGAGTGAAGATAGGCTCAGGCCTTGCTCCGTCCATTTCATGTCAATGAATTCAGAAATGGACCGAAAAGTACGAATGCGTACATTTCATCTATATTAATTATTGCGCATGGTGCATCTGGTGATAGTTGGTGTCAATGATTTGTCACGTAATAACCCGTATTGTATATATATTGTATCTAATTTATACCGTATTGGGTGATTGGATCAAGGCAGGGTGAACGAGTCGATCTGGTGGCGACGGACCGCGTTCATTGCCGCGACGACGTGGCGATAGGCGGTCTTGGCGTGGGGCCGCAGGACGATGTCCGGCTTCGGCATCTGGGTTGCCGCGACGGCAAGCCGTTGGTCCAGCGCGTCGGCTCCGTCCAACTGTTCGCCGTTCCAGCGTATCGCGCCTGAATCGTCGATGCTGATGGTGACGGTGGCGACCGGCCGTGTCGCCGTTTCTCCCTGGGTTGGAAGAGCCAGATCGACGATATGGGTATGGGCCGGAATGGTGACGATCAGCATGATCAGCAGCACCAGCAACACATCGATCAGCGGGGTGGTGTTGATTTCGATCACCGCCTCGGGGGCGTTGTCGTCGCTCATCTCAGCGCTCCGTGGCGGCGTCGGGGGATTGCGGATCGGTCAGGAAGCCGAGCCGGGTCAGTCCGGCCGCCCGACAGGCCGTGACGACGCGGGCCACCGCGGCATAGGCGGCATCGCCGTCGCCGCGTAACCGGACCAGCGGCGGGGGGCTTTGTCGCGCCGCTTCACTCAGACGGGCGAGCAGGGCGGATTCGTCGGCCAGGGGGGTCTCGTTCCAGAACAGCGCGCCGCTTTGGGTGACCGTCACCGTGACCGTGTTGGGCTCGGACGCGGCGGGCACGGCGCTCTGCTGCGGCAGCCGAACCGGGACCGAGGCCGTCACCACCGGCACGGTAATCAGGAAGATGATCAGCAACACCAGCATCACATCGACCAGCGGCGTCGTGTTGATCAGCGCCAGCGGTTTGGGATCGGCCTCGCCGCCATCGGGGAACAGGCCGCTCATGATTGCTCCAGCAAAAGGGCGTGGAGGTCGGTTCCGAATCCCCGCACCATCTCGATGGCGCTTTTCTGGCGGCGGACCAGCCAATTGTGCGCCAGCACGGCGGGAACGGCGACGGCCAAGCCCAGCGCGGTCATCACCAGCGATTCGCCGACCGGGCCGGCCACCCGCTCGATCGAGGCCTGCCCCGACACGCCGATTTCGGTCAAGGCGTGGTGGATGCTCCACACCGTTCCGAACAATCCGACGAACGGAGCGGTCGAGGCGATCGTGGCCAATTGCGGCAATCCGTCGCCCAAGCGGGCGGTGACCCGCCCCACCGCGCGGGACAAGGACAGCGACAGCCAGCTATTGCGGTCGATGGTTCCGCTCAGTCCCTCGCGGTGACGCTCCAAGGCGGCCAGCCCGGTTTGGGCGAGATCGTGGAACGGACCGCCCGACGTCAGGGCGGACAAAATCGCGTTCGGTGCCGCGTTTCCGGTGACGGCGGTTTCGGCGGCGCGACCCTGGCGCAGCAGGCGGAGCAGCACGATTTCGCGGACCACGACGACATACCACGTCGTAACTGACATCGCGGCCAGGATCAGCACGGTGGTCTGGGTGACGGCATCGCCTTGCGTCCACAGGTGCAGCAGGTCGAACTGGCTGAAAGAAAGGGGCGGGGAGCTTGGCAAGGGAGGTCTCCTAATTCAATTTCCAGACATAGCGCAGCCGGGCCCAGGCGGCATGGGGGCGGCCATCGACCGTTCCCGGCGAAAAGCGGCAGCTCGATAGCGCGGTCAGCGCGGCGGCATCCAGCGCGTCCGATCCGCTGGTCCGCTCGACCCGCCGGTCGGTCACCGTCCCGGTCTCGTCGATCAGCAGCCCCAGCAGCACGGTTCCGGTTTGGCCGAGGCGGCGGGCCTCGGCGGGATAGGGGGGAACCCGGCACGAGATCGCCGCCGGTTGCCGCACGGGCGGCGGCGGCGGGCGCTCTCCCGCTTCGGCAGGGGCGGAGGGTTCGGCGGCAGGAGAGGCTGGCGCGGTGGCGGCAACAGCCGAATCCGTGGGACGCGCCGGTTCGACGGTCGCCGCCGGACGGGCCGGGACCGGGCGGGGCGTGTCCGGCTTCGGCTTCGGTTTTGGCTTTGGTGCGGGCGGAACCGGCTGGGGCGGCGGCTTCTGGGGCACCGGCGCGGGCTGGTCCACCGCAGCGGCGGGGGCAAGATTGGCGATCAGCATCGGCGCCACCGTCACCGGCGCGGCGGGGCGGTCGGACAGCGAGGCCTGAAGCGCGACAACCGCTCCGGCATGCAGCGCGACAATCGCGCCCAGCACGCCCAGCCGCCAGGGCGGACGCACACGATCGAGAAAGGTGTCGGTCGGAAACGGAGAAAAGGGCACGATGCACACAAATCCGGTCAAGACTCCCCCGCGCGACGGCATCACGCGGACGGGAATTTGGAAACCGGCTCAGGCCGTGCTCCGCCCCCATCCGCCGGGGCGGTGGGGGCATTGATGTATGCTCATCCTCCCGGCGGCGGACCTCCGGGCCGGACGAGTTTAAACGATCCAGCGGTACTGGTCGCGGAACGAGACCTGACGGGCCAGACTGTATTCGACGACATGGGCCAGCAGGTCGCGGCGGGAAAAGCCCCAGCGCGATCCCGCCAGCGCCAGCGCGCCCTGACGCCCGAAATAGCAGCAGATGTTGATCTCCAACACCGTCCGCCGCCCGGTCTCGGGATCCCAGCGGTAATCGACCCGGAAATAGTCGATCGGCCCCAATCCCCGCCACAGCCGGGCGACGTCGTCGGCGATCGGGGCGGCGGTCGCGCCGACATCAATCAAGCAATTGCCGAGATGGTCATCGAGCTTCAAATCCTCGGTCAGGATGTGGCCGATCTGGTCCGATTGGGGGGCGACATGGCCGAGGATCAGGTAAGGCTCGTGCCCGATCACCGGGACAGTGACGTCGAGACCGGGGCAATATTCCTCGACCAGCGCCTCGCGGCCCTCGGCGTGCAGGCGTCGGACGATTGCCGCCGCTCCCTCCCAGGTTTCTTGCAGGCTGTCGGGGGTAATGCCCTCCGACGCCGCGCCAAAGCGGTCCTTGACGAAATACGGTCCGGCAAAGTCGGGCGGGTCAAGTGGAGCCCCCACGGCATAGGCCGCTCCGGCGGCGACGGGAAGACCAAGCGATTTAAACGTAAGTTTACTTAAGTATTTGTCCTCGGCCAAAGCGCGGATGTTCGGCGGCGCCCCCAGGTAAGGCAGGCGCTGATATTCGCACAGGCTGGAGACGAAGATTTCGGGATTGCGGATCGGCATCCGGTTCAAGAGCGAAAACACGTAATCGACATTGCCCCCGGCCAGCCACGCGGCATACGGCTTCGAGCTGGAGGCGACGCGATAGCCGATTCCTTGCAACTCTTTGAAAAGATTGAAGTGGTATTCGGAATAACCCGAGGCGATTCCCTCGGCCTTCATCTCATAGACCGGATCGTCGGGGGCATAGCGGGCCAGATACAAGATGCGGGTCCGCTCGGGATCGGTTGGCGTTCTCAGCCGCAGCGTCATCGTCGCCTCTTCGACAGGGAGGGAAAATACGGAAATGTACGAAACGACCTAAAACTGTACGCCAATGTAAAAATGCCGTTCATTCATTTTTATGTTTAGCCGCTTTGGGTTAATATTTCAAACCGTTTTTGAAAATAACATTGACATTGGCTTTCTATCGACGGAAACCTTGAGCATGTTCTGGAGTTGACCGCGAGGGAACAATGTTCCAAAGCAGGACTTTGCGCGCCGGAGAGCCCGAAACAGCGACGTGGCGCGCAACGGAACGGGATGCGTCGATGTCGGGACCGGGACGGTGGGATCTGCTGGGCCGGGTGCCGATGCCGTTGCGGCGGCCGGTCCGGGCCGAACTGGAGCGCGCCCTGCGTGGCCACGATCTGGCTTGGTCGGTTCTGATGGGCGGGGCGTGGGACGCGCCGTTCGACGAGATGCTGGCGCTTGGCTCTGCCGACGATCTGCCGGGGATGGTAATCACCTCGTGGGCGCCTGATGCCCTGTCCGCCCATCTTCTCGCCACCTATCCCGGTGGGGCCTGTCCTCCGGCCGAGTTGCATCCCGCCTGTGCCGAGGCCGGGCTGATTGATCCGCTGGGATGCTTCTCGGTGTTCGCGGTCTTTTTGCTGGTGTTCCTGGTCGATCGGCGCCGGTTGGGCGACCGCCCCCCGCCCCGCTGTTGGAGCGACCTGCTGGGGCCGCTTTATCGTGGCGACGTCGTGTTCGGCGGCTGGCGGCCCAACGACCGGGTTCCCTTCACCGATTACAACCAGTTTTTGTTGCTCGGATTGTTCGAGCAATTTGGGGCCGAGGGGATTCGCGCCTTCGCCGCCAGCGTCAAGGCGCTGCGCCACAACGTCGTCAGTGCCAAGATCGCCGGGTCGGGCCATCCCGACGGAGCGGCGGTGACGGTGTTGCCATGGATGCAGGCCGAGATGTCGCCCCGGCGCGACCGGGTCGCGGTGGTGTGGCCCGAGGACGGGGCATGGGCGATGCCGATCGGCACGATGTCGCGGCCCGAGCGGCGCGTGCGGTTACAGCCCGTCTTCGAGTGTCTGAGCGGGCCGACCTTGGGGCGGGTGCTGGCGCGCAATTGCTATCCCCCGGTCGGGGGCGCGGCGGCCCAGGCGGCTTTTCCCGCTCAGGCCCGGCTGAAATGGCTGGGCTGGGATCACGTCCGCGCCCACGACATGGCCGAGCGGACCCGGCATGCCGGCCGACTGTTCTTCGACTCGTGGGGCGGGTGATGGCGCGGCCCCGGCTGGTCACCGTCGCCGGGTCGCCGTCGGTCGGCAAGACCTCGGTGATTCTCCGCGTGCTCGATCTGCTCGCCGCCGAGGGGCAGAAGGTCGGCGTCGCCAAGTTCGATTCGCTCTCGACCGAGGACGATAAAGCCTATGCCCGGCGCGGTATTCCGGTTTCGGTCGGGCTGTCGGGTGGGCTGTGCCCCGACCATTTCTTCGTCACCAACATCGAAGCCTGCTTGGAGTGGGGACAGCGGCAGGGGCTTGACCTGCTGGTCAGCGAAAGCGCCGGTCTGTGCAACCGCTGCTCGCCCCATATCGAAGGGGTGCTGGCGGTGTGCGTCGTCGATGCGCTGGCGGGAATCCATACGCCAAAGAAGATCGGGCCGATGCTGCGTCTGGCCGATCTGGTCGTCATCACCAAGGGCGACATCGTCAGTCAGGCCGAGCGCGAGGTGTACGCCTATAACGTCCGCCTCGCCAATCCGCGTGCGCCGGTGGTGTTCTGCAACGGCATCACCGGCCAGGGCGCGACCGAGATCGCCTTTCACCTGCGCCATGCCGACGCGATCGACGGGTTGGAGGGGCGGCGGCTGCGCTTTTCGATGCCGTCGGCGGTCTGTCCCTATTGCGTCGGCGAAACCGCGATCGGGGAGACCCACCATCGCGGCAACGTCAAGACGATGTGCTTCGAGGACCAGCGATGAGCGCGGTCAGCCTGGGGGCGCTGATCCGTGCCCATCCTCGGGTGGGGGCGTTCCTCGCCACCTTTCCGGTGCCTCGGCCGGACCAGATCGGGCTGGAGGCGTGGCTGGACGGGCTGGGCGAGGAGACGCTGGCCGATCTTGGGATGACCCGGTCGCAGATTCTCGACCATGTCCGCCGCTTGCAGCAGGAAGACCGGCAGGCGGGACCAGAGCCGGTGCAGGCTTTGACGATCCTGGGCGGCCGCGACAAGTTGGGCCGGGCCGAGGCGGTCGAGCTGACGATCCGCGCCGGAGAAATCGTCTGTATCGTCGGCCCCACCGGGTCGGGCAAAAGCCGCCTGCTCGCCGATATCGAATGTCTGGCCCAGGGCGACACCCCGACCGGACGGCGGATTCTGATCAACGCCGCCCCGCCGCCGCCGGGCAGCCGCTTTGCGCCCGAGCGCAAGCTGGTCGCCCAATTGTCCCAGACGATGAATTTCGTCGTCGATCTGACCGTCGCCGAGTTCGTCGCGATGCATGCAAGCTGCCGTCAGGTCGCCGATGCGGACGTGGTGGCCGAGCGGGTGATCGCCACCGCCAACGCTTTGACCGGCGAGACCTTTGCCCCGACGGTGTCGGTGACCCAATTGTCGGGCGGCCAGACCCGGGCGCTGATGATCGCCGACGCGGCGTTGCTGAGTGCCTCGCCGGTGGTGCTGATCGACGAGATCGAGAATGCCGGGGTCGATCGCAGCCGCGCCCTTGATCTGCTGGTCGCCGAGGACAAGATCGTCCTGATCTCGACCCACGATCCGCTGCTGGCCCTGCGCGGCGGGCGGCGGCTGGTGATCCGCCATGGCGGCATCGCCGAAATCATCACGACCTCGGCGGCAGAGCGGGCCAACCTGCTCGCGCTGGAACGGGTCGATGCCGGATTGATGGATATCCGCGAGCGCCTGCGCCGGGGCGAGCGGATCGACGAAGCGCTGGAGCCCTGGACATGACCGAAGCCCTATCCCTGCTGCTGAACCGGCGCTCGTGCCATGCCCTGACCGCGCCTGCGCCAACCGGCGAGGCGCTCGACCTGATCTTTCGCGCAGCACTCAGGGTGCCGGATTTCCAGCATCTGCGCCCCTATCGCTTCCTGGTTGCCGAGGGGGAGGGGCTGGAGCGGTTGGGGGCTTCGATGCAGCGGGCCGCAATCGCCGCCGGTCAGCCCGATGCGGTGATCGAGCGGGCACCGCGGATGCCGCTGCGGGCGCCGATGGTGGTGATTGTGGTGGCCTCGCCCAAGCCTAACGAACACGTTCCCGAATTCGACCAGATCCTGTCGGCGGGCTGTACCGTGATGGCAATGCAGATGGCGGCGCGGGGGTTGGGCTTCGGGGGCGTGTGGCGCTCGGGCTGGCTGATGCACGATCGCGGTTTTCACACCGAACTGGGGCTGGGCGAGGCCGAGCGGATCGTCGGCTTCCTCTATCTCGGCACGCCCTCGCGCGAGCCGCCGCCGCTCTCTGTCTCCGACGATCCCACCCCCCTGATCTCCTGGCTGTGACGAGGCGACATGGACGCGAAACTGACCCGGAATCAGACCTTCCACCTGATCCTCGCCGACATTGCGATGGCGATGGCCGTCGCGACCGTTACCGGCGAGGCACTTCCGCAGGAGGAGGTGTACGTTCCCGGCCGCCCCCGCGATCTGTGGCTGGAACGGATTGCGGCCGGGCCGTCGCGCCAGCGGGTTCTGGCCCTGGCTTCGGCCGGACTGGCGGCGCTGCAATCGCTGGAAGGCGAGGCCCTGATCGAGCAGGCCCGCCGCTATGGGGTGCCGCTGTCGGACGATCTGGCCGCTGAAATCTGCACCCACTTCGTTGACCGCCGCAACGCGGTGCTGACCTATCGCCATTAACCCGGGCCAGGATTGGCCCGGGTCAGCCGCGTTTCTGATTACTTCACGATCTCGGTCGAATCGGGACGGTCCTTGCTGATTGCGGCGATCCAGTTCCGCACCCGATCAACATCGGAATCGACGCAAGGGATGAAGGATTCGGCGCGGAACACCTTCAACGCCTCGGGATCGGTGACGCTGATGAAGGCCTTGCGGATTTCCTCCTTGAAGGCGGGGTCCAGGCCGGGACGGAAGGTCCACATATATTCCGGGATCGCCGGAGATTCGGCCAGGACGCGGACCGCCTTGGAATCGATCTTGCCTTCCTTCAGCAGCCGCTTGTAGATCGGCATCGACAGCCCACCGGCATCGGCCTTGTGATTGACCACCGCCAGGGCGACGGCATCATGCGCGCCCAGCACCCGCAGTGAATAATCGCGATCCGAGACCAGACCGGCTTCGGCCAGCATGTAGCGCGGCACCCAGGTGCCCGAGGTCGAGGCCGGATCGCCAAAGGCGACGTCCTTGCCCTTCAGGTCGGCCAGACTTTGCGCCGGGCTGTCGGCGGGGACGATCACCACCGCCTGGAAGGTCGGGCCGACGATTTCGTGCGAGGGGCGGGCGAACGGCTCGAGCGGGGCGCGGCGGCTCTGAAGGATGTAGGTCACCGGTCCCAGATAGGCGATGTCCAATCGGCCAAAGCGCAGGGCTTCGCCGGTGGCGGCGTAATTGGCCCCCACCACCAACTCGACCGGCAGGCCCAGTTTGTGTTCGAGATAGGCCCGCAGCGGTTCGTTGAGGCGCATCACCGTGGGGGCGGATTCGCCGGGCAACAGCCCGATCACCAGCTTTTCCGGGCGGTCGGCGGCATAGGCCGGGGCCAGCAAGGTGGACAGCAACAGGGCGGCCAGCAATCCGGCGCGTTTGAAGGGTGCGAACATCGGTCAGACCTTATTCTGTTGGGACGGCAAGAACAGGAGACGGGAAAATCCGGGCTTCGGCTTCGGCATTGAACTGGTCGGGTGGCCCGACAAAGCCGACCCGTCCCTCGACCAATCCGACGATGCGGTCGGCCAGCAGACGGGCGGTTTCAAGCTGGTGCAGCACCAGCACCACGGTCAGGCCGTTGCGGGCGACCAGCGAGCGGAACTCGGCGCTCATCTGCCGCACCAGCGTCGGATCGACCGAGGCGAACGGCTCGTCGCCCAGCAGAAGATTGGGGCGGCGGACCAGGGCGCGGGCAACGCCGACCCGCTGCCGCTCGCCGCCGCTTAAGGTCGAGGTGCGGGCATTGGCCCGGTGCAGCAGGCCGACCTCGTCCAGCGCCTGGGCGGCGCGGCGGCGGAACTCCTCGGGCCAGGGTAGCAGCGACAGCGGATGGCGCTGATCGGCCAGACCGAGCAGGACGTTATCGAGCGCGCTCAAGCGGTCGATCAGGGCATGGTCCTGAAAAATCGTCGCGGTGCGCCGCCGGTGTTCGCGCAAAGGTCCGGGATCATCGAGCCGTCCGACGTTCGGCACCGCAATCGTTCCCGCTTCGGGGCGGATCAGGCCGTTCAGGGTGGCGATCAGGGTACTCTTGCCGACGCCGGAACGGCCGACGATCGCGGTAATCCGCCCGGCGGGAAAGGCGAGATCGATCCCATGCAACACCGCGCTATCGCCCCGGCGGACGTGGACGCCGGTTAGGACCAGGGCGTCTGCTGGGTGGGTGGTCGAAGCCATCGGCGGCGAATCGTCAAAAGGCGTCATGGGCGGAACTCATCAGGGCGGTGCGCCCCTGCGGCGGGCGGCCATAGCGGAGCAGGCGGCACATCCACAGCGGCGGGTCTCGCGTCATCAGCACCTGAAGACGGGCGATCACGTCGTCGATGGCGCGGCGGCGTTCGATCACGACGGGGAAGGTGCCCTCGCGGGTCATCCGCAACGCGGTGTGGTCGCTAAGTGCGGTGGTGAACAAGACGCCGCATCCCTCAAGGCAGGCCAATCGCGCCGCGACCGATCCGCCAAGATGGGTCGGCTCGGCTCCAACCGGGCAGCCGCCTGCGGCGGGCCGCGAGTCACCGATCCCCGATGCGACCGGGCGAAATTCCGGGGCGTCCAGGAAGTCGGCTCGCGTCGGGGTGACGTCGTAAAACACCAGATGGCGGGCGCGGACAAAATCCGCATCGACCCAGGCGAGGCTGTTGGTGGAAAAGGCCGCTTTGAGGTGGGGTTGGGCTGGGATCATGGCAGTGTCCGGAACGGCAGTTTCCGAGGCGGGCGATATGGATTCGCCCCTTCGGGAAACGATGTCTGATCCGGCTCAGGCCGTAATCCGGTGTCTGAATTGCTCAGAACCCAAAATCTTGAACAGAATCCGTTCAAGACGATCAGATGAGTGTGAAGAGGCGGCTGCGTTTCGTCAATTCCAATGAGCGAAGAATGCTTGTGGGTATAACCAAAGGATTGATTGAGGCCCCGCGTCATCCTTTGGCCTTAAGGTGGTTGTATTTTCCGAAACGGGTAAATTCGCGGGGCAAGGCCCCGGCGCGAATCGCGGCGGCCAGACCTTTGGGGTCGTGGACGATCAGCCCGCCGAGTACGGTGATGCCATAGCTGAACAAGCGCGGTGTCAGCGGGGTCGAGGGGCCGATCAGGGCCAGCGGCGCGGCTTCGGCCAAGCGGAGAATCCGGGGCAGCGAGCGGTTGACCAGCGCCGACGAATTGACCACCGCGCCGCCGCAGCCGGGCAGCAGCGTATCCATCGCCACCGGGGGGAACTCGCCGGGGCGGGGGTCGGTCTCGATCACGGCGGAATTGGGCAAGATGCCGGACAGGCCGGGAAAAGCCCCGATCACCACCACCCGTCCGGGGGTGTGAGGCAACGATTGGACCCCGTTGCCGGGGCGCAGATCGAGGTCGCGGCGATTGTAATGGGCGTTGATCGCGGCGATGCCCAAGGCCATTTCGGTCGGGTCCCACGAGCGCGACAGATCGGCGAGACGGCGCAATCCCTGGCGCTGCAAGCTGGCGAGGCGGGGCAGCAGATCCTTGGGCGAGCGGGGTAGATAGGCCAGTCCGCTGCCATGCGGACCCTCGACCATGATCCAGCGTGCGCCGCAGGCGATGGAACGGACTTCGTCGTCGGCGACGCCTAGCACCAGATCCTGGTACAGCCGGTCCGGTCCCCACCAGCGCCACAAAGCGGCGAGATCGGGGGCGATCATCGACCCGGCATGGCCGGGCAGCGCGCCCAGCCATTTCTGGACGCAACGCCCGGCAATCGAGGTCAGCACCGGCATCCCCTGCGAGGCCCCTTCGCCGATGGTGGCCCGCACACTTTTCGAGGCCGATTGAAACGCCTGGAACCGGCTGATCACCAACAAATCGGCGTCTTCGCGCATTGCCTTGCGCAGGTAGAAGGTGGCGTCGGCGCGGTCGATTTCGACGACGCGGCCGGTGGCGACCTCGAAGAACTCGATCCGCTCGGCGCAGCCCTGGCCCATTTCGGCCCCACCGGTATTGTTGCGCTGGACCGTGCCGGTGACGTTGAAGCCCCGCTCACGCAGACGCAGGGCGAACTCGGCCAACAAGCCATCGACCGGGATTGCGGGATCGTGGATCACCACGCCGGGGCGGACCCAGGGGGCTTTGACCGGTTCGAACACCGCCCCGATTCTTTTGTCGGCGGGCAGAGGGGCGCGACGCGGTTCGTCCCGATCGGTCAGGGCAGCATAGGAATCGAGCTTGTCCATAGCGGCTCTCGGTCCTAACCGTTGCGGCGGGAGGCGCGGAAGCGGCACGGCCGGGCCGGGGCCGCATCCTCGCGGCGCAGATGCAGGTACTGGCCGAAACGGCCGAATTCGCGCGGAAGAGCCCCGGCGCGGATCGCCTCGCCCAAGCCTTTGGGATCGCGGATCACCAGACCGCCCAGGATTTCGACTCCATAGGCGTGCAGCCGGGGGGTCAGCGGCGTCACCGGCCCGACCAGGGCGATCCGCGAGCCTTGCGCCAGCCGCAGGATGCGGGGCAGGTTGCGGTTGACCAGGGTGGAGGAGGCAACTACCGCCGCCGCGCAGCCGGGCAACAAGGTATCCATCGCGATGGTGGGATATTCGCCGGGGCGGGGATCGTTTTCGATCACCTGGGGATTGGGCAGCATTTCGGACAGGCCGGGAAAGGCCCCGACCACCACCACCCGCCCGGCTTCGCGCCCGAACGCCTGGGCTCCGTTGCCCATCTCGCCTTGCAGATCGAAGCGGTTGTAATGGGCGTTGATCGCGGCGACCCCCAGCGCCATTTCGAGCGGATCCCACGAGCCAGAAAACTCAGCCAGCTGCTTCAGGCTCATCTTGCGAAATTCGGGCAGACGGCCGATCAGATCGCGGGCATTGCGGGGCAGATAGGCCAGACCGGCCCC
>NZ_FNWO01000013.1 GCF_900108475.1 Magnetospirillum fulvum | reverse complement strand
CGTCGAAATTCGGAACCGTTCCTTCCTTCAACGACGGGGCCGCGTCCTTGATCTCGTCCAAATCGAAATAGCGCGAGCCCTTGACCCGCAATCGCCCGATCTTGCCCTCGACCACTTTCAGCGTGACGATTCCGCCCTTGACCTGCTGCGGCGGAATCTCGACCCCGACGGTCTGAAAGCCTTTGGCGGTGTAAGCCTTTTCCAGCGCCGCGCGGGCGTCCTCGACATCCTTCAGGTTCTTGTCCGGCCCAAGGAACGGATAGACCGCCGCCTCGACCTCGGACTGGCTGAGCAGATTCGCCCCCTCGATCCGGTATTCCAGAATCTCGACGCGCTGAGCAGAGGGTGGGGATTCCGACACCTGCGGCTGCGCCGCGGGAACCCTCTCTTCCGCCCAAGCCACCGGCATGATCGCCATGAGAGCAAGGGCAGCCGACGACAGCCCGTTTGCAGATAATACCTTCACCGTATCCCCCCAACATTCCTGCATTGCACGCCTGTTTCCCAGCACACCTAACCCAGGAATATGGCGTGTGTCGCAATCAAAAATAGGTTTAGTGGTGCCTATCTCGAATCAACGCCGACAAAATGCATCATCGTATCGGGCAGATACAGATACATTTCTATTACAAGATATGTTGTATAACGATCTATTGTTATGAATATCACGTGCGCGCCGCATGAATATTCATGCAGTCGGAAGTGAATTCCATGACATGCGGGTTGGGGGTGATTGACTACCGGGACTGCGCGGCTCTCATCGCGCCGAATCAAGGAGAGGCAGGCAGTCGCACAGCCGCAGTTTCACATGCCGACGAAGCTCGTCCATGTCTCGATCGCCAAAGCACTGAAGCCGTGAATCCATATTTGAAATCTCGCCACAACTTAACCGAGCGGAAACATGGTCGGCGCCGCAGATCATCCACTCGATAATCGGCTCCGACACGGTTGCCTTATCTGGTTAGTCGTCATTGGTGCGGCGAGACCGCAAAGATTATTGAGAAATTTATTCGTCAGGATGCGCACCGGCTTGCGGACCGACAAAATCGGACCGCAAAGGCGCGAATGAACCGCCTTGGCACGAGAATCTGTGGCTCACGAAAGCGATTGGCCCGGAGGCAGGCCTGCACGCACCGGCTCGTTCGGACCAGCGCGTGCGGCGAAATCAGCTCAGGATAACGACTCCCCCCGGCAGCGACGTCGCCGTCGCCCCGAAGGCGTTCGCCATCTTCTCGATGACGTCATCAATCCGGTCGAGGTGGAAGCGAGCATTGACGACACGATCGCCGAGCTCCGCATTCGCAAGGACGATCCTGCCGCGCCGATAACGATTGGTTTCGGCGACAACGTCCCGCAGAGGGGTGTCGTGAAAGACCAAAAAGCCGGTTCGCCACGCCGTCAGTGCCGCCGGATCGACGGACACGACCGCCCCCATGCCCCGGGCTGTATAGGAAACCTGCTGCCGCGCCCCCAGCGAGGCTTCGACTGTGCCGCACACCACCCGGATGGTTCCCTGAAGACAGGTGATCTTGCTCATCCCCATATCCTGGCGGACATTGAATGCCGCATCGCGGCCCCATACCCTGCCTGCCCCGGAAATAACCTCGAGGGCTTTCGCCTGCGTCGTGACCACCCCCTCTCCGGACATCAGCTCGATCCGGTCTGCGCCGCTGTCACCCGGACGCATGGCGATACTGGTCTGGGTATTCATTTCAATCGAAACATTCCCTGCCAGATCGATACGCCGCCGTTCACCCGTGCTCGTGCGATAATCCGCGTCCAGCATGTCCGAAAGGGAAGGCCAAAGGCCAAGCGGCGGCTGGACCAAGCCATAGCCTGCCGCTGCGGCAGCCGTTGCCATCCCCCCCAGAAAGGCACGTCGGCCCACGCGCGGGTCACGGTTGGCCGGGCGCGGGAATGAGAGCCGCGTCGCCGTCCGTTCTTCGACCTCACGCCCGGCGACTTTTGCCGCCTCCCAGAGACGGCGCGCCTCGCGGAACGCCTGCGCGTGATATGGGCTGCGGGCAGACCACCGCTTGAATTCTTCCAGATCGTCGACGGTCGCGTTTCCCGGCATCAGGCGGACTACCCACAGGGACGCCTCGTCCCGGCGTTGCCGCGTCTTGCTTCTAAAGATCATCGCACCGTCTTCTTACCGGCATCATGACGTGTCTCCTCGACCTTACCGCCGCCCCTTATTGTATAAGACGTTTTAGATGCCATTGGACCGAATCGTTGAATCAACGGCCGGTCGAGCCGTTCCGCGCAATATACCAGCGCTCTTTTCAATTCCAGTTCCACCAACCGCCGTGATATCCCAAGCGAGTCCGCAATGCCCTGGATCGGCTGCTCATGCACCCTCGCCGCCAGAAAGATGGTGCGGCGGCGTGGCGGCAACGCCTGGATCGCGTCTTCGAGAGCGGCCAGATCGCGGCGGGCCTCGACAACTTCCTCGATCCGGACCGTTTCGTCGACAAGCTCCAGCGCCGCCTCGATTTCCTGCGCCGTGGCCTTGCGGCTTTCTGCCCGGTGCCGGTCTGCCGCAATGTTGAGCGCTATGCGGAAAAGATAGGGCTCTGGCTGCTGGACAGATGCCGGCTTGTCCGTACGCCCAAGGCTGAGATAAGTCTCGTGCAGCAATTCCCGGGCAAGATCGTCCGATCCCAGGCGTCGGGCCAATCGTTTGCGAAAGTCGTCGTACTTGGTGACAAGCAGAGCGCGAAGCATATCCCAAGTGATCTCGGTCATGACATCGTCGCACTCTCCGGGTCCACGAACGGGCACAGGTCTTTCATGACTACATCGAACAATTGCCCGCGCTCCCGTCACGTGAAGGACGGATGAGCATCGTTATCGGCTGGGGCATGTCGAGGGGAGGCGGTTCCGCCAGGGTCACATGCTGGAGGGCCTCGGCGATCATCCGGTTTCGGCGGTGGTCTTCGTGAGACCCCAGAACTTCCGGATGCTCGATGGCGCCGGTCGTTCCGATTCTGAATCTCAAGATGACGCGTCCCAAATCCATGCCGCTTCTCTCGCAGAACGCCGCCTCGAAACTTGCTTGAATCATCGTGAAATATGCCCGATGACGGTCCAGTCCCGGGTGAGGGTCGGCCCCTTTTGCCCGCTGTTTGCCCGGTCGCGGAACAAGGGTGATAGCCCCTGCTGAAATTGAACGCACCATCAAGCCAGACCCTTTGAGCAGGATGGAAAGCGCCTCATTTGCCACATAGCCCCCCTTCACAGTCGTGGACCGTCCATTGCTTGTTAATGAGCTATCGTACAAAATATCCAAACCTGTCGCGCCACTATAGGCGTCGAGCGCAGAGGCCAGGGGCTGCTCGGGAATATCGAAATAAATCGTTCCGACAGCCTCCCCGTCCTGTCCCGCATTCACTGCCGTCGCCCACCCGCCGATGGCCAGAAGCATGACCGCGCACAGGACATGTCCGAGGCGAACCGCATCGTATCTCACCCCGTGATCTCGTTTTCAGCATGAAGATCAACAAAAGCAGTCGTCAAACATCACCCATTCAGGAATGCTAAATCCTTAGGGCGAATTATGATGCCCCAAGTGACCAGATGAAATGAATGACTCTTCCGTGACGCCTACGCTGCGTCCCCGCATGATCTCCGCTCGATCAACGCAATGAAGCTGACCAACCCGTAAGGCGTGATATTGTTGGAGATCATTTTCAACGTGCCGATCATCGTCGCCCTTGGCCGGGCCTGATCGGAGCGTTCCATGTTGAAAGACCTTCGTCCCGCTTTGTCGATCCTGGTGGTGATGATTGTTTCGGCCGGGCACGTCTAGCGTTGCAAGTCGCCGGTCCTGCCTATTTCTGGTCGCCGAGCTCGGCATCGGCTATCGCCTGAAAGTCCGGAAATAGAACATTTATGACAGGCGGACGCAGACGGTCCAGACCGCCCCGAGGGGCAGCCTGGACGATCCCCGGCCGGTCAGGCCCGGTCGAAACGGTCGGCGTTCATCACCTTGGTCCAGGCGGCGACGAAGTCGCGGACGAACTTCTCCCTGTTGTCGTCCTGGGCATAGAGTTCGGCGTAGGCGCGCAGAATCGCGTTCGAGCCGAACACGAGATCGACGCGGGTCGCCGTCCAGCGCGCCGCTCCGGTGGTGCGGTCGCGGAGTTCGTAATGTCCGCCCACCGGCACCCATTGGTAGGCCATGTCGGTCAGAACGACGAAGAAGTCGGTACTGAGCGCGCCCAGCCGGTCGGTGAACACGCCATGCCCGCTATCGCCATGGTTCGCGCCCAGCCCGCGCAGGCCGCCGACCAGCACCGTCATCTCGGGCGCGGTCAGGCCCATCAATTGGGCGCGGTCGAGGAGAAGTTCCTCTGCCTGGACGGCATAATCCGTCTTGGCCCAGTTGCGGAAACCGTCATGGATCGGTTCAAGCACGGCGAACGAGGCCGGGTCGGTCATCGCGACGGTGGCGTCGCCGCGACCGGGCAGGAAGGGCACGGAGACATCCTGTCCGGCAGCCTTCGCCGCCTGCTCGATCGCCACGTTACCGGCCAGGACGATCACGTCGGCAACGCTGGCCCCGGTCTCGGCGGCGATCGGCTCCAGCACCGACAGAACCCGGGCCAAGCGCGCCGGTTCGTTGCCGACCCACCCGTTCTGCGGCGCAAGGCGGATGCGCGCGCCGTTGGCACCGCCCCTTTTGTCCGAGTCGCGGTAGGTGCGGGCGCTGTCCCAGGCGGTGGCGACCATCTCGGCCACCGTCAGGCCCGAAGCGGCGATCCGGGCCTTTACCGCGGCGACGTCATAGTCGGTGCGGCCGGGCGGCACCGGGTCCTGCCAGATCAGGTCTTCCGTCGGCACGTCGGGGCCGATATAGCGGCTCTTCGGCCCCATGTCGCGGTGGGTCAGCTTGAACCAGGCGCGGGCGAACACTGCCGAGAACGTGGCGGGGTCGTGGTGGTATCTCTCGGCGATGGCGCGATAGGCCGGGTCTTTGGCCATCGCCATGTCGGCATCGGTCATGATCGGGGTGGTGCGGAGCGAGGGGTTCTCGACATCGACCGGCTTGTCTTCTTCGCGGATGCCGATCGGTTCCCACTGCCAGGCCCCGGCCGGGCTTTTTTTCAGCTCCCAATCGTAGCTGAACAGCATGTGGAAATAGCCGTTGTCCCACCGGGTCGGGTAGGTGGTCCAGGCTCCCTCGATCCCGCTGGTCACGGCGTCGCGGCCGATGCCGCGCCCGGTCTTGTTAAGCCAGCCGAGTCCCTGATCCTCGACGGGAGCGCCTTCCGGGGCGGGGCCAAGCAGGCTGGCGTCGCCGTTGCCATGACACTTGCCGACGGTATGGCCGCCCGCGGTCAGCGCCACGGTTTCCTCGTCGTTCATTCCCATTCGGGCGAAGGTGACGCGGATGTCCTGCGCGGTCCGAAGCGGGTCGGGCACGCCGCCCACTCCTTCGGGATTGACGTAGATCAGCCCCATCTGCACGGCGGCCAGGGGGTTTTCCAGCGCCTCGCGCGCTTCGCCCTCATAGCGGCCGGCCCCCAGCCATTCCTTTTCCGAGCCCCAATAGACGTCTTTTTCCGGGTGCCAGATGTCCTCGCGGCCAAACGAGAATCCATAGGATGTGAGGCCCATTGATTCGTAGGCCATGGTCCCGGCCAACACGATCAGGTCGGCCCAACTGATCTTGTTGCCGTACTTCCTTTTGACCGGCCACAGCAGACGGCGCGCTTTGTCGAGGTTGACGTTATCGGGCCAGGAATTCAACGGCGCGAACCGCTGGTTGCCGGTCCCGGCCCCGCCGCGCCCGTCCGCGGTTCGGTACGATCCGGCGGCATGCCACGCCATGCGGATCATCAGGCCGCCATAATGGCCCCAATCGGCCGGCCACCAGCTCTGGCTGTCGGTCATCAAGGCGCGCAGGTCGGCCTTCAGCGCCGCGACGTCGAGGCTGCGGACCTCCTGACGGTAATCGAACCCCGGGTCCATCGGGTTGGTCTTGCTGTCGTGCTGATGAAGGATGTCGAGATTTAAGGCGTTCGGCCACCAATCCAGGTTCGACGATCCAACCTTGGTGATCGAACCGTGCATGACCGGGCATTTTCCTCCGCTCATCGTCATCTCCTTTATCTCTTCAGGTGAAGCGCCCGCCTTTTTTCGCGCCGAACCGGCTTTTGCCGTCGGTGCGATTATCTGCCGTCATGCCGCCACGTCCTGGGCGGCGGGAACACGGATCAGGTAGTCGAAGGCGGACAGCGCCGCCTTGGCCCCTTCGCCCATCGCGATGATGATCTGTTTGTAGGGAACCGTGGTGGCGTCGCCTGCGGCGAACACGCCGGGGAGCGAGGTCTGCCCCTTGGCATCCACCTCGATCTCGCCGCGCGGCGACAGCGCCAGCGTTCCCTTCAGCCATTCCGTGTTGGGAACGAGGCCGATCTGGACGAAGATTCCGTCAAGCTCGACGCGGCGGGTCTGCCCCGTCGTGCGATCCAGATAGGACAAGCCGGTCACCCGGCTGCCGTCGCCGTGGACTTCGGTGGTCTGGGCCGAAACAACGACATCGACGTTGGGCAGGCTTTGCAGCTTGGCCTGCAACACGCCGTCGGCGCGCAGCTTGGGGTCGAACTCGAACAAGGTGACATGGGCGACGATCCCGGCCAGGTCGATCGCCGCTTCGACGCCGGAATTCCCGCCGCCGATCACCGCGACCCGCTTGCCCTTGAACAGCGGCCCGTCGCAATGCGGGCAAAAAGCGACCCCCTTGTTGCGATAGGCATCCTCGCCGGGGACGGACATGGTCCGCCAGCGCGCCCCCGTCGATAAGATCACCGAACGGGCCAGCAGCGAGGCCCCGCCCGCCAGCCGCAATTCGATCAGTCCGCCGGGCTCGGCGGCGGGCACCAACGCTTCGACCCGTTGCGCCTTCATCACATCGACGCCATAGCCATCGACGTGCGATTCCAGCGCGGCGGCCAGCTTCGGCCCTTCGGTGTGGGAGACCGAGATGAAATTCTCGATCGCCAGGGTGTCCAGCACTTGGCCGCCGAACCGTTCGGCGACGATACCGGTGCGGATGCCCTTGCGGGCGGCATAGATGGCGGATGCCGAGCCCGCCGGGCCGCCGCCGACCACCAGCACATCGAACGGTGCCTTGTCGGCGATCGCCTGGGCGGCGCGGGCCTCGGCCCCGGTGTCGAGCTTGGCCAGAATCTGCTCCAGCCCGAGGCGACCCTGGGCAAACGGCTCGCCGTTCAGGAACACCGCCGGAACCGCCATCACCTGGCGTGCCTCGACCTCGCTTTGGAACCCGGCGCCGTCGATGGCGACATGGGTGATGCGCGGGTTCAACGCCGCCATCAGAGTCAGCGCCTGAACCACGTCCGGGCAATTCTGGCAGGACAGGGAATAATAGGTCTCGAAGACCAGGGGGCCATCCAGGGCCATGATCTGCTCGATCACCTCGGGGGTCTCGCGGGGGGGATGGCCCCCGACATGGAGCAGGGCCAGGATCAGCGAGTTGAATTCGTGTCCCGTGGGCACCCCGGCGAAACGGACGCGCGGTTCCGAGCCGTGGCGTGCGATCGCGAAGGAGGGGGTGCGGCGGTCGTCGCCATGGACCAGGGTGATCTTGTCCGTCAGCGCGGCAATTTCGTCAAGAAACGCGCGCATCTCCTGCGAGGCGGGGTCGTCCCCCAGCGACGCCACCAGGGCGACGGGATGAACGATCTTGTCGAAATACAATTTAAGCTGCTGCCGGATACCGTCGTCTAACATCGAAACGTCCCCCACGCTGTTGATGGTCCGGTTTCAGAATCAACCGGTGGCAGAACCCGGCCAGTGCCGGGTTCTGCCCATGACAGGCTCAGATCTTGCCGACCAGATCGAGCGAGGGAGCCAGGGTCTTGTCCCCGTCTTTCCACTTGGCCGGGCAAACCTCGCCGGGGTGGGACGCGACGTACTGGGCCGCCTTCACCTTACGCAGCAGTTCCTTGGCGTCGCGCCCGACACCACCGGCGGTGATCTCGACGATCTGGATCTTGCCCTGGGGATCGACGACGAAGGTTCCGCGATCGGCAAGGCCCGCTTCCTCGATCATCACATCGAAATTGCGGCTGATGGTTCCGGTCGGGTCGCCGACCATCGTGTACTGGATCTTCTTGATGGCGGGCGAGCTGTCGTGCCACGCCTTGTGGCAAAAATGAGTGTCGGTCGAGACGCTGTAGATCTCGACGCCAAGCGACTGGAACTCGGCATAATTTTCGGCAAGGTCTTCAAGCTCGGTTGGGCAGACGAAAGTGAAATCGGCCGGATAGAAGAACACAACCGACCATTTGTTGCGCAGGTCGGCGTCGCTGACATCGACGAACTGGCCGTTCTTGAGCGCCTTGGCGTGGAAAGGCTTTATTTCCGTATTGATCAGAGACATTGGACTTCCTCTTGGCTTCTCTCCCCTCAGGGCGGGGGAGACCGGTGTGGTGCAGCGAGACGGGGAATGGAGCCCCCCAGCTCTTGGCGACCTCTGGCGGGTAAACCCGCCGGGCCACTCCTGTTTGACGAGAGGGAGTATAGACGGCCTTTATGCTCATTACAAGCATTCAAAACTGAATGGCTAGATCAATGAATTATATAAAGAAAATCTATAAATTGGATCGTGATCGATACGGATGAAACTGCAAATGCGGCGTCACACCTCCCCAGACAGGGAGGGACAAGGGCCGCCCGTCCGGAGAGGGGCGGCTGTCGCTCATGGTCCGTTAGAGTACCCGGTTCCACTCAGATGGAACCGGCGAACGTCAGACAGGCATGTCGAGTGGTTGCAGCCGGAACGGCGCGGTCATCAAGATCGCGATGTCGTCGAGTGATTGGTGCTGGTAAAAGCGAAAGCCCGCCAGTCCGTCCTTGATCCACAGTCCGCTCGCGGGATAAACCCGCTGGATTGCGGTAATGACTTGGACGTCTCGCGGCAGCGGTGACAGCATCTCAAGGGCGAGGGGGCTGGGCTCGAAGCGCAGCTTGAAGCCGCCCCGCGAGGCGTCGAGCATCGTCACCGGAACCTCGCCCGCCGCCGAGATCATGAGTCCTGCGGAGCCGCAGGATTGCCGGCTCCAGCGGCGGGGCTCGCGTTCGGAAACAGGCAGGCTCATCGCGGACGTATCCCTTCGTCGCCAACAGGGTGTCGGTTACGAGGGTACGTGGCCCGCCACCCCTCTGTCCAGAAGAGAGGCGGGGCGGGTGGAACGATCAGCGAACGCGGTGGCGTTCGATCTCGATCCCGACCGAGGCCGCCTCGGCATAGACGTCGGGTTTCTCGACCCGGACGCGGGCCATCTCGACCCGCTCGTCCTCAAGGCACAGGCTGGCGATCTTCTCCGCCAGCGTCTCGACCAGATTGATATGCCCCTCGGCCAGCAGACGGCGGATGCCTTCGATCACGTCCTCGTAGGACAAGACGTTGGCGATGTCGTCGTTGGCCGGTCCGGCGGCCTGTTCCAGCACGCTCATATCGACATTGATCCGCACGCGCTGGGGGGCCAGTCGCTCGTGCTCATAGATGCCGATCGAACATTTCAGCATCAGATCGCGCACCAGAATACGGTACAGGCATCGCGCCGGGCTGGTGGCGGGATGGGACTCAACAGGGCTGCACTGGAAGGTCACGTTAGGCCGGTCCTCTCCGCGGCCGGGATGGCCGGGACGCGAGGTCATAACGCGGCGGCCAAGTTCGGCGCAAGCGAATCCAGCGTTCCCACCCGCCGAACCGCGTCGTCTCCTCCGGCGGGCAGGCGAGCCAGCAGTGCCGCGACGCTGTGGCCGGAGATGATCAACTCGGGGGCGATCTCGGCCAGCGGGGCGAGCACGAAGCGGCGCTCCCCCAGGCGGGGGTGGGGAAGGGTGAGGATGTCGCTGTCGAGGGTTTCGTCGCCCAAAGTCAGGATGTCGATGTCGATCAGACGCGGCCCGAAGCGGACCGAGGCGACCCGCCCCAGTCGGGTCTCAAGCGCCTTGATCCCGGCCAGCAGCTCAAGCGGTTCGGCCGAACTCGTGCCCGCCACCGCCATGTTGAGAAAGGCTGGCTGGTCCAGCACATGGATCGGCGCGGTTTCCCACACCGAGGATCGGTCGCCGATCGTAATGAGATCGGCCAGCGCCGTCAGCGCGGACTGAAGATTGGCGACCCGGTCCCCCAGATTGGTTCCGAGGCCAAGATGGACGGTGCGGTGGCTCATGTCAGGCAATGATGTCCGGGATCAGGGCATTTTCCAGTCCGGCGATCTCATCCTTCAACGCCAGTTTGCGTTTCTTCAGACGCTGGAGACGTAACTGATCGAAGGGCGATTCTTCGACCGCCTGGGCGATAAGATCGTCGAAACGTCGGTGTTCGGATTTTAATTCGGCAAGCCGTCGCCGCACGTCTTCGAGAATGTCGTCGTTCATGACAGGATGACACCGTTAAAACCAGCCTAGACGGTAGCAGAACTTGGTTGGAAACGGTATGGGTAAGGTCAAGCCTTTAGGGAGCGAGCGGAATGGCGACCAAACGAATTGGCATCCTGACCAGCGGAGGTGATTGCGCGGGCCTCAACGCGGCGTTGCGGGCAGTGGTTCATCGTGCGATCCGGAATTACGGCTGGCGGGTCTTTGGCATCCGCGACGGCAGCATGGGCCTGATGGAGCGCCCGCTGGACTTCGTCGAGTTCGATCTGTCCTTGGTCACCGGCGATATGCTGCGACTGGGGGGGACGATCCTGGGGACGATCAACAAGGGCGACCCGTTTCACTATCCGATGCCCGACGGAACCTTCCGCGACCGCTCGTCGGAGTTCGTCGAAGGCTATCGCGAACTGGGGATCGAGGCGCTGGTGGTGATCGGCGGCGACGGTTCGATGCGTATCCTCAATCAATTGTGCCGCCAGGGCGGCATCCCGATGGTGGGCATTCCCAAGACGATCGACAACGACGTCGCCCAGACCGATTACGCGATCGGCTTTTCCACCGCGCTTGATGTCGCGGGCGAGGCGATCGACCGTCTGGCTCCCACCGCCGCCAGCCATCACCGGGTGATGATCCTGGAAGTGATGGGACGCGATGTCGGCCATATCGCCATCAATGCCGGTGTCGCCGGGGGGGCGGACGTGATCCTGATCCCCGAGCTGCCCTATACGCTGGAGGGGATCGCCAACAAGATCGCCGACGTTCGGGCCGAGGGGCGCAACCATGCTTTGATGGTGGTGGCCGAGGGCTGCCGAACCGAGACCGGCAGTTCGATCACCACGATCCAAAGCGGCGGCGAGGCCCGCTATGGCGGCATCGGTCAATATCTGGCGGCGCGCTTGACCGATCTGGTCGATGCCGAAACCCGCGTCACCGTGCTGGGCCATGTCCAGCGGGGCGGCGTGCCGTCGATGCGCGACCGCGTCATCGCCTCGGCGTTCGGGGTTCATGCCGTCGATCTGATCTCGGCGGGGCGGCTGGGACGGGTGGTGGCGTGGCAGCATGGACAGGTGGTCGATGTGCCGATTACCGATGTCGCCAACATCACCCGCGCGGTCGATCCGTTCGGCACTTTGGCCCAGACCGCGCGCGGTCTCGGCATCTATATCGGCGAGATGTCGTCTTAGCCGATCACGGCAGGTGTGGGGCATCGCCCCACACCGACGACCGGGGGATGCCCCCCATCATTTCCGGATAAAGATTGAAGCCGCTATCGGCAGCGCGATAGGCGGTGCATCTGCTCGATCGTCGCGGTCGCGGCGGCGCGGCCGGTGCATCCGGGCGTCGGCGCGGCGGGTGAAGCGGCAACCGGCGGCGACGGCGGAGCCACGACCGGCGGCGGCGCGACCGGCGGTGGCGCGACCGAAGGGGCCGGGCTGTCGGGCGGCATTTGGTGCGGCGGCGGCACTGGAGCCGGAATGGGCTGTATCAGAGCGGGTGGAGTGGGGACGGGGACAAGCGGCTGGGGCTGCGTGCGACCGGGCGCGGGCGGCGGCGGAAGCGGCGGCGCAGGGAGCGGGGGCGGAGTCGGCCGTGCCACCGGTATCGGCGGCGGGGTCTGAGCCGGTCGCGGGTTGGCCGCAGGCGGGGGACTTACCGGAGCCGGTGCGGTCTGGACCGGGGCGGCGGGGGGCTGGGCCTGGACCGGAGCGGACTCGGGCGGCGGAGCTACCGGCGGCGGGGGCGGCGGTTCAGAGGGCGCATCGACCGGCCGCTGCGGCGGTTCCGGCGGCGGCGGTGGCGGCAGATTGAGAAAGGAGTCTGGGCTGGAAAGCGGCGGCCCGCCCAGCACGTCGAGAAAATCGCCGACGCCATCGACGACATCGTCAACCAGTTTCTCGACGTTGGAGGGCGGCGGTGCCGGACGCTGCTCCGCCGCCAAGGCGGCGGTGGGGAGCAGCAGCAGGCACAGCAGCGAAAGCGCTTTCTGCGCCATAAGGCTTAGTCCACCAGATCGATGGAATAATTCTCGATGACGGTGTTGGCGAGCAGGGCGCGGCACATCGCCTCGACCGAATCGCGGGCTTTGGCCGGGTCGGTTTCGGCCAGGTCGAGTTCGATCAGCTTGCCCTGGCGGACGTCATCGACGCCGGCAAAGCCGAGCGAGGACAGGGCATGCTGCACCGCCTTGCCCTGGGGATCGAGGACGCCGGTCTTGAGGGTAACGAGGACTTTGGCTTTCACGTCGGGATCATCCGCTTGCAAGGAACAGGGAGGGAAGGAGGGCGGGGCGCCGGGACTCAAAGGTCTCGACGCGCCCCGCTCGGCTCCGGTCACTGCATGGTCTGGGGGCCTTTGAGGTCGCGGGGGCCGCCTTCGGGCAGGATGCCAAGACGGCGGGCCACTTCCTGATAGGCTTCCTCGACTCCGCCGAGATCGCGGCGGAAGCGGTCCTTGTCCATCTTGTCGCCGGTGTGGATGTCCCACAGGCGGCAGGAATCCGGGCTGATCTCGTCGGCCAGGACGATCTGCATGTCGTCGCCGTTATAGAGGCGGCCGAACTCGATCTTGAAATCGACCAGCCGGATGCCGACGCCCAGCAGCAGACCCGACAGGAAGTCGTTGATCCGCAGCGCCAGCGACATGATTTCGTCGAGATCCTGGGTGTTGGCCCAGCCGAACGCGGTGATGTGCTCTTCCGACACCATCGGGTCGCCCAGCGCGTCGGACTTGAAATAATACTCGACGATCGAGCGCGGCAGCGGCGTGCCTTCGGTCAGGCCGAAGCGGGTCGCCAGCGACCCGGCGGCGACGTTGCGGATCACCACTTCAAGCGGGATAATCTCGACTTCGCGGACCAATTGCTCGCGCATGTTGAGGCGGCGGACGAAGTGGGTGGGAACCCCGATCTCGCCCAGGCGCAGCATCAGATACTCGGAAATGCGGTTGTTCAGAACGCCCTTGCCGGTGATGGTTCCCCGCTTCTGGTTATTGAAAGCGGTGGCATCGTCCTTGAAGTACTGAACCAGGGTTCCAGGCTCGGGTCCTTCGAACAGGACCTTGGCCTTGCCCTCGTAAATCTGTCTGCGTCTGGCCATGAAAGGTATCCGGGTGTAGGTGCGCCCTTGGCGCGTGGCGACGGGGAAGGGATCGGTCAACCTCTCCGTCGATCAATCGAGGCTTGGTATAGCAGGGACCGTCCGGCGAAACAACGCCATGTCGCCCTCAACAGGGTGGTGACGCCCTCCCGATTTCGCAAGAGGGCGGGGCGAAATGGACCGGAGCGCCCCGCACCCACGAGCCCATGCGAGCGAAAGCCAAGGGCTTATAGGATGTGGACGCTGCCGAACGGAACCGACAAGGTGAAGGCGTCGGCCAGCGGCAGCCCCCGGGCTGCGGTTACCAGGGCGCGGATAACGCCGGAATGGGTCACCGCCACCGTTTGGGCCGCGTCGGGGCGGACGGCGATCTCGGCGGCGACGGCGCGGGCGCGGGCGGCCAGTTCGGTGAAGGTCTCGCCACCGGGCGGGCGGGCGGTGACGAAATCGGCGCACCAGGGGTCGAGAATGCCGCGCGGGATATCGTCCCAGCGCAGTCCCTCCCACGCGCCAAAATCCATCTCGGCCAGTCGCGGGTCCAGCGTCACCGGCTGGCCCAGCCGCTCGGCCAGCAGGCGGCAGCGGGTCGCCGGGCTGGAGATCAGCCGCCACGGGCCGGGCGGCAGGGCGGCGCGGACGGCGGCCGCCTCGGTCTCGAAACTGTCGGCGAGGGCAAGGTCAAGCCGCCCATAGCAGATTCCATCGGCTCCGGCCGGGGTGGTGTGGCGGACCAGAATCATCGCAGCCCCAGCAGGATCAGCAGCACGGCGATTTCGGCGATCTGCTGGGTGGCCCCCAGGCAATCGCCGGTATAGCCGCCCAGACGGCGCGACAGCCATGCCGCGGCAAGTCCCCACACCAAGGCGGCGACGGCAAGGCAGGCGAGGGCGTGGAGAGCGGGCAGGGCCAGCAGGGGGAGGACGCCCAGCAGCAGCGGCAGGGCCAGCCGTCCGCCGCGCAGGCGGCTGGTGACCGGGGCGGCGCGGCTGGGCTCGGTGCGGGCATAAGGCAGTACCGCCATCAGCGCGGCGGCGGCGGCGCGCGACAAAGCGGCGGCGACAATCGGGGCGATCAGCAGCCAGGCGGGGGGCAGGTCGGCCAGGGCCAACCATTTGAGGCCGATCAGCACGATCAGCCCGACCACGGCGAAGGCGCCGACGCGGGAATCCTTCATGATGTCGAGCACCCGCGCCCGGTCGGGACCGCCGCCGCCGAAGCCGTCGCAGGAATCGGCGAACCCGTCCTCGTGCTGCGCACCGGTCAGCAGCAAGCCCAGCCCCAAGGCCAGACCGGCGGCGATGGCGGGAGACAGGACCGATCCGGCCAGGATCAGCACGCCTCCGACGATCGCGCCCAATCCCGCCCCGATCAACGGCCACCAGCCGGTGGCGCGCCGCCAATCGTCGGCATCGAGCGGGGTGCGGGACGGCAGGGGGAGGCGGGTGAAGTAGAGCAGGGCGGCGAGCAGGGCGCGCCCTTCGCGGGCGAGGGCGGCGCTCATTTCAATCTGAGCGGCAGACCGGCGACCATCAGCCAGGCCTCGGTGGCGGCGGCTCCGGTGCGTTGGCCCAGCCAGCCGCACAGATCGCGAAAGCGGCGCAGGTCGGCATCCATCGGCACGGGGCTCCAGCCGATCTCGTCGGCGACGATCAGGGTCGGCCACGGCGCGGCTCGGGCGGCATCGAGCAGGCGGTCCCACTCGGCCAAATTCGCCTCGTCGTCGCGGTCGAAGCGGGCGGCGGCCCAGGTCACCACGCTGTCGAGCAGCACGCCGGCCGGCGGAGACGGCAAAGCCGCCAGCGCCGCCGGAACGTCGGTGGGGGCTTCCAGGGTCAGCCATCCGGCCGGGCGTTCGGCGCGGTGACGGGCGACACGGGCCGCCATTTCGGAATCGCCGGGATCGCTCGCGTAGCAGGCGATAAAGGCGACGGACCCGCCCCAGCGTCGGGCGATATCGACGGCGCGGGCGCTCTTGCCGCTGCGGACCGGGCCGGTGAGAAAGATCAGATCGCTCATGGTCGGCGAACTCTGGAACGAGGAAGTCGAAAAAGTCCAGCCCAAACTGTGCGGTTTCCCTCCATTTTCTGCGGGTTTGCCGCGAGCGCGTCCCGCCAGCGTCCGGGGTAGTTTGATATTGACAGAAGACGTCCTGACACAGTACGCACCACCCAAGGTGGGATTGTCTCCCGCCTTGTAAGCAGCCCTCGCCGAGGGGGGCGACGGCACTGTCCCACGGAGGTTGTCAATGCGGATCGTACTGGTCCATCCCAACTACCATTCTGGTGGAGCCGAAATCGCCGGCAAGTGGTCGCCGGCTTGGGTCGCCTACCTGGCTGGCTATCTGAAGGCCAACGGGTACAGCGACATCCGCTTCATCGACGCGATGACCGACGATCTGAGCGAGAAGCAGCTCCGTGCCCAGTTGACCGCTTTGAAGCCCGACGTCGTCGGCTGCACCGCGATCACGCCCTCGATCTACAAGGCCGAGCGGGTTCTGGAAGTCGCCAAGGAAATCAACCCGAACGTCGTCACCGTTCTGGGTGGTATTCACAGCACCTTCATGTACCAGCAGATCCTGTTCGAGGCGCCCTGGATCGACGCGATCATCCGCGGCGAAGGCGAGGCGGTGTTCCTCAATCTGGTGCGCGCCATCGATCAGGGCCGTTGGCCGGATTCGCGCGGCCAGATCAACGGCATCGCCTTCATTCAAGACACCAAGGTCATTGCCACCCCGGCCGAGCCGCCGATCAAGGACGTCGATTCGATCGTCGCCGATTGGAGCATTCTCGACTGGGACAAGTACAATTACATCCCGCTCGGCACTCGCGTCGCCAGCCCGAACATGGCGCGTGGCTGCCCGTTCACCTGTTCGTTCTGCTCGCAGTGGAAGTTCTGGCGCGATTACCGCGTCCGCGATCCGAAGAAGGTCGTCGACGAGATCGAAGTGCTGGTGCGCGAGCACAAGGTGGGCTTCTTCATCCTCGCCGACGAAGAGCCGACCATCAACAAGAAGAAGTTCGTCGAGTTCTGTGAGGAAATGATCGCCCGCAACCTGCCGGTGTTGTGGGGTATCAATACCCGCGTCACCGACATCTTGCGCGACGAAGACCTGCTGCCGATGTATCGCAAGGCCGGTCTGATCCACATCTCGCTCGGCACCGAGGCGGCGGCCCAGCTCAACCTCGATCTGTTCAACAAGGAAACCACGGTCGCCGAGAACAAGCGCGCGATCCAGCTTCTGCGTGAAAACGGCATCGTCGCCGAGGCCCAGTTCATCGTCGGCCTCGACAACGAGACCCCCGAGACGCTGGAAGAGACCTATCGCATGGCGATGGACTGGCAGCCGGACATGGCCAACTGGTCGATGTTCACGCCGTGGCCGTTCTCGGACCTCTATCGCGAAATGGGCGATCAGGTCGAAGTGTTCGACTTCGAGAAGTACAATTTCGTCACCCCGATCATGAAGCCCGCCGCGATGACCCGCGCCGAGTTGCTTGACCGCGTGATGGCGAATTATCGTCGCTTCTACATGTACAAGTCGTTCTTCAGCTATCCCTTCGCCAAGGGCGATCCCGTCCGCCGCCGTTACCTGTGGGGCTGCCTCAAGGCGTTCTTGAAGAGCGCGTTCGAGCGTAAGTTCTACGATCTCGGCAAGGCGGGCTATTGGGGCCCGCAATCGAAGAAGAACGTCGATTTCCACTTCGACGCCTCGCGCAAGCGCGGCGAGGACGCGATGGAAGCGTCGGCCGAGTGGAAGAGCATGCCGAAGAACAAGCAGGATCTGTTCGACGCCGCTTTGGCGGCCCGGGCCTGCGGCGGCAGCACCGAGCAGATGGACGAGCATGACGAGTTCAACCGTCCGGTTGGCCACGTCGATGTCGACTCGCCCGAAGCTGCGGCGATGATGGCCTGTGGCGGCGGCAAGCAGCAGATGGAAGACGCTACCCAGGTCGCCAAGATCTAACTGGGTGGTTTAAGGAAAAGAGACCCCGCCGAACTCCGGTCATTCCGGGGGGCGGCGGGGTTTCGCTTTTCCGCCCTTCGTCCCCATATTCACGAGACCGCCAGCGGAGACCCCGACCGTGACCGAGTCCCCCGATCCGATTCTTGCCCCCGTCGAATATACCGCCGCGCCGCCGGACCTGCCGCGCCGCGCCCGCGCCCTGATGATCCAGGGAACCGCGTCCGACGTCGGCAAAAGCATGGTGGTGGCCGGATTATGCCGGGCCTTTACCCGTCGCGGTCTGGTGGTGCGCCCGTTCAAGGCGCAGAACATGAGCAACAATGCCGCCGTCGCCAGCGACAGCGATTTTCCGCCCGGTCCCGATGGAACCGCGCCCAAGGGGGAAATCGGCCGCGCCCAGGCGGTGCAGGCCCGCGCCTGCAAGGCGGCTCCCTCGATCCACATGAACCCGGTGCTGTTGAAGCCGCAGACCGATATCGGCTCGCAGGTGGTGTTGCGCGGCCGGGTGCTGGGCAATTGTCCGGCGCGGTTCTATCACAAGATGCGCCATCAACTGATTCCGGCGGTACTCGACAGCTTCAACCGCTTGGCCGCCGAGGCCGATCTGGTCCTGGTCGAAGGGGCGGGGAGCGGGGCCGAAATCTATCTGCGCGACTCCGACATCACCAACATGCGCTTTGCCGAAGCCGCCGATCTGCCGGTGGTGATCCTCAGCGACATCGACCGGGGCGGGCTGATGGCGGCGATCGTCGGCTCCTATGATCTGTTGAACGAGGGGGACCGCGCCCGCGTCGTTGGCTATCTCATCAACAAATTCCGCGGCGATTTCTCGCTGTTCGAACCGGCCTGCAAGATCATGACCGAGCGCACCGGCTGGCCGATGCTGGGCGTGCTGCGCTGGTTCGACAAGGCCGACCGTCTGCCCGCCGAGGATTCCCTGGCGCTGGAGCGTCCGGCCGAGGCCGGGGGCAAGGGGCTGAAGATCGCGGTGCCGCATCTGTCGCGGATCGCCAATTTCGACGATCTCGATCCGCTGGCCGCCGAACCCGGCGTCAGCGTGGTCTGGGTCCATCCCGGCCACCCGATTCCCGCCGATACCGACGTGGTGGTACTGCCGGGGTCAAAGGCAACCCGGACCGATCTCGCCGTGCTGCGCCGCAATGGCTGGGACATCGACATCCTGGCCCATGTCCGTCATGGCGGCCGCGTCGTCGGTCTGTGCGCCGGGTTCCAGATGCTGGGAACGATGGTGCGCGATCCCGAGGGCATCGAAGGCGCGCCGGGCGAGACGCCCGGTCTGGGCCTGCTCGATATCGAGACGGTGATCGGCGGGTCGAAGCGTCTGGTCGATCTCGACGCCACCGACGCGGTCAGCGGCTGTCGCGTCACCGGCTATGAAATGCATATGGGTGTCACCAGCGGGGCCGGTCTCGATCGTCCCTGGCTTCGCCTCGATCACGGCGACGGTCCCCGCCCCGAAGGCGCGGTATCGGCCGACGGGCGGGTGATGGGCTCGTATGTCCATGGGCTGTTCGGCTCGGATCCCTTCCGCGGTCATTGGCTGGGCCGGGTCGGCGCCCAGGCGGCCGGTCTGGATTTCGAGGCCCGGATCGAAGCCGCCCTTGATGCGCTGGCCGATCATTGCGAGGCCAATCTCGACCTCGATGCACTGCTCGCTTTGGCGCGGTAGGCCATTTTTCCTCGCCCGCCTAGAGCCGATTCCATTCAAATGGAATCGGCTCTAGGATTTTGCCTAAGGCCGCAGCCCCTCCGGGGCTGGCGTGGCTCAAGCGCCGCTCGGGCTTGTCGCGCATTCCACTCTGACTTCGTTTGAGTGGAATGCGCTCTAGCGGTTGGCGGCGATGAAGGCCGACAGGCGCTCGATGCTGTCGAAATTGCCGAGCGTGGTTTCGGCGGTGCGGAGCCGCCGCCCCAGCCTTTCCTCGACAAAGGCGAGCAGGGTGACGAGGCCGAAGGAATCCAGCCGTCCGGTCGAGAACAGCAGGTCGTCGTCGCGATAGGATCCGGGGGCCAGAGCCAGTTCGCTTTCGAGGAAGGTGGCGATCGCGTCGCGGTCGGTGCTCATGAGAGGTCTCCTGTTTCGGTGGGGGGGAGGGTGCGGCGTTCCTCTTCGGCGGCCCGTAGCAGGGTGTCGATCACGGCGCGGGTGTCGATCTTGCCGTTGCCGGTGGTCGGCATCCGTCCCAGCCACAGATGGAGACGGCGCGGCAGCAGGTAGCCGGGAAGAGCGGTGCGGCAAAACCGGCGCAAGGCCCCGAGATCGATCCCGTCCTCGCCCGCCTGGACCGCGACCTCGATCGCCTGTCCGGCGTGAAGATCGGGCGCGCCGAAGGCGACGGCATGGACCACGCCGGGGAAATGGTGGATCGCTTCCTCGATCTCGGTCGGGCTGATGCGGACTCCGTTCGATTTGATCATGAAATCCTGGCGCCCGACGAACCACAAGATGCCGTCCTCGTCCTCGCGGACGATGTCGCCGCTCCAGCAGAAGCGGTCGTTGCCGACCGGGCCCAGGCCGGGGCAGGGGCGGAATTTCTCCAAGGTCGCCTCGGGCCGTCCCCAATAGCCCAGCGCCACCGTCGGTCCGCGCTGAACCAGTTCGCCCGCCACCCCTGGGGGGCAGGGCCGTCCCTCGGCATCGACGATGAAGATTTCGGTGTTGCGGGTGGGGCTGCCCATCGCGCCCCGCTTGGTCTGGAACAGGTCGGGGGGGAGATAGGTGGCGCGGATCGTCTCGGTCATCCCGTACATCAGATAGATCCGGGTGGTGGGAAAGACCTCGGGCAGGCGGGCCAGCACGGCGTCGGGGCACTTGCCCCCGGCATTGGTCAGATAGCGCAGATGGGGGAAGCTGCCGCCGGTTTCGGCGAGGTAGGCGACCAGCGGTGTCCAGATCGAGGGAACCGCCGCGACGCCGGTGATCTGGTGACGGTGGAGCGCCCCGGCCAGTTCGGCCGCCATCGTCACCCGCTGCAACACGATCGAGCCGCCGACCAGCAGCATGCTCAACACTTGCAGCAGCCCGTAATTGAAGCAGCACGGCAGCACCGATAGCAGGCGGTCGTCGGCGCTGTTGCCGAGATATTCGGCGACGATCTCGGTGGCGGCGACGAAATTGCGGTGACTGAGCATCACCCCCTTCGGCCGTCCGGTCGAGCCCGAGGTGTAGCAGATCGCGGCCAGATCGGTTTCGATCGGTGCCCGCGCCTGGGGCGGCAGGGTGTCGATCGCCTCGTCCCAGCCAATCCAGCGAGAATCGTCGCCCTCGACGACGGTGTCGTCGCCAAACACCACCAGCCGCTCCAGCGTCTCGGGCCATTCCTCGCGCAATAATTCGCCCGCCCGGCGCGGCCCGGTCACCAGCAGCCGCATCCCGCAATCGCGGGCCTGATCGCGCACCTGATGCGGGCTCCAATGGACGCTGAGATTGACCCACACCGCCCCGATGCGGGCCGCCGCCAGCATCGCGACGATTTCTTCGGGCGATTTTTGCAGATGCACCCCGACGCGGTCGCCCGGACGGATGCCCTGGCGGTACAGCCAACCGGCAAAGCTCTCGACCCGCTCGGCCAGCGCGCCAAAGGTGACGGTGTCGTCGTTGGAGAGGATGAACGGACGCTCCGGCCAGTGGTGGCGGGCGTGGTCGAGCAGATCGGGCACCGTGAAAAGGATCATCCGCCGCACTCCCTGCTAGATCGTGATGAAGACCAGTTTGGCCAGGATGCGCAGCCCGTCGAACGGCTGCCCCAATCCCTGGATCAGGGTGAAGCCCTGTGCCGCCGAGGTGTAGCAAAGGGTCAGCGCGATGCCGGGATAGCGCAACCACGCCGCTTCGAACACGGTCCAGCGCCGCTTGCGCCGGTAGCGCACCCAGACCTGATAGAAGGTGACGATTGCCGCGTGGTATAGCCCCCAGGCCAGCCAGGTCCAACTGCCGGAATGCCACAATCCGATGCAGGTGAAGGACGCGAAGATCGCCAGATACGGATTACGGGTCAGGCTGATCACCGGCATGTAGACATAGGACTGGCACCAGCCCGACAGGGTCATGTGCCAGCGCTTCCAATAGACCGCCGGATTGGAGGCGAGGATCGGCCAGTCGAAATTCTCCATGATCCGCAGCCCGAACAGGCGGCTCGACCCGATCGCGATGTCGGAATAGGCACTGAAATCAAGGTAGAACAGGAAGAAGGACAAGATCAGGAAGCGCCAGGCTTCAAGGGTCGATAGGTCGGTCAGACCGGCCAGGAAGCCTGCGCCGCTCGAGACGTCGCCAAACAGCAGCGGCACCACCTGCATCCCCAGCACGAACTTCTTGGCAAGGCCGAGGATGATCCGGGTCAGCCCCTCGGCGACCATCGCGCGGCTGGGTTTCTCTTCTCGGTTGGCGAGGAAGTGGTCGAGCCGCTCGATCGGTCCCGCCGTCCAGATCGTGAACAGGCTGGCCCAGCACAGATAATCCCACATTCCATGGTCGGGCAGGGTGCCGCGCCGCACCTCCAGCACGTAATGGATCAGGCGGAAGGTGATGAAGCTGATCCCCAGCGGCACGATCACGGCGCGGGCGGGGCCGTCCTCGAACAGCGACCATAGCGGCGGCAGATATTTGAAATAGGCCAGTTGCGCGATCACCGAGACGATGAGGGCGACGACCAGCCAGCGGCCGAAGGCGCCGCTGGCGGCGATCCGGGGCCGCAACAGCCAGATCGCCCCGACCCAACCCAGCAGAGGAGCCACCCCCGCCGCGTCGAGCGAGGTCAGATAGGCCACCGATACCAGCGTCAGCCAGATCGGGCGGCGGGCGGGGGGCAACGCCCAATGCCCGGCCACGGCGACGAACAGAATCACCCAATAGACGGCGGACTGGACCATGTCAGAATCCCTGGTAACGGAAGACCCTGGCTCCGCTTTCGATCTGCACCATCGTCACGATGGCGGAAAACAGCAGAACACCAAGCCCAAGACCCTGGACGATCTGTCCGGCGCGTCGCAGCGTTCGTTCCATCACGGCATCCTCGACGGGGGGGAGAGCAGCAGGCCCAGGCGGTCGATCAGATCGGCGGTCCAGCGGTCGCGGCCGCCGATGCTGTTGACATGCGCCCAATCCTGAAAATCCTCGGGCACAAGACCGGCGGTCTGGTTGAGATCCCAGTAAAAGACGCCGTTGCGCCGGGCGAAATCTTCCATCCGCGCCCGGTGCGCTTCGACGAAAGCGGGGCCGATCACCGTGTCTCGCGCCAGCGGATTGAGTGGGATTTCAAGCAGGACGATCCGCACCTTGGCGCGGTCTGGAAAGCGGCGAATCAGCCGGTCGAGCGCGCCCAGATTGCTGTCGGCCCGGTCCTGGTAATGGGATAGCCGGGCGGAGAGGATCGCGGCATCGGCCGCCCATTGCGCCGGGCTGGCCGGAGCGCGGCCGAGATAGGTCCGGCCCTGATGGACCGGCCGGGTGCCGGTCAGCAGGTGCCAGACGATGGCGCGATAGCGGGCGACGAAGAATTTGTAATGGTCGAGCAGGTACAACCCGCTACGGGGCGGCGGGGTGAACCCGGCGGCGCGGATCTCGGCATCGCCCGCTGCGGAGGCAAAGGCAAGACGGGGTTCGCGCACCAGGGACGCCAGTTCCGCATTGTCGGCGGCCAACCGGCTGAAGCTGATCCCCAGCACCAGCACGCCTTCGAAATCGTCGCCCAGACTGTCGGCCAGCGCCGCCATCTCGATTCCCGACTGGCCGCCGCTCATGAAATCGATCACCGGGACCGTCTGGTCGAGCCGATGGGACAGCCGTACCGCGATGTCGTCGCCAACGGTCAGCGCCTCGCGCATCGCGGCGGTGCCGATCAGGGCGACATGGCGGCCCTGGGGCGGGACGTGGAGCAGACGCAGCGCGTCGCTGGTGGCAAAGGCGTAATCGTCGAGCGGATCGAGCGCGAACAGCGCCGAATCTTTGCCCGACATCGCGGTGGCGTCGATCAGCAGGGCGGCCAGCCCGATGGTGCCCAGGCACAACACGGCCGCGATCGAAACGGCCAGGAGGGAGGGGCGGATCAGTCCGTCCAGGAAAGCCAGACCGGCGGTGCGCAGCAGAGGTGTCAAGATCAGCCTTCCGGAAAATTAGCGTTGAAACTAATTCAAATCTTACGGAACACAGCTTAACGGATATTTCTCTAAAGTAAGAAATTCTTAATGGTGCATATCATAGCAAGGATTCACCCGGTAACGGAGTCACATATTTACGACACTCGTGCACAGAGAGAATCTTTGTGCAGTCGGAGATTGTGCCGGGCGGCGGCGCGGGCCTCTATCCTGGCGTTGCGGGCGGGCAAGCCTTGGCCCGCCGCCACTCCGGCCTCTCCCTTTCGACCGCGTCGGCATAAGCGTTTCTGTTGGCGGGGGGCGGGCCGATCTATATGTTACTGTTCCGCTTTGGGGTGACCGCGTCCGATTCGTACAGAGTGGGGCAAGGCGGTCGATTTCGGCGGGAAACGTCTGTGAACAATCCGTGCCAGTGCGCGTTGGTGCGTCTAGCGAGATGAAAGACAATGGAAAATAGCTCAAGAGTATATGTCTACGACACCACCCTGCGCGACGGCGCGCAGACCCAGGGCGTTGACTTCTCCGCCACCGACAAGGCGCGGATTGCTCGTGAGCTTGACCGAATCGGCATTGATTATATTGAAGGCGGCTGGCCCAAGGCCAATGCGACCGACGATGCCTTTTTCGCCAATCCGCCCGAGCTAAACCGGTCGCGTCTGGCCGCCTTTGGGATGACGCGGCGGGCCGGGCGCTCGGCCGACAACGATCCGGGCTTGGGCGCGCTGCTGGTCACCCCGGCCCGCGTGGTGACCCTGGTCGGCAAAAGCTGGGACTTCCAGGTCACGGTCGCGCTTGGGATCGAACTGGACGAGAATCTGCGGATGATCGCGGATTCGATCGCCCATGCCGCAGCAAAAGTCGATGAGGCCCTGTTCGATGCCGAGCATTTCTTCGACGGCTACAAGGCCAATCCCGACTATGCCCTGTCGGCGGTTCGCGCCGCCTATCAGGCGGGGGCGCGCTGGGTGGTGCTGTGCGACACCAACGGCGGCACCCTGCCGCACGAGGTCAGCCGCATCGTCGGCGAGGTGATCGCCGCCGGGATCCCCGGCAGCCATATCGGCATCCACTGTCATAACGATTCCGAGACGGCGGTGGCCAACAGTCTGGCCGCCGTCGCCGCCGGAGCGCGTCAGGTCCAGGGCACCCTGAACGGCCTGGGCGAACGCTGCGGCAACGCCAATCTGGTGTCGGTGATCCCGGCGCTGATGCTGAAGATGGGCTTTACCACCGGCGTTTCGCTGGAGGATCTGGCGTCGTTGAAGACGGTGTCGCGGGCGCTCGACGACGTGCTCGACCGGGTGCCGCAGCGCGGCCAGCCCTATGTCGGCGCATCGGCCTTCGCCCACAAAGGCGGGCTGCACGTTTCGGCGGTGGCGCGCGATCCGCGCTGTTACGAACATATCGACCCGGCTCTGGTCGGCAATGTCCGCCATTTCGTCGTGTCCGATCAGGCCGGACGCTCGAACATCGTGGCGCGGATGAACGAGATCGGGGTCGATCTCGACGCGGTCAAGCGCGAGGCGCTGGTCCGCGTGGTCGGGCAGATGCAGGTCGGCTTCGACCCGCATTCGGTCACCGATCTGGTCGATCTGGTCAAGAAGCTGGAAGGCGAGGGCTATACCTACGATCAGGCCGCCGCCAGCTTTGAATTGCTGGTGCGTCGGGCGCTGGGCGAGGTGCCGGACTATTTCACCCTGGAGCGCTACCGCGTCATCGACGAGCGTCGCCGCAACGCGCGTGGCGACTGGATCACCCTGTCCGAAGCGACCGTCAAGGTCGAGGTCGATGGCAACGATTATATGGAAGTCGGCGAGGGCACCGGCCCGGTCCATGCCTTCGACGTCGCGCTGCGCAAGGTGCTGGTCGGGGTCTATCCCGAACTGACCGCGCTGGAGCTGAAGGATTACCGGGTGCGGATCACCGAATCGACGGTCGGCACCTCGGCGAAGACCCGCGTCACCATCGAAAGCGAGGATGGGCGCGGCAATCGCTGGACCACGGTCGGCGTCCACAGCAACGTGCTCGAAGCCTCGCTGGAGGCGTTGCAGGACAGCATCACCTTCATGCTGTTCCGTCTGGGGACGCAATCGTGAGCCAGGGTCCGGCGATCATCCTGGTGCGGCCGCAATTGTCCGAGAATATCGGCACCACGGCCCGCGCGATGCTGAATTGCGGGCTGACCGATCTGCGTCTGGTCGGCCCGCGTGAGGAATGGCTGTCCGACCGCGCCGTCGCCGCCGCGTCGGGGGCGGACCGGGTGCTGATGGCGGCCCGTGTCTTCGACGACACCGCGTCGGCGGTGGCCGATCTCAATCGGGTGTGGGCCACCACCGGCCGCGACCGCTACATGGTCAAGCCGGTCGATACCCCGCGCGAGGCGGCGGTGGCGATGCGGAGCGTGATCGCCGAGGGCGGGGCCTGCGGGGTGCTGTTCGGTCCCGAGCGCACCGGGCTGGAAAACGACGACGTCACCATTGCCGACACGGTGATGACGGTGCCGTTGAACCCGGATTATTGCTCGCTCAATCTCGCTCAGGCGGTGCTGCTGATTTCCTATGAATGGTATCAGTGCGCCGCGCCCACCACCCTTCCGGCGATGACCAAGGGGGCCGACGATTGCGGCCCCGCCGCGAAGGAAAAGCTGCTGACCTTTTTCGGCCATCTCGAACGCGAGTTGGACGAATGCGGCTTTCTGCGGGTGGCGGACAAGCGTCCGGGAATGATCCGCAACATCCGCAATATCTTCCAGCGTGCCAACCTGACCGGGCAGGAAATCCAGACTCTGCACGGTGTTGTCCACGAACTGGTGACCTATCGCCGCAAGAAGGGCGAGTCCCAGGGCTGATCGGGGAGAGAGGGGGGGAACCTCCGTTAGCGCGGCCGGGTTCTCGCCCGGACCCATGTGGAGGCCAGCCTCCAAACCACCATTTTCTTTTTATTTCAATAGATTAGGGCGCAGGGTCGTTCAGTCGAGCCAGTCAATTTCCTTCGTCTTTGCCGGGCTTGACCCGGCAATCAATCGCCCCCCGGATCAAGTCCGGGGGTGACGATAAAAGCGAGTGAACCCGATAGAAAGCCCACCGCCCAAATGAGATGGAGGGTTCGGGAGGCCACAGCCTCCCGATGGGGGGATCGGGGGCCAAGGCCCCCGAATGGGTTTTTTCTTAAGCCGGTTCCGCCCGCAATTCCGCCGGGGCGCGGAACGAGAACTGGACCGGGGCAGCCATCACCGCCTGCCTTGCCCGTTCCAACCGCGCCTTGAGATCGTTGGGCAGGCGGCCTTCGCCGCCAGCGGCGCGGGCGATTTCGACCAGCGAGGGAACGCCCTTCTCGCCACCGGTGATGGTGGCGCCGTGGCGTTGGGCGGCGAACAACAGATCGTGGATCAGGGTCCGCTTGTTGGCGGCGACGGCCAGACGGGCAGCGGCCAGTGCCGCTTGTGACCCTTCGGGGGCGACCAGGGTGACGCGGTGGTGCGGGTCGATCCCGACCGGCGACAGATGGCCATAGGCCGACAGCTCGACCTCGACCGCGCCATCCAGTTCGCGCGACAAGGCGCGGATTGCCTGGCGGTAATCGGCATAGGATTCGAGAATCGCGGCGGCGGCGGAACTGTCGGCGGGAAAGGCAATGTTGACGTCGGTCGAACTGCTCCACGGCTTCAACTTGCCGGGGCGGGCGACGCGGGCGCGGGTGCGGGCCAGATCGGGCGCGCCTTCGCGGATGGCGCGGAAGGTTTCCATTTCCGCTCCCGACGAGAAGCCGACGCCGAAATCAATCATCACGCCGCCGATCGTTTCGGTCTCGGGGTCGAGCAGGCTCATCAGCACGTCGTCGATTGATTGCTCGGACCAGCCGGTCAGGCAGGCCAGCATGTCGGCACCGGCGTAATCGCACGATTGCAGCAGCCCTTCGGCCTTCGACCGCGCCGGTTCCTCGGCATGAGCGATGAAGGCCGACAGCGAATCCCGGCTGACCAGTTCGATTCCGTTCAGCACCGTCTCGTCGGCTTCGCCCGCGATCCGTCCCCCCGGTGCGGGCAGGGCGATCTGGGTCCAGCGGCGCAGATAAACCAACAGCCCGGCCATCGTATCGGTGTCCGAGCCTTGGACCGGCAGCACCAGCCCGAACTCACTGGACGGCACTTCGAAAAAGCGCAGGCGGACGGCGGTGACCATCCCGGTCCAGCCCTGCATCCCTTCGACCCGGTCGAGATCGTCGCCTTCGATCAGGCGGGGAGTGTCGCCGCCATCGGCCAGGGCGACCGCATCGACGATCTTCGACGGCAACAACCGCAGCGGTCCCATGCCCCCGGTGGCGATCACGCCGCCGACAAAGGCCGAGGCGACGCTGGTCAGGTCGATCAGCACCCGCAGGTTCGGCCCGATCTCGGCCAGGGCGGCATTGACCTGGGCGAAGGTCAGCCCGGCTCCGGCCGAAATCAGTCCGGACTCCTTGTCGATCGCGATCTGGTGCGAGGCGAGACGCTCCAGCGGCGTGTCGGCGGCGACGATGTCCGGCATCGCGGCGGCACGGGGACGGATCGCCACTACTCCGGCAAAATCATCGACCGATGGGGCGGAATAGTCGTAAGAACCGATCGCGCTGGTCAACCCGCCGGTGGGCATCACCGCCCAGTTCTGCCGCACCGCTTCGGCGATGGTGTGGGTGATGTCGGCGGTGACGCACAGCCGGGCCTTGAGGCGACGGCCGCTGTCGTCGGTGAGCTCGGCCTCGGGCAAGGCGGAAAAGTCTAGGGAAGCCGTGGTCATGGCGAAACGGGCCGCATTGTCGTGGGGGGAAGCGGCGGACCATAGCACCAACCGTCGCCCTCTTGAACAATTTAGGTCCGCAACGCCATCTTCTGGAAATGACAGAGCTCAGCCCCCCGCCATCCGTCACCGTCCACACCGCGATTGCCGAGCTTGCCCCCGCCGCGTGGGACGCTTGCGCCGGGACGGCCAACCCGTTCGTCAGCCACGCTTTCCTTGCCGCGCTCGAACAAGCGGGGACAGTGGGGGCGGCGACCGGGTGGCAGCCCTGTCACCTTGCCCTGCGCGATGGCGGCGGCGTGGTCCTGGCGGTCGCGCCGCTCTATCTGAAGACCCATTCGATGGGGGAGTACGTTTTCGACCATGCCTGGGCCGAGGCCAGCCACCGCGCCGGACGACGCTATTACCCCAAGCTGCAAGGGGCGGTCCCGTTCACCCCGGTTCCCGGCCCGCGCCTGTTGGTCGGTCCCGCGATTGCGCCAGAGGTGGCGCGGCGGGCTCTGGCCCAGGCGATGATCGCCTTGTGTCGGCAGGTCGAGGCCAGTTCGGTCCATGTCACCTTTGCCGAAGAGGAGGATGTGGCGGCACTCGCCGCGGTCGGGTTCCTGCGGCGGCTGGGCTGGCAATATCACTGGAGCAATGACGGGTACGAAACTTTTGACGGTTTCCTGGCGGCGCTGTCGTCGCGGCGGCGCAAGGCGATCCGCAAGGAGCGGGACGCGGTCACCGCCAGCGGAATCGCTCTCTCCACCCTGGTCGGCGACGATATCAAGCCGCATCACTGGGACTCTTTCTTCCGTCTCTATCAGGCGACCTGCGACCGCAAATGGGGCGAGGCCTACCTTAACCGCGCCTTCTTCGAGTGCTTGTCGGGCTCGGCGGTGGGAGAGCAGGCGGTGCTGATCCTGGCCGATCAGGACGGCGAGACGGTGGCCGGGGCGTTCAACATGGTGGGTGAAGACTGCCTGTTCGGCCGCAATTGGGGTGGGGGCGCGGTCGAGGTGCCGTTCCTCCATTTCGAAGCCTGCTATTACCGCGCCATTGATTTCGCGATCTCGCATCGGCTGGGCCGGGTCGAGGCGGGAGCCCAGGGCGAGCACAAGATCGCCCGGGGCTATTTGCCGGTGCCGACCCGCTCGGCCCATTGGATCGCCGCGCCGGATTTGGGCCAAGCGGTCGGCCGCTTTCTTGATCACGAACGCGGGATGGTCGAGCGCCATATCGCCGAGCAGCGTGCCGATGGCCCGTTTCGCCGCTCCGGTTCGGAATGACACCGGCGAGGGACAATACGGCAAGTCAATTCATTGGCTTGCCGGTATGATAAGCTCGCGCTCGACATATCACGGGAGGGCAGGGCGTGGCCGCCGAAGGACCGACCCCGGAACAACAGGCCGAGTATCTGGTCCGCAAGCTGGAACAGACCATCCGGGAGAACCGGACGGTGTCGGGGATGTCGTTTCGCACCTGGCAGGCGATTGCCCGCGAGGAAATCCTGAACGCGATTCTGGCGGTCGAGAAGCGGCACCGCAACCACGAGCGCAGCATCAACCGGCTGGTGCTGACCACCGCCGCCGCGCTGGTCACCATCGGCTTTTGGGGGGCGATGGTCGCAATCGACCGCGCCTATGGGGGCGTGGCGGCGATTGTGACGCTGGTCGCCGGAGCGGCGTTGCTGTTCGTCGCCGCCGATTGGGGGCTGGGTCGGTGGGGCGCAGCCCATGCTTCGCGCAAGCGTGGCGAACGGCTGGCTGGGATCGAGGATCTCGACCGCCGCATCAAGCGGATGGAAGAGGAGATGCGCCGCAAGGCGGAGCGGACCAAGGAGCGGATCGACTCGATCGTCCCCTGAGGTCGCCCCGTTGGCGCTTTGCGATGATCCGGTGTAATCTTGTTACAATTATCGCCTGGGAGTAGCGCGGATGACCGACCGTACCCCCTCTGACACGCATCCTCCTTGTTGTCGGGACGTGGGGGCGACGATGATCGGTCATTTCGTCACCCGGCTGGAGGTCGAGGCGGGCAAGTCCGGCGGTTCGTTGAGCGCGGCGCAAATCCGCGCCCTGGCCCAGCATTTCATCGCGGCCGAGCAGACCCGCTTTGGCACCTATTACCAGCGCGCCTGGGACGAATGTTCCCATCTGCGCGAGGCGCTCGATTTCGAGCACGCCCGCAAGCGTCCGTTCGACCGGGTGCTGATGCGGCGCTTTTCCCACCTGTTCCCGCCCCGTCTGTTCGACGAGGGGCGCGACGGAGTCTTGTCGCGGCGGATGATCCCCGGTCTGATCCTGGCGGTCGATAAGATGATCGGCCCGATGCGGCGCGAGCGGGGCGAGCGGGTCTGCGCCGACATCCTGGCCCGCCACAGCTCCACCGAGGGGCTGTGCGACTGGGAGGCGGTGCATAGCGACCCCGAGACCATCGCCCTGGTTGACGACACGCTGGGGGCGGTGGCCCTGACCTTCGCTGATTTCGAGCGGCGGCGGGCCTGGGTGATCGAGCTGATCGATTCGCATCTCGCCCCGGTCACACCGACCGCGCCCGACGCCCATTGGACGCTGGGTCACAGCGGCTTCTCCGTGCTGATGCGGGCGCTGTTTTCCGCGTTCGCCCGGCGGCTTCAGGCCGACCCGGCCGCCGCCCGTGCCTATTGGGGCGAGGCGTCTTTCGTCGCCATCGCCCATTTTCTCCATCATCTCGACGAGGGCTGATGCGGCTAGAGCGCATTCCACTCAAACGAAGTCAGAGTGGAATGCGCGACAAGCCCGAGCGGCGCTTGAGCCACGCCAGCCCCGGAGGGGCTGCGGCCTTAGGCAAAATCCTAGAGCCGATTCCATTTGAATGGAAAAGGCTCTAGTCGCCGTCCGGGGCTTGCAAAATACGCGCGAGGGGGTAGCCTTGCCTCCCGTTTGCCGCGAGGGGACGCCATGCCAGCCCGGATTCTCACCATCGCCCAACAGAAGGGGGGCGCCGGAAAGACCACCATCGCCGCGCAATTGGCCGTTGCCTATGCCCGCGCCGGGCGCAAGGTCGGCCTGCTCGACATCGACCCGCAAGGCTCGCTGGCGGCGTGGTTCGAGGTCCGCCGCGCCCTGGTCGGGACCGATGGCGGCGCGATCGCCTTTGTCCAGGCCGCCGGCTGGCGGCTGGCGACCGAGTTGGAGCGGCTGCGCCGCGATCTCGATCTGGTGCTGATCGACAGCCCGCCCCACGCCGAAACCGAGGTGAGGCTGGCGGTGCGCGCCGCCGATCTGATCCTGGTGCCGGTGCAGCCCTCGCCGATGGATCTGTGGGCGACCGGGCCGACGCTGGAGATCGCCCGGCGCGAGAAATCCCCGGCCCTGGTCGTGTTCAACCGGACTCCGGCCAAGGGCAAGCTGGTCGATGCGGTACGGCGCAAGATCGCCGAAACCGACGTCCCGGTCGCCGATGCGGTGCTGGGCAACCGGGTTGCCTTTGCCGGGTCGATGATGGAGGGGAAGGGCGTGCTGGAAAGCCATCCCCGCCACGTCGCCGCGCGCGAGGTGCAGACCCTGGCCGATGAAATCGCCGCCCGGCTGGGGCTGGCCTGACCGTTATTGTCCTCAGACAGGAGAAGTCGTTTTGGACGCCGCCAACGATGTCGAGATCATTGCCCGCGAGACCGTGTTCAAGGGCTATTTCCAGGTCGATCGCTATCGCCTGCGCCATCGCACCTTCCGGGGCGGCTGGTCGGCCGAGCTGGTCCGCGAGGTGTTCGAGCGCGGCCACTCCGTTGTCGTGCTGCTGTACGATCCCGAGCGCGATTCCGTGGCGCTGATCGAGCAATTCCGGCCGGGTGCGCTGGCGGCCGGGTGGAATCCCTGGCTGATCGAATGCGTTGCCGGAATCATCGAGGAGGGCGAGCATCCCGACGATGTCGCCCGGCGCGAAACGCTGGAGGAAGCGGGGGGCGAGCCGAGCGCGATGGTTCCTGTCGGCGATTATCTGATGACGGCGGGGGGCTCGTCCGAGACCTGTCGGCTCTATTGCGCCCGGGTCGATAGCAGCACGATTTCGGGTCTGCACGGGCTGGAGGACGAGGGCGAGGATATCCGCACCCATGTCGTTTCCGCCGACGAAGCCCTGGCGATGGTCCGCGACGGCCGCATCAACAACGCGATGGCGGTGGTCGCGGTGCAATGGCTGGCGTTGGAGAAGGACCGGCTGCGCCGCGACTGGGGCGTATAGACGGGTTCCCCCGACCGGGCTCAAGCCCTCCCCTTGCCGCCTGTCCGCCGGACCGCTAAGGTCTGTGAGCGAGTTCACATATAAGGGCGTTCGAACCATGTTTCGGGCTTTGCCGGGTCTTCTTTTCGTGGTGCTGGTGTCGGTTTCGGTGGCGGCTCTGGCCGGAGATGGCGGGCGTGTCGGCGATAGCGTGCCGACGCGGCTGGAGGCGGCCCGCGCCGCCCATGCCCGGGGCGATCTGGCCCGCGCCGCCCTCGAACTGGAAGCGGCGATCGTCGATCTTCACGCCCGGGTCGGGGCGGCGCTGGCCGAATGTCTGCCGCCGCCTCCGTCGGGCTGGACCGCCGAGCCGCCCGAGACCCAGGGGCTGTTCAGTGCCGGGGGTGGGCTGTCGGTCAGCCGTGCCTATGCCCGCGACGATTCCAGCTTCAACGCCCTGCTGATCCTCGACAGTCCGGCGGTTGCCGCCGCCGCCGCCCAGTTCCAGCCTGCGGCCGCACTGCCGACCAATGTCCGCCGTCTCCATCTCGGCCAGGACGACGCCCTGCTGCGGTGGGATGCGACGACCCGGTCGGGCGAGATCACTCTGGTGCTGGGGACGCGGGTGCTGTTGCAGATCGAAGGCGATGGGATCGCCTCGGGCGAGCAACTGGTCGAGGCGGCCCGGGGGTGGAACCTTGCCTCGATCCGCAAGCTTGTTGGAGTCTGACCGCCAGATCCTGTCTGGGTCCGTGTGCCGAAAACGCCCACCGCTGATGCTGGTGGGCGTTTTTTTGCCGGGCGCGCGATTTTTACCGCACGGAAAGCCCTATATCTTCCGTACAAGATCAGTGTGGAACGTATGGTCGAGGGAGATGTGTTGGAGCATCGCGGCGGGGACCCGACGATAGGGATCGACGCCGTCGGCGACGATGATCTGCTCCGCGCCGTTTCCCGGGGGGACAGGGGGGCGTTTGCGGCGTTGATGGAGCGTCATGCCCGCGCGATGCTGACCTTGGCCACCCGCGTTACCCGCAATGTGGACGAAGCCGATGAAATCGTACAGGACGCGTTTCTGAAGGTCTGGAAGATGGCGCCGCGCTGGCAACCCGATCGGGAGGCGAAATTTACCACCTGGCTTTATCGGGTGGTGTTGAACGCCAGCCTCGATGTGCGGCGGCGTTCGCGCTATGCCCCGCTCGAAGATGCCGGGGATCCGGTTGACGCCAATCCGGGTGGGCTTGACCTTGCCGTCGCTCATCAGCGCGACCGACTGGTCGCCCAGGCATTGGACGACATTCCCAGCCGTCAGCGTGCCGCCCTGTCGCTTCATTACTATGCCGAAATGAGCGCTCCCCAGGCCGCGCTCATCATGGAATTGACGGTGCCTGCGGTGGAATCCCTGCTGGTTCGGGGCAAGCGGGCCTTGCGGTTGGCCTTGGCCCGGCGCGGTATTACCGGGATCGGAGACGTGACATGAACGACCACGACATCGACAGCTTGATGTATGCCGATTCCGCGCGGTTCCAAGCCTCGGCCGCCCGTGCCGATCTCGTCGCCGCCGCCGTGCTCGCCCGTTTGCCGCGTCAGGCTCCGCCGCGTCGGTCTTTTCCCGCCCTCTGTCTGTCGATACTGGCCCCGTTCACCCGTCTTGCCGTGCCGATGGCGGCGGCGGCGGTGCTGGGGATCATCGTCGGGCACGATCTTCTTGCCGCGCAGACGCCGCTTCGTTTTGCCGAGATGCTGACCGTCGCCTCGACTGATATGACAGGGTTATGATGAGGATCACGATTTCGACGAAATGGGTTCTGACGGCGTCGCTGGCGCTCAATGTCTTTCTCGCCACCGTGCTGGTGGTCGTCTATAGCCCCCACCGTCCGCCGCTGCCCGATGTCGCCCGGATCGCCGAACGGATCGCCGAGACTCTGCCCGCCGCCGATGCCGCGATCTTGCGCGAGATCGTCGCCCTCCGTGCCCCCGAGATTGATCTCAGCAATCATGTCGCGCGCTCGGTGCCCGACCGGGTCCGCGCCGAGCTGGGAAAAGAGGAGTTCGACCCCAACGCGCTGCGTCCCCTCTTCGCCGAATTTGCCGCCTCCCATCAGCGGATGGACGAGGCCCTGGCCGGGTTGGTGATCGAGGCGGCGACCCGGATGTCGCCCGAAGGCCGTGCCGCGCTCGCCCGCTGGCGTCCGCCCCCGCCCCCGCCTGGGTTCGGTGGTAATCCGCCCCCGCCCCCGCCTGGGTTCGAAGGCAATCCGCCGCCACCCCCGCCGCCGGGGGGCTAAGGGTAGACTTATTTCGCCCCAGGAATGAAAAACCACGGCCTTGTCGTAATTGTTTTGATCTTGTAACGAATTTTGGCGCGGACTGCCTGCTCATGCAGATGCAGGGGGCGCGCCGATAATTACTGCGGTCGCCGTCTTGACAGAACCCCGCCGATCATGTGTGGCACCCATTGCCTGACGACGCGCGCTGGCGTTATGGTGACGCTGGAGATGTGCGGGTTTTCCGCACATCGGGGATTTGGGTTCATCAAGAGGGGAATCAGATGGGTCTGTTTTCGGATCTCAAAAAGAAGGCGTCCGACACCCTGAACCAGGCGTTGGCCGAGCATCCGGAGTACAAGGAGCGGGCAATCAAAGCCGCAGGCGAACTTCAGGCGCTGGGTCAGAAAGCGGCGGATGAACTGTCGAAGAAGGCCCCGGCGGTCAAAGAGGCTCTGAACGCGGGCACGTTGAAGGCGGTCGAACTGGGCCAGAAGGCGGTTGACGCCCTGCCGCCCGCGATCGAGTCGCTGAAGGGCACCCTGGCCAATGTTCAGGCCAAGGTCGCCAAGGACAGCTCCGAGCGCAAGTAGTCCCGTAAGGTCCGTTCCGGCGCGACGCCCTGGGGAAGGGCGGTCGTGCCGGAGGGGACCGGGTCATGAGGCCAAAGCCACATGACCAGCCGCCATTGCGGCGGCGGCCAAGCGGGCGGATGCCCGCGCCCGGCAAGGGAATATGAATGACTCCGTTCCGGCGCGACGCCCTGGGGAAGGGCGGTCGTGCCGGAGGGGACCGGGTCATGAGGCCAAAGCCACATGACCAGCCGCCAGTGCGGCGCGCCCAATGAAATCGTTAGCCGTCTTGGCCGGGCTTGACCCGGCCATCACCCCTGTCTCCTATCGCTTGGTGGCGATCACCCCGACGCGGCGGGGGAGGCCAAGCGGTTCTGCCAACTGAGGGTGACCTTCAGACCGCCCCAATCCGACCGGCCGAACGTCAGATCCAGACCGGACAGCGCGGCCAGATCGGCGACAATCGCCAGCCCCAGCCCCGAACCGGGGGCCGATTCGTCAAGTCGGGATCCGCGCTGCGTCGCGACCTCGGTTTCCTCGGGCGACAGGCCGCGCCCGTCATCCTCGACGATCAGCACAGTCGCGGTGGCGGCGACCCGGACCCGGCTCTTGGCCCATTTGCAGGCATTGTCCATCAGATTGCCGAGGATTTCGGCGAGATCGTCGCGGGCGAGCGGCGCTTGCGCGTCGGCGGTGCAGTCGATCTCGATCACAAGCGTGCGTCCGGCGTGAATCCGCACCAGGGCGGCCTTGATCTCGCCTGCGACCTCGGCCACGGCGACGCGAGCGGCGAGACTGCCCGACGGGGCGGCCTCGGCGCGGGCCCTCGACAGATGGACGTCGATCAGCCGGTTGGCCCGGGCGATCTGACCGGACAGCACGGCGCGGTCGGGCCGAGGCGAGCCCAGTTCGGCCTCGATCACCGCCAGCGGGGTCTTTAACCCGTGGGCAAGGTTGCCGACATGGGTGCGGGCGCGCGCGATCATCCGTTCGTCGTGGTCGAGCACCTCGTTCATCGCCGCGACCAGCGGGGCGACTTCGCGCGGGTAATCGCCGTGCAGCCGCCCGCCCTGCTGGCGGAGGCGGTCGAGCGCCAGGGCCAATTGCCCGAGCGGTCGCAGGCCATAGCCGACCTGGACGGCGACGGCGGCAATCAGTCCGAGACCGAGACCGCCCAAAGCCAGGGTCAGCAGCAGGTTGAAGTCGCGGACCTCGCCGTCGATGTCGCGACGACTGGCCGAGACGGCAAGGTGAAGCAGATGATCGCTGTCGGGCAGGACCAGATCGCGCTCGGCGGTTTCCAACGCCTCGCCGCGCGGGCCGGTGTCGCGGCGAAACAGCACCGCGCCCTCGCCGACGGAAGACGAGACCGGCAGGGCGAAATCCCACAGCGAGCGCGAGCGCGCCCGCACCGTCTCGCCGTCTGAAACCTGCCAATACCAGCCGGAATAGGGCTGGTCGAAGCGGGGCTCGCCGACCGGGCGGCCAACCCCGATGGTGCCGGTGGGGCCGATTTCGACCACCGCCGCCAAGGCGCGCAGATGGGCGCGCAGCCGTTCGTGGAAGCTGTTTTCGACGGCGGTGCGAAAGGCATTGCCCAGCACCCAGCCGCCCAGCGCCATCGCCAGCACCAGCCAGAGCGCGGCGCCCAGAATCAGGCGTGAGCGGAGCGACCGTGGGCCAGTCTTATCCGGCATCGGAGGGGGGCTCCAGCCGCCAGCCCTGGCCGCGCAGGGTGTGGATCAGTCCGATTCCCAATTTGCGCCGGATGCGGGCCACCAGCACATCGAGGACGTTGGATTCGGGGTCGGCGTCGCGGTCGTAGACATGTTCGGACAATTCGGTGCGCCCGACCACCCTTCCCTGGTGATGGGCGAGGTAGGACAGGATGCGGAATTCCTGCGCGGTGAGGGGAACCGGCATGCCGTCGAGGCTGACCCGTCCGCCCATTGTGTCGAGCCTGAGCGGCCCGCAGACGATCTCGGGCGAGGCATGACCGGCGGCGCGGCGGATCAGGGCGCGGATGCGGGCGACCACCTCTTCCATCTCGAACGGCTTGGTGACGTAATCGTCGGCCCCGGCGGCGAAGGCCGCCGCCTTTTCGGCCCAGCGGTTGCGGGCGGTCAGCACCAGCACCGGCAGGGTCCGTCCGGCGGCGCGCCAGCGGCCCAGCACGCTGACACCGTCGAGCTTGGGCAGGCCGAGGTCGAGCACGGCGGCGTCGTAGGGCTCGGTATCGCCGAGGAACCAGCCCTCTTCGCCGTCATAGGCGGTATCGACGACCAGACCGGCGGCTTCCAGCGCCTGTTCCAGCCGCAGCGTCAGTTGCGGTTCGTCCTCGACAACCAGGACTCTCATCGCCGCTCCTTGTTTTTCAGCAGGGTGCCGTCGGCGGCGTCATAGATCAGCTTGCGCATCCGGCCGTCGCGGCCGATCAGCTTGATCTCGTAGACCGGGCGACCGTGCATCTCGTCCAACTCTGTCTCGATCAGTTCGCCGCCGAAATCGCGCTCGACGCGGTCGAGAATCTTGGTCAGCGGCATGATCTCGCCCGCCAGGACCGAACGGCGCACCCATTCGTGTTCGTCGTCATGGCCATGGCCGCGACCGTAATCGTCGGCGCGGGCCGGAATGGCGCTCAGGAAAAGAAACGTCAGCAAAAGGGCAAGCATTGCTTTCATGGGCCAACCCTTAAGCTCTTTGCGATGAACCGGGGATGAACCGGTCCGTCACCGATGGTTCAGCCGTCGCGGCCTATGGTCTCTCCAGTTCATTCCGCGGACAAGGAGAACCGCAATGCTTGGCAAAATGATTCTTCAGGGATTGGGTGCCGCGGCGATTGTCGCCACCGCTGCGACGGTTTATTCCGCTTCGGCCCAGACCACGCCCTCCGACGCTACCCCGATCGTCCGCCCGGCGGCTCCGGCCGACAACGGCTATCTTCCGGCCGACCGCGCCAGCCGGGCCTCTGATCAGACCAAGTCCCGTCGCTCGCATCACGATGACGATGACGATGACGACCGCCGCTCGCGCCACCACGATCGCCGTGATTCGGGCGATCGGGACGGACGGAGATGAGCGGCGCGGCCCGCGCCGTTCCCGGCCGCTGGGAACTGCCCGCGCTCAGGCTGTGGCACGCCGCGCTGGCCGGGGGCTTTCTGGTCGCCTGGCTGACCGCCGACGAGGACACCTACCGGATGCATGTCTTCGCCGGGTACTGGGTGCTGATCGCGGTGGCGTTGCGGCTGGGACTGGCGACGGTCGGAACACGGCAGGGGCCGCTGGCGCTGACGCGGCCGGGTCGGTCGCGTCTGATGATCTGGATGGGGGGAGTTCTGATGACGATGGTGGGAGTTGCCGCGCTGAGCGGCGTGATCGCCGATGGCAAAAGCGCGTTCGAGGATGTGCACGAAGGTCTGTCCAATGCCGCCCTGTGGCTGATCCCGGCCCATGCCGCGCTGGTCGCCTGGGTGTTCCAGGGCAAGCGGCTGCGCGACAAGGTGATCGGAGCCGCCCGCGTCTCGGCCGTGCCGATGTTGCTGCTGGCGGGATTGGTCCTGGCCGTCCCGGCCCAGGCGGCCGATCCGGCCCGCGATGCGATCCTGGCCGGATACGCCAAGGCGGCAAAGGCGGCCGATCCCGGCTTTGGCGGCTTTTCGGCGGCGCGGGGCGAATCGATCTACCGCGCCCGCAACACCGTCAACGCCGATTATCCCTCCTGCGCCACCTGCCACACCGACGACCCGACCCAGCCCGGCCGTCACGCCAAGACCGGGCGCGAGATCGCTCCGGCGGCGGTGTCGGCCAATCCGAAGCGCTTTACCGATGCCGAGAAGGTCGAGGAACGCTTCAACCGCGATTGCAAGACGGTGCTGGGCCGCGAGTGCTCGGCCCGCGACCGGGGCGACTTCATCGCCTTTCTGTCCTCGAAATAAGGATTTGCTCCGATGAGATCGATTGCGATGGGGGCCGGATTATTGCTGTCGCTGACTGCCCCGGCCTGGGCCGACCGAGTCGCGCCCTTGACCGACCCGGTGACCCTGAAAGCGTGCGGCGAGTGCCATATGGCGTTTCAGCCCGATTTTCTCCCCGCCCGGTCGTGGGCGCGGATGATGGACAGTCTGGACAACCATTTCGGCGAATCCGCCGCGATGGCCCCCGACAAGGTCGCCCATATCCGCCGGGTGCTGGAAGAGGGCGCTGCCGACCGCGTCGGCGGCAAGGTCGCCGACCGCTTCCTGCGCTGGGTTGCGCCGGGCGGAACGCCGCAGCGGATCACCGAGAATCCGGCCTTCCTGCGCAAGCACGATTTCCCGGCGCGGGAGTGGGCACGGGCCGAAGTGAAGACGAAATCCAACTGCCCGGCCTGCCATAAACGGGCCGAGCGCGGTGATTACGAAGAGGATTAATCGGGCAATCGCGCAATTCTGCCACACTCGGCAGGATTGCGCGCAATGACGGAGCGACCTTCTGGCCCCCGGAGGTGGGCCGTGTATACTGAAGTCTGTTTTCCCCCCGGAGGGACGGATGAGACGGTATCGTGGATGGGTCTTGGCGGGTATGGTCGCCGGGGTGGTGCCGTTTGCCTCGTTGGCGCAGGCGTTTCCGGCCGAATTGGAATCGCACCGCGCCACCTATCGGATGGGATTGTCGACCGCTCGCTCTGGCAGCGGGATGGCCAATGCCGGGGGGATCTGGACCTATCAGTTCAACAATACCTGCGATGGCTGGCTGACCGAATTCAGGCTGGCGATCACCTATTCCTATTCCGAGGGTGGGCAGGTCGAAACCGCCACCGACTTCCTGGGATGGGAGTCGAAGGATGGGCTGCGCTATCGCTTCCGAGTCCGGCAGGTCCGCGACGGCCAGATCGTCGAGGAGATCGAGGGCACCGCCAAGCTGAACGGGCGTGGCCAGGGCGGAATCGCCCGCTTCACCCGGCCCGAACCCCATGTCGTCCGGCTGCCCAAAGGCACCTTGTTTCCCACCGCCCATACGTTGAACCTGCTGGCCTTGGCCGAGCGGGGCGGGATGTCGCTGACCCGGCCGCTGTTCGACGGTCAGGGCAACGAGGGGCCGTTTGAAACCAGCGCCCGGATCGGACGGGTGGTGGCCGCGCCTGCGGCCCAACCGGCAACCTTGTCCAGTCCGTTGCTGAATAGCCCGGCCTGGCCGATGCGGATGGCGTTCTTCCCCGCTGGCAGCACCGATCCCTTGCCGGAATTCGAAATGTCGCTGACCTATCACGCCAACGGGGTGGCCCAGGATATCGAACAGATCTTCCGGACCTTCAGCCTGCGCGGCCAACTGGAATCGATCGAGCCGCTACCGCGCCCGCATTGCTGACATCGCCCGAAATTCAAGGAGCCTGTCCGGTGGTCTCTTCTCCCGACGAATCCGCCGAGGCGGATATCGAGTTTCTGCGGAACGCCGTCGCCACCTGCCGCGCCGATCCGACCGCCGCGCCCAAGGCGCTTGCTTCGGTGCTGAACGATCTGGCCGGGCGGCTTTATGCGCTCGACCGGGTCGAAGAGGCGCTGGGCGTCTCCGACGAAGCGGTCGAGGCCGCGGCTCGGGCGATGGAGCTGTCGCCCGACTCCGCCCGCTATGTCCTGGTGTCGGCCCAGATCAACCGGGCCGGGGGGCGCCTGCGTCAGGGCGACGCGGTCCTGGCGGCGGAGGGTCTGGCCGAGGCCACCGCTATCTTCCGTCAGGGCGGAGAGGCCGGACAGCCCTATCTCGGCCCGATGATCGAGGCGCTGCACCGCGCGTCGCTGGCCTTTTCCGAGGTCGGATTGTGGGATCTGGCGGTGCGGATGCGCCGGTTGACCCTCGATTTGTTCGGCGAAGCCCCGCCCGCTCCGGCGGTGCAGATCCTGGCCCTGACCCTGGTTCAGGCTTCCAACGCGGCGGCCATCCGCGACGAGGCGGCGATGGCCCTGGTCCTGGCCGAAGAGGCGGTGGGACTGGCCCGCCTGCTGTCGCGGACGGAGCCCGGCGGCTTCCGCCTGTTGCTGGCCCAGTCGCTCGGCACTCTTGCCGGGTGTCTGCACCGTGTCGGCCGGTCTGGAGACGGTTTGGATTCGGCGCTGGAATCGGTCGATCTGCTCCATACCCTGGTGCCGGACAATCCGCTGGCGGCGGTGCCGTCGCTGGTGCTGACCCTGGAAAGTCTGGCGGCGATCCTGTCCGCCCTGGGATTGGGCGAACAGGCGGCTTCGGTCGAAGCCCAGCTTGACGTGCTGCGCGACAGTCTGGCTCGCCTGCCCCCAGGTTAGGCCGAACGGATGTCCGAGATGAAACCGGCGACCTCGCGGGCAAGCTGGTCCGAGGCCTGTTGCAGCCCGGTGGCGGCTCCGAACACCTGATCGGACATCAGCTTGGTTTCCTCGGCGGCGGCGGCGACATGCTCGACATTCTCGGCGGCGGCGGCAGTGCCCTGGGCGGCCTGCTGGACCGAGCGGGCGATTTCGCTGGTGGCGGCCCCTTGTTCCTCGACAGCGGCGGCAATCGCCGAGGTCAGTTCGCTGATCGTCTCGATCGTGCCCGAGATCGAGCGGATCGCCGACACCGCCGCGTTGGTCTCGTTCTGGATCGCGGTGACCTGAAGCCCGATATCCTCGGTCGCGCGCGCGGTTTGGTTGGCGAGGTGCTTGACTTCGTTGGCAACGACGGCAAAGCCCTTGCCAGCGTCACCGGCCCTGGCCGCCTCGATGGTGGCGTTCAGCGCCAGCAGGTTGGTCTGGGCCGCAATATCGTTGATCAGCTTGACCACCTCGCCGATTTTCTGGGCGGCGTCGGCCAGACCCAGCACCATCCGGTCGGTCTCGCCCGCCTGACGGACGGCGTCGCCCGCGATCGTGGCGGCGTGGGAGACCTGACGGGAAATCTCGCCCACCGAACTGGACAATTCGTGGGTCGCGGCCGAGACCGCCTGGACGTTCGAGGTGACTTGCCCGGTCATCACGGTGACGGTTTCGGATTGGACCATCGTCTGTTCGGCATTGTGCGACAGGGTCTGCGCGTTGCCCAGCAGCGAGCCCGACGAGATTTCGATCAGATCGACGACGCCCTTGACCCGATCTTCCAGCGATCCGGCGACGCGGTTCAATTCGGCGCGGCGGCTTTCCTCGGATTGGCGATCCAACTCGGCCTTTTCCAGCAAATTGTAGCCCAGCTTCGCTTTCAACGCCCGCAGCAGCGAGCTTAACTGGTTGAATTCCTCGACGCTGGCCGGAGGGATATCGTGGGTAAGATTGCCCCCGGCGATGGCGTCGAAATGGCGTTCCATTTCGCTCATCGGTCGCCGCACGGTGCGGACCAGCCAAGTCCCAAGCACGACGGACAGGATGATCGAAAGACCCATCGCCAGCACGAGCGCCAGATCGAGCCGATCCGAGCGTTGGTCGGAATCGGCATAGGCGGTGGCGGCGCTGCTCTTCTGAAGATCAATCAGTTCGGTCAGGATGTCGCGGGTGTGGTTGAAGCGGGGCACCAGACTCGAGATCATCACCTGGGCCAGGGCGGCGCTGTCGCCCTTGGTGGCCAGATCCAAAGCGGGGGTGACCGCCTCGCGCCGCAGATCCTCGCGCGCCTCGAGGAATTTGGCGAACAAACGCTTTTCCTCGGGCGACGACAGCGGGTTGGCGGCGATGTGGTTGAGGCGACGGGTGGTGTTCTCGATATTGGCTTGAATGCGGGCCAGACGGACCCCGACCGGGGCGTCGGGGCGGCCGCTCAACATCTCGATCGTCGCCAGGGTCAATTGGACATGGCTGTCTTGCAACTGGTTGGAGACGTCGGCCAGGTCGATCGCGGATTCGGTGCTGCCGTGATAGATTTTCCCGAGATCGAATTGGTTGCTCCGCATGCCCAGGATGCCGACGCTCCCGATCAGCAGCATTAGCAGCCCCAGCAATCCCAGCCCTGCGCCCAGGCGTCCGGCGATGCTGTGGCGCAGACGGTCGATCCGACCGGCCAGACGGCGCGACACCACCCGCCCGTCCTCGATCGCCAGTCCGGCGGCGCGGCCCTGGCGGAACAGTTCGTAAGCGCGTTCGGCTTGGGCGATCTGCTGACGCGACGGCTTCGAACGGATCGAGATGAAGCCCGCGATCTGACCCTTTTCGACGATCGGGGTGACGTTGGCGCGGACCCAATAGAAATCGCCGCTCTTGGTCCGGTTCTTGACGAAGCTCTCCCATGGACGCCCGCCCTTGATCGTCGTCCACATGTCGGCGAAGGCTTCCTTCGGCATGTGGGGGTGGCGCACCAGATTGTGGGGCGAGCCGATCAATTCGTCTTCGGTAAAGCCGCTGATATCGGCGAAGGCCTTGTTGACGAAGGTGATCCGACCGCCGGGATCGGTTTTGGAGACGAGAAGCACGTTCTCGTCCAACTCGATCTCTCGATTCGTCACCGGGCCATTGTCGCGCATCGGAAAGAACCTTCCGTCGTATCGTTGGGTGGGTTTTGGGTGGGGCTTGCTCGACGGGGGATCAAGCGGAAACCTTATTGTGCGCTCTGCATATGTTTCCGGTTAGCTGGAAAATCAATGGCTGGCCCGGAAACGGCGGCGGCGATTCCTTGGCGTTGCCGCCGCCGCCTGATATAGCTCCAGCCATGAGCGACGTTAGCATTCTCACGGTTTCACCCGACGACGCGGATATCCGCGTCGATCGTTGGTTCAAACGCCATTTCCCCACCGTCAGCCACGGGCTGCTGGAAAAATGGCTGCGCACCGGGCAGGTGCGGGTTGATGGCGGCCGGGTCAAGGCCAGCCAGCGCCTGAGTGCCGGTCAGGCGGTGCGGGTGCCTCCGCTGCCGACCGGACCGGCTCCGGTAATCCAGGCCCCGCGTCCGGCGGTCGATGAGCGCACCGCCCGCGCCTTGCAGGATGCGGTGCTGTATCTCGACGACGACGTGATCGTCTTGAACAAGCCGCCGGGGCTGGCGGTCCAGGGCGGCACCGGCATGGCCGACAACCATCTCGACGCGATGCTGGACGTGCTGCGCTTCGACGCGCCGGACCGGCCCCGTCTGGTCCATCGTCTCGACAAGGATACGTCGGGGGTGCTGCTGCTCGGCCGCTCGGCCGGAGCCACCGCCAAGCTGGCCGCTCTGTTCAAAAGCCGCTCGGCTCAGAAATGTTATTGGGCGCTGGTCGCGGGCGTGCCCAAGCTGCGCCAGGGTCGGATCGACGCGCCGCTGTCGAAGCTGGGCGGCAAGGGCATCGAGAAGATGGGCGTCGATGAGGAAGACGGCCGCCACGCCATCACCTATTACCGGATCGTCGATTCGGCGCTGAAACGGGCCGCATGGCTGGAGATGGAACCGCGCACCGGCCGGACCCACCAATTGCGGGCGCATTGCCTGCTGCTCGGCACGCCGATCCTGGGCGACGGCAAATATGGCGGCAAGGACGCGATGATCGAGGGCTTTGGCCTGTCGCGCAAGCTGCACCTCCACGCCCGCGCCCTACGGCTGCCCCATCCCCGCACCGGCAAGCGGCTGGAGGTGATCGCCCCGCTTCCCACCCATTTCAAGACCGGGTTCGAGCTGTTCGGCTTTACCGAGGCCAGCGCCGGGGCGCCGTTCGACGCCTTCGAAGTGGATTAATCAGCAATCTGATCGGGACAAGAAAAAGGCCCCTCCCGTCCGGGAGGGGCCTTCGTCATGTCCGGTTGCCCGGTCCCGATCCTACTCGCGGCGGTCGCCGAGGAATTGGAGCAGGAAGGTGAACATGTTGATGAAGTCCATGTACAGCGACAGGGCACCCATCACCGCCGTCTTGGTGGCGGTGTCGCCGTAATTGGCGCCTTCCCAGTACATTTCCTTGATGCGCTGGGTGTCGAACGCGGTCAGGCCGGCGAAGATCAGCACGCCCGCGGCCGAGATCACGAACTGCATCATCGAGCTCTGGAGGAAGATGTTGACGATGCCGGCGATCAGCAGGCCGATCACGCCCATGAACAGGAAGCTGCCGAAGCCCGACAGGTCCTTCTTGGTGGTGTAGCCATAGAGGCTAAGCGCGGCGAAGGCGGCGGCGGTGATGAAGAAGGTCCGCGCCACCGACGCGCCGGTGTAGATCAGGAACACCGACGACAGCGAGGCACCCATCAGCGCGGCGAAGACCCAGAACAGGGCCGACGCGGTGGCGCCGCGAATATGCTCGATCCGCGCGCTGAGGAAGAACACGAAGCCGATCGGGGCCAGCATCACCACCCACTTCAGCGGGGTGCCAAAAATCGCCTGGGTCAAAACAGGCGTCGAGGCCACCAGAAGGGCGACGATACCGGTCAGGGCCAGCCCCGAGGCCATGTAATTGTAGACCCGGAGCATGTATTGCCGCAGGCCCACATCGATCTGGGCCGCCTGGGCCTGGGCGGTGGTCATATATCTGCGGTCTGTTCCGAAGGACATTGTCGTTCCTTTGACGGGTGAGGTTGATCCTGCCCACAATATGGGCGAGTCTCCAAACGAATCAAGTTACGGTAAACGCATACACCCGCTTCACTATTCCTCGCGCAGCAGCGGCGCGGCTTTGACCCGGAGCGCCTGCCAGGTTCCAACATACCCGGCGATCAGGGCGGCGACCAGACATCCGGCGAGGGTGACGAGGGTGAGGCTGGGCAGGAACACCCACCCCATTTTCATCACCTGAGTCAGCAGCGCCCACGAGGCCGCTTGCGCCACCAACGCCGCCGCCAGCCCGGTTCCCAGCCCGATCAGACCGAACTCGATCAGATAGGCGCGGCGGATCTGGGCGCGGCTGGCTCCCAGCACCTTCAGCACCACCGATTCCCATACCCGGCGGCGATGACCGGCCATCACTGCCCCGGCCAGCACCATCGCTCCGGCCGCCAGCGTCACCGCCGCTGCGGCGCGGACGGCCAGATCGGCCTGATCAATCACGCCGCGGGCGGTGTCCAACGCTTCCTTGACCCGGATCGCCGAGATGTTGGGCAGCCGGTCGGTGACCGCTTTCTCAACGGCCAACCCGTCGCCGCCACCGCCGCGCAAGGTCGCGATCACGGTATAAGGGGCGCCGGTCAGCGCCCCCGGCGAGACCAGGAAGGCGAAGTTCATCGACAGGCTGCTCCAGTCGATGTCGCGCAGCGAGGCGACTTCGGCGTCGATCTCGCGCCCCAGCACGTTGAGCCCGACCCGGTCGCCCACCGACAGGCCAAAACCCTTGGCGACGGCGCGGTCGACCGAGACCAGCGGCGGGCCATTATAATCGGTCGGCCACCATGTTCCTTCGACCAGCCGGGTTCCGGGCGGCGGCACGATCGCGGTGGACAGGCCACGGTCGCCCCGGGCCGCCCAGGCGACGTCGGGGGCGATATGGGCCGCCTCGACCGGGATGCCCTTGATCGCGGTCAGCCGTCCCCGCACCATCGGCGCGGTCTCCAGCGTCGCGGTGGGATCGGCGGCGGCGACGGTCTGGCGCAGCGGTTCGACCTGATCGGGCTGGACGTCGATAAAGAAATAGCTGGGGGCAACGCGGGGCAGGCGACGGCCGAACTGGTCGGCCAGATTGCCTTCGACCAGGGCAATCGTCACCAGCACCGACAGCCCCAGCCCGAGCGACAGTACCATCCCCACCACCGTCGAACCGGGCCGGTGCAGGTTGGCGAGCGCCATCCGCCAGCCCGGCCCGATCAGACGGCCATGGTGCTGGGTCAGTTTTGCCGCGACGTGCGACAGTGCCCAGGCCAAGGTGCGGAACAGGGCGAGGACGGCGATGGCGACGACGACGAACCCGGCGGCCAGCGGCTTGCTGCCCGACGACAGCACCGTCAGCGCCGCCAGCCCGACCGAGGCCAGTCCCAACCCCAGCAGGGTGGGGCGGTCGGACCACAATGAGGTGTCTGCGCCGTCGGGCTCGATCCGCTGGCGAAACAGCAGCGCGGCGGGGACGCGGCGGGCGCGACCGAGCGGAGCCAGGGTGAACACCAGCGCCGACAGCACGCCAAAACCGGCGGCGACGATCAGCGGAACCGGGAACAGCCCAGCCGTGGCGGGGAGGGGGAGGGACTCTCCGGCAAAGGCGATCGCCAGCGGCACCAGCGCGGCTCCGGCGGCCAGTCCGATCACGATGCCGATCAGGGCCATCAGCCCGACCAGCAGCAGATAGGTGAGCAGGATCAGCCGGACGGGCGCCCCCAGGCATTTCAGGGTGGCGATGGTGTCGGTGCGGCTGTCGAGATAGGCGCGGACGGCATTGGCGATGCCGATCCCGCCGACCAGCAGCGCGGTCAGCCCGACCAGGGTCATGAAGGCGGCGACGGTGTCGAGAAAACGACCCAGACCGGGGGCGGGTTCGGCGGTGTCGCGAATTTGCCAGGGGGCGTCGGGAAAGCGCTCGGCCAAGCGGCGGCGCAGGTCGGCGGGATCGGTGCCGGGGAACAGCGCGACCCGCAGCGTATGGCGGATCAGGCTGCCGGGCCGGACCAGCCCGGTTTCGGCCAGGGCTTCGTCGGCGACCATCAGGCGGGGGCCGAACCCCATCGCATTGGCAATGCGGTCGGGCTCGCGCACCAGGATGGCGCGGACCTCAAGCTCGGCATCGCCGAGATGAAGGCGGTCACCGGGCGACAGTCCCAGCCGGGTCAGCAGATTGGGGTCGGCGACCGCGCCCCAATGGCCGTCGCGCAACGCCAGCGCCTCGGCCAGCGGTTGGACGGGCGACAGTTCGACCTGACCGACCAGGGGATAGGCTTTATCGACTCCCTTGACCTCGACCAGGGTACGGTCGCGATTGTCATCCAGGGTCGCCATGCCCCGCATCTCGAGTCCGGCGGTCACCGCGCCGACCGAGGACAACAGCGCGACCTGTTCGGGTGTCGGCGGCTGGGCCGGTTGGGCAAAGGCGAGATCGCCGCCGATCAGGGTGCGTGATTGTTCGGACAAGGCGGTTTCGAACGCGGCGCGCAGACTGCCTGCGGCGGCGATTGCGGCAACCCCCAGGGCCAGACAGGCGACCAGCAGGCGAAAGCCTTTCAGGCCGCCGCGCACTTCGCGCCGGGCAAACAGCAAGGCGAGGCGCAACGTGCTCATGCGCCGATCCGACCGTCTTCGACCCGGACGGTGCGATGGCAGCGCGCCGCCAGTCCGTCATCGTGGGTGACCAGAATCAAGGTGGTGCCGAGACGGGTGTTGAGGTCGAACATCAATTCGATGATCGAGCGTCCGGTCGCGCCGTCGAGATTGCCGGTCGGTTCGTCGGCCAGCAACAGGCGGGGACGGGCGACGATGGCGCGGGCCAGCGCCACTCGCTGTTGCTCGCCGCCCGACATCTGGCCGGGATAGTGACCCTGGCGGGTGGCCAGCCCGACGAGGTCGAGCGCGGCGGCGGCGGCATCGAACGCATCATTGCGTCCGGCCAGTTCGAGCGGCACCGCGACATTTTCCAGCGCGGTCATCGTCGGGATCAGGTGAAAGGCCTGGAAAACGATGCCGATATGATCGCGGCGCAGCCGGGCCAGCCCGTCTTCGTCCAGGGTGGCGAACTCCTGTCCGGCGACGGCGACCCGGCCCGAACTGGGCCGTTCCAGCCCGGCTAGGATCATCAACAGGGTCGATTTGCCCGATCCCGAGGGGCCGACGATGCCCAGGCTTTCCCCGGCGGCGACGGTAAGGTCGATTCCGCGTAAAATATCGACTTGGCCCGCGGCACCGTTGAGGCTGAGAGTAACCTTCTCCGCAACGACAAGCGGCTGGTCGGCTGGGGTAGTCTCGGTCATGGCGGGGAGGGTGCTTTCGAAACGGGACGGACGTGCTTCGGATATGGGACGTGCCCCGCGAGAGTCAATCGACCGGAGCGGAGCGACTGGCGCATTGAGCGCCCGCGAGCCCATGCGAGCGAAAGCCAAGCGACCGGAGGTCGCGCCCGGCGCTTGAGGGGCATGTCACCCCGGTAACCACGGTGACAAACCGGGAACATCCGGGTAGTGTCGGGGGATGACACCTTCTCCCCGCATCCTCATGCCCCAGGTTCCGGTGCTGGTCGCCGGGCTGCGCGGCTCCGTCCTGCTTGAACCCGATGGCGAGTGTCTGCGCCTGTCGCCTGCCCAGGCGGCGCAGCGGGCGCGGGGCGACATGCCGCTGGTCTGTCACGGCCCATCGGTGGCGGCGCGGCTTCGGATCGAGTCGTTCGAACGCTACGACATCTTGGAATTGTTCGCCTTTGTCCGTCCGGCGCGGTTCTGCCTGCCGACGCCGCGCGGGGTGGCCGAGGCGCTGGGGCTGGTCGCCCCGCTTGACCCCGAGGACGAGGCCGAGACGCTGCGGGTGGCCTGTCGTCGCTTGCTGGAAGATTTATCGGCCGGTCTGGCGGTTGCTTCGGTGCGGCGGGTCGCCGAAGTGCGCGGGCTGGCCTGGATGATGGCGCGGGGCGGCTGGAGCTGGGGCGCTCCGGTGCTGGCGGCGCTGGGAGTTGAAGGCGAGGGCGGACGGGGCGTTGCCGCAATCCGGGTGTGGGAGCGACTGCCGGAATGGAACGAATCCGCGCCCGAGCCTCCGGCCGGAAGTCTGCCGGTCGCCCCGGCCGAGGCGCGGGCGCGGCTGGCGTCGATGCTGGGCGAGGGGGCAGAGCAGCGCTCGGGGCAGGCCGATTATGCTTCGGCAGTGTCGCAGGCGTTCCTGCCCCGCGACGAGGCGGGCGAGCCGCATCTGGTGCTGGCCGAGGCCGGGACCGGCACCGGCAAGACCCTGGGCTATATCGCTCCGGCCAGCCTGTGGGCCGAACGCAACGGCGCGCCGGTGTGGATTTCGACCCACACCCGCAACTTGCAACGCCAGCTTGATGTCGAACTGGACCGGCTCTATCCCGATCCGGCGGAAAAAGCCCGCAAGGTGGTGATCCGCAAGGGACGCGAGAATTACGTCTGCCTGCTGAATTACGAGGAATTCGCCTTGCGCGACAATGCCCGCGCCGCAATCGCGGTCGGGCTGGTGGCGCGCTGGGTCGGCGCGACCCGCGACGGCGACATGGTCGGCGGCGACTTTCCCGGCTGGCTGGTCGATCTGCTGGGGCGCGGCCCGACGCTGGGGTTGACCGACCGGCGCGGCGAGTGCGTGTTCTCGGCCTGCTTCCATTACCGCAAATGCTTCATCGAGCGGGCGGTGCGCCGTGCCCGCAAGGCCGACATCGTCGTCGCCAACCATGCCCTGGTGATGATCCAGGCGGCGCTGGGCGGGCTGGACGATGGCGCGGTGCCGACCCGGCTGGTGTTCGACGAAGGCCACCACGTTTTCGATGTCGCCGATTCGGCTTTCTCGCTGCATTTGACCGGGCAGGAAGGGGCCGAGATGCGGCGCTGGCTGCTGGGGCCGGAAGGCGATGGCGGCCGGTCGCGGGCGCGTGGTCTTTACCGCCGCGCCGAGGATCTGGTCGGCGGATCGGAAGAGGCGGCGCTGGCGCTCGATCAGGCTCTGGCCGCCGCGCGGCATTTGCCCGGACCGGGCTGGGTGCAGCGGCTGGCGGTCGAGGAACCCCAAGGTCCAGCCGAGAGATTCCTCGCCCAGGTCCGCCGTCAGGTGATGGCCCGGTCCGAGTCTCCCGATTCTCCCTACAGCCTGGAAACGCCGACCCGGCCGCCGGTCGAGGGGCTGGCGGCGGCGGCGATTGATCTGGCGACGGCGCTGGTCGGACTGGAGCAGCCGTTGCAGGTGCTGGCCAAGGCGCTGGCGGCGCTGCTCGACGACGAGGCGGCGGAACTCGACAGTTCGACCCGGTCGCGGATCGAGGGGATTTGCCGGGGTATCCAGCGCCGGGTGGTGATGCCGCTGACGGGATGGAAGAACATGCTGGCGACGATTGCGACCGATCCGGCCATAGCCGACGCCTCCCCGCCCAGCGCGCCAGCGGGAGAAGACGGGGAGGCCGTCCCGGTTTATCCCGACCGCTATGTCGATTGGCTGGCGGTCGAGCGGATCGAGGGGCGCGAGATTGACGTCGGGCTGCACCGCCACTGGCTCGACCCATCCTTTCCCTTCGCCCGCGCGGTGATGGCCCCGGCCCATGGGGTGGTGATCACCTCGGCGACCTTGCGCGACGGTTCGGGCGAACCCGAGGCCGATTGGCGCGCCGCCGAACGCAGCACCGGCGGCTGTCATCTGCCCGCCCCGCCGCTGCGGGCGGCGGTGACCTCGCCGTTCGATTATCCCGCCAGTACCCGCGTCCTGATCGTCACCGATGTCCGCAAGGACAATATGGATCAGGTCGCGGCGGCCTATCGCGAACTGTTCCTGGCGGCAGGCGGCGGCGGGCTGGGCCTGTTCACCGCGATCTCGCGGCTGCGCGAGGTGCATCGCCGCATCGGTGGGCCGCTCGAAGATGCCGGTCTGCCGCTGCTGGCCCAGCATGTCGATGCGATGGACAGCGCCACCCTGGTCGATATCTTCCGCGCCGAGCAGGAATCCTGTCTGCTCGGCACCGACGCGATGCGCGACGGAGTCGATGTCCCCGGCCGCGCGCTGCGGCTGATCGTGTTCGACCGGGTGCCGTGGCCGCGTCCCGACATCTTGCACCGGGCCCGGCGCGATTGCTTCGGCGGCCGCTTCTATGATGATCGCATCACGAGATTGCGGCTGAAGCAGGCGTTCGGGCGGCTGGTCCGCCGCGCCGACGATCACGGCGTGTTCGTGCTGCTCGACCCGATGATGCCGTCGCGGCTGTTTGGGGCTTTTCCGAAAGGCGTGGTGCCGGAACGGGTCGGTCTGGCCGAAGCGGTTCGGCGCACCGCCGCCTTTCTGACGCCGCGAGGCTGATCGCCCAAGACGGGCCGTAGCCGAGCCCCGAGACGGGGGGAGACGGGACGGGGCGGAGACGCGGACAAGCAAGGCGCGTTGACTCGCCCGGACTTCGGCCATACCCTCGGGGCCAATCCGAACGGAAAGGGAAACCGGGCGTGGAACAGCGTCGGGGAACGGGCTTGCAGCGAACGGAAGACGCGATGCAGCGGCTGGGGGCGGCGATTGACCGTCTGGAAAGTGCCGCGGCGCGGGTCGGTGCCGGCGATCTTCTGCTGGCGGGCGAATTGCGCGAGTCCCGCGAGGATTACGAGCGCCTGGACGAAACTGTCCGCATCGTCGCCGGTCGTCTCGACGACACCATCGACCGTTTGCGCGGCCTGCTGGAGGACTAGGGTTTGGCCGTCGTCACCATCACCATCAATGGCCGTCTGTACGATATCGCCTGCGAGGACGACCAGTCCGCCCGGGTCCAGGCGCTGGGGCGCGAGATCGATACCCGTGCCCAGGCCCTGCTGTCCGCCGTCGGCGTCGTCAGCGATTCCCGCTTGCTGGTGATGCTGTGCCTGCTGCTGGCCGATGAATTGTCCGACGCCCATGACAACGTGTCCGGATTGGACCGGGTTGCCGCCGCCACCGACGATGGTGACGCCCGTCTGGCCGGGCTTGTCGAGCAATTGGCCAGCCGTATCGAGGCCATTGCGACCCGTCTGGAAAGGGCCTAGTCTGCCACTGGGAGCGGTTTGCTGCGCGGTGCGTCAGACAGCCTACGTCCCTGGGGCCAATAACGACCTCTCGGGGGCTGTCCCTGCCGGAATCGTGGTTCCGGCATATGGCCACCCACCTGCGTAAGCAGGCCACAGAGGACATGCACGTCAACGGCCGAGGTGGCGCCGCTCCCGCTTGAAGCATCTTTCATGACGTCTTCTTCTTCCTCTCCATCCGCCCTGAAACAGTCCCTGCGCCGCGAGGCGTTGAGGCTGCGGCGCGGCCTGTCCGACCGGTTGGGTCCGGCGGCGGCACAGGCGGTCGCCGCCTGGGGCGATCGGCTGAGTGTCGGGACGGGGAGTGTGATCGGGGGCTATTGGCCGCTGCCGGGCGAACTCGATCCCCGTCCGTTGATGGAGGCCCTGGCCGCGCGCGGAGCCGCCCTGGCCCTGCCCGAGGTGACCGCGCCCGACGCGCCGCTGGCCTTTCGCGGCTGGAGTCCGGGTGATCGGCTCGAGCCCGGCCCGCACGGTACCGCTCATCCCACCCCGGCCGCGCCGCGGCTGATTCCAACCCTGCTGTTGGTGCCATTGCTGGCGTTCGACGCAAAAGGGTTCCGTCTCGGCTTCGGGGGCGGCTACTATGACCGCACCCTGGACGCCCTGCGTCGGGGCGACGGCGTGGTTGCCGTCGGTCTGGCCTTTGCCGCTCAGCAGAGTCCGGCCTTGCCGTCGGAACCGTGGGATCAGCCGCTGGATATGATCCTCACCGAGGAGGGATTGCTCACCGTGGTGCGCGCATGAGATTGCTTTTCCTGGGTGACGTGGTCGGTCGCGCCGGCCGTGACGCCATTTTGGCGCGGATGAAGGACATCCGGGCTCGTCTGTCGCCCGATTTCGTCGTGTTGAACGGCGAGAACGCCGCCCATGGCTTCGGACTGACCCCCAAGGTCTGCGACGAATTCTTTGCCGCCGGTGTCGATGTGGTGACCTTGGGCAACCATGCCTGGGACCATCGCGAGATTCTGCCCTACATCGATTCCGAACCCCGGCTGTTGCGGGCGCTGAACTTTCCTCCTGGGACTCCGGGCAAGGGAAGCGGGGTCTATGCCCTGGCACGCGGTCGCCGGGTCGCGGTGATCCAGGTGATGGGGCGGTTGTTCATGGACCCGCTCGATTGCCCCTTCGCCGCGCTGGAGCGCGAGTTGACCCGGCTGCGGATGGGGCCGGGCGGGGTCGATGCGATCATCGTCGATGTCCACGCCGAAGCCAGCAGCGAGAAGATGGCACTGGGTCACGTCCTCGACGGCCGGGTCAGTCTGGTCGTCGGCACCCATTCCCACATTCCGACCGCCGACGCGCAGATTCTGCCGGGCGGCACCGCCTATCTGACCGATGCCGGGATGTGCGGCGATTATGATTCGGTGATCGGGATGAAAAAGGGTCCGGCGATCCATAAATTCGTCCGCAAGGTGCCGGGCGAGCGGCTGTCGCCGTCCGAAGGCCCCGGCACGATCTGCGGGGTGATGATCGAAACCGATGACCGCAGCGGACAGGCGGTTCGGGTCGCGCCGCTGCGTTTGGGGCCGCGCTTGCAGGAGTGTTGGCCGGGATAAACAAGTGGTCGGCGCATGCACGGGTCTTGCCATGTCGTCGGCTTTGGCGTAATCGGGGCATCGCGGTCGTCGCCCGCCACCGCTCGTGGCGTGGGCACGGCCCGTTCTCCATTTCATCAGGGGACTCGCACGGGACCATGGCCGGTCATTCGCAGTTCAAGAACATCATGCACCGCAAGGGTGCCCAGGACGCCAAGCGCGCCAAGATCTTCACCAAGCTGATCCGCGAATTGACGGTGTCGGCCCGATCGGGGCTGCCCGATCCGGCGTCGAATCCACGTCTGCGCGCGGCGGTGATGGCGGCGCGCGGGGCCAACATGTCGAAAGACACCATCGACCGCGCGATCAAGCGCGGCAGCGGTGGCGGCGACGACACCAATTACGAAGAAGTCCGCTACGAGGGCTATGGCCCCGGCTCGGTCGCGATCATCGTCGAGGGTCTGACCGACAACCGCAATCGCACCGCGTCGGAAATCCGTTCGGCCTTCACCAAGAACGGCGGTGCGCTGGGCGAAACCAATTCGGTGTCGTTCATGTTCGACCGCGTCGGCGCGATCCGCTATCCGCTGGTGACCGGCACCGCCGACCAGATGTTCGAAGGTGCGCTCGACGCCGGGGCCGACAATGTCGAGACCGACGACGAGGGGCACGAGATCACCTGTGCGCCCGACGATCTGGCGGTGGTGCGCGATGCGCTGGAAGCCCGCTTCGGCACGCCGGAATACGCCCGGCTGGACTGGAAGCCCCAGACCGCCGTCCCGGTGTCCGACGAAGATACCGCCAAGACGCTGATGAAGTTGCTGGAAGCGCTGGAGGACAATGACGACGTCCAGCGGGTCCAGGCCAATTTCGAGATTCCCGACGCGATCATGGAACGCCTGGGCGGCTGATCCGCCACGGCCCACGGGAGACTTCAGGCTATGAGGGTGCTGGGTCTCGACCCGGGCTTGCGCCAGACCGGCTGGGGCATCATCGACATGACCGACAACCGTCTGCGCCACGTCGCCGACGGTGTCGTTCGTTCGGATGCGTCCCTCAGTCTGGCCGAGCGTCTGGTCCAGCTCCATGACGGTATCGCCGCGATCCTGGCCGCCTTCTCGCCCGAGGAGGCGGCGGTCGAGGAAACCTTCGTCAACAAAAACCCCGAAAGCACCCTGAAGTTGGGTCAGGCGCGCGGCATCGCTTTGTTGGTTCCCGCCCGCGCCGGGCTGATGGTGGGCGAATACGCGCCGACCCGGATCAAGCAGGCGGTGGTCGGCACCGGCCGTGCCGCCAAGGAGCAGGTGGGGATGATGGTCCGGACTCTGCTGCCCGGCTGCCTGGCTGAAACCCCCGATGCCGCCGATGCCCTGGCGGTCGCGATCTGCCACGCCCACCATCTCGGCACCCGCAAGCGCCTCGACCAAGCGGTGCGGTCATGATCGCCCGTCTGCGCGGCACCGTCGATTCGGTCGGCGAGGATTGGGCGGTGATTGATGTCGGCGGCGTCGGCTATCTGGTGTCCTGCTCGGGGCGGACCCTGGCCCGGCTCGCGCCCGGAACCGGGGTGACCCTGCTGGTCGAAACCCATGTCCGCGAGGATGCGATCCAGCTTTACGGCTTCGCCGAAAGCGGCGAGCGCGACTGGTTCCGCCTACTGACGACGGTGCAGGGGGTGGGGGCGCGGGTGGCGCTGTCGATTTTGTCGGTGCTGACGCCCGATCAGTTGTTGCGGACGCTGGCCGCCGGGGACAAGGCCGGGCTGACCCGGGCCAATGGCGTCGGGCCAAAGCTGGCGCTCAGGATTTTGACCGAACTGAAGGACAAAGCGGGCGGTATCGCCAGCGTGCCGCCCGGCGCCGTCTCGGTCGCGGGCGGGGGCGGCAGCTTTGCGCCCGCTGCCGCTGGACCGATCGAGGATGCGGTGTCGGCGCTGGTCAATCTTGGCTATCGTCGGCTTGAAGCCTTCGAGGTGGTCGGGTTGGTTGCCGCCGAGTTGGGCGAGCAGGCCGAGGTGCCCGCTTTGATCGGCGCGGCGCTGAAGCGGCTGGGTCGGGACATGCTGCGATGAGCGAGCCTCGCGTGGTTTCTCCCCAGCAAGCGGCCGAGGATAGCGAGGCGTCGGTGCGGCCGCTGATCCTGGACGATTTCATCGGTCAGCGCAGCGTCTGCGACAATCTGAAGGTGTTCATCGACGCGGCGCGGGCGAGGGGCGAGGCGCTTGACCATGTGCTGTTCCACGGCCCGCCCGGTCTGGGCAAGACGACGCTGGCCCAGATCGTCGCCCGCGAACTGGGGGTAGGATTTCGGGCCACGTCGGGGCCGGTGATTCAGCGGGCGGGCGATCTAGCGGCGCTGCTGACCAATCTGGAGCCGCGCGACGTTCTGTTCATCGACGAGATTCATCGCCTTAATCCTGCCATAGAGGAAGTCCTCTATCCTGCGATGGAGGACTTTCAGCTCGATCTGATCATCGGCGAAGGTCCGGCGGCGCGGTCGGTCCGGATCGATCTGCCTCGCTTTACCCTGGTCGGAGCGACGACCCGGTCCGGTTTGCTGACCACGCCTTTGCGGGAGCGGTTCGGCATTCCGTGCCGGATGAATTTCTATTTGCCCGAGGAAATGGAAGCGATCGTGCGGCGCGGAGCCGGAGTGTTGGGATTGGCGATGACCGAGGACGGAGCTGGCGAAGTGGCCCGCCGCTCGCGCGGCACCCCGCGCGTGGCCGGGCGGCTGTTGCGCCGGGTGCGCGACTTCGCCACCGTCGCCGGGCGGCTGCCGGTCGATGCCCAGATTGCCGATGCCGCGTTGCGGCGCCTTGAGGTCGATCGGATGGGGCTGGACGCGATGGACCGCCGCTATCTCGGCCGCATCGCCAGCGATTACGCCGGTGGCCCGGTGGGGGTCGAAACCCTGGCGGCGGCGCTGTCGGAAAGCCGCGATACGCTGGAGGAAGTGGTCGAGCCCTATCTGCTGCAACAGGGCTTGCTGCAACGGACTCCGCGCGGGCGGATGCTGTCGGCGAGCGGCTATCGCCATCTTGGGCTGACGCCGCCGCGCGAGATGCCCGACCAGCTCGATTTGCTGGCCGATCCGACGGAGGAGTTTTGATGCCGCGTCATCTCCACCCGGTCCGAGTGTATTACGAGGATACCGACGCAGGCGGCATCGTCTATCATTCCTGCTATCTGAATTTCGCAGAGCGCGCCCGCACCGAGATGGTGCGCGAGCTGGGGATCAGCCAGCAGACCCTGTTGCAGGACGGCACCGCCTTTGCCGTTCGCCGCGCTGTCGTTGACTTTTTGCGACCGGCGCGGCTGGACGACCTGTTGACGGTCGAGACCGAACTGCGCGCGCTTGGCGGGGCCAGTCTCGACCTCGATCAGATCATCCGGCGCAACGACGATGGCACGGAATTAGTGCGTATCGGCGTGCGCCTGGGCTATATCACCCTGTCGGGCAGGCCGACGCGGCTTCCAGCCGCGATGCGCGACCTGTTCGGGACTTGGATCAGCGAAAGGCAGTAGATATCATGGATCCAACGCAGACGGCGGCGGTCGCGGGCGCGGCCATGCAGCATGACCTCTCGATGTGGGCGCTGTTCATGCGCGCCGACGTCATCGTCAAGTTGGTGATGCTGGCGCTGATCGGCGCCTCGTTCTGGTGCTGGGCGATCATCTTCGACAAGATCATGAAGGTGCGTCAGCTCACCCAGCGCGCCGATCAATTCGAGGAATCGTTCTGGTCGGGCGGCTCGCTCGAAGAATTGTACGACCGGATCGGCTCGCGACCGCTCGACCCGATGTCGTCGGTGTTCGTCGCCGCGATGCGGGAATGGCGCCGTACCGCCGCCAAGGGGCTGGCCGACCGTGACACCACGCGGGCCAGTCTGCCCCAGCGGATCGACCGGGTGATGAACGTGACGCTCGGCCGTGAGATGGATTTGCTGGAACGCCGCCTGGGCTTCCTCGCCTCGGTCGGTTCGACCGCGCCGTTCGTCGGCCTGTTCGGCACCGTGTGGGGCATCATGAACAGCTTCCAGTCGATCGCGGCGACAAAGAACACCTCGCTCGCCGTCGTCGCTCCCGGCATCGCCGAGGCGCTGTTCGCCACCGCTCTCGGTCTGGTCGCGGCCATCCCGGCGGTGATCGCCTATAACAAAATCTCCACCGACCTCGACCGCTATGGCAAGCGGCTGGAGAACTTCGCCGGCGAGTTCGGCGCGATCTTGTCGCGTCAACTGGAGGAGAAGATCTGATGGGCGCCTCGGTCGGCAATCGCCGGGGCAAGGCCAAATTCCGGCCGATGGCCGAGATCAACGTGACCCCGATGGTCGACGTGATGCTGGTGTTGCTGATCATCTTCATGGTGACGGCGCCGTTGCTGACCGCCGGGGTCCAGGTCGATCTGCCCAAGACCCAGGCGACGCCGCTGAAAGGCGACGACACGCCGCTGTCGGTCACCGTCGATGCCCACGGCAAGATCTGGATTCAGGAAACCGAGGTCAAGCTGGAGGATCTTGCCCCCCGCTTGCAGGCGATCACCTCGCAAAAGCCTGAAACCCGGATCTTTGTCCGCGGTGACAAAACCATCGATTACGGTCGGGTGATGGAGGTTATGGGGGTGCTGAGCGCCGCCGGCTTCCCCAAGGTTGCCCTGGTCACAGAGGTCCGGGGCGCCGCCGACGGCGCCAAGGCGAAACGCTAGGGCGCGTCATGGAAATCCGGCGGGAAAGCTATATCTATTCCGGCCTTCTGCACTTTCTGGTAGTGCTGTTGGCGATTTTCGGACTCCCTCAATTCTGGCGCGAACCGCCGGTCGAGGAGACTCCGATGATCGTCGATATCGTGCCGATCGGGGCCAAGACCAATCCGCCCCCCTTGCGCGACGACAAGCCCCAGCCCGAACCGCAGAAGACCGCCGAACCGACTCCCGAGCCGCCCAAGCCCGAGCCGGTCAAACCCGAACCCAAACCGACGCCGCCGCCGCCGCCCACTCCGGCCCCGGCTCCGCCGCCACCGCCTCCCACTCCGACACCGCCGCCGCCCAAGCCCGAGCCGAAGCCCGAGCCTGAACCCGCGCCGGTGCCCAAACCCGAACCGCGTCCCGAGCCGAAGCCCGAGCCGCCGAAACCGCAGCCGCGTCCCGAGCCGCCCAAGCCGCAGAAGGACGTCAAGGACGAGCTTGATTCGCTGTTGAAGTCGGTCGACAAGAAAAAGCCGCAACAGCCGCAGGACGAACTCGACAAGCTGCTGAAATCGGCGGAGAAGCTGAAATCCTCGACGCCCGAAGCCAAATCGGCGACCCAGCCGCAGCCGCAATCGGTGCGCGGATCGAGCATGCACAATCCTAACGAGACGGTCTCGATGACGGAAAAGGACGCGATCCGCGCCCATGTCGAGCGGTTCTGGAATGTTCCGGCCGGGGCCAAGGATGCCGACAAGCTGATCGTGCTGGTCCGCGTTTCGGTGCTGCCCGACGGAACCGTCACCGACGCCCAGATCGTGCCCGACGCCGTCCAGATGCTGAACCCGTATTATCAGGCCGCCGCCGACAGCGCCCGCCGTGCCGTTCGCGCCGCCAGTCCGTTGCCGATTCCGGTCAACAAGTACGATCAGTTCAAAGACTTCACTCTCGCCTTCAACCCGAAATTCGCGGCAGGAAGATGATATTCATGTCTCGCATCCGCTTGCTGGCGGCAGTGGCCGTCACCCTGATCTTCGGACTGGCGACCTTCGCCAGTCCGACCCGTGCCCAGGTGCGCATCGACATCACCAACGGACAGATGCGTCCCTTGCCCATCGCCATCCCCGATTTCGCCGGGACCAGCGGCCAGGAAAATCAGGTCGGGCGCGATATCGCCCGCGTGGTTTCGGCCGATCTGGAACGGTCGGGCCTGTTCAAGCCGATTGATCCCCGCGCCTTCATCCAGACGGTGGCCTCGCTGCAAATCCAGCCGCGTTTCCCCGATTGGAAGGCGATCAACGCCGAGGCTCTGGTCCAGGGCAAGACCGAGATCGGGCCGGACGGCCGCATCCGGGTCGAGTTCCGGCTGTGGGACGTGATGTCCGAGGCCTATATGACCGGCTGGACCCTGTCCTCGTCCCCGGCCGATTGGCGGCGGCTGTCGCACAAGGTCGCCGACGCGATCTATAAGCGCGTCACCGGCGAGGACGGCTATTTCGACACCCAGATCGTCTATGTTGCCGAATCCGGTCCGAAGAACGACCGCAAGAAGCGTCTGGCGATCATGGATCAGGATGGCGAGAATCATCGCTTCCTGACCGAGGGCGGCGAACTGGTCCTGACCCCCCGCTTCTCGCCCAGCGCCCGCGAGATCACCTACCTGTCCTATTTCCGGGGGGTGCCTCGGGTCTATATCTTCAATCTCGACACCGGTCGGCGGGAAGCGCTGGGGAATTTCCCCGGCATGACCTTCGCGCCCCGTTTCTCGCCCGACGGCAACAAGGTCATCTTCAGCATGGCCGAGGACGGCAACACCGAAATCTACGAAATGAACCTGATGACCCGCAGCAAGGCGCGGCTCACCAACAATCCGGCGATTGATACCGCTCCCAGCTATGCCCCCGACGGGTCGCAGATCGTGTTCGAATCCGACCGCGGCGGCGGGCAGCAGCTTTATGTGATGAGCGCGGGCGGCGGCGGAGCCAACCGGATCAGCTTTGGCGATGGACGCTATGCGACTCCGGTCTGGAGCCCGCGCGGCGACCTGATCGCCTTTACCAAGCAGAAGGGCGGGCGTTTCTTCATAGGTGTCATGCGTCCCGACGGTTTGGGCGAGCGTCTGCTGGCCGAAGGCTTCCTGGTCGAAGGTCCGACCTGGGCGCCGAACGGACGCGTTTTGGCGTTTTGGCGTGATTCTCCCTCGGATGAGCGGGGACGCGGCCAATCCGTCCGTCTCTACACGATTGACCTGACCGGCGTGAACGAACGGGTCCTGCTTACACCCGTCGATGGATCGGACCCCGCGTGGTCCCCCTTGATTCCCTAGGATTATCTTAGTATAGTCCGCGCCGATTAGGGTTTGTTCCTCATGACGCCGCGCCCTCCGTGGTCGGCGTCATTTTGGAAGCTTGCCGACCCCCGTCGGCATTGCTCTCTATGGCTCAATCTTGGAATTCAATTCCCGTCGCATTGAGGGGGAGTCCTCAAATATGAAACTGCGTTTCCTCAGCATCGTTGCCGCTGCCGCCCTGGTCGCGGCTTGCGAATCCGCCCCTGAAAACACCGGCGCCGCTTCTGGCGGTGGCGTTTCCGCTCCGCCGCCGGCTCGTACCGCTCCGGCCGGTATCGTCAAGGGCTCGAAGGAAGACTTCATCGCCAACGTCGGCGACCGGGTTTTCTTTGATCTCGACAAGTCGTCCTTGCGGGCCGACGCCAAGGCTACCCTGGACAAGCAGGCTGCCTGGCTGAAGACCTACCAGAACTACTCGTTCACCGTCGAAGGCCACGCCGACGAGCGCGGCACTCGCGAGTACAACCTTGCCCTGGGCGAGCGTCGTGCGAATTCCGTGCGTGAATACCTGATCGCCAACGGCGTTGCCGCTTCGCGCGTCAAGGTCGTCAGCTACGGCAAGGAGCGCCCGGTTGCCCTCGGCTCGAACGAGGCGGCCTGGTCTCAGAACCGTCGCGGCGTGACCGTCCTGAACTAATCAGGATCTCTCACGACGTGTGAGTAAGGGGGCGCCCGCCGTCCGTCTGGTCCTGGACCGGCGGGTCGGTCGGGCGCCTTCCCTTTTTTGTCTGTTCGCTTCGCCATCGCCGCTTCACGCGCGGTGGCCCGCCCCGGTTCCGGTCCGGGCTTCGCCCCGCCGCGAGCGCAACGTCTAATCGAAGGTTGATCCCTTGCGACGCCAGCTCCTCTTCTCCGCCTTGTCCGTTCTGATCTGCGTCGGCGTGGTTCCGGAAACGGCCCTGGCGCAAAGCGATAGCCGGGGCTATGGCGGCACGGTGATCCGCTCCCCGGCGATGGGAGGCGGCGTGATCTCCTCGTCCGGCTCGGACGTGCCGCTGGCCGGTAATCAGGCGTCGCGGTTGGAAGACCGTATCAACGAACTCGAAGACCTCAACCGCCAGCTGACTGGCAAGGTCGAGGAAGCCAATTTCAAGGCAGCCCAGCTTGCCAAGCAGCTTGAACGGATGCAGGCCGATATCGACCTGCGCTTCAAGGAGCTTCAGGACGGCAAGGGCGCGCAGATGTCGATGCCCGCCGCCTCTGCTGGCACCGCTGCGGTTCCGCCGCCGCCCGCGACCACCGCCAGCGGGGCGCCAGTGCTGATCCCGCCCAAGGGCGCTGTCGCGCCGGGCACCAACGCCGCCAGCAATGCTGGCCCGGCTCCCGGCCCGGCGTTGTTGGGTCAGATGCCCGCGACCAAGGCGGCGACGGCTCCGGCCGCGCCTGCCGCGCCCAAGGATCCGCAATCGGCTTATGACGAGGCCTATGGGCTGGCGCAGAAGGGCGATTACGACGAGGCGGAGCGGGCGTTCCAGACTTTCCTGAAGACCTATCCCAACCACGCTTTGGCCGGGAACGCCCAATATTGGCTGGGCGACATCGCCTTTTCCCAACGCAAGGATTTCGCTCAATCGGCGCGGCTGTTCGGCGAGGCCTACAAGAAATATCCCAAGCACAGCAAGGCTCCGGACATGCTGTACAAACTGGGGGCCTCGTTCGGCCAGCTCGACATGAAGGATCAGGCGTGCCGCGCCTATACCCTGTTGTTTGCCGAGCATCCCGACATGCCCGACCGGGTCAAGCGGGCTGCCAATGCCGACCGTCAGCGTCTGGGCTGCAAGTAAGACCGGCGACCCTTTGATTTGACTTATTCGCCGGTATAAGGGGGCGGTGCCCCCGCGCCTGTCGGGCATCTTCCCCAGGCGTCACCACCCGCGAGGACCGGCCGACCGGCCGGGCCGGTTGCCGGAGGTTCCGTTTCCGATGTTCCGTTTTTTGCTCGGCGTTATCAGCCTGGTCTTGTTGCTTGCCATCACGATGACGGGAGGGGTGCTGTTCGCGTTCTGGCATTTCGGCCGCGATCTGCCCGACTACCATCAATTGGCCAATTACGATCCGCCGGTGACGACGCGGGTCTATGGCGGCGACGGTCGGCTGGTGGCGGAATACGCCGTCGAGAAGCGGGTATTCGTGCCGCTGACGGCAATTCCCCAGATCGTCAAGGATGCCTTCCTCTCCGCCGAGGATAAGAGCTTCTATACCCATCCCGGCATCGACCCGGTCGGCATTGCCCGTGCCATCGTCGTCAATCTGCGCAACAAGGGGATCGGGGCCGACCGCCGTCCGGTCGGGGCCTCGACGATCACCCAGCAGGTGGCGAAGAACTTCCTGCTGACCAACGAGGTGTCGATCGAGCGCAAGGTCAAGGAAGCGATTCTGGCGCTTCGGATCGAACGCGCCTTCACCAAGGATCACATCCTCGAACTCTATCTCAACGAAATCTATCTGGGCTCGGGCTCCTATGGCGTGGCGGCGGCGGCGCTCAATTATTTCGACAAGGGGCTGGACGAACTGACCCCGGACGAGGCCGCCTATCTCGCCGCCCTGCCCAAGGCTCCCAACAATTACAATCCGTTCCGCCATCCCCAGGCCGCGCGGGAACGCCGCGACTGGGTGTTGGGACGGATGGCCGAGGACGGCAAGATCACCGCGTCGGAATATCAGCTTGCCCTGGCCCAGCCGCTCGAGGTCCGCTCCCGCAAGGAGATGCAGGCGACCCAAGGCGCCGATTATTTCGCCGAGGATATCCGCCGCGAACTTCAGGCCAAATATGGCGAGGGAGCGCTGTATCGTGGCGGGCTGGTGGTGCGCGCCTCGATGGATGCCGAGCTTCAGGCGATGGGCACCCGGGTGCTGCGCCGCGGTTTGTCGCAGTACGACCGCCGCCACGGCTGGCGCGGCCCGGTCGGGCATGTCGCTTCCGGCGTCGATCCGGTGCGGGCGTTGGCCGGGTTGCAGCGCCCCGGTGGGGCCGAAGACTGGGAATTGGCAATCGTTACCGGCCTCACCGATAGCGAGGCGGTGTTGAGCCTTGCCGACGGCCATGCCGGTCATCTGCCGATCGCCGAATTGAAGTGGGCGCGCCGCGTCCTCGAAAAAAGCGGCCTGGGGCCGGTGCCGCGCCGTCCCGGCGATATCCTGACCCCCGGCGACGTGATCCTGGTCGAAGCGGTCGGCAAGGGCGACGACGGAAAAGCCTACGGACCCGCCACCTATACCCTGCGTCAGGTTCCCAAGGTCGAAGGCGCGCTGGTCGCGATTGATCCTCATACCGGTCGCGTGCTGGCGATGATCGGCGGCTGGTCCTATGGCAAAAGCCAGTTCAACCGCGCCAGTCAGGCGATGCGCCAGCCCGGCTCGTCGTTCAAGCCGTTCATCTATCTGTCGGCGCTGGAAAACGGCTATACGCCGTCGTCCCTGGTGCTCGACGCCCCGATCGCGCTGTCGCAGGGGCCGGGCCTGCCGATGTGGCGGCCGAAGAACTATCACGACGATTACCTGGGGCCGACCACCCTGCGCGTCGGCATCGAGAAGTCGCGCAACCTGATGACCGTCCGTCTCGCCCAGGCGCTGGGGATGGAAAAGGTCGCCGACATGTCGGGCCGCTTTGGCATCTATGACAATCTGCCGCATCAATTGGCGATGGCGCTGGGGGCGGGCGAGACCACCCCGCTGCGCCTGACCGCGGCCTATGCGATGCTGGTCAATGGCGGCAAGAAGCTGCGTCCGACCCTGATCGACCGTATTCAGGACCGCAACGGCAAGACGATCTTCAGCCACGATCTGCGCTTTTGCGATGGCTGTTCGGCGCCGCGTTATTCCGGCCAGGACATGCCGACCCTGCCCGACATCCGCGAACAGATGGTCGATCCGGTGTCGGCTTATCAGATGGTCAGCATCCTCGAAGGCGTCGTCCAGCGCGGTACTGGTACCTCGGTCAAGGCGGTCGGCAAGCCGCTCGGGGGGAAAACCGGCACCTCGAACGATTCGAACGACGTCTGGTTCGTCGGCTTCTCGCCCGATCTTGCCGTCGGCGTGTTCGTCGGCTTTGACGACCCCGCCTCGCTGGGGCCGAAGGAAACCGGCGGTTCGGTCGCGGCGCCGATCTTCCGCGATTTCATGATGGAAGCGTTGAAGGACAAGCCCGCGACTCCGTTCCGGATGCCGCCCGGCGTGCGGCTGGTCCGGGTCGATCCCCGCACCGGGCGTCCGGCGATGCCGGGCGATACCAAATCGATCTATGAGGCGTTCAAGAGCGCCGACCGGATGCCCGGCGACGAGGAGGGGGTTCTGGAAGGCGACGGCTCCGCCGACGGGGGCTTCAGCTTTGCCCCTTATCTCGGTGCCGAGGAAGGGGCCAGCCCGACCCAGATGGAAGTGGTCCCCGGAACCGATCCGACGCTTCCGAGCGTGCCGTCGGACCCATCGGCTCCGGTTACGACGGCTCCCTCGGCGGCTCCCTCGGCCGGGGGGCTTTACTAACAAGCCGGTCTTCTCCACTCTTCCCCGGTCGGGCATGGGCCTGACCCCGACCGGGGGCGTCCGGTGCGGCATCGGCCACGGGCGATCATCCCCGATCCGGGCGAGGAGGAACGGCATGTCTCTGATTCTCAACATCCTGTGGCTGGTGTTCGGTGGCTTGCCGATGGCGTTCGGCTGGCTGATTGCCGCCGCGATCATGGCAATCACCATCGTCGGGCTCCCCTGGACCCCGGCGGCGTTGCGGCTGGCTGGCTATACCCTGCTGCCGTTCGGCCAGACCGTAATCGAGGCCCCGGAATCCGGGGCGCTGTCCACCCTTGGCAACATCGTCTGGTTCGTGCTGGCGGGCTGGTGGCTGGCGCTCGGCCATCTGATCGTCGCGGTCGGGCTGGCGATCACCATCATCGGCATTCCGTTCGCCTGGGCGCACTTGAAGCTCGCCCGTCTTAGCCTGACCCCGGTCGGCAAGATCGTCATTCCCGCTGCCTGATCGGCGGGTCCGAGTCCAATTAGGGGGCGTTTCGTCCCCCAATCCCCCCTTCGCGCCATCATTGCCGCGGGAGCGTATCCGCTCCCGCTTGGGCCGCTCTGTCGGCCCTATCATGCATCAATCTAATTATAAATAATCCAGACAATTCATTGGATTGATGTCCTGGGCTGGATTACCTCTGATTGCAGGTCGAACGGCGGGCTCGTCATCTTTTCCGGAACGTCTCCGGATCGACGGAAAGAGCCGACGTCCGCCGGTCGAGTGGTTTCCTTTGTGTGTCTCCGGTGTCTTCAGGGGGAAGACTCCCACTTGGGCCGGGCAGCCTTGCCGCTTGGCCCACTTTTTTTGACATTGCCGTAGGGGGTGTCCGCGATGGACCAGGGTCCGATGTTCGACGAGTTGACTCCGCGCAGCCGTGATTTGTGCCGCCGCGTCAGTGACTTTCTGGCCGAGCATTATTACCCGCGCGAAGCCGAGCTGTTCGCTCAGGTCGCCCAGGGGCCGACCCGGTGGAAACCGCTTCCCCTGCTGGAGGAATTGAAGGACAAGGCCAAGGCGGCCGGGCTGTGGAACCTGTTCCTGGCCGAAAGCGAGTATGGCGCCGGTCTGCTCAATCTCGAATACGCCCCTTTGGCCGAGATCATGGGGCGCAGCCACTTCGCCTCGGAAGTGTTCAACTGTTCCGCCCCCGATAGCGGCAATATGGAGGTGCTGGTCCGCTATGGCACGCCCGAGCAAAAGGCGCGCTGGCTCGAACCGCTGCTGGCGGGCGAGATCAGAAGCGGATTCGCGATGACCGAGGCGGCGGTGGCCAGTTCCGATGCCACCAACATCTGCACCGACATCCGCCGCGACGGCGACCAATACGTCATCAACGGCACCAAATGGTGGACCAGCGGGGCCAACGATACCCGCTGCAAAATCCTGATCGTGATGGGCAAGACCGATGCCGCCAATCCGAACCGCCATCTTCAGCAATCGATGATCCTGGTGCCGCTCGACACTCCCGGCGTCACGGTCAAACGCTGGGTGCCGGTGTTCGGCTATGACGACGCTCCCCACGGCCACGCCGAAATCCGCTTCCGCGATGTCCGGGTTCCCGCCAGCAATATTCTGCTGGGCGAGGGGCGCGGCTTCGAGATCGCCCAGGGTCGCCTGGGACCGGGGCGGATTCACCATTGCATGCGGGCGATCGGCGCGGCGGAACGGGCGCTGGAACTGATGTGCCGCCGCCTGCTGGCGCGGGTCGCGTTCGGCAAGCCGCTGGCGACCCAATCGGTCTGGCACGAGCGGATCGCCGAATGTCGGGCGATGATCGATCAGGCCCGTCTGCTGACCTACAAGGCCGCCCACATGATGGACACCGTCGGCAACAAGGCGGCGCGCAAGGAAATTGCCCTGATCAAGGTGGTGGCCCCCAACGTCGCCTGCAAAGTGATTGATTGGTCGATCCAGGCCCATGGCGGAGCCGGGGTCAGCGACGATGTGCCGCTGGCCTGGATGTATGCCTGCGCCAGGACTCTGCGGATCGCCGACGGCCCGGACGAGGTTCACCGCGCCCAGGTCGCCAAGTTGGAATTGCGTCAATACATGGCCCCGGCCTGATCGGAGTCGCGATGGGGCAGGTCTATCTGGTCCGCCATGGTCAGGCTTCGTTCGGCAGCCGTGATTACGACCGGCTGTCGCCGCTGGGCGAGGAACAGAGCCGGATGCTCGGCCGCTGGTTCTCGACTGCCGAGCTTGGCATCGACCGGGTGGTGACTGGTGGGTTACGCCGTCACCTCCAGACCGCCGAGGCGTTTCTGGCCGCCCGGACCGATGCTCCTTTGCCGCTGACCCAGGATGGCGGTTTTGACGAGTTCGATTTCCTGGACGTGTTGCGCTGCTTCCGTCCCGAACTCGACTCGCATGATTCCATCCGGGGCTTTCTCGCCGCCGGTGAGAATCCCCGCCGCGACTTCCAGACGGTGTTTTCCGCCGCCGTGGCGCGCTGGGCCGGGGGCGGCCACGATGGCGAGTACCGCGAAAGCTGGAGCGTGTTTCGTGACCGCTGCGTTGCCGCCTTCCGCCGTCAAATCGAGGCGGCCCCCAAAGCGGGCGGCACCGTGATCTTTACTTCGGGTGGGCCGATCGCCGCGATCTGCCAGCATCTGCTGGGCCTGTCCGACGAGGCGACCGTCGGGCTCAACAACATCCTGGTCAATAGCGGCGTCACCCGAATCCTCCATGACCGCGCGCGGGCCAGCCTGCTGTCGCTCAATTCCTTCGCCCATCTCGAAACAGGTGGCGACAAAAGCAAGATCACCAACCGATAGGAAGGTTTCATCATGTCCGCGTCCGTTTCCGCGCTTTTCGACCTGACCGGCAAGGTGGCGCTGATTACCGGCGCCAGCCGGGGCATCGGGGCGGCGATCGCCCGCACCCTGGCCGCCTCTGGGGCGCATGTGATCGTCTCTAGCCGCAAGGAAGAGGAGTGCGAGAGCGTCGCCGCCGCGATTCGCGACAGCGGCGGCAGCGCCGAGGCCCTGGCCTGTCATATCGGCGAGATGGAGCAGATCGAATCGGCGTTCGAGCGGATCTCGGCGCAGCATGGGCGGCTTCACATCCTGGTCAACAATGCCGCGACCAATCCCTATTTCGGGCCGCTGATCGACACCGATCTGGCCGCGTTCCAGAAGACCGTCGATGTCAACATCCGGGGCTATTTCTTCATGTCGGCGCGGGGAATGAAGCTGATTGCCGCCAGTGGCGGCGGCAGCATCGTCAATGTCGCCTCGGTCAATGGAGTCCGCCCGGCGGCGGGGCAGGGTCTCTATTCGATGACCAAGGCGGCGGTGATCTCGCTGACCCAGGCCTGCGCGCTGGAGGGCGGGCCGCTGGGGGTCCGGGTCAATGCCCTGCTGCCCGGTTTGACTGACACCAAATTCGCGTCGGCGCTGACCGGCAATCCCAAGATTCTGGCCGGGGTCACCCAGCGTCTGCCGCTGGGTCGCGCCGCCCAGCCCGACGAGATGGTGGGCGCGGTGCTGTATCTGGTGTCGCCGTCGGCCAGCTACACCACCGGGGCCTGCCTCACCGTCGATGGCGGCTATCTCGTCTCCTGATTATGCAAGGAATCCGCACCATGGAACTGCAAGGAAAGACCGCGATCATCACTGGCGCCGCCAGCGGCTTCGGCCGTGAATTCGCCGTGCTGTGCGCCGCCGAGGGGATGAATCTGGTTCTCGCCGATCTCGACGTCGCCGGTCTGGCCGCGACCAAAGACCTGGTTGCCGCGACCGGCGTTGGCATCCTGACCGTTCCCACCAACGTCGCCAAGCCCGAGCAGGTCGAGGCGCTGGCCGAGCAGACCTGGGAGCGGTTCGGCGGCGGTCACCTGCTGTTCAACAATGCTGGAGTCGCCGCCGCCGGTCCGGTCTGGTCCGCGACGCTGGAAGACTGGAAATGGGTGCTGGACGTCAATCTGATGGGGGTGGTCCACGGCATCCGCAGCTTCGTGCCGCGGATGATCGCCCAGGGCGGCCCGGCCCATGTCGTCAACACCGCCTCGGTGGCGGGGTTGGTGTCGCCGCCGGGGATGAGCGTCTATTGCGTCAGCAAACACGCGGTGGTGACGCTGTCGGAATGCCTCTATCACGATCTGCGGCTGGCCGGGACCAAGATCGGGGTGTCGGTGCTGTGTCCCGGCTTCGTCAAGACCGGGATCGCCGAGTCCCACCGCAACCGACCGGCCGAATTGCGTGCCACCAATCCGATGGCTCCGGTCTATGGCGAGAAGATCCGCCAAGTCATCGAAGCCAGCACGATCACCGCCCGCGACATCGCCGAACAGACGATTGCGGCGGTGATCGAGGACCGCTTCTATATCGTCACCCATCCCGAGAGCGATTGCGGGGTGTCGGCGCGTCTGACCGGCATCTTGCAGCGCGACGCCCCCAAAATGCCCCAGATCGCCTGATCCATCCCGGTCTGGAAAGCTCCCAGCGGCGACGAATGTGTGCGCCGCCGGGGGCTCTAATACCAAATCCCCGTGAGTGAAACTCATGGGGATTTGGTTAGGCCCAAGGGGCCGCGCGGCTTATGGCCTGGGAAGGCAAGGGTTTCTTCGATCCCCGCCCGCCGTTTGAGGGCCTCGGTGATCGGTTCCGATCACCGAGGCATGGTATAACGCTCTAGCCGCGGATGCTGGCCAGGAAGCTGGCGACTTCGGTCCGCAGCCGATCCGCGCTGCCGGTCATCGAGTTGGCCGAGCCCAGAACGGTTTCCGCCGCCTGTCCGGTCGAGAGGACCGCATTGGTGACGCCGCCGATATTGGCCGAGACATCCTGGGTTCCCTGCGCCGCCTGCTGGACGTTGCGGGCGATTTCCTTGGTCGCCGCGCCTTGTTGTTCGACCGAGGCGGCGATGCCCGACGAGATTTCCCGCACATTGTCGATGACCTCGCCAATCGTCTTGATAGCGGCGACAGCGCGGCGGGTTTCGTCCTGAACCGCGCCGATCTGGGTGCCGATTTCCTCGGTCGCCTTGGCGGTCTGGTTGGCGAGGTGTTTGACTTCGCCCGCGACGACGGCAAAGCCCTTGCCGGCGTCACCGGCCCGGGCCGCCTCGATCGTCGCGTTCAAGGCCAGCAGGTTGGTCTGGGCCGCGATGTCGTTGATCAGCTTGACCACCTCGCCGATGCGGTCGGCGGCGGTGGCAAGCGTCTGCACCATCACGTTGGTCCGTCCCGCTTCTTCCGAGGCGGTCTTGGAGATTTTGGCCGCTTCGCTGACCTGACGGTTGATCTCGGTGATCGAGGCCGACAATTGCTCGGCGGCCGAGGCGACGGTCTGGACGTTCTCGGTGGCGGAATCCGCCGCCGCCGCGATCGAACCGGCCTGGGTGCTGGCCTGACGGGCCGCCGCCGACATCGATTGCGCCGTCGATTGCATCCCCTCGGCCGAACTGGCGACTTCGCGGACGAGACCCATCACGCTCGCCTCGAAACTGTCGGCCAGATTTTCCCGCGCCTGCTTGCGCTCCGCCGCAGTGTGGGCGGCGGCCTCGGCTTGTTCGGCCTGCAATGCCTCGATGCGGATCGCGTTGTCCTTGAACACCTGGACCGCCTGGGCCATCTGGCCGATTTCATCGACCTGATCGCGCGAGGGGACGTCGATCGATTTGTCGCCCGCAGCCAGACGCTTCATCGCGTCGGTCATGGCGACGATCGGACGGGCGACGCCGCCTGCGGCCACCCACATGATCGCGATCGCGGCGAGGGCCACCAGCGTGCTGGTCAGAGCCGACCATGTCACCGAACTGGAGGCCCGTTCGGTCAGACTCTGGCCCAGGGTGTTGGCTTCAGCCATCACGACGTTGCGGGGAACCTCGATCAGCACCGACCATGGCTTTTCGGTCCGTCCCAACTGGATCGCGGCGAAGGTGCGCAGGGTGTCGCCTTGCCATTCCGTACTGTTGCGACCCGATTGGACGGTCGATAGATCGGTTTGCCAGGTTTGGGAATGGCTCGAATAGGATTGTCCGATCAACTCGGGATTGGCGCTGTCGGCGACGATCAGACCCATATTGCTGAGGATCACCACCTTGTTCTTGCCGCCGAACAGACTGCGACTGACATCCAGAGCCAGCTTCTGGACGAATTCGAGGTTGAAATCGGCCCCGGCGACGCCTGAGAACTTGCCCTTGGCGACAATCGGCACCGACAGGGTGGCAAGATAGACCTGACGACCCTGAACGATGTAGGGAAGCGGGTCGAGCACGCTTTCCCGTCCGTTGCTCTGCGGGCCGATATACCAGCCTCCCTTCATCACGCCGTTGGGATGAAGGTCGCGGCTGTCATACTCGACCAGGGCCTGCATCGCGATCTTGCCCGACTGGTCGCGGTTCCAATACGGGATGAAGCGCCCGGTGGCATCGGTGCCGGTGTCGCGGCGATTGCGAAACGCCTCGTCGTTGCCGTCAAGGGCGTTGGGCTCCCAGGCGGTATAGGTGCCGTTGAATCGTTCGTTGTTTTTCAGCACGTTCAACAGGATGTCGTTGATATGGCGACGGCGGATATCCGTCGCCATCCCGCCCTCGGCCGCAGGCGAAACGATCATGGCGAAGGTGTGAGCCATCGTTCGCGCCGCGATCAGGGCGGAATCGAACTCGGACCGCAACAAACCGGCCTGGGCGCTGGCCAGATTGTTCATCGATTCGCGGGTCTTGGAATCGAGGATTTCCGAGGTTCGGCTGACCACGAAATCGTTGCCCGATCTGGTGGTGATAACGCCGTACACGACCTGGACCGAAATCGCTCCGATGAGGCAGAGCCCGGCGAAAATAGCAATTTTCGCTTTGATTGATGTCAGCTTCATCCTCCCCCTCCATCGTCATAGAGTTGTCGGGCCGCGAATCGGTCATCGGCCATATGCGTTGAGTATGATGGTACACGAAGGGGGCTTTTGTGTCGAGAATAGCCGGGCGACTGCGGCTTTCATTAAGTCGGGTCAGTTTCGATCCGGGGACGAGGTTTTGAGTGTTGCCGCCTCTGGTTAAGCCGGGACGATGGGCGCGCCTCTTCCCGCGAGTGCTGAGGGGGGGCGACATCCCTCCCAGCCTTGTTGCGCTTCATGATAAGGTGCGGCAAAGCCATTTGAGAGCGGGATCGTGATCGTGAGCGGTGCAGGGGGTACGACGTCGTCGAATGAACCGAGCCGCGATGGTGGCGCAAGGCTGGATGGTGAAAATCCATCCTCTTGCAAGGGGTTGCGGATACTCTATGTCGTGACGGAAGACTGGTATTTCTGGTCTCATCGTCTGCCCACCGCCCGCGCTGCCCGCGATATGGGCTTCGAGGTCGTCGTCGCGACCCATATTGATGCCCATGCCGAAGCGATTACCCGCGAAGGCTTCCGTGTCGTTCCGATCCCCTCGCTTCGCAAGATGTCGCTGCCGTTCGGTCCCCTGGCGGCGTTGTTCGCCCTGGTGACGCTCTATCGGCGGGAAAAGCCCGACATCATCCATCATATCGCCCTGGTTCCCACCCTGTTCGGGGGGCTGGCCGCGATCCTTGCCGGGACGCGTCACGCGTTGGCCACGATGACCGGGTTGGGGTTGGTGTTCACCGCGCAAAGCCGCAAGGTGCGGGTGCTCCGCGCGGTGGTGACGCGGGTGCTGCGCTGGTCGTTGGCCTATCGCCGCAGCGATCTGGTGTTCCAGAACGGTGACGATCTGGCTTACTTCACCGGCGCGGGGATCGTTCCCCCCGAACGGGCGCATCTGATCGCCGGATCAGGGGTCGATATCGCCGCCTTTCACCCGATGGCCGAACCGGAGGGTGAGGTGGTTGCGGCCTATGTCGGCCGGATGCTGCGCCCCAAAGGCGTTCTGGATATCGTCGCGGCCGCCCGCCTGCTGAAACAGCAGGGGGCACCGGTCCGGATCGTGCTGGTGGGAGGCCCCGACACCACCAACCCCGAGAGCCTGGGTGAAGACGACCTGCGGCGCTGGCAGGCCGAGGGGGTGGTGGAATGGTGGGGAGTCTCCGACGACGTTGCCGCACTCTGGCGGCAGGCGCATATCGCGTTGTTGCCGTCCTACCGCGAGGGCTTGCCGAAAAGCCTGCTGGAAGCCGCGGCCTGCGGTCGTCCGATGATCGCGACCGACGTGCCGGGCTGCCGGGACGTCGTCCAGTCGGGCGAAACCGGTTTGCTGGTGCCGCTCCAGGACGGGGCCGCTCTGGCCGAGGCGATCCTGACCCTGGCCAAGGACGGCGAGGCCCGGCGGCGGATGGGGCATAACGCCCGCGCCCAGGTCGAACGCCGCTTTGCGAACGCGGTGATCGCAACGCAGATGCAGGCGCTTTACCGCGAGATTATATCGAGACGATAGAGACGGATGTTTGATCCGCGCTTAATTACGGCAGCCACCGCGCTTTCCAACATTGAAACATCAGAATGGCCCACAGCGAATAGTGCCAATTGCGACGTCCAGACAGGTGCTCATGCCAGCGGTCGCGGACCACCGTCGCATCGAACAGTCCGTCACGCGACAGCGTCTGTTCCTCCAGGAGGTTTTCCGCCCAGTCGCGCAACGGACCGCGCAGCCACTCATCGATCGGAATGCCAAATCCCATTTTGGGGCGTTCGATCAGCTCGCGCGGGACGTAAGTGTCGAGTACGCGGCGCAAGAGGGCTTTGCCTTGTCCCTTGGCGATCTTCATCTCCGGAGGCAAGGTCCAGGCGAATTCGACCAGACGATGATCGAGCAGCGGCACCCGCGTTTCCAGGCTGATCGCCATGCTGGCCCGGTCAACCTTGGTCAGGATATCGTCGGGCAGGTAGGTCGACATGTCGATATACTGAAGGCGGGCAACCGGATCGGGCAACAGGTCCTGTAACGCGGGGTCGTCCATCAGGCCGAGAGGTTCGGCAACACCCGGCATCGCCAAGTCCGGCGGCGACCAATACGAGATGAGCTGGCGGTACATCGCCTGCGGCGTTTGCTGGTCGAGAACCGCAGCGGCTTTATGGATTTTGTCGCCCAGTTGTGGACGCTTGAATCGGCGGGGCAGGGGGCGGAGGACCGCATCCCAGGCGGTGGGTGACAGCAGCCGTGCGGCACCCGAGGTGGCGTGACGGAGAGGATGCGGCCAACGGCCCACGCTGCGCCACAATCGCTCGATGCCGCGATAGCGGGTGTACCCGGCAAACAATTCGTCGCCGCCGTCGCCTGACAGGGCGACGGTGACACTCTGCCGGGCCAGAGCCGACACCAGATATGTCGGAATCTGCGAGGAATCGGCAAACGGCTCATCAAACCAATCCGCCAGATCGGGAAGGACCGACCAGGCATCCCGGGGTTCGACGATCAATTCGGTATGGTCGGTGCCCAGATGGGCGGCGACGGCGCGGGCATGATCGGCTTCGTTGAAACGAGCCTCGTGAAAGCCGATTGAAAAAGTTTGGATGGGGCGATTGCTTTGCGCCTGCATCAGCGCAACAACCAGAGACGAATCGACGCCCCCCGAGAGAAACGCCCCGAGAGGAACGTCGGCGACCATTCTCCGCCCCACCGCATCTTTCAATAAGCTGTCGAGGCTCTGGGCGGTCTCCTCGAACGGGCGGGGGTCCAACTGCGACTGGCCGGTCTGGGCAACAGTGCGCAGATCCCAATAGCAGGAGAGCCGGGGCACGCCGTCTTGCCCGAGAGTCAGGATATGAGCGGGAGGGAGCTTGGAAACCCCCTCATAGATCGACAAGGGGGTGGGCACATAAGCAAAACGCAAATAGGCCGACACGGCGGACCGATTGATACGCGGCTCCCAACCGGGATGGGCGCGCAACGCCTTTAGCTCGGAGCCAAACAGAAATAAGTCTCCGAACATTCCCCAATAGAGCGGCTTCACCCCCATGCGGTCGCGAACAAGGGAGAGTGTCTGGCTTTGGCAATCCCACAGGGCAAAGGCGAACATGCCAATAAAGCGCGATACCGCCGCTTCGACTCCCCAGGCGGCACAAGCTTCAAGCAGGACTTCGGTGTCGGAATGGCCGCGAAAGCGGATGCCTAAGACCTTGAGATCGGCCGCGACGTCGGGGGCGTTAAAGATCTCGCCGTTATAAACGATGACATAACGACCGCAGGCACTCGTCATCGGCTGCTGTCCGGCCTCGGACAAATCGACGACGGCGAGACGGCGATGCCCCAAAGCCAGTCCCGCGTTGGGCTGAACCCAGGTCCCCTCGCCATCCGGGCCGCGACGGATCAGGCTGTCGGCCATGGCTTGGGCTGTCGTCTGCAAACGCTCCGCACTGGGCAGGCGACGGTCCCAGAGTCCAATCAATCCGCACATTTGGAAGGGCTCTCCACGCGAGTATCGAAATCGTCGCCCCTGGCCTGAGCGAGCCGGGACAGGGAAGAGCCCAGGGCTTCAACGCGATCCTGCTTTTGGCACGAACGGGAAAACGGTCAGTCGAGATCGCCTTGCTTAAGCTTGCGCCACAATCTCTGACCGAGATAGCCAACCATCCGGGGCTCGCGCAGCAAGATGCCGACAATGCCCCTCAGTCCGTGCATCAGACGACCGGACCGATAGTGGGCAACCGCGACCTCGAACCCCAAACTGGCATCGAACAAGCGATATGCGCTGTGATCCCAGCGGGTGATGCGCTCGCGGTTGGCCTCAAGCAAAGCGCGGGTCGAGGCTTGGACTGTTTCCGCTTTTGGCCAGCCACTGTTGTGAATGTGGGCCAGGGGGTGGTCGATAGAGATGAACTCGGGGTAGCGGTCGAGGTAACGCAGGGTCCAGTCGCGGTCTTGGAGACGGGTCAGGTTTTCGTTGAACACACCAATCTCGTCAAAGATCTCCCGGCGGACCAGTAGGGTTGACCCAAGACTGAACGTCTCTCCCATCAAGATTGACATGCGCCAGGACCCGATTTTCCGGGGTTGTCGCAGGATCGTCTTGCCGCCATCGGCGCGATGGACCCAGAAGGCACAAAAGCAAAGGGGAACATCCGCACCGAATGCCTGAAGGGTTTGGACCTGGAGAGCGAGCTTTTCCGGAAGCCAGCTGTCATCCGAATCAAGGAACGCGACGTACTGCCCCCGAGCCTGACGAATCCCGACATTTTTTGCCCCGCCGATGCCACGGTTGGTGGGGTTCCGCACCAAGCGAATACGTGGATCGCTCATCGCTTCGACAACCGTACAGGTCGCATCTGTCGAGGCATCATCGACCACCAGGATTTCGAGATCGGTGATTGTTTGGGCGGTGACGCTCTCGATTGCTCGTTCAATGGTGTCAGCCCGGTTGAAGGCGGTGATGACGACGCTGACGAGCGGGCTAAACGAGGAACTGACGGAAGGCTCTGTTCTCATGCTGTCTTTCTCGACTGCCTCGGTCTCATGCCCCAGGGAGAAGTTGGGGGAAAGCCGAAATTAATATAAGGTAGAAAAAAGGTAGAAAAGTAGATGGTATTTTTCTATTTTTATGATATATCCATTGCAGTGTGTCCCTGTAGTTGGGGACCGGGGGCTGGGAAATCTACCCCACCGCGATCCTGTCCCAACGGGGGCACCGCTTGCTTATACCGTCTTCCGGTGGAGCATGGCACGGGCCATCTCCAAATCGTCGGGACCATCAATGTCGAGGGATCGTTTTGTCGGCATCACAAGCGAGCGGATGCGCGTGCCGTACAAGGCCCCGGCCATAATGACCTCGCTCCGAACGGCCAGGATGGCCGGCCCATTACGGGCGAACAGGCGGCTGGTTTTCTCCTGACGGCGAAAGGCCCGCTGTTCCGGCGGCACGGTGAAGTGGAGATGCTGATCGTCGTCCATCTCCATCAGTGACTCCGGAAGCATGTTGTGGGGCACCGCGACGACACTGACCACGGTGTCGGCCTCCGCTAACAACACGACCGCCTGATCGATGTCGGCGGCCGTCCGAAACGGAGAGGTCGGTTGCAGGTAGGCGATCGCATCATAAGGCTGCGCCGCCTCTGTCTGAGCCCATTCCAGAGCATGACGGATCACGGGCAGGGCTGCGGCAGCGTCTCCCGCCAATTCCGGCGGGCGCAGGAACGGCACCTCGGCCCCATGCTGACGGGCCGTAGCCGCAATCTCGGGATCGTCGGTCGAGACGATCACCCGATCGAGCCCGATTGCCGACCGGGCCGCGGCGATGGTCCAGGCAATCAGGGGCTTGCCGCCCAGATCGGCAATGTTCTTGCGCGGGATTCCTTTGGAGCCGCCCCGCGCCGGAATGATCCCTAAGACTTTCATCACGCCACATTCTTCAAGATGAAGTCGGCAAGGCGACGCGACGCCCCGCCATCGAGCGGCTCCAGGTGCCGCTCCCGCAAGCTCCGCCGGCCCTCCGCGTCACATGTCGGGTCTGCCAGATACGCGGCCACCGCGTCATGCAGGCCCTGCTGCGACCGGGCAATGCGCAATCCGCCCGCGTTGAGTACGGAAACGATATGCTCCATGTCGTAGCGACGGGACGGACGGTCGTAGAAGGGAAGGCTCTCGTCCTCGAAGGCCACCGCAACGCTGGGCGTGTCCAAGGCGACGGCATCGAGATTGATCGTTCCCGCCGACGCGACGACGCAGCCCGCGTGACGGATCAAATTGGCGAGGTGTTGGAGGTCGCCAAGCCGGGGCGGTTCCACCACCACCTGCGGGAGGCCGCGCAGATCCCGAAAGCGGTCCTCCCACTCCAGTTCCAACGGGTGGCAGCGGACATAGATGACACAGTCCGGACCGAACAGGCCTGCCGCTGCGGCTTGGGCCAAAGCAAGGCACATCGCCGGTTCGTGGGCGCCCAGACGCTCGGAATAGGCTCCGATCAGCACATAGCGGGTCTGGGACGGTAAGCCGAGCCGCGACAGGAAGACATCGCGCGCCACGAACGTGCCCGGATCGGCATAAAGGTCCATCTGCGGCCAACCGGTGATGTGGATGCGCTCGGGAGCGACGCCATGATACTCGGTCAGTTCGCCCTTAACCTGCGCACTTTGCACCGCAATCTCGGCCAGACCGGGAACCAGCGGCCCCTTGGTGGTGGGCTGGTCCCACGATCCGTTGACCCCCAGCATCGGGATTCCCCTGTGCCGGGCCTCTTGAGCATAGGGGGTAACGAAGGGGGTCTGGCAATGAAACAGCACCACCAGATCGGGGCGGGTCTCGTCAAACAGCTCTGCCGCCGCGACGTGCCGGGTCCAGCCCATCCAATAGAATTTCTGGAGAGCGGTCAGAAGCCTTGCGCTGCGGGGCCACGGAAAGCCGAAGGGATGCAAAACGGGCAGCCCCTCGCGGAAGGCGGTGCGGCGACTGGCGGGACTCTGTTTCAGCCGGTCGAGGAAACCGCGGAACCCGTGAACGACGTTGAAGCGATAAACCAGCACCAGATGGAACAGAAAGCCGAGGGTAAACCGAATGTCGGACCACACGAAAGGCACCGAGTTGCGCCGCCGGAACGGGCGAATGATCGAGCGCCAAGTTGCCGCGCTTCCCATCACATCATCGGGATTGCGGCTGGCCATCACCAGCCGCACCCTTTTGCTGTCGATCAACATCGACAGCAGATTCCCCCGCAGGAACGTGCGCACGGACATATCGTAGGGGAGGATCAGCAAGATGGTACGCACGGACAGCCCCGACGATCAGTAGGTCATCATTTTGGCGGTGGTCAGGGGCTCTGTCGCCAGCAAATGGGCGATGCGGGGACCGGCCTTGCCGTCACCGTAAATCGGCTCCGACGGCAGGCGACCGCGCAGAGCCAACCGGTCGGCAATCGCATCGGCAATCGCCGTGGCATTATAGTCGCAATTGATGACGTTGCGGCCATGCTGACGCGCCGTCTGGCGCGTGCCGATATTGACCGAGGGTGTGCCAATGAACGCGCCTTCGCGAATGGCGCTCGACGAATTGCCCACCAAGCAGCGCGTGCGCGCCATCAGCAGGACATACACTTCGATCGGCAGGTTCTTCACGTAGTAAAACGGCGCATCCGGGTCGCGTTCCCGGAATTTGCGAATGCCACGGGCCACGTCTTCCGATCCCGCATCGGCGTTCGGCCACAACACAATGGCGGGCAGGCCGGTGTCGCGCACCGCGCGCAACGTGGTTCCGATCTGGGTCTCACCGCAGCCATATTCGCCCGTCACCGGGTGCTGCGACACCAAGATGAAATCCTCATCGGTGGTGAATTTGATGCCGACGCCTTCGCCGAACAGAGCTTCGTCCAGGCATCGGTCGCTTTGGAGGTATTCGGCAACGAGATCAATGCGCGGGCAGCCGGTATTGTGGACGCTATCCGGGTTCTCGCCCATGCGGATGATGCGCTGGCGAGCGTCCTCGCACGCGGGGAAATGGATATTGGCGAACTTGCTGATGGCGTGACGGATGTTTTCGTCGATGTTGCCAGAGACTTCACCCCCCATGGTGTGGGCCAGCGGAATGTTCATGTACGCGGCGGCCAGGGTCGTGGCCATCGTTTCAAAGCGATCGCCGACCGTCAAAACGACATCGGGGGCGAGGCTTTCAAAAATCATCGGCAATTCGATCAGGCCCAGCCCGGTCGATTTGGCCATTGTCGTCGGGGTCTCTCCCTCGACCAGCATGAACACGCGGGCCGCCGCCTTGAAACCGTCACGTTCTATCAGATCGGCGACATTGCCATAGCGATCCAGAATTGCCGAGGCACCAACGACAAGTTGCAGTTCGAGGTCGGGGTGATCCTTGACCGCCTGCATCACAGATTTGATGCTGCTATAGTTGGCGCGCGAGCCAACAACAATGCAAATCTTACGCTTGTTCATTATCTTGATCTCGTCAAAAGGGCTTCCGCCTCGGGGCGTACCATCGAATCGGCAATCAACATCAGGTGAGTTGCCCGCTCATTCAAAGCACGGCCGCGGACTTGTTTGAATAGTGAATCTGGATCGGCTGCCTATGGCTTCCAACTGATGTCACCCGGCATGAGAACGCAGTCGGCGGGGATCGTCTTGTTGGCGCGGCTTCCGATCACATCCCCCAGCTTGGCCGCCGGAATGCCATCGCCGGGTTTTTTGATCCCAACCATGGCGGGCTCAATGACGGTGCCAGCCGGAATGTCGCACAGGCTGACCACACTTTTTTGAAAAATCTGCTTCATGCTCTGGAACGGGGTCACATCGCTTTTGTCGAGCGGGTGCGCCAGCATGGAGTCAATGGCACGAACCCCCTTCACCAGTTCGATAAACTGATCGGGCTCGGCCGAGTGAGGGGCATCGGAGCCATACATCCGACGGCTGAAGGTCATGTGCTTTTCCACCACAGTGGCCCCGAGCGCCACGGCGGCAAAGATCGCGTGGTTGTCGAGGGTGTGGTCGGAATAGCCCACCGGCAGGTTCCAGCGCTGCCGCATTTCGGCGAGGACGTTAAGGCCGACCGCTTCGTTCGGACAGGGATAGGCCGAGGTGCATTGCATCACGCAAAGCTGGTCGTGATGGCGGAGCAGAGTGGCGACGGCGGCGTCCATCTCGGCCCAACTGCTCATGCCCGAAGACAGCAATACCGGCTTGCCGGTCTGCCCGATGCGATCCAGCATCGGCAGATTGGTCACTTCGCCCGACGGAATTTTGTAGCGGCCGATGCCGATCTCCTCGAGAAGATCGACGGCTTCGGCCGAAAAGGGCGAGGAGAGGAATTCCAGCCCGCTTTTGTCGGCGTAGGCCTTGAGGGCCTTCCACTGGTCCAGTTGGAAGCCGGTTCGATTGAAATATTCAAAGCGCGGTTCGCCCTTGAAATAGGGCGGCATCGGCGCATTTCGCAGCGTTTCGGCACTGGCGATATGGGTTTGAAATTTGACAGCGTCCGCGCCGCATTCGGCCGCCATGTCGATGAGCTTAAGAGCGTTTCCGAAGCTGCCGTCGTGAACGGAACCGACCTCGGCGATGATGGTTGTCATGGGACGTGTCCGTCACAAAAAAGATGAGGAGTACGCGGTGCTGAATCTTAACTGTTTGGTAGGGGTTTTACCGGATATGTCACATCAGGGTGCACCCTAAATTTTGGCTAAATGCTCGAGAACATCCGCAATCCGTTTTGTGCACTGACCGTCGAATGGCCCGAGGGTGTTCTCAAAGGCATCGTAATCGATGTGTGTCTCGATAACCTGAGACAATGCCTCTGGTAATGTTTCTGGGGTGGCGGGAACCACTCCGGGCAGGGACGTGTATGCCGTATCTGGATGGCCAACGCCATTGAGTTGGACGACCGGGATGTGGAGGTTGGCGGCCCATAAGTTGATGCTGGACAAATAGCTGACCAGGATATCGATGGCGCAGATGTATTCGCGGATCGGTTGGTCTGTGATAGGAAGTCCAAACTCAGATTCGATCCAGCGGTAATTTTTATATTCCATCCGCGGGTGTAGCGATACAACGGTTCTTTTGTTGTATGGTTTTAGGGCCGTGCAAATAGATCGAATGTAATTAATTGCGGTGCTTTTATCCATCAAGCCTACTTCGCCGTAGGTTGGGGGGTTAAAGGCGATAATTTTCTGATTCATATCAATATTATAGCGATGGCAGAGGTCTTGTCGTTTTTCCTCGCGCGTTGACAATTCATTAAAAAAGGGATCTGCGGATGGGCGCCCCGTCAGGTGAATGCGGTCTTTTGGAATGTGACCGTTAATCAGCGTTGCTTGATGCGCGCTGCTGGTGACGCAAATTGCATCGATATCGCCGCCGCCAACCAGCCAGGGCGTCGTAAAGGTCAGCCCCGCATCAATCAGGGCTTTGGCTTGACCGGCACCGTAAAACATGGTCTGCCGCCCGTCCGGCATGCGAAATATATTGGTGGGGAAATAGTTTGTTACGGACGGTTCGACAGCAATGCCGCGTGCCAATCGACTGGATGCCTCCCATATCGGGTCGGACATGGCAAAGGGGACCAGAACGACGGGGAGATTGTGAGCGCGAGCGGCAAGGATTAATCCCAAATTATAACGCATGATTCTGTCATCTGGGATGATGACAATGCTTGGATTTAGTTTCTTTATAATTTTTTCTGCCGTTGCTTTAAAGATTTTTAGCCGTATAGCCGCATCAGCGTAGTCGCCTGCCCGTTTATGAAGGATGCCCGCAATGCGGGGGAGTGCGTAATAGACCGACAGCCGTCCGATGCCTGCCCATCGAGCCGGACCTTCGAGGGGGGCAATGGCCCTTTCGATGTCTCCAAAGGGGGCGAGTTCGGACGGTGTCAGATTCTTCCCCAGAAACAACACCGGCTTAAAGCGACCGTCCCGAACCAGCCCTTCAGCCAGAGCCGCCATTTCAGTCACCGCCGACGCCCGGTCGCAATAGATCAAGGCTGTCGGTTTCATGCTGAAAGCCGGAAGCAATGAGGGGCAAGACGGGTGATTCGCAGGCGCGGACGCATCGTTGCAGGAAATGACTCTATCAATGTGTCGATGTCCTGTTTTGAAAGGCCGGGAAACTTTTGCTGGGAATAATTCGACGGGAAGCCGTCAGCTTTGCCAAGGGCGATTTTGACGGCAGATTTGGCGGTCAACAGGCCGGTATTGATGGTCTGGAGAATCCGGTTTTCGATGTTTTCCAGGTAGAACTTCCCAAGGCTATCCCGGCCGGTCGATGTCGGATGAACGTCTTCTGCGCAATCTAGAATTCTATCGCATGCGGACCGACCGTCGGTGCAGGCGACCGCACGTTTCAAGAGGGCCTGATGATCCGGCGACAGTTCCGGTCCATATCCCTTCAGGCGTTTGTCCGTCAATTCGATCGCGGATTCGAGGGATAGGGCTTGTTCGCTCAGTTCGTTGGGTAACGGAACATCGAACCGATCCGACACGACGGGCCGATATGCGATTGGCACGGTTCCGAGGAGGGTGCCTTCGATCGCGGTCGTACATCCATTGTGGATCATGGCGGTGGCTCCGGCGATCCAGCCGGTGGCGGTCCCGTCCGGGATGACGTGAACATTATTGAAATTCGAGGCGTATTGGGACCAGGTCTTTTGGTTTTCTGCGGGATGAGGGCGTACGACGATGGGTGTATCGGGGAAGGCGGTGGCTAGCCCTGGGATCAGATTCTTGAACGCTTGAAAGATGGCGTTGGTATGGTCCAAAGACTGGCGTAGAAACGCCGTTTCTTCTGGCCCGAGAGATACTCGTTTGGATATATTTCGGGCGAAATCGTCGAGGGTTCCGTTTATCAGGTTGACGCGGCTGAAACTGGATACCACCAAGACGTAGCGCCCATATTTTTGGCGATAGCCGGCACCTTCCTGGAGGATGACCTGTGAATATTCGGGCCTCATCAGATCGGCGCGAGGGTTGCCGGTGATGACAACGCGCTCGGCTAATGTTGGATGCCGACGGCAGATGGCCTCGGCTTCCATGTCCCCCCACGACAGGAATCTGTCGATTCTTTCCAGCATGTCGAAGCGGATATTTTTCGTGACATACCAGTCATAGTTAAGAACAGCGAGACCTTCCTCTTCCAGGGCGAGCAGGGCGTGACCGGCGCGACGCAGCCTGTCAAAGAGATTGGCGCGGGCGGGATGAAGATTTTTTTCCAGATAGACTCCGGAATAACTGTGGGCCGCTAAGGACTGGATGGCCCCGGACCATCCAAGATAGACAGTCCATCCTCGGTCAACAGCGCGCAAGGCCAAGGCAAGCTTGGCGGAGAGCTCGCGTGTCTTCACTTCGATCGGCAAAAACAGTCGGCGCTCATTGGTCATAGATTGCTATCCTGGAAGCCAGCTTTGGCCTGTTCAAGAGAACCGTCAACAACGATACTTCCGTCCCGCATGAACAAGGTTCGGTCACAGGCCGTCAGGGTGTTGAGACGATGGGCGACCACCAGAATGGTATAGTCGCCAACCAAAGCTTCGATCTCTTTGCAAATTTCCAATTCGATGAGCGGGTCAAGTGCGCTTGTGGCTTCATCGAGGATGAGAAGGGCCGGGTTCTCGTACAGCGCCCGAGCAATCCCGATGCGTTGCCGCTGTCCGCCAGACAGCAACTGGCCGCGTTCCCCGATGCTGGTGTCGTATCCATTCGGTAATGTCTGGATGAAGTCGTGAAGGCAGGCGCGTCGGGCTGCCGCCTCGACCTTCGTCTCTTCATACGGACGACCAAACGCAATATTGGCCCCCACGGTATCATCCATCAGCCAGCATTCCTGCGAAACGTAGCCGATTTGATCCTGCCACGCTCTGGCATGGGCCGGCGTAATCACGGTGTCATCGACAGACAGAGTCCCTGAATCGCACGGCAGCAAACCGATGATCGTCTCAATCAATGTTGTCTTTCCGGACCCATTGGCCCCAATGATGCCGATCATTTCCCCTTTGTGGATGCAGAGGGAGATGTCGCGTAACACGGGACGTTCTGCGCCTGGATAGCGAAGTCCCACATGGTCAAGACGAATCTCCCTGCTAAATGGCGACAGAGGCAGGGGCGAGGCGTCATGCATCGGGGTGTGTAGTTTTTCCCGGTCTTGAAGGGTAACTTCGATCGCATTCTGGCAGCTTGAAATGTCGGATGTCGAGGAGAGTATTTTGTTGGCGGACGGAAGAATTCTTGCGACGGTCACGGCAAACAAAAGTATCGTCTCGGCAAAGACGGCAGTCTGTGCGTTATTTAATAAATATACCATAAGTATCGACAGGATAATGTATATTGAGAGCGTCTCGACAACGTAGCGAGGAAATTCAAGGGCATATCTATTCGATAGAGTTATCTCGGCCTTTTCATTGAGATAATCATTGTGCAAATTTATATAATTTTTAGACCGTCCGTATATGGTTATTTCCTTGAATCCGTTCAGGCTGTCAAGCACAAGGCGCAGGTATCGAGCGTATACGACGGTCTCACGCTTGCCGTTCCTAAGTACAATTCTTCGTGTGATCGTATGTATGCAGACGTTGACGAGTGTGAAGGCGAAAATAATAGTAAGGGTTACATACGGTTTCTGGATGAACAGGAAGATCATCAGGGACACCAGCAGCGTCCCTTCGGTGAGGATCGACATAACCCCCTGTAAGGCTCGGGCCACGCGCGCGATCGTCGCGGTCAGATGATTGGCGAGATCGCTGCTATTCAGTCGTGCCCGCTGGATATACGGCTGGGTCAGCGTCCCAATGAAGAAATCGTTCATCAGGGACTTTTGAAGTTCCCATGAAACACGAAGCCGGAGGCCTGCGTAATAGAGGCCGATGATCATTCGAACGGCATAAGCTGCAAACAAGAAAACAACTAATGATACTTGAGTTTGATATGGGGAGTCGATCGGAATTTGAGGTAAGTATGGGGCGATTCTGTCGATAATTCCATTTCTGCCCTGCGTGGACAGAGATTGGATGAACGCAAGGATGAGGCCGATTCCAAAAAGTTCAGTTGCAGATGAAATTAACGAGATTATGACAAACCACGCCATGCGCAATCTCAAACGAGCCGTCAGCAGGCTGTTGAGGTTGATTATTGTTCTAATGAGAGAGCTTTTGGAATGGGATGTCATTTGCACGTCTTTTGATTGATTGTTATTTTTGTTTAAAGGCAAGCATGAGGCGCATGTTCTTCATGGAAATACGCTCTGGTGGTGAGGTCGAGGTTTCGTTCTAAGGAAACGATCGGACGAATACGGGGCGCGCGCGTCTGTCTCGTGTTCAGGAGGAGCGGCCCCTGCCACGTTCGGACAGCGACAAGACAAGGTCGTAAATGCGCCGACAGGCAGAGCCATCGATTATGTCGCAGCGGGATGCATCACGTTTCAGTCTGTCGCCGATATCGTGCCGCAAGGCGTCATCCTCGATCAAGCTGTGGAATTTTTGTTCCAGATCAGAGGCTGTGGTGGCGACGGAAAGGGCTGTCAAATAGCCGAAGGCGCGGTAATCGATGCCCGTGAGGTCGGCGATGAGTGTGGGGATTCCCAGCGTAGCCGCCCAGCGCACCGTGCTAGAATAGGAGGCGACGAACATCTCGGCCAACGGCAAAACCTCGAAGAGAGGCTCTTCAAGGATGTGAGCCCCCACGGCGGCGGCCTCGGCTCGATATGTTTCGTATTTCGATTTCGGATGCAGGGATAGCAGCAATTCGGCCCTGTTATCCGACAGGGCGGCGAACGTCGCTCGCGTGTTCGCCATATGCACGTCCCAGGGGCATAGGCCGTGCTCGGCGAGGTGAGGAACGGCACAGACGATCCACGGCTTGGCGGGATCGATGCCGTAGCGCAGACCCACTGCGGTGCGCAGTTCCGAGCGTCGCGCGGGATCGACATGCAAGGCATCGAGGGATGCCTGGCCGGTGATATAGACTTTTTCCGCCGGGAGACCGGACGCGATCTGTGTTTTTTTCTCCTCGGGTCCGAACACCGCCACTGCCGAGCAATCCCCGGCTCCCAAAATCCATGGCTGGGTCCCGGACAGACCGAGCGCAGCTAAGGCCAGGGTATCCCAGGCATTGAAAAACAACAGGTTCTCTCCGTCGCGCGGGCACTTCTGGCCGGGAAAGCGGCGCATCAGCCACTCTTGTAACCAGATTGAGATTCCTCTTTTGGGCAGTCCTTCGTGGGAAAGGCGACGGGCATAGATATCGCTTTCCAGTGACGAGGTCGCGTAGGGGAATACTATCGAGGGGATGCCAGCCGCGTTCGCTGCGTGCAGGAAACACATCTCAGGGTGTGGCGTGCGGTCATCGGCGAGCAACAGGCAGGCGGGCTTCAGGGTTGCAATCAGGTGCCGGGCCTGCCTGAGACAGCGGGCGAGAGAGTGCCAGAGAATCGGTGCGCGGATGACACCGTGACGGATCAACGCAGATTTCAGGCGCTGGCGGAGCGGCGCGACAGTTCGGCGAATCGCCCCATCCTTGACCAATGTGGTCCCGGCCGACGCTGTCGAGGATCGGCTTGGTAAGAGATCTCTGCCCGAGAAATCAATCACCTTAAGGAGCGGTGACTTTTTCAGCTTCAGGTCGTGGGTCGGGCCGCGGCAGACGATGACAACGGACCGACCCTCAGCCATGAAATGCCGGGCCAGAGCCTCGACCTCGGCCTGTGCCACCTTGCGGTGGTGAAGGATCAGGATCGCGGGCATTTCGTGGTCGTGTATGTTGACGTCAAGGGGCGGCCAGTTCTGTCAAATCATTGCCTGTATCAGTGCGTATCAGGCCGTTAGGTCGATCTGAATCCATGTCCACGGCAATATAATCATCCCGCTAACCTGAATTCCCATTGTCGTTGTTGTCTTGTCCCAGCTATTTTTTAATAAATCACCAGTATCATTCACGGAATTTGGATCGTAATCTTTGTCTATTTCGAACTTAATCGAACTTACTCGTTTTTCCCGGCTGAGCAGGTGGGTGATATAGGATCGACCATATATGTTTAGATAGTGAAAACCCTTCGGTTCGTTATTCTCGTCGAAATCCTGACCATCAGGTTGCGGTTCGACATCCTGGATCACATAGGATTTTTCCGCGACCAAGGTGCGAATTAATACGTGGCGGCGGCTAACGCGGATTAATTCGGCCAAGGGTTTGGCGAGCGAAGGAAGATGTAAAAGAACATTGTTACACATAACGATATCGCCGACGGCATTATCCAGCGGCAAGTCAAAAATATTGCCGATCTGGAAATCGGCGTGGTCGTCATGTTTAAAGGCGGCCTTGGCGCGGTCAATATAATAGGGTGTTGCATCTACACCGCGGTAGAGGAACGGCGTTTTCAGGCGAGAGCGAAGGCTATATAAATAATGCCCCGCACCGCATCCGACATCTACTACGGTGTCGTTGGGTCTCAGAAGAGAATCAACTCTGGTGGATGCCGCTTTGCTGCTCTCCATTTCGGGAGTATCGCCGGTGGCTCGTTTGAAGAAAAGATCCCCATAATCTTTTCCCTCGGCCTCTGAGAGCCATTCCTTTTGCCATTTTTCACACATAGAGCCCATCATTCCTTATTCTCATGGAACGTACCCGCATCCATGTTCAAAAGGGGCGAAAAGTACCTTCCCCGCCTGCATTCACAAACGTCGAGAGAATCTGCAAACCGAGGCGGCCGCTTTTTTCGGGATGGAACTGGGTGCCGGTGATATTGCCGCGCACGACCGCAGCGGCGATGCGCTGGCCACCGTGGAAGGTGTCGGCGAGGCGATGCGTCGGATCGTCCGGCCAAGCGGTGAACGAATGGACGAAGTAAAAAGAATCGCCCGGGTGAATCTCGGCGAGAATCGTGTCGGCCCAGCCCTGGCTGCGATGGTCGGGTATCGACAAAGGTGACCAACCGATATGCGGCACCTTTTGGGGCTGCCCTTCTGCGGTCGTCGCAGGAATGGCTCTGACCCGTCCAGGGATCAGGCCCAGGCCGCGATGCTCGCCGAATTCCTCGCCGACGTCGAACAGCACCTGCATACCGACACAGATGCCGAGCATCGGCCGATCGGAGGCGGCGAAGTCGCGGATCGCCTGTTCCAGACCGGGGCGGGCGCGGAGTGCCTGGATGCAGTCGCCGAAGGCACCAACACCCGGCAGGATCAATCGCTCGGCGCGGGCAATCTCGGCCGGGTCGGACGACAGATTGGGCCGACCGCCAGCCTGGGTGACGGCGCGCGCCACGCTGAGAACATTGCCGACGCCGTAATCGACAATGGTGATATCTGCCTGGGTCATTCCACGATCCTCACGTCGATGCCCGCATTTGCCGTCGCTTTGCGGATAGACGCAAGATCGGAGCGGCCATAATGCAGGATGTCGGCCATCGCCACGGCATCGGCGCAGCCGCTTTTCACGACATCGATAAGATGTTCGGCCGACCCCATTCCGCCCGACGCGATGACCGGGACCGGAACGGCGGTCGAGACTGCCTTCACCAAATCGATGTCGAACCCGGCCCGTGTGCCTTCCTGATCGACCGAGGTGAGGAGAATCTCGCCGCAGCCGAGTTCTACCCCGCGTTTGGCCCATTCCACCACGTCGCGGCCGGTGTGTTCGCGGCCATTGTCGGTGAAGGCTTCCCAACCCGCCGCATGGGCGTGGCGTTTCGCCTCGATCGACAACACCATCGCCTGGGAGCCGAAACTCCGCGCCATCTCCGAGATCAGTTCCGGGCGATGGATTGCCGCGGTATTGATCGCCACTTTGTCCGCTCCGGCGCGGAAGGCTGCCCGTGCATCCTCGGTGCTGCGGATGCCGCCCCCCACGGTGATCGGCACAAACACATCGCGGGTGGTGCGTTCGACGATGTCGAGCAGGCTGTTGCGCTGATAGAGGCTGGCGACGATATCCATGTACAGGATTTCGTCGGCGCCCTGTTCGTAATAGCGGCGCGCGAACTCGTTCGGATCGCCGATTTTACGCAGCCCCTCGAGATGAATCCCCTTGATCAGGTTGGGGGCTTTGACGTCGAGGCGGGCGATCAGGCGGACGCGACTCATGGCTTGGCGACAACCTCATCGAAGACGGTCCGACGCAGCTTCCATTCGCCGTTCTCGTGTTTCCAGAGATGCGGCGAGCGGAACGTATCGGCCAAGGCGTCGAAATAGGCCCGGTCCATCACCGGCTGTTCGAACATCTTGGAGGCTTCCGGGAACTCGCGCTCGGGGATCGACAGATAGCGGAAAATCTCGTCGGCGAACCGCTCGGGGAACTCCCCGTCATAGCGTTTGACCAGAGCCACGCCTTCTTCGCGGGTGATGTCGTTCGAGCGAATCTCCTGAGCGGCGTCGTAGGTCGCCCGTCCGATACCGAACTTGATATGGGTAGTGTAATAGTGGAAATCGTCGATGCGGTCATCGATCGAGTTGTATTTGGAATAGGTTCCCGGCGTGCGTTCAGGGGATGCCTGGAAGCCGCCATGTTCCACCGAGTAGTAATAGCAGCTCTGCGGATGCCACTTCAGGTAATAGCCGAGATAGTGGACATCCGTGCCCACGTCTTCGAGCTTGGCCGGATCGGCCGGCAAATAGGGCTCGATATCGCAAGTGCGGAAGCCGTAATGGGTCTTGAGATCGGCCAGCGAGGTGCCGCCGAGGAAAATCTCGTCTTCATTGGTGGAGGCGAAATAATTCCAGCTACGCTGTGCCGCGCTGGTATCCCCGCGCGGATTCCCGTATTCGGCCTCGTTCTCACCGTAGAACACCAACGGAATCCGGTGAAGAATCGACATCTTGGGGGCCAGTTGCTTTTGCCCCAGGATGAAGGGTTGGAAGGGGTGGAATAGGTTCTCGACGGCAAGGCGAGTGAGCAGCCGATGGGCTCTTCCGTTCGGGGTGTGCAGAAAATTGTCGAACCCGGCGTGAATCCAAGCCTGGAAGTTCTTCCAGCCCCATTCGGTATAGACATGGGGAGCCCAGGTCACTGTCAGCGGGTTCATCCCGTATTTGTATTTCAGGACATGCGCGGCATAGAAGCTATCCTTCCCCCCCGAGCCCGGCACGACGCAATCATACGACCCGGTACGGCTACGGTAGCGGTCGCACAGCGCGATCAGCTTGCGTTCGCGTTCTTCCCAGTCGATCGAGGTGTACTTTTCTTCGGCAACACGGCACGCATCGCAGACGCCATCCTCGTCGAAATGAATCGTCGCCTTTTTCGAATCGTGGGTGTGCTTGAATTCGACGGCGGAGTTTGGACGCTGGTTCGAGATCACGCAGCGCTTGCAAAAGCCGACTTCCGAGGGGAGGCCATAGAATGCTTCGGGATGGTTGTTTCCCGGGGCAAAGGGCGTCAGATCAACCGGCGAACGAACAGCAAAACGCTTCATTTCATCTTCATTCCATCTGCAATGGTCAACATCTATTACCATGCGCTCAGGCCACCATCGACAATTATGTTCTGTCCGGTTACGTAACTAGACGCATCCGAAGCCAGAAAAATCAGGGCGCCGACCATTTCTTCCGCGGATGCCATGCGTGCCATGGGAATGCGATTGGCATATCGGGTTTGGAATACCCCGTTCTGACCGCTTCCAACTCCCCCGGGCGTTAGGGTGTTGACACGGACGCCGTGCGCCGCCCAATGCGTGGCGAGGTATTTGGTCAACCCCACGACACCGGCTTTTGAAGCGCTGTAGACGGGAGGGGTGTTGATCGCCACCCCCATATACTCGGATCCTTCGTAAATGCGTGAATCCGGTCCCATCACCCCATAAATGGATGAGGTCTGAATAATCGAGCCTTTCCGACGCTGCGCCATCCGCTTCCCCACGGCTTGAGCGACGAGGAACAGCCCATCCAAATTGACCGCCATGACCTCACGCCAGACATCCAGGGAGTACTCCTCCGGCGGCGTGAAAAATGCCTTAAGATCGTGTCCTTTGGTAGCCGCATTGTTGTGCAGAATATCGACTGGACCCAAGGCCTCCTCGACCCGGGTGACCATCGCTTCGACGGCACCCGGATCACGAATGTCCGTCCCTACGCCATAGCATTGCGTTTTTGAACGTGCCGACAATTCAGCCGCGAAGCGAGACGCCTCCGTTTCATCAAGATCGACCACGGCGACTTTGGCCCCGCAATCGGCCAAACCGGTACAAAAGTGACGTCCGAGAATTCCGAGGCCACCCGTGACGATGGCGACACGACCGGTCAGGTCAAACAGACTGCGATAATTCGTGGGCATGCATCAATTCCTACCTCGGCGTGCCATCAAAAAACTCACCATTTCGAAGTCCAACTCGCTATCGACATCAATGGATCGATCTTCTGGCATTTCATAGAGGCGTGTTTCTGGGTAAAATACGGCGGGATTAGAAAGAAAAGCGTCTCTATTCCAGGCGTAGATCGAAGCATTCATGTCATAGCATCGTGGGCTATCTTGCCTTCGGGTGATATGGGTTTCCAATGTCTTGGAAAGTTTAACGGTTCCGTCCGACGTCTGTTCGACGAGATTGAAATATGGCGAGCGTCGGGCTTTGGCACCCGTAATGACATTGGGGGCACCACTGCTCCGCAGCAGATCCACCGCTCCGACGATATCCTCCGGCAGCCGCAGCGGTGATGTGGCATCCAGATCGACGAAGATATCAAAGCGTTGGCCCAGGATCGCTTCGGCTTGTTCAAGGCAGTGTCGGATCGCGGGAATCTTGGGGGCGGTGTCGCTTGCGAGATCGTCTGGACGGTGCACCAAAACGTCCGCCCCCCATTCTTTCCCTACCGCCAAAATCTCTTCTGAATCGCTGCTGATCGCGATCTGAGAAAACAAGCCAGAGGCTCTGGCCTGTGCGATGGAGTGGGCGATCATCGGTTTCCCGAGAAGGGGGCGCAAGTTTTTCCCTTTGACCCCTTTCGATCCGCCGCGAGCGCAGATCGTACAAAGAAGGCTCAACATAGCACCCACTGGCCAGTTGCGGCGGCCTGTTCGACCGCCGAAATCAATTTCATCACGGCTTCCCCTTGCTCCAGCGTGCACAGCGATGGCTGAGCGTCGTCGCTCAGCATGGCGCGGTGCTGGAGGCGATAGGTTTCGTCCCGCTCACAGGCGATGTTGGTCGGAACACCATCTGTCACCAATTTCCCCTGACTTAAATCGGCGGCATAGGTGTGTTCGGCCGTATTGACGACGATCTCTCGGCGGCCGGGGCGATCTAGGTAATTGATCTGGACCGTGGCGATCGGGCAATTGGCCAAGCTCATCAGCATTCCCCAACTGTCGTCGCTTCTGATATCAAGCGGTCCGTTCTTTCCCCCAATGGCAGCGACACGTTCACAGGCTCCGAACAGCCATAGGAGGTAGTCCAGTTCGTGACTTAGGTCGCGCAGGACTCCTCCCCCCAAGGCGGTTTGGGATGAATAGGAGTGCCGATAATCTGTTCCGGGACGCCAATCGGGCAGATACTGGCCACAATAGATCTGTGCCGAAATGACGTTCTGTCCCCGCAAGGCATTTTTGAGCGCCGCGAGGAGCGGGTGAAACCGCAGATTATAGGCAACAGCGGCAAGACGGAAACGGTTCTCTGGCAGCTTTCGATGGAACACATCCAGAGGTTTTTCGATCAGAACGCGGCCGTCATATTGGGCTTCGACGAGATTTAAAAGGCTGTCGATATGGGCGGCCGTTTCGGTCGCGATGACGACATAGTCCGGCTGGGTCGCCTCAAGGGCTTGATGCAATGTGAGAAAGCAGCGCATCTCGACGTGCGGGCGGCGACTGACCATGGCAACGTCGCATCCGGCCTCTCGCAACAACCGGACATGACGAGAGCCAATCGAGCCCAACCCAACGATCAATGCCTGCGTCAAGGCTCAAACACCGGATCGAATTCGGCGCGCGCTCGTTCCAGATCCATGGGCAGCCTGTTCAACACCTCGGGACGAGGGGGAAGTGCAAAAGGGGCCAGATCGACCGGCGGGCGGATAAGGCTTATTTTCATCGGAGATACCTATGGTTCGAAACGGATCGCCGTTTCGCGCGAGGGACTTTCACCGGCCTGGATGGCGTCGGCGGCAAGTAACCGAGCCAAATGGAGGTCCCAGGGCGTATCAATATCGATAGACCGCTCCGGTGGCATCACGTAAGCCAGCGTGTCCGGGCCATAAAACGTCGCCCCCCCGTCAAGACGCTCGCGTGTCACCATAAAAATAGCCCCATTGGGACGGAAGGCCGGCGGCAAGTCTTGACGTCTGGTCGGCATCGGCCCCGGGAGAAAAGGGTGTAATCGTCCCGCTTCGTCTTGGACGAAGGCCCAGGCGGGATGGGCCTCGCATTCGACAACCGATACCGCCGCGCTGGCTTCGTTCTGGAGCCGAAGCTCGTGGCAGGCGCGGATATCGGCTCCGGTCCGGAACGGCGAGGTTGGCTGCAACAGAGTAATCATCTCTGCCTCCCATCCCTGGGCGGCAAGAGCTGCGACCATATGCGTGACCACCGCCAGACTCGGTGTGTCGTCGCGGGCAAGCTCGGCGGGACGCAAAAACGGAACCTCGGCTCCGGCGTCCCTGGCCACAGCCGCAATTTCAGTATCGTCGGTACTGACAATCACCCGATCGAGGCAGCCGCTCTCCAAGGCCGCAGCCACCGTCCATGTCAGAAGGGGATGTCCGCCAATCCGAGCCAGATTCTTACGGGGGATTCCTTTGGACCCGCCCCGCGCCGGAATGACGGCGAGACGTTTCACCTCGCAAGTCCCTCGGATTGAGGGAATATGGATTCATAGTCTTGTCGCGCCCGTTCCAAATCCGTCATCTGCCCGATGTCCAGCCAGTATTCGTGCACGGGAAAAACCGACACCGGCTCTCCCTGGTCCAGGAGCGACTGCAACAGGTCGGTCATGTCGAACATACGACCGGAGGGAATATGGTCCAAAGCCTCGGGGGCAAGGACGTAAATCCCGGCATTGACGAACTGGTGATGGACCGGTTTCTCGGTGATGCCAAGCAGTCGGTGAGCCTCGGTTTCGACCACGCCGAAGGGAATCTGGAACGAATAATCGCGCACGCAGACGGTGGCCATGCCACCATGCGTGGCGTGGAAATCGAGCAGGCTGCGTAAATCGACTGCGGTCAACAGATCGCCGTTGGTGACGATTAAGGGTTTGCTCGGCCGCTCCGGCAGCAGCGACAGCGAGCCAGCGGTTCCCTTGCGTTCCGTCTCGTGCAGATAATCGATTTGCACATCGAAGCGGGTGCCATCGCCGAAATGGCCGCTGACCATATCGGCCTTGTAATTGACCGACAGGAAGAAGCGGGAGAATCCCTGAGCCGCGAAATTGACCAGAATGTGTTCGAGCAAGGGGCGCCCGCCCACCGGAATCATTGGCTTGGGAACGGTCTCGGTGAGCGGACGCAATCGAGTTCCCAGTCCACCGGCCATCAGCACGACCCAATTGTCCTGATGCTCGACCTGCATCAGGCGTTCCAGCACGGCCAGATCGACGACATGTCCCTCGGCATCGACGATCGGCATCTGGCGGATTTGGAGTTCGTTCATCCGCCGCAACAAGGTGATGCGGTCGGTATTCGGGGCCACGGTGCGCGGCGAACGGTTCATCACCTCGTCCAGCGGCGTATCCAACTGAGCCCCGCGCAGCAGACCACGGCGGACATCGCCATCGGTCACCGTGCCGATCAGGATGCCCTCCACGGTGGTGACAAGGACGATTTGGAAACCGGAGACTTCGAAATTTCGGATCGCGTCGCGGACCGTCGCGTCGGGCGGCAGAAAGGCGCGATGGGTGTCTTGAGTTTCGGGCACGGTCATGATGTCACTGCTAATTCTGGCTCATGGGCAGGTCATAGAAGGCTTTTTCCATCAGGAAATCCTGTGGAAAGTCCGTCAGGACCGAGACGATTTTCGCTCCCGCTCCCCCTTCGCCATACGGATTGATTACGGTCTTCAATCCATTTTGGAATTCGGGAGAATACAGGCGCTCCAGGGCGCCGCCGATGGCATTCCGGTCTGGAGCACAGGAGATAACGCTCGTCGCGCAGAGTCGCCCCCGTTGGCGGTCGCCAATGTTGATCGTCCCGATCCCAAAGCTTGGGGCCTCCAACAGGCCGCTGGAGGAATTGCCAACCACGGCATCCACTTGGGCTAGGCATGACAAATAGCGCAAGAGCCCGAGAGACGTGAACGCCTTTCTGGTGCCGGGGCGGTCGGCGACGAAACGCTCGACGAGGCCGATCAAGTCGCGGCCGCCCGCATCGGCGTTTGGCATGGTGAAGATCAGCGAGGTCTCGTCAAGGTCGTCCAGTGCCGCCAGAACCTCGTTCATTTCATCAACGGGAGATGAAAAGGTCAGTGTTGCCGGATGGAACGTGACCAGCAAGGTCCGTCGGCCAAACCGAAATCCCAGTGACTCTTCCAGGGCGGGACGGTCCAGCAATGTCTGCTTCTTGATGGCATCGACGCCAAGCCCGCCAACCAGAAAGACCCGGTCGGGTTGCTCGCCTAATTGTATCACGCGCGTCCGGTATTCTTCGGTTGCCACGAAGTGCAGATGCGCCATTTTGGTGATGGCGTGGCGCAGGGCTTCATCGACGGCGCCTTCCGTTCTCTCGCCGCCATGAAGGTGCGCGACCGGGATGCGGGCGACCAGGGCTGCGGCAACCGCGGCGAAGATTTCGAACCGATCGCCCAGCACCACCAGGATATCGGGGGCGAGGTCGGCCAGTGCGTCGGCAAATCCGATCGTTCCAAGTCCCATCGACTTGGCAATCCCGACCGGCGTGTCGGAACTGGTCAGCATTTCAACCTTGCGGTCGATGGTAAAGCCGTCCGCTTCGATCTCGCGGTAGGTCAGGCCGAACTCGGGGGAAAGATGCATGCCGGTGGCGATCACCTGGAGATGCAGCCCCGGCGCAGCCTTGATCTCTTCCATCAGCCACCGCAGCAGACCGTATTCGGCGCGGGTTCCGGTGACGACGCAGATTTTCCGGCTCATGGCTCGATCGCCTCATCACGCTGATAGGCGCGGCTGGCAATCCGGCCGATCATGTCGTCCCACCGCATGGGCGAGAGTCCGTTGCCCGGACGTTTGACCGTCATATTCTCGGCCGAGAGCGGCTCTCCCGCCGAGATCGGCCGGGCCGCGACAATTGATTTGCGTGCGATCGGCAGGTTGCGGGTTTCGCTCGGGCCAGGCCGTTTGATCCCGTCGCCCATCGCCCGCTCGATGTTGCGGATCGCTGCGACCATGGCGGCAAGCTCGTCCGGTTCCAGGCTTGCCTTATGATCGGGCCCCGGCAAGCTGCGGTCGAGCGTGAAGTGCTTTTCGATGATGCATGCGCCGAGCGCCGTCGCCGCGATCGCTATCTCGATCCCTTCGGTATGGTCGGAATAACCGACCGCCACGCCAAATGCATCGCGCAGGGTCAGCATGGCGGACAGGTTTACCTCGTCCATCGGGGTCGGATATTCGGTGGTGCAATGCAAAACCGTGATCCGGTCACGCGGCACCCCTGCGTCCTCCAGAACACCGAGCGCATCGTCTACCTCGGCCAGGGTCGCCATCCCAGTGGACAGCACCACCGGCAATTCCATGCTGCCGACATGACGCAGATAGGGGAGGTTGGTGATTTCGCCCGAGGGGATTTTGACAAGCGGCAGACCAAGCCCAGCCAGCATGTCGAGGCTGTCCACATCGAAGCCGGTGGACAGGAAGCCGATTCCCTGTGCCGCGCAATGGGCAATCAGGTCGCGATGTGTCGCCTCGGACAATTCCAGGCGCCGGATCATCTCGAACTGGCTTTCGTCCGCGCCACTGGTCTTCTTCTGATAATCGGCCTTTGCGGCTCCCTGGGTGACCAGCCGTTCCGCCTTGAAGGTCTGAAACTTGACGTAATCGGCCCCTGCCGCCTTTGCCGCGTCGATCAGTCGTTTCGCCAGTTCGGGATCGCCATTGTGGTTGACCCCTGCCTCGGCAATGATCATCACGCTCATGATGGCCTCCGTCCCGGAGGCAACCATTCACCATCGGCACAATCGGTGACAACCCGCTGCCCCATGCCGATGACACAGCCGGTTCCCACCTGTATTTCTTGGCGGATGCTGGCGTTGCTGCCGATAAAGGTCTCCGCGCCGATACGGACGCCACCATTGATCACGGCCGCGGTGGCGATGTGACAATGATCGCCGATTTCGGCGTCGTGTTCGACCAGAGCCATGGTGTTGATGATGACGTTGCGGCCGATCCGTGCGCCTGCATTGATCACGGCGCGGTGCAGAACCATCGTTCCCGCACCCAGTTCAGCATGACGCGAGACGTGCGCCAGCGGCGACACGATCGCCGGAAGTTCCGCTCCTGCCGCAAGAGCCGCAGAGAACAGGCGCATCCGCGCCGCAGGCGATTTGATCTGCCCCAAAGTGATCGCGGCAGTGCGAAACTGGGCGACGAGACGCGGTAGGTCGATGTCGGTCCCCAGAACAGGGTAACCGAGAACCTCGGTCCCGACCTCGGGCGCAGTGCCGATCAAGCCGACGATCCTGAAACGCCCGCCCATCTCAATCGCGTCGATGCAGGACCGGGCATGTCCGCCAGCACCGATCAGGAGTAACGGCTCGCCGCTCACGCGGCCCCGCTCGAGCCAAGGATGGCGCTGCTCGGGATGTTGATGATCCGGCGTTCCAGGGATTGTGCGACCGGCAAGGCCATGCGCGGGCAGGTCTCGAATGCGGGCAACCGATGCATCAAGGTCCATGCCGGACGGGTCATCAGACCCGCATCGTTGGTCGCGGCCAGAATCGTGTCCCGCTCCCCGGCGCGGTCGTCGTCCAGGATCAAGGTTTGCAGCCAATAATTGCTGCGACATCCTGCGGGCTCGGCAAACAGTCTGACCCCGGTCATTCCCTCGAACCCGGCGCGGTACTTCTCGAACAAGCGGCGCTTTTCGGCAAGGAATGTCGGCAGTTGCTCCAACTGGGCACAGCCGAGCGCCGCGTTGAGGTTGGGGAGGCGGTAATTATAAGCAACATAATCATGCCGGAATTCCCACCGGTGCGGTTGCTTTGCCGTGGTGGTGAGATGCTTGGCGCGCTTGGCAAGCTCCGGATCGTTGGTGAGGATGGCCCCGCCGCCGCCGGTGGTGATCGTCTTGTTGCCGTTGAAGCTCAAGGTGCCCATGCGGCCGAAGGTGCCGGTGTGGCGTCCGCCGACCGTGCTGCCCAGGGATTCCGCCGCGTCTTCGACCAGGACCAGATGCCATGTCCGCGCCAGCTCGACCGTGGCGGCAATGTCGATGGGATGGCCGAAGGCGTGCATCGGCACCAGGGCACGAATGACCCGGCCGGTGGTGCGGTTAACGCAGACATCGTCACGGATTTCGGCGATTTCGGCGAGATGAGCCCCGAGCGCCACGGGGTCGAGTCCCAGGGTGGCCTCGCTCGAATCGGCGAAGTGCGGCACCGCGCCGCAATGAGCAACGGCGTTGGCGGTGGCGACAAAGGTTAGCGCGGGAACGATCACTTCATCGCCCGGCTGCACCCCGGCGAGCAGCATTGCGGCGTGGAGGGCGGCCGTCCCATTGACCACCGCGATGGCGTGACCGGCACCGGTAAAGGCGGCAAGGTCCGCTTCGAAGCGATCGACGAATTTGCCGACCGATGAGACGAAGGTGGTGTCGATGCACTCCTGAACATAGGCAAGCTCATTGCCCGAGAACCGGGGGGCGTGCAGGGGCACCGATCCGGGGCCGGTGACATCGCGCAAGACCGCGACGATCTGTGCGGCGAGGGGGAGGGGGGCGTTCATGTCGGCAGGCAGCTATATGTTGTAGATATCGGCTTTGTAGGATTTCAGGTTCTCGGAATCGGAGAACCAGGAAACGGTTTCCGCCAAGCCCCGCCGGAACCCGTCGAGGCCGCCAAACGCGGGCTGCCAGCCGAGCAAGTCCTTCGCCTTGGCATTGCAGGCCCACAGGCGCTCGACCTCGCTTTTCTCCGGGCGCAGCCGCACGTCGTCGGTAACGATCTCGATTTCCGCTCCCATCACCTCGGCGATGGTTTTGGCGGTGTCGCCGATCGAGATTTCGTAATTGCTGCCGAGGTTGATGACCTCGCCCGCACCACGCTCCGCCGCCAACGCGGCCAGGAACCCGCCCACCGTGTCGGCCACATAATTGAAGTCGCGCGTGGGATGGAGCGAGCCGAGCTTGATCTTCCGCGCGCCGTTGGCGATCTGGGTGATGATGGTGGGGATCACCGCTCGCGCGGACTGGCGCGGTCCGAAGGTGTTGAAAGGGCGGATCACGGTTACCGGCGTGCCGAAGGCGGCGAAGAACGACAGGGCAATCTGGTCCGCGCCGATCTTGGTCGCAGAGTAGGGCGACTGGCCTTGCAGCGGGTGTTCTTCGGTGATCGGCACGAAGCGGGCGGTGCCGTAAACCTCGCTGGTGGAGGTGTGGATCACTTTGGTGATGCCAAGCTCTCGCGCCGCCTGAACGACGTTGAGGGTGCCCTTGATGTTCGTATCAACGTAGGTATCGGGCGAGTGATACGAATAGGGGATCGCAATCAGCGCGGCCAAATGCAAGACCGCATCGCATCCCTGCATCGCGGCGCGGACGCCGTGCGGATCGCGGACGTCACCGGCGAAAACCTCGAACGAGCCTTTGACGTCAGGGGCGCAGCGATCAAGCCAGCCCCAGCTGTTGAACGAATTGTAGAGCACGAAGGCGCGAACATCATAGCCGTTGCGCACTAGAGCTTCGGTCAAATGCGAGCCGATGAATCCATCCGCTCCGGTGACAAGGACTCTCTTCACCCTCTGAACCCTACCTAGCCGTTGAAGATGTCGTACCTGAAAGAAGCGCCAATCCGCCTTAGGATGGGCTTTTCCCACGCTACCGCCAATCGGGTGAGGAAATTGCACCCGTTCCGTTGATATAGACGAGGCGACGCAAGCTTTACGGTGTCGCCTCTATGGACTCCCTGGGGAGCAGGACCTCGATCTCGCGGTTCATTACGCTCAACAGAACCGTTGTCCGCTCCTTGTCGTTCAGGGATAGCAGACGGCCGACGAACAGGGCAAATGGCCCTTCGGTAATGCGCACCGTCGACCCTGGGCGCAACACGTCCTCTGCCCGTTGTATCAGGCCGTTTTCGCCCCCTTCGGCGATCAGGCCTTCTACCACGTTCTCCGGAACAGACACAGGATGATCTCCGTTCCGGATCAGGTCGAGCACCCCGATGGTCCCCAGGATCGACCGCCAGCGGGCCGTTTCCCGATCGAAGCCGACGAACAAATACCCCGGGAACAAAGGCCGGTGCACCTGGGTGGTGCGTCCGGCATGTTTCACCGTCGTTGCGTACTGGGGGAGAAATACACGAAATCCTTGGCGCGCCAGATGGGTTGCCGCCAGATTTTCGGAACGGGGCTTGGCGCGGACAACGTACCATTTCTGCATCATGGCACCTTCGCCTCGACCGTGGCATCGGCGGCATTTCTATCTACGCGGTCTGGGGTGCGGCGGAAGACGTGACGAAAGCGCGCTTTGGGGTGGTGCCAATTATCCATCAACCCGCCCTTGAAGCAACGAATCAGATCGGAAATGTTTCGCGCAGGATCGTTTCGATCCAGAATGGCTTGGAATGTCCAGTAAATTTAAGCACCCAGTCAGAGGTTATTGTATAAAAGTGGAACTATTTTAAAAGAATATGGGTGTTTGGCTTTATTATTATGCGATTTCGGTTGTGTATTCTTCATACGGAGAAAATTACATCCTGCGCTCTTTAAAGATGAGCGCATTTTCTCCGCTAGGAGCCGAGCCGACGGGGTCAGGCCTTATTCCATCGCCAGTCCGGTTCCGTGGCGGTCGAGCCACGCCTGAAGCATCAGCACATCCCACAGCAGATACTGCCAGTTCCGCTTGCCGCTGAGATGTTCTGCCCAACAGGCACGGATCGGTGCCGGGTCGAGCAAACCTTGCTCCGACAGGCGCTTTTGATCCAGCAATGCTTCGGCCCACGGCCGCAATTTACCGCGCAGCCAGGAATCGAGCGGAATGCTAAAGCCCATCTTGGGGCGGTCGATCAACTCGCGTGGGACATGGCGGTACAGCACCTGACGCAGCAGCCATTTGCCATGGCCGTGGCGGACCCGCAGGTGCGCGGGCAGCCGCCAGGCGAATTCGACAACGCGATGGTCGAGCAGCGGCACCCGTGATTCCAGTGACACCGCCATGCTGGCGCGATCGACCTTGCACAAGATGTCGTCGGGCAGATAGGTCAGGGTGTCGAGATACTGCATCCGGTCAAGCTGCGAGGGCAGGGCGGCGGCAAGTGCCGGGTCCCACAGTGGGCCGTCCTTCGGCTCGGTTCCACCCCGCACCAGCGCGGCCGGATCGGTCCAATGACTGACCAGGCGGCGATAGAGGCTGTCGGCATCCTCGGTCAGCACACCCGCCAGCTTATGCAGCTTGTCGCCCGGCTGGGGCGGCCAGCGACCGGGCAGACGGGCGAACACCCGGTCCCAGGTCTGCTGTGACAATCGGGTCAGGCCCCAGGCCGAGAGGCGGCGGGCCGACATCGGCACCCGGCCGAGGCGATGGCCCCATTGAGCGGCTTGAAGATGGCGGTTATAGCCCGCGAACAGCTCGTCGCCGCCATCGCCCGACAGCGCGACGGTGACATGCTCCCGCGTCAGCTTCGACACCATGTAGGTCGGAATCTGCGACGAATCCGCGAACGGCTCGTCGTAGAAATCGGGCAGCGACGGGATAACGTCCAGACCGGCATCGGCCGACAAGATCAGTTCGCAATGATCGGTGCCGAGATGGCGGGCCACCGCCTTGGCGTGGTCGGCCTCGTTATAGCCCGCCTCGTCGAAGCCGATGGTGAAGGTGCGGACCGGCCGGGTGCTGCCCGCCTGCATCAACGCCACTACCGCCGACGAATCGATCCCGCCGGAGAGGAACGCGCCGACCGGCACATCCGACAGCATGTGACCGGCGACCGAGTCGGACAGCAACTCTTCCAACTGGTCGATCGCTTCGCCATCCGAGCAATGCAGCGGATTGGCCCGTCCCGCCGCGACCGCGTCGTCCAGGCTCCAGAAGCGTTCGGTTCGCACTGTTCCGTCGCGGGACAGGGTCACCATCCGCCCCGGCTCCAGCTTCGAGATGCCCTGATAGATGCTCTGCGGCGCCGGAACGTAATTGTGGCGCAGGAACGAGGTCACCGCGTCGCGGTTGAGGCGGGGCCGCCAGCCGTCATGGGCGCGCAACGCCCCCAATTGCGACCCGAACAGCACCAGCCGTCCGGCGATCCCCCAATAAAGCGGCTTGATACCGAGCCGGTCGCGGGCCAGCACCAATTCGTGGCGGGCGCGGTCCCACAGGGCCAGGGCGAACATGCCGCGAATCCGCTCCAACATGCCGCGCACGCCCCAGAGCGCGGCCCCCTCGATAATCACTTCGGTGTCGGAATGGCCGCGAAAGGTGTGTCCGGCCCGCTCAAGCTCGGACTTCAGCGCGGGCGCGTTATAGATCTCGCCGTTATAGGACACGACGAAGCGGCCGCACGACGAGATCATCGGCTGGTGCCCGGCGGCGCTGAGATCGAGGATCGCCAGCCGACGATGGGCTAGGGCGATTCCGGCCTCGGCATCCACCCACACTCCCGACCCGTCGGGGCCGCGCGCGACCATGGTGTCGGCCATCCGCCGGGCCATGGCGGCCAGGGTCTCAGCAGAAGCGGCGCGGTCGAGGTCGATGAAGCCGGTCAGGCCGCACATGAAAAGAACTCCGGGAAGGCGAGGCGGGGCGCGATCATGCTGCTCGTTCGGGGCGCGGGATGCGTCGTGGCCGATCCCAAAATAGCGCCGCAACCTCTAACACGCTTTCGACAAAATGTTTAGCGGGCTGCGGGGATGGAGCGGAAGACGGATCGATACGGAGCGGCAAGCCTCTCGACGGCGATGATGGCGGCGAGTGGGTGAAGTAAAATTACAGATTAGTGGCAATCCCGGCTAAATGAAATTGCCGCATTGGTCGTGCGAGCAGGATTGAACGACAGCCGTGCTCATGGTTCAATCGGGATTGGATCAGGGGGAAGGTCAGGCGAAACATGAAGTCCCAGGCGTGGCTGAGGGGGATGGCGGTCGGATTGTGCGCGCTGATGGCGTCGGCGCAGGTTTCGGCGCGCGATCTGACCATCGGAGTCGAGGCGATTGATTACAGCCCGGCCTATGCCTGGCGGGACGGTCAGTTCGTCGGCGCAGCGCGCGAGATTTTGGACGCCTTTGCTGCGGCGAACGGTCACCGGCTGATCTTTCGCCCCCTGCCGGTCAAGCGGTTGCTGGCCGAGCTGATCCATGGCGGCGTCGATCTGAAATTCCCCGACAGCCCGGACTGGCAAGCGGCAATTCGCCGGGGCGCGACCCTGGTCTATTCCGCTCCGGTATTCGCCTATATCGACGGTACCGTGATTCGGCGCGACCGGGTCGGGCGCGGCGCAGACGCGGTGCGGTCGCTGGGCACCGTTGCAGGATTCACCCCCTTCGCCTGGAAAAACCGGGTCGATGCCGGTTCGGTCGAACTGAAAGAAAATCCCGGATTCGAGCCGCTGTTGCGTCAGGTTCTGGCCGGGCGGATTGATGGGGCCTACGTCAATGTCGCGGTCGCCCTGCATGCTGCCGGGGCTCTGACCGACGGGCAGGGCGGTCTGGTCTACGATCCCGATCTGCCCCACATCTCGGATTCGTATCGGTTGTCTTCGCGCGTTGCCCCCGAAATCGTTGCCGAATTCGATTCCTGGCTGGCCGCCAACGGGGCGGTCGTCGCCGCGATCGTCGCCCGCACCGGGGCGGAAGCGGGACTGAAGGCTTCGCGCTGAGTGTAACCGGCGTTCCGGCGGTCCCGGTTTTGTCGGTCGTGAAAAAGTCCTTCGGCCTTTGGCCTCAGTGTACTTTTCCCCGGTTCAAATAGAATCCCCGTGCTCAATCAAGCTTTCCGCGCGGGGATGGATTTGCTTCCCTCCGAGGCCGATGGGCGACGCCCACGGCTTCGGAGGTGGGATTTCACCAGTTTTGCGCGCTTAAGCGGCGCAAAGCTGGTGAAACAGACAACACGAAAAATGGGCGCTGGGCTGCCCCGAGCCCATTTTTCTCCTTTGAATCCAACGGGAAAAAGTACACCGAGCGACAGTGAGGGACTTTTTCACGGGAGACGGTTTTACCTCTGCCCGCAAACCACAGCAAAACGATCCCGTGTCAAACGACACAGGCGGGATCGGCGTGTGGTCCGTAAGCGCATCGGGGGGAGGGCAGGGTCGTCGCCCGCGCACCGACCGAGATGTCGGCCAGCGCGCGGGAGAAGGCGGATCAGCGCGGAGCGATCACCATCACCATCTGGCGCCCTTCCATCTTGGGCACCTGCTCGACTTTGCCGAGGGTTTCGAGATCGTCGCGGACCTGTTCCAGGAGCTTCATGCCGATGTCCTGGTGGGCCAGTTCACGGCCACGAAAGCGCATGGTCACCTTGACCTTGTCGCCTTCATCAAGGAACTTCTTCATGCTCCGCATTTTGACGCCGTAATCGTTCTCGTCAATATTGGGGCGAAGTTTGATTTCCTTGACTTCGATGACTTTCTGTTTCTTGCGCGCTTCGTTCTTTTTCTTCTGGGCTTCGTACTTAAACTTTCCGAAGTCCAGAATCTTACAGACGGGCGGATCGGCGTTGGGAGAAACCTCGACGAGGTCGAGCCCAGCTTCTTCGGCCATCAGCAAGCCTTCGCGCAGGGTGACGACACCGATCATCTCACCGTCGGCGCCCACCAGACGGATGGAACGCACATCGATTTCACGATTGACGCGGGGCCCGTCGGATCTGGGCGGCGTCTGCATGGGCGGTCTAGCTATAGAACACTCTCCATCGATTTGAGTATACGAAACGGCCGGAGCACGCGACGCGGCCCGACCTTCCTTTGTTGGTTCGCCCGCCGATCAGGCGGGCGGAGCGGATTCTGCTACCAGTGTAGCCACTGCCTGATCCAGCGCAACAATTTCTTGGTCGCTTCCGCCCAGGCGGCGAATGGCGACGGCGCGATTTTCAGCCTCGCGCTTGCCGACCACCAGCAGAACCGGCACTTTGGCGACCGAATGCTCGCGAACCTTATAATTGATTTTTTCGTTGCGCAGGTCGAGTTCGGCGCGCAGGCCCGCAGCGCGCAGGGCGGCCTGGACCTCGCGGGCATAATCGTCGGCGTCGGAGACGATGGTGGTGACCACCACCTGGACCGGGGCCAGCCACAAGGGGAAGCGGCCCGAGAAGTTCTCGATCAGGATGCCGATGAAGCGTTCGAACGAGCCGAGAATGGCCCGGTGCAGCATCACCGGCCGCTTCTTGCTGCCGTCCTCGGCGACATAGGCGGCGTCGAGACGCTCGGGCAGCACGAAATCGACCTGAAGCGTGCCGCACTGCCAGTCGCGGCCGATCGCGTCGCGCAGGACGAATTCCAGCTTGGGGCCGTAGAAAGCGCCTTCGCCCGGATTGAGCTCGGTTTCCAGACCTGCGGCCTTGGCCGCCTCCACCAGGGCGCTTTCGGCCTTGTCCCAGGTCTCGTCGGACCCGGCCCGCTTGGCCGGACGGTCGGAGAACTTGACCCGGACATCGGGGAAGCCGAAATCCTGATAGACCTCCTTCAGGAGGTGACAGAAGGCGACGGTTTCCGAGGTGATCTGGTCCTCGGTACAGAAGATGTGGGCGTCGTCCTGGGTAAAGGCGCGGACCCGCATGATCCCGTGCAGCGCGCCCGACGGCTCGTAGCGGTGACACGAGCCGAACTCGGCCATCCGCAGCGGCAGGTCGCGATAGCTCTTGATCCCCTGACGGAAAATCTGGACGTGACAGGGGCAGTTCATCGGCTTCACCGCCAGATGACGATCATCCTGGGTGGTGATGGTGAACATGTTCTCGGAGAATTTGTCGGCGTGGCCCGACGCCTCCCACAGCGAGTAATCGACCAGCTGCGGTGTCTTGACCTCCTGGTAATCGTTGGCTTCGAGCTGACGGCGCATATAGGATTCGACCGCGCGCCACAGCACCCAGCCCTTCTTGTGCCAGAACACCGATCCGGCCGCTTCTTCCTGCTGGTGGAACAGGTCCATCTCGCGGCCGAGGCGGCGGTGGTCGCGCTTTTCGGCCTCTTCCAGCATGTGGAGGTAGGAATCCAGCTCCTTCTTGTCGAACCAGGCGGTGCCGTAAATGCGCTGGAGCATCTCGTTCCTGGAATCGCCGCGCCAATAGGCCCCGGCCAGCTTCATCAGCTTGAACGCCTTGCCCAGCTTGCCGGTCGAGGGCAGGTGCGGCCCCCGGCACAGATCAATGAAATTGCCCTGGCGATACAAGCTGATGGTCTGACCGGCGGGAATCGCTGCGATCAACTCGGCCTTGTATTTCTCGCCCAGGCCCAGGAAGAAGGCGACCGCCTCGTCGCGGTCCCATTCCTCGCGGGTGATCGCTTCGTTGCGATCAACGATTTCCGCCATCCGCGCCTCGATCGTGGCGAGATCGTCGGGGGTGAACGGGGTCGGGCGGGCGAAATCGTAATAGAATCCGTTCTCGATCGACGGGCCAATCGTGACCTGGGTCTCGGGATACAGTTCCTTGACCGCCTCGGCCATGATGTGGGCGGCGTCGTGGCGCAGCAGGTCAAGCGCCTCGGCCCCGCTCTTCGCGGTGAGGATCGAGACCCGCGCATCGGACTCGATCACGGTCGACAGATCGCGCGGCGTGCCGTCGATAGTGATGCCCAGGGCCGCCTTGGCGAGTCCGGTGCCGATGTCCCGCGCCAGATCGAGGCCGGAAATCGGGGAATCGAACCGACGGACCGAACCGTCGGGCAAGGTGATGGCAACCATGGAACGTCTCTTTCGACCAGTCGGGTATGGACAGGGGGGCAGAGTCTACGGCGAAACCGCAGCAAGTCAAGGAAAGCCGCAGGGTTTTCTCCTCCCCGCGCCGTGTCGAATGCGGTTTCTGCGAATTTACGCTGGCGGGAACGCGTTTCCTATGTTAGATGCTGTGCCGCCCCGCCCCGGAGCCCCGTTGGCGGAATTGGTAGACGCACCGCACTCAAAATGCGGCGACCTTCGGTCGTGCTGGTTCGACTCCGGCACGGGGCACCATCCAAAGCGGGGCGGGTTGTTTTATAAGTCTTTTTTGCCGTTAATTGTCTCACCGGCGGTTTTTTGAGCCGAAAGTGAGACACTTTCGGCCCCGGTCTGTTCCGGGACCAGCAGGTGCATGGCCTGATCCGCAAGGCGTTTGCGGTCGGCTTTGCGGGTATAGAGCGCCGCCTGCTTCGGACTCTCCCATCCATAGATCGCCATCATTTGATGCTCGGTCGCGCCGTTGTTGGCGGCGATCGACGGGCGGGCATGCGAATGGCGAATGGAATTGCCGCCGCCATCAATTTCGAAGATCACCGATCTGTCGGAGTGATCCGGTCATTGTGGCGGCCCCGGCACCGCCCTCGATTGTGTGGATGGTCAGGGGGATCACACGGCTGTCCGGTTTAAATTTCTGGACTAAGTGCACGGCGTTGATTCTACTCGTGTTCAGACGTTGGCGCGTCTCCTGGACACGAAATTGGAGCCAACACCGTGCGACACAAGAATAGCGTTCTTCACGACCTTTTGAAGCATGTTCCGTGGGGTGAGTTCGACCGTCTGGTCAGCGAGCACAGGGCGGACAAGCATGTCCGTCGTCTTTCGACGAAGAGTCAGTTTGTCGCGCTTTTGTACGGCCAGCTTTCGGGAGCAACCAGCCTCCGCGAGATCGTCGGCGGCTTGGAGAGCCACGCGGCCCGTCTCTACCATGTGGGCGGGCGCACGGTGTCACGCTCG
>NZ_FNWO01000019.1 GCF_900108475.1 Magnetospirillum fulvum | reverse complement strand
GCCGAGCCCTTGACGATCGGAATATCGTCGCCAGGGAAATCGTAGGACGACAGCAGCTCGCGAACCTCGAGCTCGACGAGGTCGAGCAGCTCGGGATCATCGACCATGTCGACCTTGTTCATGAACACGACCAGCGCCGGAACGCCGACCTGACGCGCCAGCAGGATGTGCTCGCGGGTCTGCGGCATCGGGCCGTCAGCGGCCGACACCACCAGAATCGCGCCGTCCATCTGCGCCGCGCCGGTGATCATGTTCTTCACATAGTCGGCGTGGCCGGGGCAATCGACGTGGGCATAGTGACGGTTGGCCGTCTCGTATTCCACGTGAGCCGTCGAAATGGTGATACCACGGGCCTTCTCTTCCGGGGCCTTGTCGATCTGGTCGTAGGCCGTGAAGGTGGCTCCGCCGGTCTCGGCCAGAACCTTGGTGATCGCCGCAGTCAACGAGGTCTTGCCATGGTCAACGTGACCGATGGTGCCGATGTTGCAGTGCGGCTTGTTGCGCTCGAATTTCGCCTTAGCCATTTTTCAACCCGTCTGATCGCGGCGGCTGCCGCATGGTTCAATGCCTGGACCCGGTCGGGCCGCCGTAAGCGCGGATGGAGCGGGTGAGGGGAATCGAACCCCCGTCATCAGCTTGGAAGGCTGTTGCTCTACCATTGAGCTACACCCGCCAATCCGTCCACGCGACCTCTCACCACCCGGCGCTTTCCCGAGAAGCGTACTCCGCCTCCCCGGGATCATCCGAAGAAGAGTTTGGTGGAGGGAGAAGGATTCGAACCTTCGTAGACTTCCGTCGGCAGATTTACAGTCTGCTGCCATTGACCGCTCGGCCACCCCTCCCCATCCTCTACCACCAGCGAAAGCCGGGGGCGACGGGAGCGCTGTACTATGGGAATTTGCCAGCGCTTGTCAATCCGAAAATGACTCACTACAACGCTGGCATTGGAGGTACCCGATGAAACCCACACATTCCAGCGACGATTCCCCCCCCTCTCGCCGGGGACGGCCGCCAGCGCGCGGCGGCGGACACCGGGACGGCGGCGATCGCGGCGGCGGGGCCTCGGTCTGGCTTTACGGAACTCACGCGGTCATGGCGGCGTTGGTCAATCCCGAACGCAAGGTCCGCCGTCTCGTCGCCACCGCCGAAATGGCCCGCACCCTGCCCCCCTCGCGCCTGGCCCCCGATCTGATGGCCCGGCCCGAAATCGACCGCCTGCTCCCCGCCGGAGCGGTGCATCAGGGCGTGGCCGTGCTGGTCGAACCGCTTCCCGCCTGGGGGATCGAGGATGTTGTCCGCGCCGGAGCCCTGACCGAACAGGCGATCGTCGTCGTGCTGGATCAGGTCACCGACCCGCACAATGTCGGAGCGATCTTGCGCTCGGCCGCCGCGTTCGGCGCGCTGGCGGTAGTGGTGCCCGACCGTCACGCCCCCGAGGAAACCGGCGCGCTGGCCAAATCGGCCTCGGGTGCGCTGGAACGGATGCCGCTGGTGCGGGTGACCAATCTGGCCCGCACCCTCGACCTGCTGAAGGAAGGCGGGTTCTGGATCGCCGGTCTGGCCGCCGACGCCCCCAAGACGCTGGCCCAGGCCGGATTGTCGGGACGGGTGGCGATGGTGTTGGGAGCCGAGGGCGACGGCTTGCGCCGCCTGACCCGCGAGCATTGCGACCATCTGGTCCGCTTGCCGATGATCGGGGAAATGGAAAGCCTTAACGTCTCGAACGCCACCGCAATCGCCCTCTACGAACTGGCGCGCGACGCGTGATACCAACCGGCCAAGTACTTGGCCGGTTGTACGGTCCCTCTGCCGGAGCCGCGGGCATCCGCCCGCTTGGCCGCCGCCGCAATGGCGGCTGGGTATAGGCCAACCGTTCAAATCGCTGAGTTGGACGAGCGCGGCGGTCCGGTAATCGTCTTAGGGCGACGGGGCCGCCGCGCACAGGGCTTCGATATCGCCCGAAACGATCAGGGGCAGATGCTGGGTAATCCGCTCTATCGGCCAATCCCACCACGCCAGCCGGTTCAGGACCTCAATCGTTTCCGGTGAGAAACGGCTGCGGATCGTCCGCGCCGGATTGCCCCCAACGATCGCATAAGCGGGCACGTCGGCGGTCACCACCGAACGGGCCGAAATGATCGCACCATTGCCGATCGTAACCCCCGGCATCACCAGGGCGTCGTAGCCGATCCAGACATCGTTGCCGACCAATGTGTCGCCCTTATAGGGCAGATCCGCCGGATCGGGCGCCACCGATTCCCAACCATTGCCGAAAATATAAAACGGATAGGTGGAAAATCCCGACATCTTGTGATTGGCGCCGTTCATGATGAATTTGACGCCACGAGCCAGGGCACAGAACTTCCCGATCACCAATTTGTCGCCGATAAACGGGAAGTGATAGAGAACATTCCGCTCGAACTCTTCCGACCCGTCCGGGTCGTCGTAATAGGTGTATTCGCCGATTTCGATATTGGGATTGGACACGGTGTTGCGGATGAAGCACACCTGAGGAAATCCCGCCATCGGATGGGGATTACGCGGGTCCGGACCCATCGCCATCGAACGGAGTCTCCCTAAACGTCCTGACCGGCGCGGATCGCGGCGACGATGTCCTTCATGCTGCGGACCTCGACACGGGCGGTCGCCACGGTCGGGATCGCGGCGCGAAAGCCGCCGCCGTCGGACAGCGCCACCGTCACGGCGGCGGAGGAAGGCTCCGCCGCCGGTCTCGCGTCGGTTGCAACCAGGGTTACCGCCGGATCGGCCACAGCCGCCGACTGGACTGCCACTTGCTGGGCCACCGCCTGCTCGGCCTCAAGATCGGGGCGCGGTTCGGGGCGCAAGGCAGCAAGATCGGCGCGCCCATTGGACCCGCCCTGGTGGCGGGCCTGCACGGAATTATAGAGACTGGTAACGGTGCGGGCCTCGCGGCTGCCGGGATCGCGGAACAGTTCGGGATTGGCCCGCGCCGCCTCGGGCAGCAGGCTGTGAGCGGAATTGTCCGGGTCGCTCGCCATCCCTTCGATCACCCGGACCGCTCCACCCGCCCCCAGGAAGTGGGCGAGATGAAGGTCCGACGCGGTGGCGGGACGGCCCAGCTTGCGTTCCAGAATTTTGGAATTGTCGCGGGCATATTCGGCCGCCATCATCGCCGACAATTCGGGATCCTTGCGCAAATCAAGCACCGCCGCCTTCACCGCCTTATCGGCGATGTCGAGGCGGCCGTTGGCGCCCCGGGTGATCGCGGCGGCCTGCTCGCCCAGACCGTGCTTGGCGCCATGGCGACGCACCATGTCCAGCCAGGTCTGGCTGGTGAATTGGAACAGCCCCGCCGCCGACGAGCGGGTGTTGCGGGCCTGGGGATCCAGTCCGCTTTCGCGTGCGGCCTGAGACAACAGGTAATCGAACGAAACCCCGGTGGCGCTGGCGGCCTCGCGGATACCGGTGACGATTCGGCCCGTGCTGGAGGCAGAGGCGATCTGGCTGGCGGCAGTGTCGGCGGTCGGAGTCTGCATGGGCGACCTCGGGGTTTGGCGACGCGCCGATCTTAGCAGAAAATAGTTACTGAGATTTGACCGGGTCTTGCTCGAATATGGGGTGCGCGACGCGATCGCCAAGGCGCAGGCCAAACCGGGCGGCCCCGCCCGCCGGCAATTCCAGCACGGCCAGGACTTTCTGGACCGGACCGCGCGGCTGGAGCGAGCCGGGTTCGGCGTTGGCCTCGATATGGACAATCCGCCCCGCAGCGTCGAGGAACAGCATGTCGAGTGGGATCAGGGTGTTCTTCATCCACATCGCCACCAGACGCGGCCGCCCGAAATCGAACAGCATCCCCGCCTCCGGAGCGAGGTAGGGGCGAAACATCAGCCCCTGCTCCAACTGCTCGGGCGTTGCCGCCAGTTCGACCATCAAGGGAGTGCGGTGTCCGTTGGCGGCAACCAGTTCGACCCGCGTCGAGCCGAATTCGACCGTCTGGGCCGCAATACTCGGCCCGCCCACGACCAGCCCGATCAGCAGCACCAGCGCCAGCCCCAACCGCCCCAATCGCATCGCCTGTCTCCTTGCCGATTCGGCCTGTTGCGCCGAGCCCGCATATCGTGACGGCGACGACGCGTCGGGGCAAGCCATCTCATTTAGATAAAATTGTTTGTTAATTTAAATAGAATACATATAAATATGTGACGAGTACAAAACGTCACGTTTAGACACATTTTCGATGTTCATTTCCTGGAATTCTGTTAATTTAGATGTAGCTGTGCCGGAGGGACAGTCCAAGCCTCCGCACGACTGCCGGAATACCCGTCCAGGGGGACCCCCGCCCATCCCCACCCCCCTGACGATCGTGGCGCGGCCCGCACGCGCGGCGTCATCCTTTTCCGGCTCAGATGAAGGGGGCGCACCCTTCGTGGCGGCGCCCCCTTTGTCTGTTACCCCCTCCCCTCCGCCGCCCCCTTGCTTGAAGCGTCTGGAATCCGGGGCGCATCCGGGGTACACCATTCCCTCGACTTCACTTGCGCGAAGGCCCTGCCCTTGAAAGCCGCGATCATCGTTTTCCCCGGCTCCAACTGCGACCGCGACGTCGCCGTGGCGCTGGAAGCCAGCCTGGGCCACCGCCCCCTGATGGTATGGCACCGCGATACCGACCTGCCCGATCTCGATCTGATCGTCGTGCCGGGCGGGTTCTCCTATGGCGACTATCTGCGCTGCGGCGCGATGGCGGCCCACTCGCCGGTCCTGCGCGAGGTCAAGGCCCGCGCCGAGAAGGGAACCCGCGTGCTGGGCATCTGCAACGGCTTCCAGATCCTGACCGAAGCCGGTCTGCTTCCCGGCGTCTTGATGCGTAACCGCGATCTGCGCTTCATCTGCCGCGACGTCCACCTTCGGGTCGAGACCGACGCGACCGACTTCACCCGGGGCTATCAGGCCGGACAGGTGGTGCGGTTCCCGATCGCCCATGCCGAGGGCAATTTCTTCGCCGATGCCGAGACGGTCAAGGCGATCGAAGGCAACGGTCAGGTCGCCTTCCGCTACTGCGATTCCAACGGCGCGGTGACCGAGGCGGCCAATCCCAACGGCTCGCTCGGCAACATCGCCGGCATCTACAATTCCGGCCGCACCGTGCTGGGGCTGATGCCGCATCCCGAGCGACTGGCCGAAGACCTGCTTGGCGGGTCGGATGGCAAGACGATGTTCGATTCCCTGGTGGAGGCCCTGTCTTGACCGCGATCACCCCCGACATCATCGCCCAGCACGGCCTGAAGCCCGATGAGTACGCCAAGGTTCTCGAAATCCTGGGCCGCGAGCCCAATCTGACCGAACTCGGCATCTTCTCGGTGATGTGGTCCGAGCATTGCTCGTACAAATCCTCGAAGAAGTGGCTGAAGACCCTGCCGACCAAGGCGCCTTGGGTGATCCGTGGTCCGGGCGAGAATGCCGGCGTCATCGACATCGGCGACAATCAGGCGATCATCTTCAAGATGGAAAGCCACAACCACCCCAGCTTCATCGAGCCCTATCAGGGCGCGGCGACCGGGGTCGGCGGCATCCTGCGCGACGTCTTCACGATGGGCGCGCGGCCGATCGCCAACCTCAACGCGCTCCGCTTCGGCGATCCCGCTCACCCCAAGACCCGTCACCTTGTCGCGGGCGTGGTGTCGGGCATCGGCGGCTATGGCAATTGCGTCGGCGTGCCGACGGTGGGGGGCGAGGTTAATTTCCACCCCTCCTACAACGGCAACATCCTGGTCAACGCGATGACCGTCGGTCTGGCCGACAAGGACCGGATTTTCTATTCCGCCGCCGCCGGGATCGGCAATCCGGTGGTCTATGTCGGCTCGAAGACCGGGCGTGACGGCATCCACGGCGCGACGATGGCCTCGGCCGAATTCGACGAGAAGTCCGAGGAAAAGCGTCCGACCGTCCAGGTCGGCGACCCCTTCACCGAGAAGCTGCTGATCGAAGCCTGTCTGGAACTGATGGCGACCGATGCGATCGTCGCGATCCAGGACATGGGCGCCGCCGGTCTGACCTCGTCCTCGTTCGAGATGGCCTCGAAGGGCGGGCTGGGGATCGAGATGAATCTCGACCTCGTGCCGATGCGCGAAGAGGGGATGAGCGCCTACGAGATCATGCTGTCGGAATCCCAGGAACGGATGCTGATGGTGATCAAGCCGGGCCGCGAGGATCTGGCCCGCGCCGTGTTCGAGAAGTGGGAACTCGACTTCGCCATCGTCGGCCATCTGACCGACAGCGGGCGGATGGTGCTGTCGCGCCATGGCGAGATCGTCGCCGATTTGCCGATCGACCCGCTGGCGCTGGCCTCGCCGGAATATGACCGCCCCTGGGTTCTGCCCACCAAGCGTCAGCCGGTCGATGCCCGCGAGATCGAGACGGTTTGCCCGGTCGAAGCGTTGAAGACCCTGCTGGGCACCCCCGACCTCGCCTCGCGCCGCTGGATCTGGGAGCAGTACGACCACATGGTGATGGGCGACACCGTCCAGCGTCCGGGCGGCGATGCCGCCGTGGTCCGCGTCCACGCCACCGGCAAGGGCGTCGCGATCACCACCGACGTCACCCCCCGCTATGTCGTCGCCGACCCCTATGAAGGCGGCCGTCAGGCGGTGGCCGAGGCGTATCGCAACCTGTCCGCCGTCGGCGCGCTGCCGCTCGCCGTCACCGACAATCTGAATTTCGGCAATCCGGAAAAGCCCGAGATCATGGGCCAGATCGTCGAGGCGATCCGGGGCATGGGTCAGGCCTGCCGCGAGCTGGATTTCCCGGTCGTGTCGGGCAATGTCTCGCTCTACAACGAGACCCAGGGCGAGGCGATCCTGCCCACCCCGGCGATCGGCGGCGTCGGTCTGCTGGCCGATGTCAGCCGCAGCGCCTCAATCGACTTCAAGGGCACGGGCAACGCCATCGTCCTGATCGGCGAGACCAAGGGCTGGCTGGGCGCGTCGCTTTATCTGCGCGAAATCTGCGGCCGCGAGGAAGGCTCGCCGCCGCCGGTCGCGCTGCATCGCGAACGCCGCGCCGGTGAACTGGTCCGCCAGTTGATCGGCGACGGTCTGGTCCAGGCCAGCCACGACATTTCCGACGGCGGCCTGCTGGTCGCGGTCGCCGAGATGGCGATGGCCTCGCAGGATAAGATCGGAGCCGCGCTCGACGCCCCCTCGACCCTGCCGCTGCACGCCTGGTGCTTTGGCGAGGATCAGGGCCGCTACCTCCTCGAAATCCGCGACGACGATCTTCCCACCGTGCTGGAAGAAGCGGTCGAGCACGACACCGCCGTCCGGGTGATCGGTCGCACCGGCGGCCATGTCATCAGCGTCGGTGGCCGCGCCATCGCCGTCGAGGAACTGGCCGAGGTTCACGAAGGCTGGATGCCCGCCTTCATGAACGGCACCGCTGAGTAACGAAACGGAGACAGGGGCGGGCTTTGGTCCGCCCCTGCGCCCGACGCTGCGAAGGACACTCAACCATGCCGATGTCCGCGACCGAGATCGAAGCGCTGATCCGCTCCGGCCTGCCCGATGCCAAGGTGGTGATCGAGGATTTGCGCGGCGACGGCGACCATTATTCCGCACTGGTGGTGTCGCCCAGTTTCACCGGCCTGTCGCGGGTGCGCCGCCATCAGGCGGTCTATGACGCGCTTGGCGGCAAGATGGGCGGCGATCTGCACGCTTTGGCGCTAAAGACCCTGACGCCCGAGGAAGAGGGGGCTTAGAGGTTGGCCGGGTCTAAGGGAAAATTCCCGGCCCGTCTTGGCCGGGCTTGACCCGGCCATCCTCCTGGCGCCGCCTCATCCAAATTTTCCATTATTTTTTTGGCCCTGCCCCGACCCCCGGGTCAAGCCCGGGGGCGACGGCCGCCAAAGCAATATCGTTACAGTCCGACGTTACCCCCTCCCACCGGGAGAGGGGGCAAAGGTCGGCTTGCGGCCCTCCTAGGCCTGCATCCGGGCGCGGAAATAGGCGATGGTGCGCTCCAACCCTTCTTCCAGCGTCACCTTCGGCGTCCAGCCCAGCGTTTCCTTGGCCAGGGTGATATCGGGGCGGCGCTGCAACGGATCGTCGGCGGGCAGCGGCTGGAACACGATCCCCGATTTCGAGCCGACCATCGCCACCACCATCTCGGCCAGTTCACGCACCGTCATTTCGCGCGGATTGCCGATATTGATCGGGCCGGTGACGTCGTCGCCGGTCGCCATCAGGCGCAGGAAGCCTTCGATCAGATCGTCAACGAAGCAGAAGCTGCGGGTCTGGCTGCCGTCGCCGTACAGGGTGATCGGGCGGCCTTCCAGCGCCTGGACGATGAAGTTCGACACCACCCGGCCATCGTCGGGATGCATCCGCGGCCCATAGGTGTTGAAAATGCGGGCCACCTTGATCCGCAACCCGTGCTGACGCCAGTAATCGAAGAACAGGGTCTCGGCGCAGCGCTTGCCTTCGTCGTAGCAGGCGCGCGGACCGATCGGATTAACGCTGCCGCGATAATTTTCGGTCTGGGGGTGAACTTCGGGATCGCCATAGACCTCGGAGGTCGAGGCCTGGAAAATCTTCGCGCCGACCCGCTTGGCCAGCCCCAGCATGTTGATCGCGCCGTGAACGCTGGTCTTGGTGGTCTGGACCGGGTCGCGCTGGTAATGCACCGGCGAGGCCGGGCAGGCGAGATTGTAAATCTCGTCAACTTCGACATAGAGCGGGAAGGTGACGTCATGGCGCATCAGCTCGAAATACGGATTGCCGAGCAGATGCGCGATGTTGTCCTTGGTCCCGGTGAACAAATTGTCGGCACACAGGACGTCGCAGCCGTCGTCGAGCAACCGCTCGCACAGATGCGACCCCAGGAAGCCCGCGCCGCCGGTAACCAGAACCCGCTTGCGACCGTATTTCATCACTTTGTGCCCTTTCGTCCGGAACTCCGTTTTCTAAGGGACGCGGTGGGCGATGACAAGGCGCATCCACGAGAGGGGATCGAAAGAGTTGCGGACGGTGTGCTATAGAAACACTCTGGCCTGATCGGGAACCGCTTTCTCTTACGTGCGGTTCCGTCGCGGAGTGGGATGCTGTGAGCGAACGTGAATCCATGGAATTCGATGTCGTGATCGTCGGTGGAGGCCCGGCGGGCCTGACCGCAGCGATCCGGCTGAAACAGATTGATCCCGATCTCGCCGTCTGCGTGCTGGAAAAAGGATCGGAAATCGGCGCGCACATCCTGTCGGGCGCGGTGCTGGAACCGCGCACCCTGGCCGAACTGTTCCCCGACTGGCAAGAGCGCGGCGCGCCGTTGCACACCCCGGCCTGCGACGATTCGTTCCTCTTTCTGACCGAAAGCCGGGCGATCCGGCTGCCGACGCCGCCGACGATGAACAATCACGGCAATTACATCATCTCGCTCGGCAATTTCGCCCGCTGGCTGGCCACCCAGGCCGAGGCGCTGGGGGTCGAGATTTTCGCGGGTTTCGCCGCCGCCGAAGTGCTTTACGACGAATCCGGCGCGGTCCGGGGCGTCGCCACCGGCGACATGGGCGTGACCAAGGAGGGCGAGCCCGGCCCCAACTTCACCCCCGGCGTCGAATTGCTGGCCCGCCAGACCCTGTTCGCCGAAGGCTGTCGCGGCAGCCTGACCAAGACCTTGTTCGAGCGGTTCGACCTGCGCCGCGATTGCGATGTCCAGACCTATGGGATCGGCATCAAGGAATTGTGGGAAATCGATCCGGCCCAGCACCATCCCGGCAAGATCGTCCATTCGGTCGGCTGGCCGATGGACACCAAGACCTATGGCGGGGCCTTCCTCTATCACCTCGAAGACAATCAGGTCGCGGTCGGCTTCGTCGTCGGGCTGGATTACGCCAACCCGCATCTGTCGCCGTTCGACGAGTTCCAACGCTTCAAGACTCATCCGGCGATCCGCCCGACCTTCGAAGGCGGACGGCGGATTTCCTATGGTGCCCGCGCTTTGTCCGAGGGCGGGCTGCAATCGATCCCCAAGCTGACCTTCCCCGGCGGCGCGCTGATCGGCGACACCGCCGGGTTCCTCAACGTCCCCAAGGTCAAGGGCACCCACACCGCGATGAAATCGGCGATGGTGGCGGCCGAGGCGGTGGCCGAGGCGCTCGGCGGCGGAGCGGTTCCCGCAGGCGAACTGACCGCTTATCCCGCTGCCTTGCGGCATAGCTGGCTGTGGGACGAGCTGTACCGCGCCCGCAACGTCCGCCCCAGCTTCCATTGGGGCTTGTGGGGCGGTCTGGCCTATTCCGCCTTCGATTACGAAATCCTGCGCGGCCGCGCGCCGTGGACGTTGAAGCATCGGCCCGACCATCTGGCGCTCGGCAAGGCCGCCGATTACCCGGCAATCGCCTATCCCAAGCCGGACGGGAGCGTCAGCTTCGACAAACTGTCCAGCGTGTTCATCTCGAACACCAATCACGAGGAGAACCAGCCGTCGCATCTGAAGCTGGCCGATCCCGCCATTCCGGTTTCGCTCAATCTGCCGCTCTATGACGCGCCCGAACAGCGTTACTGTCCGGCGGGGGTCTACGAGATCGTCGCCGCGACCGAGGCCGCCCCGGCCCGTCTTCAGATCAACGCGCAGAATTGTGTGCATTGCAAGACCTGCGACATCAAGGACCCGACCCAGAACATCACCTGGACGGTTCCCGAAGGTGGCGGTGGACCCAACTATCCCAACATGTAAAGCTGGGACCAGACATCAGCAGGGATCGGCGCCGTCACGGTTCGGCGGCGTCCTCCCAAGGAAACAATCCATGCGGACACGGAGCATTACGGGAACACCGCCGGCCCTGGCCTTGGCGGCGGCGCTGGCGGCAGCGAGTCTGGCGACCTGCGGATCGCCGCCCACGCCCACGCCCTCTTCGACCGATGCGGCGGTCGAGCCCAGCGGCCTGGGCGCCTATATGGCCGGGCGGTTTGCCTATGCCCATGGCGACACCCGCGCCGCGGCGCAATTGCTGTCGGTTGCCGCCGCCGCCGACCGCGACAATACCGAGTTGCAGCAACTCGCCTTCACCCTTCTGCTCGCCGAGGGGCGGCTGGACGAGGCCGCGCCGCTGGCCGAGCGGCTGTTGCTGATCGACGAGGAAGCCCCGCTGCCGACGATGTTGCTGGGAGTCCGCGCCGCATCAATGGGCGATTTCGCCGCAGCGCAAAAGCGGTTCGAGGCGATGCCGCGCAAGGGCTTGAACGCCTTTCTCGCGCCCTTGATGCTGGCCTGGAGCCGCGAGGGCCAGGGCGATCCCGACGGAGCGCTGGCGCTGCTAAAGCCAAGCGGGGCCGCCGCCGCCTTTGCCCCGGTGTTCGAACTCCACGCCGGAATGGTCGCCGATCTGGCCAACCGTCCGGCCGAAGCCGAACGGCATCTCCGCGCCGCGCTCGAAGGTCAGAGCAGCCTGCGGGCGGTCGAAACCGCCGGAGCCTTCTTCCAGCGCGGCGGCCGCCTCGACGACGCCCGCGCCCTTTACGCCCGCTATCATGCCGCCCAGCCCGACCGCTCGCTGTTCGACGGCGACCGCGCCTTGAAAGCCGGAACCAACGTGCCGCGTGCGGTCACCAGCGCCGGGGACGGGCTGGCCGAATCGCTGTTCGACACCGCCTCGCTGGCCCGTCAGGGCGGAGCCAACGATCTGGCCCTGGTGTTCGCCCGGCTGGCGCTGGGGATGCGGCCGAACTTCCCGCTGTGCCAGTTGCTGCTGGCCGATGTGCTCAGCCGTCAGGGGCGGCTGGACGAGGCCGAGCCGATCTATCACGCGATCGACCCCGCGTCTCCGGCGGCCGATTACGCCCGGCTGCGGCTGGCGGTCAATTTCGACGAAGCGGGCCGGACCGAGGACGCGATCGCCGAATTGCGCCGCCTGATCGCGATGCGGCCCGACGGCTACGACGCCGCGATGACCCTGGGCGACGTCTTTCGCGCCCACAAGCGCTTCCCCGAAGCGGCCGAGGCCTACGATCTGGCCCTGCGCCGCGCCGCGCCCGAAGGATCCGCCCCCAATCCGCAGATCTGGCCGCTGTATTATGCCCGCGGCATCGCGCTGGAACGCTCGGGGCAATGGCCGCGCGCCGAGGCCGACTTCCTCCAGGCGCTGCGGCTAAAGCCCGAGCAGCCCGACGTGCTGAACTATCTCGGCTATAGCTGGGTCGATCAGGGCATCAATCTCGAAGAAGGCCGCTCGCTGCTGGAACGGGCGGTGCGGCTGCGCCCCAACGACGGCGCCATCGTCGATTCGCTGGGCTGGGCGCTGTACCGGTTGGGCGATTTCGCCGGGGCGGTCAAATACCTCGAACGCGGCGTCGAACTGAAGCCCGAAGACCCCACCGTCAACGAACATCTGGGCGACGCCCTGTGGCGCAGCGGCCGCATCGACGAAGCCCGCTTCCAGTGGCAGCGGGCGCTGTCCCTCAATCCCGAGCCGGAACAGATCGAGGCGCTGAAGGCCAAGGTCTCGACCGGCCAGCTTCCACCCCTGACTGCCAAGTGACCCGCATGACCGATCATTTCGTTACCGTCGAGGCCCCGGCCAAGGTCAATCTGACCCTGTTGGTGACCGGAAAGCGCCCCGACGGCTATCACCTGCTCGACTCGCTGGTGGCGTTCGCCGGAATCGGCGACACCGTCACCGCCCGTCCCGCCGACAGCCTGACCCTGCATGTCGATGGCCCCACCGCCGCCAGCCTGCCCGAGGGCGAGAACATCGTCGTCAAGGCCGCCCGCCTGCTGGCCGAGGCGGCCGGAGTTCCGCTCGCCGCCGACATCCGCCTGACCAAGCGCCTGCCCGTCGCCGCCGGGATCGGCGGCGGTTCCGCCGATGCCGCCGCCACCCTGATCGCCCTGTCGCGTCTGTGGCAGATCGACCTGCCGCCCGAGCGGATGCGGACGCTGGCTTTGTCGATCGGAGCCGATGTCCCGGTCTGTCTGGCCGGACGGCCGACCCGGATGGAAGGCGTCGGCGAGGTGCTGACCCCCGCCCCCGCCTTGCCCCCGGCGTGGCTGGTGCTGGTCAATCCGCTGGTGCCGCTATCGACGCCGTCGGTGTTCAAGGCCCGCACCGCGGACTTCTCGACCCCCGACCCGCTGACCCACGCTCCCGCCGACGCCCACGCTTTGGCCCAGGCCCTGGCTGCGCGGCGCAATGATCTGACCGCCCCCGCGATCGCCCTGTTGCCGCTGGTCGGCGAGATGCTGGCGGCGATCACCGCCCAGCCCGCTTGTCTGCTGGCGCGGATGTCGGGATCGGGCGCGACCTGTTTCGGCCTGTTCGCCGACGAGGCAGCCGCTCGTGTCGCCGCCCAAGGTCTGTCGGCGCACCAGCCCGGCTGGTGGGTCGCTCCGGCCCCGTTGCTGGGATGAGCGAGCTTCCCCCCGACGCCCCCTTCTGGGAAACCAAGGCGCTGAAAGACCTCAGCCGCAAAGAGTGGGAAAGCCTGTGCGACGGCTGCGGCCGCTGCTGCCTGCACAAGCTCGAAGATTCCGATACCGGCGAAATCCATTACACCAACGTCGCCTGCCGCCTGCTCGATCTCGGCAAATGCGGCTGCCGCGATTATGCCCATCGCTGGCGCCACGTCCCCGATTGCATTCAATTGTCGGCCACGGTGATCGCCGATCTGGCATGGCTGCCCTCGACCTGCGCTTATCGGTTGCTGGCCGAGGGAAAAGGGCTGACCTGGTGGCATCCGCTGGTGTCGGGCGATCCCGACAGCGTCCATCGCGCCGGGATTTCGGTACGCGGCCGCGCCGTGCCCGAGGGCCGCGCCGGTCCGCTCGATCACCACATCGTGGTCTGGCCGGCCTGATCGGGCGATTCTCCGTTTCTGCTCAATCCCTTCGTTTGACTCGTCTTGCCGAAATGGGGATGATACGGCAGCAAATTGTCGAATGGTTCCGTCTCTCGGGCGATCAGCGTCCGGGACAGCTTTCGATAGTCATTCGGGGAGTGGCATGACGAAATCAGTCCTGATCGTCGAAGACAATGAATTGAACATGAAATTGTTCAACGATCTGCTTCAAGCCAACGGCTACAGGACTCTTCAGACCAAGGATGGACGCGAGGCGGTTGATATCGCCCGCGCCAACCGGCCCGATCTGATCCTGATGGATATCCAATTACCCGAGATTTCCGGGCTCGAGATCACCCGAATTCTGAAGGACGACCCCGATTTGCGCTCGATCCCGGTGATCGCGGTGACGGCGTTCGCGATGAAGGGCGATGAGGAAAAAATCCGCGAGGGCGGCTGCGAGGGCTATATCGCCAAGCCGATCTCCGTCGCGAACTTCCTTCAGACCGTCGCCCGCTTTCTCGACTGACGCCGAGCAGGCCGGATCAGAGTCCGGCCGATCGTTTCGCCCCTTCCAGCAATCCCTCGGAAATCTGAAGGTTGACGTTGATCAGGGTATTCAGGGTCTCGTTGGGAATCTTGACCCCGGTCGATAGAGTGCTGGTGGCGACGAAATCGGACAGACGGAGCAGATTTCCCCGCGCCGTTTCGGTCAGAGTGGCATCGGGACGGGCGGCAATGGTCCGGATCGCGGTCCAGACCTGGAGATTGTTGTCGAGCGCCAAGGCCAGCTTCCCGGCATCGCGGTTCTCGCGGGCATGATCGAGCAGCAACGCGGCCTCGGCCAGATTATCGGCCTCAAGTTCGGGCAATGATATCGTGGATTCGTCCGACATGACGGCACCTCTGTCGCGCGATGGGATAAGGGGGGACCAGACATGATATCTATGCACATGCCTGTCCTTAAGTCATATTAGCCTGTTTTCGGGGCAGAGTCACGATCGGGCGTGGAAAGACGGAAAACCCCTATTTCAGGAATGAGCCTGGTCGAATTGACGAAGGCCGTTGCGGGTTTCCGCTTCGGCCTTGGCAATCGGATCGGCGATCAGGTCCGCTTCAAGCGCGACACTATGTCGCCGATGGTTTTCCTCGTCACTCACCTTGTGCCATCAAAGCGTTGGCCTGACGGTCGATCATTTCGCGGGTGATGTCGGCATTCTCAATCGACGTATTGCCAAACGCGAAGCTGCGCCGCTGCGCCTCCCGCTGCTCATCCGAGACCGGCACGCGACGCGCTTTCTCGATCAAAATCCGCAGTTCGTCGGACATGACACGTCCTCTTTTCTTTTCGACGATCATGGGGTGTCAGCCCCAGCACCGATCATCTAATATCACTCCCCGACTTTAACCAAACTACCGTCGAAATCGCACGGTTTGGGAACTGAACGCCCACAACCGATCAAGACCCAATGAAACCCGAGCCGTTTTGATGATGTCTCAATCGATTAAGATCCCCCTCCCCGACGAAGACTCGACCTGCCGCCTGGGACGGGCGTTGGCGGCGCTGGCGCGGCCGGGCGATCTGATCGCGCTCACCGGCGGTCTGGGCGCGGGCAAAAGCACCCTGGCCCGCGCCTTCATCCGGGCGCTGACCCGCCCCGACGAGGATGTCCCCAGCCCAACCTTTACCCTGGTCCAGGTCTATGACACTCCGGCGGGCGCGGTATGGCATTTCGACCTCTACCGGCTGGACCGGCCCGATGACGCCTATGAACTGGATATCGAGGACGCCTTTGCCGAGGGCATCTGCCTGATCGAATGGCCGGACCGGCTGGGGCCGCTGCTGCCCACCCGCCGTCTCGATGTGCGGTTGGAGGAGACCGACCGCGCCACCGCCCGCCGCGCCCACCTGACCGCCACCGGCTCCTGGGCCGACCGTATCGGAGAGCTTTGCCTGTGACCGCCGACACCATCCCCACCCCCCGCGAGTCCCTGATTCGCGCCTTTCTCGTCCGCCATTGCTGGGGCGAGGCCGAGCGCCGCCCCCTGGCGGGCGATGCCAGCTTCCGCCATTACGACCGGCTGCGGCGCGGAGCCGAAACGGCGGTGCTGATGGACGCCCCGCCGCCCCAGGAAGACGTCCGTCCCTTCGTCGCCCTGGCCCGGCATATCGAGAGCCTGGGCCTGTCGGCGCCCCGCCTGCTCGGGGTGGACGAGAGCAACGGCCTGCTGCTGCTCGAAGATCTGGGCGACCGCACCTACACCCGCTGTCTGGCCGCTGGTGAGGACGAAACCGCCCTCTATGCTCTGGCGACCGACGTTCTGGCCGAGATCGCGGCCCGGCCCGAGGCGATTCCGCCCGGCCTGCCCCGCTATGACGACGAGCGCCTGCTGACCGAAGCGGCGCTGCTGACCGACTGGTATTATCCGGCGGTGACCGGCTCGCCCCTCCCCGCCCCCCAGCGCGAGGCCTATCTGGCGATCTGGCGCAGACTGTTCCCGATTGCCCGGCTGGCCCCGGAAACCCTGGTGCTGCGCGATTTCCACATCGACAATTTGATGCGGCTGGAGCGGCCCGGTCTGGCCGGATGCGGCCTGCTCGATTTCCAGGACGCGGTTGCCGGTCCCGCCACCTACGATCTGATGTCGCTGCTGGAAGATGCCCGCCGCGACATCGCCCCCCTGCTGGTCGAGCGGATGAAGCAACGCTGGCTGGCGCGGGTCGGCGGGCTGGACCGGATCAGCTTCGAAGCCTCGTGGGCGGTGATGGCGGCGCAACGTCACGCCAAGGTGATCGGCATCTTCACCCGGCTGGCCCGGCGCGACGGCAAGCCGCTCTATCTCGGCCACATTCCCCGGGTCTGGCGGCTGCTGAACGCCTCCCTGACCCATCCCGTTTTGTCCGAACTGGCGGAGTGGTTCGACCGGGTCATCCCGGCCGACCGCCGCGGCGTGCCCGCGCCATGACCGCGCCGTTCTCCCACGCGATGGTGCTGGCCGCCGGGCTGGGGCTGCGGATGCGGCCGATCACCCTGACGATTCCGAAGCCGCTGGTGCCGGTGGCGGGGCGGACGATGCTCGACCGCGCCCTCGATGCCCTCGATGCCGCCGGGGTGAGCCAGATCGTCGTCAATTGCCACTGGCTGGGCGAGAAAATCCGCGACCACCTCGCCGGGCGGCCCAAGATCGTGCTGTCGCCCGAGGAGGAATTGCTGGAGACCGGCGGCGGCGTCACCCGCGCCCTGCCCCATCTCGGCGACGCGGCGTTCTTCGTCGTCAATGCCGACATTTTATGGACCGAGGGCGCGGTTCCGGCGCTAGAGCGGCTGCGCGCCGCCTGGGACGATTCCCGGATGGATGCGCTGTTGCTGCTTCACCCCACCGCAACGGCGGTCGGCCATGACGGGCCGGGTGATTTCTTCCTTGAGCCCGACGGGCGGCCCCGCCGCCGGGGCGACGCGGCCCGCGCGCCCTATCTGTTCACCGGGGTGCAACTCCTCCACCCCCGTCTGTTCGCAACCGCGCCAAGCGGACGGTTTTCGCTGAATGTCCTCTACGACCGGGCTTTGGCGCAGGGGCGGCTGGCCGCCATCGTTCACGATGGCGGCTGGTTCCATGTCGGCACCCCCGAGGCGTTGCCCGCCGTCGAGGCCAAGCTTCCGGCCTAACCGACGATGTGGGCGCCGCCGTCGATGAACAGGGTGGTCCCGGTCACCGATTTGGCGAGATCGCTGACCAGATAGGCCGCGAACGAGCCGACATCGTCGATATCGGCCAATTGATGGGTGGGCGCCTTGGCGGCGGCGGCATCCAACAATTCGTCGAAATGGGCGATACCAGAGGCGGCGCGGGTCCGCAGCGGGCCGGGCGACAGAGTCAGCACCCGAATCCCCTTCGGCCCCAATTCGTGAGCGAGATATTTGGTGGTGCTTTCCAGCGCCGCCTTGACCGGTCCCATCACGTTGTAATGATCGACCACCTTGCGCCCGCCGTAATAGGACAGGGTGACGAGGCAGCCCCCGTCCTTCATCAGCGGCTCGGCCAGCTTGGCGCAGCGGATGAACGAGAAGCACGAAACGTCCATCGCCAGGGCGAAGCCGTCGCGCGAGCAATCGACCACCCGCCCATGCAGATCCTCGCGGTTGGCAAACGCGATCGCATGGATAACGAAATCGAGCTTGCCCCATGTTTCGGTGATCGCGGCGAACACCGCTTCAAGCTGACCTTCCTCGCGGACGTCGCAAGGCATATAGATCGGGGCCTTCACTTCTTCGGCCAGCGGGCGGACGTATTTGTCGCTCTTTTCGTTAAGGTAGGTGATCGCCAGTTCGGCTCCATAGGCGTGAACATGGCGGGCGACGCCATAGGCGATGCTCTGGCGGTTGGCGATCCCGATAATCAGACCTTTCTTTCCAGCCAGCGACAGGGTGCGAACCGGTTCAGGCGACTCGACGGCGGCAGCGGCTTTAGTCATCTCAACGGACCTCCAGGGGGGAATTGTGCAATGCAGCATATTCCTCGCCGCCGCCCGGCTCAATGCAATTGAGGCCCCAAATCCACCTTTCGTAAATCCGTCACCGACCATCGCTGCTCTTGACGGCGGGGTCGTTGCGAGTCTTGATTGCGAATGCGTCTGATTTTGAGGGGAGGGGGCGATGGGCCACGATCATAGCCATGAGCACGACCATAGCCATAGCCATGGACACGATCATGGTCATGGCCATGGGCTCGGCCATCACCACCACCATCCGCTCCCCAGCCACAATAGCGCCTTCGCGATCGGGGCCGGGCTCAATCTCGGCTTCGTCCTGGTCGAAGCGGGCTGCGGCATCGCCTTCGGCTCGCTGGCGCTGCTGGCCGATGCCGGTCACAACCTCGCCGACGTCGCCGGGCTGCTGCTGGCCTGGGGCGCGATGGCACTGGCGCGGCGGCGGCCAACCGGGCGGCTGACCTATGGGCTAGGACGCGGCACCATCCTCGCCGCGCTCAGCAATGCCGGGCTGCTGCTGTTCGGCCTGGGCGCGATCGGGTGGGAAGCGGTGCGGCGCCTGCTGACCGAAGCCACCCCGATCGAAGCCGGACCGGTGATGGCGGTCGCCGCCGTGGGGCTGGTGATCAATGGCATCACCGCCCTGATGTTCCGCAAGGGGGCGAGCAGCGATCTCAATCTGCGCGGGGCGTTCCTTCACATGGCCGCCGATGCCGCGATCTCGGGCGGCGTGATCGTCGCCGCCGGACTGATCGCGCTGACCGGCTGGAACTGGATCGATCCGGTGATCGGTCTGGCCATCGTCGCGATCATCGCCATCGGCACCTGGGGCCTGTTCCGCGATTCGCTTGATCTTGCCCTCGATGCGGTTCCGGCCGGGATCGACCGGGCGGCGGTCGAAGCCTTCATACTCGATCAGCCCGGCGTAACCGAGTTGCACGACCTCCACATCTGGTCGCTCAGCACCAGTGCGGTGGCGCTGACCGCCCATCTGGTGATGCCCGACAGCGAGAATACCGATTCGTTTCTGCTCGAACTGGCCGAAGAACTGCACGAGCATTTTGGCATCGCCCACACCACGGTGCAGATCGAACGCAGCGCCTGCGACTGCCCGCTGATCGCGGTGCACGCCGCCGCCTGAGCCTTAGAGCGCCGAGCCTCAAATACGAGACACGGCGCTCTGGCTTTATCATTGCCCTCGCCGGGCGCGGGCATCCGCCCGCTTGGCCGCGGCCGCAATGGCCGCTGATCGCCGCATGCGTCACATTTGGCGCACGCGGCTCTAGCGGACGAAGCTCGTCCAATGCGCCAGGACATAGCCGCCGACGCTGCCCGCAAAGGCGAGCAGAGCCAGTATCGCGGCGCGGCGGCTCAGCATGACGGGGGACCCTCCTCGGCGAACAGATCGTAGATGCGATTGTCGCGCGGCCGCCACAGGCCGCGCTCGAACGCGGTGCGAAGGGCGGCGCGGATGTCGTTCAGCGCCGCCGGGTTGACCTCGGCCAGGAAGCCTCGCACCGCATCGTCTTTCAGATAGGCCTGGGCCACCAGTTCGAAATGGTGGTCGCGGACCGCATGGGTGGTGGCGGCGAAGGCGAGCAGATGGTCGAGCCCGGCAGCCATCTCGGCCGCGCCCTTATAGCCATGGCGCATCGCACCCGCGATCCATTTCGGATTGACCATCCGGCCGCGCAGGATGCGGGCGATCTCTTCGTCCAGCGTGTTGATTTTGGGCGAATCCGGGCGGGAATGGTCGGGATGATAGACCACCGGCGCCCGCCCCGCCGCCGCTTCGACCGCCGCCGCCAAGCCCCCTTCGAACAAGGCGTATTCGGCGGAATCGAGCAGGTCGTGCTCGCGATTATCCTGGTTCTGCACCACCGCCTCGACCGAGGCCAGCCGGTCGGCGAACAGGGCCTGACCGGCCTCGGGCGCGACCCCGCCGCCATAGGCCCAGCCGCTCCAGGCGATATAGGCGGCGGCGAGATCGTCGCGCGATCCCCAGTCGCCCCCCTCGACCAACGCTTCCAACCCGCTGCCATAGGCACCGGGCATTGCCCCGAACACCCGATAGGCGGCGCGGCGCAACGCGTCCTCGGGCGACAGCCCCCCGGCCTCCAGCCGGACGCGGTCGGCGGCGACGCGGGCGGCAAGCGGATTGACCGCAGGCGGCTCGTCCAACGCGGCAACGGCGCGGACGGCGGCGTCAAACAAATCAATCAGACCGGGAAAGGCATCGCGGAACAGCCCCGACACCCGCAAGGTGACATCGACGCGGGGACGGTCGAGAACGCCGGCCGGCATGATCTCGTAGCCGCTGACCCGGCCCGAGCCGATTTCCCAATGCGGGCGGACTCCCATCAGCGCCAGCGCCTGGGCGAGATCGTCGCCGCCAGTCCGCATCGCGCTGGTGCCCCAGGCGGTCACCGCCATCGCGCGGGGCCAATCGCCATGGTCCTGAAGATGACGCTCCAGCAGCAGCGACACCGACTTCCACACCAGCGACCAGGCGGCGGGGGTTGGCATCGTGCGCGGGTCGATCGAGAAGAAATTGCGCCCGGTCGGCAACACGTCGGGGCGGCCCCGCGTCGGCGCCCCCGACGGTCCCGGCGCGACGAAGCGCCCGTCCAGCCCGGCCAGCAGCGCCGCCATCTCGGCCGGACCGCACGCCGCGACGGTGGGGCGAAGGACGGTCTCGATCCAGCCCAGCACCGCCTGGGTCCGGCTCCACTCGGGCGGACAGGTCCGCTCGCCCGCCACCAGCGCCAGGGCCAGCGCCTCCAGCCGCTCGACGCTGTCGCCGACGCTGCGCCAGGGATCACCGCAGATGTCGGCCAGCACCGGCGGGCGTGGCCCGATCCAGGGATCGGCGGCGCGGCAATCGAGCGGATCGAACCCCAGCCCCAAATCGGCGGCCAAGGCCCGGGTCAGCGACTCCGCCTCGTCCCCAGGCCCGCGCCGTACCCGCGCCAGCGCCACCAGCAGCGACAGCCCCTGCGCCCCTGTGGGGGACTGACCGAAGATGTGGAGCCCGTCGCGGATTTGCAGCTCCTTCAACTCGCACAGATGGTTGTCGAGCTTCTTCAACGCCGCATCGGGATCGTCGTCCGGGTCGATGCCGAGGTCGGCCTCCAACCCCGCCACCGCGCTCAAGGACAAAATCTCGCGGCGCAACACGGCGAGGCGGCGGGGATCGAGCCCGGCCGCCTCGTAATATTCATCGACCAGCCGCTCCAACTCGCGCAGCGGGCCATAGGTCTCGGCCCGGGTCAGCGGCGGAGTCAGATGATCGACGATCACCGCCCCGGCGCGGCGCTTGGCCTGGGTGCCCTCGCCCGGATCGTTGACGATAAAGGGATAGAGATGGGGCAGCGGCCCCAGCGCCAGTTCGGGGAAGCACTCAGCCGACAGCGCCACCGCCTTGCCCGGCAACCATTCCAGCGTGCCGTGCTTGCCCAGATGGACAATCGCATCGGCGGCGAAGCTTTGGCGCAGCCACAGATAGAACGCCAGATAGCGATGCGGCGGCGGCAGATCGGCATCGTGATACCGCCGGGCCGCGTCGTCCGCCCCGGCGCGGGCAGGCTGCACCGCCACCGCCACCCCACCCAAGCGCAGCACCGGAACGGCAAATGCCCCCACGGCAGGCAGAACCCACGGGTCCGCCTCGGGCGGTCCCCAGGTCTCCGTCACCGCATCTCGCACCGAAGCGGGCAGGGTCGCAAACCACGCCCGATAGTCGGACAGGGCCAGCGTCTCGCGGATTTCGCGCCCGGCCAAACCGCCATTGGTGACGCCGCCCAGCAGCCGGGCAATCAGGGTCTGACCGTCCGGAAGCTTTGCCGGGACATCGTAGCCCGCCTGCGCCATCGCCTGCACAATCGCGGCGGCGGCGGCCGGGGTGTCGAGCCCGACCCCGTTACCCAGCCGCCCGTCGCGGTGGGGGTAATTGGCCAGGATCAGCGCGATCCGCCGCTCGGCCGCGGGCTTGCGCCGCAGCCTGGCCCAATTGGCCGCCAACTGGGCGGTAAAGGCGACCCGGTCGGCCAGCGGGGCGTGATGGGCGATATCGCACTGGGTCGCCTCGTCGCGGACCAGCGCCTTGAACGAGATGGCGCGGGCGAGGATACGGCCGTCGATCTCGGGCAGCGAGACGTTCATCGCCAGATCGCGCGGCCCCAGCCCCCCCCGACCGGCCCGCCAGCCCGCCTCGGTGTCTCCGGCCAGGATCACCTGAAGCACCGGACAATCGGCCGGGCCGAACGGCCCCGCCGCCGCCCGTCCCGGTGCCGAGACGGCAAAGCCGGTCGCGTTCAAGACGATGTCGGGCGGAGAAGCGGCGATCTCGTCTCGGACCAGTCCGGCCCCGATCGGGTCTTTCAGGCTGTGGACGAACAGGGCGGTCACCGCCAGCCCTTCGCCCCGCAGCGCCGCGATCAGGGCCTCGATCGGGGCCAGATCGGAGGCCAGCACCAAGGCGCGATAGAACACCAGCACGGCGCGGGGGCGGCCCTGGTCCGGATCGGCGCAATGTCGCCCGGCGGGCGGCAACGGACGCGGCTCAAGCCACGGCGTCGGGCGACCGAGCAGCGATCCGGCATAGGCGAGCAAGGCGCGGGCATTGTCGGGGCCGCCGTGCAGCAGATAGCAGCGCAACCGCTCGACCGCTTCGGGCGGCAGGGTCGAGGCGTTGACGAGGTCGGGATCGGGCTCGGCCGAGCCCGGCACGAAGGCGACGGCAATGCCCTTGCGCCGTCCCGCCGCCGCGATCTGCTCGACCCCATAGGGCCAATAGGCCCGGCCGCCGAGCAGGCGGACCACCACCAGCTTCGCCCGCTCGATCACCTGCTCGACGTAAAGATCGACCGAAAGATTGTGGCCAAGCCGCATCAGATTGGCCAGCCGCAACCCCCGGCTGCCGCCCTGCCACGCTTGGGCCAGACAGGCGAGATCGGTGTCGGCGGCCGACAGCACGACGATCTCGGCCGGGCTTTGGCCAAGATCGACCGCATCGTTTCCATCGGGAAGGGTGCCGGTCTGAACCGCGAGAAGATGCATCGAGCGTTAGCGGTCTGCCCCCCGGGGGGGGACCGGGAGGACGTGACAAGGGCGACGGGCAGAGACTCTCATCTGCAAAGATTCCGAGAAACGCTCCCGCCGCGCCAAATCGGTGGCCGCGCCGTCAGACCGGGTCGGGCGGGAGAGCACCGGCCTTCGCCAGCCAGGCCAGGGCCGCCTTCTCGTCCTTGTTCTCTTCGCGCTCCAGCCGGGCCAGCAGCGTCAGCACGCGGTGGCTGGGGCGCTCTTCCAGAGCCTGCATGAGGCGAGTCCGGGCCTGTCCCCACAATTTGGCATCGAGCGCCGCTTCGGCAAGGGCAAGATGCCCTTCGGAGGAAGATTGATTGACCTCGACCAGCCGTTGGACCCGCTTGACCCGCTCGAGCGGGGTGTCGGTGGGGCCAAAGGCGATCCAGGCGGCGACCAGAGCCGGATGCGGCGCGATGCGGAACGCGGCCTGGATCATCTGGGCCGCCTTGCGCTCCTTGCCGCGCCGCCGCAGGATTTCGGCGGCCAGCACGATCGCGGGGATGAAGGACGGATCGGCCTTGCGGGCCGCGAGAGCCAGATCGAGCGCTTCGACCCGGTTGCCACGATCCTCGGCGGCCTGGGCGCGGGCATAGAGAATCTGCGCCCGCCGCCGCGCCAGTTCCTCGTCCGGCATGGTGCGATAGCGCCGGGCGACCGACAGGGTGATCTCGGCCTCGGCCCACAGACCGGCTTCGGCCTGAAGGTCGAACAGAGTCGCCGCCAGCCCTTCGGCCGAGGGCTGGATCGACAAGGCCCGCGTCGCGTAATCGCGGGCGTGGTCGCGTTCGCCCTGGCGGAGCGCCAGATCGGTCAGACCTTTAAGGCCAAGGAACGCGGTTTCCGGCCGGGTCAGCATCGTTTCGAAGCGGGCGCGCAATTCGCTTTCGTCACCGCCCATCCGCGCCGCCTGAACGCTGAGCAAACCGGTCAGCGACGGGTCTTTCAACAGCTTTTCGGCCTGATGGGCCAACCGGGCGACCCGGCGGGTGTCGCCGGTCGCAACCGCCGCCAGCCCTTCGGACAGAGCGCGATAGCCCTTCAGCGTCCGCTTGGTCTGCCGTGCCCCCGACAAGCGTCCGGGCGCGCCGACGACGGTGCGGGCCATCCGGCCCAGACCGGCGGCGAAAGCGGCGACGAACAGCAGGCCGAGCAGCAGGATCGGCATCTTGGTATCGATTCGCCAGCCCTGCCAGCGGATGGTGATTTCGTCGGGCTGATCGACCAGCCACACCGCCGCCATCACCAACAGCGCGACAACGAGCAGAAACCCGCCCAGGCGTCTCATGGCCGCACCCCGGCGAGGGCGATGCTATGAGCTGTCAGTTCCGACAGGGCTTTATCGACGGCCAGCCGGGCCTTGGCCTGACCGATCCAGGGGGCAGCCGCCTCGGCCGGTCCATAAACCAGCAGATCGAATTCGCCGACCGCTCCGGCGAGATCGCCCGCATTCAGATCGGATTCGGCACGGGCCAGGATCGAGGTGGCGTCGTTGCCCGCGACCAGACCGGGTTCGCGGCGGATCGACACCAGCGACAGCATCCGGTCGGCGGCACGGCGGCTCCAGCCCTGTTCGGCGGGAAGCAATTCGGCCCGCACGATTTCCGGGGCGACGTGCTGAAGACGGCCGACCAGCCCGACCCGGGTCGGAACGCCGGTTTCGGCGAAGGGACGGATCGTTTCCAGCGCGGCGTGAACTTCGGCATCGTCGGCGGCCAGAACCTTGACGGTGCGCAGTTCGGCATCGAACGGCAAGCCGCGATCGACCGCTTCGCGCAATTGTCCGACCGCCAGCAGCAGACCGGAGGCGGACGCCTGACGGGTCTTCATCTCGCGCATGGCGGCCTCGGTCTGATCGACCCGGTCATAGAGACGCAGCAGAGTGGCGGCGTCGGCGGCGGTCTTGTGCAGCGCCTCGACCTGCCGCGACAGCGCCTCGACCTCGGCGGGGAGACGGGCCACCGCCGGGCCATCGACCGCGTTCTTGCGCAGGATTTCAACCTGACGGGCCAGCGACTCGACGTCGGAGGCCAGTTGAACCGGGGCCTGCGCCTGACTTTCGACGGCGACGACCTTCTGTTCGAGCTGGGCGACCTGGGCAAGGCTGGCTTCGAGGCGACCCAAACGGTCGGCCAAGGCGGCCTGAGCGGCGCGGACGGCGGCCAACTCCCCTTCCGGGGCCGGAAAGCCCGCCATTTCCCGCCACAATGGGAAGCTCGCCCAGCCGCCAACCGCCAACAGCAGCACCAGCAGCAGCGCGATCACCTTGCCCGCGCCGGATGAGCGCCGGGTCTCGGTCGGCATGGCCGTCCGGTCACTGGGCTCTGCGGAGGACTCTTGCGTCATGAAGGGCGTCCATTCTCGTCGACGGCCGCCAACAGGGCAGCCAGGGTGGGTTCGGCCGCCTTGTGCAAGGCGGCCCAGGGCAATTCGTTTAATTTGGCCGTGACATTCCCCGACAGGCCGTAAGCTTGGACGCGGGCAAGCTTTTCCCCCAGCCCCGCATCTGCGATCAGGGTAGCAAAAGTGGCGGCGGTGCGGGGAGAGAAAAACAGCGCGAGATCAATCTCGCCTGCCTGCAACGCACGGCATAGATCGGGCGACAGGGTGGTCGCGGTGACGGCGCGGTACAGCACCTCGCGGCGGACATGATAGCCGCGTTCGCCCAGACGGCCGGACAGATCGCCCGCAACCGCCTCGCCCGCCGCGTGCAGCAGCGCGCCACGGGCGGGATCGACCCGGGCCGACACCAGATCGGCCAGCGTCTCGACATCGCCCCCGGCGCTTTCGACGGCGGCGAACCCCATCTCGCGGGCAACCCGCGCCGAGGCGTCGCCGACGGCCCAGACCGGAAGGCTCCGGTCGGGCAGCAGGCGGGCCAGGGCGCGGACCCCGTTGGCGCTGGTGACCAGCAGGCCCTGAAGCCCGGTCGGATCGACCGAAACCCCAGGAACCGGCTCAATCCCCAGCAACGACTCGATCATCACGGCGATCCCGCGATCGGCCAGCGCGCGCGCGACCGGTTCCGCATCTTCTCTCGGACGTGTGACCAGAGCCTGGACCATCGACGGCTAGCTGGTCATGAAGTCGAAGAAGCCAGGACCGGCAGCCGTGAACAGCTCCTCGGCGGCGTCGATCGCCATCGCCACGCCGTCGGCGCGGGCGCCGGTGCGGGAGGTCGAATGGACGGTCTTACCGTCGGGGCTGACGATCAGGCCACGGAACAGCATCCGGTCGCCGTCCAGCGTCGCCAGAGCCGCGATCGGAGTCCGGCACGAACCGTCCAACTTGGTCAGGAACGCCCGCTCGGCCGCGACGCGGTCGAAGGAATCCTTACAGTTGAGCGGATCGAGATAGCGCAGCGCCTCTTCGTCGTCGGCGCGGCAGGTGATGCCGATCGCGCCTTGCGCCACCGCCGGCAGCATGTCCTCGGTCTCGATCGCGCCGGTGATGTGCTTCTCCAGCCCAAGGCGGCGCATGCCGGCCATCGCCAGCAGGGTGGCATCGACGACGCCTTCTTCGAGCTTACGCATCCGGGTCTGGACGTTGCCGCGGAAGTTGACCACTTTCAGGTCGGGGCGGCGGTTGAGGATCTGAGCGCCACGGCGCAGCGAGGACGAGCCGATCACCGAACCGGCGGGCAGATCGGCGATGGATTTGGCCTTGAGGCAGATGAACGCGTCGCGCACGTCTTCGCGCGGCAGGATGCAGGGCAGAACGATGCCGTCGGGCAGATAGGTCGGCACGTCTTTCATCGAGTGGACGGCAATGCGGATGCGACCGTCGAGCATCGCTTCGTCGAGCTCGCGGGTGAACAACCCCTTGCCGCCGATTTCCGACAATGGCCGGTCCAGGACCATGTCACCGGTCGTCTTGATGACCTCGATCTCGACCGGATCCACCCCGCCCACCGGAGGCTGGGCCAGGTCCGGCCACGCGGCGGCCAACCGCTCGCGGGTCTCGTAGGTCTGCGCCAGCGCCAGCGGCGAACCGCGGGTGCCAATTCTGATGGTCGGGTGGGTGTTGGGTTTTGCTGTCATGGTCCCATTGTTGTAGTAAGTCGTGCTGCGCTCTGCAAAGGGATTTACGTCTTGCTGGTCCTGGGAATCGAGACAAGTTGCGATGAGACCGCCGCCGCCCTGGTGACGGACAGCCAAACCGTGCTGGCCGAGCGGGTGCTGTCCCAGCTCGACGACCATCGCCCCTATGGCGGCGTGGTGCCGGAAATCGCCGCCCGCGCTCATCTTCACCACGTCGATCGCCTGATCGCCGAGACGATGGCCGAAGCCGGATGCGCCTTTTCCGACCTCGACGCCATCGCCGCCACCGGCGGACCCGGCCTGATCGGCGGCGTGATCGTCGGCGTGATGACCGGCAAGGCGATTGCCCTGGCGGCGGGAAAGCCGTTTCTGGCGATCAACCATCTGGAGGGCCATGCGCTGACTGCACGGCTGACCAGCGGTCTTGACTTCCCTTACCTGCTGCTGCTGGTCTCGGGCGGGCATTGCCAATTGCTCGCGGTCGAGGGGGTCGGGCGCTATTGCCGCCTTGGCACCACCATCGACGACGCGGCGGGCGAAGCGTTCGACAAGGTGGCGAAGATGGCCGGACTCGGCTATCCCGGCGGCCCGGCGCTGGAACGGGCGGCGGCGGGGGGCGATCCCACCCGCTTTGCCCTGCCCCGCCCGATGAAGGGCCGCCCCGATTGCAATTTCAGCTTCTCGGGGCTGAAGAATGCGGTCCGCCTGTTGATCGAAAGCCTGCCCAAGCCGCTGTCGGCCCAGGATGCCGCCGATGTCAGCGCCGGGTTCCAGGCGGCGGTGGCCGAAGCGATTGCCGACCGCGTCACCCGCGCCGCCGCCCAATTCCGCGCCCGCTGGCCCGAGGGGCGGCATCTGGTGGTGTCGGGCGGGGTTGCCGCCAATACCTTGTTGCGTCAGACGTTGGCTCGTATCGGCGAGGAATCCGGGCTGGCGCTGCTGGCGCCGCCGCTCAGGCTGTGCACCGACAATGCGGCGATGATCGCCTGGGCCGGGATCGAACGATTCCGTCTTGGGCTGATCGACGATCTCGATTTCGCACCGCGTCCGCGCTGGCCGCTCGACCCCTCCGCCCCGGCTGCGGTCGGAGCCGGAATCAAGGCCTGATCCGACGCGCCAACCGAGCGCCCGGCGATTGAGGGACATATATACGGAGCGTCAGCGACTGGCGCGAACAGCGTCCGCGCCCCATGGCGCGAAAGCCAAGCGAGTGGAACGGTGAAGCCCCGGATGGGGCGAACGACGCCCGTAGGGCGGCCCCGAGTTTTGCGAGGGGTTGGCGGAGCCAACAGCGCCCGGCGATTGAGGGACATATATACGGAGCGCAAGCGACTGGCGCATTGAGCGCCCGCGCCCCATGGCGCGAGAGCCAAGCTGCCGGAGGCAGCGCCCGGCGATTGAGGGACATGACAATGAGCAAAGCCTTTACCCGCGAAGACAGCGGCGGCGATGACGACGACCAGGACGAGGCCCCGGCCGGGCTTCCGGCGGGGACGAAGAACTACATGCGGCCGCAGAGCTTCGAGGCGCTGAAGGCCGAGCGCGACCATCTGCTGCGGTCGGAACGGCCGCGCGTGGTCGAAATCGTATCGTGGGCGGCGGGCAATGGCGACCGCTCGGAAAATGGCGATTATCTCTATGGGAAGAAGCGTCTGCGCGAGATCGACCGCCGCATCCGCTTTCTCACCCGGCGGATCGAGAGCGGGGTGGTGGTCGATCCGACGCTTCAGACCCGGCATGACCGGGTCTATTTCGGCGCAACCGTCACCTATGCCAATTCGCGCGACCAGGAGATCACCGTAACCCTGGTGGGCGTCGATGAGGCCGACATGGACAAGGGGCTGATCAGCTGGGTCTCGCCAGTCGCGCGCGCCCTGCACAAGGCGAGCGTGGGCGATCTGGTCCAGCTCCGCACCCCGGGCGGGATCGAGACGCTGGAAGTGATCGAAATCGCCTACGAAACGGCGTCGAGCCAGGTCGCCAAATCGTCGGTGACGTAATCGACGTGCGACAGGTCGGACACGTCTTGCGGCGGAATCGGGCCGTCGGGATGATCCTCTTCGCGAATCCACAGGGTCCGCATCCCCAGTCCGGCGGCGGGCAGCAGGTTGCGGTGGATATCCTCGACCATCAGGGCCTGGGTCGGATCGAAGTCGAACCGCTCGACCAGCCGCCGATAGCCATGCGGCTGCGGTTTGGGGATGTAATCGGCGGCGCGGATGTCGAACACCCCCTCGAACATATGCGCGATGCCGAGACGAGCCAGCACCGCCTCGGCATGGCGTTCCGACCCGTTGGTGAAGATCAGCTTGCGTCCCGGTAGCCGCGCCAGCGCCGCGTCCAGCCGGGGATCGGGCATCAGCACGTCATGGTCGATGTCGTGGACGTAGGACAGGAAATGGTCGGGATCGACCCCGTTGACCTGCATCAGACCGGACAGGGTGGTACCGTATTCGCGGTAATAGCGCTTTTGCAGCGTGTGGGCGGCATGATCGTCCAGCCCCAGCAGATCGACAATGAACCGCCGCATTCTCTGGTCGATCTGGGGAAACAGGCTCGACGAGGCCGGATACAGGGTGTTGTCGAGATCGAACACCCAGGTCTGGACGGTGCCGGGCAGCGGAGCGTGGGGGGACGGCGCGGAACACATCTCTCACTGGTACTCCGCCCCACCCCCACCTGGCAAGCCCGCCTTGCCGAAAAGGGAACGAAAAGATCAAAGTCGGCCATTGACAGCGCCGCGCGGTTTGACTATTTTCCGGCTTCCTTTTAGGGGCCGTAGCTCAGTTGGGAGAGCGCCTCGTTCGCAACGAGGAGGTCAGCGGTTCGATCCCGCTCGGCTCCACCAAATTTTTTCTAAAGGCTTAGCCGCATCGCGGGCTAGGCCTTTTTTGTTGCCTCAACCGTCGCAATGGTCGGGAGCGACGTGAATCGCCAGCCAGATCGTCGCCGCCGCCGGGTCGGTCCATTCCACCCGGTGCCGACACTGGGCCGGGATCAACAGATAATCGCCCGCCGCCAGCCGCCGCACTTCGGGCTCTGACTCAATCCGCAGCAGAGCCGCTCCCGACAGCACCATCACCCATTCGTCCCAGTCCTGGTCGTACCAGAAGCCGGGCGGGCTGGCCTGCCCGGTCGAGACGATCCGTTCGATCCGCAAGCCCGGCCGGGACAAAAGCGCCGCAACCGCTTCGTCCGCAGCGGCGACAGGAAGGTCGCCGAATATGTTCTCCGTCGCCGTCATCGGCCCCCCACGCAAATCTCTGGACGCAGACAAAAAGAAAGGGCGGCCATAAAGGCCGCCCTTCCTCTAGACCCAAGCCGGGAAGGCTTAGAACTTCAGCGACAGACCGGTCATGCCGTAGTAGCCGTCGTTCTTGAGCGAGTCCTTGGTCGAGCCAGCGGCAGTGGCATCGTACAGGCCGCTCTCGTAGGCCGCGTAACCGACCGAGGCGAGCAGATCGATACCGGCGCTCAGGCTGTACTTGCCCGAAGCCTGGTAGAAATCGATCGTGTCGTCGCCATGGTCGCGGTACTGCGCGCTGGTGTCGGACTTCACACCCTTGGTCTCGGAGTGGAAGTAGGCGAAGCTGATCGCATACGGGCCGGTCGCGTACTGCAAACCAACGTCGTAGCCCTGGCCGCCGAAGTCAAACTTGGTGCCAGCGCCCGTCGGGATGCCATTGGTGGTGTAGTTATTCACCGGGTTCGCAACATTGCCGCTGTTGCTGATCGCGTTGCGGGCGAGCTGGTACGAACCGCCGAGGGTGAAGCCGGCATACGACAGCTGGGTGCCGGCCGAGTACTGGCTCAGGGATTCACCCGCCGACAGGATGGACTTGACCGCACCGGCGGACAACTTCACACCGACCGGGCCGATGGTGCGAGCATAACCGGCGGCAACGCCGAACGCCTGGGCGCGATCAGTGCCCTGGTTACGGTTGTCTTCGGTCGTGGCGTTCGGGACGTAGCTGGCACCGAGGGTCAGACCGGCGAACGCCGGCGAGACGTAGGTGAGCTTTTCCGCCTTGTTGTCGGTGACGATCGCGGTGGTGTTGGTCGAGGCGCTGTAACCGGTACGCTGGTTCAAGCCCATCACCGCATTCGGGCGCTGGATGGCATAGTTGCCGGTCGCCATGCCGCCTTCGGAGAAGTTGCCAGCGGCGTCGGGAGCGGAAACGTGCAGCAGAGCCGCGCCGTTCTTCAGGGTACCGACGAACACCTTACCGAAGCCGCCTTCGACCCAGGCGTAGCTGCTGTCGATCACGTCGGTGGTCTCGTCGGTGTGGCCACCGGCTTCAATCGACACGAACACGCCGACCTTCAGGCCGTTGTCCAGCGCGGTGCTGCCCTGGAACTGGATCTCGTTGTCGCCCTTGATACCGACGGAGTTGAGTCGGCCGGAAGCACCGTTGCCGCCACCAACGCGGGCATTGACCGCATCGGAATAGCTGCTGCTCTGATTCGCGCCGACAACCCACCAACGGGAGAAGCCGCCAACCGACAACTTGATCGGGTCCGCAGCCTGGGCCGCATCGGCACCCACCAGGGCAACGGCAACCAGCGCGGTGCTGGCGAAAAGAATCTTCTTCATGGAAATTCCCTCTCTCGGAAAGTTGAATTCTGATCAGCGCAACGAGCCAACCGACTTCTTGGCAGCATGACGCCACAGCCGGACATCCGCCGTCAAGCAAGCCGCCCCCGACCTGTGTTGAATGCCGCGCACTGTGGCAGGAAAGCAACAACACCCCCCGTCGCCAGCGCTCGGAACGACGCAATCAAAGCCCTCGGGCGCGAGGTTTTACTGCCTCGGGACGTTCGTCTTTCCTCGAGAATCCCCGTCACGCAAAACGACTCAGGGCCGCGCCGGATCATCTTTGCCCGGCGCGGCCCTGAACATGACGAATTCATGACGATGCTTGATCGCCCAAACCCTAATGGACGCTGAGCGGCTCGAGATCGTGCTGGCGAATCGCGGCAAACGCGGACAACCGATCGGGCGCGGTGCCGATCCGGGTGCCGTCGGCCGAGCAGATCGCCCACTCACCCGCCGCGATCTTGCGGACATAGGCGACCATCGACAGCCCCCACCCCGCCAGATCGGAAACGCTCATCACCCGGGCCGCCAAGGCCGGGGTCATTTTCTGTTCGATAATGGCCATGGTCAGGCCTCCTCGGGAACGGGAACGCGAATCGGAATGGTGCGGACGCGGGTCTCGGGCTGGCGGCGGGTGATGTCGATGTGAAGCAGGCCGCTTTCCAGCGCCGCCCCCTCGACCTCGATTCCCTCGGCCAGCACAAAGGCACGCTGGAACTGCCGGGCACCGATGCCGCGATGAATATAAACGCGAGCCCCGTCATCTTCGGTCTGACGGCCCCGAATCACCAGCTGATTGTCCTCGACCGCCACCGACAGGTCCGACATCGCGAACCCGGCGACCGCCAGTGTGATCCGCAGCCGGGTTTCATCGACCTGCTCGATATTATAGGGCGGGTAGCCCTCGGGCGAGGTCTTCGAAATGCGGTCGAGCACCCGTTCGAAATGGTCGAAACCGAGCAGAAGGGGGCTGTTGAAAGTGGCGATACGGGACATGGCGCGGATGTCTCCTCTTTCGGTCGAGCGAGAACGGAACCGAAGGACCCGCTGTGGCATCCTTCGTCCCCCTATCATTTTGGGGCCGAACGCCCCGGCGTCAAGCGATCAGCGGAGACGGAGGCGTTTCAGCTTGTGTTGGCATCGCCCCGGCCAAGGCGTATCATCCTTGAACCAATCGCGAACCGCCCGGCTGCGAGGTCAACGATGACGAACACTGTTCTTTCCGTTATTTCCGCCCTGGCCGCAGTGGGTTCAAATCCGCACGAGGGCAGCCCCCGGCTGCCGCCTAAACCGGTCATCACCCTGTCGCGCGATTTCGGATCGGGCGGCGACGTGATCGCCACCAAACTCGCTCAGGCGCTCGACCTGCCGCTCTATGACGATCAGGTGCTGCGCGACGTCGCCACCCGGCTGAAGGACGATCCCGCGATTGTCCGGATGCTGGACGAAAGCTTTGGCCGCGCCAAGGACATGTGGCTGTACCGTCTGCTGTCGGGCAAGGATATCGGCCCCGATTCCTATCGCGACACCCTGGTCAAGGTGGTGGTCAGCCTGAGCCGTCTGGGCGGCATCATCGTCGGGCGCGGCGCGCATGTGATCTTGTTCGAGGAATGCGCGCTCCGCGTCCGCATCGCCGGAACGCCGGAAATCTGTGCGCGACGGATGGCCGCCGCCGGTCACGGCAAGGAAGAAGACCTGCTGGCCCAGGCGCGCGACATCAATCACCGTCGCGGCAAGTTCGTCTGGGAGGTGTTCCAGTCGCGCCTGTCCGACGCCAACGAATTCGACCTGACCATCAACACCGACCGGATGGACAATTTCGACGATGTCGTCGATACCATCGTCGTCCTGGCCAAGGCCGTTCAGGGCGGCCGGGTGCTGCGCCAGGATCTGAAGCGGGACTGACCCCCGGGACTGTGTTGACGACCCAAGAACCGGTATCACCGTGACCCATGCGACCCCCGAGGCCGCAGGCTCGTCCTGCGACCTTTATCCGCCCCCAGGGGGCGGTCATGACGAACTCTGCTCCGCCGAACGAGGCGTGCGCGGCCATTGGCGCGAATTCCTCGACAGCTTCCAGGCGCTGTCGCCCGAGGAAATCGCCCGGCGCTGGGATCTGGGCGAAACCCTGCTGCGCGACAACGGCGTCACCTACAACATTCACGGCGACCGTGCTGGACTGGACCGGCCCTGGCGGCTTGATCCGCTACCGGTGATCCTGCCCGCCGCCGAATGGTCGAGCCTTGCCGCCGCGATCGCCCAGCGCGCCACCCTGCTGGAAATGGTTCTGGCCGATCTGTACGGCCGCCACGCTTTGATCGCCGATGGGCAGATTCCCCCCGGCCTGCTCTATGCGAACCCCGCCTTTCTGCGCCCGTGCCATGGCTGGCTGCCGCCGGGCGGGCGCTATCTGCACATCTATGCCGCCGATCTGTCCCGAGGGGCCGATGGACGCTGGCGGGTGATGTCGGATCATACCGAGATGCCGTCGGGCACCGGCTATGCCCTGGAAAACCGCACCATCGTCAGCCGGGTTCTGCCCGAAATCCACCGCGCCTTGCCGGTCGAGCGGCTGGGGCCGTTCTTCGATACGGTGCGGCGGGGGCTGCTGGCGCTGTCGCCGCGCCGGACCGAACAGCCCCGCGTCGTGCTGATGAGTTCCGGCCCACTGACCGAGACCTATTTCGAACACGCCTTTCTCGCCCGCCAGCTTGGCATCACCCTGGTCCAGGGCGAGGATCTGACCGTCCGCGACAATGCGGTGTTCTTAAAGACCCTGACCGGGCTGCAACGGGTCGATGTCATCGTCCGCCGTTCTGCCGCCGAATGGTGCGACCCGCTGGAATTGCGGGGCGATTCGGCAATCGGCGTCGCCGGGCTGGTCCAGGCGGCGCGGGCGGGCAATGTCGCGATCGCCAACGCTCTGGGGTCCGGGCTGGTCGATGGCGCCGCCCTGATGCCGTTCCTGCCCCGGATCGCCCAGCGTCGCCTGGGCCAGGATCTGGCCTTGCCCTCGATCGCGACCTGGTGGTGCGGTCAGGACGAGTCGCGCCGGATCGTGCTCGACTCGCTCAACCATTTGGTTGTCCGCCCCGCCTTCCACAACCGCACCCCGCCCCGGCTGGGAGCGACGCTGCCGCCCGACGAGCGCGCCGCCCTGGTCGCCGCGATCAACGAGCGGCCGTGCGACTGGGTGGCGCAGGAAGTCGGCGGGATGTCGACCGCCCCGGTGTGGAGCCGGGGCCGGTTGGAGCCGCACCATATGGTGATCCGGGTCTTTGCCGTCGCCTCGGACCGGGGCTGGTCGGTGATGCCGGGCGGATTGGTGCGGGTGTCGGGCGAGAACGAGCTGACCACCGCCCGGCTTCAGGCCGGGGGCGGCGGCAGCAAGGATCTGTGGGTGCTGACCGAAGCCCGCCCCGCCCCGGAGAATGCCGCGCGCGAGGCCAGCGCTCCGGTCAATCTGGTCCGCGGCAGCCGCGATCTGCCCTCGCGGGTCGCCGACAGCATGTTCTGGCTGGGCCGCTATCTCGAACGGTGCGAGACCACCACCCGGCTGCTGCGCGCGGCGTTGCAACGGACCGAGGACGCGCTGGACCAGGGCGAGGGCGGTCGGGCGGTCGAGACCGTGCGGACCATCGCCCGGCTGGGCCTGTCCCTGCCGCCGGGACTGGCGAACCGTCCGGCTCACCAATTGCCCGCCGCGGTGATGGAGTTTCACGCCGCTGGCAGTCCGGGCAGTCTGGCCGACCATGCCGGACGGATGATCCGACAGGCGGGCAATCTGCGCGACCGGCTGTCGCTCGACACTTGGCGGGCGCTCCAGCGCCTCAAGGACGAGATCGAATCGATGACCGGCACCGGCGGGCGCAGCGACACCCAGGGACGGCTCAATCAGGTGGTGCTGACCGCCGAGGCGGTCAGCGGACTGGCGATGGAGAACATGACCCGGGGGCCGATGTGGCTGTTCTGGGACACCGGCCGCCGGGTCGAACGGGCAGGCGCGATCGCCGACACGCTGGGCGGCGCGCTGGCCGGGGCGACCCACGAGCAGGCGGTGCCGATGGACCTGCTGCTCGACATCTGGGACAGCGTGATGACCTATCGCTCGCGCTATCTCGCCGCGCCGCGTCTGGCCGCCGTGCTCGATCTCTTGATGTGCGACGAGAACAATCCCCGCGCGCTCGGCTTCCAATTGGCGGCGCTGGCCGGGCACATGGACCGGCTGGTGGCGATCTCGGGCGAGACCGGTTTCCTGCGCGCCGAGCAACGGCTGATGACGGTGCTGTGCGGCATCGTGCGGACCACCGACGTCACCGTGATCTCGCATTACGACCCCGACGGCGGCTTCATCGACGCCGAGCGGCTGCTCGAAACGCTGCGCTCGCGCCTGTGGGAGCTGTCCGAGGTAATCTCGCGCGAGTACTTCACCCACGCCCAATGGCGCTTGCCGCTGCATCCGATGGACCCGCTGCCGTGAAATACCGCGTCCGCCACCTGACCCGCTATCATTACGGCGCGCCTGTTTCGCTGTCGCACCACGCCGCCCATCTGCGCCCGCGCAGCGACGGCAGCCAGCACCATTCCGGCGTCGATCTCGACATCCGCCCGTTCCCGGCGGTGCTAAAGGATGACGGGCTCGATTATTTCGGCAACCCGACCACCTTCTTCACGATCCAGGAGCCGCACACCACCTTGGAGGTCGAGGCGCGTTTCGTCGTCGAAACCCATCCCTCGCCGCCGCTGCCCGCCGATGGCGGTGGCGCGTGGGAGAGCGTCCGCGACCGCCTGAGCCTCGGCACCGGACCGGGCATCGGGCGCAGCCTCGATTTCCTCCACGCCTCGGCTCAGGTGCCGCTGCTGCCCGAAGCCGCCTTGTATGCCGCGCCCAGCTTCCCGCCGGGGCGGCTGCTGGCCGAAGCGGTGCTCGATCTGGTCCGGCGCATCCATACCGATTTCGTCTTCGATCCCGACGCCACCTCGGTCGGCATTCCGCTCGCCGACGTGTTTTCGGGTCGGCGCGGGGTGTGTCAGGATTTCGCCCATGTCGGCATCGCCTGCCTGCGCGCCACCGGTCTGGCGGCGCGCTATGTCAGCGGCTATATCCGCACCCTGCCCCCGCCCGGTCAGGAAAAGCTTCAGGGTGCCGACGCCTCGCACGCCTGGCTGGCGGCATTCCTGCCCGGCTGGGGCTGGCTGGAAGTCGATCCGACCAACGACATGATCGCGGGCGAAGACCATGTCGTCGTCGCCTGGGGCCGCGATTACGACGATGTCAGCCCGATCCGGGGGGTGGTTTTAGGCGGCGGCGATCACCATGTCGAAGTGGCGGTGGACGTCGACGCCATCCGGCCCTGACCCTCCATCGCCAGCCCGATCGGCAGGCGGAGGACGGACATGGACAGCGCGGTCGGACCGCATTCGGGGAACCTGGGATGAGCCCGCTCGAATCCTGGGCTGGATTTTGGTCCCGGCTTTCTGCCGACACGCTTGACCGCCTCGACGATCTGGCCAGCCCCGATCTGCGCTTCGTCGATCCCTTCAACGACGTCAGCGGCCGGGCGCCGGTCAAAGCCTTGTTGCAGCGGATGCTGGGCGAGCTGGGCTGCGCTTCCTTCGTCGTCCAGGATTGGGCGATGGGGGCGAAAGGCGGCTATCTGCGCTGGGATTTCTCCGCCACCATCGCCGGACAACGCCTGCTGCTCGAAGGGATGAGCGAGGTCCGCTTCGATCCCGACGGCAAGGTGATATTGCACCGCGATCACTGGGACGCGGGCGGACAGGTCTATGCCCGGGTGCCGCTGTTGGGCCTCGGCATCCGGTTGATGCGTAAGCGTCTCTCGGGATAAAGCTTTCCTATTCCAACCGCCCGGCAAGTGATCTACGGTCGTCACCGAATCGACGCGAGACGTCGGCTGGGCCGAGTGCGATGCTCGGTCCGGACCTTTTCGCTACATTGGACGTGACGACCATCATGACCGCGCTGTCTCCGCTTGCCCCCGCCTGTTTCCCCGACATGCCCGTGATCGACGGCGTGCGCCTCGCCAGCCATGCCTGCGGCGTCCGCTATGCCGGGCGGACCGATCTGTTGCTGGTCGAACTCGATCCCGGCAGCCGCGCCGCCGGGGTGTTCACCCGCTCGCTGACCGCGTCGGCCCCGGTCGATTGGTGCCGCGCCGCCGTCGCCACCGGGCGCGCCCGCCTGCTGGTGGTCAATTCCGGCAATGCCAACGCCTTTACCGGCGGGGCCGGCATTGCCTCGGTCGAGCGCACCGTCGCCAAGGCCGCCGAAATCGCCGGATGCGCGCCCTCCGAGGTCTATGTCTCCTCGACCGGCACCATCGGCGTGCGCCTGCCCGACGAGAAGATCACCGCCGCCCTGGCCGACGCCCATGCCAAGCTCGCCCCCGCCGCGTGGGAAGAGGCGGCGAAGGCGATCATGACCACCGACACCTATCCCAAGGGCGCGACCCGCACCGCCACCATCGACGGCGTCACGGTGCGGATCAACGGCATCGCCAAGGGCTCGGGCATGATCGCCCCCGACATGGCGACGATGCTGTCCTATGTCTTCACCGACGCCGACATCGCCGCCCCGGCGCTTCAGGCGCTGTTGAAGGCGGGCACCGACCGCTCGTTCAACGCCATCACCGTCGATAGCGACACCTCGACCAGCGACACCCTGCTGCTGTTCGCGACGGCCAAGGCGGGCAACAGCCCGATCGCCGACGCGGCCGACCCCCGCCTCGCCGATTTCAAGGCGAAGCTGTTCGACCTGCTGCTCGATCTGGCCCATCAGGTGGTCAAGGACGGCGAAGGCGCCAGCAAGTTCGTCTCGATCAAGGTCACCGGAGCCGACGACGCGCGCGCCGCTCATATCATCGGGATGGCGATCGCCAACTCGCCCTTGGTCAAGACCGCAATCGCGGGCGAGGACGCCAATTGGGGCCGGGTCGTGATGGCGGTCGGCAAGTCGGGCCAGAAGGCCGACCGCGACAAGCTGTCGATCCGGATCGGTGGCGTGCTGGTCGCCGACCAGGGCGAGGTCGTCCCCGGCTATGACGAGACTCCGGTCACCGCCCACATGAAGGGCCAGACGATCGAGATCGAGGTCGATGTCGGCATTGGAACCGGCGCGGCCCAGGTGTGGACCTGCGATCTGACCCACGCCTATATCGACATCAACGGGTCGTACCGCACCTGACGTTTGTCCGGAAGACGTGGACCCGTCGTGGCCGGCCCCCGGGTCAAGCCCACGGCTGTCCGGTTTAAATTTCTGGACTAAGTGCACGGCGTTGATTCTACTCGTGTTCAGACGTTGGCGCGTCTCCTGGACACGAAATTGGAGCCAACACCGTGCGACACAAGAATAGCGTTCTTCACGACCTTTTGAAGCATGTTCCGTGGGGTGAGTTCGACCGTCTGGTCAGCGAGCACAGGGCGGACAAGCATGTCCGTCGTCTTTCGACGAAGAGTCAGTTTGTCGCGCTTTTGTACGGCCAGCTTTCGGGAGCAACCAGCCTCCGCGAGATCGTCGGCGGCTTGGAGAGCCACGCGGCCCGTCTCTACCATGTGGGCGGGCGCACGGTGTCACG
>NZ_FNWO01000012.1 GCF_900108475.1 Magnetospirillum fulvum | reverse complement strand
CTGTCTCTTCACTTGTCAAACAGCAGGAAATCGTTGCCAATTTCCGTCCCGCTTCAGTGCGGGCCCCGCCGCAGCGGGGAGGCCGGTTTATAATCGGCCCGGCCGGCCGTGTCAATCTCTTTTTTCGCTCCGCGGCGATTTCCGTTTCCGGTCTTCGCCGCCGCCTCAGAACCACCGGCTCCGAAACAGCGAGGCGCGGTTTCTATCCCGCCCCGGTCTCCGTGTCAACTGCTTTTTTCTGCAATCCGCAGAAGCCGTTAACCCTTCAAACCCCGCCGTTTCAAACCCGAAGGTTCGTCCCGGCGAGGCGCGGTTTATAGGCCCCACACCCAACCCCGTCAACACCCTATTTTCACACCAACGTAACTTTTCTGAAAAGGCCCCTGCCCGCCCCCGGTTTGCCCGCTTAGTAATGTGGCGGTGGCGGCTCGTCCTGGGGCAGGCGTTGTGATCCGCCCGCCTCGATCTCGCCCATGCGGGAGCGCAGCCGCCGGATCTCGGCAGCCATCACATCTATCATCCGCCCCTGGCTGATCATCACGTCGGAAATCTCCTCGGCCATCCGTTCATGATGGGCCAAGCGGCATTCGAGCGCGATCAGGCGGTCTTCCAGTGTATCAGTCATCATCCCTCGGGAAGCTGGAGTGCTCAGATCATAGTGCTGAGACTTAGCCCTGGCGATCAAGCGACCGCAGGGCGCGTTTGCAGATGCGAGCGGTGGCGGGGGTGACGCTCTCCGCCGACCATCGCGCACAGAGAGACCGCACCCAATCCGGCCGATCCTTTCCGGAATCGTTCAGCCAATTCCCGACAGAATCCTGCACATAGGGTGCGGGATCGGCCCGCAATGGTTCGAGGATCGGCAGGGCTTGCTCGGGCCTCTGCCGCAACGCCCCGATATGGGCGCACCAAACCCCGCGTGGCCGTGTCGCCTCGCTGGCATAGCGCCGCAGCCGTTCGGACGGTGCGGTCGTCCAGGTGGAGAACTGCGCGATAGCGGTGCCGAGATCGGCGGCGACATGCGGGCGGACGGCCAGCCATGACCATTCCCGCACGCCGAAATGGGGATCGTCGGCGAAGGGACGGAGGCTGGCGAGCCTGTCGCTCAGCGTCCAGCCCTCGGCCGCGCCAATCATGAAGCAGGCCCAGCCGCGCACCGTATCCGACGGATGGTTGCGCATCGTCCGCTCGGTGATTTTCCGGTCGTGAACGCAACCTGTTGGTCCTCCAAATATGCCTCAACGGCCTTGGAGAAGGTGCGGCTGTGGATGGCTATGCCGCGTCGATGGTCGGCGGTCAGTTCGTAGAACCGCTCGCGTGCCACCTCCTTCGCTTCCTCAAGGTCACGCTTTCCCGTGGCCGCGACCACATAGCCTTTCGCGCCCTTGATCTTGTAGCGTGCCGTCCAGGTCCGCGCGCCATTGCTGGTGCGCTGGTAGAGCGTCACAGCACCATCAAGGATTTTGATCGGGTCGGACATCGGGCAAGCTCGCATCAGCGTCCATACGGTCTGCTGGCCGCGTGGGACGAACTGCTAATGTACTGCTATCGCCAAGCGGCAAAACATCTCGTCGAGATATCCCCGGCCAGTTCGCCTTGAAAAGAAATTTATATCGCTAGACGCAATCTGAATCGTTCGTTCAGTTCTCTATAGCGAGCGCGGATCTCGTCGGGATTCATGGCCTTCTCCTTAGCAATTCCATTAATACGGTTATCAAAAATGGTGGTGGCAGGATCTAGCCAAGGAGGATAGCCGGTCAAATGTTCTGAAAGCAGGATTCCATCCGGATCAGCCCCCATCCCTACAAACGCGCCGACGCAGCGGCGCCGAGCCTTCGGTTCGCCATCGTGAAGGCAGCAGGCCGTGTGCGTGATGAAAGCGCCGGGATCGCGGGTTCGTGACGCAACCTTTCCAATCCATTCTTCAGCGTCATCCATCACATTGAACCAATGGATAAGATCATCGGCGGAAAGAGATATATCCGCCGCCGGTGTGGCACTTAGTATCCAGATTACGCTTCGGGCAACGCCGTAATCGGTGTCATAATCCTTCAAAAGATTATTAAATAGTTGATTAATTTTCTCATCGGGGACCCAGCCGCCTTTTTCAGCAAGCCAAGCCAACGCCCAGACGGCGCCATGGGCCATCGTAGGCGACCCACCGAGACGGGAGATCAGCGCAGCAACCAACGATTTGGTTGCGCTAATTTTACCGCGATAGGCAGCGTACATGATCTCCAGCGCTGCGGCCGCGCCGTCGATTTCTTCGCCCTGCTCCAGGATCGTCACACGGTCGGCCACCCAACCGTCAGAATCTCCGTTTTCCCACCGGGTCGCGCACTCTCCCCAGAAGCCTCCCAGAGAGCTTCTGTGCTTGCCAGGCTGCAGGAAGAAGGCAGCAAGCAATTCCTTTCTCAACAGGCCGCGCCAGCGCCCTGACGCTAGAGCAATTCCCGCACTATTCATGCCTAGCATATCATTTCTTCGATTAATGGCATCAACGTGACCGACAAAAGATTTTATAATATTTTCAGCGCACCACTCGCTTGCATATGGCTCATCAGAAAGGCACAAAACTGCAAAAATAACCCGCGATATTGATTCATCTGACAATATCTCATTAAGAACTAGGTCAACATCGTCGGAGCTGCATAAGGTCACGCACAGGCGTAAAACCTCACGCCAACTTTCAGCAACCTCTCCGCGATTATATATTGGATTTTCATCTAATTTCGCCCTATCGACGAGGGGCGCGATTGTTTGTGCCAGAGATAAACCTCTGTCGCGTCCCCTGAATATGCCCTCGACCAGCGCAGAGGCGGCAAGAAATTCCTGGAACGTCAGGTGACGAAATTCATAGACCGGCACCATCTTACCTTCGTACCGGTCGCGCCCCGCCTCAATCATCAAGCCGGTGCGCGATTCGAGTAAGGCCAGGAACTCTTCCGGGGGGCGATCATGCACCGTATGCAGATTGGGATAATCCGCACGCATGCGCAGCAAAAGTCCTATAATATCTCTTTTTGGTAGTCTCTGAACCCCTCGCTCGCACATGGCGTGGGCAAGGTAGTAAAGTTGTGGCAATGCCTCCTTGGGGTCCAGCGGAGCATCCAATTCACTGCGCCAGTTCAGCAGCACGCCCACGGCCTGTTCGTATAATTCCACTCGCCGCTGCGGCAGCCGTCCGACCTTGCGTTTGACTAACGCCATGGTCGTCAACAGCATGGGATTGCCCGTCAGGCGTTCGATTCTGTCGCTACTGTGGATGTCATCAATCAACTCCTTGGCCGCCATTTCCTGGCGCTCGGGACGCTCCACCAACGCGCACCAGCGCTGGGCGAAGACATCTTTGTCGTCCCCACTGAAGTCGGCCAGAGTCAGGTGTTCAAAATTCCGCCCGAGTCGACGCCCCATTTCGCGATAGCCGACAATGCGCGACGTGACGATTACCGGCAGATCATGATGGGCGATGACGATCTTTTCGATCTGCGCGCACAAACGCAGCCGCTCGACCGATAAGGAAATCTCGTCGAGACCATCCAGGATCAGTAGCGCCGACTTCGCCTCAATCTTCTGGCGCAGCACGCCGACGACGGCCTCGGCTTCAGCTGTGGACAATTCCGCTGCCCGCAGGGTGCGTGTCAGCATCTGATCCAAGGTGCCCGCCCTGCCCTCAAGGTCGCGGCAGCGGATGAGAATGGGCAGGACGTCGGCGTCAGGAAGACTGGCGACGTCAGGAAGCTCTGAAAAGGCAGGGTCAGCCTTCAGGCGAAGCAGGTAGGCGGTCGTGATCCAACGGGCCAGGGTCGTCTTGCCGGCGCCCGGATCTCCGAGCACGATCAATCGCCGGGCAGCTGCCAATCGCTCGCCAACCGGATAGCTTCTGACATCTTCGAGGGCACTGGCGCGCCTGCGGCTGTCGAGACGCTTTTCCATGTCTTCCCAGGATGTCTCTTCAGCGTCGCTGGTCTTGGCCTCGATACGGACCCGTAGGGGGACATAAAGGCGGCGCATTTCCAGTCGCCGCATGGCAACGTTGCGGTCCTGCTCTGGAAGGTTGGCGAGGTCGAGGATGTCGCAGGTTTCCAGCAGCAAATCACGATAGCGCTGTTCCGCAGCGGCCGGATCCGGCACAGACTTGCCGCGCCTGCCGTTGCTGCTGATTTTCAAACCGGGGCGCAAGGTCAAGGGGTATACGCCATCGGACAGAGTATGGGCGCGCCATTGGTGCTCGCTGTCGTCCCAGCGCCTCAAGTAAACCGCCCCCTTTCCTTTCGCTCGATCAAGGTGAACAAAGTTATAGGAGTTGGTCCAGCGTGGGTGCGGGGCGGTTCGCTGGCTAAAACATGCGCCTCCGGGGATAAGAGTGTAGGCTCCGCCAGTCCCTTCTAGTGAGGCTACTTCTGGGCTGTGGGCGTGTCCCAACAAAATAAAATCGGCCCACTCCTTTATGCGCCCTTCCACACGATTACGATCAAAATCGCTGAGCCACTCGAACGAGTGATGCATCACCACGATACGAAGGTCACCCCCTCCAGAATTATTGATGGCATCGACGATCTGCGGCTCCCCGACCACCAGATACCCGCGATCATCAACTTCACCAGATGATTTTTTGTTTCGACCACACATCCACGCCGTATTGAGGCCAATGATTACCACGTTTGTTTTATCGAGAATGTCGAGTCGGCCGACGCTTCCATAACGACAATTGGCCTGCCCAGTATACCCGGAAATGAACGACTCAAACGCCTCGAAGCCCTCCAGCGCCTTGCTGCGTGCGCGGTCATCGCCCAACCATTCCTGGACGGCGGCGTCATCTCTGAGAGGCTGTTGAAGATCGGGGGGATAGAATTTCCGAACGTAATCGCGGTCGAGGTCATGATTGCCGGGGACGACGAACAGCCTCTCGGGGGGAAGACCAAGCTCGGCCAGGACCGGAGAAAACAGGGTATCGCGAGTTTCCTCGAATTCCTTTTTTTTGCCACTTTGAGCGGCGTCGCCGCTAAAGACGACGAAATCAACGCTCTCCAACGACTTATGTATGGTCCGACGATCTTTAATATCCTGGACCAAAGCGGCGCAAACCACGCCCCGGTCGAAACTGTCACAATCTTGATGCCAGTCGGACAAGTGCAACCAAGTGACAGTCGACATTCCCTCTTCCCCAATCAAATTTTTCGAATGGCGGCAGGGGGAGTAGTTTAAGTTAGAAAACGACGGTATGTCAAAATCGTTGAGGAGAGTAACGCAGCGTCGCTTTGTGGGAGAGCCGTCGAACTGGTAAACGTCCATACGGTCCACTGGCCGCGTGGGACGGACTGCTAATGTACGGCGCACGCCACAAACGAACAACGCGGCCGAGGGCCGCGTTTGGGATGTCGTTGATTTCTATGAAAGGCGCGATGGCTGGGGGACTAGGATTCGAACCTAGACTGGCGGAGTCAGAGTCCGCTGTCCTACCGTTAGACGATCCCCCAAGCGGTTCGTCGCGAGAGGCGGACCTTCTATCATGGTGACCGGGAGGGTTCAAGAGCGTTTTTCGCCTTCGGTCAGGACGCGGGGCCGGGCGGGACCGATTGTCCGGGGCAACCCCTGCGCCACCGGCAGATAGGCGCGCCGCCCGTTGCGGCTTTCGCGCCCGGCGGCCCCGGCATAGATCTGCTTGGCCGCTTCGATCATCACCACCCCGCCGAACGCCTCGCACCAGCGTTGCCCGATCCGTTCCAGCGCCGGAGCGGTCCGGAGCAGCATCGGCGTGGTACAGGGCGGCAGGAACAGCGCCGAAGCCCGGTGCAACGGCGTGAACATATTGTCGCGCAGCAGCCGGGTCAGTTGCCCCATCGTAAAGGGTCGTCCGTTGCCGAACGGCGTGCGTTCCAGCCGCGACCAGATGCCCCGCCGGTTGGGAACGACGACGACCAGCCGCCCGCCATCGGCCAGCACCCGCCACGCCTCGCGCATCACGACCCGGACCTGCTCGGCCCCTTCCAGGGTATGAACCATCAAGATGCGGTCGATCGAGCGGTCGGGCAGCGGCAGATCGGTTTCGTCGGCCAGCGCGGTCAGGCCCGGCCCGTCCGGCGGCCAGGGCAGCACGCCTTGGCTGGCGGGCATCAGCGCGATCACCCGCTCCGCCTCGCCCAGGAACACCCGCAGATAGGGCGTGGCAAAGCCCAGCCCGAGCAGGCGCAGCCCGCTGACGTCGGGCCAGAACAGCCGGATCTGTCGTCCGATCAGCCGCCGTGTCGTCTGCCCCAACCCGGTCGCGTAGAAATCGCGCAGATCAACGACATCGCTCCACATCGGCGAACAGGACATCCCCTCGGTCATTCCCTGCGTCCTCCTTAATTCCGGTGGGCCAATGAATTGCCCCACCTACCGTCCCTCGCCGGGCGGGCGCATCCGCGCCCTTGGCCGCCGCCGCAATGGCGGCAAGATACCGGCGAACATGGGACTCAAAAGTTCGCCGGTATCACTTTTCCGAACCACGCCCCATCACGATAGGCGTTTCCCGGAACCGGTGCTACAACGTCCCGGTGTTCATCCGCGCGAGGGCATCATGGCCAAGCTCGTCGTCGAGATCGTCCCCGTCCTGACCGATAATTACGTCTACCTGCTGCACGAGCCTCTTAGCGGGGCCACCGCGGCGGTCGATCCCGGAGCCGCCGCCCCGGTGCTGGAGCGGCTGGCCGCCCGTGGCTGGAGCCTCAGCCACATCCTGCTGACCCATCATCACGGCGACCATACCGGCGGCACCGCCGATCTGGTCCGCCAAACCGGCTGTGCCGTGGTCGGTGCCGGGCGCGACGCGTCGCGGCTGCCGCCTTTGACCCTTGAGGTCGGCGAACGCGACAGCTTCATGCTTGGCTCGACCGCCGCGATGGTGCTGGCGGTGCCGGGACACACCACCGACCACATCGCTTTCTGGTTCCCCGACAGCCACGCCTTGTTTTGCGGCGACGTGCTGTTCTCGCTCGGCTGCGGGCGGCTGTTCGAAGGCACCGCCGCCGAGATGTGGGCCTCGCTGTGCAAGCTGCGCGACCTGCCTCCCGAGACGCTGGTCTATTGCGGTCACGAATATACCGCCGCCAACGGGCGCTTCGCCCGTCTGGTCGAACGCGACAACCGCGCTTTGCTGATCCGTCTGGACGAGGTCGAGGCGCAGCGGGCGAAGGGAAAGCCGACCCTGCCCAGCACCCTCGCCAGCGAACGGGCCGCCAACCCGTTCCTGCGCGCCGACGAGCCCACCGTCGCCCGTGCGGTGGGGATGGAGCCCGGCACCGACCCGGTGCGGGTGCTGGCCGAGTTGCGGCGGCGCAAGGACGTGTTCTGACTCGAAGCCTTCGCCTTAAATGCCCGCCTGGACCAGACTGTCGCCGGAGATGTCGGCGATTGTCCTGGCCCCGGTGAGGGTCATCGCCACCCGCATTTCCTTGGCGATCAGATCGAGCAGGGTCTCGACCCCGCGCTGCCCCTCGGCGGCAAGAGCATAGGCGTAGGCCCGGCCCAGCATCACCCCGTCGGCGCCAAGGGCCAGCATCCGCACCACGTCGAGGCCGGAGCGGATGCCGGAATCCGCCAGAATGGTCAGCTTGCCTTTGACGGCATCGGCAATCGCTGGCAAGGCACGGGCGGACGACAACACCCCGTCAAGCTGGCGTCCGCCATGGTTCGAAACCACGATGCCGTTGGCACCGAACCGCACCGCGTCACGAGCGTCATCGGGATCAAGGATGCCCTTGATCACCATCGGCCCCTGCCAGAAATCACGAATCCATTGCAGGTCGGCCCAGCCGATCGACGGATCGAAATTCGACCCAAGCCAGCCGACATAATCGTTGAGTTTGGTCGGCTGGCCGCGAAAAGCCGAAATGTTGCCCAGATCGTGCGGTCGCCCGTTAAGGCCGACATCGAAAGCCCAGGCCGGATGCAGCACGGACTGGATCATCCGCCGCAGCCCCGCGTGAGGACCGGACATCCCGGAATGAGCATCGCGATAGCGCGCCCCCGGCACCGGCATATCCACCGTGAACACCAACGTGCGGATGCCGACCGCCCAGGCCCGCTCCAGCACGTTGCGCATGAAGCCCCGGTCCTTCAAGACATACAACTGGAACCAGATCGGCCGATCGACCTGGGCCTGGACCTCTTCGATCGGGCAGACCGACACGGTGGACAGGGTAAAGGGAATGCCCTTGCGGGTCGCGGCCCGAGCCGCCTGCACCTCGCCCCGGCGCGCATACATCCCGGTCAAACCGACCGGAGCAAGGCTGACCGGCATTGCCAGATCCTGGTCGAACAACCGGGTCGAGATGTCCACCTCGCCGATCGCCTTCAACACCCGCTGCCGGAGCGCCAGGTGCGCGAGGTCTTCGACATTGCGACGCAGGGTGACCTCGGCATAGGCACCGCCGTCGATGTAATGGAACAGGAACGGCGGCAACCGCCGCCGCGCCGCTTCCCGGTAATCCAGTGACGAGGAAATGATCATGATCCTGGCCTCCCAGCGCGTCACCCCGTTTCAGCGGGACCGCTTTGGTTTCAGGCCAGGATCAATGCGTAAAACGCATATGTCAAATGCGAAAAAGCCGACACTCGACCGGCCTCGCGGTGCCGGACAACACAGCAAGGACCGTCCGAGAGTGGCTTATTCCTAGGGCTTCATCACCAACGCCACCGCCAGAGCGGCGGCAATCACCCACGGCAACAGCGCCGCCAGCGGACGCCGCCTGCGCTGATCGCCGAAGATCGCCCGCACCGTGTCGGGATGAAGCCGCAGCCCCTGGCCCGACATCATCGCCTGGGTCCGCTCGGCTTCCTGCAACAGACGCGGCAGGCGCTCGATCGAACTGAGCACGGTGCCCACCGCCTCGCGGACGCGGGCTTCCGGCCCCAGATGGGCGCGCATCCAATCCTCGATCAACGGCTGGGCCAGCAGCCACATATTGACGTTGGCATCGAGGTTGCGACCAACCCCTTCGGCCACCAGCATGCTTTTCTGCAACAGCAGAAGCTGGGGCTGAGTCTCCATCTCGAAGGTCTCGGTGATCTGGAACAATTGTCCCAGCAGCCGGGCAATCGAGATTTCTTGCATCGGACGGCCCAGGATCGGCTCGGCGATCGAGCGGCAGGCCTGGGTGAACGCGTCGATCGACTGATCGGCGGGAACATACCCGGCGGCGAAATGAACTTCGGCCACCTTGCGATAATCGCCGGAGAGGAAGCCCAGCAGCATCTCGCCCAGGAAGCGCCGCGTCGGCTTATCGACCCGGCCCATGATGCCGAAATCGACCGCGACCAGATTGCCGTCGGCATCGACGAACAGATTGCCCGGATGCATATCGGCGTGGAAGAAGCCGTCGCGGAACACCTGATGGAAGAAGGCCCGCGCCGCCTTGCCCAGAATCTCGATCGGGTCGTGCCCGGCCCGCAGCAGCAGGTCGCGCTCATCGACCGGAATGCCGTGAACCCGCTCCAGCGTCATCACCCGCCGGGCGGTGCGCAGCCAATCGACCTGCGGCACGCGGAAGCTGTCGTCGTCCTGGAAATTCTCGGCCAGTTCGGCCGCCGCCGCCGCTTCGAAGCGGAGGTCCATCTCCAGCGCGATCGAATCCTCAAAGGTCTTGACCGTCTCCAGCGGCTTCAACCGGCGCAGACGCGGCACGGTCCGCTCGGCCCCTTCGGCCAGCCAGGTCAACAGTTCGATATCGCGGCGGAACTTGGCATCGACGCCGGGGCGCAGCACCTTGACCGCGACTTCGCGGCCGTCGAGGGTGACCGCAAAATGGACCTGAGCGATCGAGGCCGCCGCGACCGGAACATCGTCGAAGCTGGAATAAAGGCTGCTGATCGGCGCGCCCAGTTCCTCTTCGATGATCCGCCGTGCATCGGCGGCGGGGAACGGCGGGAGCTGGTCCTGCAATCCCGACAGATCGGCCGCCATCTGCTCGCCCAGCAGATCGGCGCGGGTCGATAGCGCCTGACCCAATTTAATGAAGGACGGTCCCAGTTCGGTCAGTGCCGCCGTCAGTCTCTGGCCCGGCCGCAGCCCCGCCTCGGCCTTGCGGCGGCGGCGGGAGCGCGGAATAAGCCGTACCTTGAGCGGCCAGGACAACAGCCGGGCCAGCGGAAAGGCTTCCTCGATCAGGAACAGCGCATCGTGGCGCGCCAGCACCCGGGCAATCGAAACCAGACGGTGGAGGTTGCGTCCTGCTCTGATCACACGCGCCAGCCGGAATGAATGGCGGCGATCCCGGCCGACAGATTACGCACCGTCACCCGCTCGAACCCGGCATCGCCGATCATCGCGGCCAGCTCGCCCTGGGGCGGGAACTTGCGGATGCTTTCGACCAGATACTGGTAGGCGTCACGGTTGCCGGTCACCAATTCGCCGACGCGCGGCAGCACGTTGAACGAATAGGCGTCATAGGCCTGCTTCAGACCCGGCACGATCACATGGCTGAATTCCAGGCACATGAACCGCCCGCCCGGCTTCAGCACCCGATAGGCCTCGGCGATCGCATTTTCCCAATGGGTGACGTTACGCAGACAGAAGGCGATGGTATAGCGATCGACGCTGCGGTCGGGGATCGGCAGGGATTCGGCGTTGCCGCAGACCCAGGTGACGCCCGAGGACAGGTTGCGATCGACGGCGCGGTCGCGACCGACCGACAGCATCTCGCGGTTGATGTCGCACACCGTGACCTTGCCACCGCCGCGCTTCTTCCAGCCGAAGGCGATGTCACCGGTGCCGCCGCCGACGTCGAGAAGAACCTGATCGGGGCGCGGACGCAGCATGTCGAGGAAGGTGGACTTCCACAGACGATGGATGCCGGCGCTCATCAGGTCGTTCATCAGGTCGTACTTGCCCGCGACCGAGTCGAACACGTCGCGGACCAAGGCAACCTTGTCCTCTTCGGCCACGGTGCGGAAGCCGAAATGGGTGGTGCCGGTGGGTTTGTCGGAAGAGTGATTCGTCGTCATGAGGCGGCACGATAGACCAAGAGCGCGAAGCGCGCGAGGGGGATGTGGGGGAGGAAATGCAGATTTCCTCCCCCGGCGATTACAGTCTCCACGACCTCAGACCGTTCGGCAGGTCGAGATCGCGCCACATCCCCTTGATATCGGCGACAAGCCCGTTCGGGGACAGCAGCGCGGTGAAGGCTTCGGCGGTAAAGGCGGCATAGGGGGCATGCGCCACCGCTCCGACCACGCATTGATAGCCCCCGGCCCCATCCAGACTGGGCATCAGGGTCTCGCCATATTCGTGTTCGGCTTCGACCGGGTCGGCATAGGGGTCGTGAACATCGACCTGATGACCGAGATCGCGCAAGCTGCGGATCACATCGACCACTTTGGAATTGCGCAGATCGGGGACGTTTTCCTTGAAGGTCAGGCCCAGCACCAGCACCCGCGCCCCGGGGGTGAGACCGGCCGAGACCCGCTCGGCGATCCAGCGGCCCATGCCGTCATTGATCCGCCGCCCGGCCAGAACGATCTCGGGATGGTGGCCGTGATCCTGGGCACAGCGGGCAAGGTAGAACGGATCGACCCCGATGCAGTGGCCGCCGACCAGACCCGGCTTGAAATTGAGGAAGTTCCACTTCGTCGCCGAGGCGTCGAGCACGTCGTGAATCGAAATCCCCCCCAGCGCCTGGAAGATCATCGTCACTTCGTTGATGAAGGCGATGTTGATGTCGCGCTGGGCGTTCTCAATCACCTTGGCCGCCTCGGCGACCCGGATCGACGCCGCCTCGAACACCCCGCCGCTGGTGACACGGCCATAGACACGCGACAGCAGCGCGGTGACCTCGGGCGTCTGCCCGGCAACGACCTTGGTGATCCGATCGACGGTATGTTCGCGGTCGCCCGGATTGATCCGTTCGGGGCTGTAGCCGAGGAAGAAATCGACCCCGCATTTGAGGCCCGAGATCCGCTCCAGTTCGGGGCCGCAGATATCCTCGGTGACACCGGGATAGACCGTGCTTTCGAACACCACCACCGCGCCTTTGCGGATCGCCTGACCGACGGTGCCGCAGGCACTCATCACCGGACGCAAATCGGGTTCGTTATTGGCATCGACCGGAGTCGGCACGGTGACGATGAACACATCGAACCCGGCAATCGCGGCTGAGTCGGCGGTCAGCTTCAACGTGCTGGCGCGCAGCCGCGACGGCTCGACCTCGTCGGTACGGTCATAGCCGCGCTGAAGCTCGGCAATACGCGACGTGGAGATGTCGAGACCGATGGTCGGGAAATGGCGAGCCAGGGCTACCGCCAGGGGCAGACCGACATAGCCAAGGCCGACAACGGCGACGCGAGTAGGGGTGGACATGGGGATGACCCTCGCACAAATGCGAAAAAAGCGACTTTCGCCACACCCCGTCGCCGCTGTCAACGCCGGAGCGGCGGATCGGGGGCCATTTCGGACGGGCGGCAGCCCGCCGTCCACGACCCACCGGTTGCTCGAATCCCCGTCTTGCCGCAAGATGATGTCCTCGCCCCGGACGAGCGCGCGGGCCAGGATCTTTGAGGGGATCACGCCGACATGTCGTTGCCAACCGTCATCGGGTTCATTCTCAGCCTGCTGCTGTTTTTCGGCGCGATCGCCCTCTCGACCTCGAATGGGCGGATCTTCCTGCACCTGACCGGGTTCATGATGGTGATCGGCGGCACCCTGGCCGCGACGCTGGTCGCCTTCGAGGCCCGGTACGTCAAGCAGGCGCTGGGGCTGCTGCGGGCGATCTTCTTCTCGCCCAAGGTCGCCCGCGAAATGCTGACCAACGAGGTGGCGCGGGTGATCCGCTGGGGCTATCTGGTGCAAAAGGGCGGCATCACCGCGCTGGAAACCGACACCCGCAACCTCAAGAACCAGGATAACTTCCTCGCCTTCGGCGTCAATCTGGTCATCACCGGCTATACCGGAGCCGAGGTGCGGCAATTGCTGGAAAACCAGATTGAAACGACGTTCCAGCGACAGGTCGTCCCCACCGACATCTTGAAATACATGGCCAGCAACGCCCCGGCCTTTGGCATGATCGCGACCCTGGTCGGTCTGGTGGTGATGCTCGACAACATGGGCACCGACCCGTCGAAGCTGGGGCCGGGAATGGCGGTCGGCCTGCTCGGCACTCTGTACGGCGTTCTGTTCGCCCGAATGGTGCTGACCCCGGCGGCGAACAAGGCGCATCAGCGCGAATCAATCATCCGCTTCCGCAACATGCTGGTGGCGGAAGGGCTGGCCCTGCTGGCCGAGCGGCGCAGTCCCCGCTTCATCCAGGACGCGATGAATTCCTACCTCGATCCCGCGATCCATTTCGACATCGACAAGATCAGGCGATAGAGCGGGAGGGCCAGACCGATGAGCCGGTTCGAAAAAAAGAACGAAGAGCCGCTGGAGGATTGGCTGCTCTCCTACGCCGACATGATCACCCTGATTATGGCCTTCTTCATCATCCTGGTCTCGATGTCGAAGATCGACGCCAACAAATACGAGGAAGTGCAATCGGGCATGGCCCGCGACATCGGCAACCGCGAGGTCACCAAGCCGCTTCAGGATTTACGCAGCGAATTGCTGGGCGCGGTCGCCGGAGCCGGGGTCGATGAATCGGTCGATATCGGACGTGACGATCGCGGAATCGTGCTCAACCTTGCCAGCGGAACGATGTTCCAGCCCGGATCGGCCGACATCCGTCCCGAAATCCGTCCGGTGATGAAAGAGATCTCGGCCACCCTGGGCCAGCCACGCTTTACCGGCTATCAGATCGAGATTCAGGGCCACACCGACGACACCCCGGTCCGAACCCCGCAATATCCCAGCAATTGGGATCTGTCGGCGGCCCGCGCCCTGGCGACACTGAAGCTGTTAAACGAGCTGGGCATCGAGCAGCCGCGGATGAAGATCGCCGCTTATGCCGATACCGCGCCGCGTGTTCCCAACCGCAGCGACACCGGGCGCGCCTATCCGGAAAATCAGGCGATCAACCGCCGGGTCCAGATTCACGTCTATCCGCGCTAAACCCTAGCGCCGCCAGCAATCGATCACGATCCGCCGACCATGGACCGGCAGATGATAGAGGTGGCGCAGACCCTTGACGGTCAACGAGGCCTCGAACATATGCGGCGCACAGCTATTGTCGGCGAACATGTCCCAGTGACAGGGCATCGCCACCGCCGGTCCGACCCGGCGGATCAGCTCGGCCGCCTGCCAGTGCGACAGGTTGGCATAGCCGCCATTGATCGGGACGCACACCGCGTCGGGAAGATGCTTCAGACCGGCCTCGGCCAGCAGATCGCACCAGCCGGTATCGCCGGTGATCCACAATTTCGGCCCACTGCCCGCCTGGATCAGCAGGCCGATATGGGTCAGATCGCCCGCATCGGTCGGCAGGGCGAAGGTGCCGGTCAGGCGCAAATCCCCCTGTTCGATCACCCGGTTAGGCCACAGCAGGTCGCACCGGGTTTCGTCAATCCCGACCTGAGCGAACACCGTCTGGGTGTCGCCCGGTCCGGCGAAGCCGCTCACCCGCCCCGACGCCGCACAGAAGGCCAACGTGTCGGGATCGGCGTGATCGTGGTGAGAATGGGTACAGACCAGCAGATCGGCTTCCAACTCGGCGGGCGCGATCGGGGTCGGCACCTGACGGGCGAAATCAAGCCCGCGCCAGGAGGGATTGCACGAATCCGACAGATAGGGATCGACCGCCACCACGGTTCCGCCAGGCGATTTGACGATCCAGCCGTTCTGGCCGAGGAACCACAGGGCCAGACTGTCCGGAGCGACCGGTGTCTCACGGATTTCGGCCATCAACCCCGCCATGCGCGCCCCCGATCTGCCGTCGCTTGATTAGTATTGGACCGATCCCCCGTCGGTTCCAAGCGAAAGGCGTACCCTAATCGTCGTGCATACCCCGCCGCGAGATCGGCATGTCGCGATGAATGTAGGCGCTCATCACCAATCCCCACCCGAACAGCAGCGACAACATCGCGGTGCCGCCGTAACTGATCAGCGGCAGCGGGACGCCGACCACCGGAACCAGCCCCATCACCATCGCGATATTGATGAAGAAATAGAGGAAGAAGGTGGTGGTGATGCCGTGGGCCATCAGCCGTCCGAACTGCGAGCGGCAGCGCAATGCGATGGCATAGCCGAACGCGATCAGCATCGCATAGAGGACGAGCAGGACCAGCCCGCCCATCATCCCCCATTCCTCGGCATACATGGTGAAGATGAAGTCGGTCTGCTTTTCGGGAAGAAAGTTGAGGCGGCTCTGGGTGCCGCTCATATAGCCCTTGCCGAACAGACCGCCCGACCCCAGCGCGATCTTCGACTGGGTGATGTGGTACCCGGCCCCCAACGGATCGTCCTCGGGATTGAGGAAGATCAGCACGCGCTTTTTCTGATATTCGCGCAGGAACTCCCAGGCCAGCGGGATCGCCGACAAGGCCGAGACCAGCACCAGAGCGAACTTCCACAACCGGACCCCGGCCATGAAGAACACCGCCCCGGCCGACATCACCAGCATCATCGCGGTGCCGAGATCGGGCTGCTTCATCACCATCGCGGCGGGCAGCATCACCATGACCAGCGGCGGGATCAGGAACAGCGGGCGGCCGATCTCCTGGAGGGTGGCGCCGTGGAAATAGCGGGCCAGCGCCAGGATCAGGGTGATCTTCATGATTTCCGAGGGCTGGAGCTGGATGAAGCCTAAATCGATCCAGCGTTGCGCCCCCATGCCGACCGTGCCCTTGACCTCGACCAGCAGCAGCAGGACGGCGGCGACGACATAAAACATATAGGCGTGACGGACCCAGAAGCGCAGATCGACCATCGCCACCGCGACCATGATCGTCATCCCGACGACAAAGCGGACGATCTGCTTCAACGCCCACGGCTCCAGCGAGCCGCCAGCGGCGGAATACAGCGTGGCGAAGCCGATACAGGCAATCGCGGTCAAAAGCGCGATCAGCGACCAGTTGAGCTGAAGCAGCTTTTCGCGCAGCGACATTTCAGTGCGGTTCAGCCGGAGCGGCATCCGGGGCAGATTGAGCATCAGAACCTCCGGAAATCGGGCGGGGGCTCGGGCGCGCCGTCCGCTTCGGTGGAGACGCGGGCCAGATCGCGCTTTTGCACTTCCAGCATGATATCGCGGGCGATCGGAGCGGCGACCGCCGACCCGCCGCCGCCATGCTCGACCACCACCGCGATCGAATAGCGCGGATTTTCCTCGGGAGCATAGGCGACGAACAGCGCGTGGTCGCGTTCCTTCCACGGCAATTGTTCGTTCTTCTTCACCCCGGTCTCGCGCTCGCGCATCGTGATGCGGCGGACCTGGGCGCTGCCGGTCTTGCCCGACAGCCACATCCCCTCCTGGGTGATGCGGGCCTTGTAGGCGGTGCCGCCCGGCTCGTTCGATACCGCGAACATCCCCTTCCTGACCAGCGCCAGCGACTGACGCGAGACTTCCAGGCTGGGCCATTCGGGCGACGGGCGGGGATGGACGCTTTTTTCGATGACCTGATCGCGGGCGACATGGGGCACCACGGCATAGCCGCCATTGGCGATCCGCGCGGTCATCACCGCCAGTTGCAGCGGAGTCGCGGTGACATAGCCCTGGCCGATCGCGTTGATCAGGGTCTCGCCGGGATGCCAGGGCTGCTTCAGCGCCTTGCGCTTCCAGGCGCGATCGGGGATCAGGCCGGGCCGCTCGGACGGCAGATCGACACCGGTCTGGGTGCCAAGACCGAAGCGGCGGGCCATTTCGGCGATCTTTTCGAAGCCGACCCGGCGGGCGACTTCATAGAAATAAACGTCGCAGGAATTCTTGATGCCGCTGATCAGATCCTGCGAGCCGTGACCTTCCTTTTTCCAGCAATGGAACTTGATGCTGCCCAACTGCAAGTGCCCGGTGCACAGCACCCGCATGTCGGGGGTGATGTCGCGGGATTCCAGCGCCGCCAGCGCGGTCAGCAATTTGAAGGTCGATCCCGGCGCGAACTGCCCGGCGATCACCTTGTTGGTCAGCGGCGAGCGGGGATTGGAGGTCAGATCCTTCCATTCTTCGTTCGACAGGCCGCGATTGAACGAGTTGGGGTCGAACGAGGGAGTCGAGGCCATCACGATGACGTCACCGGTCAGGATGTCCATCACCACCACCGCCGCGCTCTCGTCGCCCAGACGTTGAGCGGCGTATTGCTGCAAACGGATGTCGAGGGTCAGATTGAGGTCAATCCCCGGCTCACCCTCCTTGCGCTCCAGTTCGCGATGGACCCGGCCGACCGAATTGACCTCCAGCGACGACGTCCCGGCCCGGCCGCGCAACGCCATGTCGTAGACCTTCTCGACACCGCCCTTACCGATCCGAAAGCCGGGCAGTTCCTCCAACGGGTCGTCGGTCAGATCGCTTTCCGACACCGCCGCGACATAGCCGAGGATATGCGCCCCCAGGCTTTCCATCGGGTAATAGCGGCTTTGGCCGACATCAATGATGATGCCGGGCAGATCGGGAGCGTTGATTTCGACCCGGGCCACCTCTTCCCAGGTCAGATTCTCGCGGACGCTGACCGGAACGAAGCTGCGGCGACGGCGGGCTTCCTTGTGGATGCGGGCGCGATCGCCCTCGCCGATGGCGATGATCTTGCCCAGCGCGTCGAGGGTGTAATCGAGCGACGGGGTCTGCTCGGCCACCACCATCACCCGGTAATTCTGCTGGTTGATCGCCATCGCAACGCCGTTGCGGTCGAGGATCAGCCCGCGCGGCGGGGCCAGCAGGCGGGTGGTGATGCGGTTGTCCTCGGCCTGCATCGCATATTTGTCGGCCTCCATCACCTGGAGGTAATACATCCGCGCCGCCAGACCGGTGATCAGGGTCGCCTTGCCGGCGGCCAGCATCATCGCCCGGCGCGAGAACAGCTTGGCACGGTCATTATCGTGATACATCGGGCGTCTAAACGTCCAGCAGGAAGGCCATCTGGGTCCGTGCCAACACCCAGGTAAGCAGCGGGAAACAGCACAGCGTCATCAGATATTCGAACAGAACCGGAGCCGGATCGACGACCCGCCCGACGATCAGGGTCACCAGCAGCCAGTCGAGCGCGATGGCCCCGGCGGCGAGCAGACCGAACGCCCACCACGTCACCGCGAAGGATTTGCCAAGAAAGAAGCGGCGTTGCGCCGCCGCCGTGCCCTGGACCAGCAGCAGCACCAGCGCGTTGGCGCCCAAGGGCGTCCCGCCGACGATGTCACCCAAGAGGCCGATCGCGAAAGCCAGCCAGGCGGGCAGCAAATCGGGGCGATAGATCGCCCAGTAATAGACCCCCATCAGCGGCAACATCGGGGCGATGTCGGCAAAGACGGTCAGGCGAGTCGGCACCACGGTCAGCAACAGCAGGAAAATGGTGGCGGTCGCCGGGATCAGATGACGGACCCAGGTGTCCATCCGGACCCAGACCGATGGTTTCACTCCTCCCTCCCCCGCCGACGGCGATCGGGGGGAGCGCGCTCGAACGGCAGGATGCCGCCCAGGCCGTAATCGACGATGCTGACGAATTCAAGCTGGTGGCGGCGGGCGAACGGTTCGACCCGGTAGCCACCCTCGCCGACCGAGACGACAACGCCGACCGGCAGTCCGGGCGGGAACGCCGCCCCCGACGACGAGGTCACCACCCGGTCGCCGACGCTGATCGCCGGATTGCCGACGATATAGTTCAGCCGGGGCCGCGCCGAATTGTCGCCGGTCAGGATGGCGCGGGTCCGAGTCGATTCGATCACCACCGGGATGCGGGCATTGATGTCGGTGATCAGCAGCAGCCGCGAGGAGCGAACGCCCACCTCGGCGATATGGCCGACCAGGGCCTCGCCCGACATCACCGCCTGGCCCTTGCGGACGCCGTCGCGCGATCCGGCGGCCAGCAGCATCGAATGGCCGAAGGCCGAACCGAGATCGCCGATGACGCGGGCGGTAACGAAAGCGGGATCGGGATCGGGAACGACGTTCAATTGCTGGTGGAGCACCATCGTCTCGGCCTCCAGCCGCCGCGCCACCGTCTGCCAGCGCATCAAGCGGGCGTTTTCCTCACGCAGGCGGGCGTTCTCGGCGCGCAGATTGGCCAGTTCGTGAACGCCCGAGGTGACGCGGGCCACCGTGGCGGCGGGACGGGCCATCGCTTCCAGCATCGGGGCCAGGGCATCGACGACCAACACGCGGGTCTGCTCGACCAGAACGATATCGGCCTTACCCAGCATCATCAGGGCGAAGGCCGACGCCGCCAGCATCAAGAAGGCAAAGCGATGCGCCAGCAGCCTCAACGTCGCGAGACGACCTGCCGCACTCGACTGCTTCACCTCGATCCTCCATGACGAGAGTTCCGCCGCCCTCTTCCCGGAAGACGACAGTCAACTCTACACCATCCAAAAGTCCTAGTACATGCTGGTCAGCACGTTCTTCAACTTGGGCATTTCTTCCAGGGCGCGCCCGGTGCCCAGCGCGACGCAGGACAGCGGGTCGTCGGCGATCGAAACCGGCAGGCCGGTGGCATGACGCAGGACGTAATCGAGATTGGCCAGCAGCGCGCCGCCGCCGGTCAACACGATCCCCTTATCGACGATGTCGGCGGCCAGTTCGGGCGCGGTGTGCTCCAACGCGACCTTGACCGCTTCGATGATCGCGCCCACCGGTTCGGCCAGGCTTTCGGCGATCTGGCGCTCGCTGATGATCAGTTCCTTGGGAACGCCGTTCATCAGGTCGCGGCCCTTGATCTCCATCGTGCGGCCCTCGCCATCCTCGGGCGGGCAGGCCGAGCCGATTTCCTTCTTGATCCGCTCGGCCGAGCCTTCGCCGACCAGCAGATTATGATTGCGACGGATATAGGCGATGATCGCCTCGTCCATCTTGTCGCCGCCGACGCGGACCGAGCGGGAATAGACGATACCGCCCAGCGAGAGCACCGCGACCTCGGTGGTGCCGCCGCCGATATCGACCACCATCGAGCCGGTCGGCTCGGTGACGGGCAGACCGGCACCGATCGCGGCGGCCATCGGTTCCTCGATCAGGAACACGCGACGGGCTCCGGCACTTTCGGCGGATTCCTGAATGGCGCGGCGTTCGACCGCGGTCGATCCGGAGGGAACGCAGACGATCACCAGCGGGCTGGCAAAAGAGCGACGGTTATGCACCTTGCGGATGAAATGTTTGATCATTTCCTCCGCGACCTCGAAATCGGCGATGACGCCGTCCCGAAGCGGCCGGATCGCCTGGATGTAACCGGGGGTGCGCCCCAGCATCATCTTGGCCTCGTCACCGACGGCGAGCACCTTTTTCTTGCCCTTTTCATCGGCGATAGCCACCACCGACGGCTCGTTGAGCACGATGCCGCGTCCCTTGACATAGACCAGGGTGTTGGCGGTCCCCAAATCAATGGCCATGTCGGCCGAAAACCACCCCGTCAGGTTCGGAAACATAATCCCTCGCTCAACATCCGATGTCGTTCATGTCGCGCCCCCGAGAGGCCCGTGCCCCCGGTGTCGCGGGTGTTTCATATGTCCCTGATGGCCGCTGCTATATCACGCCATGACCGCGTCAGGGGCGGTTTTTTGCCGCTTGACCATAAGTTTGTTCAAGGCGTTGACATAAGCCCTGGCCGACGCAACCAGAGTATCCGTTTCGGCGCCCTGGCCGTTGACGGTCTTTCCGTCCTCTTCGAGCCGCACGGTGACCTCGGCCTGGGCGTCGGTCCCTTGCGTAACCGCACTGACCTGATAGAGCTGCAAGCGCGCGTCATGCGGCACCAGAGCCTTGATCGCGTTGAAGGTGGCATCGACCGGCCCGTCACCGGTGGCGCGGACCCGGCGCAGGTCGCCGTCGATGGTCAGCTCCAGTTCGGCCGAGGGGGGACGGTGACGGGTACCGCACAGCACTTCGAGCGAGACAAACTTGATCGTGTCGTTGCCGCGCACCGCCGCATCATCGACCAGGGCGACGATGTCCTCGTCGAACACGTCCTTCTTGCGGTCGGCGAGATCCTTGAAACGGACAAAGGAATCCTCGATCGCACTGTCGGGCAGGTCGTAGCCGAGATCGCGCAGCTTGGCGCGGAACGCGGCGCGGCCGGAATGCTTGCCCATCACCAGATTGGAGCGGACCAGCCCGACCGAGTCCGGCGTCATGATCTCGTAGGTCTGGGCGTTCTTCAGCACCCCGTCCTGATGGATGCCGGATTCATGGGCAAAGGCGTTCTTGCCGACGATCGCCTTGTTGGGCTGGACGGCAAAGCCGGTGATGGTCGAAACCAGCCGCGAGATCCGGGTGATCGCCTCGGTCCGGATACCGGTCTGGAAGGGCAGACGGTCGGCGCGGGTCCGCAGCGCCATCACCACCTCTTCCATCGCGGCGTTGCCAGCGCGCTCGCCCAGGCCGTTGATGGTGCATTCGATCTGACGCGCCCCGGCGGCGACCGCCGCCAGCGAGTTGGCCACCGCCAGCCCCAGATCGTTGTGACAGTGCACCGACAAGATCGCCTGATCAATGTTGGGCACCCGGTTGATCAGCAGCGCGATCAGGGCGGCATATTCGTCGGGAACGGAATAGCCGACGGTATCGGGGATGTTGATCGTCCGCGCCCCGGCCTTGATCGCGGCTTCGACGCAGCGGCAGAGGAAATCGGGCTCGGTGCGCGACCCGTCCTCGGCCGACCATTCAACGTCGTCGGTCAGCGAGCGGGCCAGGGTCACCGACTCGGTCACCCGGCCCAGCACCGTCTCCGGCTCCATCTGAAGCTTGTACTTCATATGCAGCGGACTGGTGGAGATGAAGGTGTGGATCCGCCCGCGCGCCGCCGGGCGGATCGCCTCGGCACAGCGTTCGATGTCACCCCGGGTGGCGCGGGCCAGACCGCACACCACCGAATTTCTCACCACGCGGGCGATCGCCTCGACCGCCTCGAAATCGCCGTTCGACGCGATCGGAAACCCGGCCTCGATCACATCGACGCCCATGTCTTCCAGCGCCAGGGCGATCCGCAGTTTTTCGTCCTGGTTCATCGACGCGCCGGGCGATTGCTCGCCATCCCGCAACGTAGTGTCGAAGATGATGACTCGATTACGATCCATGTATTTGTTCGACCCTGTTCACCCGCTGGCAGCCAAGAGCGCGGCCGTCACGTTGCCAGACGACAAGGAAGTCCGTTTTCCGTCGTCCTGTCAACAGGATCATGGGTCGGCAAAGCAATGCGAAACCGCATTTTGCGATTGCCGCGACGGCGGCGCATGACCTAGGACTTGGCCCCGGTCGGATCGGCAAGGAAGGAATGGGCGGATGATCAGGGTTGAGGCGGCGGTCAAACGCTATGGCATCCTGCCCGCGCTGGATGGACTCGATCTTTCCATCGGTGCGGGCGAAGCGTTCGGCTTGCTCGGTCCCAACGGCGCGGGCAAGACGACCCTGGTCCGGCTGCTCGCCACTTTGGCCAGCCCGGATTCGGGTCGGCTGTCGGTCGGCGGGCACGACACCGTCACCGAAGCCGCCGAGGTCAAGCGCTTGATCGGCGTGGTGTTCCAGGAGAACAACCTCGACCGCGACCTGACCCCGCGCCAGAACCTGTCCTTTCACGCCCGGCTGCACCGGATCGACGCGGCCGACGAAGCGGTGGCGGCGATGCTGACCCGGCTGGGGCTGGCCGAGCGGGCCGACCGCCCGGTCAACGGGCTGTCGGGGGGGATGCGGCGACGGCTGGTGATCGGCCGCGCCCTGCTGACCCGCCCGCGCGTGCTGTTGCTCGACGAGCCGACCACCGGGCTGGACCCGGCGATCCGCCGCGATTTGTGGGCGCTGATCCGCGACATCCGCGACCAGGGCTGCACCGTGGTTCTGACCACCCATTATGTCGAGGAGGCCGAAAACCTGTGCGGCCGGGTCGGCATCATCGACCGGGGCCGATTGGTCGCGATCGGCAGTCCGACCGAGTTGACCGCCCGTTTCGGCGCGGCGCGGTTGGAAGACGTCGTGGTGGCCCTGGCGCAGACGGACGGAGAAGCAGCATGAGTCCGCTGTCCGGAGCCGGTCCGATCTTCCAGCGCGAGATCCAACTCTACCGCGCCAAGCTGGCCCGGCCGACCTTCGTCGTCGCCGCCTTGGTGACGCCGCTGATGTATCTGGTGGTGTTCGGGCTGGGACTGGGGCGCCAGGTCAGGATCGACGGCGGCGATTACCTGACCTTTCTGGTGCCGGGGCTGATGGGAATGGCGGCGATGCACAACGCCTTCACCTGGGTCGCCAGCGGGATCAATATCGCCCGTTTCTATCACCGGACCTGGCAGATCATCATGCTGGCCCCGGTCTCGCCGCTGGCGGTGGTCGCGGGCACCGTCGCCGCCGGAATGGCGCGCGGCCTGTTCGCCGCGATCCTGGTCGGGCTGGTCGGGCTGGCCGCGGGATGGCGCCCCGAGCCCACCGCCGCGATTCCGCTCGCCTTGTTGCTGGAAACCTCGTTGTTTTCCGCCCTGGGGATGGTGATCGGGCTGAAGACCCGCAGCACCGAGGAGCACACCACCTACACCAACTTCCTGATTACCCCGATGGGGTTCTTCTGCGGCACCTTCTTTCCGCTGGCCAGCCTGCCATCCTGGCTGTCCGCCCCGCTGCACCTGCTGCCGCTGACCCACGCCAATATCGCGTTGCGCCAGAGCGGCTTGACCGGCGACGCCCTCGCCGCGCTGGGGATTCTGACCCTGTTCGCCGTCCTGCTGCTGGGCTGGGCCGGGCAGATGGTCGCCCGCTACCGCGAGTAAATAAAAAAGGGCGTCCGGAGGATTTGCTCCGGACGCCCCATCTTCCGCACGCCACCAAACGCGCGTCGGATTATACCGGCGGCTCAATCAATTGAGCCGCCGTAATGTCCCTCGCCGGGCGGGCGCATCCGCGCCCTTGGCCGCCGCCGCAATGGCGGCTGTACCGGCGAACACGGTCGCCGGTATTACAGCGTAAGAACCGTGCGCAGACCGAGGATGACGGCATCCTTGATCGTCTCGCCGTTGGCATCGACGTAATCGCTGGTCCCGCCCGGATGCATGATGTACTGGGCGTCCGGCACCAGGGTCATCCACGGGGTGACCTTGTAGCGGTAGCTGACTTCCAGCATCGCCTCGTAATCGTGATCGCCCGCAGTGGTGAGACCAGCGGCGCGGCGGTCGGCGTCCAGGCCGGCGAGACGATCGCTGGCCCCGGCATAGGCGAAGCCGATCGCGGCGACGTCGTCGTCGCGGCCTTCGAAGGTCCCATTCAGCACCAGACCGGTATCGACGTAATAGGGGGCCTGATTGCGATCGTCGGGCATCAAGGTGCCGCGGACGAAGAAGCCGAGCCCGCCGCCCGCTTCGCCGGGGCGACGCCACAGCATCTGATCGAGGATCGCATAGGCGGCCCAATTGCCCTGATGACGCTGGGTCGGGGTTCCGTCGGGCATCAGCGCCAGAGACTGACCGTTATCGGCGTAACGAAGGTCGTTATAGCCGTGGTTATGGTACCAACCGCCGACCTTGATCATCGAGGCGAGGCCGGTGGCCTCCTTTTCCTGATTGATCCCGTACTGGACTTCGCCGAACCAGGTCGGCGATTCCAGCGAGAAATCGGTGCCGGAGGAATTGCGCCGGGTGGGATCTTCAGGACGGGAATCCGCCGCGCCGGGAACGGTGTCGCCGCTGAACACAGCGGCGAGAATCGCCAGATTCTCGGTCGGCTTCACCTTGAGGCGGGTACCGGGGCCGGAAACGGGATAGCCGCCGCCGCTCGGGTAATTGAGGGCGAACGAGCCGGGCCATCCGAACGGGCTGCCGATCAGGTTGGCGGCATATTCGGAATTGAAGAACTCTTCCTGCATCGGCACGACACCGGCCTTCAACGAGACCATGTCCTCGAAGAAGCTCTGCTGCAACCACAGGGCAAACAGACGGGTGCTGGGCGAGGTCTCGATGTCGCGCGACGGAATCCAATTCTGGAGGAAATTGCCGCTGAGCGACCGACCATGCGTGTACAGGCCGGTGAAGTGGAACAGACCACCCTGCCACCCGATCGCCTTTTCCAGGTCGGCTTCGACATCGGCCTGAAGCAGACCCGAGGCAACCGCGCGCTGGCGCAGGCCGCCGCTGACATTGCCCAGCGCTTCGCCGGTATAGGTGGCGGACACCGAGATGCCCCTTTCTTCCAGGCTGGAGCGGACCCCGCCCCAATCGCCGGTCAGGGTGTCGCGCTGCCAAAAGCCCTTGGCCTCTTCTTCCTGGGCCTGGGCCGGAAGCGACGCCAGTCCGCCCACCACCGCCATCAGCCCCAGCAGAGCGCGAACACCGGCTTTTCCGCCGCGCGCCACGTCCGCCGCAGCCGGACTCGTTCCCTTATTTGCTTCCATGTGCTCCTCGCCCGATTCTGTCGCGAATGATATCCGTTCGCATCTTCATCTTCTGTAACAAACTGTCGCGGAAACCCGCAAGAAAATAAGGGGCTTAGTTCGATAAATATATGCCATCGGCATGGGGCAGGGTTAAGCTAGGGCAACAGTCGTAACGAGCCCCATATCAAGGTCAGCGAAATCAATGCCGGCGGACCATCCCCGGCGAGCGGGGAGGAACCGGTCGATGCACATGACGATCCGTATGCGTTTTATCGTCCTGTGGGCTTTAGCCTGCCTGGGACTGACCGCTTTGGGTGGAATTATCTGGTACACCAATCACACCGTTGATCATGCCCGGATCGAGCTGGAACATAAATTCAAAGACGGGTCATTGCTGACCCAGGCGCGGATTGATCTTCTGACGCTCAATCTGGCGGCAATGGACGCGATCGTCGATCGGGGCGAGGGGGCGGTTTCGCCCGAACGGCTGGCCACCTTAACCGAAACCGCCCGCAAACTGGCCGACGTCGCTAAGGCGGCCCAGCATCTGGTCAGCACCCCCGAAGAACGGGCCGCCGCCGCCGCCCTGCCCGCCGATGCCGAGCGGTTGCGTGTCCTGGCCGTCGAGGATTTGCCCCGCGCGATCCGCGACCGGGCCGACGAATCCGTCTTTGCCCACCTCGACGACGCGATCGACACGACCGGATCGAAGGTGCTGGACGCCGTCGAAAGAGTCGATCAGGGGCTCCAGCGCGACATCGCGGCCGCGTTCACGACCGAAGAGCACGCGCTGTCCGACACCTTCACCCTGGGATCGCTGCTCTATATCGCGGTAACCGCCGCCTTCTCGCTGTTGGCCTGGCTGATCGCCCGCGCGGTTCTGGTTCCGCTTGGCCGTCTGACCAAGGCGACCGAGGCGCTGGCCGCCGGGGATCGCAGCGTCGAGATCGACGCCAACGAACAAGCCGACGAAATCGGCGCGCTGGTCCGCTCGGTCCGGGTGTTCAAGGATGGACTGATCCGCGCCGACCAACTCCAGGCCGAGCAACAGACCGCCAAGGCCCGCGCCGAAAGCGAACGCCGGGCCGGGCTGGTCGCCACCGCCGACAGCTTCGAACGCGGGGTCAAGGGCGTCGTCGATACCGTCAATCAGGCGGCGGGACGTCTGCGCGGCATCTCGCAATCTTTGGCCGGAGCCTCGCGCGAAGCCGATAGCCGCGCCGCCGATCTGGCCCGCTCGGCCGAAATGACCTCGGGCAATGTCGGAACCGTCGCGGCGGCGGCCGAGGAATTGTCGGCCTCGATCCACGAGATCGCCAGTCAGGTCCAGAAATCCTCGTCGATCTCGCGCGTGGCGGTCGAGGACGCGCAACGGGTCGATACGATGGTGAAGCAATTGTCCGAATCCGCCCGCCGGATCGGAGCCGTCGTCAGCCTGATCAACGACATTGCCGCCCAGACCAACCTGCTGGCGCTGAACGCCACCATCGAGGCGGCCCGCGCGGGCGAAGCGGGCAAGGGCTTTGCCGTCGTCGCGGGCGAGGTCAAACATCTCGCCAACCAGACCGCCAAGGCGACCGAGGAAATCGGTGCGCAGATCAGCGCGGTTCAGGGCGCCACCGACGACGTGGTCGGAGCCATCGGGGCGATTGCCAACGTGATCGAGGAAATCAACGGCATCTCGTCCGGAATCGCCTCGGCGGTCGAGCAGCAATCGGCCGCCACCGCCGAAATCGCCCGCAGCATCCAGCAGGCCTCGACCGGCACCGGCGAGGTCACCGATACGGTCGGCAAGATGGGCGGCATCGTCGGACAGGTCCGCACCGGCTCGGAAGAGCTGTTGCAGGCGGTGTCGGCGCTGGCCGACAATTCGGCCACCCTGTCGCGCGAGGTCGATTCGTTCCTGGCCGGTGTCCGGGCCTGACGGATTGGAGGGGGGAAAGTCCGCTCTCCCCCCTCCCCTGCTCCCGTCGTTACCGCCCGATCACCAGGGTCGCCCAGCCATCGACGAGGATACGCTGCTTCAGCCGCAGGCCCTGCGCCTCGTGACAGGCCATCACCCGCCGCTCCTGACGTTCCAGCAGACCGGACAGCACCGCCAGACCGGTCGGGGCAAGGTGGGCGGCCAGATCGGGAGCGAAACGGCACAGCGGCCGGGCCAGGATGTTCGAGAACACCAGATCATAGGGCGCGCCCCGGCCCACCAGCGGATTGCGATAGCCGTCGCTGACACAGGCGCGGACCCGGGACCGAACCTGATTGTTGGCGGCATTGGCGGCCATCACCCGGACGGCGGGCGGATCGATGTCGGTACACAGAACCCGCGACGCCCACACCTTGGCGGCGGCGATGCCGAGAATCCCCGATCCCGCGCCGAGATCGAGCACGCGGAGACGGCGGCGGCGGCGGGCCAGCATGTCGAGCGCGAGCAGACAGCCCCGGGTGGTGGCATGCTCGCCCGAGCCGAACGCGGTCCCGGCGTCAATCTCGATCGCGATCGAGCCCTGCGGCGGCTTGCCTCGCCAATGCGAGCCGTGGACGAAGAAGCGCCCGGCGGCAATCGGCGGGAAGTCGCGCAAATTGGCGAGAACCCAGTCGATTCCCGGCACCCGCTCGATCTCCAGCGGCGGCACCTCGACCCCATTGGCGGCGGCGACCGCCGACAGACCGGCGATCACGGTGGCGCGGTCGGGCGGCGTGCGGGAAAAGCCTTCGAGGAACCACGGACAATCGCCGTCGGACATGCCGGTGCGATCTTCCATGAACATCGTCACCGCCTCGGCATAGAGGTCGAACACCGCTTCGAACGGAGCCAGGGTCTCGGGGGTGACGGTCAGGCGCAGACGCCAGATCTCGGGAAAGGCGGGAGGCATCGTATTCAGGGTCTCCGTGGTCACAGGGCGGTGACGTAGCTGTCGATCAGGGTACGGGTTCCGGCCCCGTCGAAGGCGACGTGAAGGGTATGGCCTTCGACCGCCAGAACGGTGCCGTCGCCAAAGCGGTCGTGGGTCACCCGCGCGCCAGGCTTGAAGGCGCTGACGGAGCGGGTGGCGGGCGCGGACGCGGCTGCGGATGACGAAGACGACCGGCGGGCCGGATAGCTCCAGGTCGAGCGGGGCTCGGCCAGATGCTGCGCCGAATAATCGGTCGGAGCCCCGCCCGCGAACAGGCCGCGATCGGCCTCGCGCTCGACATCGGCCTCGGGCAGTTCGGCCAGGAAGCGGCTGGGAAGCTGGGTCTTCCACTGATTATAGACGCGGCGGTTGGCGGCAAAGCTGATCAGCACCCGCCGCCTGGCCCGGGTCAGCCCGACATAGGCGAGGCGACGCTCTTCCTCCAGCCCCTTATCGCCGCTTTCCTCGAGGGCGCGGAGGTGGGGGAAGATTTCCTCTTCCCAGCCGGGCAGGAACACGCTGTCGAATTCCAGCCCCTTGGCCCCGTGCAGGGTCATTACCACCACCCGGTCGCCCTCGGCCTTGGCGTCGTTTTCCATCACCAGGGCGACATGTTCGAGGAAGGCGCCCAGCGACTCGTATTCGGCGATCGCCGCCACCAGTTCCTTCAGATTGTCGACCCGGCCGGGGGCGTCGGCGGCCTTGTCGGCCTTCCACATCGCGACATAGCCGGATTCGTCCAAGATCGTCGCGGTCAGTTCGTCCTGGGGCATACTGCCGAGCAACGAGCGCCAGCGGGCGACATCCGCGACGAAGGCGGCCAGCGCCTTGCGCGGCCGGGGCTTCAGCAGATCGGTCTCGACCAGCCGACGCGAGGCTTCGAGCAGCGGCAGATCGTGCTCGCGGGCATAAACCGCAACATCGCGCAGCGCCGCCTCGCCCAATCCGCGCTTGGGGGTGTTGACGATCCGCTCGAACGCCAGACCGTCGGCGGGCGATTGCACCAGTCGCAGATAGGCCAGGGCATCGCGGATTTCGGCCCGCTCGTAAAAGCGCGGCCCGCCGATCACCCGATAGGGCACTCCGGTCGCGATCAGCCGCTCTTCGAACTCGCGGGTCTGGAAGCCGACCCGGACCAGAATCGCCATGCTGGCCAGCGGCTCGCCCTGGCGCTGATAGGTCTCGATCGTCTCGACCACCATCCGCGCCTCGGCCTCGCCGTCCCACACCGCGCGGGTGCGGATCTTCTCGACCCGTTCGGGATCGTGCTCCAATCCGGGCCGCAGCGTCTTACCCAGCCGTCCGCCATTATGGGCGATCAGGCCCGAGGCGGCGGACAGGATATGCGGGGTCGAGCGGTAATTGCGCTCGAGCCGGACGATCTTGGCCCCGGGAAAGTCGCTCTCGAAGCGCAGGATGTTGCCGATCTCGGCCCCGCGCCAGGAATAGATCGACTGATCGTCGTCGCCGACGCAGCAGATATTGTGATGCCGCCGCGCCAGCAGGCGCAGCCACAGATATTGAGCGACGTTGGTATCCTGGTACTCATCGACCAGCAGATAGCGGAACCGGTCCTGCCACGAGCGCAGCACCGCCTCGTCGGACAGGAACAGGGTCAGCACATGGAGCAGCAGATCGCCGAAATCGCAGGCGTTCAGGCTTTTCAGCCGCTGCTGATACAGCCGGTAGAGATGGACCGCCCGGCCTCCGGCCAGATCGCCCGCCTGGGCCGCGCCGACCTTGTCCGGCGTCAACGCCTGATCCTTCCAACGCTGGATCGCTCCCATCAGCGCCTGGGGCGGGGTGGTCTTGGGGTCGATCCGCTCGTCCTCCATCACCTTCTTCAGCAGACGAAGCTGGTCGTCGGCATCGAGGATGGTAAAGTCCGGCACCAGCCCGACCGCCTCGGGATGACGGCGTAAAATCTTCAGGCACAGCGAGTGAAAGGTGCCCAGCCACAAATCGTTGGCGGCCGGACCGACCAGGGCGGCGACACGCTCGCGCATTTCGCGGGCGGCGCGGTTGGTGAAGGTCACCGCCAGACATTGCCAGGGCTGGGCCCGGCGCGAGGCCAGCAATTGCGCCAGCCGCGCCGTCAGCACCTTGGTCTTGCCGGTTCCCGCCCCGGACAGAACCAGCAGCGGACCGTCGAGACTGGTCACCGCCGTCAACTGCTCGGGATTGAGGCCGACCAGCCAGGGAGCGTCGGGCGGCACCGGCACCGGACCGGCGACAGCGGGGGCGGACGGCGGGGCCAGGGCCGCGTCGTCGTCAAGGGCGAAGGGATCGGTCATGCGGCCGAATATTGGCCGAACCGGGCTCTGGCCGAAAGCACGAAATCATCTGGGGCGGACGACCGCGAAAATCCGTGGCGGGACGCGGGCGGGAGGGGTATGGTTCGCGGAACCGGAACGGCAGACCGCTCCCGAACGCATGCATTTGCCAGATGCGTTGGAGACCTGTATGGTCCGCCGCCAGTGATATTTCCAGCTCGCGAAAGCACACGGGGAACTCAAATGCGCGTCTATTATGACCGGGATGCCGACGTCAATCTGATCAAGGGCAAGAAGGTTGTCGTCGTTGGCTATGGTAGCCAGGGCCACGCCCACGCCCTCAATCTGCGCGATTCCGGCGTCAAGGAAGTGGCCGTGGCGCTGCGCGCCGGTTCGTCTACGATTAAGAAGGCCGAGGCCGAGGGCCTCAAGGTTCTGACCCCGGCCGAGGCTGCCGCCTGGGGCGACGTGGTGATGATCCTCACCCCCGACGAACTTCAGGCCGAGCTGTACTACGCCGACCTCGCCCCCAACCTGAAGCAGGGTGCGGCGCTGGTCTTCGCCCACGGCCTCAACATCCATTTCAAGCTGATCGAGGCGCGCGCCGACCTCGACGTGTTCATGGTCGCCCCCAAGGGCCCCGGCCACACCGTGCGCGGCGAATACCTGAAGGGCGGCGGCGTCCCCTGTCTGGTCGCGGTGGCGCAGAACTCGACCGGCAACGCCCTTGAACTGGCGCTGTCCTATGCCTCCGCCATCGGCGGCGGCCGGTCCGGCATCATCGAGACCACCTTCCGCGAGGAATGCGAAACCGACCTGTTCGGCGAGCAGGTGGTGCTGTGCGGCGGCCTGACCAAGCTGATCCAGTACGGGTTCGAGACCCTGGTCGAAGCCGGTTACGCGCCGGAAATGGCCTATTTCGAGTGCCTGCACGAAGTGAAGCTGATCGTCGATCTGATCTATGAAGGCGGCATCGCCAACATGCGCTACTCGATCAGCAACACCGCCGAATACGGCGATTACGTCACCGGCCCGCGCATCATCACCCAAGAAACCAAGGCCGAGATGAAGCGCGCCCTCGAGGACATCCAGTCCGGCCGCTTCGTCCGCGATTGGATGCTGGAATGCAAGGCCGGTCAGCCGAGCTTCAAGGCGACCCGTCGCATCCAGTCCGAGCATCAGATCGAAGCGATCGGCGAGAAGCTGCGCGCGATGATGCCCTGGATCGCCAAGAACAAGCTGGTCGACAAGTCGAAGAACTAGTCTCTTCGACCGGTCCGATCGGACATGGTTCGGAAAAGCCCCGGCGGGACACCGCCGGGGCTTTTTAGTTGTGTAAAATCGATTCGTCTTGAATTTTTGCTATACGCGATACTAAGATTGGAACTATAAGGAGAAGTTTTCCGCGAAAGTTGCGGCCGCCTCCCTATTGAATCGCTTGCCGTTGAGGGCCACTCTAATCTGAAGGTATCATTTTCGATGTTGGCATTAATGGAAACCCCAACGAACTCGAAGGATCGCTCCGAAAAACCGGCATCGTCGCGGTTGCCCTCGCTTGAAGACGTTTCGTCGCCGGACTTTGCGCGCAAACTGACCGAAGGATTCCGCCAAGCCGTTTCCCACGCCGTCGATCGGCAGCACGCCGCCGGGATCGAGGTCTATCATCTGGGTGATGAGGGCGTTGACGTTGTTCCCCCGCCCAAGGCCGCGCGCAAGACCCGCTAATCAATGCAAACTTGGTTCTGGATCATCGCCGGCCATAACGGCGCGGGGAAAAGTACGCTGCAACCGAAGCTGGCCGCAATGCTGGGCGAGGATTGCCGTTTCCTCAACCCCGACGACGTGACCCGCGACCGCTTGGGCGGAACGTTCGATGTCGATGACCAAGAGCGGATGCAGGCCAACCGTAAGGCCGCGCAATGGGTCGATAGCGAAGTCGACCGCATGATCGCCTCGGGTAAATCCGTCGCGGTCGAAACGGTTCTCTCCACCGACAAGTTCCGACGGCGGGTGCTTGCCGCCAAAAGCGCCGGAATGGCATTCGGCTTTGTCTATATCGCCCTGTCGTCGGCCGATCTGGCGATCAGGCGCGTCGAGACGCGAGTCAAGGAGGGAGGCCATGGCGTCGATCCCGACAAAATCCGCAGTCGTCGCCTGTCTTCGCTCGACCAGATGCCCTGGTTCACCGAGTTGGCGGATGTCGCCTTCTATTTCTGCGGCGATACGCTCGAACCGGTTTTGATCGCGACCAAGACGCCTGAGCACGGCATTGAAATCCACGATGCCGTGTCGTTGCCGGACGTCACCGACCGTCTCGCCGCGCTTTAACCGCCACGGCGTGCCCTCCCCGCCCCGTCTCATCCGTGACCCCGATCATAGATTCGCCACGGTCCCGGCGTCAGATTGGCTTCGGTCCCCTCCAGATCGAAGAGGCCCCCGATGAGACCAATTGCCATTGTCCTTGCCATGTCCCTGATCCTGATTGGCGGCACCGGCTGCTCCGACATGAAGCGGTGGGAACAGCGCGCCTTGTCCGGCGGTGCCATCGGTGCCGCGGCCGGTGGCAGCATCGCCTATGTCGCTGGTGGCCCGGTGCTGGGGGCCGCCCTGCTCGGCGGCGCGGCGGGTGCCGCGATCGGCGGCCTGACCACCGACAACTCCTCGCACCATAAATAACCGTTCGCCTTCCCTTCACCGGCATTTCGTCGGATCATGAGCGAAAGCCGGTTCAGGGAGACGAACAATGGTGACACGCCGCAGCGTCCTCTTGGGATGTCTTTGCACCTTTCTGGCCGGACCCGTCCTGCCCCCGGCGTGGGCGGCGGCTCCGCCCCCTGCCCCGGTGCGGATCGTCGCCTTGGGGGATTCGCTGACCGCGGGCTATGGCCTGCCCGCCGATGCCGCTTTTCCGGTCCGGCTGGAGCGGGCCTTGCGGGCCGAGGGCCGCGACGTGCGGGTGATCAATGCCGGGGTCTCGGGCGACACCACCGCCGGAGGACTGGCCCGGCTGGATTGGGCGCTGGCGGAAAAGCCCGATCTGGCGATCGTCGAACTGGGCGCCAATGACGGGCTGCGCGGGATCGATCCCAAGCTGACCGAGGCCAATCTCGACCAGATTCTGACCCGGCTCGACAAGGCCGGGATCGGCGTGCTGGTGGCCGGGATGCTGGCCCCGCCCAATTACGGCAAAGCCTTCGAGTCCGACTTCAACGGTCTGTTCCCCCGCCTCGCCAAGGCCCACGGTTCAGTGTTCTATCCGTTCTATCTCGACGGCGTCGCGGGCCATCCCGATCTGAACCAGCCGGACGGGCTGCACCCCACCGCCGCCGGAATCGACGTCATCGTCGCCCGCATCCTGCCCTCGGTCCGGACTCTGCTCGACCGCCACGCCGCGCGGACGGGGGCACGGCATCCGTGATCCGGCTGTTCGTCGGCCTCGATCTGCCGCCCGATCTGGCAGAGCGTCTGACGGCGAGCAATGGCGGCGTGCCCGGAGCAAGATGGATCGAGCCGCGCAACCTGCATCTGACGCTGCGGTTCGCAGGCGAGATCGACGAGACCAGCGCCGAGGATCTCCACGACGCACTTTGCCGGGTCGAGCAGGCCCCGTTCACCCTGACCCTGGGCGGGCTGGGACTGTTCGGCAGCCGCAGGCGCGCCCACGCGCTGTGGCGGGGAATCGAACGGTCGGAGGCGCTGGACCTGTTGGCGCGGCGGGTCGAGGCGGCCTCGATCCGCGCCGGTTTGCCGCCCGAACCCCGGCGCTTCGTCCCTCACATCACCTTGGCCCGGCTCTCGGCGGGGGCAACGCCCGAGCGGGTGCAACGCTGGCTTGAAACGCTGCCGCCGCCCGAGACTCTGGCGGTGGATCGGTTCACTCTGTTCCAAAGCCGGTTGGGACAGGGGGGTGCCGAATACGACCGGCTGACCACATATGCGCTGGGAACAGGCAATGCCGTGCGGGGCGGCTTGTCGGACGCCGATGCCTTCGGTTAAAGTCCCCCGCCTCATCGCCCGGAGGAAACATGTCCGACCGTATCCTGATCGTTGATTTTGGCTCCCAGGTCACGCAGCTGATCGCCCGCCGTGTCCGCGAAGCCGGAGTCTATTGCGAGATTCACCCGTTCAACCGGGTGACAGCGGACTCGATTCGGGCTTTCGCCCCCAAGGGCGTGATCCTGTCGGGCGGGCCCGCCTCGGTGGCCGAGGCCGGATCGCCCCGCGCGCCTGACGACTTGTTCACGATGGGCCTGCCCGTGCTGGGGATCTGCTACGGCCAGCAGACGATGTGTGCCCAGTTGGGCGGCAGCGTCGAATCCGGTCATCACCGCGAGTTCGGCCGCGCCATCGTCACCCAGATCGCCCCCTGTGCCCTGTTCGACGGTATTTCCTCGGCCAACGCCCAGTTCCCGGTGTGGATGAGCCACGGTGACCGCGTCACCGTGCTGCCGCCCAGCTTCCGCGTCGTCGCCGCTTCGGAAGGCGCGCCGTTCGCCGCCATCGCCGACGACCACCACCATTTCTATGGCGTCCAGTTCCACCCCGAAGTGGTCCACACCCCGAACGGGCGCGAATTGCTGTCGAACTTCGTCCATCGCATCTGCGGCTGCCCGGGCGACTGGACGATGAAGGCCTTCCGCGCCCAGGAGATCGAGAAGGTCCGCGCCCAGGTCGGCAGCGGCCGGGTGATCTGCGGCCTGTCGGGCGGGGTCGATTCCTCGGTGGTGGCAGCGCTGCTGAACGAAGCGATCGGCGATCAGCTCACCTGCGTCTTCGTCGATACCGGTTTCATGCGGGCGGGCGAGTCCGAGCAGGTGGTCAAGGTGTTCCGCGACCGCTTCAACATCCGGCTGGTGCACAAGGACGCCTCGGACCTGTTCCTGGCCAAGCTGGCGGGCGAGACCGATCCCGAGAAGAAGCGCAAGATCATCGGCGCCACCTTCATCGACGTGTTCGAGGAAGAAGCCCGCGCCATCGGCGGCGCCGACTTCCTGGCCCAGGGCACGCTGTATCCCGACGTGATCGAATCGGTCAGCTTCACCGGCGGCCCGTCGGTGACGATCAAAAGCCACCACAATGTCGGCGGCCTGCCCGACCGGATGAATATGAAACTGGTCGAGCCGTTGCGCGAATTGTTCAAGGACGAGGTCCGCGCGCTTGGCCGCGAACTCGGCCTGCCCGACGACATGGTCGGCCGCCATCCCTTCCCCGGTCCCGGCCTCGCCATCCGCATTCCCGGCCAGGAACTGACCCGCGAGCGGCTCGACATCCTGCGTCAGGCCGACACGATCTATCTCGACGAAATCCGCAAGGCCGGATTGTACGACGTGATCTGGCAGGCGTTCTGCGTCCTGCTGCCGGTCCGCACCGTCGGCGTGATGGGAGACTCGCGCTCCTACGATTACGCCTGCGCCCTGCGCGCCGTCACCTCGACCGACGGCATGACCGCCGATTTCTATCCGTTCGACATGGCCTTCCTCGGCCGCGTCGCCAACCGGATCATCAACGAGGTCAAGGGCATCAACCGCGTCACCTACGACGTGACCAGCAAGCCGCCGGGGACGATCGAGTGGGAGTGATGTTTCAATAGGTTAGGTGATTTCGGGAGGCCCCTTCGGGGGCCTTCTTGCTGTGTGCTGCTGTGTGTGCGATCCTGCCTTGTGTGTGATTTTGTGTGTTGTCACTCGCACGGGAGGACGCAGGAATGGCCGTGTTCAAGCGCGAGGGTTCACCCTTCTGGTTCATTGAGTTCACCTACAAGGGCCACAAGGTCCGCCAGTCCAGCGGCATGACCAAGAAGCGGGATGCGGAGGAACGGGAACGCCTCCTGCGGCAGGAACTGAAGGAACAGATCCTGCTGGGCAAGGTGGCTGACATGAGCCTCGGGGAGGCCATTGACCGCTACTATGACGGCGTAATCGTCCCCAAGGGCAACAAGGGCGTTGCCACGCGGGAGTTGTACGCCCTGAACCAGATACGGCAGGGGCTGGGGGCCTCAACCTCTATCGCCAAGCTGTCGGCCCGTGTCCTGGCGGACTACAAGGACAGCCTGCTTGCAGAGAAGAAAGCCCCCGCCACGGTCAACCGCTACCTCGCCACGATCAAGGCCATCCTGAGGAAGGCGAAGGATGAATGGGGCACCCTGGCCGTGGTTCCGACCATCAAGCTCCTGCCCCTGGACAATGCCCGGTATCGGTGGTTGACGGAGGACGAGGAGAAGAAGCTTCTCCCCGTCTGCGCCCCACACCTCCGCGACCTCGTGGTGTTCCTGATGGACACGGGGGCACGGCTGCGGGAGGCAACCCTGTTGATCTGGACGGATGTTGACCTTGACCGGAAGCCCCGCGCCGCAGTCCGCTTCATGGAGACCAAGAGCGGCAAGCCTCGCGGTGTCCCTCTGTCCACGCGGGTGGAGGAGATGCTTCGTCGGCTGAAGGCGGAATGCCCCGAGGGAGAAAGTCGGGTCTTCCTCTATCGGCCTGTAGGGCGGGGTGGTGTGGGGGACGACGGGACAAGACGGGGTAAGGCGATCCCGTTCAACAATCCGTTCGGCACCTGGGATACCGCCCGCAAGCGTGTTGGACTGGAGGACGTGAACCTTCACGACCTACGGCACACTTTCGCCAGCCGCCTTGTGATGCGCGGGGTTCCCCTGTTGACGGTCTCCAAGTTGCTGGGACACGCCAGCATTCAGATGACCATGCGCTATGCTCACCTCGCCCCCGACGCCTTCGATGCGGCGATTGACCTACTGGAGGGCGGCCAGCCGAGAGCGGAGCCAGTCGCCCCCGAGGTTGCCCTTGCGCCGGTTGAGGACCGGTCGGAGGGGAATGGACGGGGTGAATTCCTCAACGGGCAGGACGGCGTTGTTGGCGAGGAAGGCGACGAGGTCGGCACGGAGGAAGCGGGGACTTCGGCCAACATAAGAGCGGGGGAGCTTGAGGCGGTCTAGCTGTCGCGTAGACACGCGCAAGAATGCAGCCGCCTCCTGACGGTTCATGATTTCTGCCATGTCTGGGGGTCCAAGTGGAGGTGGGCACCCCCGCCAGTTTCCCAGCGGGGGCACCATGATCTGTTGAGGTGGAGGCGTGAGAGGGTGCCCGCCTGAAGACCAAGCGGGGCACTCCTGTCAGCGCCTCATTTCGCGGGGTCTGCCGGTGCTTTCGGCTGGCCTCCTTTTGCCTTGTCACCCCATATCGCTTCATTCCGCATGTAATCGGTATAGCTCCCAAGAGCAGACGAGCCAAACTGAGCTAGGCTACCCAGATAATTAGGCTGTTGAACCGGCTGCGGGATATAGGACCGAACCGAGTTGACACGATCAAGAGCTTCGGAGCGGTAGCCTTCAATGTTCAGCTTCGCTTGCTGCTGTTCCCAGGTGAGGTTTGTCTTCAACTGGTTATTGGTTCTGGCGTGTTCTCGGTAGATGCCAGAGACAAGAGTGGAGCCGAACGCCTCTCCAGAGGCAAACGCTGTTCCTGCCGTTCGATCAGCCTCTCTACGGTCGGCGTCAATCTTTTCGGCGGCGGACTGCTGTTCCTGAACCATGCGGTTGTTCTCTGCCGCAGTCTTGTCAAAGAAGGCTGAGTTAGCCGCCTTAGCATTCTGCTCCATGTATTTGTTCTGAGCGTCCGCCTGATCCCGTTGATACTTCTCGTTCGCCGCAGTCGTCTGCATCTGGCTATAGATACTCGCAGCGGTACTCACGGCGGTCAGTGCGAGAGAGGCCCACATGACTGCGGCGGCAGGGATTACGATACACATCTCGTCACCCCATCGCCCGATGTAACGCAGCAAGCTCGGTGTCCCTGACGGCCTCCATGGAGTGGGCCGACAGCAGGGCTTCGAGGTGGTCGGTAAGAAGGTCCGTGGCACGGGCAAAGACCACGGATTGAGAGACTTCCCGACCGATAAGGGCGCTATACCGGGAGAGAAGCACCCCCAGGCGGTGATACTGGTATGGGGTCAGGCGGAACTTGCCGGTACGGGTAGCGTGGGAACGGGGGTTGTAAAGTTTCACTTCGGTCATGGCCGGATGATCCTTTTTATGGACAGTTGAGGGGGCGGATTAAGAAAACAAAAGGGCCGACACCATGCGGCATCAGCCCTTTTTGTTTGGGAGGGATAGGTGGATAAGCCGTCAGGCTTCTTTCGCCTTCATCAGTTCAGCAATGAAGGCTGCTCCGGCAGGGGTCCAACGGGTGTGATGTCTAACAATCCCGCCGTGTTCCTCGGTCGTGGTGCGGTGGTAACCCTTTTCGGAATAGGCGGCAGTCGGTAGCCATCCGGCGTTCTTTCCCGCACGGGTGCGCATGGGCCTGATAATGCCGCGCTCATGTAGGAACGTGTGCAAGGCTTGGGCGGAACGAACTCCGATGGTGGAGGCAAGAACGGAAGACGTGATCGCCCCGTCTGCGTCACACAGGCGGGTCCAGGCGTCGGCCTTCGGCAGGAGCTTCTGGTTCTCCAGGACCAACCGTTCCTTCTCCTCCTCGGCGGCGACCAGGGCGAGCAGGGCTTCCTTGTAGGACTGGGGGACGCGGTAGGCTTCCATCACCTCATCGTCATTCCGCAGCCCCTTGTTGAACCACGTATCGAGGGCAACGAAGCACTCCAGGCGGAAGCGGTTCAGCTTGTCCTGAACCTCGGGGGAGACCTTCTTGATGGTGAACAGCCAGCCGGGGGCCATCTCCTTGGGGAGCATGGTCATCAGGCGCTGCTTCCCGTCCTGGGCAACCATGGTGATCTCCACCACGGTTGAGGAAAGGACCGCGTCGGTCATGATCTTGGCCCGCTGGCTGGACCAGTCGATCCCCAGGCTTTCGCAGATGGCTTTCGGGGAGAAGTAAACCTTGCCCTCCTGGGTCACTGCGGCAGGAACCTGGGTGTCGGCGATGGTGACGAGGGCGTTGGTGGTAGCGGTGGCTTCGGCCTGTCGGGTCCGTTCCTGCCGATCCCAGGCGACGACATGGCCGACGAGGCGGGCGTAGGCATCGACCACCCAGCGGGCAAGAGCGGCGGTGGTACGGGGGGCCAAGTCCCGATAGACCGTCTTGACCTTTCCCGCCTCCTGATCCCAGTAGCTGCCGAACGCAAGGTCCGTCTGGGCGCGGAACAGCCGGGCAAGCTGGAACCGGAAGCCATCTTCGCTGACGAACTGCCCCGGTTCCTCGTCCCGCAGCAGGAACAGCCCGGCGACCAGGGCGGCGCAATCGAGGGCGTCGGTGACCTCGACCACCTTCGCCACCTCCTGCCCGGCGATCCTCTCCCACTTGCTGCCCGGCCTGCCGCTGCGGGCGTCGGCGACGGACTGGCGGGCACGGTCCCCCAGCAGGGCGTGAAGCTGGTGCAGGGCGACGGCAAGCTGGCCGGTGGTGTCCTTGTCGATGATCCCCCGCTGTCGGACGTGCCCATGTCGGCGCTGTCGCTGGCGGTGGGCCTCGCAGAGGTGGGAATGATCGTTCCTGGCCGAGGCGGTGCAGCCGGGCACCGAGCAGAGCCGACCGCTCGGGCCGTGGCGATGATGGTTCATGGTGGAGATGTCCTTGTTGGATGACACCTACGCCGAGACGAGCACCATCGACCGGCATCCTGTGCGGGGCCGGGGCGTGTCTCGACGTGGGGTGGGTTGGTCACGGTGGCGGGCTGGACGGACAGCCCCGCCGGGGTCAGGCGGCGGATGGGTCTGTTTCGGGGGTGTTCACACCGCCTGTAATAACTACGACCTCAAGGCCGACCTCAGGGGTCACGCGGCGAGGGCTTGCCGGTCCGCCTCGGGTTCGGCTTCAGGCTCCGCTTCCGGCTGGTCTGGGGTGAAGACCTCCCCCCCATCCTCTTCCTAGCCCGCTCAAGCTGATCCCGCCGCTTGGTCAGGTAGCGGTGAACGAGCCTCTCGCTGACCCCCAGGCCCTGCGCCATCTGACGGACGGGTAGGTCCGGGAAGTGGTGAACCAGCCACAAGACCTTGCCCTCGACATCAAGCTTGGTGAAGCGTTCCGCATCATAGGCGTCGAGGGCCTGAAGGGCCGTGACGGTGGCTCGGTCGAAGGTGCTGGCGGCGAGGATGGCCTTCAGGTCGGCCTCGATCCACTCCAAGGCTGACGGGCCAAGAACATCGAAGGGGCCATGAGGCCCCATCAATCGCTTGCCCAGCCTCTTCTTCTCGGCCTCGGGATGGAGGCGGTAACGGTTCTCCCGCGCCACGGTGTCGTATTCCTTCTGGACCAAGCCCAGTTGGAGCAAGACCTTGACGAGGGTCGGACGGGTGACGCTGAACTTGGTCGCCGCCTCGGTGAAGGTCAGGTGTTCCCCCAGACTGATAGACTTCACCTCCCCGGTTTCCAAGTCAGTGACACGGCGGATGTAGTCCATGGTCAGTACCTATCGTTTTCAGTATGGGATGCCGTGCTTGTCGAGGAGGGCCTGAAGACGCTCGATCTCGTTGAGAAGGTCTTGCTCGGCCTGTCTCTCCTGATCGGCGACGCACTCCATCAGTTCGATCTTCTCGACCTTCTTCCTGGCCGAGGTGACCACCTTCTCCGGGGTGGTGTTGTACAGCTCGGCCATCTTCTCGATCTGCCGCTTGGCCACCTCCACCTCGGCCTCTGACGACCCCCGATCAGGGGACACCTCGGCAAGCTTGGCGATGCGTTCGGCATCCTTGGGCTGGATCGGCTTGGGCTTCAGGAGGGCGAGGGAACCCTTAACCGTGTTGTGGGTCGGCTCAAAAGTGAACCCAGGTTCACCTTTGATGACCTCGATCTTGTCCCACTCGGTGTCGAGCTTCATGAGCAGGGTGGCCCATTTATAGGAGAAGGGCAGCGCCTCCCCCTCGCACCAGGATTTGAAGTTCCGGCGCTTATCCTCCTTCCGAATGTCCTTCTCACGGTTCAGGTGACCACCGATCTCCCGGTAGGTCTCCAGTCCCTCCCGGCTGACCTGATCGGCCTTGTTCGCGAGGGACTTGATGACGGCGGCACGATCCACGTTGGAGATGGTCATGGGGTCAGCCCTTGATCTGCTTGGTGGAGAGGCCCTTCTTCAGGGCGACGGTCTCGGCCTTGGCGACGACGGCGTTGTCCTTGACGGTGACGACGGGGGAAGCCGATTGGTTGACGGCGGCGGGAACCTGAGTGTCCGCGATAGTGACGAGGGCGGCGGTGGTATTCATGGTGTCTCTCGGTGTTGGGTTGCGCGGAGGCACTGAGGCCCCGCTTTGGTCTGTCGATGGTGCAACCTAATCAGCCGATAACCATTCTCAGGAGGGGGACACCTCTGCCAACTTGGCGATGCGCTGGACGTTGGGGCCGTGCAGCTTGCGGCTAACCCGGAAGTACCCGGCCTTCACATATTCAGCGTAGGGCATGTAAGGGCCTGTACCCTGCTCCCGGAACAACACCTTGGCGTCCTTCAAGGCGAAGCGAAGGGTCTGTTCGCCGGTCTTCAGGAGGCCAGCCGCCTCCTTCATGGTCATCTCGTCCTCGCGATCGATCAATTCGTCCACGAACTTGGCCTTGGGTGTCAGGCGCTCGACCTGGGCGGACAGATTGGCCTTCTCTTCCTCGCTCGTGGCGAGGTCCAGGAGGGCCTTTGCATAGCCCCGGAGGACTTCGGCCATGGACGAGGGCAAGGGCATCGCCTGCCCTTCCTGGAGCGAATACGAGCCGGTTTTGCGGATCGCCGGGAGGACTTCCTTCGTCACCCAGTCCTGAAACGGCTTGGCCTGGGGTTTGTCGGAGCGGAGGATGATCTTGTACAGGCCCGGCTCGTTGATGATCGTCATCGGATAGCTGCGGCGTGATCCCTGAATTGGATGCAGGGATACCCCCTCACCCTCCAACTTTCCGATCACCTGCCCGTGGGAGCAGTAGGGGTAGCCGAGGGCGTCGAACACGTCCTTCGCCACGAACCACGGCTCGCCCTCAATGGTGACCGTGCGGACGTTGTGGGTCTTGAAGGTGAAGGTGTTCAGTTCGGTGTTCATCGTCAGGTTCCTTTCGTGCCTCCCCCTTGTTGCATCCCGTGTTGCGGTGGGGTGGGGTGAGGCTGGACGGGGGTGGGCGGGGGTGGTCATTTTCTCGGAGCCATCCAGGGGCCGGGTGGCGATCTTCAGGGCGTACTCGGCGGCGTACTCGGTGAAGGTCGGGAGGTTGGACTTGGGGGATGCGGTCGGGCGCTCCTGGGCGTACTGCTCAAGGAAGGCGTTGATCCCCATACCGGGGTCAAAGGTGCCCTGTGGGGCACTTTTGGCGATCTGCATGTACTTCGCAGCCTGCCGATAACTGACCTTGGTGTTGACCTCAATCCACGCCTTGAACTGGCCGTGGGGGAGTTGCTTCTTCACCTCGATCAGCAGTTCTCCGGCCACCTTGGCGAAGAACAGCATGTTCCTGGCATTGGCTTCGATCTGTGCCTGTTGCTCGTTGATGCAGCGGGCAAGTCGGTCGAGGGGGCGGATGGTGGGGACAAACAGATACCCAGACACAGACGAGCGAACATTAGGCCCCCCCTCACCCTTCCTATTCACCCCCCCCTTGTTAGGTCTTCGATGGAAGATGAAGTGAAGGTGGTATGGGGTAAAAACCATAAGGCAACCCTAAATTAGACTTAGGTTATCCTTTCATTGTAACCTTCATATAAGCTTCACCCCCGCCCTCTATCGATGGCGCAACCTAATCTGTGGATAACTTCAACAACTCCAGACCATCCCGACCAAGGAAAGACCACCCGCTCCACTACCCGCCAGAAGCCCGCCTGTGAGCCTCCCAGGAGGAAATGGAGGCCGCAGACAGACGAAGCCCCCGCCAGGGTGAACCGGCGAGGGCTGGGGCAAGAGAAGCTATGGTCGAAGCACTCTTTACCGGGGCTTGGGATCAGCCCGCGTTAACGACCCCCCGCACCCGCCCCAGGCTGAACCAGAATGCTTCCCCATCACGCCAAGCGGACCACGTCTTGACCGGGGAACGAAAGGTCAGGTCCAGCGCCCCCAGGCGGGCAAGACGGACGAAGAGGCCGGTGGTGTCCATGTCGATCTCGAACTGGCTGGTCTTGAACATCATTAGATTTTTCCCCTGTTTGATGGTGGGCTGTGGGGACAGAATGCGGGCCTGCCAATGGGCGGATCAATCACAAAAAACAATTCAATTCCAATGACATATAGGCATTGGTGCCTACCCCCTCCGGGGTTTTGGCATCGACCAAAACTTCCTCTTGGCACCGCAACAAGACCCAATCAATCATAGATGGTTGGAAATCACAAAATCGAGATACAGAAATGGCGCATAAGGAATTGGCAGGGTTTGTTGATGGCTTGCAGGAGGTTCGAAATACATACCCCGCATGGCCGTTATCCCGTTTGTCAGTTCTGTTGATGATTGGTGACAGTCCAGGGATCAGGATGGCAGAGCTTGAACAGCGCCTCTCCCTGGCACAGACCACGGTATGGCGACACGTACACTACCTGGAAGAAACCGGAGGCTTCGTGGCTGCGGTACGCTGTCCGACTGACGCACGGGCCTTCGAAGTGTACCCGACCCGAAAGGGCGAAGCGTTTCTTCGGCGCGTTTGCGGCCAACGCATGGGGCAGCAGGAGGCCCGGCCTTAACGGGGACATCGGGCCGGATGCGGGCTGGTTGGTGGGTATCCCCAAATCTGGTTGGGGGTATCCCCAAATCTGGGGACACCACCAGCCGACCACTTCACCCCACCAGGGCCAGGAACCGCTGAACCTGCACCGCCTGCCACTGCCCGCCCCGGCTGGTCGGGATGCCGCGCTCGTTCAGGGCACGGGCAATGCCGCTGGCGCTAGTGATCCCCTCGGCCCGGATGGCGTCGATGATAGGCAACAGGTCGGGACGCTTGGCCTTCTCCCGCTTCGCCTGGGCCGCCTGGGCGCGGTCTTCGTCGGTGGGGGCATACCCCCTGAACCCGCCCATCTTGACCCCACGGGCCTTCGCAGCGGCCAGAGCGGCCTTCGTGCGGGCGCTGATCCTCTCGGCCTCGTCCTCTGCTACCAGGGCCATGATGCCCACGGTCAGCCGGTTGGCGTCGGGCATGTCGCAGGCGACAAAGTCCACCCCAGCATCCCGGAGGTTCAGCAGGAAGGCGGCATTGCGGGCCAGCCTGTCCAGCTTGGCAATGACCAGGGTGGCCTTGTGGAGGCGGCAGACGGCCAGGGCGGCGGCAAGTTGGGCACGGTCAGACTTCCTGCCGCTCTCCACCTCGACGAACTCAGCCACCGGGGGCCAACCCTTGCCCGCCAGGAAGACCCGGACGGCTTCCTTCTGAGCTTCGAGGCCAAGCCCGGACTGCCCTTGCTTGTCGGTGCTGACCCGGTAGTAAGCAACGAACCGCACGTTCTTACACTCCTCTCTCCGTTCATTGAGAGATTTGTAATGACGTCCTGGGGTGGCTGTCAATGGCCTCGCCCATGACATAGGCGCCGTCCTTCGCCACGAGCCAGGAGCCGCCGTCGATGGTCACCACGCGGATGGGAGAGGTGTTGAAGGTGGGCCAGAGGCCCCCCGAGGGGGGAGTAGCCCCCTTACCATAATCCTGATACCCGCTGACATTTTTGGGCCAAACATCGGGGGAAGTTGGCATCGTGCTATTGCACTTTCTGATTGTGCGGCGATGTTTTGCCATGATCTACTATAGCCGTCGTAATGGCGGCATAGGTAGCCGTACCAAGCACGGGAGACAGATGGGTATGACACTCAAACTTCTTGCGATCTACAACGCTGGAGACCTGGATAAAGAGAACGTACTGCTACAGGCAGACGCCGATTGCCAACTCAATGCGTACATCATCTGTGACAATACATATGCAAGCGATGGAACAATTACAAATAGGCACTGCCATATGTATCATTTTCAGAAGAAGTCAATAAAGAAGGGTGACTACGTTGTTCTTTTTACGAAAGTCGGAAAAAATTCTGAGGGCACCTACAAGGAGGCCCCGCTACATCGTTTCTACTGGGGGGTGGGATCGACCGTGTGGAACAAAGACGGTGATTGCGCTCACCTCCTTCAGGTAAAATCCGTGGGAAACATCCGCACCAAATAGCGGCCATGTCCGCCCGCTGCTGTCGAGCGTTGTGTGTGATTTTGTGTGTGGAACACTGCACTCGACGGTCTCTCCCGGTCCTTGTGTGCGGCTAAAATCCTAGGCTTTCTGCGCCAATGACGATAATTTCTCTCATCATCAACGAGGTCAAGGGCATCAACCGCGTGACCTACGACGTCACCAGCAAGCCGCCGGGGACGATCGAATGGGAATGATTTTTCAATAGCTTAGGCGATAACAGAGGGCTCCTTCGGGAGCCTTCTTGCTGTGTGGCGTTCTTTGGGTGGACTCCCAAGGTAGTTTTGACACCCTAGGTAGCTCTTGAAATGATCCCTTGCGAGGACGCGAAACGGCTACTGAACTGCTGCACTCCCGTTCCCCTCGCACATCGGGGCACCTATGCCGCAACCATCAGTCACTGTATGATGGGACCCATTGGAGGTAGAGAAACCTTCACAATGGGACGCCAAGGGGAGTGGTCGAGGATGGACTTTGCCGACAAGATAGCATCTCTTGCACAACGCATAGCCAAGCAAAAGGACAGCATCGAGACGGAGGAGGCGACTAAGAACGCCTGCATCATGCCGTTCCTCAGCGCACTTGGTTACGACGTGTTCGACCCGCATGCAGTGGTCCCCGAGTTCACCGCTGATGTTGGCGTGAAAAAGGGCGAAAAGGTTGACTACGCCATTAATATTGATGGCAAGGTGGTTATGCTGATCGAATGCAAGCCATGCAAATTCTCGCTATCTACTCAGCACATGTCCCAGCTTTATCGTTATTTCTCTGTCACAGAAGCTCGGTTCAGCATACTAACAAACGGAATTTTATATTGGTTTTTCAGTGACCTTGATCAACCGAATAAGATGGATATCAAGCCGTTCTTTGAGTTTGACATGCTCAACTACCGCCCCGCCCAGGTGGATGAGCTTAAGAAGTTTGCAAACACCAATTTTAACGTCACGTCCATTCTCGAAACTGCAAGCGACCTCAAGTACGGTTCCCTCCTCATGCGCGAGATCGCCAACGAAATTGACTCTCCGTCTGACGAGGTCATGCGTTTGCTCATTGGGCGGGTCTATGACGGCAAGCTGACTGCCAATGTCCTGACTAAGTTCGGTCCGCTGGTGCAGAAGGCCATGAAAGACACGGTACGGGAGTTGGTCAATCAGCGCCTGTCCAATGCAATGGACGACACAGCAAAAACCGCTTTGCCTGTCTCGCAGTCTGAGTCTTCTGAGACCGAGGCTTCGCCGTCCGCTCAGGCTTCCGCCGAGGGCACTGGAGAGCTTGACGATATTGTTACCACCCAGGAGGAAATCGACGGCTATCAGATCGTCCGCGCCATCGTGCGCGAAGTAGTCAAAGTGGAGCGTGTGACCATGCGCGACGCCAAGAGCTACTGCGCGGTCCTGCTGGACGACAACAACCGTAAGCCGATATGCCGCCTACATCTCAACCGCAGCATCAAGTATCTTGGCCTGTTCGATGAAAACAAGGCTGAGGAGCGGATACACATCGAGAGCCTGGACGACATTTTCGCCCACGCAGACCGGCTGAAGGCAACAGCCGCCACCTACGATAGCGTAAAGGCAAAGGTAGCCGCGACAGTATAGCAATCAGACGCGAGCGGTCGGTCCATCGGGTTATGTCAGAGGGCTCTATCGGGAGCCCTCTTTCGTTTGGCACCATCCCCCTTCCGTCGAATCGACAAGAGGGTTGTCAAACGCCAGAAATCCAGCCTATCAGAGATCGATATCGGGACACATCCGCCGTGGCAGCGGCGGCGTGGACAAACAGACGTCCAATATCGAGGGGGGGCGCATTGGCGCAGAAGAATTCCCGGACCAAGATCGTCGGTGCCATCGTCATGGGCAATGTCATCGAATATTATGACTTTGCGATCTTCGGCTATCTGGCGGCGATCATTGGCGCCAACTTCTTTCCCTCCGACGATCCGGCGGCGGCGACGCTGGCGTCGTTCGGCGCGTTTGCCGCCGGGGCACTGATGCGGCCGATCGGCGCGATTGCCTTTGGCCATCTGGGCGATTCGCTCAGCCGCCGCTCGGTTCTGCTGCTGTCGATCCTGACGATGGCGGTGCCGACCGGGTTGTTCGCGCTGTTGCCGACCTATCAGCAGGCCGGACTGGCCGCGCCAGTCGCCCTGGTGCTGCTGCGGCTGATCCAGGGGCTTTCGGTCGGGGGCGAGTTCAGCGGCTCGATCGTCTTTGCCAACGAAAGCGGCCCCAGCCGGTTCAAGGGGCTGATGACCGCGATCGCCACCTCGGGCGGGCTGATCGGCATCTTGCTCGGCGGCTTCGTCTGCTATGTCGTCACCGCCGCGCTCGACCCCGCCGACATGCAGGCGTGGGGATGGCGGATTCCGTTCGCGCTGAGCATCCTGATCTCGGCCACCGGGCTGTATTTCCGCCACGGCCTCGACGACACTTACGAGCCGCCCCAGCACGAGACCGCCATTCCGCTGCTGCGACTGTGGCGGCACCACCGCGCCGCGCTGCTGGGGGCGTTTGGCGCCATCGTCGGCGGCACCGTGTTCTTTTACACCCTGGCGGTCTATTCGGTCGGCTGGACCACCGCCCATGCCGGGTTGTCCAACAGCGATTCGCTCCAGATCGGCACCCTGGTGCTGGCCATCGGCATCGTCGTTTTCATCGGCGTCGGCGCGCTGGCCGACCGGGTCGGGGCGATGCGGATTCTCCGGATCGGGCTGATCCTGGCCATCCTCGCCGCCTATCCGCTCTATCTGGCGATGAGCGGCGGCGGCTATGGAATGGTCCTGGCGGGCGAGACCCTGCTGTTTTGCATTCTCGCCCTGATCCTGCTGCCCTGCTACGTGCTGATGGTCGATATCTTTCCGCCCGACGTGCGCTCGACCGGACTGGCGATCTCGGTCAACGTCGCCGAGGGAATCGTCGGCGGCTCGATGCCGGTGCTGCTCCATTTCACCGTGACCAGGACCGGCTTCATCCTGACCCCCGCCGTCGCGATCATGCTGGCCGCCGCGATCTCGCTGGCGGTGATCGCGTTCAGCCCGGCGTGGCGGCGGCTGCGCCACCCCGCCGCCGGATGATCGCTTAGGCCATCGGCATCTGCTCCAGCCGACGGTGGCGCGACCAGCGCAGGGTCATCAGCCCCGCCACCACCGCCAGCCCCAGGGCCAGCGCGCTCCACACCCCCAACGCTCCCAGCCCAGCCGGAAAGGCCAGCGCCGCGCCCAGCGGCACCGCCAGCGCCCAATAGCCCAATCCGGCATACAACATCGGCATCCGGGTGTCCTTCAGCCCGCGCAGGGCTCCGGCCGCGACCACCTGGGCACCGTCGGCGACCTGGAACAGTCCCGCCACCGCCAGCAGCGGCACCGCGACCTGGGCCACCGCCAGCGAGGCGGGATTGCCGAGATCGAGAAACAGCCCGACCACCGGCCCGGCCTGTGTCGTCAGCAGCACCGCCATCACCGCCATGAAACCGATTCCCAGCCCCAGCGAGACCCATCCGGCCCGGCCGATCCCGGCATGGTCGCCCGCCCCGGCGGCCAGCCCGACCCGAACGGTCGCGGCCTGGGCCAGCCCCAGCGGCACCATGAAGGTGATCGAGGCGACCTGAATCGCGATGGCGTGGGCGGCGATGGCCTCGGTCCCGATCATCCCGCACAGGAAGGCGGCGGCGATGATTCCGGTGACCTCGAACCCCATCGACAGCCCCATCGGCAGGCCGATCCGCCACAATTCGCGCAGCCGGGCCAGATCGGGACGCCAGAACCCGCCCAGCAGGCGATAGCGGCGCAGGCGGCGGTCGATCAGCAGAAACGCCAGCAGCGCGGCGAACATAAAGACTTCCGAGATCGTGGTGGCGATCCCGGCCCCGGCGATTCCCATCGCGGGCAGCCCGGCATGGCCGAAGATCAGCCCCCAGCACAACACGATGTTGAGCAGGATCGCCGCCACCGTCACCACCATCCCGGAGCGGGGGCGTTCGTGGGCGGCGATGAAGGCGCGCAGCACGGCGAAGCCGAGCGCGGGCAGCACCCCCCATTGCATGTAGCGGAGATAATGCTGGGCCTCACCGGTCAGCGTGGAATCCTGCCCCAGCGCCCGCAGCACCGCGTCGGCGTTCCACATCACCGCCCAGGCGGGCAGACAGAGCAGCACCGCCAGCCACATCCCCTGATGGACGGTACGGCGGCAGTCGCGCAGGGAGTGGCGGCCGCGTCCCAGGGTCTGGGCCAGCATCGGCGCGGTCGAGGTGACCAGACCGAGCCCGACCACATAGACCGCCATATAGAGGTTGGTCCCCAGCGCCCCCGCCGCCAGGGTCACCGGCCCCAGCCACCCCATCATCAGGGTGGCGGTCAGGCCGATGGCGACTTGGGCGAGATTGGTAAGAACAAGCGGCCAAGCCAGGGCGATCGTCGCGCGGGTCTCGGCCTTCCAGGCAGGAAGAGATCGGGTCATGATCGTCGTTCTATAGCACGACCAGCGCGGTCAGGGGGGGCTGCTCTCCTGGCAGACATCGACCCAGTCGGCCTCGACCAGATCGGCCAGCCGAAGCGGCGCGATCCGAACCGCGCTGTTGATCGAGCCTGCGGCGGGAACCACCTCGTCGAAGGCGCGCAGCGAGACGTCGCAATGCACCCGCAACGGGGTAGCAAGACCGAACGGGCAGACGCCCCCGACCGGATGGCCGGTGACCGCCTCGACCTCGTCGGCGGTCAGCATCCGGACCTTGCCGCCGAACGCCGCCTTGGCCTTGCGGTTGTCCAGCCGGGCGTCGCCCCGCGTCACCAGCAGGAACGGGCGGTCGCCGACCTTCAGCGACAGCGTCTTGGCGATCCGCGCCGGTTCGACCCCGTGGCCTTCGGCGGCCAGCGCGACCGTCGCCGTGCTGGCCTCAAGTTCGACGATGACAAGATCGGGCGCGGCCTCGGCCAGGAAGCGGCGGACGGAGTCCAGACTCATCGGCACACTCTCCCCCTACACAGTAGGTCGTGAAAAAGTCCTTCGGCCTTTGGCCTCAGTGTACTTTTTCCCGGTTCAAAAAGAATCCCCGTGCTCAATCAAGCTTTCCGCGCGGGGATGGATTTGGTTCCCTCCGAGGCCGATGGGCGACGCCCACGGCTTCGGAGGCTGGTGAAACAGACAACACGAAAAATGGGCGCTGGGCCGCCCCTAGCCCATTTTTCTCCTTTTAATCCAACGGGAAAAAGTACACCGAGCGACAGCGAGGGACTTTTTCACGGGAGACTACACAAACAACGCGGGATCGCGGCGATCAGACTCGTCCGCTCCAGGCCGCACCCTCGGTCCTATAATAATGCAGCGTGCGAGCGGCGAGGCACAACCTTTCGTCGGCACGACTTTCGGCAGCGGACAGCCCGGCGCGACGCCGCGCAATCGCCTGACGCTGCTCGGCGGCAAGACGACGAAACAGCACTTCGCGCGCCGCCGCCACCGGTCGCCCGGTCACGGCCGGATCAAACGGCGGCACCGGGCCGTCGAACCGCCGCTCCATCTCGTCGGGGCAAGGGGATCGGAAATGAGTCATCGCAGGCTCCGTCACCACGTCCCGCTCTTAGAACATAAAGAGAACAATCCGTCAAGTCCCCGCGGTCACTCCGCCGGCATTATCCCGGCCAGGGCGTCGTCGAGGCGAGCGGCGGGAATCTCCATCATCTGCGGCCCATCGGTCCATAGCAGCAGGCAGCGGATCAGATGACCGGGATAGAGGCAGGCCAGCGCCAGCCGGTAGGCCGCCATCTGGCGGACATAGAGCGCGGGAATCTCGGCGGGATCGACCGGGGGCCGACGGTTGGTCTTGTAATCGACCGCCATCACCTCGGTGGCGCTGACCACCAGCCGGTCGAGCCGACCCGACAGGATGCGGTCGCCGATCCGCCCGATCAGCGGCACCTCGGCCAGCGAGGCGGGACCGAACAGCGACGCGAAGGCGGGATCGTTCAGGATCGCCGCCACTTCGCCGCCAATCGCCACCCGCTCGGCCGCAGAGAGCTCCCACAGCGGCCGGGCGAGAAAGCCCGCCATCGCGGCCGAGCGCTGCGGCGCGGGCAGATCGGGCAGGGTCTGGAGCAGACGGTGGATCAGCCAGCCCCGCCGCCAGCGTCTGGTATCCTCGGGTCCGTCGAGCGGCGAGCGCACCGCCGGTTCGTCCTCGTCGGGACGCGAGGGAGCGAGCGGACGGGGCGGCGACGGTTCGTCTCCGGCCGGGGCCAGTGCCCATGCGGGCAAGGGAGCCGACGGACGCGCCGAATCGACCGCTGCGTCGCCGGATTCGGGCGGCGCGGTCTGGAGGCAGCGCAGGGTCGGCACCGTCGCGTCGCTTGTCTCGCCCGCCTGGGCCAGCCACGCATCCTCGACCGGCTTGGCCAGCGGCTCGACCGCGCCCCGGATCAGATGGTACCAACTGCCCTCGGGCGGGGCCTTGCGGGTCTCCCAGCCGCAGACGATCAGCCGGTCCTCGGCCCGCGTCATCGCGACATAGAGCAGGCGGCGATATTCGCGTTCGCGGGCCAGCTTGCGCGCCTCGGCGGCGGCGCGGCAAACCGGGTCCTGATCCTCGGCCCGGGGGGACCAGGCGGGCAGATCGTCGCCGCCTTCCTCGTCTTCCAGCCACAGCAGCCGCCCACTGCGGGTCGGCACCTGGAGCGTATCGGGCAGGATCACAATCGGGGCCTGAAGCCCCTTCGCACCGTGGACCGTCATGATCCGCACCGCGTCGCGGCCGGATTGTTCGAGGTCGCGCTTGATCTCGGGCTGGCTCGCTTCCAGCCAATGGAGGAAGCCCTGGAGCGAGGGCGGGTGCGCCCACTCGAACGCCAAGGCCAAAGCGACGAACTCGTCGATCGCGTCCTCGGCCTCTTGCCCCAGCCGGGCCAGAAGAGCGCGCCGCCCGCCCAACGGCCCGAGAATGCGGGCGAACAGCGCCTGGGGCGACAGCCGGTCGGCCAGCGCCAGCAGATCGAACAGATAGAGATAGGCGGTCTCGAACGCCGGATCGTCGAGGATGCGGCGCTTCAACGTCTCCCACAGCGTCGCGTCGCCGCGCCGGTACGCCAGCGCGAACAATTGCTCCTCCGAGAGCCCGACCAGCGGCCCTTTCAACACCGTCGCCAGGGTCAGATCGTCCTCGGGCAGCAGCAGGACGTTGCCCAGCGCGATCAGATCCATCACCGCCATCTGGTCGGCCAGCACCATCCGGTCGGCCCCGGCCACCGCGACCTTTTGCGATTTCAGCTCGCGGACCAGATCCTCGACGAAGCCGCCGCGACGGCGCACCAGCACCAGCACGTCGCCCGCCCGTACCGGACGCCCGCGCGAGTCCAGCTTTTCGCCGTCGATCATCGCCCGGATGCGCCGGGCCAGCAGCCGGGCCAGCCGGGTCGGCGGCGAATCGCCTCTGATCCGCTCGACCGGCGGCTTCCACGGCGGCGCATCGTCGATGGCGCGAGGGGCGACGGCGGGCCAGATCTCGACCGATCCCGCCGCGCCCTCGCGGTGGGCGAGATGGGTGATGTCCTCGTCCGGACCGGCGACGCCGTCGCGGCCGGGACTGCCCGGCCCGAACACCGCATTGACCGCGTCCAGCACTGCCCGGCCCGAGCGGAATGACAGGTTCAACGCCACCTCGTCCCATTGCCCTTTCGCCGCCGGAACCTTGTCGGCGAAGCGGGCGCGCATCTCCTCGAAGGCGCGGGGATCGGCGCGCTGGAACGAATAGATTGATTGCTTGGCGTCGCCGACGGCAAACACGGTGCGGACGATCTCGCGCGCACCGCGCCCGACAAAGAATTCCTCGGTCAGCGCCGCCACCACCGCCCATTGATCGGGATTGGTGTCCTGGGCCTCGTCGATCAGAATATGGTCGATGCCGCCGTCGAGCTTGTACAGCACCCACGGCGCTACTCCCGGCCGCGCCAGCAGCCCCCGCGCCGCCAGGATCAGATCGTCGTAATCCATCGCGGCACGGGCCGCCTTGTGACGGCGATAGGCCTCAAGCAGCGCCGCGCCCAGCGTCAGCAGAGCGCCGGTCGCCTCGGCAATCGTCGCCGCCTTGATCTGCTCGCACACCGCCGCCAGCCGGAGCGCCTCGGTCTCCAGCCGTTCGGCCAGTCCGGGATTAGCCTCCCGCACCGGCTTGGTCGCCAGGGTCTTGCGCACGGCTCCCTCGCGGGTCAGGAACACCGCGCACCACGAGTCGAAGCTATCGACGCGGCCGACCGGATCGGCCAGCCACGCCGCCATCACCGCCGCCTTGTCCTGATCGGTCTTGCCGCCGCCCAGGAGCGCGGGCAGCACGGCACGCAGACCGGCGGCATCGAACGACTCGTCGGCGCAGGCCCCGCTCAGCAGACTGGCGACGCTGTCGCCGGGCTCAAGCCCAAGACGGCGGGCCAGCGCCGCCTTCACTCCCTCCAGCCCGCCGTGACGGCGGATGGTGCGGTCAAGCCGTCCCCGGTCCGACGACAATTCGCCCAGCAGATCGGGAAAAGCGGTTTCGTGGACCCGCGCCGTTACCAGGGCCAGAGCGCGGGCGAGATCGGCATCGGTGCCGCCGCGGGCCGACGCCAGCACCTCGATCTTCGCCGCATCCAGCGCCTCGGCGGCATCGGCCTCGTCCATCACCCGGAAGTGGGGGGCGATCCCGGCTTCCAGCGGAAAGCGGCGCAGCAGCGATTGGCAGAAAGCGTGAATCGTCAGGATCGCCATCCCCCCCGGCGCGTCGAGCACCAGGGCGAACAGGCGGCGCGCCCGCACGCTTTCGGCCGGGTCGGGGGAGCGGCCCAGCAACGCCGTCAGATCGGCGGCCAGGGCCGGATCGGACGCGGTGGCCCAACGCGCCAGCCGCCGGTTCAGCCGGAGCGCCATTTCGGCGGCGGCGGCCTTGGTAAAAGTCAGGCACAGCAGGCGGGACGGCGGCGATCCGGCCAGCAGCAGGGTCAGCACCCGGTCGGTCAGCACCTTGGTCTTGCCGGTCCCGGCGCTGGCGGCGACCCAGACGCTGGCGGCGGGGTTGGCGGCGCGGCGCTGGCGCAGGTCGGCATCCCGGGTCAGCGGCATCGGACCCTCACCCACGCCCGGTCGAGGCGGCGGCCAGGGGGTGGTGCCCCTGGACCAGCCGGACCAGCCGGTCTTCCTGAACGTGGGTATAGATTTCGGTGGTGGCGATATCGGCATGGCCCAGCATCGCCTGCACCACCCGCAGATCGGCCCCGCCCGCCAGCAGATGGCTGGCGAAGGCGTGGCGCAGGACATGGGGCGACAGGTGCAACGGGTCGATCCCGGCCTTCACCGCGATCCGGGTCAGCATCTTGGCAAAGCCCGAACGGGTCAGATGGCCGCTGCGCCCCCGCGACGGGAACAACCAGGATGAGGCGCGCCCGTCCAGTTGAGCCTCCCGCACGCTGCGCCACGATGCCAAAGCGGCCCGCGCCGGATCGGACAGCGGCACCATCCGCTCTTTCGATCCCTTGCCACGCACCACCAGCACGGCAGGATCGCGCGCCACCGCCGCGAACGGCAGCCCGACCAGTTCCGACACCCGCAGACCGGTGGCGTACAGGGTTTCAAGCAGGGCGCTGGCCATCACCCCCTCGGCATCGGGCAAGGCGCGGGCAGCGGCCAGCAGGGACTCGACCGCGCTTTCGCTCAAGATTTTCGGCAGCGGCCGCCCGATATGGGGAGCATCGACCTGAGAGGTCGGGTCATCGGCACGGCGACCCTCGGCGACCAGAAAGGCATGGAACTGCCCCAGGCAGGACAGCCGCCGCGCCTGGGTCCGAGGCGCCATCCCCCGCGCCGCCTGATCGGCCAGCCAGTCGCGCACCGCGTCGGCATCGGCGGACAGCAGCGACTCGCCCCGCGCGGCCAGGAACTCCTGATAATCCACCAGGTCGCGGCGATAGGCATCCAGGGTGTTGGCCGCCGCGCCGCGTTCGGCGGCCATCATCTCCAGAAAGGACTCGGCGTGGCGGTCCATCACAAGCCGTTGGCAAGCGCGGCTTCGACCGCCAAGGCGCGGGCCTCGCGCTCCAGCCCGATCATCCGCAGATGCGTCACCGCCCGGTTCAGCATCTCGGGATCGGCCCGGTCCAGCCCAGCCTCGCCCAGCCCGACCAGGGTCAGCAACACCGTCTCGCCGATCCGCACATCCTCGGCGGCGGCCCGCGCCATCGCCCGAAGCGCCGGGCGCGGCACCAGAGCGGGGGCGATTGCGGGATCGCGCAGCGAGGCCAGCCACAGAGCGGGCGGCACTTTTTCCCCCACCCCGGACAGCAGCGACAGCAGAACCTCGGCGCGGCGGCTGGCCGCATCGGGAGCCAGCCCGTCGGCAGGCGGCAGTTCGATCGGAGCGGGATCGGTCAGCGCGGCCGCCAGCCGGGCCAGCAACGCGACCGGCTTGGCCGCCTTGGCCGCCTCGGGATCGGTCCGGGCCAAAGCCAGCCATCCCCCGGCGATATCGGTCCGCCCGGCGACGATCAGGGCGCGGGCCAGCGGCGGGGCCGAAGGGCCAAGATCGGGGGTCAGGGTAAGATCGGCGATCAGCGGGGCATACAGCCGGGCAGTGGCGGCAAAGGCCCCCCGCTCGGTCGCGGCGGCAAGAACGCGGGCGATCAGACCGGCCCGCGCCGCCGGGCTGGGTTCGGCCGGAATAGACCGCAGCAGCAAGGCACGGCCGCGCGGGGTGCGGTCGCCCTGGGACTGGGCCAGTTGCGCCTCGGCGGCGTTGAAGGTCAATTCGGCATAGAGGCGGCGCAGAATGTCGGTCTCGACCAGCCCCAGCGCTTCGGCCCGCTCGGCGGCGAGCAGGCGAACCTCCAGCGCATTGAGCGGATTGGCGACGATCGCCGCCAGCGCGCCGGGGGCAAGGGTCGGAATCGCTTCGGGCGGCAGGGCAATCTTGGCGGCACGGAAGGCGGCGATGTGCAGCGGCGTCAGTGCGGTCAGCTTGTCGAGCTTGGGCGGCGGTGTTCCCGCCATCGCATCGGCGGCGATGATAAAGGTGGCGTCAGAGTCTTTGCGATCGCGCATCAGATCGAGCGCCATGTTCGCTTCGAGCACCTTGCCGCCGGACAGGGCGCAGAACACCTTGAAGCGGGGATCGTCGGGTCCACGGGCGGCGATTTCGGCACAGGCCCCCTTGTCGTCGCCGGACAGCAGCAGCGATTCGACCTTGATCCGCGACAAAGCGGGCGACACCGATGCCGACGGCACCGTTTTCAACAGCGCGGCCAGACCGGCGCTGTCTCCCAGCGCGGCCAGCCGTTCGGCCCGCAAATCCAGCAGCGACGCGGGGTCGGTGCCGAATTTGTCCGGCGCGGCGGCGGCGGTCAGCAGCAGACGGCGGGACAGCGCCCGCGTCGCCCGCGAGTCGGTCACCGGCAAACGCGGCAGCAGGCGGCGGACAATGGCGGCGTTGGTCCCGCCCCACAGAGTATTGCCGAGGCCGCCGTGACGGTCGTCAAGGATACCAACCGAATCCAGATCGGGCGCGTTCAGTTCGCGCACCTCGAACCGGGGTCCGCTGCCCGCCTGACGGGCGGGACCGGGGGTAAAGATCGTGTCTTCGCTCAGCGCGGCCGCGTCCGGCCCGCCGTCAGACGGTTGCGCGACGGCCGCTGTCGCCGAGAGCGACAGGGCCAGGATCAGCGCCCGCAGGCGGTCAGCGCGGGAAATGGTCATCCGGGACCACTCGTTCGATCCGCGCCGTCGGCGGCGACGGATCCCAGGCCGAAACAACCAGCACGCCGCCGGTAATCACCGCCAGCAACAAGATTATGGCAAGACCGATAATTCTAATCATGGGAAACGACGAACCTCATCGAACGACACACAGCATCGACTTCTGGACAGACCCGGCTCCACGCGGCTAAAAGCGGCGCATCGGGGCACCCTGCCCCCTTTGATTTCCGCGCCGGGCCAGAGGCGAACACGCCAGGACCCGTGCAGGGCGAACCTTGGCCAGTCTATCGGCCCCGCCGCCGTCGATCAACGCCGGTCGCGCGGGCGGGACCGGACAACCGATGGAGGTGGCACGATGGCCGATGATCTGAACCCGTTGGCGGCGGCGCTGAACGGTCGGATCAAACGCACCGTGGTCCTGGTCGGACTGATGGGTGCGGGCAAGTCCTGCGTTGGCCGCCGTCTGGCCGCCCGGCTGAATCTGTCGTTCGTCGATGCCGACACCGCGTTCGAAACGGCGGCGGGCTGCACCATCAGCGATTATTTCGCCCGCCATGGCGAAGCCGCCTTCCGCGAGGGCGAGCGCAAGGTGATCGCCCGCCTGCTCGATCAGGAGCCGATGATTCTCGCCACCGGCGGCGGGGCCTTCATCGACCCCACCACCCGCGCCCGCATTCTGGAGGGCGCGGTGTCGGTGTGGATTCGCGCCGATCTGCCCCTGCTGCTGAAGCGGACGGTCGGGCGCGACCACCGCCCGCTGCTAAAACAGGGCGATCCGGCGGAAATTCTGGGGCGGCTGATCGAAACCCGTCACCCGATCTATGCCGAAGCCGATATCATCGTCGATTCGACCGACGAAGCCCCGGACGCCACCGTCGGCCGGGTGCTGACCGGCCTCGCCGACCATCTAAACGCGGCCCGGACCGCAGGAGACGTGACGAGATGAGTTCCGAAACCGTGACGGTCGACCTCGGCGACCGGACCTATCCGATCCATATCGGCCCCGGCCTGCTTGACCGCGCGGGCGAGCTGATCTTGCCGGTGATGTCGGGCAACCGGGTGCTGATCGTCACCGACGATCAGGTCGCGCCGCTGTACCTGGAGCGGCTGGAGCGCAGTCTGGCCGCCGCCGGGGCGATGCCGATGCACACGGTGATGCCCGCAGGCGAGAAGACCAAGGACTTCCCCCACCTCGAAGCGCTGCTCGACGCGATGCTGTCGACCCGGGTCGAACGCGGCACCCTGATCGTTGCCCTGGGCGGCGGCGTTGTCGGCGATCTGACCGGCTTTGCCGCCTCGATCCTGCTGAGGGGCGTCGATTTCGTCCAGATTCCCACCACCTTGCTGGCTCAGGTTGACAGTTCGGTCGGCGGCAAGACCGGGATCAACACCCGCCACGGCAAGAATCTGGTCGGCGCCTTCCACCAGCCCCGGCTGGTGCTGGCCGATACCGCTTTGCTTGACACCCTACCCCGCCGTCAGGTGCTGGCGGGCTATGCCGAAGTGGTCAAATACGGAATCATCGACGATCCCGACTTCTTCACTTGGCTGGAAGCCAACGGAGCCGCACTGATCGCGGGCGATGCCGAGGCCCGCCGCCACGCGGTGGCGACCTCGTGTCGGGCCAAGGCCCGGATCGTCGCCGCCGACGAACGCGAAGGCGGCGTTCGCGCCCTGCTCAATCTCGGCCACACCTTCGGCCATGCGCTAGAGGCCGAAACCGGCTTCTCCGACGAATTGCTTCATGGTGAAGGCGTCGCGATCGGTATGGTGATGGCGCTACGGCTGTCGGCGATGCTGGGCCTGTCGCCCCAAGCCGACGCCGAACGGCTGGTCCGCCACCTCGATTCGGTCGGTCTGCCGTCCGGTCTGGCCGGTCCCCGGCTGTGGGACGTCGCCCGGCTGATCGGCCACATGCGCGGCGACAAGAAAGTCAAAGACGGCGCCATGACCTTCGTCCTGGCCCGGAGCATCGGCGGCGGCTTCCTGTCGCGCGACGTGCCCGAAGACACGCTGGCGACCCTGCTGGCGGAGATGGCCGCCGGGAGATAGGCGCATGGATGGACTGACCCTGACCCTGCTCGCCGTCCTCCTGCTTCAGGTTTTGTCGGCGTTCTTTTCGGGTTCCGAAACGGCGTTGACGGCGGTGTCGAAACCGCTGATGCATCAGATGGAGCGCGACGGTAACCGCTCGGCCAAACGGGTCAACACCCTGCTGAAGACCCGCGACCGCCTGCTCGGCTCGCTGCTGCTCGGCAACAATCTGGTCAATATCCTCGCCTCGTCGCTCGCCGCCGGTCTGATGGTCGGGCTGTTCGGCGATGCCGGCATCGTCTATGCGACCATCGGCATGACGGTAATCGTCGTGCTGTTCGGCGAGGTGCTGCCCAAGACCTATGCGATCTATCACGCCAACACCGTCGCACTCCGGGTTGCCGCGCCGGTAACGGCGGTGGTGCTGGTATTCGCCCCGGTGGTCCGCGCCATCGAACTGCTCGTGCGGCTGACCTTCCGCCTGTTCCGGGCCGGGAACGGCACCGCGATCACCCCCGAAGCCTCGATGATGGAATTGCGCGGCGCAATCGAGGTCCATGCCGGCGAGGCCGAAGTGCGCGAGGAACGCCGGATGCTGCGCTCGATCCTCGAACTGGCCGATGTCGAGGTCGGACAGGTGATGACCCACCGCCGCAACCTCGTCACCATCGATGCCGGACAGTCCGCCGCCGATATCCTCGATCAGGTCATCACCAGCCCCTACACCAGGCTGCCGCTGTGGCGCGACGATCCCGACAACATCGTCGGCGTGATCCATGCCAAGGACATGCTGCGCGCCGTCCGCGCCCGCGACGAGGGGATCGAGGGGCTGGACGTCTGCGCCCTGGCCTCCGATCCGTGGTTCATCCCGGATTCATCGACGTTGCAGGAACAGCTTCAGGCCTTCCGTCAGCGGCGCGAACATTTCGCCCTGGTGGTCGATGAGTACGGCTCGTTGATGGGGGTGGTGACGCTCGAAGACATCTTGGAGGAAATCGTCGGCGACATCGTCGATGAGCACGACGTCGCCGTCGCCGGGGTGCGGCCGCAATCGGACGGCACCTTCATCATCGACGGCGCGGTGCCGATCCGTGACCTTAACCGCGAATTCGAATGGCGGCTGCCCGACGAGGAAGCCGCCACCATCGCCGGTCTGGTGTTGCACGAGGCGCGGCGAATCCCCGAGGTCGGCCAGATTTTCCGCTTCTACGGATTCCGCTTCCAGATCGCAAGGCGTCAGCGCAACCAGATCACCGCTTTGCGCGTCACCCCCCCGCCCAAGCCGGAACCGGGAGCCTGACCCTGCCGCCCTCCCCCTTTCCGCTTGCGCCTGGGGGCCGGTTCCGGTAAGCATCGGCCTCTGATGGAGGACGTCATGATGCGGCGCCGCGACGCTACGGATGCTGATCTGGCCCGGGGTCTTGCCCCGGCAGCCCTCCTTTGCACCCTTTTCAAAACCGGCACTCCCAAGACCGCCTGACGCGGGCCGGTTCGTCACGACAAAACGACCAAGGCCCGCGGCGATAGCGCGCTCTGCGGGCCTTTCCGTATCTGGAAGGTGTGCCACGGAACGGGCAGGCCGGGCGGCCCCGAACAACGGAGAGTTACAGACGATGGGCTACAAGGTTGCGGTAATCGGTGCCACCGGCAATGTCGGACGCGAGATTTTGCAGACGCTGTTCGAACGCGACTTCCCGATCGACGACATCGTCGCTCTGGCAAGCGAGCGGTCGGTCGGGCGCGAGGTCTCGTTCGGCGACAAAAAGATCCTGAAGGTCAAGGACCTCGCCAAGTTCGACTTCAAGGGCTGGGATATCGCGCTGTCGTCGCCCGGGGCCAAGGTCTCGGCGATCCACAGCCCCCGCGCCGCCGCCGCCGGGTGCGTCGTCATCGACAACACCTCGCACTTCCGGATGGAGCCCGACGTGCCGCTGGTGGTGCCCGAGGTCAATCCCCAGGCGATCGCCGGGTACAAGAAGCGCGGCATCATCGCCAACCCCAATTGCTCGACGATCCAGATGGTGGTGGCGCTAAAGCCGCTGCACGATCTGGGCAAGATCACCCGCGTCGTTGTCTCGACCTATCAGTCGGTGTCGGGCGGCGGCAAGGAGGCGATGGACGAACTGTTCGAGCAGACCCGCGCCATCTTCGTCAATGACGCGATCACCCCGCAAAAGTTCCCCAAGCAGATCGCCTTCAACGTGATTCCCCAGATCGACGTCTTCATGGAAGACGGCTCGACCAAGGAAGAGTGGAAGATGACGGTCGAGACCTGCAAGATTCTCGATCCCGACATCGCCGTGCACGCCACCTGCGTCCGCGTCCCGGTGTTCGTCAGCCATTCCGAAGCGGTCAATGTCGAGTTCGCCCGTCCGGTCAGCGTCGAACAGGCGACCGACGCCCTGCGCGACGCGCCCGGCGTGGTGGTGCTCGACACCCGCGAGCCCGGCGGCTATGCCACCCCGATCGAGACCACCGGCGACGACCCCGTTTTCGTCAGCCGCATCCGCAAGGACCCGACGGTGAAGAACGGCCTGTCCTTCTGGTGCGTCGCCGACAATCTGCGCAAGGGCGCCGCCCTGAACGCGGTGCAGATCGCCGAGGTTCTGGCCCGCGACTACCTGAAGAAGTAAGCGAAAAGGGCCGGAGCGGCGACGCTCCGGCCCTTTTTTGTCTCGCGCGGTCGAAGGCCGACCGCACTACCGGCCTTAATCGAACAGGCTGGAAACCGAGCGTTCCTCGCTGATGCGCTGGATCGATTCGGCCATCAGCGGCGCGATGGTGACGTGGCGGATGTTGTGGGCCAGCTTCACCGATTCGGTCGCCGGGATCGAATCGGTAATCACCAGTTCCTCGAGCGGCGAGGCGGTGACGCGGGCAACCGCGCCGCCCGACAACACGCCATGGGTGACATAGGCCGACACCGAGGTGGCCCCGGCCTTCATCAGCGCCTCGGCGGCGTTGCACAAGGTTCCGGCCGAATCGACGATGTCGTCAACCATGATGCAGCGGCGACCGCGAACGTCGCCGATGATGTTCATCACCTCGGACACCCCGGCCTTTTCGCGGCGCTTGTCGATGATCGCGAGATCGGCATCAATGCGCCGCGCAATGGCACGGGCGCGGACGACGCCGCCGACGTCGGGCGACACCACCATCACATCGTCGCCGGTGTAATGGGCGCGAATGTCGTTGGTGAACACCGGCGCGGCATACAAATTATCGAGCGGAATATCGAAGAAGCCCTGAATCTGCCCGGAATGGAGATCCAAGGTCACCACCCGGTCGGCTCCGGCGGTGGTGATCAGATTAGCGACCAGCTTGGCCGAGATCGGCGAACGCGGGCTGGACTTGCGATCCTGACGGGCATAGCCGAAATAGGGAACCACCGCCGTGATGCGCCGGGCCGAGCCGCGCCGCAGCGCGTCCAGCGTCACCAGCAATTCCATCAGATTGTCGTTGGCGGGGAAGCAGGTCGATTGGACGAGAAAGACGTCTTCGCCACGAACGTTCTCGTGAATTTCGACGAACACTTCCATATCCGAAAAGCGGCGAACCACCGCTTTGGTCAGGGACATGTTGAGATACTCGGCGATCGCTTCGGCGAGCGGCCGGTTGCTGTTACAGGCGAGAATTTTCATGGTGAGATTATCCGTGGAGCGTGCGTGACCAGCGGCGGCGAGGGCGCCAGAAATTCGACCTGCCGGGCATCCCTGGGCCAGGGGCCTCGCCCCCCGAACCTGCCCGCGCGACACGACTTTCGCTCCGAAAAACCGGCTTTCGTATATCAGCCGTCACCGGCGCTGTAAACCGCCTAGCCCCCGAAATGACGAGAGTGTGACATTCCTGCCAGGGCGAATTTCCCGACCGCTCCGCTCCGCGTCGGCCGCCACGCTGAATTCTGTCCATAGCGGTTGACCGGCAGGGGGCGGGGCTGCTTCCCTGCACGCCTGTTTCCGCCTGTCCGGAGGTCGTCCGATGCCTGTTCCCCCGCCGTCCGCCGCCGCGCTGCCGTTGCATGGAGGCGATCTCGCCGCCGCGGAACGGCGCTGGGGCCGTCCGGCGCTGGGCTGGCTGGATCTCTCGACCGGGATCAACCCCCATCCCTATCCGCTTCCCGCGCTTGCGCCTGCGCTGTGGACCCGGCTGCCGGGAGCCGCCGACGAGGCGGCGCTGATCGGTGCGGCGCGCCATCGCTTCGCCGCCGCAACAAAAGTCGAGATCGTCGCCGCACCGGGCAGTCAGGCCCTGATCCAGGCGCTGCCCCGGCTGCGGCCGCCGGGTCCGGTCGCGATCCTGACCCCGACCTATGCCGAGCACGCCCGCGCCTGGAGCGCGGCCGGTCACACCGTCGCCTCGATCGACGATCCCGCCGCCGCCGATCCCGCCGGAATGCTGGTGCTGGTCAATCCCAACAACCCGACCGGCCGCCGCTTTGCCCCCGCCGATCTGATCGGGCTGGCAGCCCGCTTTGCCGCGTCGGGCGGGTTGCTGGTGATCGACGAAGCCTTCGCCGATCCCGATCCGGAGCTGTCGCTGATCCCGTCGCTGCCAGCGGCGACATTGGTGCTGCGCTCGTTCGGCAAATTCCATGGGCTGGCCGGGCTGCGGCTGGGCTTTGCCGTCACCGCCGAAGCCGGGCTGGCGGAGGGGCTGCGCCGGGGCTTTGGCCCCTGGGCGGTGTCCGGACCGGCCTTGGCGATCGGGGCCGCCGCGCTGGCCGACGATGCCTGGGCCGAAGCCAACCGCGCCCGGCTTGCCGCCGATCAGGCCCGGCTGGTCGGGCTGCTGACCTCGGCCGGGCTGGAGTTGGTCGGCGGCACTCCGCTGTTCACCCTGGTCCGCCATCCCGAGGCGGCGCGTCTGTGGGAGCGGCTGGGGCAAGCGGGCATCCTGGTCCGCGCCTTTGACGTCCAACCGGACTGGCTGCGGATCGGCCTGCCCGGCGACGAGACCGGGTTCGAGCGGCTAGCCCGCGCGCTGGGTTAACCCTTACCCGCGTCGCCAGCGTTCGATCAGCAGGCGGGCGATCGAATCCGGACCGGGCAGCAGATGGCCGTCGGGACCGGGCACGCCAGCGCTGCCGAAACGGTCGAGGTCGGCGCGGGTAAACCAGCGGACGTCTTCGATTTCGCGTTTGTCTGGCACCGGGTCGGCGCCTGAGGCGGTGGCGGTGAAGCCGACCATCAGCGAGGAGGGGAACGGCCAGGGCTGGCTGGCGACATAGCGGACGTCGCCGATCCGGACTCCGGCTTCCTCGAACACTTCGCGGGCCGCCGCTTCTTCCAACGCCTCGCCCGGCTCGACGAATCCGGCCAGACAGGAATAGAGGCCGGGTGTCCATTGCGGCTGCCGTCCCAGCAACACCCGCCCGGCCTGATCGACCACCAGGACGATCACCGCCGGATCGGTGCGGGGATAATGCTGGGTGGCGCAGGCGGCATTGGTGCAGGTGCCGACATGCCCGCCCTCCTCGAACCGTAGCGTCGCGCCGCAGACCGAACAGAAGCGGGTGCGCGACCGCCACAGCAGCATCCCCCGCGCATAAGCGAGCAGGGCGGATTCCCCGGCGGGCAGCAGTGCCCCGATCGCGCGCAGGCCCTGCCAGCCCCAACCGCCCGACGGATCGAGGTGCGGGCCGCTGTCTCCGTGACCTTCCGCCGCCGACAGATCGAGCGCGATCAGTGGGGCCTCGTCCTCGATCCCCAGCAACAGAGCGGGCGGATCGAGTGCGGCGATCAGCGGCAGAACCAAAGCGGGCTCCAGCCGCAGCGCGACCGGACGGGCCGGATCGACCGGGTGAAGCCCGCGCCAATAGACCAGGAAGCGGGCACCGGGATGGCGGGCCAGTTCGGCCGGGTCGGCATCGTGACGTGCCAAGCTGGCTCGGTCGAACGCGCCGCCGCGATAGGAAAGAGGATTGATCATCCCAGCAGCTTCGCACGCGCCGCGTCCGCTCTCAAGCCACCAGGGCGCAGGCCAGGGCTTCCCGGATCGCTCCCGATCCCCCATATTGATTTAAGGACGAGAACACGCACTCCGACTGACGGATGCAAGGACCGCCGATCATGGACAGCCCCCCCATCGACTTTTCCGGCGAAAGGCTGGTCCGGCTTGCTCCGGACCGGGTTTTGCCGCTTGAACCGGCCGACCACGAGTATATCGCGACCGCTTTGGCCGCCCTCCACGACGCCTTTCCCGGCGAGGCCCCCGCTCCTCCGCCGCTGGGAGCCCTGCCCGCCCGTGCTTTGATGCGGCTGCTGATCGACCTGCGCCGCCTGCGCGCCACCAGCCCTGAGCAGATCGAGGCCAAGGGCCGTCTGGCCGGGGCAATCGGCGTCCTGCAAACCACCTGCCTGTTCACCACCGAACTAGGCAAAAGCCATCAAACCCGTCTGGACGATCCGGTCTGACCGGCGGCGTTAGCGCGGACAGGGATGACGGGCCGGGTCGGCCTGATCGCACAGCGAGACGCTACGCAGGAACGCCGCCCATTCCAGCAAAGTCGCTTTGGAGATCGGCGGACCATCGTCGCGACCGAAGGCCGGACCCCGCCACAGCCGCTCGACCACGAACAGCGCCTGCTTGCCCCGGATCGCCTTGACCGCGACGATGCCGCCCTTGCCCGATTGATGGCCACGGGTGCAGGTGACGGTCAGGGTGGCGACGGGATAATCGTTGGTCATCCCCTCGGTCGCCGGGCTGGGACCGGCGGCGTCGCAGCCCGCCCGGCTGGCATCGACCACCCGCTGGACAAAGGCACGCGCCTCGGCGCGGGGATCGGCGATCACCTGGATCGTCAGCATCTCGGTCCAGTTCTCGCTGGTCTGGCCGGGCGGGAACATGTGGGTGGAAACGACATTGCGACCGGACGACGCCCCGCCGCCGGTCCATCCCTCGGGCGGGATCATCACCAGACGCTCGGTCGGCTGCGACGTCGGAGCCTGCTGCGACGATTGGGCGAAAGCGGGCGAGGCGGCAAGCAGGCCCAGCACGACCAGGGGGAAAACGGCAACGAAACGCGACATCGGACGTCTCCGGATCAATAAGCCTTGGACAAAGCGAGGCGGACGACTTTCCGCATCAGGGTCGGCAACGCCTGCTCGGCCAGCCGGTCGAGCGGACACCACAGGCCGCGCACGGGGGGCTGGCCGGTCGCCCGTGCCGCCACCACCGTCAATTCAAGATGGAAATGGGTAAAGGTATGGCGGACCAGCCCCGGCAACGGTCGCCATGGCTCGGCCAGCCGGGCGGCGGGTAACGGAGCGAAAGACTGAGCCTCGTCCAGGTCCCACACCTCGGGCCGCCACTCGGTCGAGGGAACCTCCATCATCCCGCCCAGCAACCCTTGAGGCGGGCGGCGGCGCAGCAGCACCGACCCGTCGCGGGCGACGATCCAAAAGGCGATGCCGCGCCGGGTCGGCCGTTCCGGCTTGGGGGCGCGGGCGGGCAAGCTGGCCTCGATCCCCTGGGCCAACCCCCGGCAGGCCTCGCGCCACGGGCACAGACCGCAGGCGGGGCTGCGCGGGCTGCACAGCGTCGCGCCGAGATCCATCACCGCCTGGGCGTAATCGCCCGCCCGCTCGGTCGGCGTCAGCTCGGCGGCCAGCGCCTTCAAGCGCGGCTTGACCCCCGGCAGCGGATCGGTCACCGCGAACAGCCGCGCCATCACCCGCTCGACATTGCCATCGACCACCACCGCCCGGTGACCAAAGGCTATCGCGGCAATCGCGGCGGCGGTGTAATCGCCGATCCCGGGCAGGCGGCGCAAACTCTCCTCGTCCTCGGGAAAGTGGCCGCCGCGCCATTCCGTCACCGTCTTGGCGCATTGGTGGAGGTTGCGGGCGCGGGCGTAATAGCCCAGCCCGGCCCAGGCCTGCATCACCTCTTCGACCGGCGCGGCGGCCAGCGCGGCGACGGTCGGCCAGCGAGCCAGGAAGGCGTTGAAATAGGGAATCACCGCCGCGACCGTGGTCTGCTGAAGCATCACCTCGGACAGCCACACCCGATAGGCGTCGGCCGGTTCGCCCGGCGCGGCCCGCCACGGCAACAGACGGCGGTCGCGGTCGTACCAGGCGAGCAGACGGTCGGACAGAGCACGGGCGTCGGACAGAGGCATGGGGGAACAATAGAGCATCGCGGCCGATTGCGGTATGGTTCTGCCGATGACCCAGCCGCCCAAACCCGCGCCCGCTCCGGCCGCCCCCCGCCCCACCTATGGTCTGGTGGCGGTCGCGGTGCCGTGCGGCCGGGTGACCCGACCGGTGTTCGGCCGCCACGGTTTCGCCGAAGGGGCGCTGGTCACCGACTGGCCCGCCATCGTCGGCGCGGCGATCGCCCATTTCACCTTGCCGGTCCGAATCCGCTTTCCGGCCAAGGAGCGCAGCGACGGCACCTTGATCGTCAAGGTCGCCTCGGGGGCTTTCGCGCTGGAGATGCAGCATCTCGAACCGCTGATCCTTGAGAAGATCAACGGCTATTTCGGCTGGAACGCGGTGGCGCGCTTAAAGCTGATCCAGGGACCGTTGCCCGAAACGGCCAAGCGCAAGCCGCCGCCGCCCGAACCGCCGCCCTTGCCCGCCGACAGTTCGGCCGCGATCCGTCTGGCCCAGGTCGAAGACCCGGACTTGCGCGAGGCCCTGGCCCGCCTCGGCCGCCGCCTCGCCAAGCCGTAATCCCGGCCCATACCCTCAGCAGAATTGATAGGGGACGAAGCCGCGAGTGTTCTCGTCGATGCTGATCCGGCTGCCGATCGGCGGAAAGGCGCGTTGGCGGCAATCGCGGCGTTCGCAGATACGGCAATTGACCCCGATCGGGGTCGCCGCCTCGTCATGGGTGAGGTCGAGCCCGCCGGAATAGACGAAATCGGCGGCGTGGGCGACCTCGCAGCCCAGCCCGATCGCGCACAGCCGGTCGGGACGCTTCCACCCGCCGCCGCGCCGGGTCACGGTGCGGGCGATGCAGACATAATTGACGTTGTCGGGCATCCGAGCCAACTGGACCAGGATGCGGCCGGGCTGGGCGAAGGCTTCGTGGACGTTCCATTGCGGGCAGGCCCCGCCGAAGCGGGTGAAGTGAAAGCGGGTGGCGGAATGGCGCTTGGTGATGTTGCCGGCGCGATCGACCCGGACGAAATAGAACGGCACGCCCCGCGCGCCGGGCCGTTGCAGCGTCGAGAGGCGATGGCAGACCTGCTCGAAACTGGCGCCAAAGCGGCCCTGGAGCTGCTCGATATCGTGCTTCAGCGCCCGCGCCTGTTCGGAAAAGACGCCATAGGGCATCAACAGCGCGCCTGCGAAATAATTGGCCAGTTCGACCCGGCAGATCGCGCTGGCCTCCTCGGACGACAAATCGGCGGTATCGACGATGCCGTCGATCAGCGAGCGATAGGCCAGCATCCCGATCTGGTGGGCAAGGTGGAAGTTGCGCGACGGCATCGGCAATTGCGCCGACAGGGTCAGGGTGCCCGACACCGGGTCGAAATGCCGCATTCCCTCGGCCTCGTCGGCGGGGATGATCCGCACCCGGACGCCGAGATGGATGTCGAGATAGGCGGCGAGATCGGTATACATCTGACCGAGATTGAAGCCCTCGGCCATCGCCAGTGCCTCGGCGGCCTCGTCCAGCCCGCCGACATAATTGTCCCGGTAATAAAAAAAGTCGCGCACCTCCTCATACGGGAAATGGGCGCGGCCGGTCCGCATTTCGCTGCCGCCTTTCGAGAGATCCTCGGTCAGCGCGTGCAACCGTTCATCGGCTTGGCGGAAGCTGCGGTAGAGGGCGAGCACCCGCTTGGCCAGATCGGGCGAGGCGGCCGCTGCATTGCGCAATTCCGCCAGCGGAATCCCGTCGCCGCCGAACAGCGGGTCGTTCAGCGCCTCGCGCAGATCGGCAACGAGCCGTGATTCTTCGTCCTCGACAAGTCTGGCGAGATCGACGTCGAGAACCTGAGCGATCCGCAAAAGAACCGGCACCGTCAGCGGACGCTGATTGTTTTCGATCTGGTTGAGGTAACTGGGGGATACGCCCAACCGGGTGGCTAAAGCCGCCTGACTTAGGGCGTGGCGCTCCCGCAGACGCCGTAATTTGTGGCCGATATATAGCTTTCCGCTCATGGTCGCTTTAATACCCGATCCGTCGCCAATTCGCAACATTCGCAAACCATCAAGGCATGTTTGCGAACACATTTACACCACCACCCTTTTCCCAGGGCGTCAAGGTTGCCACGGTTACGGGATTGTGAATAACAGGGGGCGGTTCGTTCCCCCCCTGCCCGCCCGGAGGTCTTGGTCAATGCAAGATATTGTTCGCCAGCTTGAAGAGAAGCGGAACCGCGCCCGCCTCGGTGGCGGAACGAAGCGCATCGCTTCCCAGCATGCCAAAGGCAAGCTGACGGCGCGCGAACGCATCGAGTTGCTGCTCGATCCGGATTCGTTCGAAGAATGGGACATGTTCGTCGAGCACCGTTGCCACGATTTCGGCATGGCGGAACAGTCGATCCCCGGCGACGGCGTCGTCACCGGCTATGGCACCGTCAACGGCCGTCTGGTCTTTGTGTTCAGCCAGGATTTCACCGTGTTCGGCGGCAGCCTCAGCGAGGCCCATGCCGAGAAGATTTGCAAGATCATGGACAAGGCGGTCCAGGTCGGCGCTCCGGTGATCGGGCTGAACGATTCCGGCGGCGCGCGCATCCAGGAAGGTGTCGCCAGCCTCGCCGGTTACGCCGAAGTGTTCCAGCGCAACGTGCTGGCGTCGGGCGTCGTGCCGCAGATTTCGCTGATCATGGGCCCGTGCGCGGGCGGCGCGGTTTATTCCCCCGCGATGACCGACTTCATCTTCATGGTGAAGGACAGCTCGTACATGTTCGTCACCGGCCCGGACGTGGTCAAGACGGTGACGCACGAAACCGTCACCGCCGAGGAACTGGGCGGGGCCATCACCCATTCGAGCAAGTCGGGCGTCGCCGATCTGGCCTTCGAAAATGACGTCGTCGCGCTGTTGCAGCTGCGCCGCTTCATCGACTTCCTGCCCGCCAGCAACCGGGAAAAGCCGCCGCACCGCCCCACCGCCGACATCCCCGAGCGGATCGAGCGGTCGCTCGACACCCTGATTCCGGACAATGCCAACAAGCCCTACGACATGAAGGAACTGATCCTGAAGGTCGTTGACGAGGCCGATTTCTTCGAGATTCAGCCCGATTACGCGGGCAACATCATCGTCGGCTTCGCCCGGATGGAAGGCCGCACCATCGGCATCGTCGCCAACCAGCCGATGGTTCTGGCCGGGTGTCTCGACATCGCCTCGTCGATCAAGGCGGCGCGCTTCGTCCGCTTCTGCGACGCCTTCAACATTCCGATCGTCACCTTCGTCGATGTCCCCGGCTTCCTGCCCGGCACCGCCCAGGAATACGGCGGCATCATCAAGCACGGCGCCAAGCTGCTCTATGCCTATGCCGAGTGCACCGTGCCGAAGATCACCGTCATCACCCGCAAGGCCTATGGCGGCGCCTATGACGTCATGAGCTCGAAGCACCTGCGCGGCGACGTCAACTTCGCGTGGCCCAGCGCCGAAATCGCGGTGATGGGGCCGAAGGGCGCGGTCGAGATCATCTTCCGCGGCGATATCGGCGACGCGGACAAGATCGCGACCCGTACCGAGGAATATCGCCAGAAGTTCGCCAACCCGTTCATCGCCGGCCATCGCGGCTTCATCGATGACGTCATCATGCCGCGCACCACCCGCAAGCGGATCTGCCGGTCTCTCACGATGCTGAGAAGCAAGGATCTGAAGAACCCGTGGAAGAAGCACGGGAACATTCCGCTCTAAGGTTCATCAGGGTTTTCGCGCGTTGCCCGCGCGGGTCTCCAACGGGGGATAAACGGATGTTTTCGAAGATTCTGATCGCCAATCGCGGCGAGATCGCGTGCCGGGTCATCAAGACCGCACGCAAAATGGGTATTAAGACGGTCGCGGTCTATTCCGAAGCCGACAAGCACGCCGAGCACGTCCTGATGGCCGACGAAGCGGTCTATATCGGCCCGGCACCGTCGGCCCAGAGCTATCTGCTGAGCGAGAATATCATCGCGGCCTGCAAGAAGACCGGGGCTCAGGCGGTTCATCCCGGCTATGGCTTCCTGTCGGAAAAGCGTGAGTTCCAGGAGGCGCTCGCCGCCGCCGGAATCACCTTCATCGGCCCCGACGCCCACGCCATCTTCGCGATGGGCGACAAGATCGAGTCGAAGAAGCTGGCCCGCGAAGCCGGTGTTTCGACCGTTCCCGGCTTCCTCGACGTCATCCAGAACGCCGAAGAGGCGGTCAAGATCGCCCGCGAGATCGGCTATCCGGTGATGATCAAGGCGTCGGCGGGCGGCGGCGGCAAGGGCATGCGTCTGGCCTGGAACGACGAGGAAGCCCGCGAAGGCTTCGTCTCGGCCACCAACGAAGCCAAATCCTCGTTCGCCGACGATCGCGTCTTCATCGAGAAGTTCATCGAGCAGCCCCGCCACATCGAGATTCAGGTGCTGGCCGATTCCTTCGGCAACACCCTCTATCTCGGCGAGCGTGAATGCTCGATCCAGCGCCGCCATCAGAAGGTGATCGAAGAGGCGCCGTCGCCCTTCCTCAGCCCGGAAATGCGCAAGGCGATGGGCGAGCAGGCCTGTGCCCTGGCCCGCACCGTCAATTACAAATCGGCCGGTACCGTCGAATTCATCGTCGGCGGCTCGACCGGCCAGTTCTACTTCCTGGAAATGAACACCCGTCTCCAGGTCGAACATCCGGTCACCGAGATGATCACCGGCCTCGATCTGGTCGAGTGGATGATCCGCATCGCCAACGGCGAGAAGCTGACCTTCACCCAGGAAGAGGTGAAGCTGGATGGCTGGGCGATGGAAGCCCGCATCTATGCCGAAGACCCCTTCCGCAACTTCCTGCCCTCGACCGGGCGGCTGACCCGCTATCAGCCCCCGCAGGAAGGCAATCACGTCCGTGTCGATACCGGTGTCGCCGAAGGCGGCGAGATCAGCATGTTCTACGATCCGATGATCGCCAAGCTGATCACCCACGGCCCGACCCGCGACGCCGCGATCAACCATATGCGTCAGGCGCTCGACGAGTATTACATCCGCGGCCTGTCGCACAACATTCCGTTCCTGGCCTCGCTGTTCTCGAAGGAACGCTTCGTCAAGGGCGACATCACCACCAACTTCATCGCCGAGGAATATCCTCACGGCCTGACCGCCGACCAGATCCCGACCGAAGAACCGTCCGATCTGATCGCCGTCGCCGCCGCGATGAAGCGCCGGATCATCGAGCGCAACGTCCGCATTTCCGGCCAGTTCCCCGGCCATGAAATGAAGCCGCCGGTGCAATGGTCGGTCTATTTCGACAAGCAGTACCACGACGTCGATGTCCATCCCGCTCCCGGCGGCTATGCCGTCGTGATCAAGGACGAAGCGGTCGAGGTCAAGACCGACTGGCAGGTCGGCGATCCGCTGATCCGCGCCACCGTCGATGGCCGTCCGGTCTGCGTCCAGGTCGACCGCACCGGCGTGTCGTTCCGGCTGTCCCATGCCGGTCTGCGCGCCGAGGCGTTCGTGTTCACCCGCCGCACCGCCGAACTGTATCGCCTGATGCCGTTCAAGCTGCCGCCGGACATGTCGAAGTACCTGCTGTCGCCGATGCCCGGCCTGCTGGTCCGCCTGATGGTCGAGGAAGGCCAGGAAGTGAAGGCGGGCGAGGCTCTGGCCGTCGTCGAGGCGATGAAGATGGAAAACACGCTGCGCGCCGAACGCGACACCGTTATCGCCAAGCTGCACGCCAATGCCGGCGATTCCCTCGCGGTCGATCAGAAGATCATCGAGTTCGCTGCGTGACGGAACCGGCCGGCATCAACCGGCTGCTCGACAATAACCGTCAGTGGGCGGAAATGGTCGAGCGTACCCGACCCGGCCTGCTTGCCGAGCTAGCACGGCAGCAGGCCCCCGGTTACCTGTGGATCGGCTGTGCCGATTCACGGGTTCCCGCAAACGAGATCGTCGGGCTGGCGCCGGGTGAATTGTTCGTTCATCGCAACATCGCCAATCTGGTTCAGCACGGCGACCTCAATTGCCTGTCGGTGCTGCAATTCGCGATCGACCAGTTGCAGGTCCGCGACATCATCTTGTGCGGCCATTACGGCTGTAGCGGGGTCAGGGCGGCACTGCGCGAGGAAGGGTTCGGGATCTCCGAACACTGGCTCCACCCCTTGCGCGAGCTCGCCCACCGCCACCAGAGCGAACTGAACGCGCTTGAGGCCGAAACCACCCGCGTCGATCGCCTGTGCGAGTTGAACGTGCTGGAGCAGGTCCGCAACCTCTGCCGCATCCCGATCGTCCGTCGGGCGTGGCAGCGCGGTCAGGATCTGTCGATCCATTCCTGGATCTATGGCCTGCGCGACGGTCTGGTCCGCACCCTGGGGCCAGTGCTGAACGGCCCCTCTCCGCTCGAAGCCGGTCTTTGATACCAACCGGCCAAAGACTTGGCCGGTTGTATTGTCCCTCGGCCTAAGCGCTCGCCTCCGCTCGCTTGGCCGCCGCCGCAATGGCGGCTGATTACCGGGCACCATCGAAGAAGGGCTTTGCCCCGTCCCCCCGTTTCGTCAGCCGGCGCGGGCGGTGACAAGCCACTCATCGATATTGGGGGCCATCGCCTTCAGGCTGATGGCAAAGGCGGTCATCAGCTTGTCCTTTTCCTGATTGGTATGAATCAGGTTATCGACCACCTTGCGCAAGATGTCCTTGGCGCAGGACGGGACCGAGAGAATCTCCGGCAGGCGGGGGCCGAAAGCCGATTTCAGCGCATAGATCACCACCTCGACCTTGTCGATGTTCAGGCGCTGGATTTCGAGCAGATTCTCGGTGGCGATATAGCACAGCACGTCGCCGAACAATTTCAGGACCGATTTGTCGAGCGAGGCGCAGACGTTGAAGAACGAGCCTTCGCGGGCGAAGAACGCCCAGGACTGGTCACCCAGCATCTTGCGATAGAACTCGTACATATCGCGGTTCCACACCGCGATTCCGGCGATGGCCTGGGGCCGGTCGGCGAGGATCGCGCCGAAATCAGCCCCGGTGGCGGCCTTGACCTTCTTGATCTGGGCGGGATCGAACTGGGCAATCGCCTCAATCTTCTCGACCGTCGGCAGACACAAGAGATCTTCGCCAATCTCGATGATGTGCATGTAGCTGAGATGGGTCATATAGGCTTCGACCAGCGGCAATTGCCACGCGAAGGCGATATAACGCAGCAATTCGCGGGCCTTGCGCTCCTCGGTCGGATCGACGCTAAGACGCTCGATCTGCTCGGTCTTCTTGATCAGCCCGAACATGCTTTTGCGGGTGACGGTCTCGGTGACGGTTTCGACCGTCTTGACCGATTCGAACACCTTGCGGGCACAGGTCCGCACCAGCAATTGCTGCACCTGAGCCAGGGTCACGCCGCAGATCAGCTCGATCTGTTCGTCGCGAACGGGAAAGGCGGCGTCGGCGGTACGGACGATATCGTCAACCTCTTCGCGGTTGACCAGATAGACCTCGATGAACTGGCGAAGAAGGGTCGCATCAGAAATCAGGGCCTGATAGGTCACGGATGGATCGAATCTCCCGGATTGTTGGAAGGTGGCCAGCACCTTCTTCAATCCGCCGATCACCGCCTTCTTGGTCTCCGCATCGATTTCGATCGGAGGCGGAAGCGTTGCTACGGCCATGGTTCACCCGCACCCTATTCGCGAAGCGTTTAGGTTTACTCCGAAGGTCTGACCTAGGCAAGGCGATTGGTCTAGGGCTGCCCGTCTTCCGCGATCAGCATCCAGGTCAGTTCGTGCTTGTTATGCGAGAGATGGAGCAGCCGCGACCCCGGCACCGCGGCAAAGCGGGCGGCGACGGCATGGTCGGTTTCGCCCTGGAATTTCAGGGTACAGATGAAATTGCGCGCCAGCCCGGATTCGCGCCAGCGCTCGACCAGCCGCAACAGCCGCTCGGGGTAACAGATCACGTCCGAACACAGCCAATCGATTGGACCGATCGCGGCGGGGTCAAGGCCGAAGGCGCTTTCCTGGCGGCAGGTGACGGTCGGCAGCGCCGCGATCGAGGGAGCCAGCGGCGCCTTGTCGATCGCGATCACATTTGCCCCGCCCGAGGCCAACACCCAGGTCCAGCCGCCGGGGCTGGCGCCCAGATCAAGGCAGACCTCGCCCGGACCGGGCCGCCGCCCGGCCAGGGTCAGCGCCTCCCACAGCTTCAGATAGGCGCGGTTGGGCGGCAGGGCGCGGTCTTCGACAAAGCCCACCTCGCCATTGGGAAAGCGGCTGGAACAATCCGCCGCCGCCAGCAGCCGCCCCTCGTCGAGCCAGACGAACGAACCGAGCGGCGCGGCCGGCGCAAGCTGGCCGAATTCGAGCGGCTTGGCCGAGACCTTGGGCAGCTTCTCGACCAGCAATCCGGTCCGGCGGTGGAGATGAAAGGCATAGGGCCACCAATTGCGCTGGATCGCCCGCAGCGCCTTGGCCGCCGCCCCGATCGACCCGGCCTCGATCTCGACCGGATCGCGCCAGATGTTGAGCGCCCAGGCGGCGGGCCGCGCCGGGCCGGGGGCCAGCATCAACCGTCCGTATTCGGCGGCGACATCGCCCAGTTCGGCGCGCAGATCGGCCTCGAATCCCGGCGCGGCAAGATAGGCGGTAACGGGGGAACTCACCGGATGGGGTCTTCGAGAAATTGTTGAACCGCGCTATAGAGCTGGACCCGGTTGCTTTCGAACAGAGCGGCATGGGTGGCGCCGCCGACCATCACATAGCGTTTGAACGGCGAGCGGGTCAGATGGTTGAACAGCGCCATCCCCATCGCCGGAGGAGCCTCGGAATCCCACTCACCCTGGATCACCAGGGCGGGGACCGACAGCCGCTCGGGGTTCCAGCGCGGCTTGCCCGCCGCCCAATAGCGCATCGTGTCGAGCACCACCCCGTTGGGAGCCCGCACCGTTCCCGGCGCGGGGGGAGCGGGATCGCTGGCCAGCGTCGCCTTCAGCCACTCCAGGAACACCGCCTTGGGCAACACGCTGTCGCGGCGGTCGGCCGGAACCGATTTCAGCCAGATATCGCGGGCGTCGCGGGGGTCGATCTGGCGCCAGGCCGGGACGCGGGCGATCTCGGCCTCGGAGGGCGCCGGACCCTCGCGCAGCCATTGCGGCGCATAGAGCACCAGCCGTTCGACCCGGTCGGGCAGTTGGGTCGCATAAAGACCGGCGACGGTCGCGCCCCATGACCAGCCGATCAGCACCACCTTCGACACGCCCCGGCGCGACGCGATGAAATCGACGGCGCGGGTGACATCCTCGACCGCCTGGGCGGTATCGACCACCGGACGGTTGGCCTCGGCGGCCTGGGACATCTCGGGCGGGCGGCCCGAGCGGCCATAGCCCCGGAGATCAAGGCTGTAGACGTCATAGCCGCGTGCCGCCAGCCAGTCCATCCAGCTCCGCCCCTCGATCGGCAGATCGAACGCGGTGTGGGCCGGATAGGAGGCGCCGTGGAGGAACAGCACCGTCTTCTCCGCTTTCGCCTCGACCGTGCCGTCGCGGTGCTTGTTGCGGAGATAAAGGTCGATCCCCGACTGGGACGACGAAACCGAAAAAGTCTCGACGACGACATCGGCCGCCAGGACCGGCGGAACCAGGGCCAGCCAGACCAGCAGAAACAGACCCAGGAACTGCGCCGGATGCCTCATCGTCCTTGTTACCTTCACGCGAGAGGGTGTGCGCCGCATGATGGCCGCACCGAGACGGAGTGAAAACCCCCCCTGGACTTTTAGTATAAGTTATATCGTCATGCCGCCGTACCGGTGGGCAACCGGACCGTGACGACGCTGCCGTCGGCGGCGGTGAAGGCGGATTCGACCCGGCCGCCATGGCGCTCGACAAAGCGTTCGACCAGGGCCAGACCGGGACCGGCCTCGGCCATCGGCTCGGACGCCCCGTCGCTGACGATAAAGGCGATTTCGGCGGGACGGCGTTCGGCCCGCACCGCGATCCGCCCCCCCGGCGGTGCGCGCTTGATCGCGGTGCCGATCAGGTTGAACAGAACCTGCTTCAGCCGCCGCTCGTCGGCGACCAGCCAGCCGATATCGAGCGGACAATCGAGATCGAGCGCCAGCTTCTTTTCCCGCAGCCGCTCGCGCGCCAGCCCCAGCACCGCCGTCAGCAACGGATGGATATCGACGGTGTCGAGTTCCAGCGTCATCTGCCCGGCCTCGATCGCGGCAAGGTCAAGGATGTCGGCGATCAACGTCTCCAGCCCGTGCCCGGCATCGACGATGCCGCGCACGTAATCCTTCTGCCGCTCGACCAACGGGCCGACATATTCGGCCGCCAGCATCTCGGCAAAGCCGATCAGCGCGGTCAGCGGCTGGCGCACCTCGGCCGAGACATTGGCGATGAATTCGCTTTTCAGCCGGTCGGCGGCGGCCAGCGCCTCGTTGCGCTCGCGTAAGGCCCGCTCGACCCGCACCGAATCGGTGACGTCGAGACAGGTCAGCAGCATCGCCCCGTCGGGCAGCGGCACCGAGGCGTAATCGACGACGGTGTCGTCCTGTCGCTCCAGCCGTCCGGCGCGCGGCACCCGGTCGCGGAACAGCGCCAGCAGCCGTTCGTGCACCGCCGGCCAGTCCGAGGCGCGGTCCGGGCGGCCCTCGAAATAGCCCCCCAGCGCCGCGATCAGGTCGGACAGATGCGGCTCGGCCCCCAGTTCGGCGGGGTCGAGCGCCCAAATCCGGGCGAAGGCGGGGTTGGACAGGCTCAGCCGTCCGTCGCCGCGAAACACCGCCACCCCTTCATGGAGATGGTCGAGGGTTTCCCGCTGCACCGCCAACACGGTGTTGAACGAGCGTTCCAGCGCCAGGGTGTCGGTGACGTCCTCGATGGTGAAGATCAGCCCGCCATGGGGGTGGGCCGAGATCATCTGGCGCAGGGTGCGGCCGTCGGGCAGATGCAGCAGGGTTTCGTCGGCGTCGATCAGCGAGACGAAACGCTTCAGCTCGCTGTCCTTGTAGGCGCGGAAATCGGCGACCTCGGGCAGCAGGCGGCGCTCGCGCAGGGCGTCCAGCACCGCGCCCCGGGTCGGCTGGGTCGCCAGCCAGTCGCGGTCGAGCCGCCACAGCCGGGTGAACGCGGTGTTGAAAAAGGCCAGCCTTGTGTCGGGCGTGTAGATCGCGATCGCGGTGGCGAGGCGCTCCAGCACCTCGGCCTGGGCGCCGATATGGCGGTCGAGTTCGGCCTGAAGCTCCTCGATCCGGGTCAGATCGACGCAGAATCCGCCGGTCAGCAGCCCGCCTGCGACGGCGAAGGGAGATTCGGTGATCTCGGCCAGACGGCGCTGCCCACCCAGGACAAGGTGGAAGGTCTCGGCGCGCCGCTCGCCCGCAGCCCGGGCACGCGCGGCCAGGGCGCGGGCCTCGCGCACCATTGCGCCGGACGCCAGTTCGATCTGTCCCGCCACCGCCGCCGCCGCCGCGTCGGCTTCGACCGCCTCGGCATAGGCGCGGTTGACCTGAACCAACGACAGATCGTCGTCGCGCACCCATACCGGCATCGGCGCGGCATCAATCAGCCCCTCCAGCCGCTCGCGGGCGGCGGTGGCGACGCTCAGTTGCCGGGTCAGATCGGCCAGCGCCGACGCCGCCTCGGTGACGTCCTGGACCCACACCAGCGCCCCTGCCGCCGCCTCGTCGCCGTCGGGAGCGTCGGCCCGCACCCCCACCGCCCGTACCCGGCGCGACCCGTCATGCAGCGCCAGTTCGAGGTCGAAGCCCTCGCCCTCGCCACGCAGTCGCGCCACCGCCGCGTCCAGCCGGGCGGCATCGACGGCGGCAAAGGCTTCCAGCATCTCGGCGAACCCGGCCTCGGTGCCGCGCGCCAGCCCCAGCAGCACCGCCAGACGGCGCGAACAGATCTCGCCCCCCGCGATCCAGCCATAGAACCCGTCGGGTGCCGCCTGAAGCCCGCGGCGCAGCCGCTCGGACTCGAGCCCGGCCGTCTCTGCCACCCGCCGTGCCGCCCTCAGCCGCCAGCGCAGCCAGCCCATCCCAGCCAAAGCCGGAACGGCCAGACCCGCCCCCACCGCCAGCGACAGCGGATCGAGCCCGGCGGCCAGCTCGGCCAGGATCGCCGGGTCCGCCGCCACCGCCGATCCCGCGACCAGCATCGTCATTCCCGCCGCGACCGCAGCGCGCATTGAATCAAGCCTCCCCTGATACCGGCAAGGGTGCCGGGCCGCAGGCAAAAAGACAAGGCCGCTCGGTCGGCCGGTGTTGCCGTCCCCGGCCCCGACTGGTAAGACCGGCACTCTCCCTCAAGAGGTGATGTGATGTTGAAGGCTATGTATAACCAGATGATGGCCAAGGCGTCCCATCGCCACGCTCTCTGGTGGCTGGCAGCGGTATCGTTCATCGAAAGCTCGGTCTTTCCGATTCCGCCCGACATCATGTTGATTCCGATGGTGCTGGCCGCGCCGACTCAATGGTGGCGGATCGCCCTGGTTTGCACGATTTCCTCGGTTCTGGGCGGTTATCTCGGCTATGCCATCGGCTATTTCGCGATGGATACGATCGGCGCCGCGATTTTGTCGGCCTTCCATCTGACCGACAAATTTTACGCCTTGAAGCCGATCATCGACGAATGGGGGGTGTGGTTCATCATCGTCAAGGGGATGACTCCGATCCCCTACAAGCTGGTGACAATCACCGCCGGGGCGTTCGATTTCGATCTGGCCCACTTCACCTTTGCCTCGATCGTCGCCCGTGGGATGCGGTTCTTCCTGGTCGCGGCGCTGCTGTGGCGCTTTGGCCCGCCGATCCGCGATTTCGTCGAAAAGCGGCTGACCCTGGTCACCACCCTTTTCATCGTGCTGTTGATCGGCGGCTTCGTCGCGCTGAAATTCCTATAACGATCCCGCCACCGCCCGCCGCGCCGCCTCCAGGCACTCGTCCCGCGTCGGGCGGAAATCCTTGTCCTCCCACCATTGGTCGAGGCGGGCGAGCATAATCCCGACCTCCGGCCCGGCCGGGACACCCAGCGCCAGCAGGTCGCGCCCCCGCAGCGGCAACGCGACCGGCTCCCAGGCGGCGGCCTGATCGAGCAGGGCGACCCAGCCCGAACTATCGACCGGATCGGCATGGACCAACCCGATCCGGTGCCGCGCCCAGGCCAGCAACACCAGATCGCGGACCAGATCGCGCCCCAGGTGGCGAAGCGCCCGACGCCGGGCGGCGGGCTCAAGGGCGGGCGTCATCGCGACCATTGGGGCGGCCAGCGCCACCAGCCGGTCGCGGTCGGCTCCCGATAGTTTCAGCCGGGCCGCGACCGCCCGCGCCGCCGCCGGGTCCGGCCCCAGCAGCGCCGCCAGCCGCCGCAGCGGATCGGGGCGGATGTCGGGGCGGACCAGCCCGCGCCGCTCCAGCCAGGCCAGTTGGCGCAGCCGGGTGATGTCCTCGCCCTCGGGCAGGATCACCGCCAGCACCCCCACTCCCTGCATCACCAGCAGGATCGTCGCCGGATCGTCGGCCCCCAGCAGCCGCAACAATTCGGCGGCGACCCGCTCGCCCGACAGATCGGCCAGACGCGGCGCCATCTGACGGCAGGCGGCCAGAGCGGCGGGGTCGCAGGCGGCGCCCCGGCCATAAAAGGCGTGAAAGCGGAAAAAGCGCAGCAACCGCAGCGTGTCTTCCTCGATCCGCCGCAGCGGATTGCCGACGAAGCAGACCCGCCCCGCGCCCAGATCGGCCAGACCGTTGAACGGATCGAAGATGCGGCCCGCCGGATCGGCCGACAGGGCGTTGATGGTGAAGTCGCGCCGGGCGGCATCGGCGACCCAATCGTCGGTGAAGGCGACCTGGGCGTGGCGGCCGTCGGTGGCGACGTCGCGGCGCAGGGTGGTGATCTCGAAGTGGGCATCGCCGATCAAAGCGGTGACGGTGCCGTGCGCCAGCCCGGTCGGAATCGCCCGGATCCCGGCATCGTCGAGCAGGGCCAGCACCCGTTCGGGCGGATCGGGGGTGGCGATGTCGATATCGTGGACCGGACGATTGCGCACCGAATCGCGAACACAGCCGCCGACGAAGCGCACCGGGGCACCGTCGGCGGAAAGCGCCGCGATCACCGCGCGGGTCTCCTCCGCCTGCATCCAGTCCTGCGGCGACAATTGGCCGATCGGCTCGGCCAGGGAGCGTAAGGACGGCCCCTCCGACGGGACCGGGTCAGCCGCCACCATCCGCCAGCACCTCGGACAGATTGACCAGCATTCCGGCGGTTGCGCCCCAGATCAGGGACTCGCCCCAATTCATCGCCCAGAACGACCGGCTCCGCCCGCCATCGACGCAGACATGATGGCGATGATTGGCGGGGTCGAGGATGAAGGCCAGCGGCACCTCGAACACGTCGGCGACCTCGAACGGATCGGGGACCAGGGTGAAGGGCGGGCGGACCAGCCCGACCACCGGGGTAATCAGAAAGCCGGTGCCGGTGACATAGCGGTCGAGCCGACCCAGCACGCGGACGCGCTCGGCATCGAGCCCGACTTCCTCGGTGGTTTCGCGCAGGGCGCAAACGACCGGGTCGCCCGCGTCCTCGGGGTCGAACCGACCGCCGGGAAAGCTGATCTGGCCGGGATGGTTGACCAGATGCTGGGTACGCCTGGTCAGCAGCACGGTCATCTCGCCGGGGCGATCGACCAGCGGCACCAGCACCGCCGCCGGAACCGGGGCGGTCGGAGAGTCAGGGGCAAGCGGAGAAGCGGAAAATTCGACGTCACCGCGCAGGGCGGTGCCATCGCGCCGGGCCAGACGTCCGGCAATCGTTTCGGCGGTCAACCGGGATGATCGTCCAGCCGTCCCAGCGGAAAGAACGTCCCTCTGCTCCATAAGCCATGAACCCTTTCACCTCCCAGGTCTTCCTCCCACCCCCGGGCCACCAAATCATAATACACGGATCGGGTCAGCCGCGCTTCCAGTCCGTCGCCGACCAGGACATAGGGCGACGGCTCGCCGGTCTCGGGATTTTCGACCACCCGCAACGGATGGTCGGCATCCAGGGTGACGATCGCATCGACATTGGTGCGAAACGAGATCGTCGCCTCGCGGCCGCAGCCGCAGACGAACATCTCGACGGCAAGAAAGGGAACGTCCTCGACCTCGATCCGTCCCACCTCGTCTGGCGTCGCCAGCAGATAGCCGCCGTCCTCGGCCCGGCACATCATCCCGGCGAACAGGCAGACCATCTCGCGCCGCGCGATCGGTGAGCCGTGATAGAACCATCGTCCTTGGCGGTCGATGCAGATGCCAAGGTCGCCGCAATCGGCGGCTCCTCGACAAGACGTGTCAACGGTCTGGGAAACAGGTGCCAACAGCCGCTCCTTGCGCCCGTTCCGTGCGATCACGGGCGCTCTGATCCAGAGTTGTCTCACGCCGCATCCGTCGGGAAACGGCCCAAGGAGGGGGGACCGACGGAAACCCGCCGCCGTCCATTATCAAAACGTATATTGGGACGCTTGTCGCTACAGCAAAGCCCCCGGTCGCGGTCAGAACGGGGAGTACACCAAAAAGAAGGGGTCGGAAGCGATTGCTTCCGACCCCTTCCCTGAATAATTGCAGCAGCCTGACGGCGGGGTCTATTCGACCTCGCTGGCCAGCTCCCACACCGCCGGAGCGCGCCACAGGCGAGACTTCAGCATCTCGCGCTCGAACAGCATCTCCTTCGGCACGCGGTCCAGGAACTTGTCGAACAAATCTTCCTGGCTGCGGGCGTCGGCGACACCGGCCTCGCGGTCGATCCGCATCAGTTCCTTGAAGGTCTCGCTCGAATAATCGAGGCCGGACCATTCGATGTCCTGATAGGTCGGGACCAAGCCGATCGGGCATTCGACGGCGCGGGCGCGGCCATGGACGCGATCGACGATCCACTTCAGCACGCGCATGTTCTCGCCATAGCCCGGCCACATGAACTTGCCATCGGCACCCTTGCGGAACCAATTGACGCGGAAGATCGGCGGCGGGTTCTTCACCGCACGGCCCATGTTGAGCCAATGGTTGAAGTAATCGGCCATGTTGTAGCCGCAGAACGGCAGCATGGCGAAGGGATCGCGGCGGATGGCGGCCTGGCCGACGGCGGCGGCGGTCGCTTCCGACCCCATCGTCGCACCGAGATAGACGCCATGGGCCCAATTGAAGGCCTGGGTCACCAGCGGGGCGTTCTTCGACAGACGGCCACCGACGATGAAGGCCGAAATCGGCACGCCAGCCGGGTTCTCCCACGCGGGATCGACGCTCGGGCACTGATTGACCGGAGCGGTGAAGCGGGCGTTGGGATGGGCCGCCGGGCTTTCGCTGGCCGGAGTCCAATCATTGCCGCGCCAATCGATCAGATGGGCCGGGGGCTCTTCGCTCAAGCCTTCCCACCACACGTCGCCATCGTCGGTCAGACCGACATTGGTGAAGATCGAGTTGCTGGCGCAGGCGGCGATGGCGCTCGGGTTGGTCTTGGCCCCGGTGCCGGGGGCAACGCCGAAGAAACCGGCCTCGGGATTGATGGCATGGAAGCGGCCATCGGTGCCGGGCTTGATCCAGGCGATGTCGTCGCCGACGGTCCAGATCTTCCAGCCGTTGAAACCCTTCGGCGGGACCAGCATCGCGAAGTTGGTCTTGCCGCAAGCCGACGGGAAGGCGGCGGCGACATAGGTCTTTTCACCCTCGGGATTCTCGACGCCGACGATCAGCATGTGCTCGGCCAGCCAGCCTTCGTCACGCGCCATCACCGAGGCGATGCGCAGCGCGAAGCACTTCTTGCCCAGCAGGGCGTTGCCGCCGTAGCCCGAACCGAACGACCAGATCTGGCGCTCTTCGGGGAAGTGGGTGATGTGGATGTTTTCCGGGTTGCACGGCCACGGCACATCGGCCTGACCGGGGCTGAGCGGCTGACCGACCGAGTGGAGGCAACGGACGAACTCGCCATCGGTGCCGAGCAGGTCGAGCACCGCCTTGCCCGTGCGGGTCATGATCCGCATGTTGGTGGCGACATAGGGGCTGTCGGTGATCTCGACGCCGATATGGGCGATGGACGAGCCGAGCGGACCCATCGAGAACGGCACCACGTACATGGTGCGGCCCTGCATGCAGCCATCGTACAGCGGCCGCATCCGGGCCTTCATTTCCTTCGGATCGACCCAATTGTTGGTCGGACCGGCATCGTTGCGATTCAAGGAGCAAATAAAAGTTCGGTCCTCGACCCGGGCAACGTCTCGGGGGTCGGAGCGCGACAGATAGCTGTTGGGGCGCAGATCCGGATTGAGCCGGATCATCGTGCCACTCGCGACCATTTTCGCGCACAGGGCATCGTACTCGGCCTGGGAGCCGTCACAGATGTGAATACTGTCGGGACGGCACAAAAGCGCCATCTCTTCAATCCACCCCAGCAACTTGGTATTTGTCGTCAATCCGCTGGGAATCCCTGGTCCGCTCATCTGATCCCGTCTCCCTGACTTGATATGACGGACGGCCGCCGTGCCGCCGCCTCTAAAGAGGTGCGACCATAGACCCGCGACGCCTTTGGAGCAATGACTTTGGATCGCAAAATCAACCCGAACGAGGGAAAGAACACCCACCCTTTCTTACCGCAGCGCACAAGAATAACCACTGTTCGTTGGCAGGATGGAGGGAAGGCCAAACACGGCGGCACCACAGCCCCCCTCAACAGGGTCAAGGGGGCACAACCAATCAGCGATCAAAAGGTCGAATTAAGTAAAAATACGCAGGCGCAGATACAGGGGAAATAAACGCCTCAGCCGGCACGGTCATTTTTTATTGCCGCAACCGCCAGTCCGGACAAGTCGTTTCCTCGGATTCCTCCGGCTCGAAATCCGGGGCAGCGGGAGAAGACGCAGCCGCCGCCTCCCAGCCGCGCACCCGTCCATCCGCCCCCGACCAGACCGGAGCCGAGGAGGATCGCGGCGCGACGACGGCCGACCCGACCAGCATGGCGCCGAACCCCAACGCGACACACAGAGCGAACAACAGACGCATCGGCGCCGTCTCCCCCCATCGGCCCGGACTGGGATCGGATCGTCCGTCCCGCCCCTGCGGTCAGCCCTCGCCGCGCCTCAGACCGGCAATCAGGTCAAGATAGGCCGGTTCAGTATCGGGCGACAAATAGCCGTGGCGGATCAGAAAGTCGATGATGACCAGATTGACGTTGAATTTGAACCGGTTGGTGTCGCGGACCAATCGGGCCACCTCGACCACCGACATCAGGGTGAATTCGTCGATCTCGCCGTCGGTGTTGCGGGGCACGAACGCGTCCGGAAGCTCAAGATCGTAGCAATACATCACGTCGGGCTTCAGGCCCCATTCGTCTTCCATGCAATAGGACACCGCCCCGACCGGACGGGCGGTGGCGGCCAGAGCGGGGGGAACGTCGGCCTCTTCCGCCGCTTCCTTCAGCAGATTGTCGAACAGGGTCAACCCGGACGGCTGGCCTCCGGCGACCATGTTGTCGAGTGCCCCCGGCGCAACGCTCTTGTCGGCGGCGCGGCGGCCGATCCACAGAAACTCGCCCTCGGGACGGCGGACGATGCCGTTGACGTGCACCCCAAAGGCGCGGATGCCGAACAGGCTGACGACACCGCGATCAATGCTCATCAGCGGCGCCGCACCGAACTGGACCGCCACCCGGTACATCTCGCCCCGCAGGGCGGGGGTACCCCAGTCGCGATTGAGGTCGGCGGCGACCTCATTGACCGCCAGGGTGCGCTCGTCCGGGCTGGCCAGCAGCGGATGCAGCGTTACCCCGTCGCGGTTGACCCGGAACACTTCCGGATACTGCGCCAGCCGATGGGCGACGTCGTGGCGAATCCGCCCGATCACGGCACCGTCGACCACGAAGGGACGAAACCGCGACAGGTCATGTCGGTTACACGCAATGATATGATCGAAATAGGCCATCGGTCGCGTCTCCCCCCCCAAATGATCTGGAAAGAGTCCCCCCGCCGCGAACGGGTGTCAAGGCAGGGCGGCCCCCGGCGCACCGCATAGCTCCAGTGCAGCGCGCAGGGCCATCGGCGGCACGCAGTGGGCTTCGATCGGCGGACGCGAGGGGGACAGCGGCGGAATCGTCACCGCGCGCGAGTGCAGATGCAGCGGAACCGACGGAGCGGGATCGAGGCCGTGGACGGCATCGCCCAGCAACGGACAGCCGAGATGAGCGGCATGGGCGCGGATCTGGTGGGTTCGCCCGGTGCGCGGCCGCCACTCGACCCAGCACAGGCCGCCACCCTGGCCCAGCACCACCCAATCGGTCACCGCGCGTTGCCCGGCGGGATCGACCCGGACCCGCCAGCCCCGCCCCGGCTCGGACAGTTTCAGCAAGGGCGCCTCGATCCGGCCGCGCGGCTGCGGCGGCAGGCCGACACAGACCGACCAATAGACCTTCTCGATCCGGTGGGTCTCGAACATCCGCCCCAGCCGCTTCAGCGCCTTGTCGTGGCGGCCGAGGATCAGGCAACCCGAGGTGTCGCGGTCGAGCCGGTGGGCCAGACGCGGGTTCTGGCTCCAGCCAAAGCGCAACGGATCGAGATAAAGCTCAAGATGATCGGTGGTCCCCGGACCGGCATGGACCGCCAGCCCGGCCGGCTTGTCGAGCACGATCACGTCCTGATCGCGGTACAACACTCGGGCAAGGATTTCGTCGGGGGTCAACAGCGCCTCCGCGCAAAGGGTCCGCCGGAAACGACAAGGCCCGCCGGGGCGAACCGGCGGGCCTGGGGTCGTAAGGTGGTGCGGCCAAGAAGACTCGAACTTCCACGGGAGTTACCCCACAAGCACCTCAAGCTTGCGCGTCTACCAATTCCGCCATGGCCGCAAACCCTGGCTCCCTCCGGACCTGTGCCGTCGGGGAGACAGGGGAATAGCAAATCGGCCGGGACGAATCAAGCCCGCGTTCTCACCGGGCGCGATTTATCAGCGCACCGACCGCATTTCCGAGACGAATCCTTCGACCAGTTCCTTCAGATGGGTCGATTCACGGGTCAGCGCTCCGGCGGAATCCAGCACTTTGGTCGAGGCTTGCCCGGATTCGGCGGCAGCCTGGGTGACGCGGCCGATCGTCTCGCTGACCTGACCGGTGCCGACCGCCGCCTGCTGGATATTGCGGGCGATCTCGGCGGTGGCCGCCGATTGCTCTTCGACGGCGGCGGCGATCGCCCCGGCGATCCCGTTGATCTCCTGAATCCGGGCGACGATCGTGGCGATGTCGGCGACCACCCGTTCGGTCGCGCCCTGAACCGCGCCGATCTGGGTCGAAATCTCCTCGGTCGCCCGTGCCGTCTGGTTGGCGAGGTTCTTGACCTCGTTGGCGACGACGGCAAAGCCCTTGCCCGCCTCGCCCGCCCGCGCCGCCTCGATCGTCGCGTTGAGCGCGAGAAGGTTGGTCTGCGAGGCGATATCGCTGATCAGATTGACGACGTCGCCGATCCGGGTCGAACTGTCCGACAGCCCGCGCACGGTCGAATCCGTCCGTTCCGCTTCGGTGGCGGCGGTCCCGGCGATCCGTGACGATTGCTCGACCTGACGGGCAATCTCGGCGATCGAGGCCGACAATTCCTCGGCGGCGGACGCGACGGTCTGGACGCTGCCCGAGGCCTGGGTTGTCGCCTGGGCGACGATTTCGGCTTGCTGGCTGGTCTGGTTGGCCGTGTCGGCCATATGGCGGGCGGTCCCCTGCAATTCGCCGACAGCGCCTTCGACCACTCCCAGCGCCGAACCGACCTCGCGGTCGAACGTCCCGGTCAGAGCCTCGATGGCGCGGACACGATCCTCGCGCCGCTGCCGCGATGCCTCGGCCTCGGCGGAGGCACGGTCGGCCCGGATCATTCCGTCACGGAACACCTCGACGGCGCGGGCCATCTGGCCGACCTCGTCCTTTTGCTCGCGCGACGGGATCTCGAAGCTGTAATCGCGTTCGGCCAGCCGCCCCATTGATTGGGTCAAGATTTGGATCGGGCCGACGATCCGCAGGGACAGCAACAGCGCCATCACCGCCCCGACCACCACCGCCACCACCGCCAGAATGACGAAGGCGCTGCGCTCCGCTTCCATCGCGTGCGCCCCCTCGGCCAGGGTCGCGGCCCGGGCACGATCAATCGTTTCGTTCAGCGTCTTCAGGCTCTGCTCGGCCGCCTGCGAAGCGCGGTCGGTCGGCCCCATCATCGTCAAGGCGGTACCGACATCGGATTCGACCATATCGGCGACGACATGGGCGGCCTTCAAAAAGGCGACCTGCCGCTTGACCGCCTCGTCGATCAGTGCCGCATCAACCCCCAGGTCCTGCGAAGTCTGGCGCAATTGCTGAAGCGGCTGCGCCATCGCCTCCAGCCCGGCCAGCGCATCCTTCGACATCTTCGCCACCTTGGCCTCGTCGGTTTCGTTCGACGCAATGGCCAGCAGGCGGTACAGGGTCGATTTGATCCCAAGGATTTTCATGGTGAAATCGTCGATCTTGGCGACGTTTTCCACCATCGTCCGGTCGGTCTCGACCTGATTCAGCACCCCGCTTAACGTCACCGCACCATTGATCGACAGGCCGATCAGCACCAATCCGATGAAAGCGGGAGCCAGCGACACCTTGACCCGGATACTCATGTCATTGACCCAACCCATCGCAGCCTCCCACCCCAATCCATCGTCAATGAAACCGGCTCAGCAGAGCGCCCCGTGCCCCGGACGGGAGATCCCGTCCGGGGCCAAAGCCATGCCATGCCATGCGCTATTTGTAGATGCCGACGCAGACGATCTTGTCGGCCGCCGTCTCGCAATAGGTCGATTTCGGCTCGATTTTCTTCGTCGCCGGATTGGTGAATTTATAATCCTGCCAGAAAGACGGCTTGGAGCGGGCCAACTCGACCCGCTCGCGGATATAGAACTTGCCGTCGGTGTCCTGATTCTCGATCAGATCCTTGCCGACCAGCTTGGGATTGGCACCGTGGGCCAGACATTTGCCGTCCTGGCCGTACACGATGACGTAGAGATCGCGGTCGGTAAACCGGGCGTCCTTGCCGGTAAAGGCGGCAAACGCCGCATCCGGTCCCTCCTTGGCCAGAAACGCCACCGCCTTGCGGGTCATCGCGACCGCCTCGTCGGCGGTGCCCTTTTCTCCCGCCGCCAGAGCCGGCGCCGACGCCAGACCCGCCAGCACCGCCACCACAACGGCCATGCCTGAACGTCTCATCCCGAATCTCCCCTTGCCTATGCCAGACGATCGAACAGCACTGCGGCCATTCCAGTCAATATGATGTATATCTTTGGGACTGGATTCAAGGGAAGATGGGAAAACTATACCTTTACGGGTACCTTTCGGCGCACAAAAGAAAAGCGGGAGGGGGTGCCCCTCCCGCTTGATTCGACCGGTTCTGTGATAATCCCCCGAAGCGGCACCCGGCGCGGTCCATGACCGGCGGGCGCGCCCATCCCCGGCGCATCCGTAAATCGTCAGTCGTGAAAAAGTCCTTCGGCCTTTGGCCTCAGTGTACTTTTCCCCGGTTCAAAAAGAATCCCCGTGCTCAATCAAGCTTTCCGCGCGGGGATGGATTTGGTTCCCTCCGAGGCCGATGGGCGACGCCCACGGCTTCGGAGGCTGGATTTCACCAGTTTTGCGCGCTTAAGTGGCGCAAGGCTGGTGAAACGTATAACACGAAAAATGGGCGCTGGGCCGCCCCTAGCCCATTTTTCTCCTTTTAATCCAACGGGAAAAAGTACACCGAGCGACAGCGAGGGACTTTTTCACGGGAGACTAAATCAGGTATCGGCGCGATCAGCCGCCCTTGGCGAACACCGCCAACAGGATGATGACGATACCGATCACGCCCAGGATGGTCAGGCTGTTGTTCTGGAGGCTGTCGCTGCTCGACGACACCTTGCCCGAGGCGGCGCGCTCGGTGTTGCCAATCACCACTTCGGTCTTGCCGATCGAGCTGGTCTGGGAATGCTGGATCGTGGCATGGGTGCCAGCTTCGACCGCGCGGGCGGTCTGCTCGGTGAAGGAGGTCAGCGCGGCATCGAGAGCGGTCACGTCAAGCTTCTTTTCGGCGGCCTTGACCTGGACGGCGACAATCCCTTCGGCCTGCTGCTGCTTGATCTCGGAGATCTGCGTCTCGTCGAGACCGGAGAGGTCAAGCACATCGCTCTGCGCGAGATTGATCGTCTTTTCAGCCGGCAGGGCGGGCTCCTGGCTCACGCTCTGCAATTCGCGTCCGGTACCCTCAGACTCAGACATCTCGTATCCCCCGAAACCAAATGTTGCCCCGATGGACGACCCATTCGTCCATGATCGCCGGGGAGAATAGCGGAAAAGACGACGGTGGAGAAGGGCTCCCGGGGTTCATCCGGCCAGAGTATAGATCGACACCTCGCGCTGGCTGCGGTCCTCCAGTTCCAGACTGGTAACGACGCTGTAGTCGGCCAGCCGTCGCAGCCCGACGCGGGGAAGATAGGCCCGTCCGGGATCGGCCAGGATGACCCTGGCACCACTGGCGGCCAGACTTTTCAGCCACGGCCAGATGTGGGCGGTCATCGGGGCCTCGTAGCAGACGTCGCCGGCCACGACCAGATCCCAGCGGCAGGGCGACCCGACCAGATCGCCCTCGACCAGATCGACCGTGACCCCGTTCAACTCGGCATTCAGCGCGATCGCGGCACAGGCCAGCGGGTCGATCTCGGCGGCTTCGACCCGCGCCGCGCCGCACATCGCGGCGGCGATCGCCGTCACCCCCGATCCGGCGGCGAAATCGAGCACCCGCAGCCCGGCCACCTCGGCCGGATTGTCCAACACCCAGCGGGTCAACGCCTGCCCTCCGGCCCAGCAGAACGCCCAATAAGGCGGGGACACGCCGTGCGCCTCCAGCCACGCCTCGGTCGCCTCCCAGATCGGGGTGATCTCGGTGGCGCTCCACATCCGGATTTCCGGACAGGCGGGCGGGCTGGTGGGGAGGGTATGAGCGCGGATGAACGCGGCGGGATCGACCGGAAGCGGGGCCGTCACGCGGCTTCGGCCCGCCAGCGGTCGCGGATCTCAGGCGGGGACTGGGGTCGGATCGTGGGGGCTGGTTTCATCGTCGCACTATCGCACGTTGCCCCGCCCGCGCCTACCGCTTACCCCAGCCGCCCGACAACGATCGCCAGCAGCAACAGCCAGCCGAAATGACGGTTCGACTTGAATTTCGCCAGGCAATCGGACGAATCGTCGATATCGACCCGCCAGGCCTGCCACGCCAGATGAGCGGCGGCAACGCCCAGCAGCGGCCAGAACGGCCAGGACAGCCCGGCACTCCACCCGGCGGCGGCGAACAGGATCAGCGCCAGCCCGTAAAAGACCCACAGGGCGGCGACGGTGTTTTCCCCCAAGGCCAGCGCGGTCGATTTCACCCCGACCAGGATGTCGTCTTCCTTGTCCTGGTGGGCGTAGATGGTGTCGTAGCCCAGCGTCCAGAACAGTCCGGCGATATACAGCAGCACCGGGGCGAGGGTCAGATCGCCCCGCACCGCCGCCCAGCCGACCAGCGCGCCCCAATTGAAGGTCAGGCCCAGCCACGCCTGCGGCCAATAGGTGATCCGCTTCATGAAGGGATAGGGGAACACCAGCAGCAGCGAGGCGGCGCCGACCCCGATCGCGAACCAGTTCAGTTGCAGCAGCACCAGCAGCCCGACCAGCAATTGGGCGACCAGGAACAACAGGGCCTGACGCGGACTGACCGCGCCCGACGGAATCGGCCGGGCGGCGGTGCGGGCGACCTTGCCATCGAAATCGCGGTCGGCCCAATCGTTGACGGTGCACCCGGCCCCTCGCATCACCACCGCGCCGATCGCAAACAGAGCGAACAGCCAGAGATCGGGCCAGCCCTCGGCGGCCAGCGCCGCGCTCCACCAGCAGGGGAACAACAGCAGCCAGGTGCCGATCGGACGGTCGAGCCGCATCAGGCGGCAATAGGGCCGCCACGCGGCGGGAAGCCAGCGATCGATCCAACATTCGACCGGAATGTCGCCGTTGAGATTGGGGGAAGAGGTCATCACGCGCCGCCCGCTCCGCTCTTGAAGTACAACAGCCCCTTGCGCCATTCCAACGACGGCGTTTTCCAGGCGGTGCGGATGTCGTCACCGACCGGACGCTGGGGCTTGCCGAAATACCAGCCCTGACCATAGCGCACCTTCAGCAGGCGCAGCAGATTGGCGGTTTGCTGATCCTCGACATATTCGGCGGTGGTGGTGACGCCAAGATCGGTGCAAAGCTGGACGATCGCCTTGATGAACGAGACGTCCTCGTCATTGCGCATCGCGTCCTTGATATAGCTTCCGTCGATCTTGACGTTATCGACCTTCAACGCCCGCAGATAATGAAACGCGGCGTTGCCCGCGCCGAAATCGTCGATGCTGACCTCGTGCCCCATCTGGCGGATGCCCTGGATCACCTCGTTGACCGCTTTGAGGTCGAGAATTTCGGCGGATTCGGTCATCTCGAACACCAGCCGTTTGCGCAGGTCGCCGGTGGTGGCGAGAATCTCGCGCAACCGCCGCACCACCGCCGGATCGGACAACGACCGCCCCGACAGATTGACCGCAAAACGCAGCGACTCGGTGTTGGCGACGGGCGAGCGCATCATCTCGATCGCCCGCTCCAGCAGGGCGATATCAAGCATCCCGACCATGCCGACATCCTCGGCGAACGCCACCGTCTCATAAGGCGACAGATTGTCGTTGCCCTTGAAGCGGACCAGACATTCGAAATGATGAACGGCATTGGTCCACAGATCGACGATCGGCTGGAACACAAGGTCGAAGCTGCCGGTCTCGACCGTCTCGCGGACATCGTTCATCTGCCGCACCGTTTCGGACAGGCGGGGCTGGATGTCCTTCATCAGGCTGGCGAGATCGCCGCCGTTCTGAGCCTCGCGGGCAAAGCGGTTCAAGGTGTAGGTCAGCGCGCGCGCCGCCTCTTCGGGCGGAATGTCGGCGACGTCGAGCACCAGAGTGGAGACCTGGGCCGAAATCGCCGGGGCGTCGGGCAGAGCGGTTTGCGCGGCCCGCGCGATCGAATCGCTGATCGCGTCGGCCGAGACCGAGGCGGCATGCAGCACCCCGAACCGGGTGTCGCCGATCTGGCCGACGGCGTCGCCGCCGACCGACAGCGTCCGCAGCCGCTGCCCCAGTTCGGCGGCGAAGGCGGCGGACAGCCCCGTCCCGCCCGTTTCGGAATGCAACGCGGGCAGATCGGGCAGTTCGACCAGGGACAATTGATAGGGTTCGTCGGGATCGGCGCCTTCGATCAGCCGGGTCGCCATCACCTGGAAGCTGTCGCGGTCGAGCAGGTTGGTCCCCGCCAGCCGGGCCGCCGCTGGCAGCCCGCCGGGATGGCCCAGCGCCAACAGGATGTGCCCGGCGTCGCTGGGGCTGCGATAGCCCGACAAAGTCAGTTCGACCGCTTTGCCGTCGGGACGCAGCACCCGCAGCAGCGCGTTGCGGACCCGCTCGCCCTGCCCCATCTGGGCGAGGGCGCGGTCGAACACCGGCTGGTCCAAGGGATGGACGATCCGCCGCAAGGACTGGCCGACCAGCCCGCGCGCGCCGCGCCCGAACAGGGCCATCGCCGCGCCGACCGCGAACACGGTTTCCCCCCGAGCGTCAATCTCGACCAGGACGTCGGCAGCGGCGAACGCGAACGCCACATAGACATCGCTGGTGCGGCCTAGGTCTTCCCGGTTTACCGGCATCTCCCGCGTCCCAATCCCCCAAAGCCGGTTACCCTAGCTCGGATCGCGCACCCTGTCACGAGACGCGATGATGTCGGCCCCAGGATGAGAATCGGCTGTTGTCGGCCTTCGCAGAACCCCTTATAGTCTGCGCTGTGACTCAGACATATCTCGACACCATCCGCCTGATCGAAAGACTTCACCGGCATTTCCTTGATGTGCTGCGGACGGAAATGCGCCGTCTGGGCATCGAGGACATCAATGCCGTCCAGGCTCTTCTCCTCTATAATATCGGCGACAACGAAGTCGTGATCCGCGATCTGAAAGATCGCGGCTATTATCACGGGTCCAACGTCTCCTATAACATCAAGGCGCTGACCGAAAACAGCTACCTGACCCAGGAACGGTCGCCCCACGACCGCCGCTCGGTCCGCCTGCGCCTGACCGACAAGGGGCTGGCGCTGTGCACCGCGATCCGCACCCTTCAGGACGATCTGGCCACCGCGCTCGATTCCGACACCCAGGCCCCGGATCAGCTCGCCTCGACCCTCAATACCCTGCAACGGCTGGAACGGACCTGGACCGATTTCGTCCAGTACGGGCGCGTCCGCACCCTTTAATCCCGCCACGACGACAGGGATTTCCGGCCCTGAAGCCCGCCCCCACCCGCACGCCCCGCGCGGCGATCACGGATGCTGCGGCGAGCGGCCCCGGCGGGACGGCTCGGTCTCGATCCGGGGCGCGTCGGGATCGCGCAGGACATAGCCCCGCCCCCACACCGTTTCGATGCACGAGCCCCCTCCGGTCGCGACCGCAAGCTTCTTGCGCAGCTTGCAGATGAAGACGTCGATGATCTTCAGTTCGGGCTCGTCGATGCCGCCGTAAAGATGGTTGAGGAACTGTTCCTTGGTCAGGGTCTGGCCCTTGCGCAACGACAGCAATTCGAGAATGCCGTATTCCTTGGCGGTAAGGTGGAGCGGTTCGCCCCCGACCGCGACGGTACGGGCGTCGAGATTGACCGACAGCCGCCCGGTGACGATCACCGATTGGGAATGGCCGTTGAAGCGGCGGACGATTGCCTGGATCCGCGCGACCAGTTCGCCGCGATCGAACGGCTTGGTCAGGTAATCGTCGGCCCCCGAGCCCAGCCCCTTGATCTTCTTGTCGGGGTCGGTCATCCCCGACAAGATCAGCACCGGCGTCTCGATCTTGGCGGCGCGCAGACGGCGCAACACCTCATAGCCGTCCATGTCGGGCAGCAACAGATCGAGCAAGATGATGTCGTACTCGTAGAGCTTGCCGATTTCCAGCCCGTCCTCGCCCAGGGCGGTGACATCGACAACCATGCCTTCGGATCGCAGCATCGCCTCGATCGTGCGCGACATCAGCGGATCGTCCTCGACAACAAGAACTCTCATGGAACGGTCCCCGACCTTGGTGGAGTCGACTTCCACCATATTTTAACCTGAATGGCTTATCCTGGCCAGTTCGTGCCGTATCGACGTGGCACCACTTCACAGATGGGGATGAGTCCGGTGAAATTCCTGGTCCGCAATCTGATCAACGACATTGAGCGGGTGCCGGCGATCCAGGTCTATGGCCGCGTCTCCGGAGTCCAGGGACTCCTGCTCGAAGCGGGCGGCATCCAGCGCACCTTGTCGGTTGGCGACCGCTGTGCCGTGGTGGCGCGCGACGGGCGGCGGGTGATATGCGAAGTGATCGGATTCCGCCAGGGCCGCGCCTTGCTGATGCCGTTCTCGGCCATCGAAGGAATCGGTCTTGGCTGCCGCACCGAGGTCCAGGATTCCGACCCGGTGATCTTTCCCGACAATGGCTGGCTGGGCCGGGTCATCAACGGCTTTGGCGAGCCGGTCGATGGGCTGGGACCGCTGCCCAGCGGCGACACCCCCCGCCTGATCCGCACCCCGCCGCCGCCTGCCCATTCGCGCTCTCGCGTCGCGGGCAAGATTGATCTGGGGGTGCGGGCGGTCAACACCTTCCTCACCTGCTGCCGGGGCCAGCGGATGGGCATCTTCGCCGGATCGGGCGTCGGCAAATCCTCGCTGCTGTCGATGATGGCGCGCAACACCTCGGCCGACGTCTCGGTGATCGGGCTGATCGGCGAACGCGGCCGCGAGGCCCGCGAATTCATCGAGGACGATCTGGGGGTCGAGGGGCTGAAACGCGCCGTGGTGGTGGTCTCGACCTCGGACGAAAGCCCGCTGATGCGGCGCCAGGCCGCCTATGTCACCCTGACCGTCGCCGAACATTTCCGCGACCAGGGGCTCGACGTGTTGTGCATGATGGATTCGGTCACCCGCTTCGCGATGGCCCAGCGCGAGATTTCGCTGTCGGCGGGCGAGCCCCCCGCCTCGAAGGGCTATACCCCGACCGTGTTCGCCGAATTGCCCCGGCTGCTGGAACGGGCCGGTCCCGGCGCGGGCCAAGGCTCGATCACCGGACTGTTCACCGTGCTGGTCGATGCCGACGATCATAACGAGCCGATTGCCGATGCGGTGCGCGGCATTCTCGACGGCCATATCGTGCTCGACCGCTCGATCGCCGACCGTGGCCGCTATCCCGCCGTCAACATCCTGCGCAGCGTGTCGCGAACGATGCCCGCTTGCAACAACGACGAGGAAAACGCGCTGGTCCGCCGCGCCCGCTCGCTGCTCGCCACCTATGAGGACATGGCCGAATTGATCCGGCTGGGGGCCTATCGGCGCGGGACCGATCCGGCGGTCGATGAAGCGATCCACTATTACCCGCTGCTCGATTCCTTCCTGTCCCAGTTGAAAAGCGACGCCACCACCCTGCCCGATTGCTATGCCCGGCTGGCCGAGGTGCTGGAAATGCCGTTCACCGGCGACGGCATGGGGCGACGTTAAGCGATGGCCACCAAAGGTCTGGCCACCCTGATCCGGCTGTCGAAATGGACGGTCGATGACAAGCGGCGCGCCCTGACCGCGCTTCAGGCCCGCGAGGACGAGATTCTGGCCGACATCACCGCCGCCGAGGCGCAGTTGATCGCGGAGCAGCGGGCCGCCGCCGCCGATCTGACCGGGATCGGGTTCGTCTATGGGGCTTATGCCCGGTCATGGCTGAACCGCCGCGCCCAGCTCGATTCGATGCTCGAGCAGATTCGGGCCGAGATCGTCCGGGCCGGGGACGAATTGTCCGAAGCCTTCAACCAGTTGAAAACCTACGAAATCACCGAGCGCGAACGCAAACGCCGCGCCGATGAGGAACGCGACCGCAAGGAACAGGCTTTCCTCGACGAGATCGGGCTCAACATCCACCGCCGCCGGGGCCAGACCGAGCCCCCGGCGTGACGCGCCCCCGTCCGATGCGGAACCCCGTCATCGGACCGGACCGTCTGTCTTACGTGCTGAGATCGGGGCCGTTGAGGCCGAGATGCGAGGCCGCCACCACCGCACGGGTGCGGTTGTTGACGTTCAGCGCCTTCAAGATCGCGGTGACATGCAGCTTGACCGTCCCTTCGGCCAGTTCCAGCACCCGGGCGATTTCCTTGTTCGACTTGCCCTGACCGAGCAGAGCCAGCACCTCGCGCTGACGCGGGGTCAACGCCGCCAGGGCGGATTCCCCGGCCACCGGCAATCCGGCGGCATCGCTGCCCGACGGACCCTGATCGAGCAGAGCGGGCGGCAGATAGACGCCCCCCGACAGAACCAGCTTCAGCGCCGACAGCATCACCCGGCTCGACGAGGTTTTCGGGATGAACCCGGCCGCGCCCATGTTGACCGCCTGGAGAACGTGGCGACGGTCGTCAGAGGCGGAAAGAACGATCACCGGCACATCGGAGGGCAACACCTCGCGCAGTTTGGCCAGCCCGTCGCCCCAGCTCATTCCCGGCATTGCCAGATCAAGCAGGACGATTCCGATATCGGATTCGCGCTCGGCGGCGGCAATCGCCTGAGGAAAATCGCTGGCCTCGATTACGGTCGGAGGGCCTTCGAACTGGCTGAGAACATGCCGCAACCCGTCGCGAAATAATTCGTGGTCATCGGCGATAAGAATTTTCATTTCACATTCACCGTCAGTCTCTCGGTCGTCAACGCGCCCGTCTACCCCGTCGCATGGTGGCAAACCTGTGTGGGCTCCGCCACAAAAAACGCTCAAGGACATAGGGCAATCGCACTAGACGCTTAGCTCAAGCCCTTTGATTCGCCATAACACCGCCATCACGGCAAATCCGTCCGCCTTGTTTCTCCCGGGACGAGGGACGTCTGGCCTTTACCCGCGTCATCGGCTATGGTCCGCCGCCGTTACGCGCCGCCCGCCGTTCGAGGACACGAATGCCCGATCTTTTCCGCCTGGCCGGCCCTTTGCTCCGCCTGCTCGATCCCGAAACCGCCCATGGCCTGACCGTGCGCCTGCTCCAGGCCGGGCTGGTGCCCGCCCAACCGACATTCGACCCGCCCGCCCTGGCGGTTCGGCTGTGGGGACGGACCTTCCCCAACCCGGTCGGTCTGGCGGCGGGATTCGACAAGAACGCCGAGGTTCCCGACGCCATGCTGGCCCAGGGATTCGGCTTTGTCGAGATCGGATCGGTGACGCCGTTGCCGCAACCCGGCAATCCGCGCCCGCGCCTGTTCCGGCTGACCGCCGACGCCGCGATCATCAACCGGATGGGCTTCAACAACCAGGGACTCGAGGCGGTGGCGGCCCGTCTCGCTGCGCGGCGCAGCCGGGGCGGTCTGGTCGGGGCCAATCTGGGCAAGAACAAGACCACCGAGGACGCCGCCGCCGATTATGAAAAAGGCGCGGCCCGGCTGGGACCGTTGTCGGATTATCTGGTCATCAACGTCTCGTCGCCCAACACCCCCGGCCTACGGGCGTTGCAGGGACGCGACCAGCTTGAATCGCTGGTCCGCCGCACCCGCTCTGCCCTGATCCGCTCGATGCCGAAGGCGGCCCCGCCGCTGCTGCTGAAGATCGCCCCCGACCTCGCCTGGGAGGATCTGTCCGACATCGCCGCCGTCGCGCTGGCGGGCGATCTGGACGGGCTGATCGTCTCGAACACCACCGTGGCCCGTCCGGACTCGCTGCGCTCGCCCCACGCGTCCGAAACCGGCGGCCTGTCCGGGGCGCCGCTGTTCGCCTCCTCGACGGCGATGCTGCGGCGGATGTACGAGCTGACCCACGGCAAACTGCCGATCATCGGTGTCGGCGGCATCGCCTCGGGCTCGGAAGCCTATGCCAAGATTCGCGCCGGGGCGTCGCTGGTCCAGCTCTATTCGGCCCTGATCTATGGCGGCCCCGGTCTGGTCACCCAGATCAAGCGCGACATGCTGGACCTGCTCACCCGCGACGGCTTCTCCTCGATCGCCGAAGCGGTCGGGGCCGATCTGCGCGACAGCAAGCCGTCATGACCGACCTCGCCGCCGGGCTGTCGGACCTGATCGAAGGCTATGACGGACTCATCCTCGATCTGTGGGGGGTGGTCCATGACGGCGTCGCCGCCTATCCGGACGTCGCAGACTGTCTCACCGCCTTGCGCGCTGCGGGCAAGCGCACGCTGCTGCTGTCGAACGCGCCCCGCCGTTCCGCCGCGCTGATCGCCCAATTGTCGGCGATGGGGATCGACCGCGCCCTCTATGACGAGGCGCTGTCCTCGGGCGACGCAGTGCACCAGGGGCTGGAGCGGCGCGACGAGCCCGATTTCGCCGCGCTGGGACGACGGCTTTATCATCTGGGGCCGGAACGCGACCGCAACGTCTTCGACGATCTCGAATATGAGGCGGTCGAGTTGGGCGAGGCCGATTTCGTCCTCAATACCGGACCGGTCGATCTGGCGGAAAGCGCCAGCGATTACCGCCCGATCCTGACCGTCGCCCGCGCCCGCGTCCTGCCGATGATCTGCGCCAATCCCGACCGCGAGGTCATCCGCCAGGGCAAGCGGATCGTCTGCGCCGGAGCGCTGGCCGATATCTACCGCTCGTTGGGCGGCGTGGTGGTCGAGCGCGGCAAGCCCGACCCGGCGATCTACGACACCGCGCTCGAACGACTTGGCATCACCGACCGCGCCCGCGTTCTCGCCATCGGCGACGCGCTGCACACCGATATTCGCGGTGCCCGCAAGGCCGGGATCGATTCGGTACTGGTGACCGGCGGCATCCATGCCGAGGAACTGGGCATCGCCTGGGGCGACCAGCCCGATCCGGCCCGGCTCGACGCCCTGATCCGCCGCCATGGCGACCGCCCCAAGGCCGCCCTGCCGCGTCTGGTCTGGTAACATAAACCGGCGGAGGGTCAGGACGACCGCTCCGCCGGATTTCGGTTAAGCCGCCGGGATCAGAGCCACATTATCGATCAGGCGGGTCGTCCCCAGACGGGCGGCGGCCAGCAGCCGCGACGGGCGGACGGGAATTTCGACCGGAGCCAGACTGTCGGCCTCGCGCGCTTCGACGTAATCGACCGACTCGAACCCGGCCTCGACCAGGGTCCGCGCCGCCGCCGCACAGGCCTCGGAGGCGGGACGGCCAGCGGCAATCGCCTCGGCGGTGGCGCACAGGGTGCGGTACAGCGCCGGAGCGATCGCCCGCTGCTCGGCGGAGAGGTAGGCGTTGCGCGACGACAGCGCCAGCCCGTCTTCCTCGCGGACGATCCCGACGCCCACCACCGACACCGGAATGTCGAGATCGCAGACCATCCGGCGAATCACCGCCAGTTGCTGATAATCCTTTTCGCCGAACAGGGCGATATCGGGCTGGACCTGCAACATCAGCTTGGCCACCACCGTCGTCACCCCGTCGAAATGGCCGGGACGGGCGGCCCCGCACAATCCCTCGGTCAGACCGGCGACGCGGACCTGGGTCGCAAAGCCGTCGGGATACATCTCGGCGACCTGGGGCGCGAACAGCAGGTGGCATCCGGCCTTCGACAACATCGCGGCATCCTCGGCCTCCTGGCGGGGATAGCGCGAGAAATCCTCGCCGGGGCCGAACTGGATCGGATTGACGAAGATCGAGGCCACCACCCGGTCGGCCGTTTCCAGCGCCTGGGCGATCAGGCTCATATGTCCCCGGTGCAGCGCCCCCATCGTCGGCACCAAGGCGACGCCCAGCCCCTGGTCGCGCCAATAGCGAACCCGGCCGCGCAGATCGGCGACGGCGCGGACGACGTCGACTTCATGACTCATTGATCAACCCTCCTGACGAGGCAGGCCGAAGCAATGCTCCGGTGCCGGAAACGCGCGCGCCCGGACTTCGGCGGCATAATGCTCCACCGCCGTGCGGATCGCCGGGCGCAAATCGGCATAGCGCTTGACGAATTTCGGGGTGAAATCATCGAACAGCCCCAGCACGTCGTCAATCACCAGCACCTGCCCATCGCAGGCGGCCGAGGCGCCGATGCCAATGGTGGGAATCGCGATCTCGGCCGACAGGGCGCGGGCAACCGGCTCGATCGTGCCCTCGACCACCACGGAAAAAGCCCCGGCGTCGGTAACCGCGCGGGCGTCGGCGCGGATCTGTTCGGCTTCGGCCTCGCTGCGGCCTTGGGCGCGAAAGCCGCCGATGGTGTGGACCATCTGCGGCTTCAGCCCGATATGGGCCATCACTGGAATGCCCCGCTCGACCAGAAAGGCGATGGTGTCGGCCATCTCGCGGCCGCCCTCCAGCTTGACGGCGGCACAGCCGGTCTCGGCCAACACTCGGGCCGAGGCGCGGAACGCCTGTTCGGGGCTTTCCTGATAGCTGCCGAACGGCAGATCGACGACGACGCAGGCATGGGACGACGAGGTCACCACGGCGCGGCCATGGTTGATCATCATGTCGAGCGTTACCGCCAGGGTCGTTTCCATCCCATAGACGACCATGCCCAACGAATCCCCGACCAGCAGGATGTCGCAGACCGGATCGAGCAGACGGGCGATCGGGGCGGTATAGGCGGTCAGCGCCACCAGCGGCTCGGCCCCCTTGCGGGCGCGGATGTCGCGGGTGGTCACCCGCCGGATCGTGATTTCGCGGCTCACCTGTTGCTCCCTTTTATTCTTGTCGGCGCCCAGGCGGCGGCGGCGCATCGTCATCGTCGTCGAACAGAATGCGCTGGGCGGCACCGTCCATATCGTCGAACTGACCGGAGCGCAACGACCAGAGAAAACCAACCAGCCCGAGCAGGCCCAGAATCAGGGCCACCGGGATCAGCATCAGCAGGGTTTCCATCGGTTACCGCCTCCCGCCGGACAGACGCAGGGCGTTGACGATTACTAGCAGCGACGAGGCGGACATGGCAATCGCCGCGATCAGAGGCGTCACCACCCCGGCGATCGCCAGCGGCACCGCCAACAGATTGTAGCCGACCGACAGCGCGAGGTTCTGCCCGGTCACGGCGCGAGCCCGGCGGGCCACCCCGACCGCTTCGGCCACCGGTGCCAGCCCCGCCCCCTGAAACACCAGATCGGCGGCGGCGCGGCTGATATCGGCCCCGCAGGCGGGGGAGATCGAGACATGAGCGGCGGCCAGCGCGGGCGCGTCGTTGAGACCGTCGCCGACCATCAGCACCCGCCGCCCGGCCGCCGCCAGCGCGGTCAGCCGGGCCACCTTGTCCGCCGGAGCGCAGCCGCCACGCCAATCGGTTATTCCCACCGCGCGGGCCAGCCCGGCGACAATCGCGGGACGGTCGCCCGACAGCATTTCAACCGACAGGCCGAGACGGCCCAGCGCGGCGATGGTCTCCGCCGCATCGACGCGCGGCGCATCGGCAAAGACAAAGCGAACCGAGGCGCGGCCGGGCCGGGCCAGCCACAAGCCCGGGCCGTCGGACTCGCCGCTGTCGGGCACCCCGACAAAAGCCCGCGCGCCCAGCCGCACCCCGTCCGGGCGGCTCAGGCCCTGGCCGGGATGCTCGACGACACCATCGGCCGGGCGCGCCTGGGGCGCCGCCGCCGCCAGGGCGCGGGCGAGCGGATGGGTCGAGCGAACCGCCAGCGCCGCCGCGTCGGCCAGATCGTCCTCGCTCCAGCCACCGTCACGGCAGAGCAGCGGACGCCCGGCGGTCAGCGTCCCGGTCTTGTCGAACACGACATGATCGACCGCGGCCAAGCGTTCCAGCGCCGTCGCCGATTTGACCAGCACGCCACGACGCATCAACCGCCCGCTGGCAACGACCTGGACCACCGGCACCGCCAGGGCCAGGGCACAGGGACAGGTGACGATCAGCACCGATACCGCGATCAGCAGCGCCGGCTGCCACGCCATCCCCGCCAGCACACCCCAGCCGACGAAGGTGGCCAGCGCAGTCAAATGCACCACCGGGGCGTACCAGCCGGCCACCCGCTCGGCCAAGGCGACGTGGCGGGCGCGGCCCTGCTCGGCGTCCTCCATCATCCGGACGATCCCGGCCAGCAAAGTCTCCTCGCCGACCGCCGTCACCCGCAACCGGAGCGGCGCGGTCAGATTGATCGTTCCGGCATAGAGCAGACTGCCCGGAGCAGCGGCGACCGGCACGCTTTCCCCGGTCAGCAGCCCGGATTCGACGTCGGAGCAGCCCTCGATGACCCTGCCGTCGATGCCCACCCGCTCGCCCGCCGCGACCAGAACGGTCTGTCCCACCGCGACCCGGCGCGGCGGCACCAGCCGACGGCTGCCGTCAGCCTCGATCACCAGCACGGCCCGGGCGTCGAGCGCCAGCAGATGCTCGACCGCGTTGCGTGCCCGGCCGCGCGCCCGTGCATCGAGATAACGCCCGATCAGCAGGAAGAACAACAGGCTGACCGCCGAGTCGAAATAGACGTGGGGACCGGCGGCAATCGTCTCCCACAGGCTCATCGCCGAGGTCAGCACGACGCCGATCGTGATCGGTACGTCCATGTTGGTCCGCCCCGCCCGGAGCGCGGTCAGCGCCGAGGCGGCAAACGGACGCAGGCCATAGACGATGGCGGGCAGCGCCACCAGCGCCGACAGCCAATGCAACAGCCCCCGCGTCGCCGGTCCCATCCCCTGGGCATGTCCGGCCCACACCGACACCGACAGCAGCATCACGTTGGCGGCGGCGAAACCGGTCACCGCCATCGCCCGCAGCAAGGCCCGTTCGCGCCGCCGCTCGTCGGACTCCAGCCGCTCGGGATCGAACGGCACCAGCCGATAGCCCACCGCCAGCACCGGAGCCAACACCGCGTCGGGACCGGTTTGATCGGGACGGAACCGCAGGGCCAGACGGCGGGTGGTGAGGTTGACCCTGGCCCAGGTCACCCCGGGCTGGCGGGTCAGCAGGGATTCGATCAGCCAGACGCAGGCGCCGCACTGAACCCCATCGACCATCAGCGACAGGCTCGCCTCGCCTCCCGGCAGCAGCACGACATGCTCGGACCAGGCGGCGGCGACATCGTCGGCGGCGGGGCGCGGCGGCGGCACCGTGGGGTCGAGGCAGCGGCGGCGGTAATAGAGGTCGAGCCCCTGGGCCGAGATCAACGCATAGGCGGCGGCGCATCCGGCGCAGCAAAACCCGTCCCGATCCGCGCCTCCCTCCCCCAGCGGCGCGCCGCAGTGACGGCAGAGCGCGACCGGCGCGGTCACGGCGCGACGAAGCGGCGGAAACTTTGGTAGCTGACCCCGTCGCCCTCGGCCACCGCCTGAAGATCCCACAGGCCGGGCAGCGGCAGGGCGACGGTCGCGGCATGGTCGCCCGGTGCCGCGGCGGCGAGGACGACGTCGCGGTCATAGCCCTGGGCGGCGGGACGGGACAAACGGACCCGGACCCGCAGCCCGACGACCGGCAGTCCGTCGCGGTCGCGATAGGTCTGGACGATACGGGTGCCGGAGCCGTCGGGAACCGGCTCGGTCGTTGTCGTCACCGTCCAGCCCAGCGCCTCCTGACGGCGGGCCGCCTCCAGTGCCCGGTTATAGGCGATGCCCTTGTCATAGGCCCGCTCGGTCGACAGCCCGGAAAAGGTGGTTCCGGCCAGCCAGACCATCGTCGCGTTGACCGCGACCACCAGCCCGAAAACGGCGACGAAGATATAGGGATACCACCAGCCGGGACGACGGTCGGCACTCATCGGTCCGGCCCGACGAACAGGGATTCGGCGCGGGTTTCGTCGCCCCCCTTCTGATCGCGCAGGACGAACACCAGCGGCACCCGCCGCCCGGTGGCGATCCCGGCGGCGGCGGTCACGAAGACGGTGAAACTGCCGACCGAATCCGGCGCGACCTTCAAATGCGGCCCGCCGCCGATCACCGACATCCGCACCCCTTCCAGCCCCTCGATGTCGAGGGTGAATTGCCGCTCCGACCGCACTTTGTTGAGGATCTTGACGACATAACCATTGCGGATCGACCCGTCCGACAGGCGGACATACAGCAGCGCCCGCTCGTGCAGCACGGTCATCTCGGTCGTCGAGCGCCCCAGCAGCGACCACCCGATCACCCCCAGCGCCACCGCCAGAATCGCGCCATAGACCAGGGTGCGCGGCCGCACCAGCCGATGCCGCGGCGTCTCGCCCTGGGCGCGGGCGGCCTGACTGGCGATCGAGTCCCAGGTAATCAGGCCGCGCGGCAACCCGACCCGGTCCATCATCGAATCGCAACCGTCGATGCACAGGCCGCAGCCGATGCAGCCGAGTTGCGAACCGTTGCGGATATCGACTCCGGTCGGACAGACCGCGACGCACACCCCGCAATCAATGCAATGGCCGCGTCCCTCGAACGGCTGGCCCTTGCGCCAGCGGCCGCGCGGCTCGCCCCGCCAGGTTTCATAGCCGACGATCAGCGAATGCTCGTCGAACATCGCCGCCTGAAAGCGGGAATAGGGACACATATAGAGGCAGACCTGCTCGCGGGCGAACCCGGCCAGCAGGTAGCAAAAGCCGCCGACGACCGCGATCGCACCATAGACCGCGACGCTTTCGCGCCCGGTCAGGATCGCAGGCAGCATCGTGGGGGCATCGCCGAAATACAGCGTGAAGGCAATGCCGCAGGCCCCCGAGATCAAGATCCACAGCAGGTGGACCGCCCCCTTGCGCGCCAGCTTATCCAGGCTCCAAGGCGCGCGGTCGAGCGCCAGACGGCGGGTGCGGTCGCCGATCACCATTCGCTCGATCTGGACGAACAGGTCGGTATAGACGGTCTGCCAGCACAGGAAGCCGCACCACACCCGCCCATACAGCGCGCTGACGAGGAACAGGACAATCGCCGCGACGACCAGGATGCCGGTCAGGTAATAGACTTCCTGCGGCCAGATTTCGAGCCCAAGGAAATAGGCCCGCCGCCCCCCCATATCGATCAGGATCGCCTGATCGGGCGCTCCAAGGCCACGGTCCCAGCGCAGGAACGGTGCCAGATACCACCAGGGCAGCAGCACCACCATCGCCAGATATTTCCACGAGCGGAAACGGCCCCGGACCGAGCGGGGCTGAATGGTTTCGGACCGGGCATAAAGAGAATTGCCCTCGGGCTCAGTCACCGCCCGCCTCCCAGTGTATGGACATACACCGCCAACATCCGGATCGTCCCCGGCCCCAACCGCTCGGACCAGGCCGGCATCGCGCCGTGGCGGGGCCGGGTCACCTGAGCGATCACCGTGGCGCGGATTTCGGCGTCGCGGATTTCGGGCGTCTGGTTGCCGAGTTTGCTGGCGTACAGCCAGATCTGATTGGACAGAGCGGGCGCACCGATCTCCTTGTTGCCCTCCCCGGCCTCGCCATGGCAGACCGCGCAATTCTCGGCAAAGATCGCCGCCCCCGGCAGGCTCGCCACCGGAGCGCGGTCGGCGACGGTCAGGACGTAATCGGCCACCTGCTCGATCTGTTCAGGCGTCAGGATGCCATCGACCCCGAACTTGGGCATTTCGCTCAGATGGGTGTTCGGGTTCGAATTCCGGACGCCGAATTTGACCGTCTGCTCGATCTCGTCGATCGTGCCGCCCCACAGCCACTCGTCATCGGCCAGGGTGGGATAGCCAAAGGCCCCGACGCCGCCGATCCCGTGACAGGGGGCGCAATTCTCCTCGAAAGCGATCCGCCCCCCGGCGCGGGCATAGGTCAGCAATTCGGGATCGGCCTCGACCGCGGCGGCAGGCAGCGATTCGATCCGGTTCAGCCAGACGGCACGCTCGGTCTTCTGCGCGGCGATCTCGCCCTCCAGATCGCCGCGCGAGGAATAGCCGAGAATCCCTGGGGTATAGCCGTTCAGCAACGGCCAGGTCGGCATCAGGATCCAATAGCCGATCGACCAGATCACGCAGACCCAAAAGACCAAAATCCACCAGCGCGGCAACGGCGTGTTCAGTTCGCGGATACCGTCCCATTCGTGGCCGGTGGTATAGCGGCCGGTGACGGGATCTTTCTCTACCGATGCCATGGCGCGCCCTCCTGCCTCTCGTCGTCATCGTCGCGCAGCGGAATGCTGCCATGCTCTTCCATCCGCCCGCGATTGCCCGGCCAATAGACGGCGACAATAATCGCGAGAAAGATCCCCATCAGCCACAAGCCCCAGAAGGGCCGCAAGACCTCGTCGATAAAGGCGGACGGCATCGGCGTGTCCCTTCTTCGGTCAACGGCGAATCAAAGCGGGATCGACCTGGGTGAAATCGACCATCGTTCCCAGCACCTGAAGATACGCCACCAGCGCATCCATCTCGGTCACCGGCCCGTTCTCGGGGCTTTCGACCGCCCGGCCCAACCGGGCCTTGGGATAGCGGGCGACGACCGGGGGCGGCGCGCCGTTGGGATCGGCCAGGGCTTGCTCTTCCAGATCGTGAGCGGCCCCCTCGATCTGAGCATCGTCATAGGGGACGCCGACCTGCCGCAACACCTTGAGCCGGGTGCCGATATCGCCGTAATCGAGCGGCCGCGTCAGGTGGGGATAGCCCGGCATCACCGAGCCCGGCACCACTGAACGCGGGTCGATCATGTGACGGACATGCCAGTCGCTGGCATATTTGCCGCCGACGCGGGCGAGATCGGGACCGGTGCGCTTCGACCCCCACTGAAACGGATGATCGTATTTCGATTCGGCGGCGAGGCTGTAATGACCATAGCGCTCGGCCTCGTCCTTGAACGGGCGGATCATCTGGCTGTGACAATTATAGCAGCCCTCGCGCAGATAGATGTCGCGCCCGGCCTGCTCCAGCGGGCTATAGGGGCGGACCCCCTCGACCCGCTCGATCGTCGATTCGATCGAGAACAGCGGCGCGACCTCGACCAGCCCTCCCACCGACACCGTCACCACGATGCCAACCGTCAGCAGCAGGGCGTTGGTCTCGATCCGGGCGTGATGTTTGAACAGCGACATCGTCCGGGTCCTCCTTTAGCCGACCGGGCTGGGCTGGGGCGCGGCGACCCGCGCCGCGTCCGCGCCGAAAATCGTCCGCGCCACGTTATAGGCCATCACCAGCCCGCCGGTGAGGAACAATGCCCCGCCGATGGCGCGGATCACGTAATAGGGGTGCATCGCCTTGACCGTCTCGACAAAGGAATATTCGAGGAAGCCATAGCTGTCATAGGCACGCCACATCAGCCCCTGCATGATCCCGGAAATCCACATCGCGGTGATGTAGAGAACGATGCCGATCGTCGCGATCCAGAAGTGAATGCCGACCAGACGCAGCGAATACATTTCGGACTTGCCCCACAGCTTGGGCACCATGAAATAGATCGCCCCGAACGAGATGAAGGCGACCCAGCCCAACGCCCCGGAATGAACGTGGCCGATGCCCCAATCGGTGTAGTGCGACAAGGCGTTGACCGAGCGGATCGCCATCAGCGGCCCCTCGAAGGTCGAGATGCCGTAGAAGGCGACCGAGGTGACCATGAAGCGGATCACCGGATCGGTCCGCAGCTTGTCCCACGCCCCCGACAGCGTCATCAGACCGTTCAGCATCCCGCCCCACGACGGCATCCACAGCATCACCGAGAAGGTCATCCCCAGCGTCTGCGCCCAATCGGGAAGCGCGGTGTAGTGGAGGTGGTGCGGACCGGCCCAGATATAGAGGAAGATCAGCGCCCAGAAATGGACAATCGACAGGCGGTAGGAATAGACCGGCCGCTCGGCCCGCTTGGGGACAAAGTAATACATGATCCCCAGGAACCCGGCGGTCAGGAAGAATCCGACCGCGTTGTGACCGTACCACCATTGGGTCATCGCGTTCTGGACTCCGCCGAACAGCGGATAGCTTTTGGTCAGACTGACCGGGATCGCAAGATTGTTGCCGAGATGGAGCAGCGCGACAGTCAGAATCATCGACAGAAAGAACCAATTGGCGACATAGATGTGGGGCTCGCGCCGCTTCAGCAGCGTCCCGGAGAAGATCGCGAGATAGATCACCCACACCACCAGCAACAGCAGGTCGAGCGCCCATTCCGGCTCGGCATATTCCTGCGCCTGGGTATAGCCCAGCGCATAGGATCCCAGCGCCAGGGCGAGGAACAGATTATAGCCCCAGAACAGGACCGCCCCCAGCTGCTCGCCGCCGAACAAGGTGGCGCGACAGGTGCGCTGGACGACATACAGCGAGGTCGCCATCAGCACGTTGCCGCCGAACGCGAAGATCACCGTCGTGGTATGGACCGGCCGCAACCGGCCGAACGTCGTCCATTCCAGGTCGAGATTGAGGATGGGAAAGGCCAGCTGCCAGGCGATGAAATCGCCAACCAGGAAGCCCAAAATGCCCCACACCACGGCCGCCAGGGTGAATTTGCGGATCACCGCTTCGCAGTAAGGGGAAGACTCGTGGCTATGTCCCATGCGGAACTCCTGATTTCCGACAGACCGAAGCGGAGGAGAGGAAGGCCCCTGTGCCTCTAGATATACATCAAAAAGGATAAGACTTCATCCTTCCGCGGATCAGCCTCTTGGCGGCGGCGGTCGGGAGCCTTACAGTGCCCTGCATGACGCACGCAGACAACCCCCCCGACATCGCCGCCGCCCCCCTTCCCACCCTGACCTTGGCCAAGGGCCATTCGAAACGGCTCCGCGCCGGTCATCCCTGGGTCTTTTCCAACGAGATCGAGATGACCCCCGAAACCCGGCTGTTGCCGCCGGGCGGGCTGGTCTCGCTGATCGACGCCGGGGGCGAGCGGCTGGGCATCGCGACCTTCAACCCCCACTCGCTGATTTCGGTGCGGCTGCTGTCGCGCGATCCGGCCCAAACGATCGACCGCGCCTTTCTGGCGGCCCGGCTGTCCGCCGCCCTGGCCCTGCGCCAGACCTTGTATCCCCGCCCGTTTTACCGGCTGATCCATTCCGAGGCCGACGGGCTGCCCGGTCTGGTGGTCGATCGTTTCGGCGACGTGCTGGCGGTGCAGACCAACACCGCCGGGATGGAACGGCTGTTGCCCGATCTGCTGGCGGTGTTCGACGCGTTGCTGTCGCCCCGCGCCGTGGTGCTGCTGGTCAATGACAGCCCGGCCCGCATCCATGAAGGCTTGCAGCCCGAGCATCGCGTCGTCGCCGGGTCGATCGACGGTCCGGTCGAGCTGGAGGAAAACGGCTGCCGCTTCGTCGCCGATCTTCAGGACGGCCAGAAGACCGGCTGGTTCTACGATCAGCGCGACAACCGCGCCGCCGTCGCCCGCGTCTCTGCGGGGCGCCGCGTGCTGGACGTCTATACCTATGCCGGCGGCTTTGCCGTTCAGGCGGCAATCGCCGGTGCAAGCGAGGTGATCGCGGTCGATCGCTCGGAAACCTCGCTGGCGCTGGCCGCCCGCGCCGCCGAGTTGAACAAGGTCGCGGTCCAGACCGTCCGCGCCGAATCCTTCGCCGAAATGGAACGCCTCGCCGCCGCGGGCGAAAAATTCGGGGTGGTGGTGGTCGATCCTCCCGCCTTCGTCAAATCGCGCAAGGATCTGGGTGCCGGGGCCAAGGGCTATCGCAAGATGACCCGTCTTGCCGCCGCCCTGGTCGAACCCGGCGGTTTCCTGTTCTGCGCCTCGTGCTCGCACCACATGCCGGTCGAGGCCTTTGCCCTCGAAACCGCGCGCGGGCTGCAACAGGCCGGGCGCAGCGGCCGGATCATCCGCTCGGCCGGGGCTTCGTCCGACCATCCGGTCCATCCCTGGCTGCCGGAAAGCGCCTATCTCAAGGCGCTGATGTACCAACTGGACTAAGCCGCCCGCTCTGGCGCGCCGCATCGACCTGCGCCAGCAGGCGGTGCAGCGCGCTGTCGGCGATGCCGAGATCGGTCAGATGCGCCACCGTCTCGGCCAAATAATCGCGGCTGGTTCCGGCACAGCCGGTGCCTTGGCACACCAGCCCGACCAGGGCGGCGGGATCACTCACCCGGTAATATTGATCGTGGCTACGGTCGGCGACAAAGGCCCAGGCCGACACCGTCCGCCCGTCTTCGAGCTGGACCGGCAGATAACAGGGCCGGTAGACGCCCCCGATCATCTCGCGGGCGATCAGGCGCTGGCGCGCCTCTTCGACATCATCGGGCGCGACCCAGAACGCCCGCCCCAGGCACGACCCGCCACGATCGAGCCCCAGCACCAGTCCCGGCCGCTCCGGCGTGCCGCGATAATGGTTGGAGAGGATGCACAAGGCGCGGTGATAGCCCCACAAACGGGCGGCCAGAACCTCGACATGGGGAAAATCCGGCCGCCACATCAGCGAGCCATACGCAAACACCCACAATCCATCCCGCACTCTAGGGCTCCATCTTGTTTCCCTGCGCCGGATCACTCTTCCGGCGCGACCTCGACCCGGTTGCGCCCGGCATCCTTGGCGCGGTACAGCGCGCCATCCGCCCGGTTCAGCATCACGGCGATATCGTCCGGAGCCAGCGCGGCAACGGCGGATTCGACCCAGGACGCAACGCCGATGCTGACCGTCATCCTCGCGGTTTCGCCGGTCTCGGCCTGCAACACCACCTGCTCGACCTGCTGACGCAGCCGTTCGGCGATCAGCCGCGCCCCCTCGCCCCCGGTGCCGGGCAAGGCAACCGCGAATTCCTCGCCGCCGATCCGGCCCAGGATATCGCCCTCGCGCAGGGCCTGGCGACAGGCGGTGACAAAGGCCCGCAACGCCGAATCCCCGGTGGCGTGGCCCCAGCGGTCGTTGATCCGCTTGAAATAATCGAGATCGAGCGCCAGCACGGTAAACGGCCGCCCCATCCGGCGGGCATGGTCCAGTTCCATCCCGGCCAGATGGTGGAAATGGGCGCGGTTGGCAATGCCGGTCAATGAATCGCGGGTGGCCCGCCATTCCAGCTCGGCCAGATGAATCTGGTGGTCGCAAAAGGCGCGCAACGACAGCGCCAGATCGTCGATCCCATCCTCGTCGTTCAGCACCACCGGCACCCGGTCCAGCACCATCCGCAGCAATTCGGCCCCAGGATCGGCGAGGTGGCGGACGGTCACCGGATAGGCCCCGACCACCAGCCGGTCGCCCCCGGCGGGCAGAACCAGCCGCTGCCACGTCTCTTCATGGGCATCGTGGTCGAACATCGCGGTATAAGAGCGCCACAGCGGTCGTTTGACCCGGCGGGCATAGGCGTAGTCGAAATCGAGCATGCCGCGCCGGTCGGCGGGCAGGATGTCGGCGGGCAGACGGTCGATGACGCATCCGGCCAGATCGGCCCCGAAATGGCGGACGAAGGCGCGGCCGTAATGGGTGTAGCGGTTGCCCGCGCAATCAATGTCGATCACCAGCAGATGGTCGGCATGGGCCGAGAAGCGATCGGACGGGTCGTCGATCGGCCCCGCCGCCCGCCACAGGGCAAGCAGGTCGATCAGCCGTTGGTCCATCACCTTCGCCACCAGCGCCTGCATGGGCGGGATCCTCCCGGCAGCCCGTTTACGGATCGTCCGGCTTGGCGGGACCAGCGTATGTGGCCCACAACGCAACCGATCACCGGATACGGGTGCGTCCGACGATTGCGACACGATAAAAGATTGTCATCGTCGCGTCGCGAACCTCCTTATCATGCTCGCCGGATGGATACCAGACCCATACATAAGGCAATGGCAAATCATACCTTCAGTCGTAAGATCGGCCGCGAGTCTTCCTGTTTCCGGTTTGCCGGTGTCAGTGTAATCGTCGATGTCGGATCTCGCACGTACCCTGTTTCTAGCGACCCGTCCCCTTTCGTTTCACGCCTCGGCCGTGCCGGTCGCGGTGGGAACCGCGTGGGGAGTTCATGGCGGCGCTCAGCTCCAGCCGACCCTGTTCCTGCTGGCTCTGTCTTGCGCGGTCTGTCTCCATGCCGGGGGCAACGTCGTCAACGACGTCGGTGACGAGATCAACGGCGCCGACCGGCTTAACCATGTCCATATCCAGCCCTTTACCGGCGGCTCGCGCCTGATTCAGGACGGACGCCTGTCGGTCCGCGCGATGGCGTTGTGGGGGGCGGTTCTGATGACGCTGGGCGGCGGGATGGGCGGCGTCCTGACGATGATCCGGGGTCCGGTCGCGTTGATGTTCGCCCTGGTCTGTTTTGCGCTGGCCCTGGCCTATTCCCTGCCGCCGATGACGCTGGCCTCGCGCGGGTTGGGCGAGGGGACGGTGGCGATCGCCTTCGGCCTGCCGGTGCCGTTCGCCGCCTGGCTGCAAAGCGGCCATTTCACTCTCGAGGCGCTGGTGGCGGCGGCGATCGTCGGCTGTTGGACGGCGGCGATGCTGATCTGCACCGAAATCCCCGACATCCGCCCCGACGCCGCCGCGGGCAAGCGGACCCTGGTGGTCCGTCTCGGCATCAAGCGAGCCCCCTCGCTCTATCTGGGGGTGCAGGCGACCGCTTCGGCGCTGCAACTGGGTCTGGGCTGGCTGGCCGACCTGCCCGCCTGGGCCACCCTGCCCCCGGTGGTAACGATGCTGGTCGCCCTGGCGGCGGCCCCGATGATGATGCGCGACCGCGCCTCGCAACTGAGCGCGATCCGGCTGACCCTCGGCATCCATATCTGCGGCGGATTGATGCTGATCCTGGCCGCGCTGTCCTAGAGTTTGTCCGATTTTGACGGTATCGCCCTTTGGGGCCGTCACCCCTGGGCCTGGACCCGGGGGTCGGGCTGGACCGAAAAGTCATTGGAACCATCGGATCGAGCGGCGCCATGGGGATGGCCGGGTCGGGTGTTTCCACTAAACCCGGACAAACTCTAAGTCATGCCGATCCGGTCGAGCAGGGGAGCGTTTTCGGCTTCCCACTCGCGCCGCGCCGCAAAGGTCGCCTGAAACACCGCGGCGGTGAGGTGGCAACCGACCGGGGTGTGCAGACCGGCGAAGCTCTCCCCCGTCGGGGCGGGCGGACAGGCGACCAGAATGCAATCGGTGCCGGTGCCGACGATCCGCCCCCCTTCGGCGAGCAGGGCGGCGGTGCGCGCGGTTGCCGCCAGCGCCAGCGCCTCAAGCAACGCCCCGTCGCCAAGCGGAACCGACAGCACCACCAGCAGATTGATGGTTCCGACCGGGAAGGCCCCGACCGGACCCGACGGCCACCCCCGACCGTCGAGGATCGAGCCGTTGGTCAGCCCCAGCGTGACGAGGGACTCGACCCGCACCGTCTCGTCGTCCGAAACCGCGCGGCAAAAGCGGCGGACATCGCGCGCCGTCATCAGCCCGGCGGCGTTGTCCAATCCCTGTTCGGCCAGCCGCCGGTTGAGCAGATCGAGCGGATCGAGTCCGAGCGGCAGGTCGGCATCGCAGACCTCAAGCCACGCCACGCTGTTCGCGTTCGTCAGGCCGGGTCGGTTGAGCGACCAGCCCGCGATTCGGAACGGACCCGGCAGGCGGGCAATCAGCCAGGGGGGACGCAGATCGATGTCGAGCAGTCGAGTCATGGCCTGTCCGCTTTGTCACGGGGCGGAGACGGACGCAAGACTGCCTGAACGACATAGTCCAACCATCCACCTTGACCCCTCAACCGTAAGTGACAGATTGTGGACGGGTGTTGGTTCCTCGGTTTGCCCCGAGGAGGAAAGAGGGAACGAGGTGGTGCCCGGTTTGGGCCGATGCCTCGGCTGCCCCCGCAACTGTAAGCGGCGAGTCCGCGTCCATTATGGTCACTGGGAAACTGGGAAGGCCGGACGCCAAGGGCATTGACCCGCGAGCCAGGAGACCTGCCGACACAGTCACCCAACCGGTGGGCGGGGCGTACCACACGGAGCGGTCTTTCGCAGCGGTGACGTCGTTTCCGATGCGAAAGCCGGGTGGGCCCCTCCCCGCGCGACTTTCGGCTGTTTGAACGGTATGGCAGAGACACGGACCTCGTCCGTGCCTGTCTGTCTGGTCGGTCGCTCTTGTTCCAAGGGCGGGCCGCCTCGCCCGCGTTCGCATCGGTTCCAGCCACTGTGCCCCGCGCCGTCGCCGACGGCGGGGGCGAGACCGATGGATTGTGCCCGATGAAGATGAAGATAGTCCCCTGTCGTGATGGCTTGATGATCGTGGCGGGAATGCTCGCCGCAATCGGCGGACAGCCCGCGATAGCCGGCGACAGCGCCGTCACCCTGCCCGACACCCTGGTCACCGCCAGCCGACTGGGCGACGGGATCACCGGCGCTTCGACCACGGTGATCACCGCCGACGAGATCGAACGCTCGCCCGGCCAGACCATCCCCGAGATTCTCGCCCGCGTGCCCGGAATCCAGGTCAAAAGCAATTTCGGCGGGGTCAACAGCGCCCAGACCACGATCGACATGCGCGGCTTTGGCGCCACCGCGACCTCCAACACCCTGATCCTGGTCAATGGTCGCCGCCTCAACGATGTTGACATGTCGGCGGTCGATCTGAGCGCGATTCCCCGCGATTCGATCGAGCGGATCGAGGTGATCCACGGCAATGCCGGGGCGGTGCTGTATGGCGACGGCGCGGTCGGCGGCGTCGTCAACATCGTCACCAAGAATGCGATCAACACCCCCAATCAGGTCCGGGCGGAAGGAGCGATCGGTTCGCTTGGCTATCGCGAGGCCAATGGCGGCATCACCCGGCGGATCGGCGATACCGCCCTGTCGCTGAACGGGTCGCAGATCACCTCGGACGGCTATCGCGACAATAACGACCTGAAACAGCGCAGTGTGGCGGCGGAAATCCGCCAGGGGATTGGCAGCGACGAATTGTACCTCAACCTGTCGGCCGACGATCAGCATCTCGGCTATCCCGGAACGGTTCCGCTGTCGTCGCTGGTCGTCGGCAACCGGCGCGGCACCGGCACGCCCGATGCTTACGGCGACAAACAGGGTGTCAACGCCACGTTCGGCGGCCGCTTTGACCTCAACCCCGGCCTGGAGCTGGTCGCCGATGCCGGTATCCGTCACAAGGAACAGCAGGCGGAATGGTTTACGAACGGAGTAAGCTCATCCTACACTGACACCTCGCTGACCACCGTCTCGCTCACCCCGCGCCTCAATGGCGAGGGCACCTTGGGCGGTCTCGGCAACCGCTTCACCGCCGGGCTCGATTACTATCATTCGCTCTACGATTCGGATCGGTACGGAGCCAAGGGCACCGTTCCCACCGACCGTTATCACCTCCAGCAGCGCTCGCTCGCCCTGTACGGCCAGGACACCCTGGCGGTGCGGTCCGACACCGATTTGTCGCTGGGTGCCCGTGTCGTCCGGGTCGATGTCAGCGGGGTCGATCGCTCGCTTCCGGGCTACCCCGGGGCTAATTCGATTTCCGATACCGAGTACAATTACGCCGCCCATCTTGGACTGGAGCATCGTCTGACCGATGCCGTCGCATTGTTCGGCCGGATCGGCCGCAGCCTGCGCCTGCCCAACGTCGATGACCGGGTCGGCTCGGCCCCCTATGGCACCACCTCGACGATGCGGCTGAAGACCCAGACCTCGCGCGATATCGAGGTCGGATTACGTGGGCAGGTCGGGCGGCTCGACTGGCGGGCCAGTGCCTATGCGATGGATCTAAACAACGAGATTCATTTCGACACCGCGAAGTGGGTCAATCTCAACCTCGACCCGACCCGCCGCTACGGGATCGAGACCGGGCTGGGCTATCGGCTCACCGATACGGTGCGGCTGAAGGCGGGCGGGGCCTATACCCAGGCCAAGTTCCGCGAAGGGCGTTACGAGGGCAATGACGTGCCGCTGGTGGCGCCCTGGACCGCGACCGGCGGGGTGTCGTGGGATGCCTGGGACAAGTTTGTCGTCGTCGATCTCGACGCCCGTTACGTCGGGCGCAGCCGGATGGATAACGACCAGACCAATTTCCAGCCGCTGGCCGCCGATTACACCCTGGTCGATCTGCGGATCGGCGGCACGATCGAGCCGGTCGATTGGTCGTTCACGGTGCAAAACCTGGGCGATGTCGAATATGCCGACCTCCATTACGCCAACACCACTACCTATGGAGCCTACAGCGCCTATACGATGCCGGGGCGGACGATGGTCGGCCGCCTGGGAGTCCGGTTCTGATCGCCAAGCTCCTTTTTCTGGCCGGACTTCTGTCCCTGGCGGCGGTCTCCGTCGCCGGGGCGGACCTGCCGCCGCCGCAACGGATCGTCAGCGCCAATTTGTGCACCGACCGTCTGGTGCTGGCCCTGGTCGACCGCGACCGGGTCGCGGCGGTCAGCCGCTTCGCCGCCGATCCCGTCGCCTCGACGGTGGCGGCGCAGGCGGCGGGGCTGGCGGTGACGACGGGCGAGGTCGAAGACATCCTGGCCCGCGCCCCCGATCTGGTGGTGCTGGGAGCCTACAACGCCGCCACCACCGCCCCAATGCTGCGTCAACTCGGGATTCAGGTCCATGTCCTCGCCCCAGGCAACGGGATCGCGGAAACGCTGGCCGCGATCCGCGCCCTGGCCCGCGACCTTGGCTCCGAGGCGGCGGGCGAAGCGCTGGTCGCCGCGATTGAGGCGGGGCTGGCCGCCCAGCCTCAGCCCGAGCGGAGGCTTCGGGCCGCGATCTATCAGGCCGGAGGGTGGAGCGCCGGGAGCGGGACAACCGCCGACGATCTGCTCCGCGCCGTGGGGATGGACAATGTTGCCGCCGAGGCCGGACTGGTGGGCTTCGCCTCCTTGCCGCTGGAAACCCTGGTCGCCGCCCATCCCGACCTGATCGTCGTCGAATCGATGGGAGAAGAGGCCCCCTCGATCGCGGGCGAAGTGCTGCGTCATCCGGCTCTTGCCGCAGGGGGAGCGCGACGGGTCACCGTGCCGATGCGGCTGTGGGCCTGCCCGGATGCCGCCCTGATCGAGGCGGCGGCGCTGATCGCCGGAGCGGGCCGATGACCTATTATCGAACCGAGGCCGCCCTGGCCCTTTCGCTGCTCGTGCTGATCGCGGTTTCGACGGCGATCGGACCCACCGCGCTGATGCCGTGGGATAGTCTCTCCGCCGACCCGGTCCGGGCGATGCTGGCGCGCACCATCCTGGTCGATATCCGCCTGCCGCGCACGGTGCTCGCCGTGCTGGCCGGAGCGTCACTGGGGTTGTCGGGTGCGGTGCTGCAAGGGCTGATGCGTAACCCGCTGGCCGATCCCGGCGTGATCGGGGTGTCGTCGATGGCGGCGCTGGGGTCGGTTCTCGCCTTTTATTTCGGGCTGTGGTCGGTGGCGGGTGGCGGCATCGTCGGCGCCTTGTGCGCCGCCCTTTTGCTGATGATCCTGGCCGGGCGTGCGCCGGGAATCCTGACCTTGATGCTGGCCGGGGTGGCGCTGTCCAGTCTGGCCGTCGCTTTGACCGCGCTGGCCCTTAACCTTGCTCCGTCGCCGTTGGCCGCCTACGAGATCATGGTCTGGCTGATGGGGTCGGTCGCCGACCGCTCGTGGATCCATGTCGAGACGGCGGCTCCGTTCATTCTGGTCGGCTGGGGATTGCTGTTCGCCACCGGGCGGGGGCTGGCCGCGCTGGCGCTGGGCGAGGACGTCGCCCGCTCGCTCGGCATCAACCTCGGACGGCTGCGAATGATGGCGATTGTCGGCACCGCCGGCTGTGTCGGCGCGTCGGTCGCGGTGACCGGCAGCATCGGCTTTGTCGGGCTGGTGGTGCCGCATCTGCTGCGCCCGCTGGTCGGTCACGATTCCCGCCGCTTGCTGCCGGTCAGCGCTCTGGGCGGGGCGATCTTGCTGCTGGCCGCCGATTGCGTGATTCGGCTGGTCGCGGTCGGCCCCGAATTGAAGCTGGGGGTCGCGACCGCCCTGGTCGGAGCCCCCTTCTTCCTGGCCCTGGTTCTGCGGTTGCGGGGGGGACCATGAGCGCGCTGGTCTGGGAGTCTGTCAGCCTGCGCCGGGGGGGCCGCCTTGTCCTCGCCGAGATCGCGCTGAGGGTGGAGCCGGGCGAGTTGCTTGGCCTCGTCGGGCCGAACGGAGCCGGAAAAAGCACAGCGCTGCGCTGCGCCGCCGGGTTGGAGCGGCCCTCGGCCGGGCAGATCACGCTCGGCGGGGTTCCCCTCGACAGTCTCGACACGGCGGCGCGGGCACGGGCGGTCGCTTTCCTGCCCCAGCAAGCCCAGTCCGTCTGGCCGATCCCGGTCGAGGCGGCGGTCGCGCTGGGGCGGCTGCCGCATGGCGGCGGGGGAACCCGGCGTGACCGCGACGCGGTGGACAAAGCGCTGGAGGCGGTTGGAATCACCCCTCTGCGCCACCGCCCGATCACCGCTTTGTCGGGGGGAGAGCGGGCGCTGGCCCTGCTGGCCCGGACCCTGGCGGTAGAGTCCGATCTGCTGCTGCTCGACGAGCCCTGCGCCGCGCTCGATCCGCACCACCGGCTGGCAGTGATGGAATTGCTGGGGCACCTGGCGGCCGCGGGGCGGGGCATCGCGGTGGTTCTGCACGATCTGGCGCTGGCGGCGCGGTTCTGTCACCGCGTTGCAGTGCTGTCGGACGGAAAGCTGCTGGCGGCGGGACCGTCCGAGGCAACCCTGTCGGATGCGCTGTTGGCCCAGGCGTTCGGCATCCGAGCTCATCGCGGACGGATCGGAGAGGAATCCCTGCTGATTCCGTGGCAACGGACCGCAGGCCCCCATCCGGCGGGGGAGGAACAGGACTGACGACGCCGACATTGCGGAAAGGAAAACCATGAAGACGATTCTTTTGATCGGGATCGGCCCGGGCGATCCCGACGCGCTGACCCTGGCCGCGATCAAGGCAATCGGTCGTGCCGACGTGTTCTTCTTCCTGGAAAAAGAGGGAGAGGGCAAAGACTCGCTGATCCGCTTTCGCCAGCAGATTCTGCAAACCCATCGCGGCGACCAGTCCTATCGCACCGCCACCGTGGCCCTTCCCGAGCGCGACCGGGAAACGGCGGGCTATGTCGGCGCGGTCGAAGACTGGCACCGCCGCCGTACCGCACTCATCGCGACGTTGATCGACACCGAGATGGCCGAGGGCGAAACCGCCGGGATGCTGATCTGGGGCGACCCCTCGCTGTATGACGGCGCGATCCAGCATCTGCGCGATCTGATCGAGAGCGGCCGCGCCGATCTCAGCTTCGAGGTTATTCCCGGCATCACCTCGATCCAGATGCTGGCCGCCCGTCACAAGATTCCGCTGAACCGAATTGGCGAGAGCATCACCATCACCACCGGCCGCCAGATCGAACAGGCCGACCCCGCCTCGATCACCAACGCGGTGGTGATGCTGGATTCGCGCGCCGCCTTCCGTCGGCTTGAAGGGGCGGGCGACGTCGATATCTATTGGGGCGGCGATGTCGGTGGCCCGGACGAAATCCTGATCGCCGGTCCGCTCGACGCGGTCGCCGACCGGATCGAGCGGGCCATCGCCCTTCAGCGCGCCCGCAAAGGCTGGATCATGGACAATTACCTGCTGCGCCGCCGCCCGCAGCCGTCCTGAGCAAAGCGGCGCAGCTTATCCGCCTCGTATCCGCCGATCTTGGCGAGGTTGACATCACGCTTGGCCTCGGTCCGGGAGTCGTTCAGAGCTTAAGAAGGCTCTGCACGATGCGATGGAGTTCGTCGAGATCGACCGGTTTGTTGAGGACGGCCCCGGCAAGGGTCGCCTCGCGCTCGCTCATCTGGCTGCTATAGCCGCTGCAAATGATACAGCGGAGGTCGGGCCGCAGCGCCTTGGCCTGACGGATCAGGTCCGTCCCTTTCAGCGTGGGCATGGTCTGATCGGTGATCAGCAGATCCCATTGCCCCGGTTCCTCGACGATCGCAGCCAGCGCCTGTTGCGGATCGTTGGTCGACACCACGTCATGCCCGACGCGCGACAGAGCCATTTCCAACATGTGACAGAAATCGGGATCGTCATCGACGATCAGGATCGTTGCCTTGTCCGGGTTGGGAGCGGACGACGGCGCGGCTCTGTCGGCGACAAGGTCGGCCAGATCGGCTTCCGGCAAGATCACTTCGAACCGGGTGCCCTGTCCCTGCCGTGAATGGACGACGACGCCCCCGCCATGCTCGCAGATGATGCTGTGAACCACCGCCAGTCCCAGCCCGGTCCCGCGCCCGGTTTCCTTGGTCGTGAAAAACGGGTCGAACAGATGGCCCAGGATGTCGGGAGGAATGCCGGTGCCTTCGTCGCTGACCCGGATCAGCACGGTCGCGGTCTCGGGCAGGGTTCCGGTGACGATCCAGGATTCCCCCGGCTCTCCGCCCCAGAATTCAACCGCCCCGGAACTCGGGCCAGCAGCCGGTGCCGACAACCGGGCGAGTTCGGGTCTGGTCCGGTCGAGCGCCGCCACCTCGATCGTGATCGCTCCGGCCTCGCCGAGCATGGCGTCGTTGGCGTTGATGCAGAGATTGATCAGAACCTGGGACAATTGCCCTTTATCGGCGCGGACCGCCACCGGATGCGGAGGAAAGCGCAAGATCAACTGGGTGCTCGAGGGCAGGATCGCCCGCAGCAGGTCGCAGGTTTCGCCAATCGCGTCTTCCAGCGGCACCGCCACCGGTTCGAACACTCCGCGCCGCGAGAAGGTCAGGATCTGCTGGATCAGCGATTTCCCCCGATTCCCCGCCGTGACAATCCGGTTGGCAAAGTGGCGCAATTGCGATCCGGGCGGGGTATCTTGGACCAGGAACTGGGCAAAACCGAGCATCGCCCCGAGCAGATTGTTAAAATCGTGGGCGATCCCCCCGGCCAGATGCCCCAGCGCCTCCATCTTGCTGGCCTGGGCCGCCCGCTGCTCGGTACGCCTGCGGTCAGATTCCAGCCGGATTTTTTCGGTGATGTCGGTCCAGACGTGGATATATCCCCCATCGGGCAGACTGCTCATCCGGCACAAAAAATGGAGAATCCGCCCATTGTCGGGCCGGACCCACTCCAATTCCCCTTCGCTGTTGCCGACGCGATCAACCTGATCGAACAGATCGAGAATAGCGGTGGAGAACGCCTCACCCTGGAAATCGCGCCAGTTTCGGCCGAGCAGGCCTTCCAGGGTGACGCCAGGAATCCCCAGCGATCGGAGCGCGGTCCGGTTGGTGTGGACCAGGCGACGCTCGCGGTCGGACACCGAGATCAAGTCGCGGGCGAGGTCAATCGCGGCAAGAATCCGGGCGTTGGTCTCGACCTCGCGCTTCAGGTTGCTTTCGCGCTCGCGGACGGCCGCCCCCAAATCCTTTAGCTTTACCGAGATGCGGTTGATTTCCCGCACCCGGGTGCGCGGCGGCATGTGGTCGTAGACGCCAGCGGCAATCGCCTCGGCATGTTCGGCCAGAGCGTTGAACCCCACACCAAAGCGGCGGGACAGAAAAATTGCGGATAACGCTGAAAACAAAAACGAAGAGATCAGACCATAAACGAGACTTATATATATGTAATCAATAACTTCTCTAAATGAAGAAACTGTCTGGGCAATCACTACTATCCATTTACTATCCGGCATATCGACTTCGTATCCGACCAGACAATGATGGCCGAAATGGAATTCCTTGGCACTATCTTTCGAATTATCCCCATGATGGAGAAAATCTATATTAACCGTATTGATCGGGGTATCTTGAATGGTATGGGCGATCAGCCCTCCCCGCTCGTCGATCACCATCGGCAAGATATCGTCCGCCGCGGACAGCCGCCGCAGAAAGTCGGTCAGGCGGGATAGGCTGAGCTCGGCAACCAGAACCCGTTCATCGACCGGAATCGCCAGCGCGACAGTCATCTCGCCATTGGTCAGCGACAGGTAGGTCTCCGACCATTCTTCCTGGCCGCTGGCCCGGACCCGCTTGACCAGCGCCCCGGTATTGGCCTCGATATCGAGGTAATCGGCGCGGAACGGCCGACGGGCCGGGGGCAGACCGATTTCAGAGACCAGATTGTCCGGGCCAACCAGATACACCAGATCAAGCGAATCGACCGTCTGAACCAGCACATCGAGCAGCGGAGTCGCGTGCCCCTCGGCCTGACCGACGATCTGATTGCGGACCAGGGCCAGAGAATCGCGATTGAGGCGTAAATATTGGGCGGTTTGATCCCGCACCGAAATCGCGATCGAGCGAAGATGGTCACCGTTATCCCGCTCGATCGCCGGATACACCACGAAGCGGAACACCAAAGCAATAACAAGGATCGGCACAACGGAAAACGACACAAGCTGAAAGAACAGAAGGGTCTTGAGCCTGATGTCACGCATCGGTGTTATCGTCCCACAACGGTCAGCTTCCCGCCCGAAACCTCGGAGATGAAGGGGGGCCGGGCCGAATCGCCAAAGCGGTCGATCTGGACGGGGTTTTGCATACCGGGGAACGTCCCGATCCGCAGGATCGCCTCCTTGATCGATTCGTCGTCCTGGCGCAGCTTCAGTGCCGTGAAAATAGTTTGGGCGGCTTCATAGGCTCGGATGCCGATCAGCCCAGGATCGCTTTTATACTTTGATCTGTATTTTTGAACGAACGTCAAATAGGCCGGATCATCACTTTCAGAATTGATGTTCTGCGACAACAAAACCCCTTCGGTTGCGCGCCCCCCGGCCTCGATGAATTTGTCGCTCCCCGCCCATTCCGACGTCGCGATCACAACGTCAGGATCGAAATTGCGGATATGCTGGCACAAAATCGCCGCATCCAGATTGCCGGCGATCAAAACGATCGCATCGCTCTTCGCCATCACCGCCTGTTTGGCCAGATCGTGAAAGTGCGCCCGCCCCCCTGACTCGTAAACGATTTCACGATCGACCGACCGCTTCAACTGACCGAAACGCGCGGTGAAATCATCGGACCAGTCCTTGGTGAATTCGTCGTTCGACCCGTCGCGAATGATCACGACACGATGGATATCCCGTCGTTCCGCCAGAAAAGTGGCCATCGAGACCGCATTCAGAGATGTATCCGACACCATCCGGATGACGTTATCGTCCAGGCCGGTCAGCCGCCGCGTCTTCGCCCCCGGGGAGATCAGCAGCAGGTTGCGTGCCGCCGCAGCGGGGGCGATCGCAACCACCATATTGCTGATCACCGGTCCGATCACGACCTCGATCGACGCGGCGGCAAAGTCGTCGAGATATTTGACGGCAAGCGCCGGATTCATCGTGTCGTCGCGGACGACGATATGAATCGGTCGGCCGTTCAGTCCGCCAGCCAGATTCTGCTCTTCGATGGCGATCATCGCCCCATTCAGACTGGAAACGCCCAAATCAGCGTTGCGTCCGGACATTTCGCCCAGGAAGCCGATCCGAATCGGTTCTGGCTCGTCGCAGGCGGCAAGGCCGCAGACCAGCAGCAAGACACCGAACCTCAATCGCCCTGCGTCACTCCACCGCACGAATCTGCCTCTCCTGATCCGCCCCAAGGCCACAGACCTATGCTTAAATATATATCTGGATTGATGCAACACTATCCGCTTTATCCAGGAAAATCCTTATGACTGCACCATCATCAACGCTTGATTGAGCTCATCGACGGTAAACGGCTTCACCAAGACAGCATTCGCTCCCAGCCTGGTCATCGCCCCAACATAGGGACGGACCGCCCCGGCGATCCCTCCGGTCATGCCGATGATCGGCGTTGCGTTGCCGCTGCCACGGATCGCGACGATGGTTTCGACCCCGTCGCGCAACGGCATGAATAGATCGGTAATGACGATGTCAAAGCTCTCCTCGCCCAGTTTCGACAGACATTTCTGTCCGTTATCGACCCCAATGACAGAATGGCCGCCCCGGATCAGCATTGTCTCGACCAGTTCACGGTAGAGAGGATCGTCATCAACAACGAGAACTCTCGCCATATCGCGCTCCGCATAAGATGAAATCGGCGCAAAACACGCGCCACTATCCTCGAATGCTACGCATTTTAAGGAAAATCGGGGCAATGCAGAGGTCAATCCAGCGACGCATGAGTCTATCGACCATCGCATAGAGGAGAGTCCCCACCCTTCACCCCTGGCGGGAGACCAGTCCGCATTCCAGCGCCATCACCGCCGCCTGCGAGCGGTTCTTGACCCCCAGCTTGTTGAAGATCCGAGTCGCATGCAGCTTGACCGTGACCTCCTGGATGTTGAGTTCGCGGGCGATTTCCTTGTTCGACGCCCCCGTCACCAGCATCCGCAGCACATCAATCTCGCGCGCCGACAGATCGCGGGCATTGGCGGGCACCGCAACGGGAGCCGTCCGACTGGCGGCGAACTCGGCCGGAACATAGGTGCCGCCCAACATGATGATGTTGAGGGCGGCAGCGAACATCGCCGCATCCAGTGTCTTCGGCAGAAAGCCCTTGGCCCCAGCGGCGACGCAGGACCAGACGTCATCCGGGCTCGCCATTCCTGAGAAAATCACCACCGGTGCCGCCCCTGCCACGCCGACCGCTTCGGCCACGCCGCCGCTCGGGTCCATCCCCGGCATCGACAGGTCGAGCAGAATCAGATGAAACGGGCCACTCTCTCTGAGGCAATGAATGGCATCAGGCAAAGACCTCGCCTCGGCGACCTCGCACACAGGAAAAATCCGCTCTAAATGGGTGCGGGCAGCATCCAAAAAAAGGGGATGATCATCAGCGATTAGAACCCGCATCCGACTTTACCCGTTCTATAAAGAAGGGCTTTCATCATCACTCATTTTCCTTCTTTTGTTCAAGACCTATTCAAAAGTCGTACCGGCACCTTATCCACATGCCGAATCGGGCTCGACCTCTGCCCCACCCACCGCACGCGACTGAATTGCTAGCATCTCTTTCGACGCTCCCCGATTGGACTGGAGCCATCGCAACGGCCGCTTCGCCTGGGGGCATTGAGAAATCTGCACATACCGAAGCGAGACCAGAAAAAATTTACATAAAATTAATTTAAATTCTTAAAAAATCGCTGCCCACAAGAATATATCCAAGGCTTATATTGACTCTCTTATTGGTAGGAGATATTTGCTCCTGAATTATTTTGAGTGGGCTCACTAGCAAGAATACTGGAGCCATTCTCAAATACAGTCAATTCACTTTGTGCCTCGCCATTCTCTGATGAGGGAAAGAGGCTGGGCCGACGGCTAATCGTTGGCAACGACCGACGAGGGGGACGCTTGGCTATTCGTGACGACATCATCAGCGCGTGCGATCTGGCCGTTGACATGGCTTCGGACGCGATCCTGCTGCTCGACGAAGATTGGTCGCTGGTGCGGGCCAATCCCGCTGCGACTTGCCTGCTCGGGCTGGGGAGCGATTATCACGGCCGTCCCCTCAACGATTTCGTCACCGACGCCAGCGAACGGGTCGATCCGACCCGCAACATTCGCTTCAGCCGCTCAAGCGGCGAGCCCCTGATCGTCAAATTCCCGGCCGAACGCCGCAATGGAGCGACTTTTCCCGTCCTGCTGCGCGCCTTGCCGCAGATTTCGGCGGAACGGCTGGTCGCCTTTGCCACCCGCGACCCCATCACCGGCCTGCTCAATCGCGACGCGATCGAAGACCATGTGCACAGCCTGATCGAGTCAAGCGGCCTCGCCCAGTTCGGCGTCCTGGTGATCCAGGTCGATCGCTTCGGCCTGTTCGCCGAGGCCAGCGGCCGCTCCTACGCCGATCTGCTGCTGCGGGCGTTCGCCCAGTGCCTCAAGCGGATCGCGACGCCCGACTGCACCGTCGGCTATCTCTCCGCCGCGACCTTCGCCGTGGTGATCGCCGAACCGGACCAGCCCGACGCGCTGGACCGCTACGCCAACCGGCTGCATCAGGTGCTCAAGGCTCCGCTGGTGATCGAGCATCACGATTTCCTGGTCGGCGCGTCGATCGGCACCGCCTCGTGGCCCGCCGATTGCGCCGACGCCGAGGGCATTCTCAACGCCGCCGAATTGGCCGCCAACGTCGCCCGCCGCGACGGCGGTGCCCGGACCCAGCGCTTCAAGCTGTCGATTCTCGAAGACGTCCGCACCCGGGTCGAGCTGGAGGCCGATCTGCGGCTGGCGATCGAGCGCAACGAGTTCCTGCTCTATTTCCAGCCCAAGGTGGAATGGCCGTCGGGGCGACTGGTCGGGTTCGAGGCCCTGCTGCGATGGCGCCATCCGGTCAAAGGCATGATCTCTCCCGATCTGTTCATCCCGCTGGCCGAAGCAAACGGGATGATTGTCCCGCTCGGGCGCTGGGTGATGCGGGAAGCCTGCTCCACCGTCGCCGCCTGGCTCCGCCAGGGGCTGTCGCCGGTTCCCGTCTCGGTCAACGTCTCGCCGGTTCAGTTGGTCGAAGACGATATCGACGAACTGCTCCGCCCGCTGGCCGACTTCGCCGTGCCGCTCGACCTGATCGAGATCGAACTGACCGAAAGCGCGATGATGGATGTCATCCAGCAAAATCGGGGGCTGATTGCCGCGCTAAAGGCTTCCAATCTGCGGATCGCGATTGATGATTTTGGCACGGGGCATTCGTCGCTGGGGAGTCTGCGACGGCTGCCGATCGACATTTTCAAGATTGATCGTTCGTTCGTCCAGGACACCGGTCACAGCAACGAAGCCCGCGAAATCGTCACCATGATCGTGGCGATGGCCCGGGCACTGGCGCTCGACGTCGTCGTCGAAGGCGTCGAAACCCAGGAACAGGCCGACTTCCTGCTCGCCCAGGGGGCCGAGATCATGCAGGGATATCTGTTCTCGCCTCCGGCCGGACTTGAAACCGCGACCGGCTGGCTGCAACGGCACCAGAACGACGATATCTTCGCCGCTCCGCTGCCGACCCGAGGGCCGAGTCTGGCCGGGTCTCGGCCAAACTCGGCGTCCTGAGCCGACCCGTCCACCGGGACGCGAGGTTTTATCCCCCACGCCCCGGCAGGTGTCTTCAGTCCTCGACCGTCTTCGTCGCGTCGTCCTCGCCATAAGCGGGGACATGTTCCTCGACGAAGGGACGACCATAATAGCTGTCGAGCAGGATCGCCTTCAATTCCGCCACCAGCGGGAAGCGCGGATTGGCCCCGGTGCATTGGTCGTCGAACGCTTCGACGGCCAGGGTGTCGAGCTTGGCCAGGAAGTCGGCCTCGGCCACACCGGCGGCCTGGATCGACGGCGGAATGCCCAGCTCGTGCTTCAGCCCATCCAGCCACTGCAACAAATGCTCGATCCGGGCGGCGGTGTTGACGCCGTCGAGACCGAGGGCAATCGCGATCTCGCCATAGCGATGGCGCGATTTCGGCCGGTCATATTGCGAGAACGCCGCCTGCTTGGTCGGATTGTCATTGGCGTTGAAGCGGATGACGTTGCAGATCAGCAGGGCATTGGCCAGACCGTGCGGCAGATGGAAGGCGGCCCCCAGCTTGTGGGCCATCGAATGGCACACCCCCAGGAAGGCATTGGCGAAGGCGATCCCGGCGATGGTGGCACCGTTATGGACGCGTTCGCGCGCGACCGGATCCTTGGCCCCGTTGACATAAGCCGACGGCAGGCTTTCCTTCAGCAGCTTCAGGGCCTGGAGCGCCTGCCCGTCGGTGTATTCGCTGGCCATGATCGAGACATAGGCTTCCAGCGCGTGCACCACCGCGTCGATGCCGCCGAACGCGGTCAGCGACTTGGGCAGGTTCATCACGAAATTGGCATCGACGATGGCCATGCTGGGGGTCAGCTCGTAATCGGCGATCGGGTATTTGATCCCGGTCGCATCGTCGGTGACGACGGCGAACGGCGTCACTTCCGATCCGGTGCCCGAGGTGGTGGGAATCGCCACCAGTTCGGCCTTGATCCCCAGTTTGGGGAATTTGTAGATGCGCTTGCGGATATCCATGAAGCGGAGCGCGAGGTCGGCGAAATTGACCTCGGGATGCTCGTACAGCACCCAGATCAGCTTGGCCGCATCCATCGGTGAACCGCCACCCAGGGCGACGATCACGTCGGGCTGGAACGCCTGAGCAATCTCGACGCCCTTGTTGATGATCGACAGGGTCGGATCGGCTTCGACCTGGAAGAAGGTTTCGACCTCCATCCCGTGGCGCTTCAGCAGCGAGATGGTATCGTCAACGTAGCCATTGCTGAAGAGATAGCGGTCGGTGATGATCAACGCCCGCTTCTTGCCCGCCAGATCCTTCAGCGCTTCGGTGATCGCGCCGCGACGGAAATAGATCGACTTGGGCAGTTTGTGCCACAGCATGTTTTCGGCTCGCTTGGCGACGGTTTTCTTGTTGATCAGATGCTTGGGACCGACATTTTCCGAGATCGAATTGCCGCCCCACGATCCGCAACCCAGCGTCAGCGACGGCGCCAGACTGAAATTATACAGATCGCCAATCCCGCCATGCGACGAGGGGGTGTTGATCAGGATGCGGGCGGTCTTCATGTGCTTGCCGAAATCGGCGACCCGCTGCGGCTGGAGATCCTGGTCGGTATACAGCACCGAGGTATGGCCGATGCCACCCAGCGCCACCAGTTCCACCGCCGCGGCGACCGCCTGAGCGTAATCGGCCCGGCGATACATCGCCAGCGTCGGCGACAGCTTTTCGTGGGCGAAAGGCTCTGCGGCAATGGTGTCCTTGACCTCGCCGATCAGAATCTTGGTGTCGCGCGGCACCGAGATGCCCGCCAGTTCGGCGATGCGGCTGGCCGGCTGGCCGACGATGTTGACGTTGACGTTGCCATCGACCAGCAACACCTTGCGCACCGCGTCCAATTCGACGGGATTGAGGATATAGCCGCCATGGCTGGCGAAGCGCTGGCGCACCGCCTCGTACACCGAATCGACGACGATGACCGATTGCTCCGAGGCGCAGACGACGCCGTTATCGAAGGTCTTCGACATCAGGATCGAGGCGACCGCCCGCTTGATGTCGGCGGTCTCGTCGATCACCACCGGGGTGTTGCCCGCACCGACGCCGATCGCCGGTTTGCCCGAGGAATAGGCCGCCCGCACCATGCCGGGACCGCCGGTGGCCAGGATCAGGTTGACGTCGGGGTGATGCATCAGCCCGTTCGACAGTTCCAGCGACGGCGTGTCGATCCAGCCGATGATGTCGGCGGGCGCACCGGCGGCGACGGCGGCATCCAGCACCAGCTTGGCGGCAGCGCAGGTCGAGCGCGCCGCACGCGGATGCGGGCTGAAGATGATGCCGTTGCGGGTCTTCAGGCAGATCAGCGCCTTGAAGATCGCGGTCGAGGTCGGATTGGTGGTCGGCACGATGCCGCAAATCAATCCCACCGGCTCGGCGATGGTGATGGTGCCCGCTTCGTCGTTAACCTCGACAATGCCGCAGGTCTTATCGTCCTTGTAGGCGTTGTAGATGTATTCCGAGGCGAAGTGGTTCTTGATCACCTTATCTTCGACGACGCCCATCCCGGTTTCTTCGGCGGCGAGGCGCGCCAGAGGGATGCGGGCGTCGGCAGCGGCCAGGGCGGCGCTACGGAAAATAAGGTCCACCTGTTCCTGCGAATAGGTGGAATAGGCCAATTGTGCGGCTTTGACGCGCGCGACCAATTGGTCGAGGTCGGACAGGGCGGAAAAGGTCACCGTCAACCCCCATTGTGGTTGCTAAAAAGATCAGATATGAAACCGGAGATTCAGTCCGGCATTAGAATCTGAATGGGTAATTGCTCATAGAAGGGACTGGGTATCCAGCCCTGAATGTCTTTCGGGTGCATTCTTATGAGAACTGTAACCGTTTACAGCAGGTTGGCACATTTTTATTACCGTGAATTTACATTCTGCGCACAACTAGTGGCTATTCTTGCGGGTAGGGTAAAAACCACCCCCGGCCACATCCGGCGGCGATAGCGGCCTCGGACAGACCTCACGCCTTGGCGACCGGCAGATCGCTCCAGGCGGTGGTGTAATTGGGCGAGCGGTTGCCACAGCGCATCTGCCACGGCGCATCTTTGGGGATCAGGCCGTATCCGACCGCGCCCTTGCCCAGCCGACCGTTGAGACCATCGACCGCTGCCATCAATGCCCGCGACCGCGCCCCCGTCTCCGGCGCGGGCGAGAACAGATCGCGGGGGATGTTGGCGGGATTGACCAGATCAATCAGAATCACCCCGGCCTTCTTGTAGGCATAGCCGTCTCGCCACGCCGACCGCAGTCCGGAGACGGCCGCCGCGATCAGGCGCGGCGTCGCATCCGTCGGCGGCGCCAGCCGAACCATCGCGTTCAGCGAGACTTGGGGCTGGTCGCGGCGAAAGCGGTCGGTATAGGCGAACACCTGGAGAGCCCCGGCCACCAGCCCATCGGCGCGGATTTTCTCGGCCGCCCGGCTGGCGAAGGTCAGCACGGCATCGTGAACATGCTCGTACCCGGTCACCGATTCGGCGAACGAGCGCGAGCAGCAGGTGGTTTGCTTGTCCGACGGTTCGGTGTCGAGGGTATGGACCGGAATCCCGCGCAATTCCATCACGGTACGCAGGCCGACCGCTCCCATCGTCTTGCGGACCCAGCCGTCTTCGGCCCGGGTCAGGTCATAGGCGGTGAGGATGCCATGGATTCCGCAATGCCCGGCATAATTCCGCCCGATGCCCCAGACGTCGCGGACCGGCGTCCGCTTCAGCGCGGGCTCGACCCAGCCCGGATGGCTGGCCAGATCGAGCACTCCGTTGGCGCGCGGCGAGGTCTTGGCCAGCCGGTTGGCCAGCTTGGCCAGCGTCTTGGTGCCGCCGAGCCCGACCGACACCGGAATCCCGGTCCAGCGTTTCACCGTCGCCCGGATATGCTGGCACCATTCGGTCAGGTCGGGCACCGACAGTCCGTCGAGATCAAGAAAGCATTCGTCGATCGAATAGACCTCGGCACCGGGAGCGAAGGTCGCCAGCACCGACATCACCCGCTCGGACATGTCGCCATACAGGGCGTAATTCGACGATTGCAGGATCAGGCCATGCTGCTCGACCAAATGACGGAGCTTGAAGGCCGGTTCGCCCATCGGCACGCCGATCGCCTTGGACTCGGCCGAGCGGGCCACCGCGCAGCCGTCATTGTTGGACAGCACGGCAACCGGCTTGCCCTCAAGGGCGGGATTGAACACCCGCTCGCACGACACATAGAAATTGTTGCAATCGACCAGGGCGTAGACCGCCATGGCAGATCACCGCCGCGTCATCGCCGACACGGCGAAGGTGACGATTCCCCAAATCTGCACGCCATCCTCCTCGTTGACGGGAAAGCTGGGATAATCGGGGTTGGCGGACGCAAGTTCCCAACCGTCGTCGGTCTTGTGCAAGGTCTTGACCGTCAGCCCGCCCTCCAGCGTCGCGACGACGATGTCGCCGTCCTGCGGCTGGACCGAGCGATCGACCACCAGCAGATCGCCGCTCTGAATCCCGGCCCCGGTCATGCTGTCGCCGTCGGCCCGACAGAAGAAGGTCGCCGCCGGTCGCTTCACCATCAGCTCGTGCAGGTCGAGCTTACCCTCCAGGTGATCGTCGGCCGGAGAGGGGAATCCCGCCGGGACCAGGGCGGAATAGATCGGCGCCGCGCCATCGCCGGAAACGAAAGCGCGGGAAGAAGCCCGGCAGGTGCCGGGCGGTAACGGAGTGCTGCGGTCATACGAGAACATGAGGAGAACAATAGCCCAAATCGGGCTGCTTCGGCAACAGGACAGGACCGAGGGTCGCGGCGACGCAGCGGCCCGCGCGCCCCGTGGGTCCGACCTCGCCCGATCCTTACTCGATCCCGTCGCGCAGAACCTTATAGCTAAAAAAGACATCGCCGATCACGGCCCCGAGGTGAATCAAGGTCAACAGCCACTCACCTTCGGCGAAGGCAACGAGGAGTTCGGCGGAAGAGCCGGGGATCTGGGAGATAAGGACGAAGCAGAGGAGGATCCTCAATATCCAGTTCGACACCATGTCCGGCTCCATTTAACTTTCGACTGGAAGACTGTGTCCCACAGGACCATCACCGTCCTCGTTCTCCCGATGACCATATCCTGTGCAGGTGCATCGGGGAAAGGGGCCTCATCACCCCGCTTTCGCTTCGGTTCCGATCCGATCCGCTTTTTGCTCACGGTCCGTCCTCTCCCAGGGCGGGCGATCGGTGGACCCTGCCGCCAGGGGATGAGTGATCGCCGCCTCGATCGCGGCGGCAAGCCGCAGAGTCCCGTCATAGCCGGTCAGGGCCAAGCGGCGCTCGTGATTGACCTCGACCCAGGCGGCCCCGGCCCGGATCGCCTTCAGCCGATGAATGCCGCCGGACAACACGACATCAATGCCGCCAAGGCCCAGCCGGTCGAAATCAAGTCCCGCCGTCAGCCGATCCGCCCCGGCCAGACCGGCGGCGCGACGGCATTCGTCCGTCGAGCTTTTGGTCACGCTGGTACCGACAACGTCGAGACCGATCTGTTGCAGCGCCGCCACCAGCGACCAGGATTTGACCCCGCCAGTCCCCAACAGGGCGCGCTTTCCCCGCAATCGCTGCCGGATCGGGGCAAGGCTGGACTCGATCCGCGCCTCCTCGCGCCGGATCAGCGCCTCGGTTCGCGCCGACAGGTCGGAGGGAGCGCCTCGCTCGACCAGAAGAGCGGCGATCCCTCGAAGAGTCGCCGAAATGTTGGCGCTGCCGTAAAAGCTGCCGTGAATGAACGGAATGCCATAGCGATCGCGCATCGCTTCGGCCAGACCGTCGAACGCCCGAGAGCAAAACGTGATCGCCGCCCGTGCCCGATGGGAACCGGCAATCGCCGCATAGCGCCCGTCGCCGGGAATCGAGGCCAGGACGCGAAGACCCAACTCGGCGAGCAGGGCGCGGATGTGGCCCAGTTCCCCCGCCACATTGTATTCGCCGATCAAAATGATGTCGGTATCGGTCAGACGCTCTGGCTCGCGGGTGCCGATGACGTGATCAAGCAGCACATCGCCCGCCGCCCGCGTTCCATGGTCCTTGCCGCCGTTCAGGCCGGACAGATCGACCGGAACGACCGGTCGCCCCACCCGGCCCGCCGCCGCTCGGCAGATCGCGGCCAGATCGTCGCCGATCATCGCGGGCACACAGGTCTGATAGACGAACACGGCGGCGGGATCGTGCCGATCCACCGCGCTGTCGATGGCACCCGCCAATTTCCGCTCGCCCCCCAGAGCGATATCCATCTCGGTCAGGCTGGTGGTGAAATTGGTCCGGTGCAGACGAGACCCGGACGAGGCGGTCGGCCGCGAATCCCAACTGTGGCCCAGACAGATCATCGGCCCGTGAATCAGATGGACGGCATCGACGATCGGTTGCAGCGACATCTTCGCCCCGCAGAAGGCGCACCCGCCGCCCCGGCGCACGGGGATGTCAGTCCGATCCGAGCACCGCGTCGCCATCCCTCGCCTCCCCCTAATTGTTCATCGGATTAAAGCGACTGCCGTCGGGCGATTGTCCATTCAACAGCCGGATCGCCTCGTCATCGCTCAGCACGATTCGGTAGAAACGGGCGTAATACGCCCGCACCTCCGCCGCCATGTCGAAATCGGCGAACAGATCGGGATAGAGCAGCTTGGCCAGAAATTGCAGCAGCAGGATCTGCTCCGGTCCGCCATCCCAATAGAACGCACCTTCCGGCGTCGAATGAACCCGACCGGCGCGGACAGCGGCGATGTCTTTCCAGCGCGGATCGTCCCGCACCAGCTCCAACGGATATTGACGGCCGACGATAACGATGTCGGGATTCCAGAGAACGATGTCTTCCATCGACGTATCGCCCTTGCCGGCGATGTTGGATTGGTTGACCACCATCCGGGCTCCGGCGATCTCCCCGACCCAGGTGACATATCCCCCCTTCCCCTGGGTGTTCAGCGACGTTGGCCCCCGGACGTAATAGAGTTTGGGCCGCTGCTCGGGCAAAACGGCGGCGACGCGGTCGCGGACAAAGCGGACGCGCTCATCGACATAAGCGCACCATGCCCGGGCGCGCGGCTCCGCCTCGCCGCCAAGCACCTGTCCGAACAGACTGACCATCGCCTTGGCCTCGGCGATGAACGCCTCCGCCGTTTGGGGACGGCGGCCGACGGGTTGGGACACCAGCGCGGGCAAGCCGATTTCGGCCAGGGCCGGAAGCGTCGCGCCGTAACTGACGTTGACGAACGCGATATCCGCTCCGGTGGCAAGAATGGATTCCCGTCCCGGCGTTCCCTGGAAACTGGGAATCTCGCCGACGCGGGGGTTGGTCCGCGTCATCCACGGTGCCGCGGTGCGGACCATGGTGACAACGCGGTCTTCGGCCCCCAGCATCAACATCCGGGGATAGCACAGCACCTCAAGACAGGCGACCCGACGCACAGTGTCGGGAATTTCGACGCGACGTCCGGCCAGATCGGTCACGGTGCGCGCCGCCAGTTCGCCCGCCCCCGGCAGGGCCGCGAGCAGACAGACGATCAGACTGAACCAGCGCATGACGAGGCGGGCTCCTTTCCCATCGGCAGACAAACCCGTCCTTCCCCCCCGCCGGGGCGGGGCACGCACAGCACCTGCGAGCGGACATGGTAGGTCTCGCGGAGATAGCGTTCGGTAATCACCACTTCGGGAGCCCCGACGGCAAAGGCTCCGTCGCGGCCGATCGTCGCCACCCGCGCCCCATAGCCGAGGGCATGGTTGGGGTCGTGGCTGGTCATCACCACCCCAAGACCGTCGCGCTCGGCCAAGTCCCGGACAAGATCGAGCACTCCGATCTGATTGCCGTAATCGAGATTCGAGGTCGGTTCGTCCATCACCAGAACCCGCGCCCCCTGGACCAGAGCCCGGGCGATCAGGGTCAATTGGCGCTCGCCGCCGCTGATCTCGGTATAGGGCCGTCCGGCCAGATGAGCGATCGACAGCGAGGCGAGCGCTTGGTCCACCACCGCCATGTCGGCACAAGACGGCGAGCCAAACACCCCCAGCCGCGCGGCACGGCCCATCGCCACCACATCGCGGACCACGAACGGAAACGGGGCGGAATGCGCCTGCGGCACATAGCCGACCGCCTGGGCAAACCGCCGCGCGCTCCATCCCGCGCAATCCTCGCCCCCGACCCGCAGCGTCCCGGCGCGCAACGGCAACAGCCGCAGCAGGGTCTTGAACAGAGTGGTCTTGCCAACCCCGTTGGGACCGAGCAGACAGAGGATCTCGCCCGCCCCCACCGTAAACGAGACGTCTTCGAGCACGGTCCGCGTCCCATAGCCGCAGGCGACGCCGACGAGTTCGAGCAAAGGGGGAGCGGATGCCATTACGCCCACCCCTTTTCGGTCTTGAGCAGCAGAAAGAAAAAGAACGGCGCCCCGATCAGCGCGGTCAGGATGCCCAGCGGAATTTCTCCCGCCACCAGCCCGCGCGCCAGATCATCGACGACCAGCAAAAAGGTCGCGCCGACAAGGGTGCAGGTCGGCAGCAGAACCCGAAAATTTGGCCCGACCAGCATCCGCGTCACATGCGGCACCACCAGCCCGACCAGCCCGACCACCCCGCTGATCGCCACCGCTGCGGCGGTCATCAGGGTCGCGCAGACCACCACGGCCAGCCGGGTGCGACCGACATCAATCCCCAGCGAGCGGGCTTCCTCGTCGCCGAACGACATCACGTTGAGCCGCCAACGCAACAGCATCAGCACGACCAGCGCGGCCAGAATCGGCAGGGCGGCAACCTTCAAATCCTGAAGTCCGATCGAGGCCAGGCTCCCCATCAGCCAGAAGGTGATCGCGGGCAAGGTATTGGTCGGATCGGCAACGAATTTGACGAGGGAGACGAAGGCGTGAAACACCGTCCCGACGACAATCCCCCCCAGCACCAGCACCAGCACCGAATCCCCCCGCCCCCGTCGCCACGACGCGATCAGGTAGGTGGCCCCGACCGCGAGCAGCCCACCGGCAAACGCCGCGCCCTGGATCCCGACCGGCCCGAGATGAAACAGAATGGCCAGCGCCGCCCCGAAACTGGCCCCGGCCGACACCCCCAGGATATCGGGAGACACCAGCGGATTTTTGAAGATGCCCTGATAGGCCGCGCCCGAAGCGGCCAGCGCCGCACCGACCAGCATCGCCGCCAGCAACCGGGGCAGACGGATGTGCAGCAGGACGGTTTCGACCTCGGGCGGCCAGGACGGCAACAGGGGGAACAGCCGACCGGCCAGCACCGGAAGCAAAACCGCCGGATCGACCGGATAGCGCCCGATCAGCAGGGAGAGGAGGAAGGCCGCCAGCAGCGCGAGGCTTGCCAGGGCGATCTTCCCCCCATCCGCGCGAAAAGCCGACAGGACAAGGCTCACCATGTCGCCTTGACCGACAGCGACAGCAGACGGGGCTGGCCCAGCAGCAGCCCTTCGCCATCGCGGTAATAGGCCCAATACGCGGTATCGAACAGATTGGTGACGCCAAGATTGGCGACAACCGGATGTCCCTCGATGTCGGGGGTAAAGCGCATGCCCAGATCGACCGTCGCCACCTCGTGAATGAATTTGGTATTGGCGGTGTCGATCGGACGGCGTCCGTAATAATTGGCTCCGCCGGTCAGGGTCAGGTCGGGCACGAAGGGGAGCGCGTATTCCAGATAGGCCCGCCCCTGCCAATCGGGGACATTGATCGGGCTCTTGCCCTCGGACAGCGGGTTCGACGCGGCGTTGACGATCCGGGCGTCAAGCCACGTAAAGCCGCCGATGAAGGTCAGGCTGTCGGTAATCTTGCCGGTGGCGGTGAACTCGATCCCCTGATGGACCTGCAATCCATCCTGCTTGTAAATCGAATCGGTCGGATCGGTATATTGGTTGGTCTTCTCGATCCGGAACAAAGCGGTGGCCAGATCCATTCGGCCAAGCTCGTTCTTTACGCCGACTTCATATTGTTTGCTGACCATCGCCGCCAGGGTCTGACCGGCATTGCCGACCGCCCGAGTCGTCCCGTTATAGGTGTAGGTCGATCCGGCGGTACCGCCGACTTCGAGCGATTCGTTGTAGGAGGCATAGGTCGTGACCGATGGGATCGGCTTGACCATCACCGCCAGACTGGGGGTGTCGGCACTTTGGGTCGAGCGGGAATTGACGGTCTGCGTGGCCGAGACGGTGCCGCTGGTGCCCCAGCCCATGGTCTGGGAACTGACCCGGGCATGGGTGATCCCGGCCAGAACGGAAACGTATTCGTTGAACTTGATCACGTCGCCGAGCAGATAATTATCCATCCGCGACGGGTTGTACTGCGTCTTGCCTCCCGCCGAGAGATTGGGATCGCCGAACACCGAGGTCGAATCGAGCGTGGAGGTGCCCAGCAGCAGCCCGTTGGAGGTCACCCCCGGTCCCCGCCGCACGTCGAGGCCGCGGATGAAATAATATTTGGTGCCGTTATAGCCTGCGGTCAGATCGTGCTGGATGCCCAGCGTATCGACCTTGGCGTCCAGCATCGCGTAAGCGGAATTGGTCACCTCGTACTGGCGGGCCGAGCGGGTATAATATTGCTGATAGGTGGTTTCGCTGGTCAGGACGTCGGAAACGGTCGCGTAATCGCGCCACATGAAGCCATGGCGATAGCCGATCCGGGTCGAGAAGGTATCGTTGAGCTTGGAATCAACACCGACCCCGGCCAGGGTTTTTTCGGCTTTGTTATAGGTCCAGCCCTGCCCGTATTGCTTGGTCGGATCGAATTTCGACGCGTCGGGAACCCCCATCGTCGCGATATTCGACGGATTGATGTAGGTCTGGAGCCCGGTCGCCCGATATTTCTGGTGCCAGATATCGGCCCACACCTTGGTATCCGGGGCGAGGCGATAATCCAGCGCCAACGAGAACAGCGAGCGCTGCTGACTGCTGTTCTCGATATAGGTCTCGCCATCCTCGTGATAGGCGTTGAGGCGATAGCCCAGCCGATTGCCGGTCGAAGCGACCCGCCCGCCCAGATCGGCATGGCCGAACGCAATCGCGCCGCCATACACCCCGGACGACAGACTGGCCAACGGCGTGTCGGTCGGCTTTTTCGAAACGTAATTGACGGTTCCCCCCTGGGCCCCGAAGCCGGTCAGAAACCCGCTGAACCCGTTCAGGACTTCGATCCGCTCGACATTTTCCAGCGGGACGAAGGAAAAGCTGCGATCGACCAGACCGTCGCGGAATTCGTTTTGATCGGCGGCGTTGAAGCCGCGCACCATCATCCGGCTCATCGTGCTGTAGCCGCCGGGCGACATCAGCATCGTGGCGGTAGGATTGGTCTTCAACGCATCGGCCACGGTATGGGCGTTGCTGTTTTCGATCAGCTCGCCCGACGTGACGTTGAGCGAGTACGGCGTATCGCGCAACGCCCTCTTGCCCAGCGGACCAACCTGTCCGGTCTGATGGCGATAACCGCTTTCGGCCGTGCCTTCTTTTTCCGTGTCGGCCGTGTCGGTGACGACGACTTCCGCCACACCGCTCTCGATCCCGGTCGGGGACGAATCGCCCGGGTCGTTGGTTTGCGCCAGCACCGGATCGACGATGGAGGCCGCCAGGACAAGGGCGATCGCGGTCGAGGCAACGGCGCGGGAACGAAGCGAGGTCGGGATGGAAGAGGAAAGAGGCATGCCGGTCTCCATCTCCTTGCGTACAGAAAAGCAAGGGGATCGCAGAAGAAACCGGCTCAGGCCGTGGTCCGATGCAAAAGAGTGGTCATCCCACCCAAACTTGCATCATTAACTTTCACCAAGAGTGAAACAAATTATCCAAACAACGTCAACATATACCTATGGACATGGCGAGTGTCTCCCCAGAAATCTCTCCAATTGATTGTTAACTCTTTCCCTATACATCTAGAGACGACCAATGTAGCGACGGCGGATTTGTGCACTTAAGGCATTGATCGCCGTGACCAGAACCAGCAGCACGATAATCAGCGCCGCCGCCTCCTGATATTCGAACAGGTGAAAGGCGGTAACGATCTCCAGTCCCAGACCGCCCGCCCCGACCACGCCCAGTGTGGTGGCGGCGCGGACATTGTGCTCCCAGCGATAGATCGTCACATCCATCAGACGCGGCAGCACCTGGGGCCAGACGCTGAAACGGAAGACCCCTAGCGGCGAAACCCCATGCGAGCGCAACGCATCGCCGGGGGCACGATCGACATGCTCGAAAATCTCGGAATAGAACTTCCCCAACATTCCGGTCGAATGGCAGGCCAGGGCAAAAATGCCGGGCAACGGCCCGAACCCGACGGCGGCGACGAACACCACCCCCCAGATCAAACCGGGGATCGAGCGCATCCCGTTCAGCAGCAGCCGCACCGGTTCGCCCGCCCAGGCTGGCGCGACAGTGCGCGCCGCCACCGCCCCCAGCGGCAGCGCGGCCAGACCGCCCAGAACGGTTCCGGCAATGCTCATCGCCAGGGTCTCGGCCAGCGGCTTGCCCCATTTGCTCCAGCGCGAGAAATCGGGCGGGGTGGCATCCCCGGCCAGGGTCAGAATCGTCGAGAGTGCACCGCGATAGCGGGCGGGATCGAACAACCCGGCATAAAGACAGGCGGCCAGGATCACCGTCATCCCGGCCAGCGTGGAAACCAGGGCATGGCGCAGGCTGCGGCGGCTGTCGCTCAGGATCGCGGACAAAGCGGCGGAGTCGGACATCAGGCTCTCTCTCCTTCGCAGCTTGGGATCATTCGGCCTGGGCGGCCCAGCCAGCGACGACGCGGCGGCGTCCGTCGCCGTCACGGATCAGGCGGCGCACCCACAAAGGCGGCGTGCCGGTCAACATCCGCTGGACATGGACGATGACGTCGTCGATGGCATGGGGCTTCTCGATCTTGACCGGAAAGACCGACAGGGCCTGAAGCCGCATCGCCGCCAGATCGCTGAGGCCGCAGGTGAACAGGACGGAACTCCCGTCGGCCGCCTCGACCCGGTCAGCCAGCGGATCGTTGCCGGGTTCGACATCTTCGATATCGTCCATCCAACAGCCGCCGCCCGGCTTGGCCCCCTGGCCGCCGCCCGGACCCTTTTTGCCGGACTTGGAAAAGTGGACGACGTCGGCGAACTCCGACCAAGTCGCGCCGACGTGATAAAACACCATCTGCTTGGCCGAGATGAAATTGGCGTCGCACTGGATCAGGCTGTTGGTGGTGATCGCAAGTCTCAGGTGATCGCGCTCCATGGCGGCGCTCCTCCAAAAGGGTCAGGTCATCGGCAGCCCTTGCGCCATCACCTCGCGGGTGAAGCGCAGCCGGAAGCAAGCGGGCAGGGTCAGTCCGTCGGGGAGGCGGGCCTGCCAGCGCGGGAGTTGGTCAAGCGCCAGTTTGCCAGCGCTCAGCGCCTCGACCGGGACGATGTGCAGCTGGTTATTGACGACGACGTACAGATCAATCGGATAGCGCAGCGGATCGGTATAAATCTCGCCGAGATCGAATCGAACCTGATCGCCGCCGACACTGAATCGGGGGTTATCGCACTCGAAACGAAAATGCCGGTTAAGGCAGAATTCGTCGCGGAACTGGAACAGCACCCGATCCTCGTCGTAATACCAGCGGATTTCGTCCGAGATGTCCGACCAATAGCGACAGAGCATCGCCGTTACATAGGTCTCGCTGTGCGGCTGTTCGTCCATCCTCAGGCGATAGGCGACGAACGAGTCGAGCAGATCGGCCCCGATCTTGGTGATCCGGATCGACAAAGCGGTCTGCTCGATGGTTGCGGTCGCCTTGATCAGGCCGTTGCGGGCCTCGACCCGCCCGGTTTCGTGACTGACGGCGGCCCGAAAGATGCGAAGCGCCCGATACGCCTCGGCGGTCAGCTTGCACAGCGCCGAGGTCCGGTCGAGACGCTGATACTTGCGCCACGCCGCCATCGGATCGGGATCGTCGAGCGGATCGCCCAACGCCGCATCCAACGCGCCAAACGCGTCGGACAAGGTCGCGCATGTCCGGATCGCTTCGGCCCGCTCGGCCTCGGCATCCTCGGCGATGGCCAGACTCTTCTTCTTCGAATACAGCTCGATCTGGCGATATTCCGGCAGCAGAACGGTCACGGCAACGGCATCTCCGGCAAACGGGGAAAACACGACGAGACGGGACGCCGGTCGGGCAGAGAGGGACCCAACCGACCGACGTCCCACCCGGCCCTACCAGGTGTTCAGCAACCACTCGCGGTCCTTGTTGAACTCCATGTGGGCGAACAGCGTGTTGGCGATGCTCTCACCCAGATCCATGGCACCCTGGTAGCCCATCGTCGGCTTGCGGTAGAGACCGGCACGGTCGAAGGTGGGGAAGCCGACCCGGACCATCGGGATGTTGTGCTCGATGGCGACATAGCGGCCCTTCGAGTGACCCAGGATCAGATCGATCTGGTAATCCGGGTTCTTCACCCGCTTTTCCAATTCCCACAGATCGGCGTTGCACACCACTTCCATGTCCCAATCGGCCTTGGCCTTGAGATCGAGGATGCGGGGGTCTTTCTTGTACTTGCTGTTGTCGTCGCCCAGCAGCAGCAGCACCGGCTTCAGTTCGACCTCAAGGCAGAACTGGGCCAGACCGATCACCAGATCGGGGTGACCGAACAGCGCCACCCGCTTCCCGGCAAAAAACATGTGGGCCAGATCCTGAAGCGCGTCGATGGCGATGCCGCGTTCGCGCACCAGCGATTCGGGGATCGGCTTGCCGGTGATGCGGCTGACCGCCTGAAGCATCGCGTCGGTGTTGGCGATACCATAGGGACTGTTGAGTTGGGTGTTGGGCACCTCGAACTCGGTCTGGAGGTACTGGGCGGAGGTGCCGCCTTCGTAGCGCGCCAGGGCCAGCGAGCCGATCGCGTTGGCCGCGCCCGCGATGTCCTCGACCGTGGTGCGGCCATGGGTGTGGATCGACTTGTCGGGCATCATCGGCGAGTCGAAATCCTCGGTGTCCATGAACACCGTCGCATCGACATCCATCTCGCGCATGTAGCGCTTCAGCAGCATCACGTCGCCGGGATTGACCCAGCCGGGGAACAGGTTGAGCTTGCCGTTCGGAGCGCCCTTGTGGGTCGCGATCGTCTTGATCACCGACAGCAGGCATTCGGAATAACCGCCGACCTGGCTCCCCTTGAAGCTGGGGGTGTGGACCGGGACGATGTGAATCTTGCGACCGGGGAAGGCTTCCTTCAGCGCAGCGTTGCACTGGGCAATGTTGCCCTCGATATCGTCGCCGATGACTTCGGTCGAGCAGGTGGTGATCAGCGGGATCACCCGCAGATCGGGGTAACGCTGGGCCAGCACCATCACGCCGTCCTGGATGCGCTTGTGCCCGCCGAACACCGCCGAATCCTCGTGCAGCGAGGTCGAGGCGATGTCGAAATTCTCTTTGAAATGCTGGGCGAACAGCAGACGGACGAACATGCAGCAGCCCTGGCCGCCGTGAACCAGCGGGATGCTGTCCTTGATCCCGATCCCGGCGAACTGCGCGCCAGCCGGCTGGCAGTCGTACATCGGATTGATGACGCCCGCCCGCTCCTTGGTGGTGATTTCACAACCCATGATAGACCTCATTTCTCTTGGAAGGGGCGGCGCATCCTGGCCGGACCCGGCCGGTCAAGACGCGCCGCCACTCAGGCCAGCTCTAATAGAGCGAGTGGTTCAGTTCGCCGTTGCGGGAATTGGTGATGGTGATATCGACCAGCTTGGCCTTCAAACCATCGATCAATTCACGGATCTGGGCGGGACCGGCATCGGCGATCCAGGGGAAGTGAGCCTTGAAATCGGCCACCAGCGCCTTGGCATCGGCATAAAACAGCTTCTGCTGGGGCGTCTCCAGCGCGGGCGGCTTGCCGGTCAGCAGATCGCTGGCGGTGCCCAGCACCCCGTCAATGCTTTCCTGACGGTCCCAGGTCCGCGAGCCGAACTGCCACAGGCAGCGTTCCTGGACATAGGTGTACAGTTGGTCGAGCTTTTCCGAATTCATTCCGCGGCCTCCAGGCTGGTCGCGGCGGTGGTGCCGCGAATGTCGGTGGCAGCCAGGGTCAGCAACGGATTGTGCACCGCGTTGTACATGTCGCGGGCGAGGTTCACGAAGCCCTCGAAGCCCATGTAGGGTCCGTTGTGATACGCGTGGCCGTTGATGTAGGGGATGTGCAGCTTCTTCACCAATTCGCCGACGCGCGGCCCGGTGAAGATCACGTCCGGCTTGACCAGCCCGATGATCTCGAAGAACTCAAGCTCGTTGCCGTCGTCGATGTAGTAGGTTCCGCTTTGGCCGCGGGCGATGACCTTCTCGAAATCTTCCTGGTGGCCGAATTTCGACGACATCGCCACGACCTGGACGCCCAGATCGTCCTCGACCGACTTGGTCCAGTGCCACAGGCGCGGACCACCGGTCCAGATCGCCATCTTGGTGCCCTTCAGTCGCTCTTTGTACCAATCGAGCTGCGGCTTCCACTTGGCATATTCCTCGGCGATCAGGGCCTCGCCCTTCTCTTCGATGCCGAAGAAGGTGCACACCTTGCGGATGCCCTCGGCCATGTAGTTAAAGCCCCACGAATCGATGTCGAGACGCGGAATGCCGTAACGCTTCTTCAGCTCGTTGGCGATGTACCCGGCGGAACGGGCGCAATTGACGACGTTCAACTGGGCGCGATGCATCCCGCGCAGATCGTCGTAATTGGCGTTGCCGGTGAAGTGGGCGATGACCTGGATGCCGAGCTTGTCCCAGTACTTTTGCAGCAACTGGGTGTCGCCGCCGATGTTGTAATCGCCGATGAAATTGATGGTGTATTTCGAGGTGATCTCGGGTTCGACGGTGCCGACCTTCTCGTTGACCCAACCGATGTTGAGAACGTGGTGGCCCTTCGATTGCGACACCCCGGCAAAGCCCGGGCATTCGCAGGTGAAGATATCGACGTCGGGGCGATCCCCCATCACGCGCTTGGCCACAGCGCGGATATCGTCGCCGATCAGCGCGGTCGGGCAGGTGGTGTAGACGATCATCCGCTTGATGTCGGGCATTTCGTCGAAGGCTTCGTGCATCGACTTTTCCAGGCGCTTTTCGCCGCCAAAGACGATGTGGCTTTCCTTCATGTCGGTCGACCAGACGTACTTCAGATTGAAGTGGCCGTTATCGGTCGGATACCGCTTGGTGTGCCAAGTGTCATAGGCGCAGCCGATCGGGCCGTGGATCATCTGGATGGTGTCTTTCAGAACACCACCGATAACCAATTTGGCACCGCAGAAAGAACAACCACGCTCGGACAACGTGCCGGGGATGGTCGGAGCATTGGAAATGGGGAGGAAGTCGCGAGTATCCTCGCCATCGACCTTCAGATAAATGTGACGCTCCCGTTCGGGAATGTCCTTATCGCACTCAAGCAATACCATAGGCATGGCGGTTTCTCCTCGTGGCTGAACCTCGATACATGATCTCGGTACGGCCTTTCATTTAGGCGAACGCTGATGCCAAGCAGTAAAGCACGAAGCGTGCCAACAGCCCGCGATGCGGGCCTGTTTGCGATTATATCGTTTTGAATCAAGCCACTGATCCAAGCCGTAGCGTCAAATTTCCCCAAATGCCTCGACTCGGGCCGTGGCGACCGGGCGCGATCGTTCGTGGAAGTACAATTCCGCCCCGGAGAGTTCCGTCGCGTGCGTCACCGCCCAGAAACCGCAGCCCGGCCGCGCCCCCGCGCTTGGCACGGACGTTGCCATGAACAGAGGTGACGGGGCACCGCGCCCCACCCGGATTTTGAGGAGACGGCATGAACGACACCCAGCCCCTATTGAAGATCGCCGTGGCGGGCGGCCCCAGCGGCCTGATCGACATGCATTTCGGACAGGCGGATAGCTTCCAGATCTTCCAGCAGGGGGCAGACGGGCCGGAAGCGATCGAAAGCCGCGACGTCGCCGCCTTTGCCCAAGGCGACGAGGACCGCCGCGACACGATCTGCCGGATGCTGGCCGATTGTAAGGTGCTGCTGGTGGCCAAGATCGGCCCCAATCCCCAGGAAAAGCTGGCCCGCGCCGGGATCGAGGCGTCGGACCGCCATGCGGGCCAGCCGATCGTCGAGGCGGTGGCGGAAACCCTGGCCGCCAAGGCCCAGGCGGCCCGGCCCCAATCCCCGATCGATGCCAGCGAATTTCGCCTGATTCACACCATGCTGCGGGTCACCGACATCGAGCGGTCACTCGATTTCTATACCCGGCTGCTGGGGATGAAGATTTGGGAAAAGCGCGATCACCAGCGCAATCAATTCACTCAGGCCTATGTCGGCTATGACAACGGCCCGGCGCTGGAACTGGTGTTCAACTGGTCGCACGAGGGAAGCTACGCGCCGGGCGAATCCTTCGGCCACATCGCGATCGAGGTCAGCGGGATTACCGCTTTGTGCGATCGCCTCGCCGCCGAGGGGGTTTCGATGCCGCGCCCGCCGCGCAGCCAGCGCCACGGCGAGTCGATTGTCGCCTTTGTCGAAGACCCCGACGGACACCGCATCGAACTGGTCCAGCCGCCGGTCGCGTAACCTCTGGCACGGCGCTTGCTGTTCCAACCCTGACTTCTACCTCCTCCGTCACAAAGGACTCTTTTCGATGCCTCGTCAGATCGCATTTTACGGCAAGGGCGGAATCGGCAAATCGACCACCTCGCAGAACACCCTCGCGGCGCTGGTCGAAATGGATCAGAAGATTCTGATCGTCGGCTGCGATCCCAAGGCCGATTCGACCCGACTGATCCTCAACACCAAGCTTCAGGACACCGTGCTGCACCTCGCCGCCCAGGCGGGTTCGGTCGAAGACCTCGAACTCGAAGACGTGATGAAGATCGGCTACAAGGGCATCAAGTGCACCGAAGCCGGTGGGCCTGAGCCGGGCGTCGGCTGCGCCGGTCGCGGCGTCATCACCGCGATCAACTTCCTTGAAGAGAACGGTGCCTACGACGACGTCGATTACGTCTCCTATGACGTGTTGGGCGACGTGGTGTGCGGCGGCTTCGCGATGCCGATCCGCGAGAACAAGGCCCAGGAAATCTACATCGTCATGTCCGGCGAGATGATGGCGCTGTTCGCCGCCAACAACATCGCCAAGGGCATTCTGAAATATGCCGGTACGGGCGGCGTCCGCCTCGGCGGCCTGATCTGCAACGAGCGTCAGACCGACCGCGAGCTTGATCTGGCCGAGACCCTGGCCAAGCGGATCAACACCCAGATGATCCACTTCGTGCCGCGCAACAACATCGTCCAGCACGCCGAGCTGCGCCGCCAGACCGTGATCCAGTACGCCCCGGACTCGTCGCAGGCCGCCGAATACCGCACCCTCGCCACCAAGATTCACGCCAATGGCGGCAAGGGCACGGTTCCGAGCCCGATCACGATGGAAGAGCTCGAAGACCTGCTGCTCGAATTCGGCATCATGAAGTCCGACGATCAGGCTTTGGCCGAACTGGAAGCCAAAGAAAAGACCGCCTAACCCGAAAGCCCCCGTCCACCTCGGGCGGGGGCTTTTTCTTTCGAACCGGAGAGAAACGCGATGTCCGTCGAATCCGCCGTCGCTTATATCCGCCGCATGCGCGAAGACGAAGCCTTCCGCAAGCTGATGAACGACAATAGCGAAGATGAAGAGGCCAGTTGGGGACTGATCCGCGACAACGGCTTCGAGTTCACCATGACCGAGTTCAAGCAGGCCCAGGACCAGATCTATGCGGAAAACGGCATCATTCCGATGTGATGTCCCGGCAATGCGGGGCGCGCGCGGACACAAAAGCTGCGCCTCGCGCTCCCCACCGCCGCACCCCTACCGCTTGCGGTATTCCTTGTAGCTGATCCCGTACTTTTCCATCCGGAGGCCGAGAATCCGCCGGGTCAGACCCAGATCCTTCGCCGCCTCGGTGACGTTGCCCTGATGAGCCTTGAGCGATTCGACGATCATCTCGTATTCGACCGCCCGCATCTTCGCTTCGATGCCGCAGCCGAAGCCGGTCCCGCTTTCGTCGGAGGTCTGGAGCGACGGCGGCAAATTATAGCCGTGGATCACCCCATCCTCGGACAGGATCACCGAGCGTTCGATCACGTTTTCCAATTCGCGCACATTGCCGGGCCAGTGATAGGCCATCAGCATGTTGAGCGCCGGAGTCGAGATTCGCTTCGCCTCGCGCCCGGTTTCCTGGGCGAAATGGGCGACGAAATAATCGGCCAGCAAGATCACGTCGCTGCCGCGTTCGCGCAAAGGGGGGATGGTGATGGGAAAGACGTTGAGGCGATAGAACAGATCCTCGCGAAACGTCCCCTTCTCCACCATATCGGGCAGATCGCGGTTGGTGGCGGCGATGATGCGCAGATCGACCTTGACCGGGCGGGAGCCGCCGACCCGTTCGAAGGTCTTTTCCTGTAATACCCGCAACAGCTTGGCCTGCATCGGCAGGCTCAGTTCGCCGACCTCGTCCAAAAAGATGGTGCCGCCGTCGGCCAGTTCGAACCGGCCCTTGCGCATCGCCGCCGCGCCGGTGAACGAGCCTTTTTCATGACCGAACAATTCGGATTCGACGATGCTTTCCGGCAGGGCGGCACAGTTGAACTTGATGAACGGCCCTGCGGCCGTCGCCCCGTTATAGTGGATGGCGTTGGCGACCAGTTCCTTGCCGACGCCGCTTTCGCCCAGCACCAGCACCGTCGCCTTGGTGGTGGCGACCTTGTGAATCAAATCGTAGATTTCGCGCATCGGCTTGGAATTGCCGATGATGTTCGAGGGCTTGAACCGATCCTTCAGCGCATTCTGAAGCCGCAGATTCTCAGCCTCCAACCGCACCTTCTCGATATTTTCCAGCAGGTACAGTTCGACCGCCGGGCCGATCATCGAGGCAATGGTGGCGATCAGTTCGACATCTTGCTTCAGCAGGCGGCGATTGTCGTAGACCCGCTCGGCGCTGATCGTGCCTAGCACCCGCCCGCCATGCATGATCGGGACACAGAAGAACGAAAAGTTCAGATCGGACCCGTCGGCCCGCGCCTGGGTGCGGTTGAGGAAGCTTGGGCTGTTGCGTAATTCGGGAACGATGATCGCCTTGCCGGATTCGACCACCTTGCCGGTGATGCCTTCGCCGGTGGCGTAGATTCCGCGCGCCTTCTGCTCCTCGGTCAGGCCAAAGCTTTCGTGGATAAAGATATTACCGTTCTCGCGGTCGTACAGGCTGACCATGCCGCGCACGATGTGCATCCGGCTCTGCATCACCTTCAAGATGATCGCCAGCGAGCCGGGCAAATCCTCGTTCTCGGAAATGATCTGGCTGATCTGGAACAGGATCGGCAGGACGTTGACGCGACATTCCCCGGTTTTGCAATCGGTGAAGTCGTCGACAAAATCTTCCAGATCAATCGCGTAGGTGTAGTCCATATGCATCTTGGATCAATCCCGGACTGCCGATGCGGACGGCGTGCGAATCGCCGTCAAACCCCATGGCGCACATCGCGTTTCGAACCGATGCGTACAGCGTCATTTCGTGATATACACTTACCACATAACGCAAGTCTGACGTCAACACCTATGTAAGGATAGACCGCCTTTACATCGTTTTGTTCGATTCATTACAGTGTTTGTCGTGAATATGACAAAGACATCAAAGCACACTCTAAATTTGAATCGCGGCAAATCCAAAAGATCGACTACAACAAACTCAATTCAACTCAACCAACAACCGTCCCTCGGCTAGGGTTCTTACGTAATTGTACGAAATATCCGATATAGAACATCTCTGTACACCTTACCTTCAGCGGCTTTGCCTGCGAATCGGCGGGGCGGTGGGGAAAATCGCCTGCGGGCAGCATGGCATGAGCCTTGCGATGTCTCCCCCGGTCCTTGACCCAGCCCGGAGCGCGGCATGAAAGCAGACGATATCCAGGCCCTGTTGAACGAACCCGCCTGCACCCACAATGCGAAAAGCAAATCGGGCTGTGCCCGGCCGCGTCCGGGAGCGACCCAGGGCGGCTGTTGCTTCGACGGGGCGCGCAACGCCCTGTTGCCGATCGCCGACGCCGCCCATCTGGTCCATGGCCCGATCGGCTGTGCCGGGTCGTCGTGGGACAATCGCGGCACCCGCTCCTCGGGCACCGATCTGTACCGGATCGGGATGACCACCGACCTGTCCGAAATGGACGTGATCATGGGGCATGGCGAACGGCGGCTGTTCCGCGCCATCCGTCAGGCGATCGAGACCTATTCCCCGGCGGCGGTGTTCGTCTATGCCACCTGCGTCCCCGCGCTTCACGGCGACGATTACGCTGCGGTATCGAAGGAAGCGAGCGAGCGGTTCGGTATCCCGGTGATCCCGGTCGATGCCGCCGGGTTCTATGGCAACAAGAACCTGGGTAACCGCATTGCTGGCGACGTCGTCTACAAGCATGTGATCGGCACCCGCGAGCCCGACCCGGTGCCCGTTGCAGCGCGGCGGCCGGGGATCACCCCCCACGACATCAATCTGATCGGCGAATGGAATGTCGGCGGCGAGTTCTGGTCGATCTCTCCGCTGCTCGACGAACTCGGCCTGCGGGTTCTGTGTTGCTTCACCGGGGATTCGCGCTTTCGCGAGGTCCAGACGATGCACCGGGCCGAGGCCAACATGGTGGTCTGTTCCAAGGCGATGCTGCACGTCGCCCGCAAGCTCAACGAGGATTGGACCATTCCCTATTTCGAGGGCAGCTTTTACGGCATCCGCGATACCTCGGACGCCCTGCGCGGCTTTGCCGCTCTGCTGAACGATCCCGATCTGACCGCCCGGACCGAGGCGGTGATCGCCCGCGAGGAAGCCCGGGTCAAGCTGGCTCTCGCCCCGTTGCGGTCGCGGCTGGCGGGGAAGCGGGCGCTGGTGTTCACCGGCGGCTATAAATCCTGGTCGATCGTCTCGGCGATGCAGGATCTCGGCATGGTGATCGTCGCCACCGGCACCGAGAAATCGACCGAGGAGGACAAGGCCCGCATCCGCGCCCTGATGGGCGACGATGCCGAGATGATCGCCGATAACGACCAGCTTGCCCTGATCGACAGCTTTCACCGCTGTCGCGCCGATATCCTGGTCGCGGGCGACCGTTACATCTATCCGACCCTGAAATCCCGCCTGCCCTTCCTCGACATCGATCACGTCCGCCGCATCGGCTATGCCGGCTACGAAGGGATGATCGAACTGGCGCGCAATCTCGACCGCTCGCTGGCCAGCCCGGTCTGGGCTCAGGTCCGCGCCCCCGCCCCCTGGGCGGCGGATGCCGCGTGAAGGAGCCGACGACATGACCGAAATCATCCTGTCCAACAAAGCCCTGGCGGTGAACCCGCTGAAGATCAGCCAGCCGGTCGGGGCCTCGCTGGCCTTTCTCGGGCTGGCACGGACGATGCCGCTGGAGCATGGGGCGCGAGGCTGCGCCTCGTTCAACAAGCTGTTCTTCATGCGCCATTTCGCCGAGCCGATCGCACTGCAAACCACAGCGATGGATCAGGTCACCACGGTGATCGGGGCCGACGACAATGTCGTCGAAGCGCTGGCCACCATCTGCGAGATCAACGCGCCCGAGGTGATCGGCCTGATCACCACCGGCCTGTCGGAAACCCAAGGGGCCGACATCCCCCGCACCATCCGCGCCTTTCGCGATGCCTATCCCAGCTGCGATTCGGTCGCGGTGGTGCCGGTCAACGCCACCGACGCCCAGGGCTGTCTCGAAAGCGGCTTTGCCCTGGCGGTCGAGGCGATCGTCGCCAGTCTGGTTCCCCCCACCCCCACCACGGTCAAGCGGCCCAACCAGGTCAACGTGCTGGCCGGGTCGATGCTGACGCCTGGCGATATCGAGGCGATCCGCGACTGGATCGAAGCGTTCGGCCTGACCGCCGTGATCCTGCCCGATGTGGCGGATTCGCTCGACGGTCACATGATCGACGAAGGGTTTTCGACCCTGACCTATGGCGGCACCACCGTCGAAGCGATCCAGGCGATGGGCGAATCCGTCGCGACCCTGGTGATCGGCCGCTCGCTCGACCGCGCCGCGTTGCTGCTGCGGGCGCGGACCGGGGTGCCGGATCACCATTTCCCCGGCCTGATCGGGCTGGCCGCCTGCGACGCCTTTACCCTGGCCTTGTCGAAGATTTCCGGACGTCCGGTTCCGCCCCGGATCGAGCGCCGCCGCTCGCAATTGCAAGACGCGATGGTCGATTGTCACTTCCCGCTGGCCGGATCGCGGATCGCGCTGGCGGCCGATCCCGATTTGCTGGGCGGGCTAGTCCATCTGTCGGCGGAAATGGGGATGGAGGTGATTACCGCGATCGCCTCGGCCAAGGGGCGCGGTCTCAACGATCTGCCGATTGGCTGCGTGCGGATCGGCGATCTGGAAGATTTGGAACGGGCCGCGCGCGATTTCAACGCCGATCTGATCGTCACCAATTCCCATGGCGCGCCGGTCGCCGCCCGGCTGGGGGTGCCGCTGTTGCGCGCCGGGTTCCCGCTCTACGACGTCCATGGCGGCCATGCCCAGACCTGGGTCGGCTATGGCGGCACCCGCCAGACCCTGTTCCACCTCGCCAATCTGCTGGCGGCCCATCATCGCGAAATCGCTCCGCATCGGTCCGTGTTCTGGCAGGGAACGACGCGGGAGCAGGAAACCGGAGTCCGCTTATGCTGAGGATCGCGTTCGCCTCCACCGACCGGACCCATGTCGATCTGCATTTCGGCGGTGCCGAACGGCTGGTGATTTTCGACGTCGCCCCGGGCCGGGCCGATCTGATCGGGGTCGCCGAGTTCGTCAAGGCCGAAAACCTGGGCACCGACGTCCGCGCCGGACTGGCCGGAACGGTCGAGGACAAGGTGCTGGCCAAGCTCGATTTCGTCCAGGGCTGCGCCGCCGTCTATGCCGCCTCGATCGGCACCTCGTCGATCCGGCGGCTGATGGCGCTGGGGATCCAGCCGATCATCGTCGATAGCGGCCACGAGATTCTCGACCTGTTAAACGAGGTCAGCCTCGCGTTGGTCTATGGCGGCCTGCCCTGGGTCGATCGCGCCAAGGCCAATGCCAGACCCGACGATGTGTCGCCGCAACGGATCGAAGCGGACAGCCGCCGCCTGCTCGCCTCGGCCGACGAACTGGACTAGCAAGGAACCGCCCCGATGTTCGCACCGACCAAGGCTCCCTGGATCAGCCCCGGCGTCGTCATCCACGAGCCGGGTGCCTCGGTCAACGAGATGATCGCGAAATTCGCCCGCGCCGTCGCCGGTCGCGGCTTCATCGTCGGCGGCTGCCTGCGCCTGGGCGACGAGACGGTCGATCTCGCCAGCGGTCAGCCGATGGACGGCAGCACTCTCGACGCCGCCGCCCGCTCTTTGCGCGCCGCGATGCGCGACGACGCCGATCTTGCTGTGGTCGGCGGGTTCGAGGCGTTCCGTCATGCCGCGACCGAACTGACCGCCGCCGTCGGCGAGGGGGCGTCGCAGGGCATGCCGGTCCTGACCACCATTCCCGATGGCAGCGTCCAGCACTGGCACGATTTCGTCGGCACCGGCGGCGCGCTGATCCCGCCTGCGATGCGGGGCTTGTGGCGCTGGTGGGGGCCGGAGCGGCTCTATCGCGATCTGGCCCTGGGCGTCGCCGCCGACGAAGTCCGCCAGATCGTGATCGGTCCGCGCTGGTTGATGGTCGAAGGTCCGGCCGGGGCCGGTCTGGCCTATCTGCCCCGCAATGCCCGCGATCTGATCGGCCGTCTGCCCGAATTTCGCAAGATGAGCCTGAAGCAGCTGGCTGAGTTTTCTGGCTCGTGGGATCCGCTCGAAATGGCGCTGGGGGTCGCCGCGATCAACG
>NZ_FNWO01000001.1:337127-476945 GCF_900108475.1 Magnetospirillum fulvum | reverse complement strand
GAACACGAAGCCGGGGCGCTGAAGCCCGCCACGCTGAACACCGTCACCGCCGCCGCCCGGCTGGGGGGCGAGATTCACCTGCTGGTCGCCGGATCGGGGGTTGGTCCGGTTGCCGCCGCCGCCGCCCAGGTTTTGGGGGTCGCCAAGGTGCTGGTGGCCGAGTCCGAGGCGCTGGCCCATCCGCTGGCCGAGCCGCTGGCGGCGCTGATCGTCGCGCTGGCCCCTGCCTACAGCCATGTGCTGGCCCCCGCCACCACCACCGGCAAGAACGTGCTGCCCCGCGTCGCCGCCCTGCTCGACGTCGCCCAGGTGTCGGAAATCGTCGCGGTAGTCGCGCCCGACACCTTCGTCCGCCCGATCTATGCCGGGAACGCGCTGGCGACGGTGCGCTCGACCGATCCGATCAAGGTGATCACGGTGCGCTCGACCGGGTTCGAACCCGCCGCCACCACCGGCGGGGCCGCCGCGACCCAGGCGGTGGCACTGCCCGGCGGCCTGCCCGCGCAATCGCGCTTCGTCGAGGCCCAATTGTCGAAGTCGGAACGTCCCGAACTGACCAGCGCCCGGATCGTGATCTCGGGCGGTCGCGGCATGCAATCGGGCGACAATTTCCACCTGCTGGAAGCGATCGCCGACAAGCTGGGTGCCGCCGTCGGGGCCTCGCGCGCCGCCGTCGATGCCGGGTTCGTTCCCAACGATTTCCAGGTCGGCCAGACCGGCAAGATCGTCGCCCCCGACCTCTATATCGCCGTCGGCATTTCCGGCGCGATCCAGCATCTGGCGGGCATGAAGGATTCGAAGGTGATCGTCGCGATCAACAAGGACGAAGAGGCCCCGATCTTCCAGGTCGCCGATTACGGCCTCGTCGCCGATCTGTTCAAGGCTCTGCCGGAATTGCGACAGGGCCTGTCCTAAGGCTAAAGCGTGATGCCATTAAGCGGCATCACGCTTTAGCCGGTTGATATAGCCCCTCGCCGGGCGTGCCCTCCGGGCACTTGGCCGCGGCCTTTAACGGCCGCAATCGCATCGTGCGTCATGTCTGACGCACGATGCTCCTGTGCGGAGACTGGAGTGATGAGCGAGCGCGAGCAGATGGCGTTTGACGTCGTGGTGGTGGGAGCCGGTCCGTCCGGCCTTGCCGCCGCGATCCGTCTCAAGCAATGCGATCCGGCCCTGTCGGTCTGTGTGATCGACAAAGGGTCCGAGGTTGGGGCCCATATCCTGTCCGGGGCGGTGTTCGAGCCCCGGGCGCTCGACGAATTGTTGCCCGATTGGCGCGAGCGTGGCGCACCGCTCGACGTTCCGGCGGGCGACGACCGCTTTTTGCTGCTGTCGGCGAAGCGGGCGCGGCGACTGCCGACGCCGCCGTCGCTGCGCAATCACGGCAATTACATCATCTCGCTGGCGTCGTTGTGCCGCTGGCTGGCGGGGCAGGCTGAGGCGCTGGGAGTCGAAATCTTTGCCGGTTTCGCCGCCGCCGAATTGCTGTATGACGCGGACGGCGCGGTCAAGGGCGTTGCCACCGGCGATATGGGGGTCGGCAAGGAGGGCGTGCCCGGTCCCAATTTCACTCCGGGAATCGAATTGCTGGGCCGTCAGACCATCCTGGCCGAGGGCTGTCGCGGCTCGCTGTCGAAAAGCCTGTCCGAGCGGTTTGATCTGCGGGCAGAGGCCGATCCCCAGACCTATGGCCTTGGCATCAAGGAATTGTGGGAGATTGACCCGGCCCATCACCAGACCGGCAGCATCACCCACACCATCGGCTGGCCGCTCGATGCGGGCACCTATGGCGGATCGTTCCTTTATCATCTCGATCACACTCAGGTCGCGGTCGGGTTCGTGATCGGCCTTGATTACCGCAACCCCTTCCTGTCGCCGTTCGAGGAGTTCCAGCGCTTCAAATCCCATCCCGCCATCGCCCCGATCTTCGCAGGCGGCCGCCGCATTGCCTATGGTGCCCGCGCCGTGTCCGAAGGGGGCTTGCAATCCCTGCCGCGTCTGACCGTGCCGGGCGCGGTACTGGTCGGCGATGCCGCAGGCTTCCTGAATGTCGCCAAGGTCAAAGGCAGCCACGCCGCGATGAAATCGGGGATGCTGGCCGCCGAATCGATTGCCGTGCTGCTGAAGGGCGAGGGGCGCGAGGCCCTGGGCTATTCCCAGGCGTTGCAAGACAGTTGGTTGTGGCAGGAACTGCACGCGGTCCGCAATGTCCGGCCCTCGTTCCATCGCGGTTTGTGGCCGGGTCTGGCCTATAGCGCGGTCGAGTACGGTGCGCTCCATGGAAAGGTGCCGTGGACGCTGGGCAACCATGCCGACCATCCCCGTCTGAAGGAAGCCGAAGCCAGCCGTCGCATCGACTATCCCCGTCCCGATGGGGTGCTGCGCTTCGACCGGCTGTCGAGCGTGTTCGTCTCCAACACCCATCACGAGGAGAACCAGCCGCCGCATCTGAAGCTGGCCGATCCCTTGGTGCCGATCACCATCAATCATCGCCGCTTCGACTCGCCCGAGCAGCGTTATTGCCCGGCCGGGGTCTATGAACTGGTCGGCGAGGACACGCACATCCGCTTGCAGATCAATGCGGCCAATTGCCTGCATTGCAAGACCTGCGACATCAAAGACCCGACTCAGAACATCACCTGGACCGTGCCGGAAGGCGGCGGCGGGCCGAACTATCCCAATATGTGAGGGGTGCCGGGCCTCAACCTCGACGAGGAATCCCGAACAGAGGGGATTCCTCGTCGATGGCGAGGGTTACCGTGAGAAGGTCGCGTTGCTGAGCTGGATGTCGATATCCTTCTCCAGCGTCTTGACCCACATATTGTAGTGACCGCTGATTTCCCCGGTCTCGGTTTCTCTCATCCCCGACGAGGAATAGCGGGTGATGCTGTAGGAATTGGCGTCGAAGGTGATCGCCAACTCGGCGTAGTAGGACGAGCGCTCCTGACGGGCGTGCAACTCGCCGGGGCGGACTCGCTCGAATCGCCAATTGCGGGTTTTTCCGGCATCGACGATGGCCGATTCGATTCGATCAAGCGGAAGCGAACGCGCCTGCGCCGGAACCGGATGGTTCCGGACTTCGTAAATCGGCTGAGTACCGGCACAGGCCGCCAGCAGCAGAGGCACCGCGACAGCCAAATATCTGAGATTCATGATCCCCCCTATGTTCGTTCAGAAACGGGCGGTGAAAGCCCGTGCCGCCGCCGGTTTCCCCGCGTGGCGCCGAGTTGCGGCACTATCCTCCCCCAAAAGAGGATTATCCGCATTCGCTTTGTGCGCGATGGGTATGAATAGAGAGATGTTTGCCGTGAGATCGGACCAAGGGATAAGGCCCGGCCGGGTCGGCCGGGCCTTATCGGACCCTAGTTGTTGCGTTCCACGAAACGCTCCAGCCAATGGATATCGTAATCGCCATTGACGAAATCCGAATCCTGGACCAGACGGTTGTGCAGGGGCAGGGTGGTCTTGACCCCTTCGATCACGTATTCGCCCAGCGCCCGGCGCAGACGCATCAGCGCCTCGTTGCGGGAATTGCCGTGGACGATCAGCTTGGCGATCATGCTGTCGTAATGGGGCGGGATGCGATAGCCGGAATAGAGACCGGAATCGACCCGGACACCCAGACCGCCGGGGGCGTGATAGCCCTCGATCCGCCCCGGACAGGGCACGAAGCTCTGCGGGTCTTCGGCATTGATGCGGCATTCAATCGCGTGACCGGCAAAGCGGACCTCGGACTGGGTGTAGCCCAGCGGTGCCCCGGCGGCGATGCGGATCTGTTCGCGCACCAGATCGATGCCGGTGATCCCCTCGGTGATCGGGTGTTCGACCTGAAGGCGGGTGTTCATTTCGATGAAATAGAACTCGCCGTTTTCGAACAGGAACTCGATCGTTCCCGCGTTGCGATAGCCGAGCTTGGCGATCGCGGTGCAGGCGATAGAGCCGATCCGTTCACGCTGATCGGCATTGAGGGCGGGGGAGGGGGCCTCCTCCAGCACCTTCTGATGCTTGCGCTGCAACGAGCAATCGCGTTCGCCCAGATGAACGACGCTGCCGTAATTGTCGGCGAGGATCTGAATCTCGATATGGCGGGGCCGCCCGAGATACTTTTCCATATAGACGTCGCCGTTGCCGAACGCGGCCTTGGCTTCGTTCCTGGCCATCTTCCAGGATTCGACCATTTCCTCGGCGTTGCGGGCGACCTTCATGCCCTTGCCGCCGCCACCGGCGGTCGCCTTGATCAGCACGGGATAGCCGATCGCCGCGCCGTTCTCCAGCGCCTGCTCCAGCGTGTCGATCGAGCCCTCGGAGCCGGGAACCACCGGCAGACCGGCGGCCTTCGCCGCCTGCTTGGCGGTGATCTTGTCGCCCATCAACCGGATATGATCGGGCGACGGGCCGATGAAGGCCATGCCGTGCTCTTCGACCATCTGGGCGAAATCGGCATTTTCCGACAGGAAGCCATAACCGGGGTGGATCGCGTCGGCCCCGGTGATGGTCGCGGCCGACAGGATCGCGGCCTTGTTGAGGTAGGATTCCCGCGCCTGGGGCGGACCGATGCAGACCGCCTCGTCGGCGAGGCGGACATGCATGGCGTCGGTGTCGGCGGTGGAATGAACGGCGACGGTACGGATGCCCATCTCGCGACAGGCGCGATGGATGCGTAACGCGATCTCGCCCCGATTGGCGATGAGGACCTTTTCAAACATCGCGTTATTCGATGATCAGAAGAGGTTCGCCGAATTCCACCGGCTGGCCGTCGGTCACCAGGATGCGGGTGACCTTGCCGGCGCGGGGAGCGCGGATCGGGTTGAAGGTCTTCATCGCCTCGATCAGCATCACGGTCTGACCTTCCGAGACGATGTCGCCAGCATTGACGAACTTCGGCGCACCGGGCTCGGGGGCCAGATAGGTGACGCCGACCATCGGCGAGGTCACCGCGCCGGGGTGGTCGGCGTCGGAGGCCGCCGCTGCGCCGGGCTGGGCCTGGGGGAGAGCGGTATGGCTCGGGGCGGGGTGGTACGCCACCGCCTGAGCGGTTCTCGCCACCCGGATGCGCACGTCGCCGACGGCATATTCGATCTCGGTGAGGTTGGTCTCGTCGAGCAGGGCGGCGAGGGCGCGCACCGATTCGCTGTCGATGGGGGTGTTGGTGCCCATTATCTTTCCGAATTTCCCTTGATCAGCCGGGCCAGGGCGTCGAGTGCGAGGATATAGCCGTGACTGCCGAAGCCACAGATCATCCCCTTGGCCGCCTGGGCCACGTAGGAGTGGTGGCGGAACGAATCCCGCTGGTGAATGTTGGACAGGTGTACCTCGACGGTCGGAACCTCGGCGGCCAGCAGCGCGTCGAGAATCGCGACCGAAGTATGCGTATAGGCGCCGGCATTGAGGATCAGGCCGGCTGCCCGTCCCCGCGTCTCCTGAATCCAGGTGACCAGTTCGCCCTCGTAATTGCTCTGACGGAATTCGACCGTCATGCCCCGCGTCGCGGCATGGCCACGGCACAGGGTTTCGATATCGGACAGGGTCTCGCGACCATACAGCTCAGGCTGGCGGGTTCCCAGCATGTTGAGGTTCGGACCGTTGAGTATGCTGATGACAGGGGCGGCGCTCATGACACGTCCCCCTTCTCCCGCTCGTTCGCCATGGCCGGATTTATAACACGGGGACCGCCCCTTGCAACGATCTTGGATGACGAACGTGCTTGGACTTGATCGGGCTTGGGCGGATACTCGGTCGGCATATCGGATGATCGCGTTGGAGAGGCAATGAGGCTCGGCAAGGATTTCGATGCGGCGATCGCTCGCGAGTTGAAAGCGGCGGGTGTCGAACATTACAAAGTTGAGCGGGGCGGCAAGCATCCCCGGCTGGTGTTCGAGCATGACGGGCGCCCTTTCAGCTACACTCTGCCCGGCTCGCCGTCCGATCATCGGGCGCTTTTGAACATGGTGCACGATCTGCGCGGCCTGCTCGGGCTGAACCTGCCCCGTCCGCCGCAGCCGCTGCCGCCCGATCCGCCGCTCGATCCCGAGATGGTCGCCGTTGCCCGTCTGCGGGTCGAGGCCAATCCGCCGACCTTGCCGACCGACAAGGATTTGCGGCTGTACGAGATGCTGGACGGTGCGTTCGAGGCGGTTGCCGCCCTGGCCCGCCGCGCCCAGGCCGAGGATGCCGCTGCCTGGACCCACACCCATCTTGAACGGCTGGAGCGTCTGGTGGCGCTGGGGCTGGCCGAATCCGACGCCGAAGGACGGTACCGTCGCCTGTCCTGACCAAGGGAGATGCCGGATGGATGCTGTCGAGACCGCCCCGCTGGTGGCCGGGTTCATGCTGTTTCCCGACCAGACCCATCTTGACCTCGCCGGGCCATGGGAGGTGCTGACCCGTCTGCCCAATTGCCTGTGTCTGCTGATCGCCGCCGGGCCGGTGCCGGTCGAGTCGGCCGGGTGCGGGCTGACCCTGTTTCCCACCGCCACCTACGATGTCTGTCCGCCGCTCGACCTGTTGTGCGTGCCGGGCGGCCCCGGCCATCTGGCGGCGATGGAGGACGAGGCGCTGCTGGGCTTCTTGCGCCGCCGCGCCCCGGAATGCCGCTATGTCACCTCGGTCTGCACCGGGGCGCTGGTGCTGGCGGCGGCGGGGCTGCTGTCGGGATATCGGGCCACCACCCACTGGCTGTCGCTCGAGCGGCTGGCCCGGTTCGGGGTCGAGCCCGTCGCCGACCGCCGCGTCGTGATCGATCGCGACCGCATCACCGGCAGTGGCGTCACCGCCGGAATCGATTTCGGCCTCTCGCTGGCGGCGCTGCTGCGCGGAGACGAGGTGGCGCGGAGGATCTCGCTTCAACTCGAATATCAGCCGGAACCGCCCTTCGGCGGCGGCCATCCGTCCTCGGCCGATCCCGCCCTGGTCGAGGCGATTCGCGCCGACGCCGCTCCCTATCTGGCCGCGATGAAGGAAATCGACGCCCGTGCCAGCCTCCGTCTCGCCTCGGGGTGAGACCTCTCGATTCCAGCGTTCGCCGGGTTGAAAGAGGGCGCGGCCCGTTCCATACTGCGCCCCTTGTTTTCATAGCCTGCTATCGGGTCCCCCCATGAAACTGACCATCAACGGCGAGCCGCGCGAGCTTGCCGGTCCGGCCTCCGTCGCCGACATCCTGTCCCAGCTTGGCATTGATCCCCGCAAGGTCGCGGTCGAGCGCAATCTCGACATCGTGCCGAAATCGGCCTATGCCGACACCGCCCTGGGCGAGGGCGACCGGGTCGAGATCGTCGCCTTCATCGGTGGCGGCAGCGATGGCGTGGCCGACAGCGACGATTCGTTCCTGGTGGCCGGGCGGCGCTTTACCTCGCGGCTGCTGGTCGGCACCGGCAAGTACAAGGATTTCGAGGAAACGGCGCGGGCGATCGAGGCCAGCGGCGCCGAAATCGTCACCGTCGCGGTGCGCCGGGTCAATCTGACCGATCCGACCAAGCCGATGCTGGTCGATTACGTCAGCCCGCAGAAATACACCTTCCTGCCCAACACGGCGGGCTGTTACACCGCCGACGAGGCGGTGCGGACCCTGCGCCTGGCCCGCGAGGCGGGCGGTTGGAATTTGGTCAAGCTGGAGGTACTGGGCGACCAGACCACGCTGTATCCCAACATGCCGGAAACCCTGAAAGCCGCCGAGGCCTTGGTCAAAGACGGCTTCGAGGTGATGGTCTATTGTTCCGACGATCCGATTCAGGCGCGGATGCTGGCCGATCTCGGTTGCGTCGCGATCATGCCGCTCGGCTCGCTGATCGGGTCGGGGCTGGGCATTCTCAACCCGATCACGTTGAAGATCATCAAGGACAGCGTGTCGGTTCCGGTGCTGGTCGATGCCGGAGTCGGTGCCGCTTCGGATGCGGCGGTGGCGATGGAACTCGGCTGCGACGGTGTGCTGCTCAACACCGCGATCGCCCATGCCCAGGACCCGATCCGGATGGCGCGGGCGATGAAGCTGGCGGTCGAGGCCGGGCGGCTGTCGTTCCTGGCCGGGCGGATGCCGAAAAAGACCTATGCCGCGCCGTCCTCGCCGACCACCGGCCTGATCGGCTGATCCGCGCCCTGCTGATGACACTGCCGAAAAACTTGGCTAGTGTACCGCCCTTTGTAATGCCTCCCCGGAGAGCTGCCCCTTGGACTATGTGAGTACGCGCGGTTCCGCGCCGGTTCTTGGTTTCGACGACGTGTTGCTGGCGGGTCTGGCCCGCGATGGCGGTCTGTATCTGCCGCGCGAGTGGCCGCATTTCTCGCCCGCCGAAATTCGCGCGATGCGGGGCCTGTCCTATCCCGAACTGGCGGCGCGGGTGATGCGCCCGTTCATGACCGGCAGCGTCGCCGAACCCGAACTGTCCCGGCTGTGCGCCGAATCCTACGCCGGATTCACCCATCCGGCGGTCGCGCCGTTGCGTCAGCTCGGCACCGACCAATGGGTGCTGGAGCTGTTCCACGGTCCGACGCTCGCCTTCAAGGATTACGCCCTGCAACTGGTCGGGCGGCTGTTCGATACCGTGCTGACCCATCGGGGCGAGCGGGTGACCATCGTCGGAGCTACCTCGGGCGATACCGGCTCGGCGGCGATCGAATCCTGCCGCGACCGGGCTGCAATCGATATCCTGATCCTTCATCCCAAGGGTCGGGTGTCCGAGGTGCAGCGTCGCCAGATGACGACGGTGCTGTCGTCCAACGTCCGCAATCTGGCGGTCGAGGGCACGTTCGACGATTGTCAGGATCTGGTGAAGGTGCTGTTCTCCGACGCCGCCTTCCGCGACGAAGTCCACCTCTCGGCGGTCAATTCGATCAATTGGGCCCGGGTGATGGCCCAGATCGTCTATTATTTCGCGGCGGCGGTGGCGCTGGGCGCGCCCGACCGTCCGGTCGGTTTCTCGGTCCCCACCGGTAATTTCGGCAACGTCTTCGCTGGCTATTGCGCCCGGCTGATGGGGCTGCCAATCGAGCGGCTGGTGGTCGGCTCGAACACCAACGACATCCTGACCCGCTTTTTCGAAAGCGGGGTGATGCAGACCGGCTCGGTCGTCCCCACCTTGTCACCCAGCATGGATATTCAGGTTTCCAGTAATTTCGAGCGGCTGATGTCGCTGGTCTTGAACGGCGACGGTCCGATGGTCGCCGATCTGATGACCGGATTCCGCCAGACCGGCACGATGACCCTGCCCCAGGGGGCGTGGGAGTCGATGCGCGAGTTGTTCTCGGCCTACCGCTTCGACGATGCCGAGACGCTGGCGACGATGCGGCGGCTGAAGCAGCAGACCGGCGAGACTCTCGACCCCCATTCCGCGATCGGCATCGCCGCCGGGGCGCGGGCTTTGGTCGAGCCCGGTCTGCCGATGGTCGCGCTGGCCACCGCCCATCCCGCCAAATTCCCCGATGCGGTCGAGCAGGCCACCGGCATCCGTCCCGGATTGCCGCCGCATCTGGCCGATTTGTTCGAACGGCCGGAACGGATCGAAACGGTTGCCAACGATGCCGGGGCGGTGAAGGACGCGGTGCGGACCTTCGTCGGCCGGGGTCGGGCATGAGCGCCGAAATCCGCGAGACCTTGCTGCCGTCGGGGCTGCGGGTCGTCACCGATCCGATGGACACGGTCGAGACGGTGTCGCTGGGCGTCTGGGTCGAAGCGGGCACCCGCCATGAGCCGGTCTCGGTTAACGGCGTGTCGCATCTGCTGGAGCACATGGCGTTCAAGGGGACCGAGCGCCGCACCGCGCTCGACATCGCCGAGGAGATGGACGCGGTCGGCGGCCATCTCAACGCCTATACCGCCCGCGACCATACCGCCTATTACGCCAAGGTGCTGAAAGAGGATGCCGGGCTGGCGCTCGACATCATCGCCGACATTCTCCAGCATTCGACGCTCGATCCCGAGGAACTGGCCCGCGAGCAGGCGGTGGTGGTCCAGGAGATCAATCAGGCGATCGACACCCCCGACGACATCATTTTCGATCATTTCCAGGCCACCGCTTATCCCGACCAGTCGTTGGGGCGCGCCGTGCTCGGCACCGAAGAGGTGGTGCGGGGCATGAGCCGTGAGGCGGTGCTGGGCTATATGCGTGAGCATTATTCGGCTCCGGCGATGGTGCTGTCGGCCTCGGGCCGGATCGACCATGACAAGCTGGTCGCTGCGGCCGAGCGCGCTTTCAGCGCCTTGCCGGTGCCGCGCACCGCAACGACCGAGGCGGCGCGCTATCGCGGCGGCGATTACCGCGAGGAGCGCGACCTCGAACAGGTCCATGTCGTCGTCGGCTTCGACGGCGTCACCTACGAAGACCCCGATTATTATACCGCGTCGGTGCTATCGACCTTGCTGGGGGGCGGGATGTCGAGCCGTCTGTTCCAGGAGGTGCGGGAGAAGCGCGGGCTGGTCTATTCGATCTACACCTTTGCCTCATCCTACGACGATGGCGGGCTGTTCGGGGTCTATGCCGGAACCGGCGAGGACGAGGTCGCCGAACTGATCCCGGTGATGTGCGACGAAATCGTCAAGGTCGGATCGGGGGTGCGCGACATCGAGGTCCAGCGGGCCCGCGCCCAGTTGAAGGCGTCGATCCTGATGAGTCTGGAAAGCACCTCGTCGCGCTGCGAGCAACTGGCCCGCCAGGTCGCGGTCTATGGCCGCCCGGTGACGGTGGCCGAAGTGGTCGAGCGGATCGAGGCGGTAACGCCCGAGGATTGCGCCCGCGTCGCCCGCCGTCTGTTCTCGGGCGTGCCGACCTTTGCCGCGATCGGTCCGCTGGCCCGGGTCGAATCCTATGACAGCATCGCCGCCCGGCTGAAAGGGTAGGGGGGCTTCTCCCCCTCAGTCGCCGGGCGCTCGGTCCCCTCGCTTGGCTTTCGCTCGCATGGGCTCGCGGGCGCTGTTCGCGCCAGTCGCTGCGCTCCGCCGTTATTTCCTTGACGGCGGAGGAGCGGCGGGATACAAGCGCCACTCTTCGGTTCGCTGAAGACCACCGCCCCTAAGGGGGTCCGCCGGCCCGCGATTATCGCGCACCGGCGTGCAATATTTTTTGGGGTTGCGGGTTTGGTGTCCAAAGTGGGGGTCACATGTTCGAAAGCCTGAGCTCGAAACTGGGCGGTGTGTTCGAACGCCTGACGGGGCGCGGCGCGCTGACCGAGGCCGACGTCACCGAGGCGCTGCGCGAAGTTCGCGTTGCTCTGCTCGAAGCCGACGTCGCCCTGCCGGTGGTGAAAGAATTTATTGGCCGGGTCAAGGCCCGTGCCGTCGGGACCGATGTAATCAAGTCGGTCAGCCCCGGCCAGATGGTCGTCAAGATCGTCCATGACGAACTGATCGACACGCTGGGGACCAAGGGCGTTGAGTTGAACCTCAATGCCACCGCTCCGGTGGTGATCCTGATGGTCGGCCTCCAGGGGTCGGGCAAGACCACCACCTCGGCCAAGCTGGCGGTGCGGCTGAAGAAGGACCGCAAGAAGGTTCTGCTCGCCTCGCTCGACGTCTATCGTCCCGCCGCGCAGCGTCAGTTGGAAATTCTGGCCGGACAGGCCGAAGTCGGCTCGCTGCCGATCGTGATGGGCGAGAAGCCGGTGGCGATCACCCGCCGCGCCCTCGATGTCGGCCGCAAGGAAGGCTACGACGTCGTCATTCTCGACACCGCCGGTCGCCTCCATATCGACCAGGAGCTGATGGCCGAAGTCGCCGAAATCCGCGACGTCGCTCAGCCGACCGAAACCCTGCTGGTCTCCGACGCGATGACCGGTCAGGACGCGGTGACCCTGGCGCGCGAATTCAATGAGAAGGTCGGCGTTACCGGTATCGTGCTGACCCGGATCGACGGCGATGCCCGTGGCGGTGCCGCTCTGTCGATGCGCGCCGTTACCGGCCGTCCGATCAAATTCCTTGGCGCGGGCGAAAAGCTCGACGCGCTCGAAGTGTTCCACCCCGACCGTATCGCCGGTCGCATTCTCGGCATGGGCGACATCGTCTCCCTGGTCGAGAGGGCGATGGAGACGATCGAGAAGGAAGAGGCCGAGCGTCTCGCCAAGCGTATCGAAAAAGGCAAATTCGACCTGGACGACATGCGCAAGCAGTTCGGTCAGGTGCGGAAGATGGGCGATCTGAAGGGCGTGATCGGGATGTTGCCGGGTGTCGGCAAGATGGCCGCCGCGATGAAAGACGCCAGTGTGGACGAGAAGCTGTTGGCCCGTCAGGAAGCGATCATCCTGTCGATGACGATGGCGGAACGCCGCAATCCCGACCTGATCAAGGCGTCGCGCAAAAAGCGTATCGCCGCAGGCTCCGGTGTCGACGTCCAGGAGGTCAACAAGCTGCTCAAGCAGTACATGATGATGTCCGACGTGATGAAGAAGGTATCCAAGCTGGGTCAAAAAGGGCTGAAGCGTCACGGCATCGCCGGGCTTCTGCCACCCGGTGCGAGAATGGGGCGGTAATTTCCGCCCGTATTGTTGGTTCGAACGAGAGGAAGACCCAAGGATGGCTCTGAAGATTCGCCTTTCCCGCGGCGGCGCCAAGAAGCGCCCGTTCTACAAGATCGTGGTCGCCGACGCGCGTTCGCCCCGCGATGGCCGCTTCATCGAGAAGGTGGGCACCTACAACCCGATGCTGCCGAACGAGAACGGCCAGCGTCTGATCCTGGACCAGGAGCGGGTGAAGCATTGGCTGTCGGTCGGCGCCCAGCCCACCGAGCGTCTGGTTCGCTTCTTCGCCGATCTTGGCCTGGTTGCCAAGCCCGAGCGTGCCGAGCAGACCAAGCAGCCGCAGCCGAAGGCCAAGGCGCAGCAGCGCGCCAAGGAACAGGCCGAGCGCGCCGCCGCTGCCGCGTCCGCCGAGTAAGACGTGCCGATGTCGCCCCGTGTCTGCGTCGGAATCGTGGTTGGCGCGCAAGGGGTGCGGGGAGCTGTCCGCGTCAAAAGCTTCACCGAGGACCCGGCCGATATCGGTCGGTACTCCCCGGTGGAGGACGAGGGCGGCAGCCGCAAGTTGCGGTTGGCGGTGGTCGGAGAGGCCAAGGGCGTGGTGATTGCCACGCTGGACGGTATCTCGGATCGCACTGCCGCCGAAGCCTTGCGCGGTACCCGGTTGTATGTCGATCGCGATCGCCTGCCCGGGACGGATGAGGACGAGTTCCTCTATTCCGACCTGATCGGGCTGGCGGTCGAGGCCCCGGATGGAATCCGTCTGGGAACGGTTGCCTCGGTCGGCGATTTCGGCGCGGGCGACGTGCTGGAAATCACGCTCGCGGATGGGGGAACGATGATGGTTCCCTTCTCGCGGGCCGATGTTCCGGTGGTCGATGTCGCGGGCGGACGGCTGGTGGCGGTGCCCCCGGTCTATGCCCCCGACGAGAAAGAGGAAAAAGAAGCCAGTGGACGCCGAGACTAAGCGGCCCTGGCGGGCGACGATGCTGTCGATCTTCCCCGAAATGTTTCCGGGGCCGCTGGGGATGTCCCTGGCCGGTCGCGGGCTGGAGGAGGGGATCTGGGCATTGGATGCCGTCGATATCCGGAGCTTCGCCACCGACCGTCACCGGTCGGTTGACGACACTCCCTTCGGCGGCGGCGCTGGCATGGTGATGCGTCCCGACGTGCTTGATGCCGCGATTCGCGGTTCGGGCGGCGCGGGGCCGCTGATCTACATGTCCCCGCGCGGTCGGCGGCTCGACCAGCCTTTGGTGCGCGAGCTGGCGGCGGGGCCTGGGGTCAGAGTGTTGTGCGGGCGCTTCGAAGGAGTCGATCAGCGGGTGCTGGAGGCTCATGGAGCGCTCGAAATCAGCGCGGGGGATTTCGTCCTGTCGGGCGGAGAACTGGCGGCGCTGGTGATGTTGGACGCGGTGGTGCGGTTGTTGCCCGGTATCGTGGGCGCGGCCGAATCGCTGGCGGAAGAGAGCTTCGAGTGGGGATTGCTGGAATATCCCCATTATACCCGCCCCCAAATCTGGGATGGCCGGGCGGTGCCGGAGGTTTTGCTGTCCGGTCACCACGAGAAGATTCGCGTCTGGCGGCGGCGTCAGGCGGAGGAGATAACCCGGCGGCGCCGGCCCGATCTGTGGGATCGGTATGTTGCCGCCATTGACGTGAGCGAGGGTTGAGCCATGGTGAACATCATTGAGCAGCTCGAAAAGGAGCAGATCGAGAAGCTGACCGCCGAACGCGGCGTGCCCAGCTTCGCGCCCGGCGACACGCTGAAGGTGAACGTGAAGGTCATCGAAGGCAATCGCGAGCGTGTCCAGGCCTATGAAGGCGTGTGCATCGCCCGCAAGAACGACGGGATCAATTCCTCCTTCATCGTGCGGAAGATTTCTTACGGCGAAGGCGTCGAGCGTATTTTCCCGCTCTACTCGCCCAACATCGCTTCGATCGAAGTGGTGCGTCGTGGCGACGTGCGGCGCGCGAAGCTGTACTATCTGCGGGATCGTCGCGGCAAGTCCGCCCGTATCGCCGAGCAGACCACCGGTCATTCCGGCAAGGTGGCCGCCGCCGAACGTGCCGATGCCGCCGCCGCCAAGGCGAAGGCGAAGGAATAACCTAGACCTGATCGGGCCCTCGTCCGTCCCGCCCGCCTTCTTTCAGAGGAAAGAATGCGGGCGGGGTCGGGATGCCCGATGGTCGGGTGCGGCCTCGTTGCCCGGAGGTCCCGGACGCGATGTCGAGGCCGTGCCGTATTTCAGGAAATCGATATGGCCAAGCCCCGCACGCTGTTCGACAAAATCTGGGACGCCCATCTGGTGGACGTCCAGGATGATGGTACCTGTCTGATCTATATCGACCGCCATCTGGTCCACGAAGTCACCTCGCCGCAGGCCTTCGAAGGGCTGGAACTGGCGGGCCGCCGCGTCCGCCATCCCGGTCAGACGCTGGCGGTGGCCGACCATAACGTGCCGACCACCGACCGTTCGCGCGGCATCGAAAATCCCGAAAGCCGCCTTCAGGTCGAAACCCTGGCTGCCAACGCCGCCCGCTTTGGCATCGACTATTACCCGATGGACGATATCCGTCAGGGCGTGGTCCATATCGTCGGGCCGGAACAGGGCTTTACCCTGCCGGGCACCACCATCGTCTGCGGCGATTCCCATACCTCGACCCACGGTGCCTTCGGCTCGCTGGCGTTCGGCATCGGCACCTCGGAAGTCGAGCATGTGCTGGCCACCCAGACCCTGGTGCAGAAGCCCGCCAAGAACATGCGGATCACGGTGACGGGCAAGGCCCCCGCCGGTGTCACCGCCAAGGACATCGTGCTGGCGATTGTCGGCAAGATCGGCACCGCTGGCGGTACCGGCTATGTGATCGAATATGCCGGTGAAGCGATCACCGACCTGTCGATGGAAGGCCGGATGACCGTCTGTAACATGACGATCGAGGCGGGCGCGCGCGCCGGTCTGATCGCCCCGGACGAGAAGACCTTCGCCTATGTCGCGGGCAAGCCGCGCGCGCCGAAGGGTGCCGCGTTCGAAGCCGCCGTGACCTATTGGAAGACGCTGCACACCGATGCGGACGCGGTTTTCGATGTCGAAATCGAGATCGACGCGACCAGTCTGGTGCCGCAGGTGACCTGGGGCACCAGCCCCGAGGACGTGATTCCGATCACTGGCACCGTGCCGAACCCGGCCGATATCGCCGACGAGGGCAAGCGCAAGGCGGTCGAGCGCTCGATCGCTTATATGGGCTTGACCGCCGGAATGAAGGCCACCGACATTCCGATCGACGTCGTCTTCATCGGGTCGTGCACCAACGGCCGCATCGAGGATTTCCGCGCCGCCGCCGCCGTGTTGCAGGGCCGCAAGGTCGCTTCCGGCGTCCAGGTTCTGGTCGTTCCCGGCTCGGGTCTGGTCAAGGAACAGGCGGAAGCCGAAGGCCTCGACAAGATCTTCATCGAAGCCGGAGCGGAATGGCGTGAACCGGGCTGTTCGATGTGTCTGGCGATGAATGCCGACCAGTTGAAGCCGGGCCAGCGCTCTGCCTCGACCTCCAACCGTAATTTCGAGGGGCGCCAGGGACGTGGCGGCCGCACCCATCTCGTCTCTCCGGCGATGGCGGCGGCGGCGGCGATCACCGGCAGGCTGACGGACGTGAGAGGGCTCTAACGCCATGGATAAATTCACCGTTCTTACCGGCGTCGCGGCGCCGTTGCCGATGATCAACGTCGATACCGACATGATCATCCCCAAGCAGTTCCTGAAGACGATCAAGCGGACTGGTCTGGGCAAGAACCTGTTCGACGAGATGCGCTATACCCAGGACGGCAAGGAAGTCGCCGACTTCGTGCTGAACAAGGCGGCGTATCGTTCGGCCTCGATCCTGGTCTCGGGGGCCAATTTTGGCTGTGGCTCGTCGCGCGAACATGCGCCGTGGGCGATTCTCGATTTCGGCATTCGCTGCGTCATCGCCCCCAGCTTCGCCGACATTTTCTATAACAACTGTTTCAAGAACGGCATCCTGCCGATCAAATTGCCGCAGGAGCAGGTCGATAAGCTGATGGACGACGCCAATCGCGGCGCCAACGCGGTTGTGACGGTCGATCTCAACAAGCAGGTCATCACCGGCCCCGATGGCGGCTCTATTTCCTTCGAGATAGATCCGTTCCGCAAGCACTGCCTGCTGAACGGGCTCGACGACATCGGATTGACGTTGCAGCGTGATGCTCATATCGCTTCGTTCGAGGAAAAGCGGCGGGTCTCCTATCCCTGGCTGTAAGCAATCCTGCAATTTCATGACAGAGGTTGACGCCAACCCGCGAAGGGTCTAGGCAGCAGCCTTACGATATAATTTGGGAGTCTAGCATGGCCGCCAAGAAACTTCTGATCCTTCCCGGCGACGGTATCGGCGTCGAAGTGATGGCGCAGGTGCGTCGTATCATCGACTGGCTGGGCAAGCGTCGGAAGATTGAGTTCGATCTGTCCGAGGGGCTGATCGGCGGAGCCTCCTACGACGTCCACGGCACCCCGCTGTCCGACGGTACCCTGGCCGAGGCGCTGGCTGCCGACGCGGTTCTGCTTGGCGCGGTCGGCGGGCCGAAGTGGGACAATCTGCCGTTCCAGTTCAAGCCCGAACGCGGCCTGCTCAAGATCCGCAAGGAAATGGGCCTGTTCGCCAATCTGCGTCCGGCCACCGTGTTCGACGCTCTGGCCGAGGCCTCGACCCTAAAGGCCGAGGTCGTCGCCGGGCTCGACATCATGATCCTGCGCGAACTGACCGGCGGTCTCTATTTCGGCGAGCCGCGCGGAATCGAGACCCTGCCCGACGGGTCGCGCAAGGGTGTCAACACCCTGGTCTACACCACCGAGGAAATCCGCCGGATCGGCCGTGTTGCGTTCGAACTGGCCCGCAAGCGCAACAAGCGGGTCTGTTCGGTCGACAAGGCCAACGTGCTGGAATGCACCGTGCTGTGGCGCGAAGAGATGATCAAGCTCCAGCAGGAAGAGTTCCAGGACGTCGAGTTGTCGCACATGTATGTCGATAACGCGGCGATGCAGCTGGTTCGCAATCCCAAGCAGTTCGACGTGATGGTCACCGAAAACATGTTCGGCGACATCCTGTCCGATTGCGCGGCGATGCTGACCGGCTCGCTCGGCATGTTGCCGTCGGCCTCGCTGGGGGCCGCCGACGCCTCGGGCCGCCGCCGCGCTCTGTACGAGCCGGTGCATGGCTCGGCCCCGGACATCGCGGGCAAGGACATGGCCAACCCTTTGGCCACCATCCTTTCCTTCGCGATGTGCCTGCGCTACTCGTTCGATCTGGCCGAAGAGGCCGACATGATCGAAGCGGCGGTGAAGGCGGTGCTGAAGGGCGGTCTGCGCACCGCCGACATCATGCAGGTCGGCAAGGCCAAGGTCTCGACCACCGTGATGGGCGAAGCCGTGGTTCGCGAACTCGACAAGATGATCTGATCGCTCTCGGGCGATTGGGTCTGACCGAAAGAAGGGCGGGGCCGTCTGGTCCCGCTCTTTTTTATGGTTATACCAAATCCCAGTGAGTGAAACTCATGGGGATTTGGGTCTAGGCTCAAGGGGCCGCGCGGCTTATGCCGCGGAAGGCAAGGGTTTCGGAGAAACCCGCCCGCCGTTTGAGGGCCTCGGCGATCGGTTCCGATCACCGAGACATGGTATTAGCCCCCCATCACCACGGCGACGCGGCGACGGAAGCCGGACAGAACCCGGCGTTCGAATTCGGGCAACGACAGCAGCGCCAGCGATTGCAGCAGCGTCGAGCGCAGTCCGACGTGATAGGCGGCGCGGACCCGACACCCGCCGCCGGGCAGAGGCTCGAAGCTCCAGATCAGGCGGAACTGGGTGAACGGGGCCTGCCGCGAGGTGATTTCAAGCCGGTGCGGGCGGTCGAGCACGGCGCGGGTCTGGAAATGGGCCTGGATCGGCCCGGCCCCGAAGGCGTTATCGACGTCGAGCGTGTTGCCGTCGCGGTGACGGATGCGGGTGGCGCGGCAGAAGGGCAGGAAGCGAGGGTAGGATTCGATATCGACCGCGATGTCGAACATCTGCTCGCAGGAGTAAGCGGGGAAGTCCAGGCTCCATTGACCGGCGAGGGGGTGGGTCATTGCCGCTCAGTCGGACAGGCTGCGGATGTTGCGGACGAAGATGTTGAGCAGGCCCCGCAGGAAAGGGTCGGCCTTCGCCAGTTTTTCGCGAAAGGTATCGCGCGAGATGACGATGCAGGCGACATCGGTCCGCGCCACCGCCGTCGCCATGCGCGGTCTGTCGTCGATCAGGGCCATTTCTCCCAACAATTCGCCCTTGCCGATGGTGGCGACGACCGCGCCGTGCTTGATGATATCGACCTCGCCGTCCTGGATCAGGAAGGCACGGTCGCCCTCATCGCCTTCTTTCAGGATCTTGGTTCCGGCATAGAATACCTTGCGTTCCAAAATCCTGTCGATACCCATGCTTCGCACCTTCCTTCGCACGACCGGTTGATTTTATGCGGGATTGGCTCGCCTGTCATCCCTTGCCAGAGGGGGCGGCCCCCCGCAGCGGCGATTGCCCCGGTCGGTCGGGCGCGTTTATAGTGGCGCCATGAACGGTTCTCCTGCCCATTTTCCCGTGCGGCTGGTCGTGCTCGTGGCCTTGGCCGGGCTGGTGGCTGCGTGCGAGCCAAGCTGGAATTCCCGCGTTCCGGTGACGACCGGGCCGTCCGGGGCCTCCGCGTCGCAACGTCCGGCCACGGTGACGGTGCAGGCGGGCGACACCGTCTACGCGATCGCCCGCCGTTATAATCTGTCGGTGCGCGATCTGATCGACGCCAACCGGTTGGAGCCGCCTTATCAGCTTAGCCCCGGACTGGTGCTGCGTCTGCCCGGCGGCGGGGCCGATTACGTGGTGCAAAAGGGCGATACCCTGTTGGGTCTGGCCCGACGCTTCAAGGTCGATTTCAACTCCCTGGCTGCCACCAACAACAAGACGCCGCCTTATATCGTGCGGGTGGGTGAGCGGCTGACCCTGCCCGGCGAGCGCGCGGGCGAGCCCCCCTCCTCCGCCCCTCCCCAGCCTCAGACGCAAGCGCAAGCGCAAGCTCAACCCCAGACCAATACGTCGGGGCGGCTGGTGATCACTTCCCCCCATGTCGATGGCGGTTCCGGTTCTCCGGTGCTTGCGCCGCCACCGCCGCCGCCGCGCGATACCATCGCCAACATCCCGTCTCAGGCTGGGGCGGGAGGGCAGGGGGCAGCGGCCACGGCTCAGGTGCCGCTCCAGCCCGCTCTGCCCGCTCCGACTCCGGCTCAGCAGACCGCCGCCGCCGCTCCGGTCGATGCCGCTCCGCCGCCGCGGACCTCGGGGATGTTCCTGTGGCCGGTGAAGGGTGATGTCGTCGCCGAATTCGGCCCGCTGCCGGGCAAGGGCCAGCATAATGACGGCATCAACATCGCCGTGCCGCGCGGGACTCTGGTCAAGGCGGCGGAAAATGGGGTGGTGGTCTATGTCGGCAACGAACTGAAGGGGTTCGGCAACCTTCTGCTGATCAAGCATGCCGACGGGTGGATGACCGCCTATGCCCATACCGAGCAGATGAAGGTTCAACGCGGCGACCGGGTGCGGCGGGGCCAGATCATCGCCACCGTCGGCAGTTCGGGCAACGCCGCCCAGCCGCAATTGCATTTCGAAATCCGCCGCGGGACCGAGGCGGTCAACCCGCTGGAACACCTTCAAGACAGGGTGTCGGCGCTGTGGGGGCTTGCGGCGAACTCTTTCTCTTGACCTTGGGGCGGTCAAGGAAGATATCGAGAGAATGAACGAACCCCTTCCTCCCCGCCATCCCGAGAAGATCCACCGGCCGGATCAGCCCAGCCCGCCCAAACCGGCCTGGATTCGCGTTCGTGCCCCGGTTTCGACCCAGGCGGTCGATGTCGCCCGGTTGATGCGGGAGAATCGGCTGCACACCGTGTGCGAGGAAGCGGCTTGCCCCAATGTCGGCGAGTGCTGGGGCCGCCACCACGCCGCCTTTCTGATCCTGGGCGACATTTGCACCCGCGCCTGCGCTTTCTGCAATGTCCGCACCGGCCGTCCCGGCGCGGTCGATCCCGACGAGCCCGAGCGGCTGGCCGCCTCGGTGGTGGCGATGGGGTTGCGCCATGTCGTCGTCACCTCGGTCGATCGTGACGATCTGCCCGATGGCGGGGCCGGTCATTTCATCGCCTGTATCGAGCGGATTCGCGCCGCCAGCCCCGATTGCACCATCGAAGTTCTGACCCCCGATTTCCGCGACAAGGGCGACGCGGTCGAGCGGGTCGCCGCCGCCCGGCCCGACGTCTTCAACCACAATCTGGAGACGGTGCCGCGTCTGTATCCCTCGATCCGCCCCGGTGCCCGCTATTTCGTTTCGTTGCGGCTGTTGCAGCGCGCCGCCGAGGCGGCTCCCGGCATCGTCACCAAATCCGGAATGATGGTCGGGTTGGGCGAAACCCGCGAGGAAGTGTTGCAGGTCATGGATGATCTGCGTGCCGCCGGAGTTGCCGCGCTGACGATCGGGCAGTATCTTCAGCCGACGCCCAAGCATGCGCCGATCGCGCGCTATGTGACCCCGGAGGAGTTTGACGATTACGCCGCCCAGGCCCGGGCCAAGGGCTTCGCGATGGTGGCCTCGACGCCGCTGACCCGATCTTCCCATCATGCCGACCGTGACTTCGAGGCCCTGCGCGCCCTGCGCGGGCAGGCCGCATCCTAGAGGACTTCATGCCCACTCATGCCGAAAAGCGTATCCTGCCCTACGCCCCCGAAAAGCTGTACGCGATGGTCGCCGACGTCGAGCGCTATCCGGACTTTCTGCCCTGGTGCGTAGCGTCGCGGATTCGCCGTCGTGACGGCAACGTGTTCTTTGCCGATCTGGTGATCGGCTTCAAAATGGTGCGCGAGCGCTTTACTTCGAAAGTCACCCTCGACCCCAACCGTCGGGTCGATGTCACCTACACCGAGGGTCCGTTTCACTACCTCAACAATCATTGGGTGTTCAACCCGATGCCCGACGGAACCACCGAGATCGATTTCTATGTCGATTTCGAGTTCCGTTCGAAGCTGCTCCAGACCCTGATCGGCGCGCTGTTCAATGAAGCGGTGCGGCTGATGGTCTCGGCGTTCGAACGCCGCGCCCGCCAGCTCTATGGGTCGGATACCGTGCCGCGCGCCCCCTGATCGGGGGGATTCCCCCGACCGGGGGAGTGAGAAAGTCCTACGACGCGGGTTGGGCGAGGGCTTCGAGCGCATCGAGGCCGTTGACGGTGATCTGGCCCCGTCCCAGGGTCACCATCCCGGCCTGTTCCCACTTCGACAGCACCTTGTTGACGCTCTCGCGGCTGATGCCAAGGTGATCGGCCAGTTCCTGCTGCGACAGTCGGATCGTCGGGGCGGAATCGGGGGCCTCGCGGCTTGAGAGCGTTCCGGCCAGCACCAGCAGATGCTTGGCCAGACGTCCCGGCAGCGACAGGAACACGACATCTTCGAGCAGATCGTCGGCCCGGCGCAGCCGTTCGCACAGAACCCGGAGCAAATGCAGCGCCAAGGCGGGGTGGCGGTCGATGAAATCGACGACGTCGCGGCGGTCGAGCGCCAGCAACTCGCTTGGCTCCAGCGCGGTGGCGTCGGCGGAGCGGCGCCCGCCGTCCAGTACCGCGATCTCGCCGAACAATTCGCCCGCCTTGATCAGGCCATAGGTGACCTCGCGTCCCTCGGGCGACAGCGCGCTGATGCGGATCACGCCCTGGGCGACCAGATAGAGCCGGTCGCCGGGGTCGCCTTTGGTGAACAATTGCTCGCGCGCAGAGACACGGATCGTTCTGGTCTTGGCCGCGAGTTCGTCGAGCAGGGACGCCGGAACCGCCGCGAACAGCGGGGTCTGCGACAGCATCTCGCGGCGGCGGATGACGGATTCAATCATGGGGCGATCTGGTCTCCGAGGGCCGGGGCGGTCGGGGAGAGGACGGGCGGTTAAATCCGGTATCGTCGCCCCAAGGACACCCAAGGATGGATGCGAAACGCATCAAGCTTTAGCCCATATGGCGCAGCCGGTCGAGATACTGGTCGACTTCGGTGCGCATGATCGACGCTTTGATCGACAAAGCGTCGGCAGAGCGGTTCAATTCGCCGGCAGCAGAGCTGGAGACGGTCAGGGCTTCGATCGCGCTGTTGACCGAGGCGGTGACCGATTTGGCTCCCGATGCCGCTTCGCCGACGTGATTGGCGATGATTTCGGTGGCCCCGGTCTGGGCCTCGACCGCCTCGCGCACTTCGGCGGCGACGACGTTGATTCCTGCCACCGAGGCCACGGTGCTGGTGATGGTGCTGACGGCGTCGTTGGTGGCGCGGATCGCTTCCTCGACCGAGGAGGCGATCTCCTTGGTGGCGCGCCGGGTCTGTTCCGACAATTTCTTGATTTCGTCGGCGACGACGGCAAAGCCACGCCCGGCCTCGCCCGCGCGGGCGGATTCGATCGTGGCGTTCAGCGCCAGCATCCGGGTCTGGCGGGCGATCCCCTCGATGGTCTGGCCGATCCGGCCGATCCGGCTGGCGACCTCCAGCAGGTGGTGCATCGCCGCGTCGGTGGCCTGGGCGGTCTGGGCGGCCTGTTCCGCCGCCTGGGCGGTGCGGACGACGCTGTCTCGGATGCTGCCGATCGATTCGGCCAGTTGGTTGGTGTTGCTGGAGATGTTATCGACGCTGTAGGAAGCTTCCTCGGCGGCGGCGGCCATGTTGACCGTCTCGAAATCCATATGCGACAGCCTGCTCAGCATCTCGTCGGAATGGCTTTTCAGCGACAGGGCCATCGCGCCGACTTCCTCGACCACCTGCTTGATCGAGCGCTCGAAATTCGCCGCCAGCTCTTGAACCATGTTGGCGCGGTTCTGGGTCGCGGCGGCGAAGTAATCGTGAGTGACGACCGAGACGTCCAGCATCACCACTCGAAGCACGATGCCGGACAGCGCGGTCGATCCGCGCTTGGTCCGGGCGATCTGCTCCAGCGCGCGCGAGGCTCCGGCGCTGGCCATCGCCTGATACCAAGTGGCACCGAGATCCATATAGGCCAGCATGAAGCCCAATTGCTGGGCGGTGGCGGTGTAATCGGCGGTGAATTCGCCGCGATAGAGGTGGCACCAATGCTCGCCCAGCACGCCCGCCAGGGTGGTGCGGGCGTCGCCGGTCAGTTTCTCGCCGAACGGGGGAAAGTGGCTGACCCAGGACAGGCTGTCGGAGACGAGGGAGTCCATTGTCTCGACCACCGGGCCAGAGGCGGCGCGCAGGGTCTCGCTGTCATTGTCCTCGACGGCGAACAGGGCTTTGCTCTGCGCCATCCGTTCCAGAACGCTTGGCCCGGTCGCGGCCCCGGCCACAGGGGTGGGCTCGTCGTCGAAAAACAGATCGTCGGTGCCACCCGCTGGCACGGGGGACGCGTCGGCAGCCGGTGGATCGTCGAACAGTTCGAAATCGTCACTCATTGACTGACCGCGACTTTGGAGTGGGTCTCAGACCGGGATGGTCGCACCGAATGGGCCGCGCAGGGGTTGATTTCCCGTCGCAGTCCAGGAGGTCAAAGAGTAACGGTCCAACGACTAATACGGAAGGGATGAATCATGTTTTTTCAGAGGACCTGGATTGCTTATTCCTCGGGAAGTCCTTCGACCAGCGGAACAAAACGGACCGCGAGGAAGGGATGAATGTCCAATCCGGCCGGACTTTTGGCGATCCGCACCAATTCCTGATCGATGCCGCCGACATCGCCGAGTGGGAGCACCATCAGTCCGTCCGGCTTCAATTGTTCGATCAAGGCGGGGGGAATGTCGGGAGCGGCGGCGGTGACGATGATGCGGTCGAATGGAGCCTGTTCCGGCCATCCCCGCGACCCGTCGCCCAAGCGGCAGGTGACGTTGTGAATTCGCAAGCGGCGCAGGCGCGCCTCGGCCTCGGCCAGCAGGGGACGGTGGCGCTCGATCGAATAGACCCGGCGGCACAGCGGTGCCAGCACCGCCGCCTGATAGCCCGATCCGGTGCCGATCTCGAGCACCTTCATCCGTTCGCCGACCGCCAGCGCCTGGGTCATCAGACCAACGACCAGCGGCTGGCTGACGGTCTGGCCCCGACCGATCGGCAGGGCGACGTTCTCGTAGGCTTGGTCAAGAAAGGGGGTGGCGACGAACAGATGGCGCGGAACCCGCTCGATCGCCGCCAGCACCCGCGCATCGCCGACGCCTTGTCGGCGCAACTCGGTCAACAGGCGGCGGACGCGCGATTCGGCGGGGGTCATGGGAAGATGGCAGACAGCGCCTGCATGGTGGGCCGGTCGGTCAGGTCGAAGCACAGCGGCGTCACCGAAACCGCGCCACGGCAAACCGCCTCGATATCGGTGCCGGGAATGCCGCGATCCTCGGCCCGCTGCGCCCCGATCCAGACATAGGGATCGCCGCGCGGGTCGGAGCGTTCGACGATCGCATCGCCGATCTTCCGCTTGCCCTGGGCGGTGACCTCGATCCCGCTGACCTCGGCGGCAGGGACATCGGGGAAATTGACGTTCATCAGCACGTTGCGCGGCCAGCCCTGGGTCAGCAGAAGCCGGATCACCCTTGCGGCCCATTGTTCGCCGGTATCCCACTTCACCGCATCGGGGGGCGTGACGAATTGCGACAAAGCGATCGCGGGGACGCCCAGGATCGTCGCCTCCATCGCCGCCGCGACGGTGCCGGAATAGGTGACGTCCTCGCCCAGATTCGAGCCGCGATTGATCCCCGACAGCACCAGATCGGGGCGCTTGCCCTTGATGATGTGGTTGATCCCGAGCAAAACGGCGTCGGTGGGGGTGCCATCGACGGCATAATGACAGGGCGACACCTCGCGCACCCGGAGCGGACGACGGATCGTCAGCGAGTGCCCGGCGGCGCTCTGTTCGTGCTCGGGGGCGACCACCCAGACATCGTCCGACAGGGTCCGGGCGATGCGCTCCAGCACCTTGATCCCCGGAGCATTGATGCCGTCGTCGTTCGAGACCAGGATACGCAGGCCCGACAGGTCGGCGAGCGGAGCAAACATCAGCTTATTCGCTCCAGACCGCCCAGATAGGGGCGCAACGCCTCGGGAACGACGATGCTGCCGTCGGCCTGCTGGTAATTCTCCAGCACCGCGATCAGGGTCCGGCCGACCGCCAGTCCCGACCCGTTCAAGGTATGGACGGGGCGGGTGCCCTTTTCGCCCTCGGGGCGGAAGCGGGCCTTCATCCGCCGCGCCTGGAACTCGCCGCAATTCGAGCAAGACGAGATTTCGCGATAGCGCTGCTGCCCCGGCAGCCAGACCTCGATGTCATAGGTCTTGCGGGCGGAAAAGCCCATGTCGCCCGAACACAACACGACGACGCGGTAGGGCAGGCCGAGGCGTTGCAGCACCGTCTCGGCGCATTTGGTCATCCGCTCGTGTTCTTCGTCCGAGCGGTCGGGGTGGACCACCGACACCATTTCCACCTTGTGGAACTGGTGCTGGCGGATCATGCCGCGGGTGTCCTTGCCCGCCGATCCGGCTTCGGAACGGAAGCAGGGGGTCAGCGCGGTCATCCGCAACGGCAGGTCTTTTTCGTCGAGGATCGCATCGGCGACCAGATTGGTCAGCGGTACCTCGGCGGTGGGGATCAGCCAGTGACCGGTGTTGGTCTTGAACAGATCCTCGCTGAATTTCGGCAATTGGCCGGTGCCGAACGCAGCGGAATCCTTGATCATCAGTGGCGGGTCGATCTCGGTATAGCCGTGCTCGCCGGTCTGGAGGTCAAGCATGAACTGGCCGAGCGCGCGTTGCAGCCGGGCCAGCGGCCCCTTCAGCACGACGAAGCGGGCTCCCGACAGCTTGGCCGCGCCGTCGAAATCCATTCCGCCCATTTTTTCGCCCAGCGCATCGTGGTCGAGCGGGGTGAAATCGAACGCGCGCGGTGTGCCCCAGCGGCGAATCTCGACATTGGCGCTTTCGTCGGGGCCATCGGGAACCGACTCGTCGGGCAGGTTGGGCAGGGTGGCAAGGATCGTCTCGATCTCGGCGCCGATCACCCGGTCTTCGTCCTCGATTGCCGGAATCCGCTCCTTGATCGCCGCGACCTCGGCCATCAGGGCCTCGCAATCGCCGCCCTGGCGCTTGATCTGGCCGATCTGCTTCGAGGCGTCGTTGCGCCGGGCCTGCAAGTCCTGAAAGGTGGTCTGGGCGGCGCGACGGCGCGCGTCAAGCTCCAGGATCGCCGCCGATTGGGGCGGCAACCCACGCCGGGCGAGGCCGGCATCGAACGCTGCGGGATTGTCGCGAATCGACTTCAGGTCGTGCATGGAACGGTATCCGGGAAAGTCTGCCAAGCGGCTGGTTATAAGCCGACGCGGAATTCTTGTCGAGACGCGGCGGCGAATCGGTTCTGAATGTAACGCGACCCAATCGGCCAGATTAAGCCGCTATCCGTTGAAATCGGTTTCTTCGACCGCGTCGGTCTCCTCGGCCTCGGAATCAGCCTTGGCGCGTCGTTTTTCCATCGCGCGGGCCGCCAGAATCGAGATTTCGTAGAGCAGAACCATCGGGATCGCCAGCGAACACTGGCTGACGATGTCGGGCGGAGTCACGATCGCGGCGAAGACGAAATTGCCGACGATGGCAAAGCGGCGCTTTTCCGCCATTCCCTTCGCGGTGATCACGCCCACCCGGGCCAGCAGGGTCAGCAGCACCGGCATCTGGAAGGCCAGTCCGAAGGCGAAGATCAGGGTCATGATCAGCGACAGCGATTCGTTGACCTTGGCTTCGAGCTGGATCGGCAGCGATCCCGGTGCCGCCACCAGCGATTCGAAACTGAGCAGATAGGTGTAAAGACCGGGCAGGACGACGAAATAGACCAGGGCCGCGCCCATCGCGAACAGGACCGGCGTCGCCAGCATGAAGGGGAGAAAGGCGCGCTTCTCGTGCTTGTAGAGCCCCGGGGCGATGAACGCCCACAATTGCCCGGCCCAGACCGGGAAGCAGATCGCGGCGGCGGAGAATCCCGCGACCTTCATGAAGGTGAAGAACGCTTCGGTCGGTGCGGTATAGATCAGGCGGCGGCTGCCGCCCTTGGCCAGCGCCGCCGACGAATAGGGTTCGAGCAGAAACTCGTAGATCGTGCCGGAAAAGTAATAGCAGACACCGAAGGCGACGAGGAACGCCAGCGCCGACCAGATCAGCCGACGGCGCAGCTCGATCAGATGGTCGAGCAGCGGCATCGTTTTGTCGTCGAGGGACTCGGTCACGTCGGGATCGCCCAGGTCAGGGGGCCGGAGGCCGCGATTGCGGCGCATCGGCGGGAATCGGCTCGGGAACGGGGTTCGCAGCCGGAGGGGGAAGGGCGTCCGGTGGCGGCAGCGTCATCGCCCGCGCCAGGTCTCCGTCGGGATCGACCGCCTTGTCGATCTCTGCGCGCAACAAGGCAGGGTCGCTTGCCTTGACGATCTGCTGCTTGACCTCGTCCAGTTCGGATTCGCGCACCATGTCGTCGAATCCGCGCTGGAAATCGGCGGCCATCAGCCGGGCCTTGCGGGTCCAGCGTCCGACCTGACGCAGCACCACGGGCAAGTCCTTCGGCCCGATCACGATCAGGCTGACGGCGGCAATCAGCGCCATCTCGTCCCAGCCGATATCGAACATCCGGACTCTCCCGTGCCGTTAAGCGGCCTTAGCTTTTGTGCAGCGGATCGGGCTGCTGTGCTGCCTGCGGGGCGGCGGCCGGAGCCGCGACGGGCTGCTGCGGGGCCGCGACGTTCTGGGCCGCGACGGGCGGAGCTTGAACGCTGGCCTGGGGTTGCGGCGCGGGCTGAGCCGCATTCTCTTCGTCGCCGTCCTTCAGACCCTGCTTGAACGCCTTGACCCCTTTGGCCATGTCGCCCATCAGCTTAGGGATCTTGTTGGCGCCGAACAGCAGCAGCACGATGACCAGAACGATCAGCCAATGCCCGATGCTCCAGCTTCCCATGACCCATTCTCCTCGACGCGATGAAACGATGGCCGGGTGGCCGGGGCCGGATCATCGCAAATGACGACGCCGACCGCAATGCCGCCGGGCGGTTGATCTCGAAATAGACCGGCGGTCAGCCGACCAGCAGCGCCAGCAGCCGTTCGGCCGCCGCGATATCGCGTTTGAGGGCGGCGCGGCGCGCGGTGGCTTCGGCGTCCTCGCCCCATTGCTCGATCTGATAGGTCTCGTCGAGCTGGGACAGGCTCCAGGCGGTGGCGGCATCAATCCGCGCCTGGGTCAGGGCCAGGGCCAGCACCAGCGAGCCGGTGGCGGCGGCGGCGGCCTGGATCGCGGTCAGCCGCCAGGAATCCTGACGCTCCAGATGCTCTGCCAGTGCCGCGACGGCGTGGTCGGGCTGGGCCACCGCCAGCACCGAGACGGTCGAGACCAGCGGAGCCGCCAGCGTCTCGGCGGCCCAATCCAGCAGCGGCTGCCATTCCTGGGCCTGCCGCTCGGCCAGATCGGTCGGAGACTCGGCGCGGTAGCACAACAGGTCGGTCCCGGCATAGGCCATCAGATAGCCGGTGATCGTCTCCCGCTCGGGGCCGACGCGGTCGAGCGCGGTGCTGGCCAATTGGGTCAGCGGCATCGAGGACGGCTGGATCGTTTCGCCCTGATCGTCCCATTCGGCGGCGATCGCTTCGGCCAGGGAGCGGGTAGGAACGCGCAGCAAGCACCCGCCGGGGGTCCGCACCGGGCGCCCGTCGAGATGGACGGCAAAGCCGTCCTCGCTTTCGGCGGCGGCGGCGGCGGCATAGAAGCGGCGAAGGGGAGTGAGACTCACGGGTACGGACCTCGAAGGTTAGCGGCGGCCGATGACGGCACGGCAGGGAGCAGGATCGACCGGCGGCCGGGTGGCGGCGGGACGTTGCGAAAAGGGACGCAGACCGGTGGACTCGCCGCCGACGACGGGAACGGCCAGCGCCCCGCGCAGCCGGGCCGCCGATCCGCCGCGCACCGCAAAGACAAGGTCGAGCATCTCGGTGCGCAGATCGAGCGTACCGCTGCCCAGGATCGCCGCGCGCGGGGTCTCGACCGCCAGGCCGCGTTCGGCGCTGGCCAGTCCGTTCTTGATGCCGATCCGGACGGCGGCGCAGCGCAGATGGATCGGGTCTTCGTCGCCGGTTCCGCCGTCCAACGCGGTCAGCAGCCGGGCGGGAACGCCGCCTGCGGTGCTGGCAGCCAGTCCGGTATCACCGATTCCGGCCAGGATATGACCGTCCAGGGTTCCGGCCAGCATGCGCGGGCTGGCTCCCTGGGCGTGCAGATCGACCGCCAGTTCGGCGCGGCCGCCATCGAAGGGGAAGCCGCCCCCGATCCGCTTCAGGTCAAGTCCGCTGCCTGCCAGCTTCAGGGCGGCGGCGGGGACGTGGTCGGAGGCGTCGAGCAGCGCTTCTCCGGTCAGAAGGCCCTCGCCCAGCCGGGCGGAAAAGCCCTCGATCGCCAACCGTCCGGCGGTCAGGCGCACCGTCGCGGCGGCCTCGGTGAACCCGGCCGCCCCCAAGGGAAGGTTGGCGGCGGTAATGCCGAGGTCGAGATCGAAGCTTCCCAGACGATTCAGCGCCAGCGGTTCGTTGGCCAGCAAGCGTTCGTCGGCGATCGGGATCGCCGGGCGCGCTGGTGTCGGCTGGACCGTTTCGATCAGCCTCAGCGGATCGAGACCAAGATCGGACAGGGTAAGAGTGGTGGCGGCGATCTTGCCGCTGACCGCTGGCCGGGGCTGGAGCGCCAGAGCGAGATCGCCGGAGAGATCACTGCTGCCGATGGTCGCCTTGATTCCACTCAGCCGCCAGCCCGTCGGGCTATCGGTCAGTTTGCCGCCCGCCCGCAATGCCGCCCCGCTGGCGAGGTCCAGTCCGAACAGCCGTCCCGGTCCGGTCAGGCTGTCGGCCTCGGCGGTCAAAGCGAGATCGAGCCCGTGACCGGACAGCGGCGCCGAGAACGATCCGCGCGCGCCGAGCAACAGGGTGTCGTGCTTGCCCAGCACCGCGTCGATATTTTCCAGTGCCGGAGCCTGGACCGAACCGACCAGCCGGGCCGCGACCTTGTAGGGGCCGATCGCCGGAGGGGTCTGTCCCTCGGCGAGCGACAGCCATCCGGCCCGGTGCAGCAGGGTCGCGATCTCGTCACCCCGGGCGTCGAGGATGATGTCGAGCCCCTCGCCGGTCAACGGATCGGCAATGCCGCCGCGGGCGACGACGACCGCGCCGTTGATCGTCCCCTTCAACTGGATCGGGAAGGGACGGTGGCGCTTGCGGGTGTCGGCCGGTCCGACGATGCCGCCCAGTTCGAAGCCGGTCCCGGCCCATTGGCCGTGCGCTTCGAGCGTCAGGCGACCGCCTTCGATGCTTTCCGGGCGAATCCGCCCCTGTGGCAATTGGATGCGGGTTTCGCTCTGGGGCGCGTCGGGAACCCACAGCAGGGTCGCGTCCTCAAGCTGGACCTCGCCCAGGGCAAAGCTGGTCGGCGGCACTTCGTCGCTGACCCGGTCGAGGCCGATCCCGGCGGCGGCGGCGATCGCGGCGGCGGCGGCAGGAGCGGTGGTCGGGGTCAGACGCAGGGTCGGCCGGATCAAGAGCAGCCGCTCGGTGCGGAACTGGCGGAACAGCAGCGGCAGCAGCCCGACCCGGGCCTCGATGCGATCGACCTGCACCATCGGCGCCGAGGCCCCCGGCACCGACAGGCCCAGCCCGGTGATGCTGAGACGGGGCGAGAGGCCGAGGCGCAGCTTGACCGGCCCGTTGAAGACCATCGTCAGACCGGTGGCGGCTCGGACACGGTCGGCCAGAACCGCCTTGTACCGCTCGGTATTGACCGATTTGGCGGCCGCAATCGCCGCGATCGCCAGCAACAGGCCGGCGACAAGGACGATCTTTATGATTGTGGCGGGACGCATGGCCGTTCTCCGATGACCAAGTCGAGCGTTCGACTCAGCTGTTCAAAACTGTCCAGAACCACCCGGGCTCCGGCACTGTGCAACTCGTCCAGCGATTGATAGCCCCACGAGACGCCGATGGCGACGGCGCGGGCGGCATTGGCCATCGCCATGTCGTAAGAGGTATCGCCGATCATCACGACAGCGGCGGGATCGAGCCCGCATTCGTTGGCGGCGCGCAGCAGCATCGACGGGTCGGGCTTGCTGGGATTTTCGTCGGCGGTCTGGATCGTGACAAAGCGTCCGCGCAGGCCGTGAGTCTCCAGCATCGCCTCGACGCCCCGCCGCGACTTGCCGGTGGCGAGCCCCAGCAGCCAACCGTCCGCCTCCAGCCGGTCCAGCGCGGCAAGCGCGCCGGGAAACAGTGGATCGTCGTGTTCGGGCTTCACCCGCAGGGTGTGAAAGGCGCTCTTATAGGCCTCGGCGACGGCGCGGTGGGTCGCCGCCGAGGCCCAGGGCAGCAGCATCGCGCAGGCTTCGACCAGCGACAGACCGATGATCCGGCGCACCTGATCGGGTTGGGGGATGCCGAGACCCATCCGGCCCCAGGCCATTGTCATCGCGCTGACGATGGTGTGCTGGCTGTCGATCAGGGTGCCGTCGACATCGAACATAGCAAGGCGCAGAGGCGGCATGATGTCTCACGATGGGTGGGGGTGGGCGGACAATAGCGCAGCCAAGCCCGCCGACCAATCCTCGTCATGACAGGGTGACGATTAGCAGGGGGCTGGACGGTCGAACGGCACGAAGCGGCCACCAAAAGCGCGCTCGTCGTCGCTCAAAGCGGGGCTCTGGTGGCTAATCTGTCCATCGGCGGGGACTTGCGGCTCGACTGGCATGTCTTCGGCAATGCCGATTTCGATCAGGATCGGCCCACCGGTTAGGAACATATCGGCCCCGATCTGCTCGACATGGTCGATTTTGCGGTACGCGATCCCGAATGCCGCCGCGATCCGTTCGAGATCGGGAACACTGTACAGCCGCCCCGACGCCTCGTAGCGGTTGTCGCAATTCTGGTCCTGATACTGCTTGATCAGGCCATAGCCGTTATTGTTGAACACCACCACCGCGATCCCCAGCCGGTGATAGGCCAGCGTCTGCAAATCCTGCAACGACGCCTGCAATCCGCCATCGCCGACCACCGCCACAACTTGTCGGCGGGGCTGTTCCAACACCGCTCCGATCGCCGCCGGAACAGCGTAGCCGGTCGGGGCCAGCCCTCCGGCCGCGAACAGGGAATGGCGGCGGCGGTGGAACATCTGGAACAGCCAGCACAGATTGGCCCCGCAATCGCCGATCACCACCGCGTCGAGAGCCAGGCCCTTCGTCAGACGCCGGATCACCGCATAGGGCGACAGCACCCGGTGGGTCTGGGCAAAGGTCGAAATGTCGCGGCCGAGATAGCGGGCGCGGGTCTCTTCCAGATAATCGTGCCAGGCGCGAGTCGGTTGCGGCGCGGTCAATTGGTCGAGCAATTGCGGCAGATAGCGCAGGTCGAGGCAACTGGTCTGATAGCCGTCGGCGGCGAGACGGGCCAGATCGGCCGGGTCGATGTCGATAACGTGAATGCGGGCGGAGGGCGCGAAATAGCGGGGATCGCTTCCGCGCAGATTGGCGTCGAGACGGCTGCCCAGCACCAGCAGGCGGTCGCAGTTCCACAGCGCGAAATTGGCTCCGCGATTGCCATGGCGGCCGATCGCGCCCAGATAGCTGGGCAAATCGTGGTCGAAGCAGGCCAACGCGCTCCAACTGGCGACAAACGGAACCCGGTCGCGCCGCAGCCAGTCGGCCAGCGCGGTGGCAATTCCCGCCTGTCCGACGCCACCGCCCAGCAGCAACAGCGGGCGTGCACCCTCGGCCAGAAAGGCGTTGAGAGTGGCGGCAATCTCGTCTAGTTCCGGTGGCGGCAGGGGGGGAGCGATCTGGGGCGGCAGGATCGGCAGGTCAACCGGCTCGGTCTGCACTGCGACCGGGATATCGACCAGAACCGGCCCAGGTCGGCCGACAGTGGCAAGATCCCAGGCTTCGGCCAGGATACGAGGCAGATCGGCCGCGCAGGTGACCTCGAATGTTTTCTTGGCAATTGGAGCGGCCATTGCCGCAATCGGGGTCCGCTCGATTGCGGCTCGGCCGGTGATGAACAGCGCCGGAACCGAATCGTGACAGGCGCAGGCGATGCCGGAGATCAGGTTGGCCGCGCCGGGGCCGCCGCTGGCCATCGCCACCCCGATCCGGCGCGCGCTCCGCCATACCGCATCGGCGGCCAGCGCCGCCGAACGCTCGTTGAAATGGGTGAAATAATCAATCCCCGGCTGGCGGGCGATCGCGTCGATCATCAGCGCGCAGGATATCCCGGCCGTGCAATGAACCCGCCCGACGCCCCGATGCCGCAAAAAGGCGGCGACGTAGTCCGCTCCGTTCAAAAGATACCTCGTCGTGTCGGTTCCCGCCGGACCCTGGTGTTCGGCCTGCCCAAGGCCCCCGATCCGGTATCACGGCAAGCGGGGTGGGAAATGATAAAGCCGTCGGGGCGAAGAGTCGACCCGACGGCTTATATGATCAGTGTGGAACCGGCCTGTCCGCGATCAGTGATGGCGCACGGCCAAAGCCAGCAATTCGGCACGCCGTGCCGAACCGCCCTTCGCCCCCTCGCTGTCGGCCAGTCGGATCGCCTCGGCGACCTCGGTCAGGCATTCGGTGTTGCGGTTCTCGACCGTGTCCAGCGTCCAGCCCGCGTTGCGACCTTCGGCCGACAACATCGCCGCTTCGGTTTGCAGCGCCTGGGCCAGATCGAACAGCCGGGCCGCATTGGCGGCATGGCGGGCCGCCGGGTTGACCGCGATGTCGGCGGCGGCGGCGGCGGCGCTGGCGGAACGGTCGTCGCCGTTCAGCCAGCTTTTGGCCCAGCCGATCCAGTCGCTGTTGCTCTCGAGATCCTGAGCGTGAAGGATCGCGAAGGCGACCGACTGGGCGATCGAGAGATCGTCACCGAGGCTCATCCTTCCGCCCCCCCGTTGGCCGGAGCGGCCCCCTCGCGGGGGCGGCGACGGACGGTCTTGGGGTCGGCGGTGATCTGACGGTAGATCTCGATCCGCGCCCCATCCTCGACCACCGCGTCAAGGGTGGTCGCTTTGCCATAGATCCCGACCTTCTGGGCGTCCAGATCGATCTCGGGGAACTGGCGCAGGATGCCGGACTTCTCGATCGCGTCCTTGACGGTGCTGCCGTCGGGCACGTCGATGGTCAGCCAGGATTGACGTGCCGGGGTGGCGTAGACGACTCCGACCTTCATCGCTCTTCTCCTTAGACGCTATGAGCGCCGGCCATGCGGATTTCCTTGCCGGCGGCAAGGTCGATCATCCGCTTGGCGACCAGAACCAGCCCGGTGACCAGGAACCCGCCCGGAGGCAGGATCGCCAGCAGCACGCCGCTATCGGCGGGCAGCAGACGCAGTTCCATGAAGTGGAACGCCGGACCCAGCAGCAGGGCGGCGTCGGCGAAAACGGTGCCATTGCCGATCAGTTCGCGGATCGCGCCGATCACCACCAGCGCCAGGGTGAAGCCGATGCCCATGAACAGGCCGTCCAGGAAGGAGCGGCTGACCGGTTCCTTGGCGGCGAAGGCTTCGAGACGGGCGAGCGGCAGACAGTTCGACACGATCAGCGGGATGAACAGGCCCAACACCTTGTACATCTCGTGCATCCAGGCGTTCATGCACAGATCGACCAGGGTGGTCATCGAGGCAATGATCAGGATGTAGACCGGGATACGGACTTCCTGGGTGATCGTGTTACGGAACAGCGCAACCAGCAGGCTGGAGGCGGCCATCACCACCGCGGTGGCGATGCCGAGGCCAAGGCCGTTGGTGGCGCTGGTCGTGACCGCCATGGTCGGGCACATGCCCAACAGCATGGCGATGACGCCGTTATTTTCCCACAGTCCGTCCTTGATGATCGTCTTGTAGGGCGTAGCCATCAACCGGCCTCCAGCATCTTGGATTTCTGAGCGTCAAAGAAATGCAGACCCTCGCGGATCGCGCCGACCACGCCGCGCGGCGTGATGGTCGCGCCCGAGAACTGATCGAATTGACCGCCGTCCTTTTTCACCTTCCACTTCTCCAGCGGGGTGTTGGCGAACGACAGCCCGTTGAAGCGCAGAATCCAGTCGCCCTTATCGACCTGGATCTTGTCGCCCAGGCCAGGGGTTTCCTTGTGGGTGATGACGCGGACACCGAGAACCTTGCCCTCGGCATCGACGCCCAGCATCAGGCGGATCGGACCGGCATAGCCGCTCCCGACGATAGTATAAGCGACGCCGGTAACCTGTCCGCCCTTGGTGGCGCGATAGATGGTGACATCCTCGCCCTTGGCATCCTTCAGGGTGATGGTGTCGGTAACCGGCGAATTGTCGTGGATCGCGGTCGGCAGCACCTGAGACAGCGAGCGTTCCTTGTCCTCAAGGATGCGCTGCTTGATGTCGTCGTTGGTCTGCTGGTCGGTGACGGCCAGCACGATTCCGAAGCCCAGGCAGAACGCCCCCAGGATCGAGGCGTGAATCCAGGTGGCGCGGCTCATTTATTCCCCCTGTTCAACGGCAGCGGCTCGCCCTTGCGGGTACGGCCAAAGGCGCGCGGGCGAATATGGTGGTCGATGATCGGGGTCAACGCGTTCATCAGCAGAACCGCGAAGGCCATGCCTTCGGGATAACCGGCGAACGTGCGGATGACCCAGGTCAGGAAGCCGATGCCAAAGCCGTAGACCAACTGGCCCGATTTCGACACCGGCGAGGTGACGTAATCGGTGGCGATAAAGAACGCCCCCAGGATCGTCGCACCCGACAGCAATTGGAAGGTTCCCGGCGTGAAGCGGTCGGGATTGATCGCACTGAACACGGTGCCGAGCAGGAACAGGGTTCCCATCACCGCGACCGGGATGTGCCAGGAGATCACCCGCTTGGCGATCAGGAACAGGCCACCCAGCAGGATCAGGAACGCCGAGGTCTCGCCGAAGCTGCCAGCATGGGTGCCGAGCGCCAGGCTGGTGAGGTCGGGGGCGGTCAGGATCGACTGGCTGACCGGAATGCCGCGCGACAATTCGGTCTTGATGTAGCCGAGAGCCGAGGCGGCGCTGAGCGAATCCAGCATCGCCGAGTGGCCGAAGATGATGCCGATGCTGTCGATCAGACCGGGCGATCCGGCGCTGCCCAGCGGGGCGGGACGGACAAAGGTGGTCATCTGGAGCGGGAACGACACCAGCACCGCGATACGGCCGACCATCGCCGGGTTGAACACGTTCTGGCCGAGACCGCCAAAGGCATGCTTGGCGAGGCAGATCGCGAACACGGCGGCGACGAAACACACCCACCACGGCGCCCACGGCGGCATGCTCATCGCCAGCAACCAGCCGGTCAGAACCGCCGAGCCATCGGCGAGGGTGGGGCCGACCGGGCGCTTCGACAGGTACAGGCACATGGCCTCGAGCCCGACGCAGGACAGCACGGTGACCAGGAACATCAACGCCGCCGGCCAACCGAACAGCCAGATATCATACAGCGTAGCGGGGAGCAGCGCCGCCAGCACCAGAGTCATGGTGCGCGAGACGCTGGTGGGAGCGTGGGTGAACGGTCCGCTCTTATCGACGGCGATTCTCATGCGTCTGCCTTGTTCACGTCAGAGTTTTGCGATTGCGCCTTGGCGCGGGCGGCGGCGTCGCGCTTGGCCTGGGCGACCCGCTCCAGACGGGCGTTGCGGGCTTCGACCAGAGCCTTGGTCTGCTCGGTCTTGCGACGCTCGCGGTCAAGCGCATTCAGCCGGCCCTTGGCGTAGTTGAAGTAATGGACCAGCGGAACATAGGAGGGGCAGATGTACGAGCAGGATCCGCACGACACGCAATCCTGAAGCCCGATCGCGGCGGCTTCTTCCAGTCGCTCGTTGCGGATCAGCGCCGCCATCTCGACCGGGACCAGACCGCACGGACAGATCGACACGCAGGTGCCGCAACGGATGCAGGGCTGGGTCGGCCGTTCGTTGACTTCGTCGCCGGTCAGCGCCAGCACGCCCGACGTGCCCTTGACCACCGGGACGGCGGTATCGACGATCGGCTGGCCCATCATCGGGCCGCCGCTGACCAGACGCTTGATCTGGCCGTTGATGCCGCCGCAGAAGCCGAGCAGGTCGTTGATCGGGGTGCCCAGCGGCACTTCGATGTTCTTCGGTTCCTTGATGCCGTGGCCGCTGACGGTGACCACCCGCGACAGCAGCGGGCGGCCGAAGCGGACGGCATGATGGATCGCCCGCGCGGTGGCGACATTGTGCACCACCACACCGACATCGGCGGTCAGCTTGCGCGCCGGGGTTTCCCGACCGGTCACCGCCTGGGTCAGGTGGCGTTCGGCTCCCATCGGATACTGGACCGGCACGCCGACGATGGTGACGTTGGGCTGGGCACTCGCGGCCTTGCGCATCGCCTCGGTCGCCTGCGGCTTGTTGTCCTCGATCGCGATCACCACCTGGGGCGCGCCCAGGGCGTGAGCCATGATCCGGGCACCGTCGATCACTTCCGCGGCATATTCACGCATCACCCGGTCGTCGCAGGTGAGGTAGGGTTCGCACTCGGCGCCGTTCAGCAGGAGAATCTCCAGCTTGTTCTTGTCGCCAAGGCCCAGCTTGACCGCCGAGGGGAAGGTCGCCCCACCCAGCCCGACGATGCCGGATTCACCGACACGGGCGCGGATCACCTGGGTCGATTCGGCGAAGGGATCGGCGATCGGGGCGGGCAGGTCGGCCCACTGATCCTTGCCGTCGGCTTCCAGCACGATCGTCAGCATCGGCAGACCCGACGGATGCGGCGCGGTCATCTCGGCGATCTCGACGATCTTGCCCGAGGTCGGCGCGTGGACCGGGGCGGAAACGACGCCCTGGCCGCGGGCCAGCATCTGTCCCTTCAGCACCACATCCCCAACTTTGACCACCGTGCTGGCGGCGGCCCCCATGTGCTGCTGCACCGGCAGATAAAGAACCGACGGGATCGGGAGCGCGACGATCGGCTTCTCGCTGGTCAGTTCCTTGCGGTATTCGGGATGAATGCCGCCCTTGATGGGAAACAACTTCATGAACCGTCGCTCCTACAGAGCTTGCAAAACAATCGGACTGGGGCATCGGCCCCCCGCGCGGCTGGCGCGGGGAACACTTTGCCGCAAAGGCGAATCGGGTCGGCCGGACGGACTAATGCGCGGTGTGGGCACCCGGCTTGTCCCAGTGCCACGTCGCGAGCGTCGGCAGCACCGGCCGCATCTCGATCGCTTCGGTCGGGCAGGCCTTGACGCACTTTCCGCAGGCGTGGCAGACGTCGGCGATGACGGTGTGCACCTGCTTGGCGGCACCGACGATCGCATCGGTTCCGCACTCGTTGAAGCAGCGCAGGCAGCCGATGCACAGATCCTCGTTGACGAACGCGACCATCGGGCCGGTCTCGACGTGATCAGAGGCGTCGAGGCTGACACCCAGCCGCTTGGCCAGGGCCTCGGCAGTGGCATGACCGCCGGGGATGCAGGCGGCGACCGAAGCGTGACCTTCGGCCAGAGCGGCGGCGAACTGCTGACAGCCGACATAACCGCACTGTCCGCATTGCGATCCGGGCAGCATCGCCTGAAGCTCGGCTTCCAACGGATCGGCTTCGACGGCGAGATAACGGGCGGCAACGCCGAGGAGGGCACCGAGGGTGACGCCCATGGCGGCCAGACCTCCGACTGCGATCAACATGGTGTCATCTCCCTAGTTGGTGGCCATGCCGGAAAAGCCCATGAAGGCAAGGGCGAGCAGGCTGGCGGTGATGAATCCGACCGGCGGGCCGGCGAACAGGCGGGGCACGGTGGCGAGCGCAATCCGTTCGCGCAGACCGGCGAAGATCACCATCACCAGACTGTAGCCCAACGCCGAGGCGAACCCGAACAGGGTGGCGTTGATGAAGCTCATCTTGCCCTCGACCAGCAGCAGCGCGAGGCCGAGCACGGCGCAGTTGGTGGTGATCAGCGGCAGATAGATGCCCAGCGTCTTGAACAGCGACGGCGATACCTTGCGGACGGTCAGTTCGGTGAACTGCACCGCGGCGGCGATCACCAGGATAAAGGTGACGGTCCGCAGATAGCCAACACCGTAAGGTTCCAGCAGATATTGTTCGACCGCCCAGTCGCCCATACAGGAGACGGTGATGACGAAGGTGGTCGCCAAGCTCATGCCGACGGCGGTTTCCTGCTTGGTCGTCACACCCATGAACGAGCACAAGCCCAGGAAGCGGGCCAGCACTACGTTGTTGACCAGAGCCGCTCCGACGATCAGCAGCAGTAAATCGTGCATCGAATATCCCTCACCCGAGATCGGTATGGCAGCTTTCGCCCGGGCCGGGGCCGTAGGCGCGACGAATTAAGCGGGGGGACAGATCCCCCTTTTTGGCAAGGTACGAGGCGGACAGCCGGGCGATCCCGATACCAACCGCCAGACCGGCGAAGGCCCCCACCATGGTCCGGGTCTCGCCGCCGCCCATCTGGTCGATCGTGACCATCGTGACCAGCATCGTCAGCAGCGGAATGGCGTAGGCGGTGAGCGAGGCCCGCATCAGCGAGCCGCCGCCCAAACCGACCACTACCCGGTCGCCGATCTTCAATCCGGCGCTGTCGGCCAGGGTAAAGCGCTTGGCCAGCAGGCGGGAGGTGTTGCCGGTCTTGGTGCCGCACAGCGCCGCAGACATGCAGCCGTTGCACGATCCGGTCGGTTCCGGTTCAAGAACGGCCAGCCCGTGTTCGAAGGCCACCACCTTGGCCACAGCCTCGATGGTGTTTTCGCCTTCGGGCGACGATGCGCGGTCCAGACCCTGGCTCATGTCTCCATGCCGCCTTTCACGCCATTTCTATCTTTAGGCCGTCACCGTGGCGGTGACGCCGTCGGGGGTGACGAAGATCGCCGTCAGACCACCGGCGGCACGCAAAATCTCCTGACGCCGTTCGACCGGAGCCAGCAGAAGCGCGGTCGACAGCCCGTCGGCCTTGGTGGCGGTGTCGGCGATCACCGAGACGCCCACCATCGCTGGCGCGGTCTTGCCGGTGCGGGTGTCGATCAGGTGGGTGAACTGGCCGGCATCGTCGAACAGGGTACCATAGCCGCCCGAGGTCGAGATCGCCTTATCGACGACGTCGATTTCGGTGATGGCGCGGGTGGGATCGGCCGGGTTGGCGATGCCGATCCGCCAGGCCGAGCCGTCCGGCTTGGTCGACAGCGCGCGGGGCTCGCCCATATCGACCAGCATGTTGACGAAGCCGTGGCTCCGCAGCACGTCGGCGACGCGGTCGGTGATATAGCCCTGAGCGCCGGAATTCAGCGTGATCGCCATGCCGGGGCGGGCCAGCACGATGGTGCGGCCGACCGGATCAATCTCGATGCCGCGCCAATCGACCAGGGCCAGCGCCTGGGCCAGATCGGCGGCGGCGGGACCGGCGGGGTCGGGGTTGGCGGCGGTGAAGTGGCTGAAATACAGCTGCCACACCGGCTGGATCGTCGGGTCGTAGACGCCGTCGCTGATCTTCGCCAGATCGCGGGCGTGGGTCAGCATTTCGATCAGTTCGACCGGAGCGTTGTCGAGACGTCCGTCGCGGTTCAGCGCCGAGAGGGCCGAATCGGCGCGATAGACGCTGAAGATCGATTCCAGCCTGGCGAGTTCGTCAAGACCGGCGGCGATGGCGGCGCGGGCCTTGGCTTCATCGGTGTGATAGAGCTGGATGGTCGAGGGAGCGCCGAGAGTGGTGCCTTCCCAACGGATCAGACGGGCGGCTTGCGCCTGGCTCGCCTGCCAGATCAGCGGCAGGCCGGCGGCGGCAGCCAGCACGGTGATGGCACGACGGCGGTTGATACGGACGGTCATAGAACCTCAGCCCTCCTCCAGCGAACATCCTGAGTCCGGGGCGGGTGCCGCCGCTCCGGAACGGATGGATATGCTCAAATCTTAGCCACGTTGTCAAACATGCCCAAAAAAACGTCGGGGCGCATCCTAGGCTACCCAAATGCGCGGTTCAAGTCCTACCTACCCCTGACCGCATAAGGGTGAACCAGTATAGAGTGGCAGAATTCCATCGAATTCAGCCATTGTGCAACGCACCCCGGCCGCATGGCTGGCATGTGTAACCGAAAACGACGGGAGAAACGCCACAAAATTTCGTCACCCCAGCCTGCCACTGCGAAGTGGCATAGTCGGTCATATGTCTATTGGGCTGGGTTGGGTCTGGGTGGGGATGGGCCGTCAGTCTGGCCGCCGCACCACGCCGAACCAATAGGCCTCGACGCCGTGAATCGCCCGAAACAGATCGTCTATTTCCATCGGCTTAGCGATGTAGCCGCAGGCTCCGGCCCGATAGGCGGTGGCGATGTCCCATTCCGAGGTCGAGGTCGACATCACTACGACGGGGAGATGGTTCAGCATCGGATCGGCGCGGATCTCCTCGAGCACCTGGATGCCGCCCTTGCGCGGCATATTGATGTCGAGCAGCACCAGATGGGGCATGTTGGGATCGTCGCCGACAGCGAGCGGGCGTAGCCGTTCCAGCGCTTCGATCCCATCGCGCGCGCGTTCGACAATGCAGGGGAAGGGGCCTTCTCCGATCGCCTGCGAGACCAGGGCAACGTCCCCCGCATCGTCGTCAACGACCAGAACACGATAGGGGGACACAGCGTTCATTGGGGCTTACCGCAATTGATCGAGGTTCGATTCTGTATTGGAGCGGAACCGTGCCGTGAAACCACGGCATAAGACATCATCCGACAAAGTCGGTGTCGAGCGCGATTTGTTTTTCGGTCGCGGCTATATGGTCCGACGTGCCGATCCTAGCTCGGATATCGGACGTATGCAAACGGCGATCGCCGCTGTCTGGGTAATGTCACTTGCATGACGGTCCCGCCGAGGCTATACAGTGGGTGAGAGACGCACACGCACGTGCCTATGGCCCACTGGGGTTATGCAACGACGATCGCGTCCTTTTTGGAGAAGCCGGCCAAGAACGGGCCGGTCCCCGAAAGGGAGGTGGACATGGTTGTGACCCGCGAACGGGCCCTTATCCCAAGATTAGAAAAAAGTATGTGACGGCGGTCAGGCGAGACCGGTCAATCCGGTCGCCTGCCGCCGACGCGTAGCGTACCCAACCCTCCTCCGACATGGGGGGGCGGGTGTTGATGTCGTGTTTGGTTCGGCAACCTTAATGGACGGGAACCGCTTGCCCAGTGGAGACTAGAAAAGATGAAGCATATCGCGTTTGACGGACGATTGGTGGTGGTGGGATTCGGCAGCATCGGACAGGGGGTTATGCCGCTGATCCTGCGCCATATCGACATCGATCCGACTCGGATCACCATCATCACCGCCGACGAACGCGGTCATGACGTTGCCAACGAATACGGGCTGCGCTTCATCAATGACGCCCTGACCCGCGAGAATTATCGCCCCCGGCTGTCGGCGCTGCTGGGCAAGGGCGATTTCCTGCTCAATCTTTCGGTCGATGTGTCATCGGTCGCCCTGGTCGAACTGTGCCGCGATCTCGGCGCGCTTTATCTCGACACCTGCATCGAACCCTGGCCGGGCGGCTATACCGATCCCGCCCTCAGCCCCAGCCGCCGCAGCAATTACGCCCTGCGCGAAACGATGCTGGGTCTGCGCGGGTCTGCCCCCGCCTCGACCGCGTTGATCACCCACGGGGCCAATCCGGGTCTGGTGTCGCATTTCGTCAAGCAGGCCCTGTTGAACGTCGCCACCGAGTGCGGGCTGGACGCGGCGGTTCCGGCCGACCGTGCGGGTTGGGCCGCGCTGGCGCAGCGGGTCGGCGTCAAGGTCATCCACGTCGCCGAGCGCGATACCCAAGTCGCCGACCGTCCCAAGGAAAAGGGCGAGTTCGTCAATACCTGGTCGATCGACGGCTTCGTCGGCGAAGGCTGCCAACCCGCCGAACTGGGCTGGGGCTCGCATGAAAAGGGCCTGCCCGGCGATGGCCGCCGCCACGATTTCGGCTGCGACAGCGCAATCTATCTGATGCGTCCGGGGGCCAGCCAGCAGGTGCGGACCTGGACTCCGACCGAGGGACCGTTCCACGGCTTCCTGATTACCCATAGCGAAGCGATCTCGATCTCCGATTTTCTGACGGTGCGTGACGGCGACCAAGTGGCCTATCGGCCGACCTGCCACTACGCCTATCACCCCTGCGACGACGCGGTGAAGTCGGTCCACGAACTGGCGGGCAAGGGCTGGGTTCAGCAGCCGCGCCAGCGTCTGATGATGTCCGAGATCACCGGCGGTATCGACGAACTGGGGGTTCTGCTCGCCGGTCACGCCAAGGGCGCCTATTGGTACGGGTCGCAGCTTTCGGTCGCCGAGGCTCGCTCGCTGGCGCCCCACAACAACGCCACCAGCCTCCAGGTCACCGTCGCGGTCCTGGCCGGGATGATCTGGGTGATGGAAAATCCCGAGCGCGGCATCGTCGAGCCGGACGAGATTGATTTCCAGCGCATCCTTGAAATCTGCCGCCCCTATCTGGGTCCGGTGGTCGGGGCCTATACCGATTGGACCCCGCTCGATGGGCGCGGCACCTTGTTCCCCGAGGATATCGATCCCAGCGATCCCTGGCAGTTCCGCAACATCCGGGTCGCCTGATCGGGGGCCAGCGTAGAAGCAGAGGGGGGCACACGTCCTCCCTCGGCCGACGCGCTACCCTTTTGTGTCCTTACCGATCTCGACCGCCTCGAACCGACTGGCGCGGAAGGTGGTCGACCAATGATCGGGGGCCAGTCCCGCCTTGCGCTTGAGATGGGCGAGGAAGGTCCGGGGGGCGGGCAATTGCTCCCACACCGCAGGCAGAAACAAAGCCCGCGCTCCGCCATCCTCGATGATCAATCCGTCACGACGCGGGCGCAACTGGGCCAGCAGATCGGCCTCGTCGGTGAAGCGCATTGCCACCGGCGGAGTCAGCACCGACACCGACAGGGCCAGCCCGTCCAACTCGGCCGGTCGCAGCGGTAGAAAGCGCGGGTCGCCAAAGGCGGCCTTGAACGCGTTATCGACGATATCTTCGGCCAGCGGGCGCCAGGCCTGCGGCGAGCCGATACAGCCGCGCAATTCGCCCTGGCGGGTCAAGGTGACGAAGACCGCGCCGGGTTGGTCGAGGCGACCGGTGGACGTGACCGGGGCGGATGCGGGGCGACCATGGCTCAGTCCGTGGTGGATCGAACCCCAGGCCAGATCGAGCAGGGTCGGGCCGAGGGCGCGAATCTCCGCGTCTTCGTCTTTCGTCCCGGTTTCTTTTTCGGTTTCGTACAAGGCCCAGGCTCCATAGCCGACCACCCGGTCGCGCGGTCCGGCGGTGTCGCCGGAATTGCGTAGATCAAGCCGTTCGATTCGCATCGCCCGCCGCTTCGCCGCCAGCAGCAGACCGGCGAGGGGAACGCGGCCGCAGGCGGACTCGTGGTCCAACCCGTCCGGGTCGAACCGTTCGATCGCGGCGGCGGTTGATTGGTCCCGGCGACGGCACGACTCGTAATCGAGATAATGCGACAAATCGGTTGAAATCACGATCAGGGTCTCAGGCCCGCCCCAGACGGCGTCAAGCGCGGCCGCGACGGTTTCGGCCGAAGCGTCGCCGACGACGAGCGGCAGCATCCGGAAGTCGTTGCCCAGCACCGTTTGCAGGAAAGGAAGCTGAACTTCCAGTGCATGTTCCTGGGCATGGGCCGGGTCGAACAATCCTAGACCGGGCAGGGTGGCCAGACGCTGGGTGCCATCATGATCGAGCCCGACCGGCCCCAGCGGCGAGGCCCACTGGTCGGCACTCGACAAGGCCAGTCCGCGCAAGGCGATTCGATGCGACGGACCCAACAGCACCACGCGGCGCACTTTTCCCCGTGCTGGAGCCATTTGGGCATAGGCGGCGGCGGCGATGGGACCGGAATAGATCCACCCGGCATGGGGAACAATGATCGCCTTGGGAACCGGCGGCCGAGCCGGGGGCGCGGCGGCGAGCAGAGCCGCGCAGATTTGGCGGATTTCGGCCGGATCGGTCGGATAAAACTGTCCGGCAACGGCAGTGGGGCGAATCGCGGTCATGGCCAAGGCCTCTTTTGAGCTTTTTGCCCACTTTCATGGTACTCTGCGGCGATGAACAATGCCATCCAGGGCTCTTTCTTTCCTGCGCGTCATTGGCATCGTCTTGATGACGGTCGGATTCGATGCGCCGTTTGCCCCCGCCAGTGCATTTTGCGGGAAGGGCAGCGCGGACTGTGCTTCGTGCGGGCGGCGGCGGCAGAGGGAATGGTGCTCACCACCTATGGCCGCTCGTCGGGGTTTTGTATCGACCCGATCGAGAAGAAGCCGCTCAACCACTTTCTGCCCGGGACGCCGGTGCTGTCGTTCGGGACCGCCGGGTGCAACCTGACCTGCACCTTCTGCCAGAATTGGGATATTTCCAAGGCCACCACCGTCGATCGCCTGAACGAATCCGCGTCGCCGGAGGCCATCGCCACGGCGGCGGTGCGGCTGGGCTGCCGCTCGGTTGCCTTCACCTATAACGATCCGGTCGTTTTTCTCGAATATGCCGTCGATGTTGCCCTGGCTTGCCGCGCGCGGGGGGTAAAGACGGTGGCGGTGACGGCGGGCTATGTCGATGCGGCGGCGCGCAGCGATCTGTTCGCCGAGATGGATGCCGCCAATGTCGATTTGAAGTCTTTTTCCGACGATTTCTATCGCCGTCTGTGCGGCGGTCGCCTGGAACCGGTCAAGGAAACCTTGCGCTGGCTGGTTCACGAGACCCCGACCTGGGTCGAGATCACCACTTTGCTGATCCCCGGCGAAAACGATTCTCCCGCCGAAATCGAGGCGCTGTCGGGCTGGATCGCCACCGCGCTCGGGCCGGATGTGCCGCTGCATCTGTCGGCGTTTCATCCCGACTGGAAGATGCGTGACCACCTTGCCACCGATCCTTCGGTGCTGACCCGGGCACGTCGGATCGCCAAGGCCAGCGGCCTCAACCACGTCTATACCGGCAATGTCCATGATTGCGACGGAGGCGCCACCCTCTGCCCGGTGTGCAAAGCCCGTCTGATCGAGCGCGATTGGTATCGGCTGACCGGCTGGGCGCTGACCGAAAACGGTTGCTGCTGCGCCTGCGGGGCGCGGCTGGCCGGTCTGTTCGAACCTCATCCCGGCGATTGGGGAGCCCGACGTCAGCCGGTCCGGCTGGGCGAGTGACACCGGATGAACCCCGGCCAGGATGTGGCCGGGGTGTCGTCGATCCGACCGATTCCGGTCAGGCGGCCTTGCGGCCCGACTGGACGTCGGTGAAGCGGGCGTTCAGCGGCTCGAGCGTCGCGCTGACGGCGGCGGTGGCGATTTCAGCCAGCTTGCGCGTCTCTACGATGACGTCTTCGAACGACTGGCGGGCCAGACGGTTCTGAAGTTCGGCCAGTTCAACCGGGCTTTTGACCGCGAACAGGGCTTTGAACGCGGCGTCGGCCTTGTCGATCGAGCGGGCCAGCACCGCCTGCTGCGCCTTGGCAATCTCCTCAATCGCCTTGACGCTGGCAGCGCCGCTCTTGCTCAGAGCGTCGGCATTATCCTTGCCGAACGAGACGAAGGTTTCGAATCCATCAATTTTAAAGCTCATGACAAATCCCTTCTTTGTGTCCACAAAGCGGGCCGTGGCCGGATCGCTTATTGTGCAGTGCAACATAAGGCCGCTTTAGCTCAATCGCAAGCGAGCGCAAATGGATTTTTTGCACCGCAGCAAATGCGAATTGGGATCAGCGGATCACCGCGAAATCGCGCAGGACACCGACCTCAAGCTGGGTTTCGCGCAGACGGTAGCTGACCGCGTCGCCGATCGAGACGATTCCCAACAATTGGCCATCGGCGACGACCGGAAGGTGGCGGATGCGCCGCTCGGTCATCACCACCAGGATTCCCTTGGCCGAATCGGTGGGTGCACAGGTCACTACCGGGCTCGACATGATGTTGCGGATCGGCATGTCGATCGCCGCCTTGCCGTACTGGCTGATGCCATGGACGATGTCGCGTTCGGACAGAACACCAAGCAAGGCGCCGGAGCTGTCGCACACGACGGCGACGCCGACTTTTTTGCCCGACAACAGGGCGGCGGCGTCGGCGACCGAGTGATCGGGCCGAATGGTGAAGATGTTATGACCTTTGATGTCGAGAATGGCAGCGACTGACATAATTGTATCCTTCCGACCCGAACCTATGACCCGTCCTTCGTCCATGCTGGGATGGCGAAGGTGTCCTGTAATGAGTCTAGAGTTGGGGCCGAAGGGCTTGCGTTTCAATGCCTCCCCATCGGTGGAAATCCCTACCTCCGCTTGGAAGGCAGGCAGACCGGCCAAGACGACGCGGCGGCAAAAGGCGACCTGTCTTGGTCAAACCTACCGCTTTCGCCAGCAGAACTAGCCTAGAGGTTATAATCGACCAAGCCTGTTGGCTAGGGTTGGGTCAAGATTACCCTAAGCTTAAGACCTGTCGAAATATGCGGATATGCCTTTGTAGATTTGTATAAAATTGAGGAAGCATTATATGTTTCGTTAAGCTGAAGCATCAGGTTGAATCTCAACCCTTTCTTTTAATTCTCCTGATGATGCCGGAAAAATAAAATCGCAGAAAGCGGGCAAAGCGGGGAGGGGAAAATCTCCAATTGGAATGACCAAGGGATCTATCCCCATGAAGGCACTTAGCATTCGGCAACAGATTCTTCTGATGCCAATCCTGTCGGCGGCGGCGATTCTGCTGGTGGGTATTTTTGCCGCCAATATCGTCCATGACAAAATCGAGGCCGCCCATCGCCTCCAGATCAAAAGCGTCACCGAAGCCGCCGTTCGGGTGGTCGGCTCGTTGCACGCCGAGGCCAAGGCCGGTCGGATGGACGAGGACCAGGCCAAAATTCTGGCCCGCGATGCGATCCGGGCCATCCGCTTTTCCGGCCAGGAATATTTCTACGTCTACGATTACGACGGCAAGCTGCTGTCCCACCCGATCAAGACCGATCTGGAGGGAACCTATAAGCTGAAGGACACCGTCGATTCCAATGGCGTCCGCACCATCGACGAATTGATCCGCGCGGCGCGGCGCGGCGGCGATTTCCTGCCCTTCCAATGGCCCAAGCCGGGCGAGACGGTGCCGTCGGCCAAGTTGGGCTATGCCGCCGGATTCGATCCGTGGGGCTGGATGATCGGCACCGGCGTCTATACCGACGATGTCGAGATCGAAACCCGCCGGGCGCTTGGCCTGATCGCCGGGGCGGGCGGGATCGCCCTGGCCCTGTCGGTGCTGGTCGGTCTGCTGGTGGCGCACGGAATCGGGCGGCGGGTCCGTGCCCAGTCGGAACGGATGTTGTCGCTGGCCGAAGGCGACCTCGACAGTCCGATCGTCGCCGACAGCGGCAATGACGAATTGACCCGGATGGCCGAGGCGCTGGACGTGTTCCGCCAGCGGATGATCGAGAACCGCGAGATGGCAGCCGCCCGCGAGACCGAGCAGGCTCGCCGCACCGCTGCCGCCCACCGCATCGCCGGTCTCGCCCGCACCTTTGATGCCGCCGCGACGAGTGCGCTCGACGTTGTCGCTACCGCCGCAGTCGATCTCGAACGCAACGCAGCCCAGATGTCCTCGGCCGCCGAGATGACGTCGGATCGCTCGATCACTGTCGCCTCGGCGGCGGAGCAGGCTTCGGCCAACGTCCAGACCGTCGCCGCCGCGACCGAACAATTGACCTCGTCGATCGGCGAGATCGGCCGTCAGGTGACCAATTCGGCCCGGATCGCGATCGAAGCCTCGTCCGAGGCCGGGCGGACCAGCGAGCATGTGCGCGGTCTGGCCGAGGCGGCGCAGCGGATCGGAGCCGTCGTCAACCTGATCAACGACATTGCGGCCCAGACCAATCTGCTCGCGCTTAACGCCACCATCGAGGCGGCCCGGGCCGGAGAGGCGGGCAAGGGCTTTGCCGTCGTCGCCGGAGAGGTCAAACACCTCGCCAACCAGACCGCCAAGGCGACCGAGGAAATCGGCGAGCAGATCTCGGCAATCCAGCAGGCCACCGCCGTTGCCGTCGGCGCGATCGATTCGATCGCCGGGATCATCGACACTATCCGCGATTCGACGACGGCGATTGCCGCCGCGGTCGATCAGCAGGGGGCGGCGACCCAGGAAATCACCCGCAACGTCCATCAGGCGTCGTCGGGAACGATCCTGGTCAGCCATACCATCGCCGACGTGACCCAGGCGGTAACCGAGACCCGGCAGATTTCCGGGGGCGTGCATGACGCCGCCGGGCGTCTGCGCCGCGAATGCGACGTCTTGCGCGGGGAGGTCAGCCAGTTCCTCTCCAACGTGCGCGAGGGCTGAGGTTTGGGCTAAACTCGCCCCGGCGCAGGGCACAGATCGGGGGCCGATGCGAGATCGTCGTCGGCCCCCGGCATGAGGCTTCATCCGGCATGATCATTTCGGCGAGTTATCGTACCGACATCCCGGCTTTTTACGGCCGCTGGTTTCTCAACCGCTTTCGCGCCGGATGGGTCCGGGCGGTCAATCCCTATGGACGGCAAATCTCGACAATTCCGTTGCGGGCCGGAATCGACGGCTATGTGTTTTGGAGCCGCAACCCGGCGCCGTTCCAAGCCGCGTTCGACGAGGTCCGGGCCGCCGGATACCCCTTCATCCTGCATTACACCGTGACCGGCTATCCCCGCCGGTTGGAACGCTCGGTGATCGACCCCGCCCGCGCCGTCGCCTTGATCCGCGATCTGGCGGCGCGTCACGGGCCGGACGTGGTGGTGTGGCGCTACGATCCGGTGCTGATCACCTCGCTGACGCCGCCCTCGTGGCATCTGGAGACCTTTGCCGCCCTGGCCGACGCCCTCGCTGGGGCGGTCGATGAGGTGGTGATCTCGTGCGCCACTCTCTATCGCAAGACCGAGCGCAACCTGACTCTCGCGGCGGCAGAGGGGGAGGGGTTTACCTGGGTCGATCCGCCCGCCGAGGACAAGCAGGCGCTGCTGACCCGGCTGGCCGGGATGGCGCGGGCGCGGGGGATGCGGCCGACTTTGTGCGCCCAGCCCGGACTGATCGTTCCCGAGGCAGAGCCCGGCCGCTGCGTCGATGCCCGTCGGCTGGAGCGGGTGGCGGCGGGGTGGGGCTATCCCCGCTCGATTCCAGCGCGACCGCGCGGCACCCGCCCCGGCTGTCAGTGTCACGAAAGTCGCGATATCGGCGAGTACGACACCTGTCCGCATGGCTGCGCCTATTGTTATGCGGTCGGATCGCGCGAACAGGCCAGGATAAGACTCGCCGAACACGACCCTGATTCTGAATTTCTTTTTCGACCTGCCTGGGTATTACCCACAGCCGAAATACCGACTTTGCTGTGATGCAACATAACTCGGGCCAATACCGGACCTTGTCCGATAGTCATATTTCTGAAAGGGAAAGACGACGAAACTATTTATTAAAATGAAACCAAATTAACTTTGGCATTTTGAGCGCGATGTCGTATGGTTTTCATCGGTTGATTGTTTCCAGACGAGGAGGCTCCCATGCTGTCAGGCGCGACTAAAGCCGTCCCGACTCTCGTCGGCCCTCGCCAACCCGCCCGGATCGTAACTCGGGTGTTCGATCATCGGTCCCGCCGTCCGGCCTGCTATGCCGGCAATGCCGAACCCTCGCTTGACGAGGTGATTGGCGATCCGATGGTTCGCCATTTGATGGCTCGCGACGGTGTCGTCGTCGAGTCGCTGATGTCGCTGTTGGACGAAGTCCGTCTTCGTTTGCGTTAACCGAAACCACAGCAGATCCGACCGACTGATCCCTGCCTGCCGTTACCGGCGTGCGCTTGGCGCCGGGAGCGGTTCGGACCGGATTCGTTCGGCCGGAGCGGAACGGGGGGCGGGGGCAGTGTAATCGCTGCTTCCGCCACTTGCGCCGCTGGCACCATCCGCCTGACGCGGGGCGACAGTGATGGTGACGATCGAGCCCAGCACGGACCGGCGTTCGATCTGGACGGTGGCGGCCCGGTCGCCGCGCAGATAGGTCAGGATGCTGGTTTCGCTGGTGATGCTCATCAGCGGCTGCCAGCCGAAGCCGGGCATCTGGGTCTGATAGAAATTGGTCATGTCATTGGCGGAATTGGTCAGCACCATCACCACCCGCCCGGTCCAGCGGTCGCGGTCGGACAGGATCAGCGAGCGGTCCTGATCGATTCCGGCTCCACTGGGGAGGGGAATGTCGGTGACCAATTGGGGCGAGCCGGGGGCGGCCCCATTGTTTTCGGGAGAAGAACTGCGCGTACACCCCGCCTGCGCCAGCAACGGCAGCAGGACGGCGAGGGTTGCGGCAAGGCGGACGGTCTGGCTCTTCATCCCGCAAAGGTACGGGCAAATCTGTTGCCGGGCAAGCGGAGAGGTTTGATCGCTCCCCGATAGCATAAGTGGCAAGATATTCGCCCGAATTTTGCGCCGGATCGCTTAGCCCTTGCTGGTGAGAATGTCGAAAATGGCGGCGTTGGCGGCGGGATCGAAAGTGTAGCCCGAGCTGTTCTGAGCCGCCAGCACCGCCGGCATCAATCCGGTCACCGGGTTGCTCACCTGTGCGGTGGTGGTGTCGGTTTTGGGCTTGGCCGCGATCCGGGTGACGTAATCGTTGACGAAGGTGTCGCCCATCTTGATCTGAACCGCGTAATTGAGGTCGGCCTTGGGGGCGACCGACGAATCGCGGGTGACCTTGAGGATATAGGTGTCGGCCTGGACCGTCAGCTCGCTGCTGAGGAGCGATTGGTAATTGTCGTACAGCTTGCCGCTCTTGCTGTCGCTGTCGGCGATCATCTGGCCGTTCTGGTTCATCAACTGAACGTGGATTGCCTTGTCCGACTGGGTGGTGAAGGCCAGTTTGCCCGAGGTCATCACCTTGAACTTCAAGTCCTGTTCGGTATCGGACGAGTTTATGTTGCTGACGACGTTGAGGCGGCTGTCGTTGCGCTTGACCCAGCCGATATCGGTCGCGGACTGGCGGGTCTGGCTTTCGGGATGATTGACGAGCTTCTGCCACGACTTGACCCCGCCCGGGGTGCTGGCGAGGAGAGCCGATGACGATGAACTGCTGACGCTGCTGTCGGCCATGATCGTAACCTCTTCTGAGGGCGTTCCGCCGATCGGTGTCTCCGCCGCTTCGGGCGCAATCCGACAAACCGATCTGGTGTTACTTTACGCCTTGTCGATGGACAAAACAACAATCTCCTGGCGGTCGATCGGGTGGCGGGCTACGCCATTGTCGATTGAAACGGAACCTGGGGCGCCGGGCCGGAATTGGAGGCGCTCTCGGTGCTGCCGGGGGGCGTCTCCATCAGACCGGCGGCGATGTTGCGGTTGATGTTGATCAGGGTTTCAAGAACCTTCACCTCGCCAGCGAAGGCGCGGGTGGAGGAATTGACGACATAGGAGGCGAGCGCCAGCACGTTGTTGCGAACCGGCTGGGGCAATTCGACCTGATTCTTTTCGATTTCCGAATAGAACAGCAGCCACAGCCGGTAATTGAGCCGAACCGCTTCGTACAAGGCGTCGGGGTCTTTCGAGGCCATCGCATCGTTCAAGGCCATCGCGCATCGGGTCAGGGCGCGCGCCTCGACCGCCCGGCCGGTCGACATGTCCCGCTGGGTCTGGTCGTATGCGTTGACGGTCATTTCGGTGTCTCCTCAGCAGCTTCGCCCATCAATTCCCGCTCGATGTCGACCAAGGCATGGCAGGCCATCAAAGCGTCGTAATAGCGCTCGACCAGGATCAGTTCCCCGATGTCGGTGATGGGGCCGGTGAGAATGGGCCATGCCGCCACCGCCTCTCGTGCGATCTGATGGTACAGGTCGAACAAAATCGGTTTGTCATCGGCAAGATAGATGCTTTGAGTTAAGAAATATAACCGTCGGACCGGGGTTGTGGCGTCCTTTTCGCGCATGATGCGCTTTTCGCGCAGCACGTTCTCGCTGCCGCTGACGATCAGAACGCAACGGCCGCTGCCGCCGTTCTGAACCTTGGCCTTGCCGATCAAAATGGATTCGCCTTGCGCCAGGTTAATCTTGAGCGACATCGTTTCCTCTGGAAGTGACCGAGTGTAACTGCAAAACGCCCGCCGTGTTTTGGCCATCCGGCATGTCGGTCCCGACGCGGACGGACGGAACAGAGCGGCGAGACTGATCCCTTATCGGACCAAAGCCGAATTTATAAGCCATATCGATTCCCCCGTCATGCCCGGATCAGCGCTCGCGGAAGGCTTCGTGGCGCAGTTTCAGCACCGGCTTGACCAGATATTCCAGCACCGTCCGGGTTCCGGTATGAATTTCGACCGTCGCCTGCATGCCGGGGCTGATGATCCGCTTCGCCGTCTCGTCGCCGATATAGGCGCGGTCGGTCTGCACCACCACCCGATAAAACGGCTGGGCGTTGGGGGTCTGGGGAACCGTGGTGTCGGGCGCGACCAGGATCACATCGCCCTCCAGCCCGCCATAGGTGGTGAAATCGTAGGCGCTGATCTTGACGGTGGCGCGCTGGCCGGTCTGGACATAGCCGCGATCCATCGGGCTCAGTTTGGCCTCGATCTGCAACCGTTCGCGCAGCGGCACCAGTTCCATGATCGGGTCGCCCGGTTTGACCACCCCGCCGATCGTGTTGGCGCGCAGATTCTTGACGATACCGTCGATCGGGCTCAGCACGACGGTGCGGCGCTGCTGGTCGGTCGCCTGCGACAGTAATTCGGTGGTGCGGGCGACGTTCAGTTCGGCTTCGGCCAGTTCGCTTTGGACGGTGCGTTGAAAGCGGCTCTGCTCCTCTTCGATCCGGCTGCGCGCTTCCTGTTGGGCGGCCTGGGCGCGGGGGATCGACGAGCGCACCGTTTCAAGCTGTCCCTTCAACTCCTCGGTCTGGGATTCGATCTGGACATGCTCCATCCGCGAGGCCAGACCCGACTTCATCAGATCGCGCGACATATCTAGCCGCTCCTGCGCCAGCCGCAGACTGGTGACCAGCGCCCGCTGGCGGGATTCGTATTCCTGAACCTCCAGCCCTTTTTGCCGCATCTGGTCTTGCATCACCGAGACGGTCGCCCGCAGGGTCTGGCGTCGGGCCTCGAACGAGCGGCGCTCGGAGTCGGCCAGTTGGGGACGGCGGCGGGCCTCGGCCTCGGGGAAGACGATCGGCTGGCCGCTCTGTTCGGCCTGCAACCGCGCCCGCTGGAGCAGATAGCCGTCGAGGCGGACGACAAGCTCCTCGCGATTGACCGAACTGACCGGCAAATCAATCTGGATCAGCGGCGTCCCCTCGGTCACCTCGGCCCCCTCGGTGACGTGAATGTCGCGGATCGTGCCGCCTTCAAGATGCTGGATCACCTTGACCTTGCCCTCGGGCACCACTTCGCCCTCGGCAATCGCGACCTCGTCAAGCCGGGCCAGCGCCGCCCACAGCAGGAACACCAGGGTCAGCGTCATCGCGATCCGGGCCAGCGGACGCCAGGTCGGCAGCGGATAGGTTTCGGCCAGCCGGTACAGCCGGTGACCGGTGTCCGCTGTCGATCCGAGAGGCGGCTCGGGGTGGGCCAGCGGCGGCAGAACCCAGGCCACCGCGCCCCGGACCAGCCGGGCGGGCAGGGCCAGAGCCCCCCTGGGCCGCTCTTCGGGGGGGCAGCTTTCCGGGGCGAACAGCCAGCGGAGCCCGGCCCAGGCGCGGCGCAGCGCCGAGAGGATGTGGCGTCCCGGCGATTGCGCCAGGGCGGGCGGCGGTGCGGATTCGCTCATGTCGCGCCTCCGACGCTGATGTGCAGCCCGGCGGGGGAGGGGGCCGGACGCGGCCCGAACAGCCGGTTCAGGGTTTCGGCGGCAGGACCGGCGGCGGTGATCGCGCCCTTGTCCAGCACCACGACGTCGCGACAGATTGGCAACAGCACCGGGCTATGGGTGACGATCACCACGGTCCGGCTCTGGCCCAGTTCGGCCAGGGTGGCGCGAAGCTCTTCCTCGGCCTGACGGTCGAGGCTGGCCGAGGGCTCGTCGAGCAGCAGCACCGGCGGATCGCCGATCAGGGCGCGGGCGATCGCGATCCGCTGACGCTGACCCGCCGACAGCCGCGACCCCGCCTCGCCGATCGGGGTGGCATAGCCGTCGGGCAGATCGACAATGTAATGGTGAACCCCGGCGGTGCGGGCGGCGGCCAGGATCGCTTCGTCGTCGCAGCCCGGCGCGCCATAGGCGATGTTGTCGCGGATGGTGGCGTTGAACAGCACGCATTCCTGCGGCACATAGCCGATCCACCCCGCCAGTTCGGTGCGGGTGAATTGGGCGATGTCGGCGCCGTCGAGCAGAACCCGCCCCTCGGCCGGGGGATAGAGGCCGAGCAGAATCTTCAACAAAGTGGTCTTGCCGCTGCCGTTGCGGCCGAGGATCGCGGTCAGTCCGCCAGGGCGAATCTCCAGCCGTTCGATCCGGGCGGCGGGTGGCGATGCCGGATCGTAGGCGAAGGTGACGTTTTCCAGCACGATCCGACCGGTCGGGCGTTCGCGCCGCAGCCCGCTATCGCGCCGTTCCTCGCTCTCGGCGAAGACGTCGCCCAGCCGATCGACCGACTGGCGAAACGAGGAAAATCCCTTCCACGCGCCCACCAATTGGTTGATCGGACCGTACAATCGCCCCGACAGCATGTTGCAGGCGATCAGCGCCCCCATGCTGAGTTCGTGGTCGATGATGAAAAGCGCGCCGACGGTGGTCAGCGCGACGCTGCCCAGCATCGTCAGGGTCTGGCCCAGATTGACAAAGCCGTCGGCGGTGGCGCCGCGCCGGATCGATTGTTCGATCGCGTCGGCCTGCCGCTCTTCCCACAGCGGCCGCAGCGCGCCGTCGAGCGCGACCGCCTTGACCGTGGCGCGACCAGCGATGATCTCGGCGATCAGGGCGTCGCGACCGGTCTGGACGTTCTTTTCCTTGCCGGTGGCCTCGGAGACGCTGCGGCCCGAGGCCCAGGCCAGCAGCGCGAAGGCGGCCAGCAGCACCACGAACACCAACGCCAGCGGGCGGCCAATGACGAAAATCACCCCCAGGAAGATGAAGACGAAGGGCAGATCGGTCAGCAGGATCGCGGTCGCGCCCGACACGGTGTTGCGGATGGTATCGACATCGCGAAACAGGGTCTGCCAGAACGAGGCCGGGCGGCTTTCCAGGCTCCGCAGCGGCAAATGGGTCATCTTGTCGAACAGTCGGGTACCGACATCGACATCGATCCGCAGCGCCATCGTCTGCATGATCCGCCCGCGCGAGGTGCGGATGACCCAGTCGAACCCCAACAGCAGGGCGACGCCGATGGTCAGTCCCTGCAAGGTCGCCAGCCCGTTATGGCCGATCACCCGGTCATAAACCTGCATCACGAAGATCGGCACGGCCAGCGCCATCAGATTGATGAACAGCGAGGCGATCAGCAATTCCCGCATCACCGATCGCAGCGGTTCCAGAATTGGTTTCAGCCAGTTTTCACGGTCGTCGCTCATCTTGGCGATTTGGCCTCGGCTCCGGACGGGATGCAAACGGAAAGTGCAGAGGCCCCGGACCGACCCGGTGACGGCAGGGGCGGTGGAAACGATAAAAATCGCACCAATTTCGTTGTTGTCGGGACTCGACGAAGCCTGTCTGGCAAGCTATCTGTAATTGATGAAAACGTGCGCCGCCCTTCGCCATGTCGCCTTCGAGGATCTCGGTTCGTTCGAGCCGTATCTTCGCCGGGCCGGATTCGACATCGCCTATCACGAGGCAGGTTACGACGATTTGTCCGGGTTCGATCCGCTCGCTCCCGACCTGCTGGTGGTGTTGGGCGGACCGATCGGGGCCTATGACGACGCGATCTATCCGTTCCTGCGCGACGAGTTGCGGTTGGTCGAGGCCCGGCTGGCCTCGGGCCGTCCGCTGATCGGCCTCTGTCTCGGGGCCCAGTTGATGGCCCGGGCCTTGGGGGCCAGCGTCCATCCCAATCCGGCCGGGCGCGAGATCGGCTGGTCTCCCTTGTCGTTGACTGACGCCGGGATGGCCTCGCCGCTCTGCGAATTGGCCGGGATCGACGTGCTGCACTGGCATGGCGACACCTTCGATCTGCCCGCTGGCGCGGCGGCGCTGGCCTCGACCGCGATCACCCCCAATCAGGCGTTCCTGCACGGTGGTGCGGCGCTGGGGCTGCAATTCCATGTCGAGGGGACGGCGCGGGGGCTGGAACGCTGGTTTATCGGCCATGCCGCCGAAATCGGTCAGGCCGGTCTGTCGGTGCCCGACCTGCGCGCTGCCACCGCCCGCCATGCCGCCGCGCTGGAGCAGCAGGGAACCCGTCTTCTCGGCCGGTTCCTCGACGGGGTTCGACTTTTGGCCTAGTCCTACCTGTTCAGTGTGATCGAACCATTGTATGATCGGTGAGGATCGGAGGGGCAATAACCTTGGACCAGATGCTCAACGAGGACGACGTCAAGCGACTGCTGTCGAACCCTGACGGGGAGACGCGGATCGAGATCGCAGGCAAAATCGCGTCCCAGCATCAGGGGCTGAGCAGCGACGAGCGCAAGGTGGCCGAGGACATCTTTCGCCTGATGGTCCACGACGCCGAGGTGCGGGTGCGCGAAGCGCTGGTCCGTCAACTCAAGGACAATCCCACCGTCCCCCACGACGTCGCCCTGGCGCTGGCCAGCGATGTCGATGACGTCTCGCTGCCGATGCTGCAATTCTCCGAAGTGCTGACCGATGACGATCTGATCGAGATCATCCACAGTCAGGGCGCGGAAGGGAAACAGGTCGCGGTTGCCGGTCGTCAGACCGTCTCCTCCACCCTCGCCGACGCTTTGATCGAAACCGGCAACGAGACCGCCGTCGCCACCCTGGTTTCGAACGAAGGGGCCGATCTCAACGAGCACACCCTGTCCCATGTCGTCGATCGTTATGGCGAAAGCGAAAGCGTCGGCAAATCGCTGGTCGAGCGTAAATCGCTGCCGGTTTCGGTCGCCGAGCGGCTGCTGACCCAGGTTTCCGAGCATTTGCGCCAGCATCTTCTCGCCCGCCGCGACCTGTCGCCCGAGGCGGTCGCCACCGTGATGATCCAGGCGCGCGAACTGGCGGTGCTGGGGCTGTCCAACTCGGAATCCAATGCCGCGCCGCTGGTCGATCACCTTTATCAGGTCGGGCGGCTGACGCCGTCGATCATCCTGCGCGCCGTCAGCATGGGCGACATGCCGTTCTTCGAACTGGCGCTGGCCAAGCTGGCCCGGATCAAGGTCGAGAATTGTCGCACCCTGATCCACGACGCCGGCAAGCGCGGGTTCGAGGCTCTGTTCGAGAAAGCCGGTCTGCCCCGGCCGTTTTTTGCCGCGATGCGGGCTGCTGTCGATGTTTCCTATGAAATGGAGTATGACGGCGGTCCACATGATCGCGAGAGGTTTTCACGCCGGATGATTGAGCGGATTTTGACCCAGTATGGCGACCTTGGCGTCGAGTTCGAAAATGACGATCTGGAATATCTGCTGGCCAAGCTGAACCGTCTCCCCGCCTCCGTGAAGGGCTCGTGACGTTTGGGTCGCGGCTGACGAGGAACGATGGGATGGCTACTGCCACTGTAACTGCGCCCAAGAAACCCGATCCCGATGTGCGGAATCGTCGGGATATCATCACCACCATCAAGGGACCGATTACCGAGCGTCTCACCAGCCTGATCCCGGCGCTGGCGAGCTTTCCCGATCCCTATGCCTCGGTGCTGGCGACGCCGGAATTGCTCCATGCCTGCATGCAGCTGATTCGCACGAGACGCGAGCATTTTCAGGACTTCCTGGTCGATGCGACGGGCGCTCCGGTGACCGAGGACGACCGTCCGCTCCGCTGCGAGCGCAGCCTGGACCAGATCATCAGCATGGTGGTGCGTTCCGGGGCCAAGGCATATGGAATCAAGCGTTTCGTTCCCACCGAGGCCCCGAAGACCCCGGTCAAGACCGAGCCGAAGACCCTGCTGGAGAAACTGACCAATCTGGTCTCGGGCAAGTGGAGCGAGGCCGAAATCCCCAAGCCGCAGCCGACCCAGGCCGACCAGTTTTACAACGCGATCAAGGATTACCTCGATTACGACTGGCAGGTGCCTTTGATCCCCTATTTTGCCGAACTGCCGGTCAAGCTGATCCGCGAATTAGGGCGCGGACTGACCACGCTGCGCACCCCCGAAGGCATCGCCGCGCTGGCCGATATCGGCCGTCACAGCATGGATCAAGCCAAGCGGATCATGTCCGATGCGATGATGCGCGAAATGCTCGATACCCAACCGCTGGCGGCGAAGGGGATCGCCTTCCTTGGCAAGGAGCGCTACGACTTTCTCCATGGTGCCGTCTACGACAAGATGGGCGAGAAGTTCTGGGAAATGTGCGTCGATTGCGACCGTCTCGAAGCGATGGAGGTCCAGAACGCCAAGGATCTCGAGCAGATGGCCAGCCATCTGCACATCCTGTCGGCCGATTCGATCAATCAGATCATCCGCTTCCTGCAATTTTCGCAGATTCCGATCTTCCTCGAGGTCGGAACCGAGAAATTGGGCGAAGAGAAGTTCACCGAAATCTTCGGGACTCCCGGCAATAAGAAGCTGACCAAGATGTTTTGCGAGAAGATCTCGGTCGCCAAGCTCGAACTTGAGGATCCCGATACCGACCTGCGGCGCAAGCTGCCCGACATCTTCACCGCCTATCTGCGCGCCCCGGTCGATTTCGAACGCGGTCTGTGATCGGACCGGGCGGGTCGGGCGACGTGGTCAGTCCTTTTTGGGGGCGGGGACCGTTTTCGGCTTCCACGAGACGACGCTGACCGGCTTGCCCGATTGCGAGCGCATCACGCGCGGCCGCACCACCTGCTCCAGCGGATCGACCCGCGAGCCCGCCTTTCGCGTCGCCGCCTCGGCGGTATAGAACGCCACCATCTCGGCGAAAGTGATTTCGACGTTGATCCCCTTGGCCATCGCCAGCGCTACCGGGGGATGGTCGGCGACCTTGGCGGTCAGCTTGTCGGCCGACAGAACCCCGAACCGCCGCCAGATGCTATCGAGGAAATGCGACGCCTGCGCCGACAGCGGATGCGGCTCGATCATGTGCGGTCGGCCATAGGCGAAGAGGTGGAACACCGTCGGCTCGACCGGGCCGAACGAATCCGTCACGAAGGTCGCGGGCATCAGCTTGCGACCGTCATAGGCCACCGCGTAATAGGCCTGGGCGAGATAGAGCAGGCGGTGCAGCTTCTGCGGCTGGATATATTCGCGGTCGTTCAACGCCAGATCGGACAGGCGGAACACGACGTCGAGACAGGATTTCACCGCGATGGTCATGGCTTGGGGGGACTCCGCAACCGGGGCCAGATCATAGCCCCAGCCCCGGCCCGGAGGGAAGGCTCCGCCGCCCTTTCTACGAATCCTCTTTCTTGCCCGGCCAGACCAGCGAGGCGAGGATGCCAACCGCCAGGGTGCCCAGCACGATCATCAGGCTGACATTCGGCTCGATATGGACGAAGTCCCAGCCGAAGGTGTGTTCGCCCGCCTGGACGGTCAGCTTGAAGGCGATGAAGAACAGCAGCGCGATCACTGCCTTTTCAAGGTGGACGAGGTACTGGGTCAAAGCGGCAAGGATGAAATACAGCGAGCGCAGGCCAAGCACCGCGAAGATCATCGCCGCATAGACCAGCAGCGGTTCCTGGGTCACCGCGATCACGGCGGGAACCGAATCGAAGGCGAACATCACGTCGGAGGTCTCGATCGCCACCAGACACAGAAACGCGGGCGTCGCGAACACCGCCGCATCCTTCGCCAGTTTCAGCGAAGGATCGGCCTTGGCCAGATCGTTGACGATGGCGCGGGTGACGAAGAACCGTTCGGCCTGGAGGCGGGGGAAGATCGGCATCACCGACTGGGTTATCTTCACCGCCCAATGGTCTGAATAATCAGCGATTTCCTCGGCGTCATGGCGGGCTGTCAGCATCTTGACCCCGGACCAGGCCACGATCGCGGCGAACAGGAAGCCGACCCAGGGGGCAAGGCTGAACAATCCGGTACCGATTCCGACAAACAGGGCGCGGAACACCAAGGCCCCGACGATGCCCCAATAGAGGATGCGGTGCTGAAGCGCGCCCCGGATGCCGAACGAGGCAAAGATCGCCATGAAGACCATCAGATTGTCGATCGACAGCGATTTTTCGAGGGCGACACCCGCCAGGTAAAGGTCGGCCCATTGCTTGTCGAAGCGGACCCACAAATAGGCGTAAAAGCCGAGCGCCAGACTGACCCAGAATCCCGACCACAGGCTGGCATCGAGGATCGAAATCTCTTTTTTCCGCCGATGGGCGAACAAATCGATGAACAGCGAAAAGGCGATCACCGAAAAAAAGATCAGGATCGTTTCGAGCGGAAAGCCGAAATGGGCCATAAGGGAGTCAATCCTTGAATCGGCGGCGACGGACGGGCGGGGAGAGGTGAAGGCGGCACTTTATCAGAGCGGAGTCTGGTCTACAATATGGCCGCGTTCATAGCGGTGTTTACTTATAAGTTGAACCGTAAGGCGGTGGAGCAACATTAGCAATTCGCCCAAGGTGCGGTTTGTGCGAGTCGCTTTGGTCCAACTTGATCCGGCGCGGCTGCGCTCCCATCTGAGCTTTGCTGTCCCATCGCCGAAAGGAAGGCCTTATGCGAGTCGCCGCCAGCCTGCGCCAGAAGATCGAACAGAACCTTGCCCCGACCCGGCTCGATATCCGAGACGAATCCGCCCGTCATGCCGGCCACGGCACGCATGCGGGCGAAGAATCCCATTTCGCCCTGGTGGTGGTGTCCGACGCCTTTACCGGCAAAAGCCGGGTCGAGCGGCATCGCATCGTCCACACCCTGCTGGCCGAGGAATTGAGCGTCGGCGGGGTCCATGCCCTGGCCCTGACCGCGCTGACGCCGCAGGAAGACCGCGCCGCCTAAGCTATTTCACCTTGACGTCCATCAGCTCGATATTGCGCCGGGCGGTGTCGGCGGCGGGGCCTTCGGGGGCGATTTCGATCGCCCGCATCCAGTCGGCTCGCGCCCCCGCCTCGTTGCCCCCGCCCCGGCGGATCATGCCCCGTTCGAGCAGCGCGTCGGGATAGGCCGGGTCCAACTCCAGGGCGCGGGTGATATCCTTTTCCGCCTCGGCGGAATGGTCGAGCAGGCGCTGGGCGCTGGCGCGCAGGGTCAAGGCCTCGACCCGGTTGGGCTGGGCCTTCAGCAATCCGGTCAGCAGACCGACCACTTCGGCATGGTGGCCCTGACTGGCGAGCAGAACCGCCTTGTCGAGGATCAGGTCTGGCTGGCCCGGCACCAGCCCCAGCGCGGTATCGAGATCGGCCAGCGCCCGTTCCGGCTGGGTCGCCAGCATCCAGGCCTGCGCCGCCTGGGCCAGCATTTCGGCGCGCAGGCTTTCCTCGCGGCGGCTCTGCTGGGCCAGGGCTTCGAGCCGCTTGGCCCCCTCTTCGTACTTGCCCTGTCCGATCAGCGCCAGGGCGGCGCAATGGCGGGCGGGTTCGCCGCCGCCCAGCGATTGCCAGGCGATCGCCTCCTCCCAGCCCTCGTCGGGCTTGGATTGGGCCAGGGACAGGCAGGCGCGGTATTCGCGCTGCGGCTCGATGATTTCGGCCCGCGCGGCGCATGGCAGCAACAGCAGGGGCAGAACAAGGGCGATGGCGGGACGGGTCATGAGGCGGTAGTGTCGTCAAAAGCGTGGGCGATGCAAGGGAGGCCAGCGGGATGGACGAGAAATTTTTCGTGTTCGGCCTGGGCTATTCCGGCAAGGCAGTCGCCCGCGCTCTGCTCGCGCGCGGTTGGAGCGTCGCCGGAACCACCCGGTCGGGCCGGGCCGACGATCTGGAAGGGGTCGAGACCTTTGCTTTCGACCGCGACCGTCCGCTTCCCGCAGGCGCGCTGGAGGGCGTCACCGCGATCCTATCGACGGTGCCGCCCGATCCCGCCGGAGACCCGGTCGTCGCGGTGATGGCGGCGCACATGCAGGCGGTGCGCCCGCGCTGGGTCGGCTATCTATCGACCACCGGGCTGTATGGCGACCATAACGGCGGCTGGGTCGATGAGACCACGCCGCCCGATCCGACTCAGGAGCGCTCGCGTCGTCGTCTTGAGGCCGAGCAGGCGTGGCGGGCGACCGGTTTACCGCTGCATCTGTTCCGTCTCGCCGGAATCTATGGGCCGGGGCGGTCGGCGATCGAGCAGGTGCTGGCGGGGACGGCGCGGCGGATCAACAAACCCGGCCAGATGTTCAGCCGCATCCATGTCGAGGATATCGCCCGTTCGGTGCTGACCTCGCTCGACCGTCCCGCGCCGGGGACGATCTACAATCTGTGCGACGACGATCCCGCTCCGCCGCAAGACGTGATCCTGTACGCCTGTGCCCTGTTGGGGGTCGAACCGCCGCCCGAGATCGGCTGGGATGAGGCGCGGGCGACCCTGTCGCCGATGGCGCTGGGATTTTATGCCGACAACAAGCGGGTGTCGAACCGGCGGATGCGCGAGGAATTGGGGGTCGATCTAGCCTATCCCAGCTATCGCGACGGGTTGGCGGCGATCGCGAAACGTCAGCGGGGCGGCGATCAGCCCGGCTGAGCCTCAGGCGAATCCTCCAGGCTCAGCGCCATTCGCACCAGCGCCGACAGGCTGTCGGCCTCCATTTTTTCCATCACCCGGGCGCGGTGAATCTCGACGGTGCGAACGCTGATCGTCAGATCGGCGGCGATTGCCTTGTTCGGCATTCCGCGCACCACCCGTTCCATCACCTCGCCTTCGCGTGGGGTCAGGGTGCGGAAGCGGGCTTCGATCTCGTCGCGGCGACAGCGCTGGCGGAAGCTGCGTTCGCCCCGGTCCAGCGCCTCGCGGGTGCTGCGCAGGAAGGTCTCGTCGTCGAACGGCTTCTCGATGAAGTCGGCGGCCCCTTCCTTTAATGCCTCGACCGCCATCGCGACGTCGGCATGGCCGGAGATGACGATCAGCGGCAGGTCGAGGCGGCGCTGGTTCAGCAGACGCAGCAGGTCGAGCCCGCTCATCCCCGGCATTCGCACGTCGGCGACGACGCAACCGGGACTGTCCAGCGCCGCTTCGGCCAGAAAGGTTTCTGCGTCAGCATAGGCCGCCGGGGCGAGATCGGCCGCTTCCAGCAGCATCGACAGCGAGTCGCGCACTGCCGGATCGTCGTCAACGATATGAACCAGCGGCCGAGTCATGTCTGTCCTCCTGTCGAAGTCGGTGCGGCCACCGGCAAGGTGAAGCGGAACGCGCAGCCGCCGGGACCGTTGCCAGCCAACCATAATCGGCCGCCATGGGCTTCGATGATAGTACGGCAGATCGCCAGTCCCAAGCCCATGCCTGCGGCCTTGGTGGTGGAAAAGGGCTGGAACAGTCGCGCCACCAGATCGTGATCGAGGCCGGGGCCGCTATCGGCGACCTCGACCGTTACCGTTCCCGGCTCGGCTGGGCGGGCAAAGACGGTGACCAGACGGCGGGGGCCGAGGGCTGGTTCCATCGCCTCTATCGCGTTGCGCAGCAGGTTGAGCAGCACCTGCTGGACCTGGACGGCATCGACCAGAACCAGAGGCAAGGCGCGGTCCAGCACCGCTTCGACCTTGATGCCGCCGCGCTGGCAATCGGGTTCCAGCAGCGCCAGCGAATCCCGCACCAGCGCGGGCAGCGATTGCGGCTGGCGGTTCAGTTCGCCCCGGCCGATGAATTCACGCAGGGTGCGGATGATCATTCCCGCCCGCTCGGCCTGGGTGGCGGCTCCGTTCATCGCCGCACGCAGCTTGGCCGGATCGCCGCCGGGGGAATCGAGCAGACGTTGCGCCGCCCGCGAATAGGTCAGCGCCGCCGACAGCGGCTGGTTCAGTTCGTGGGCCAGCGCCGCCGCCATCTCTCCCGCCAGCGACAGCCGGGCGCAGCGGTCAAGCTGGTCCTGCCGTCGCCGCAGGGTGTCCTCGACCGAGCGCCGCTCGGTCACCGCCACGCCCAGGAACAGGGTGGAGAGAGTCAAAACCAGCATCCGGAACTGATAGGCGGTGACGGCGTCGGCATCCTTGACCACCATCACGAAGGCCGCGACCATCCCGATTTGCAACACGATGTTGATCACCACCGCGCCGCGGACGCCGAACCGGGCCGCCGCCCAGATCGAGGGCAGCACCAGCAGATCGTACAATTGCCATTCGGCGGCGGCGGGCAGACGGAACAGCAGCCACAGCATCGCCAGCGCCACCGCGCCCTGAATCGCCGCCTCGATCATCGCGGCGCGGCTGGGCAGCGGCAAAGGCGGACGCATCACCAGCAGCAGCGGCGTCACCACCATTGCCCCGATCATGTCGCCGATCCAGGCCCGCGTCAGCACCTGGGTCACTTCGCCGTCTTGCGACCAGGGGGCGAGCCAGAAGGCGGCCGCATCGCCTGCGGCGGTGGCGAGCGAGGCTGCTGCCGCCACGACGATCAACAGGAACAGGTCGCGCTGACCGGCCAGACGAAGATTGGCGAAGCGGCGCAGCACTAGGGCGGCCAGTCCCCAGCTGATCCCCAGCGTCAGCGCCGGAAGCAGCACCGCCACGAGCGGAAGCTGACCGCCGAAGCGGAACAAGGAGGAGGCGATCTCGCCCGCCACCACCACCGGCAGTAGCGGCGGACCGCCCAGCAGCAGCGCGGCGAAGGCCAGCCCGACCGAAGGATCGAGCGGTTCAATCCCGATCAGAACCTGCCCCTGCCCGTATTCGATCCATTCGATCGCGATATAGCCGATCAACAGAGCGGTTAAAGCCAGTCCCTGGTGGCGCAACCGGGTCATGAGAGAGAGCGCTTTGGCGCGGCCAGGGTCTGGGCCAGTTCAACCGCGGTCTTGACCCCCATTTTCTCGAACAACCGGGCGCGATGGACCTCGACAGTCCGCATCGTGATACCGAGTTCGTCGGCGATCACCTTGTTGAGCTTGCCCGCCAGCACCCGCTCCATCACCTGACGCTCGCGCAGGGTCAGGGTATCGAGTCGGGCGGCAAGACAGGCCCCGGCGGCATCGACTTCGCGTTGCTGGTCGGCCCATTCCAGCGCCTCGATAACACGATCGACCAGATCGTTGTTATTAAACGGTTTTTCGACAAAATCGCGGGCGCCTTTCTTGACCGCCGCGACCGCCATCGGCACGTCGCCATGGCCGGTCAGGAAGATCACCGGCATCCCGGCGCCGGTTTCGCGCAGGCGGTCGAACAACTCGATCCCGGTCATTCCGTCCATCCGGATATCGAGCACGACGCAGCCATAAAGGCCGGGGTGCCAGTGCGCCAGGAACGCTTCGGCCGAGGCGAAGGTCTCGGCCGCGACACCGCGCGACTGGAACAGCCAGGACAAGGCGTCGCGGATCGCCTCGTCATCATCGACGATGAACACCACCGATCCGGTCATCTGGCTAATCCTCCTTGGTCGGCAAGGTGAACAGGAAGACGCTACCCCCGCCGGGATTGGGTTCATACCATAACCGTCCCCGGTGCCATTCGACGATCGAGCGGCAGATGTTCAATCCCATCCCCATCCCTTCCTCCTTGGTCGAGAAAAAGGGCGTGAACAGACCGCTGGCCATTTCCGGAGTGATCCCGCTGCCGCGATCGGCGACCCGCACCACCGCTTGACCCTCGACGGTTCGGATCGAGATGTCGATTTCGCGGTGAAACCAAGGACTTGCGCTCATTGCCTCAATCGCGTTGCGAGCTAGGTTCAACACCACCTGCTCGATCAGAATGCGGTCGGCATCGACCCAGGGATCGGTCGGGTCGGGGGTGACCGTCACCCGGATGCCGTGCTTGCGGGCGTCGGCCTCGACAAAGCCGATTGCGCCGTCGATCACTCGGTTGATCGCGCAGGGCGCGACCGAGGGTTTGCTCTTGCGCACGAAATCGTGAATGCGGCGGATGATCTGTCCGGCGCGCTGAGCCTGGTTGCCCAGCTTGGTCAGCGGAGCCTCCAGTTCCTCGGCGCGGACATTGCCGGATTCCAGCCGGTTGAGGCAGCCGGCGGCATAGCTGGCGATCGCTGACAGCGGCTGATTCAACTCGTGGGCCAGGGTCGAGGCCATTTCCCCCATCGTGATCAGGCGGGCGGTGCGTTGCAGCTTTTCCTGCTGTTGGCGCGACAGATCCTCGGCCCGCTCGCGTTCGGTGATGTCGAGAACAGAGGCCATCCAGCCGGAATGGCGTCCCTCGCTGTCGATCAGCGGCGCCTCGTAGACCAGCGCCTTGAACCGCTGGCCCGACTTGCGGCACAGGGTCAGTTCGAATCCTTCCGGCGGGGCGTCGCCGCGCAGCACGGCGCGAAACATCGAATAGCAATTCTCGGCTTCCTCGGGGGCCCAATAGACCATCGGCGGCACCGAGCCGATCAGGTCCGATGCGTCCCAGCCGACCATCCGGCAGAAGGCGGAATTGACATAGGTCACCCGTCCGTCAAGGTCGCGCGCCCGCATCCCGACGGTCAGCGAATCCTCCATCGCCTTGCGGAAGGCGTGCTCGGCCCGCAGGGCCTGTTCGGCCTCGAGCCGCCGCCGCATGTGGCGGCGCAGCATCCACAGGCTGAGAATCGCCGTCAGCGCCAGACCGAAGATCGCCGCCGCCAGCAGATTGCGGACCAGATCGTTTTCCTTCCGATAGGCGGTGACGACGATCGACAACCCCTTGCCCGGCGGCTCGAATCGAACCTGATGGCTGAGACCGGGTTCGGCCACATCGACCTGCGACTTCGTCGCCAGCACCATGCCGTCGCCATCGACGATCTCCAGCCGGTATTGCTGGGCGAACCACCACGGCACCTGTTCCGACAGCAATTCGTCGAGCGAGACCGTCGCGACCAGCATGCCGACGAACTGTCCCTGCCGGAACACCGGAACGTAGACGTCGAAAGCGACGCCCAACTCGCCGCCCAGCCAGAACGGCGCGCCATAGACCGGCTGTCCCAGCGAACGGGCCAGAATGAACCCGGTGTGCCAGTCCGGCGCGATTTCGGTTTCAGGCAGAGGATCGGCGGGCGGGGCGGCCCGCAGCACCTTTTCCCCGGCATCGCGCAAGGTGATCCGGCGCAGATCGGGGCTGGAGGCGATCAGGGTGGCGGTTTCGGCGTAGAACACCTCCGAGGTCAGTCCCTCGCGCCCCAGCCGGTTGGCCAGCCGGGTCAGGGATTCGGCGTTGGTGGCAAGGTGGAAGTGGAGATCCTGCTCGACCCACAGCACGTCCTGGATCAAAGATTGCTCGCGGTTTTCGACCTCGTTGCGGTGGAGCAGCCAGAGCAGGATGCCAAGCAACAGCACCACCAGCGCCATCGCCAGAATCGGCAACGCGCCGCGCCATTCCGAGGCCAATCGCATCAAACCACCATCCCTGTTCGTTCCCGCTGGGGAGCCGACTGTCACCATCCCGATACGCTCAAGGGCAAAATGGTATAGAGTGAACGCAAAAATCGATACAAAATGATCGGGAAGGCTCGGCGATGAAATATTCGATCCCGCGATTCACCTTGCTGTCCTGCCTGCTTGCCGTCGTTCTGGCCGTGCTGACGCTTGCGTCGCCGCTGGCTTTGGCGGAGCCGAAACCGATCGTCATCAAGTTCAGCCACGTTGTCGCCCCCGACGCGCCGAAGGGCAAGGCCGCCGCCTATTTCAAGTCGCTGGCCGAGGACCGGACCAAAGGGCGGGTGGTGGTCGAAATCTATCCCAACAGCCAGCTCTATAAAGACAAGGAAGAGATGGAGGCGCTTCAGTTGGGTGCCGTCCAGATGCTTGCTCCCTCGCTGGCGAAGTTCGGTCCGCTGGGGGTCAAGGAATTCGAGATTTTCGACCTGCCCTATATCTTTCCCTCCAAGGACGTGTTGCGTGCCGTCACCGAGGGTCCGATCGGACGCGCCCTGCTGAAAAAGCTCGAACCGAAGGGCATCATCGGCCTGTCCTATTGGGACAACGGCTTCAAGATCATGAGCGCCAACCGGCCGCTGCGGACGCCCGAGGATTTTCGCGGCCTCAAGATGCGGATTCAATCCTCGAAAGTGATCGACGCCCAGTTCCGGGCCTTGGGGGCGCTCCCCCAGGTGATGGCCTTTTCCGAGGTCTATCAGGCGCTGTTGACCGGCGTCGTCGATGGGACCGAGAACCCACCGTCCAACATGCTGACCCAGAAGATGGAGGAGGTGCAGAAATTCGCCACCATCTCCAATCACGGCTATCTGGGCTATGCCGTGATCGTCAACCGCAAATTCTGGAGCGGCCTGCCCGACGATATCCGCGAGACGCTGGAAGACGCGATGATCGAGACGACCCGATACGCCAACGCGATTGCCCAGTCCGAGAACGACGTCGCGCTGGAGGCGATCAAGGCGTCCGGCATGGTCGAAATCTATACCCTGACCCCCGCCGATCTCGTGGTCTGGCGCAAGGCCCTGCTGCCGGTGCATCACGAGATGGAGGGGCGGGTCGGCAAGGAGTTGCTCGACAGCTTCTACGCTGAAGCGGCAAAATTCGGCTTCAAGAACTGATCTCGCCCCCCACCGCCCGACAGAGCTGGTCCCCGTCGATGTCGTTTCGAATCCTGATGGTTCTGCTGATGCTGTTGCCAATCCTCTCCGTTCAGGCCTGCTCTTCGCCGCCACCACCGGTGATCGCCTCGGATCATCCCCTGGCCGGGCGGATCTGGCAGCCCCGGACCGGGCGGTTCCTCACTGTTTCGGACCTGGAAGCGCTGCTTGGTTCGGCTCAGGTGGTGGTGCTGGGCGAAACCCACGACAACCCCGATCATCATGCAGGTCAGGCTTGGGCGGTCCGTGCTCTGGTCGCTGCCGGGAAAAAGCCGCAGGTGGCGTTCGAGATGATCGACCGCGACCGGCAGGCCGATCTCGATGAAGCTGTCCACGATCTCGACGGCTTGGGCGAGGCCCTGCGCTGGAACGAGCGGGGGTGGCCCGATTGGCAGATGTATCGCCCGATCGCCGAGGCGGCGCTGGCGGCGGGGGGAACCCTGTCCGCCGCCAATCTGCCCGCCGATCTGACCCGTCAGATCGCCCGCCGCGCCGAACCGGCCGAACAGGCGGCGCGGTTGGGGCTCGATACCCCGCTGCCCGAGGCGTTCGCCGCCGCGCTGGCCGACGAAATCCGTTCCAGCCATTGCAACATGATGCCGGACAGCGCGATTCCGGCGATGGTGCGGGTCCAGCGCGCCCGCGATGCCGAGATGGCCGCGACCGTTGCCGCTTTGGCCCAGCGTCCCGGCACCGGTCCGGTGGTGCTGATCGCCGGGGCCGGGCATGCCCGCACCGATCGCGGCGTGCCGGAGCGGCTGCGTCAGATCGCGCCGAGCCTCAACGTGTTTTCGCTCGGTCTGATCGAAATAGAGGCGGCAGTCACCGATCCCGCCGCCGAGAGCCCGCCGTTCGACGCGGTGTGGTTCACCGGCCGGGCCGAGCGGGAAGACCCCTGCGCCCAGTTGATGCGGCACATGAAGAAAAAGTCCGATGCGGCGGGGAAATAGGCGGGGCATCCCGGACGGAAGGCCCCGGCCTTTCGGAACGCTCTATCCCGCTGTCGCCGCTTTCAGCACCGCAGCGGCATGGCCGGGGACCTTGACCTTGCGCCATTCCGCCTTCAGCGTCCCATCGGGGCCGATCAGGAAGGTCGAGCGTTCGATCCCGAAATAGGTGCGGCCGTACATGCTTTTCTCTTTCCACACCGCATAGGCTTCGGTGACCGCGCCGGTTGAATCCGAACCCAGGCGGAACGGCAACTCGTGCTTGGTGCGGAACTTGACGTGGCTGGCGACCGAATCCCGCGACACCCCCAGGATATCAATCCCGGCGGCCTGGAAATCGGCGAAGGCATCGCGGAACGATTTGGCCTCGGTGGTGCAGCCCGACGTGTCGTCCTTGGGATAGAAATACAGCACCAGGGTGCGACCGGCATAATCGGCCAGCGTGACCGGACCGTCTTCGGTTTCGAGGGCGAAAGCGGGGGCGGGTTGGCCAAGAGGGGTGGTCGTCATGATCGGGCTTCCTTACGAGGGGGGACGAAGGCGGCGGGCGGGCTCGTCCACCAGCCGGGTGAACACCTCGAACGCGGCCTGGGCGCAATCGTCCATCCGATCGACGAGGCTTTTGAAATCGCCCAGCCCGGCAGCGCGGGCCAGCAAATCCTTTAACCCGCGCGAGGCGGTGCGTTCGTCAAAGCCGCCGGGCAGGGTCTGGCGCAGCACCGTCTGCACCGCTGACCATAGCGCCAGCGCCTCGTCCAGAATCGCCGCGTCGCCCAGCCCGAGCAGACCGGCGGCGCGGGCGCGCGACAGCGCCTCGGCGGTGTTGGGCGACAAGATGGCGGGATAATCGGCTCCGTGCGCCAATTGCAGGGTTTGGGCGATGAATTCGATATCGACCAGCCCGCCGCGGCGATGCTTGACCTCCCAGCCGCTGACGGCTTTGTGTTCGTTGGCGATCCGCTCGCGCATTTCGGCGACGTCGGTTACCAGCCGGTCGGGGTCGCGCCGTTTGGTCAAGGTCTCGCGCAGCACCGCTTCGACCCGGTCGGCCAGAGCGGGATCGCCCGCGACCACCCGCGCCCGCGTCAGCGCCATATGCTCCCAGGTCCACGCCGCTTCGGTCTGATAGCGGGCAAAGGCTTCCAGGCTCGAGGCGATCGGGCCAGAATGGCCCGACGGCCGCAGTCGCATATCGACCTCGTACAAGGTGCCTTCGCCGGTCTTCGCGGTCAGGGCGTTGACCATCCGTTGGGTCAGCCGGGCGAACCAGGTCGCCACCGCCAGCGGACGGGTACCGTCGGATTCCTCGGATTCGGGGGGCGCGTCATAGATCAGGATCAGGTCGAGGTCCGAGGTCGCCGACATCTCGCGTCCGCCCGCCTTGCCCATCGCCAGAATGACCCAGGCCCCGCCCGGCACCCGGCCATGGGTGCGGGCGAATTCATCCTCGACCCGGGGCGCGAGGCGGTCGATCACCGCCTCGGCGATGTCGGACAAGGCGCGGGCGGCCTCGGCCGGGCTGATCACCGCGCGCAGGGTCAGCACGCCGACCTGGAATTTGCGGTCGTTGGCCCAGCGCCGCACCACGTCGAGCACCTGCTGGAAATCGTCGGCCTGTTCCAGCGCGCGGTCGAGTTCGCCGATCAGGCTGTCGAGGCCGGGCGGCGGGGCGAAGAACCCGGCCTGCAACACCGAATCCAGCAGCGAGGGGTGGCGGGCGAGGTGGGCCGACAGCAACGGCGCGTCGCCCATGATCTCGGCCACCAGTTCGAGCAGGGTCGGATTGGCGTGGAACAACGAGAACAGCGGTACTCCGGCGGGCAGGCCGCCCAGAAACTCGTCGAAGCGGAGGAAGGCGTCGTCGGGGGCGGCGGTGTTGGCCAGCGCCTCCAGCAGCGTCGGGGTCAGTTCGGTCAGCAATTCGCGGGCGCGGGTCGAGCGGGTGGCGCGGACCCGGCCATGGTGCCAGCCGCGCAGGGTCGAACACACCGCGTCGGCGTTGGTAAAGCCCATCGAATTGAGGGTACGGACTGTCTCGGGATCGTTGTCGCCGCCGGTGAAGACCAGATCGCCATGGGCGGACAAGGCCGGGGCGTCCTCGAACAGATGAGCGTAATGGCCCTCGACGGTTTGCAGCCGCACCGTCAGGGCGGCGGCGAACTCATCGAAATCGGCATGGCCCATGAACGCGGCGATGCCGTCGAGCAGGGCCGGATCGGTCGGCAGGGTCTGGGTCTGCTTGTCGTCGATCATCTGAAGCCGGTGTTCGAGGCGGCGCAGATAGCGATAGGCTTCGGTCAGCGATTGGGCGACCTCGTCGCCGACATGCCCGGCTTGGGCCAGCGCCGCCAGCGTCTCCACCGTGCGGGACAGCCGCAATTCGGGCTGACGCCCGCCCCAGATCAATTGCTGGGTCTGGGCGAAAAACTCGATCTCGCGGATGCCGCCGCGCCCCAGTTTGACGTTGTGACCGGCGACGGCAATGGTGCGGCTGCCGCGATGGGCGTTGATCTGGCGCTTGATCGAGTGGATATCGGCGATCGCGGCGAAATCGAGCGATTTGCGCCAGATGAATGGGCGGAGGAATTTCAGGAACGCGGTCCCGGTCTCGACATCGCCCGCGACTTGGCGCGCCTTGATCATCGCGGCGCGTTCCCAATTCTGTCCGAAGCTTTCGTAATAGGTTTCGGCGGCGGCCAGCGACACCGCCGCCGGGGTCGAACTGGGGTCGGGGCGCAGGCGCAGATCGGTGCGGAAGACATAGCCGTCGGCGGTGCGCTCGTCGAGCACTCGGACCAGATCGCGGGTCAGCGCCACCACGCATTCCTGGACGCTTTTGCGGCCGGTATAGGTCAACAGGTCGGGATCGTAGAGGACGATCAGGTCGATATCGCTGGAGTAATTGAGCTCGAACGCGCCCAGTTTGCCCATCCCCAGGATGACGATCCCCGATCCGACCGAGGGACAGGTCGGGTCGGCAAGGCTGAGATCGCCCCGTTCGCCGGCGCGGCGCAGCAAGGCGTCAAGCGCCAGCGCGATCGCGGCATCGGCCAGTCGCGACAAAGCGCGGGTGACCTGCTCCAGGCTCCAGGCTCCGGCGAGATCGGCCAGACCGGCCAGCAGGGCTCCCTGCCGCTTCGCCACCCGCAGCACCCGCATCAGCCGGACCTGATCGCTTTCGGCGGCAAGATCGGTGGCCAGTCCGTCCAGCAACGCCTCCAGCGTCGCGTCAGGCCCGAAATCGAGCAGCCGGGCCAGGAAGGCCGGTTCGGTCTCGAGGCAATGGGTCAGGAACGGGCTGTTGCCGAACACGGCGCGCAGCAGCGGCCCAATGTCGCGATCGTCGGGCAGGGCGCGCATCCGTGCGGCCAAGGCGGGATCGTCGATGCAGGCGGCGGCTTCGGCCCAGCGGGCCAGCCCCAATTCGATGCGGGACGTATCTGCAACACGGGGAAGCAAAGACGGAATTGCGGGAAATCGCACCTTGTGCCACCTCGGTTGTTATGGTTGCTTGCAACACTGCGGAATGCTTGACCAGGGGTCAAGCGCGCCGGTGGTTTCCTTTCATCGATCGAACGGGTAAGGGGGAGGCGCGTGGTCCACGGTGCCGTCAACGTGTTTTTCCGGGCGCTGGGGCTGCTTCTGGTCGGCGGGCTGATCGGGGCGGCCTTGCTGGCCTGGCGGTTGTCGCAGGGGCCGATCGTGCTGGATTTCCTCACTCCGGCGATCGAGGACGCCCTGGCAGCCCGCGACGGGTCGCTGTCCGTGCGGCTGGGCACCACCGTACTGATGGCGGGAGACAGCGGCCGTCTGCTCGAAATCCATGCGTTCGACGTCCGCGCCTATGGACAGGGCGGCCAGCAGATTGCCGTCGTCCCCGACATGTCGTTCAATCTGAGCGGCCGGGCATTGCTGTCGGGGATCGTCGCTCCCAACGCGATCCGGCTGTACGGCCCCCGGCTGAAGCTGATACGCGATCCCGATGGGCGGGTCCATCTCGGTGTCAACAACCGGGCCGAAGAGGCCGATCCCAGTCCGGATTCCGAGGCGGTCGGCGATGCGATCCGCGATGCCCTGCTGGGCGATCCCGATCCGGCCAAGCCGGGACGGACCCTGCAATCGCTGACGATCCGCGCCGCCGAGGTGATCGTCGATGATCGGGTTCTCGGGCGACAATGGCGGGTTCCTGAGTCCGACCTGACCTTTCGCCGTGCCGAGTCCGGGCTGATCGTCACCGGACGGGCCAGACTGGAACTGGACGGCAATACGATCGGGCTGGATGTCGAGGCCTCTTATCGCAAGGATACCGAGACGGCCGACGGTTTGGCCCGTTTCTCGGCACTGCGTCCGGCTGTGTTGGCCCGGTTCGGCGGGATTCTGACACCGCTGGCAACGCTCGATCTGCCGTTGACCGGCTCGGTTCGGGTCAAATTCGACCGCGAAGGGCAGGTGGAGCGGCTGGACGTCGATCTGACCGGCGGTGCGGGCAGCATCACCCCACCGCCGCCGCTGGTCGAAAGCGTGATCCATCTCGACGGGGTCCAGGTGCGCGGCGGCTATGACCGCGCCAGCGGTCGGATCGATCTGGCCGGGCTGAAACTCGATTTCGGTGCGGGCTCGACACTGAACATGACGGGGGCACTGGAGGGGCTGGCGACCGCCGCCGGTGGCCCGGTGCGGCTCGACGCCGTGGTGCGCGATCTGCCGGTCGATCGGCTGCGCGATCTGTGGCCGCAAGGGCTGGGCCAGAACGCCCGCGACTGGGTGGTTCCTAACCTGTCGAAGGGCATCGTCCACGAAGCGACTCTGGCGCTGGCGGCTCATCTGCCCCCTGGCGGCAAGCCTGACGATCTGGTGCTCGATCATGTCGGCGGACTCATTCGCGCCGAGGGCGTTACCGTCGATTATCTCCATCCGATGCCGCCCGCGCGGGGGGTGGCGGCCAATGTGACTTACGACGCGCATTCGATGCAGATCGCCCTGACCGCGGGCGAGGTCTATGGCCTTAAACTGAAAGACGGTCTGGTCGGATTCACCGGTCTCGATCAGTTTGATCAATTCGCCGATATCGCGCTTACCATCGCCGGGCCGATTCCCGACGCGCTCCGGCTGCTCGACAGCCCGCCCTTGCGCTATGCCCAGGCGCTGGGGATCGAGCCGGGCAAGGCCGGGGGCGAGGCCTCCACCCGACTGTCGCTGAAATTCCCGCTGTTAAAGACGTTGCGGCTCGACGATCTGGAAATCCTGGCCCAGGCGTCGGTGAAGTCGCTGTCGCTGCCCAAGGTTGCGCTGGGGCAGGATCTGGATGGCGGTGCGCTCGAGCTTACCGTCGATGGCAAGGGGCTGGACGCCGCCGGTTCGGTCAGTCTGGGCGGGATGCCCGCGACGCTTGTCTGGCGCGAGAATTTCTCGGCGAAGGGAGCGCCCTTCCGCAGCCGCTATCATCTGAAGGCGGCCGCCGTTACCGACGAGCAGCGCCGCCGTCTTGGTCTTGACGCCGGATCGTTCCTGACCGGTCCGGTCGCGGCCGATGTCAGCGTCACTTTCGGCGATGGCGGCCGGGGCGATATCGAGGCCCGCCTTGATCTGGCTCCGGCGCGGCTGACCCTGCCCGGACTGGGTTGGACCAAGGAGCCGGGCAAGCCGGGCACCGCCGAGGCTTCGATCCGGCTCGACCGCCGCCAAGTCGCCACGATTCCCCGCTTTATCGTCCTGTCAGGCGATCTGGAGGCGCGTGGTTCGGCTGCGTTCGTCGCCGACAGCGTGTTACGGCGGGTCGATCTGTCGCGGCTGTCCTATGGACGGACCCAAGGCGAGGGCAGCGTGACCCTGCGCCAGGGCGGCGGCTTTGACATCGTCTTCACCGGCCCCAGCTTCGATGCCCAGCCGGTCCTGTCCGCGGACGAGGATCGCTCGAAGGACGCTAAGAAGTCGCCCCCGATGGGAATCGTCGCCAATGTTCAATCCCTGTGGGTGTCGGACAAGGGAGCGGTGCGTCAGGCCGCCCTGTCACTCCATCGCGACGCCCAGGATTGGCGGGCGCTGTCGCTGAAGGGCGTGCTGGACGGCGGCAAGTCGCTGTCGGCCACCCTGACCAGCGATGCGGCGCGGCGGCGCAGCTTTGCCGTCGTCTCCGAGGATGCCGGGGCGGTCGCCCGGACCTTCGACGTATTCGACGATCTGGTCGGCGGTGATCTGACCGTCGATGGATATATCGACGACAGTCGCGCCGACCAGCCGTTGATCGGTACGGTCAAGGTCGCCGATTATCACATCCGCAATGCCCCCGCTTTGGCCCGTCTGCTGACCGTCGCGGCACTGACCGGGATCGTCGATGTGTTGCAGGGCGAAGGGGTTGGCTTTTCGTCGCTGGACGCGCCGTTCGTCTATGCCAACGGATTGCTGGAGTTGAAGGACGCCCGCGCCTGGGGGGCCGCGCTGGGGATCACCGCCAAGGGCCAGATCGACCTCGACCGCTCGCGTCTGGCGATCGAGGGGACGGTGGTCCCGGCCTATGTGCTGAACAGCGCGCTGGGGCGGATTCCGCTGCTGGGCTGGCTGATCACCGGGGGAGAGAAGGGCGGCGGCGTCATCGCCTTCAATTACACGATGAAGGGAGCGGCGGACGATCCGTCGGTGACGGTCAATCCGCTGTCGGCGCTGACGCCCGGATTCCTCCGCAAGCTGTTCAACATCTTTGACGATGGCAGCGAGACGGATGCGCGCAAAAACGACAGCGGCGTCAAAGCGACGCCGTAAGCGGGGAGGGGGCTTCAGTCCTTGCCCGGTGTCCCTCCGCCCGAGGTGGCCAACAGCATGATCAGTGCGCCGCAGACCGCCGTGAGAAGCAGGCCGACATAGACGGCGAGCCCCAGCGGGCTGGTGGAGGGCGAGGGGTCGGCGACCGCGCCGGAGAACGCTCCGGAGGCGGCGATCGACAGGTAGACGACGATCAGTACCAGCCCGGCGGCAATCAGGCCTGAGAGTTTGGCGAGGACGCTCATCTTTGCATTACCCCCCAGACGGCAGAGAGATATCGCTAAACAGTAACAGGTTTTTACCCCGTCGGCGGTGCTAAATCGGGTGTGGCGGCTTTAGAACGGTCCCGACGGCGTTTTTTCGCCTGCATACGCAGGCTTTGCGATCAATCCGGCGATCGGGTGATCGAAGTCCTTTGCCATTTGCGACTTCACTGTTAATTGGAAAGGCCGGGCTGCGAAATCCGCTTTTGCCAATCCTGGCGAAAGCGATGACACTTCGACGAAGGACCCACAGGGACACTGTCCGGTATCCCTTACGATCCCCCGTTGGCCCGTGTTCTAAGGAGTCCGCATGCGCGAGATCCCCGTTCTGATCAAGCCCGGCGATGCCGATGCCCTGGCCGCCGGGCGGCATGGCGATCCATTCGCCGTTCTTGGCCCCCACCCTGCCAATGGGGGGGTGGTCGTGCGCAGCTTCCAGCCCCAGGCCGCCGAAGTTTTCGTTCTGGCCGGGGGCGAGCCGATCGCGATGACCCGGGTCCATCCCGACGGTCTGTTTGCCGCCCGTCTTCCCGACGATGGCGTGGCCGGATACCGTTTGCGGACGATCTGTCCCGATGGATTGGTCGAGGAGATCGACGACCCCTATCGTTTCCCGGCCCAGCTTGGCCCGCTCGACATCCATTTGCTGGCCGAAGGGACGCATATGCGCCTCTATCAGGTCCTGGGCGCGCATCCCCGCACCATCGATGGAGTCGATGGCGTTCTGTTCTCGGTGTGGGCGCCGAATGCCGAGCGGGTCTCGGTGGTGGGCGACTTCAATTCGTGGGACGGGCGTCGCCATCCGATGCGGCTGCGCCACGATGCCGGGGTATGGGAACTGTTCCTGCCCGCTCTCGGTCATGGCTCGATCTATAAGTACGAGATCGTCGCGCGCGGCGGCGTGATGCTGCCGTTGAAGGCCGACCCATGCGGCACCTGGGCCGAACGCTCGCCCAAGACGGCGTCGAAGGTCTGGCACCAGCCGAAATGGGAATGGTCGGACGCCGACTGGATGCAGTCGCGCCAGCGTCACAACGACCGCCATGCTCCGGTCAGCATCTACGAGGTGCATCTGGGCTCGTGGCGGCGCAATCCGTCCGACGGCAACCGGCCGCTGACCTATCTCGAGATGGCCGACGAACTGGTCGAGTACGTCTCGGCGATGGGCTTTACCCATGTCGAGTTCCTGCCGGTCCACGAACACCCGTTCGGGGGGTCGTGGGGCTATCAGCCGGTCGGGCTGTTCGCGCCGACCTCGCGCTATGGCTCGCCCGACGATTTCCGCGTTCTGATCGAACGGCTGCATCAGCGCGGCATCGGCGTCATCATTGATTGGGTTTCGGCCCACTTCCCCAGCGATCCGCACGGGCTGCATTGGTTCGATGGAACCCATCTGTACGAGCATCAGGATCCGCGCCTGGGCGTCCATCGCGACTGGAACACCCTGATCTACAATTTCGGCCGCACCGAAGTGATGAACTATCTGTGCGCCAACGCGCTCTATTGGCTGGAGGAATTCCACGTCGATGGGCTTCGGGTCGATGCGGTGGCGTCGATGCTGTATCTCGATTACTCGCGCGAGCCGGGCGACTGGCTGCCCAACCGTTTCGGCGGCAACGAGAATCTGGAGGCGATCGACTTCCTGCGCCGGATGAACCAGATGGTTTATGCCGAGCATCCCGGTGCCGTCACCATCGCCGAGGAATCGACCGCATGGCCGATGGTGTCACGTCCGGTCCATCTGGGCGGCCTGGGCTTTGGCTTCAAATGGAACATGGGGTGGATGCACGACACCCTCGATTACTTCTCGAAGGATCCGATCCACCGCCGCTATCACCACGACGAACTGACCTTCGCCCAGCTTTATGCCTATCACGAGAATTTCGTGCTGCCGCTGTCGCATGACGAAGTGGTGCACGGCAAGGGATCGCTGATCGGGCGGATGCCGGGCGATGATTGGCAGCGTTTCGCCAATCTGCGCGCCTATTTCGGCTTCATGTGGATGCAGCCGGGCAAGAAGCTGATGTTCATGGGCGGCGAGTTCGCTCAGGAGCGCGAGTGGAACGTCGATTGCAGCCTCGACTGGCATTTGCTCGACTCCCCCCGTCACCTCGGCGTCAGCCGTCTGGTGTCCGACCTCAACCGGCTCTATCGCACCGAACCGGCCCTGCATCAGCTCGACAACGACCAGCGCGGCTTTGCCTGGATCGATTGCAACGACCGCGACAATTCGGTGCTGAGTTGGCTGCGTCGGGGCGTCGATCCGCACGATTGCGTCATCGTCGTCGGCAGCTTTACCCCCGTCGTGCGCGAGGGCTATCGGATCGGTGTGCCCGAATCCGGCTTCTATCGCGAGATTCTCAATACCGATTCCGAATGGTATGGCGGGGCCAACATTCACAATAACGGCGGTGTCGAGGCCGAGGACGTGCCCTGGCACGGCCATAGCTGGTCAATCCTGTTGCGTCTGCCCCCGCTGTCCGTCTCGGTATTCAAGCGCGACGGATAAGGGTAGTATCGTCCTGCCCGACATCTTCACGAAGACGATTGTCGTCATATTAGAGGTGTGCCGCATCAAGGTTTCCGTTTCTCCCCCCAGCCGCCCGTCGAGGATTACATGAACGCCCGCCGCCTTTTACCCGGCTCTCCGAACCCGCTGGGAGCCACCTGGGACGGCAACGGCGTTAACTTCGCGCTGTTTTCCGCCAACGCCCAGCGGGTAGAACTGTGCCTGTTCGATAGTCGCGGTCAACGCGAGATCGAACGGGTGGTTCTGCCCGAATATACCGATCAGATCTGGCACGGCTATTTGCAGGACGTGCGGCCGGGCCAGCTCTACGGCTATCGCGTCTGGGGGCCTTACGACCCCAATGCCGGCCATCGCTTCAACCCGCACAAGCTGCTGCTCGACCCCTATGCCAAGGCGTTGAGCGGCGAGCTGACCTGGACCGACGCCCATTTCGGCTTTCGCGTCGGCGGCCCGCGCCAGGATCTGGTCGCCGACCGCCGCGACAATGCCCGATTCATGCCGAAATGCCGGGTGTTGGACACCGCGTTCACTTGGGGCGACGACCGCCGTCCTGCGGTGCCGTGGTCGCGGACGATCGTCTACGAGGCCCATGTTCGCGGTCTGACGATGGCCCATCCCGGGGTGCCGCCAGCCTATCGCGGCAGCTTTCTCGGTCTGGCCCAGCCCGGCGTGATCGGTCATTTGAAGTCGCTGGGGGTGACCAGCATCGAATTGCTGCCGATTCAGGCGATGGTGGACGAGCGCCACCTCGTCGAGAAGGGGCTGCGTAATTTCTGGGGCTACAACACGATCGGTTTCTTTGCCGCCGATCCGCGCTATTACGTCACCAGCGCCCATCGCGACTTCAAGAGCATGGTCCAGCGCCTGCACGAGGCGGGGATCGAGGTGATCCTCGACGTGGTCTACAACCACACCGCCGAGGGCAACCATCTGGGGCCGACCCTGTCGTTCCGCGGCATCGACAATGCCAGTTATTACGTTCTGCGTGCGGGCAATCCGCGCTGGTACGAGAATTATTCCGGCTGCGGCAACACGCTGAACCTGACCCATCCCCGCGTGTTGCAGATGGTGATGGATTCGCTGCGCTATTGGGCCGAGGAGATGCGGGTCGATGGCTTCCGCTTCGATCTTGCCTCGGCGCTGGCACGCGGCCGCAACGGCTTTGATTCCGGCGGGTCGAGCTTCCTCGACGCGGTGCGCCAGGATCCGGTCCTGTCGCGGGTGAAGCTGATTTCCGAACCGTGGGATCTGGGCGGCGACGGCTATCGGCTGGGACGCTTCCCGCCCGGCTGGTCGGAATGGAACGGGCGTTACCGCGACACCGTCCGCCGCTTCTGGTCGGGCGAGGGGGGGATGATCGGCGATCTGGCCTCGCGTCTGACCGGCTCGGCCGACCTGTTTTCGTGGGGCGGCCGCCGTCCCACCGCCAGCCTCAACTTCGTTACCTGCCACGACGGCTTCACCCTGCGCGATCTGGTGACCTATCAGCGCAAGCGCAACGAAGCCAATGGCGAGGGCAATGCCGACGGCACCGATTCCAACTATTCATGGAATTGCGGCCATGACGGCGAGAGCCCTTATCCCGAGATCACCGCGTTGCGTCAGCGCCAGGCCCGCAATCTGTTCGCCACCCTGCTGCTGTCGCAAGGGGTGCCGATGATCCTGGCCGGGGACGAATTGGGCCGGACTCAGAACGGCAACAACAACGCCTATTGCCAGGACAACGCGATCGGCTGGGTCGATTGGAACAATGTCGATGAGGAGATGCTGGCCTTCGTCCGCATCCTGATCAAGCTGCGGCGCGACAATCCGGTGTTCCGCCGCGCCCGCTTCCTCGAAGGCAAGCGCCTGCCCAATCTGGTTCTGAAGGACATCATCTGGGTCACCCCCGAGGGACGCGAGATGACCCAGGCCGATTGGACGCTGCCCTACGCCCGCTCGCTGGGCTTCGTCCTGGGCGGTGGCGTGGCCGGGATCGACGAGCCCAAGGGGCTGGAAGAGGCGGGCGACACCTTCCTGGTCCTGATGAACGCCTATCACGAATCGGTTCCCTATATCCTGCCGCCCGCGACGCTGGGGCAGGCGTGGGAGGTGGTGTTCGACACCGCCGAGACTCAGACCGGATTGCCGTCCGGAACCTGGGCCGCTGGAATCACCTATGCGCTGAGGCCGCGGTCGCTTGCCGTGCTGCGCGGCGTCAGCGGCGGACGGGGTTTCGTCCGCGACATACAGGAAGGAAACGGGCCATGACCGGGATTTCAGCCCTCGACCGGCTGGCAAATCTTGCCGGCATCGAGGACGGATGGTGGGACTTCTTCGGTCAGTGGCGGGTGGTTCCGCCCGAGACAAAGCGGGTGTTCCTGGCGGCGATGGGCTTTCCCGCCGCCGACGAGTCCGAGGTCAAAGCCAGCCTGTCCGTGCTGGAAACCCGGCCGTGGCGGCGCTGGATCGACCCGGTCCGGGTGCTGGAGGAAGGCTCGGGCGCGCCATCGCTCGCGGTGGTTCTGCCGGTCGCGGCCGATGGGCAGGTCTTTTCCTGGCGGCTCGAAGAAGAATTGGGGATCGTCCATAGCGGCAGCTTCCGTCCCGCCGACCTCGGCGACGGCGAGGTGCGAAGCGTCGATGGCGTCGTCTTGTGCCGCCGTTTCCTCGCTTTGCCCGCTTTGCCGCCGTCCGGCTATCACCGTCTGGTTCTGACCGGGCCGGAGGGGGCGCGGGCCGAGCAATCGCTGATCGTCGCGCCGTCGCGGGCCTATGTTCCCCCGGTGCTGGCGCAGGCGCCGGGAGCCTGGGGCATCGCCACCCAGATCTACGCTCTGCGCTCGCCGCGCGATTGGGGGTTGGGCGGCTACGAATCGCTGGCCGAACTGGCCGAGGGGGCGGCGAAGCTGGGGGCGTCCTGCATCGGGGTCAATCCGCTCCACGCCCTGTTTCCCAGCCAGCCCGAGCGCTTTAGCCCCTATGCGCCGTCGAGCCGGATGTTCCTCAACACCGCCTATATCGACATCGAATCGATTCCCGAATTCGCCACCTGCCGCGAGGCGCGACGGCTGTATGCCGCCCCGGCGTTCCAGGCGATGCTGGGTCGGGCGCGCGAGCCCGGACTGGTCGATTACGACGCGGCGGCGCGGCTGGCCCGACCGATCCTGGAGGCGCTGTTCCGCGCTTTTCGCCAATCGGACGATCAGGCCGCGTTCGAGGCGTTTCGCCACGCTGGGGGCGAGCGCGCCCGTCAGTTCGCCCTGTTCGAGGCGCTGCACGAGACAATGATCGCGGCGGGGACGCCTTATTGGCGGACGTGGCCCGAGGATCTGCGCCGTCCCGGCGCGGCCGGGGTGGTTCGCTTTGCCGCCGAGCATGAGGACCGGATCGCGTTCTATCACTGGCTGCAATTCGTTGCCGACCGGCAGTTGGAGCGGGCGCATCGCGCCGGAACCGATGCCGGGGCGGCGATCGGGCTCTATCGCGATCTGGCGGTCGGCATCGCCGGAGATGGCGGCGAATCCTGGCTGGAACAAGACAGTCTGGCGCTGGGCGTCTCGGTCGGTGCCCCGCCCGATCCGCTGGCGCTCAAGGGCCAGGATTGGGGCCTGCTGCCGTTCAACCCGCTGGCGCTGCCCGAACGGGCCTATGCCCCGTTCATCGCGGTGATGCGGGCCAACATGCGTCATGCCGGGGCGTTGCGGCTGGACCATGCGATGGCGTTGCAGCGTCTTTATTGGGTGCCGCCGGGCCTCTCCGCCGATCAGGGGGCCTATGTCCGCTATCCGGTCGAGGATCTGTTCCGGTTGGTGGCGCTGGAAAGCCGCCGCAACCGCTGCCTGGTGATCGGCGAGGATCTCGGCACCGTTCCCGACGGATTTCGCGAACGGATGGTGCAGGCTGGCATCTTCGCCTATCGGGTGATGGTGTTCGAGAAGGAAAACGCCGACCGCTTCCGCGCCTCGGATCGCTTCGACGAGCAGGCGCTGGCGATCTTCGCCACGCACGATCTGCCCTCGGCGCGGGCATGGTGGTCGGGTCACGATATCGACCGGCGCGAGGCGCTCGACCTCTATCCCCGTCCGGGGCAGGCCGATGAGGAGCGGGGGCAGCGCGCCCATGACCGCGTCGCCCTGGTCCGGACACTGGCGGGCGAAGGCGTTCTGTCGGGCGATTTTCCGATCGCGGGGGATCTTGCTGACGATCGGGCGGTCGAACTGGCCGCCGCCGCTCACGCCTTTCTCGGGCGGTCGCGGTCGCGGCTCGCGATGGTTCAGATCGAGGACGTCCTCGGACTCGATCTCCAAATGAATTTGCCGGGCACCACGACGGAACATCCGAACTGGCGGCACCGCTATCCGCACGACACCGCCGAGATTCTGGCCGACGAGCATATCCGTTCGTTGGCTCGGGGCTTCGCGGCACGCGACGGACGGCGGCCCCTGTTCCAACCGGGCGGGGACAGCGTATAACCACTCTTGCTCAAATCCGCGATTTCGTGAAGGAATGGCGGGAAAGAGGTTTTTATGGCGGGCGGGAAAAAATCGATGAATAAAGCAGAGCCTGCGGCGGCACATTCGTCACGCGACGATGTCGAGGGGCTGAAGACGGCGATCAGCAGCCATCTTCTCTATACCGTTGGCAAGGAAGCGGTCACCGCGACCGCGCGCGACTGGTTTCTGGCGGCGGCCCATGCGGTGCGCGACCGCGTTACCCAGGGCTGGATGCCGACCCTGAATGGCTATTACCGAGCGGATTCGAAGCGGGTTTATTACCTGTCGATGGAATTCCTGATCGGTCGCACCCTGGTCAACAGCCTGATCAATCTTGGGCTGTACGATGCTGTGCGCGAGGCGCTCGGCGAATTGGGACAGGATTTCGAGGAAGTCGCGGCCTGGGAGGTCGAAGCGGCGCTGGGCAATGGCGGCCTTGGCCGTCTTGCCGCCTGCCTGCTCGATTCGATGGCGACGCTGGGTGTGGCCGGGTTCGGCTATGGCATCCGGTACGATTACGGCATGTTCACCCAGCATATCGAGCATGGCTGGCAGGTCGAAAGCCCGGAAAACTGGCTGCGCTACGGCAATCCATGGGAATTCCCCCGTCCGGGCGTGATCTTCCCGGTCCGCTTCGGCGGTCGGGTGATTCATTTCCGCGATAGCCGGGGCTATAATTGCTCGCAATGGGTCGATGCCGAAGAAGTGATGGCGATGGCCTATGACGTGCCGGTTCCCGGCTTCGGCGGCAAGAGCGTCAACAATCTGCGGCTGTGGTCGGCGAAATCGACCCGCGAGTTCGATCTCAAATACTTCAATGCCGGTAATTATATCGAGGCCGTTCGCGACAAGAACGAGTCCGAGACGCTGTCGAAGGTGCTCTATCCCTCCGACATGACCGAGCGCGGCAAGGAACTGCGGTTCAAGCAGGAATATTTCTTCGTCGCCGCGTCGATCCAGGACATTCTGGCTCGCTTCCGCAAAAGCCATTCCGATTGGGAAAAGCTGCCCGACAAGGTGGCGATCCAGCTCAACGACACCCACCCGGCGATGGTGGTGGCCGAATTGATGCGGGTGCTGGTCGATGAGCACGAACTGCCGTGGGAACGGGCGTGGGAGATCACCCGGGGCTGCTGCGCCTACACCAACCACACCTTGTTGCCCGAGGCGCTGGAGACCTGGTCGGTCGATCTGTTCTCGCGGGTTCTGCCGCGCCATCTCGAAATCGTCTATCAGCTCAATCACGAGTTCCTGCAAGGCGTTCGCTATCGCCATCCCGGCGATGCCGAATTGCTGAACCGGGTGTCGCTGATCGCCGAAGGGGGAGATCGCCGGGTGCGGATGGCCCACTTGGCCGTGATCGGCAGCCACAAGGTCAACGGCGTCGCCGCGATCCATACCGGACTGATGAAGAGCACGATCTTTTCCGATTTCGAGCATCTGTCGCCCGGCAAGATCATCAACCTGACCAACGGCGTCACGCCCCGGCGCTGGATGCTAGCCTCCAATCCGCGTCTGTCGGCGCTGATCACCCAGAAGATCGGCGATGGCTGGTACACCGATCTCGACCAGTTGCGCCGTCTCGAACCCTTTGCCGACGATCCCGAGTTCTGCGCCGCCTTCGCCGAGATCAAGAACGCCAACAAGCGCGATGTCGCGGTGATGATCTCGCAGCGTTTGGGCATCGGGGTCGATCCCACCTCGCTGTTCGACGTTCAGGTCAAGCGTATCCACGAATACAAGCGTCAGCTGCTTAACCTGCTGCACGTCGTGGTCCGCTATTCCCGCATTCGAGCCAATCCGTTGCTGGAATCCCAACCCCGCACCGTGATTATCGGCGGCAAGGCGGCTCCCGGCTATCACCTTGCCAAGCTGATCATCAAGCTGGTCAACGACATCTCCGAAGTGGTCAACAACGACCCGCTGGTCGGTCGGCGGCTGCGGTTGGTGTTCTTGCCCAATTACAACGTCTCGACCGCCGAACTGGTGATGCCCGCGGCCGATCTGTCCGAGCAGATTTCGACCGCCGGAACCGAGGCGTCGGGCACCGGCAACATGAAGATGGCGATGAACGGGGCCTTGACCATCGGCACCTGGGACGGCGCCAATGTCGAGATCTGCGAAGAGGTCGGCGAGGAAAACATGTTCCTGTTCGGGCTGACCGCGCAGGAAGTCGCTCGTTACCGTGTCGATGGCTATGACGCCTGCGCTGCGGTGCGGGCCGACAAGGAACTGGCCTCGGCGCTCGACATGATCGGAACCGGGTTCTTCTCTCCCGACGAGCCCGACCGCTATCGCGCCCTGATCGACACCCTGACGGTGGGCGGCGATCATTATCTGCTCACCGCCGATTTCGCACAGTATCTCGCGGCGCAGGAACGGGCCGACCGTACCTTTGCCGATCCCGATCTGTGGGTTCGCAAGGCGATTTTGAACGTCGCCCGGATGGGGAAATTCTCGTCTGACCGGACTGTTGCGGAATATGCCCGCCAGATCTGGGGAGCCTTGTAGGCGAAAGGTTCGACCGGTCGGGAGGCGAGGCGTTGCCTCTTCTCCCGACCGGAGCCTTCGATCCGGGCGGTCGTCCTGTGAGACTGGGATCGACCGCTTTTTTTATTCCCCGCTATGCCGGAGCATCAGGGTGCGGACCCGCTCCAGCATCGCGGTATTGGCCTCGTTGGCTTGGGCCGTGATCGCTTCGGTGTCGGGAGTAGGCTGCGGCGCTGCGGTCGGACGGGCCAACGGGGCGGTCGTCCGGGGGGCGGGAACCGGAGAGGGCCGGGGCGCGGTCATCGAGGTTCGTTCCAGCGAGGGCGGCAGCGTGTCGCGTTTCAGGCTGTCGATCTCCAGCCGTCCCATCACCGCCAGCAATTCATAGGCGGCCTGATACATGTCGAAATAGGCCCCGGTATAATTGATCCGGGCGTCGTTGATGCGGGTTTCCTCGTCCATCACTTCCTGGACGGTGGCCTTCCCGGCCTCGCGCTTGCGCTTTTGCGCTTCCCACACTTCCTCGGCGATGTTGGCGGCGTTTTCGAGCAGGTCGAGACGCTGGCGGGCGGTTTCCAGCTTGTGCCAGGCGGTGCGGGCCGCCTCGGAGATCTTACGGCTGGTCTGAAGACGGTTGTCGCGGCTGGCGGCGTGGTCCCATGAGGCCTGGGCGACCTGAGCGTTGGTCTTGAAGCCCGAGAACAATTCCCAATTGGCGACCAGCAGCACCGACCAGTCGCGGCGGACCCCGATCACCGCGTTCTTGCCGTTTTCGTAATCGGCCTTGCCGACCAGATCGAGGGTCGGCCAATAGCCTGCCTCGGCCCCGCGCCGCCGCTCGTCGGTCAGTTCGATGCTGCGCGTCGCCGAATCCAGGGTCGGGTTGCCCTTTTCGGCGGCGGCGAGGACGTCGTCGATGCTGTCCGGGATCTGGTCGAGCGGCATCGGCGGATCGGTCAGGGCGGCGACGTCGGGAGCATGGCCGAACACCTGGGTATAGCGGGCGACGGCGGTGTGAAACCCGCCTTCGAAATTGACCCGGCGCTCTTTGGCGATCTGGAGCCGCTGCTTCGCCGCCAGCACGTCCGAGGTGATGCCCGATCCCTTGCGGACCCGTTCGTCTTCGAGATTGAGCTGCTCGGCGACCTTGCGCTCGTTCTCGCGCGACAGCGCGACCAGCCGGGTCTGGCGCAGGATGTCGAGATAGGCGGTGGTCCCTTCAAGCAGGGTGGTCTGGCGGGTGGCGTTCAAGTCCGACGTCGAGATGTCGCGGCCGATCTTGGCCGCATCGACGGCGGATTCCGTCGCGAACCCGTCGAAAATCTTCTGGGTGACGGTCAGGTTGGCAGTCTGGCGCTGGTCGTTGAACGGGCGTCCCTGGACCGAGCGACGATCCGGGCTGTCGATATATTCGTTGCCCTGGTCGCCGCCAGCCCGCACCGTGGGGTAATAGCCCGCCCGCGCGGCACGGATTCCTTCCGTGGCGGAATTGACCGCCTTGGTCTTGGCCTGGATCTGCGGGTGATTGGAGATGATTTCGCTTAACTCATCCTCTAAGGTTGCCGCTCCAGCGGACCACGCGCCTATAAAGAAAAAAAAGGCTAAAAGGGAAATTGACCCCCGACTGCATCCAATAGCCATTGCCCCCCGCCCGGCTAAACCCTTAAACAGGTGGGAATCTATAGCATTCATCGAGACGAAGTCGATAGATATGTCCATGAATCCGTTTATCTATGCGGTTCGGAGATAGGGCGAAGACCCGGTTCGCGGTTATCAACGGGGTTGACGCCGCCGTCTGTAATCGGCGTGATAGAAGAACAGAGATTTCGTTCGCCATCGTTACGAGGAGACGCTGTCGGTGCCGGTCAAGTGGCGGGGCCCCTTTCCTTGGCTTGCAGCGGCTTTTGCCGTCAATGTCGTGGTGATCGTCACCGCGGGGGCGATGCTGTCGCGCGGCCCGCTGGTTTCCGAATCCTTCACCGCGCTGATTCTGGTCACGCTGGCCGGGGCCGCCACCCTGTTCGCGGTATCTTGGAAAATCATCGACTTTCTGGTGATGCGGAGCATCTGCAAGATGGCGGCCGAGGTGCGGGCGATCGCCTATGGCGGTGAGCGGTCCGGTATTGATCCCGAACGCTTCGCGATGATTTCGCCCCTGCCCGAGGCGGTTAACGAGATTTGTGCCCGGATGGTTCGGGCCAGGTCGGACCTGGCCGCCGGTTTGTCGGCCGCCACCCGCCGGTCCGAGGAAAATTCCAACCGGCTGGCGGCGATCCTCAACGATCTGCACGAAGGCGTTCTGGTCTGCAATCAGCGGCATCAATTGGTGCTGTATAACGAAGTCGCCTTCGACCAACTCCGCGCCACCGCCGAATTGGGGCTGGGGCGTTCGCTGTTCGAGACCTTGTCGCGCGAGCCGGTGGTTCACATCTTCGACCGTCTGTGCGGCCATCTCGACCGGTCGGCCCGGGGTGTTCCATTTCTGGCCGGGACGGTCGATGACCGGATGCTGTTCCAGGCCCGGATGAGCCTGGTCCGCACCGGCGCCGGTCCGGTGACCGGCTATGTCGTCACCCTGGTCGATGCCGCCCCGCAATTGGCCGGGCTGGCCGGGCGGGCCGAGTTGCTGCGCGAGGCGGCCCAGACGATCGAGGCTCCGCTGGCCCGGATCGCCGCCGCCGCCAGCGAGGCCCCCCAGACGCACCGCGATTGCCTCGACGTCAGCCGCTCGGTGCGGCGACTGACCGAAGGCTATGACCGCCTGTTGTCCTCGTGGTGGCCGATGGCCGATATCGTCTCGACCGAATTGTTGTCGTTCGTCTGTTCGCGCCTGAACGGCGATATTTCCGCCACCGTGATCGGGTTGCCGGTGTGGCTGCACGGCGACTCGCACTCGCTGGTCCTCGCGATCGAAACGCTGGTCCGCCGCACCGCCGAGCAGGTGGGCATCGCTGCGGTCGATCTGTCCGCCGGGGCCGACGAAGAGGCGGGCTGGGTCGAATTCAGTTGGGTCGGCGAAATGATCGAGCTTGCCGATCTGGAGCGTTGGCTGGGGCGGCCGCTGTCGGCGCTGGGAGGGATCACCCTGCGCGACGTGCTGCTCCACCATGCCGGAGCGACACCGGACATGCGTCGGACCCACAGCGGTGGTGCCGTCCGTCTGCCCGTTCCCAAGGCGATCGAGCAGCGGCGGCACGACCGTCCGGCCCTGCCGGCCCGACCGGAATTCCACGATCTTGCTTTGCTGGAGCAAGCTCGCGAGACCGGCGCGTTGGGATCACGACCGCTGAAATCGCTCAGTTTCGTCGTGTTCGACACCGAGACAACCGGCCTGCAACCATCCCAGGGCGACCGAATCGTCTCGATCGCCGGGGTGCGGATCGTCAATGGACGCATTCTGTCGGGGGAAAGCTTTAACCGCGTCGTCAATCCCGGACGGCCGATTCCAGTTGAATCGATCCGCTTTCACGGCATCACCGACGCGACGGTCAAGGACAAGCCGCCCGCCGAGGTGGTGTTGCCGCAATTTCGCGCCTATATCGCGGATTCGGTCCTGGTCGCCCACAACGCCGCCTTTGACCTTAAATTCCTGCGGATGAACGAGCGGGCGATCGGGCTCAGTTTCGATAATCCGGTGCTCGACACGATGATTCTGTCCAGCTATCTCGACGGGCCGGAAGCGGGCCATTCGCTCGACGTGATCTGCGAGCGCTATGGGATCGTTATCACCGACCGCCACACCGCGCTGGGCGACGCGATGGTGACGGCGGCGGTGCTGCTGTGCCAGATCGACGCCCTGGAAGGGCGCGGGATCGTCACCCTGGACCAAGCGGTCAAGACCCTGGACATCATCCGCATTCTGCACGACCGCCAGCGGGTGTTGTGATCCTCGCAATGGACCGAGGCCATGGGGCGGTCGGTCAGCGGTAAAGCTCGGCGACGATCCGATCGGCCAGATCGTTGACGATTTTGGTCATCGCGGCAGCGATCGCCGGATCGTCCATCGTCGCAGCGCTCTCGCTGAAGGTGGCGTGTTCCCAGGAGGATTTCTTCGCGTTCTCCTGTCCGGTGATCGACCAACGCGCCGACAGAACGCAAATCGTGTCATGGATATCAATCCGCTCGACATCGACGGCGATGCGCCACAAGGGCGCGGCGATCGGGTGGTTCGTCACCATGCGGTTGGGCAATTGCCGTGACACGGCGGCGGTCAGGGCATCGGTCAGCCCGAGCGAAAGGCGTTCTCCCCACCGTCCGCTTGGGCTGGGGGTCAGTTCGTGGGGACCGATGCGGCGAAGGATATCGGTCGAATCGAGATAATCCGGCACCGTTACTTTTTTCAGTTCGATGGTGGCAAATCCGGTCTGGGAATGCCGAGCCGGATTAGATGGCGGCGGGTCGCCAATCACAAATGTTCGGGGGGGAGGGTGCAGGCCGCATCCCGCCAGCGCCAAGCTTCCCATCACCGCCGCAATCGCCAGCCATCGCCGGGAGAAACGGGTCAACGGCTTGTGTCCTTCCCTAACTGAAGTGCGCTTTGGCCCTGATGGCAGACTGCGGTGCCGCTTTGTGCAGCGACGAGGCACCCGGCCTTGTTCGAGGCGTCCAATCTCTGGAGCTAGATTTGGTCTGCTTCGCTGCCAATAAAACTAAGTTTAGTAATTTATTGACTAAAATCAAGCTACGGAATATACTCCCTTCGTCAATATTATTTGAATGTAAATATTCACCTATTTCAAGATTGTCATCCTCGAATGAGGATGTCCGTCTGATTCGAGGTTGAGTTTGATGTGATCCTACATTGAGTGCCGGATCGTGCCGAACGTCCTTCGACGGAATTCTTATGGCTTCTGCTCTAAGTATTAATCGAGGCGTGAGTACATTCCGATACTATCTATCGCCCAATGAAATCGGCAATGCTACGTCAGAAAATAATTGAAACGGGCAAGATGTAGTTGCCCAGTTAAGAAAAGGGAGAGTCATGAATAGAGACCGCATTGTCGGATCGGCCAAACAGGTCAAGGGTGCGATCGAGCAGGTGACCGGTCGGATTCTTGGTGACAGCAAGCTTTGTGCCGACGGCATGAAGGACGAGGCCGACGGAAAGGTTCAGAATAGCATCGGTGGGCTGAAAGATGCTTTGAAGAAGTAATAATATGCCCAAGTCCAGGGATATCCCCTCTATTCCTGGTTATTTATACCCCATGCTGGCGCCCCTCTCCGCCGGCATGGGAGTTTTTTAGGGTAATTATTTATTTTATAATAGTTAATATTATCAATGACGTGGGGTGGCTATGTCGCGAAAGTTATTTTCGGTGGCGATCGGATCAATCGCGGCGATTGGCGTCTCTCTTCCTATTGATGCCAAGGCCGACGAGTTTGGCCGGTTGAGTCTGCTGGAGGAGAACGATTCTCTCTACGATACGTCTGACAAGCACTTTACGCAGGGGCTGCGGCTGAGTTTCCTCTCTCCCGACATCGCATCGAACAGTGCCTGGAACGGTCCGTTCGATTTCGTCGGTGCCTTGGCGCCGCTCTTTTCATCCGCCCCGAAGGCGGGGGATCGGTCCCGTCGCTACGCGATGTTTGTCGGGCAGAGCATCTTCACGCCAACCGACAAGACAACGACGACGCCCGATCCGACGGATCGCCCCTATGCCGGCTGGGCCTATGTGGGGGTCAGTTTGCTTCAGGAAACCAACCGCAGCACGCTCGATCACCTCGAAGTGACGATCGGCCTGGTCGGACCGGGAGCCTTGGGCAAGCAGGCCCAGAACGATTTCCATCAGTTCATTGGAGCCGCTCCGGCTCATGGCTGGAGCTACCAGCTTCGCAATGAGCTGGCGGGGATGGTCAGCTATGAGCGGCTTTGGCGGGTGCCTCTGTTCAGTGCCGCCGGTCTTAGTTTCGATATTGTGCCGCAAGCGGGGGCGACGATCGGTACCGTTGCCACCTATGGGGCTGCGGGCGGAATGATCCGGTTCGGTCGAAACCTCCAGGCCGATTACGGCCCGGCGCGCATCCGCCCCGCTTTGTCGGGCACCGACTATTTCGACGCCGATCACCTCGACGGCAATTTCGGGTTCTATGTCTTTGCCGGGACGCAGGGCCGGATCGTCGGGCGGAACATCTTTCTTGACGGCAATACGTTCCGCTCCGGGCCAAGCGTCGATAAGAAGCTGTTTGTCGGAGATCTCCAGGCCGGGTTGTCCCTGTTCTGGTCGAACGACATCCAGGCCGTGTTCAGTGCGGTTCGCCGCACGCGCGAATACGACAACCAGCCCACGCCCGACGTCATCGGAACCGCATCGCTCTCGTTCGCGCTGTGATGCGGATTCCGTCCGGCGGGTTTCTCTCTCTAGGAAAGGATCGTCTGATGATTGCCTTTACCTCTCAGGTGCGGGGATTGATCCCGCTGGCGACGACGATCATGGTCGGAATGCTGGTGGCCTCGTGTGCTCCGGTTGCGACCGCGCCGCAACAGGTGCAATCGAATCTGCCGAACGTGACCTATCGCTATTCCGCCGACCAGGATCTGGTCCAGGCCAACCAGAGCGCGGCGTCCTATTGCACGCCCTATCAGTCCGTGCCGCGGGCCAAGATGTTTTCCACCGATCCGGATGGCAGCAAGACCGTCGTTTTCGAATGTGTCCGTGTCGCGATAGTCCCGGTTCCGCTGCCGGTTTCTCCTCAGACCTACAATCCTAACCTGATCTACAGCTTCCGCTCTGACCAGGAGTTGGTCGATGCGTCGCGAAGTGCGCAGAGCTATTGCCTGAGCAATGGGGCCGAGCAGGTTATCTCCACCATCGGCACCAGTGCCAGCGGGCTTCGCACCATTACGTTTCAGTGCGTACCGCATTGATCCAGGGGCCGTGATGCCGCCTCTGGCGGCAGACGGCTAAACCGGCAGATGCCCGCGCCAAGGCAGAGAGGCGAGACGGCGGCGCAGACGCGCCACTCGGGCATCTGTAATTCTCGTGAGTATATTCCGTCTCTTTTACTTCATTTGGCTGACATCCCATATTCAGGATAGATGTCTTCTGATGTGGGGGAGATGGATCTGATCGCTATTCTAGAGCCTTTTCCATTCAAATGGAATCGGCTCTAGGATTTTGCCGAAGGCCGCAGCCCCTCCGGGGCTAGCGTGGCTCAAGCGCCGCTCGGGCTTGTCGCGCATTTCATTCTGACTTCGTTTGAGTGGAATGCGCTCTAGATAGCTAAAGGAAAGATCATGAATACCAGATATCGATATGTCGGCAGGGCCTTGATGGTATTTGCCGTATCGGGCGTTATCGCGGGCTGTACCGTTTTTTCGGGCCGTGAAACCGCCGGCGAATATGTGGATGATGCGACGGTCACAACCAAGGTCAATGCACAAATCGTGAACGATGCGTCGTTGAAGTCTTCTCAGATTAATGTGGAGACAATGCAGGATATCGTTCAGTTGAGCGGATTTGTCGATTCGGCCAGGGCCAAGGAGCGTGCTGGAGAAATCGCGAGAAATGTTGATGGGGTTCGTTCGGTAAGAAACAATATTATTGTGAGATAGCCGTTTTTAAAAAGGCGGGCCGCAGCAATGAAGATAATCAACCTCTCCCTAATGGCGGTGGCTCTGTCGTGTGTCTTTGCCTGGGGCGTCCTTCAGATATCGGCGCCTGCTGATGCGTCTGAATGCCTTGGCGGGGATAAAATCGACGGATCCACAATACAGTCAGCTCGGCTGAAAATGAAAAAAGCGGGCTTTGAAAACATTCGCGACCTCAAGAAGGGGTGTGACAATTTCTGGCATGGATGGGCTCTCAAGGACGGGAAGGTCGTCCATATTGCTTTATCCCCTCAGGGTCTTGTCATGGTTGAGGGGAATTGACGGCGTTTGCCGTTTGGGTGGCCACGGGCTGGAAATATGAATACGGGAAAATCTAAGATAATTATCGAATTGTAATCCCGTCAGCTGAATTACTCTTTACCAAAAGGAGCTTGGCCATGTTTTTCGAAATAGTGGTTATCGTCGTAACGTCTATTGTGTTTCCGATTATCGGAGTCAGGCGTGGCGGCTTGTGCGGTCGGTTGTAAGCGATCAAAAATACCGCCGTCAACGGTGGCTTATTTTGCCGCTTAATCGTGCAAAATATCTCCGATACATCTTTCCGAATCAACACGTCTATCTGGGGTGATATCCATGAATATTCAGGCAATCCCAGTAGAGCCGATCATCGCTTTGGTGGCTGGAGTTGTGATTCTGATTAGTCCAGGATTGCTGAATTATATCGTCGCGATCTATCTGATCGTCATTGGTCTGATCGGAATTTCGCAACGCCTGATCTCGTAGGTGTGATCGGTGACGGCATCGGGTCGTCGTCCGAATGATCGAGGCGATTCCGCCAAGGCCGACCCGCGCGGCCAGACACACCTTGAGATTGTTCCGAATTCAGAATGTCCTCATTCTCTCGCCAGGTCGCGACCCGTTTCACGCGGCGCGGCCTGGGACAGGATGTCCGCCTCGCGTTAAAAATCAACAGGCTCTGGGCAAAAACTCCGGTTCGACGGCTTGACCGGGCTCTGACATTCCTCCAGCATGGCGCCGCAATTCCACGACGCAGAAAGCGGGGCCATGCGCCTTACCTTGCACACCGATTACGCGCTTAGAGTGATGATCCATGTCGGAATGCGCGACGGCGATCTGGTGACGATCACCGAGATTGCCGAATGCCACGGCATATCGAAGAATCATCTGACCAAAGTGGTCCATCACCTGGGGCGGGTCGGGTATCTGGAAACCGTCCGGGGCAAGCATGGCGGAGTCCGGCTGCTGAAGCGGCCGGACCAAGTCCGTCTGGGCGAGTTCATCCGCGCCACCGAGGAAGATTTCGCCCTGGTCCGTTGCATGCGGTGCGACAGTGAGGAGGGCTGCCTGCTGGAAGGGCATTGCCTTGCCAACCGCGCCTTGTCGGCTGGACTTGACGCCTTCTTCCACGAACTCGATCGGTATACTCTGGCCGACATGCTTGAGCGCGAACGGGAGGCGGCGCAATAGCGTCTGGTAGTTCCGCTCGAACGCGATTCGGTGTATCTCTGGAAAGATTACAGACCCTGGAGGTTCCCCCCCGATGTCCACCTTCACCGGCGCCGATAACGAAAACGAACTCAGGGTCATCAACGAATTCCTCGACGAACTGCGCGATACCGCCAGCCAGCTCCAGGTTTTGCTCGGCAATCTGCGCTCGCGCAGCGTCCCTCTGACCGAGGGACTGGCCACCTTGAAGCGCGAGGCGAGCAATCTGCGCAGCCACGCCCACGGCCTGAACCTGCCGATGATCAAGCTGGTCACTCATCGTCTTGACGAATATGTCGGCGAGTTGAAGGGGCTGGGCGATTCCGAGATCGACGAGATTCAGGTCTTTATCGACCGGATCGAAAAGCTGGCCGATGGCGAGGCGGTCGATGAGGCCGACGCTCCGGCGGTGGTCCGTGCCTTGCCCGCCAAACGCTCCTCCGATGTCGATTTCGGCAAGATCGAGAAGAAGAACGTCGAAATCCTGCTGGTTCTGCCGGAAAAGGCGATGGCCCGGATCGTCGAGCGCGAATTGGCCAATTGCGGCTATCGCACCTCGGTCGTCCGCGACGCTTTTGCCGCGGTCGAAACGGTGGTGCGGACCCGTCCCGACATGGTGCTGGCGGCGATGGAACTGGGGCTGTTGACCGGGACCGATCTCGGCTGCGCCTTGGCGGCGATGCCTGCGACCGAAAGCATTCCCTATGCCGTGCTGACCAGCTACGAGTGGGGCAGTCCCAAGCTGAAAGGTTTGCCGCCGCGAGCCGCCCTGGTGCGCAAAGGCCCCCAATTCTCCGACGATCTGGCGGAAACCCTGGCCCGGTTCGACATCACCTGAGCGACTGATTTTCCTGTTTCTCCTCCCCTTGACGATTTTGGCTGCGCCCCTAAATCAAAGATGCGCGGTCGCCGATCTTGGGGCCGACGCGGCGGTGCCGACGGCACCGTCCCGATCTGGTTGCTTCGCAAAGGAGAACTGGCCATGCGTACCTTCGATCTTTCCCCCCTGTTCCGGTCCACCGTTGGGTTCGACCATCTCAACCGGGTGCTGGATGCCGCGACGCGCATCGACGACGCGGCGCTGTCCTATCCTCCCTACAACATCGAGAAGCTGGGCGAGGATCGTTACCGCATCACGATGGCGGTTGCCGGGTTCGGCGAAAACGATCTTGAGCTGACGGCGAAGGGCAACAGCCTGCTGATCGCCGGCAAGGCCCGCAAGGAAGAGCCGCAGGCTCAGTATCTGCACCGCGGCATCGCCGGTCGCTCGTTCGAGCGCCGCTTCGAACTGGCCGACCATATCCGGGTCGATCAGGCGTCGCTGGTCAACGGGATGCTGTCGGTCGATCTGGTCCGCGAGATCCCCGAGGCGATGAAGCCCCGGACGATCAAGATCGAGACTCCGGCCGAGCCGCAGCTGATCGAAACTCAGGCGGCGTAACCCGCCGTCGGGCGGCACCTCTGTCCCTGGCCTGCGGAACAAGCCGGGCAGAGGTGCCGCTATATCCCTCGGCATTGATCCGCTCAGGCGCGCGACGCTTTGGGAGTCTTCTCGAAGCCCTTCTTGGCGGGCAGTCGGCTCGCGTCGAACAGCGACGGAGGGGGCGCGACCGCCTTCACCGCCGTCTTTGGCTTTTTGGGCTCGCGACCGGTGCGCTTTTGTCCTTTGGCCATGTCTATGATCCTGTCAACGGAGAGGGGGGCGGAGATTTTAGTCCTGGCCGGGCGTCGGGTCGTCTTGGTGCGGGTATCGAGGCGACATGTCCGTCGCTCCATCCTGCGGGTCGGCGAGACGCTATCCCAGACGATCCTTGATCATGGTCCAGATGATAATGCCGATTGCGAGAATGAAGGGGACCGCGATCGGAGGCGTCAGTAAGTCCTTTGAGGAAAAGGGTCGATCATTTTCTTCTCTTTCCATTGGTTTTTCCGATTCAGCGATGTGTTTTCTCGCAATTAATATGCGACTTATATTTTCATAATTACAGACAATATCGTCAATCTTAAGATTATTATTTATTTATTTTTGTGTCGCAGCCGAGGCTGACCAGGATCCGATGCACGGCCCCATCGTCGAGGAGAGGAAACCGCAGCGGCCTCATCCCGATGGCGACGTCGTCAAGAAGAGCACTGGCGATGCCGCAGCCGACCCCGTTCGGATTGACAACCTGGATATCGTAGCGGGTTGTGCCATGCAGCCATGTCGCCCCAAAACCGCTCCAGGTCCGGGGGATGCAGGGATCGAGGCAGAGATGCTCGCCCTCGCGGCGCAGACCCAGGATCGCTTCGATCCCGGCGCGCTGCATCCAGGCGGCCGACCCGCTGTACCAACTCCACCCGCCGCGACCGACATGAGGCGAGACGGCATAGATGTCGGCGGCGACGACATAGGGTTCGAGTCTGTAGCGTTGCAGGCTGGCGCGGGTGCGGGCGTGGTTGATCGGGTTCAACAGCGCGAACAGACCGGCCGCCTTGTCGCCCTGGCCCAGCGCGGCGAAAGCCATCACCGACCACAATGCGGCATGGGTGTATTGCCCGCCATTCTCGCGGATGCCGGGCGGATAGCCCTTGATGTAGCCGGGATCAAGCGGGGTGAGGTCGAACGGAGGCGTGAACAGCAGAGCGAGTTGGTCGGTGGGCCGGATCAACTCGCGCTCCACCGCCACCATCGCGGTCGAGGCCCGCTCGGGATCGGCCGCGCCCGACAGCACCGCCCAGGATTGGGCGATCGAATCGATGCGGCATTCCTGACTTTCGGCCGCGCCGAGTTTGGTGCCGTCATCGAAGAAGCCGCGCAGATACCACCCGCCGTCCCAGGCTTCGCGGTCAAGCGACGCGCGCAAGGTGGCGGCATAGCCTCGCCAGGCGACGGCACGGACGGTTTCGTCCCGCGCCTCGGCCAAGGGAGCGAAGGCGATAAGAGCGGTATAGAGCAACCAGCCCAGCCAGACGCTTTCGCCTCGTCCGTCTTCGCCGACGCGGTTCATCCCGTCGTTCCAGTCGCCGGTGCCGATCAGCGGCAGACCGTGAACGCCGAGCGACAGACTGTAATCGAGGGCAAGAGCGCAATGTTCGAACAGCGGTGCGGCGCGTTCGGACAAGGTGGGGTGGAAGAAGCTGTCATGCGCTCCCGGAGCCAGGGGCGGACCTTCGAGGAAGGGCACTTGAACATCGAGAACCGCCCGGTCGGCGCTGGTCGTGACGTAATGGCCGACGGCGACGGCAAGCCAGACCCGGTCGTCCGAGATCCGGGTACGGACGCCCTGGCCGGAATGGGGCAGCCACCAATGCTGGACATCGCCTTCGATGAATTGCCGCGCCGCCGCCCGCAGCAAATGCTCGCGGGTTATCTCGGGACGTGTCGCGGCCAGCGCCATTCCGTCTTGGAGCTGATCGCGGAAACCATAGGCGCCGCTGGCCTGATAAAAGCCCGACCGCGCCCACAGGCGGCAGGCGACGGTCTGATAGAGCAGCCAGCCGTTGAGCATGATGTCCATTGCCCGATCCGGCGTTTTGACTTGGACCGCGCCCAAGAGAGTGTCCCAGAACCCGGCGACGGCCGTTCGCACGGTTTCGGGGGTGGCGGCGCGGCTGCGGGCGATCAGGCTGCGCACCTCTTCGATGCCGGCGGCTTCGCCGAGCAGGGCGACGATTTCGATGCTGGCACCGGGGGCAAGATCGACCGTGACGCGGAGCGCGCCGCACGGGTCGAGCCCGGCACCGGTCTTTCCCGACAGCGGGCCGAATCCGGTCAGCGCCGCCGGAGCCGACAAGGCCCGGTTCCGCCCGATGAAGTCGCGGCGATCGCCGGTCCATTCGGTCTGGCGTCCGCCGAGATCGAAGAAGGCGATGCGCTCGCCAAAGGCGGTGCGCCAGGAATTGCGGGCCAGCATCGCGCCGGTAACGGGATCGATCTCGGTGGCGATAAACGGCAGCGAGGCCGCGCGCGAGGGGCCAAGAACCCATTCGACATAGGCGGTTACGCTGAGCCGACGCGGGTGGCCCGACAGGTTGCGCAGGACCAGCCGCGAGATCTTGACCGGATCGTCGAGCGGGACGGTCTGGACCAGATCGGCGGTAATCCCGTGCAGCGACACTTCGAATTCGCTGTATCCCCGGCCATGGCGGGCGATATAGGTCGCGGTTTCGTCGCGGATCGGCAGCGCGGTCGGACTCCAGACTGCGCCACTTTCTTCGTCGCGAAGATAGATGACCTCGCCCGGACGGTCGCTGACCGGGTCGTTCGACCAGGGGGTTAACTGGTTCTCGCGGCTGTTGATCGACCATGTATGGCCGCCACCCTCGACCGAAGCCAGAAAGCCGAAGGACGGGTTGGCAACGACGTTGATCCAGGGGGCCGGAGTCGATTGCCCCGGTCCCAGCGTCGTTACATATTCTGTTCCTTCTTTTGCGAATCCGCCCAGACCGTTGAAGAATTCGAGGCCGGGTGGCGGTGTGGTCCGTGCTCCGGGCGTGGCGGATTTCGCCGGGGCAAACAGTCTGGCTGGGAGCAGCGGAACGGGTCGGGACGAGCGCGGTTTGCCCGGATCGCGGATTTCCGCGCGGCGGTCGAGCTGTTCGAACAGGCTGCCGCGTTGGGCGGACAGAACCACCCGCGCCACCGCGAGCAGCAGCGCCTTGGTCGCGGCCGGGATCAAATCGGCCCGCAACACGAAGACCCGGCCGGGCGAGGCGGCTTCGCTTTCGCCGTGGTGGCGCGGTTGGCTGGCGCGGACCAGGGAGTCCAACGCGGTCTGGAGGTCCTGGATATACGAGGCCGAATGTTCGTTCAGGATCACCAGATCGACGGCCAGCCGCTTCATCCGCCAATATTCATGCGCCAGCAGGATTTCGCGGGCGAGGCCGATCGTGTCGGTTTCGGTGATGCGCAGCAAGATGATCGGCAAGTCGCCGGAAATTCCCTGCGGCCACAATCCCGCCTGAGCCCCCGTGCCGCGCCGGATGACGTCGGACGACGGGCGCAGGGTCGGCGCAACATGAATCAAATGTCCGGCCAGACGCTGGAACAGACTGGCTTCGGCGGCGGTGATGCCGAGATGGTGAAGCTGCACCTGCGCCTGGGTCCAGGCCAGCGTTGCCGCGCGGGTAAAGGCGGTGCTGTCGCGATGCTTATCGACGCAATCGAGCACGTCGGCACGACTGGCGGCGACCATGGTCCAGAACGCGATCCGCACCGTTTCGCCCGGCGCAACCCGGACCCGGCGCCGCAGCGAGAAGATCGGATCGAGCACAATCCCGACGCTGTTGGTCAGCGGGCGGCCATCGAACACGCCGAGCGCGGTGCGGATCGTTTGTCCCCGGCCGATAAATCTGGCCCGGTCGGTTTCATACGTCTGCGCGCCGACGGCGCCCTTTTCGATCACGGCAAGATGGGCGGCCCAGACCTCCGCTTCCTCCGGTCCCCGTCTGCGCCGGGTGGCGAGCAGAACACCGGCGGAAGCGAGATATTCGGTCTCGACGAACAGTTTGGAAAAGGCCGGGTGGGCGATATCGGCGGCCTGGGGCGCCAGCGCCAACTCGGCATAGGACGTGATTTCGATCTCGTGCATCCGGGGGCCGCTATTGACGATCGAGATCCGGCGCACCTCGGAATTGTCCTCGGCGGAAACCAGCACGGTCATCGTCGTCGAGAGCGAGCCGTCGTGGCGGGAGAATTCGGCTCGATCCTCGTGAAACGCGATTTCGGATTGGTCCGGCTCGGTTCCGCTCGGCTGTAACCCGGCCGACCAGACAAGATTGCTGCGGACGTCGCGGAGGAAGACATAGGAGCCGCAATCGTCGCAGGTGGAATCCTCGCGCCAGCGGGTGACGGCAAGCTCGTCCCAGCGGATCTGGCCCGATCCCGACGCGGTTATCATCGTGGTGAGGTGGCCGTTCGAAAGCAGAAGGGTGGCCGGAGTCGCCTGATGGGCATAGGCGACGCTCCGCCCGCCCAACAAGGCATTGTCGAGAGGCGCGACGGAATTGACCTCCGCTGCCCACGGATGCGCCACCGACACGTCGCGCGGCATCCGTTCCTGCAACAGCAATTCGGTCGCCTGGATAATCGGCTCGGCGTGAAACCGTGTCCGCATTGTCCCGTCGAACAGGGTGTCGGCGATGGCGACGATGCTCATTCCCTGGTGATGAGCCATATAGGCGCGAACGATTGTAACCTGCTCGCCCTCGGGCAGCCGGGACGGCGTGAAGTCGAGCGCCTCGTAAAAGCCGAAGCGGCCCCGCGCCCCCAGCCGTTCCAGCCGGGCCAGATTGACCACGGCGGCGCCGGGATCGACCATCGTCGCCAGCATGGTGGCATAGGGGGCGACGACCCGGTTTTTGCCGAGACCGCGCTTCAGCCCCAGGCCGGGAATGCCGAAATTGGAATATTGATAGGTCAGATCGAGGTCGCGGGCGTTATAGGCGGATTCCGAGATTCCCCATGGCAGATCCTGCCCGGCGGCATAATCGATCTGGCGGCGGACCACGAGGCGACTGGTCTGTTCGATCAGGCTTCCGGCCGGAGCCCGCATCACCAGCGAGGGCATCAGATATTCGAACATCGAGCCCGACCACGACACCAGAGCGGCGCTGTGGGCGACTGGTGTCACGGTGCGGCCAAGATGGAACCAGTGCCGGGCGGGAATATCACCTTTGGCGATCGCGAAAAAGCTGGCCAACCGGGCCTCCGACGCCAGCAGATCGTAACAATTGGTGTCGAGAGTGCCTTCCGGCAGCAGATAGCCGATCGACAGCAGCATCCGTTGGCGATCGAGCAGAAAGCCGAAATCCATCGCCAACGCCATCGACCGGGCGGTTTCTTCCACTGCGGCAAGTCGGGTGGCGATCGTTGCCGCCGAGCCCATCCCGAGATCGCGGCGGTGGCTCTCAATCGCGTCGAGGCTGGCCTGGACCCAGAACAGCAGATCGGCCTCGCCCGCGCCGTCGCGGTCGGTCACCAGGGCGCGGGCGATGTCTTGCATCGTCTCGGCTTCGTTGGCCAGTCGCGGCAAGAGCCGGGCGAACCCGTCGAGGTCGGTTGCGCCGTGGCGCAATTCGGTGACGATGGCCGCCAGCGCGTCGTCGAACTGACGCCATGTCACCGTCTGGGTCCAGGGGCCGTCGCGCAGGCTGGCCGCCGTTTCATGGGCCAGATCAAGCGCGTCGGCCAGTCCGGCGAGGCGCAATGTCGGGTCGATCGACCGCGATCGCCATTCCCGGCAGGCATTGGCCAGGGTGATCAGGTGACCGGCGAGATTGCCGCTATCGACCGAGGAAACGTATTTGGGGTCGAGCGGGCGCAGATCGCCCGTATCGTACCAATTATAGAAATGGCCGCGAAAGCGCGTCAGCGCGTTCATCGTCGCCAGCGTCGTCTCCAGACGTCTTGCGGCCTCGTCGGTCCCGATCCAGCCGAAATCGCGCGCGCTGGCCACCGACAGCAGGTATAGCCCGAGATTGGTCGGCGAGGTCCGCCGCGCCAGCACCGGCGAAGGGTCTTCCTGGAAATTGTCCGGGGGCAGCCAATGGTCGGCGGCGGTGACGTAGCATTCGAAGTAGCGCCAGGTCCGTCGCGCCGTCAGCCTCAGGGTGTGGGCCTCGGACTCCGTAATCGCCATCCGACCGGCGACCGAGGGCGACCGGCTGACCCATTGCGCCACCAGCGGCGAGACCAGCCACAGCGCCGCGATCGGGCCTGCGATCATCCACGAGCCATGGCCGAGCAGAACGGCACCGCCCATCGTCGCGACGGCGATCGTCGGCCCGCCCGCCATCCGACGCAGGGTGCACAGGCGGCCGGGCCGGGGGGCGACCGAGGATTGCGCCGCCGTCACCCATTCGAGCAGATGTTTGCGGGAGACGAACAGCCGCCACAGGGTTCGGATGATCGCGTCGCTCATCAACCAAGCCTGATGGGCGCGGAAGGTGACGATCAGGCCCGACAAAGCCAGGGCAAGACGAAACTCGCGGCCGAGGGTCCGCAGATGACTGGCCAGCGTAATGCCGGGGCGACGGGGCGGGATCGCGGCGACCACTGGGATCAGGGTCGGCACGACGATCGTCGCCAAGACGAATCCGGTCCAGATCAGGGCGGCGTCGAATGACAGCGTCCATCCGGCCAGCAGGGCCAGAATCGTTGCTGGTGCCGACAGGGTACCGCGAAGATTGTCGAGCATCTTCCAGCGCCCGATCGCGGGAAGCAGATCGACTTTGCGGTCGCGTCCGGCTGGCATCAGGGCGATTCCCAGAATCCAGGGCAGCAACTGCCAGTCGCCGCGAGCCCAGCGATGGTGGCGCAGGGCATCGACGTCGTAGCGGGCTGGAAACTCCTCGACCACCTCGATATCGGAGGCCAGCCCGGCGCGGGCGAACACGCCTTCGAACAAATCGTGGCTGAGCAGCGTCGAATCCGGCACCCGCCCGGCCAGAGCCGCCTCGAACGCATCGAGGTCATAGATGCCCTTGCCGACATAGGACCCTTCGCCGAACAGATCCTGATAGACGTCGGACACCGCCGCGACATAGGGATTGATCCCGCTCAGGCTGGAAAAGATGCGCTGGAAGGGCGAGCCTTCAAGGCCGACCGGCAGGGACGGCGTCACCCGGGGTTGCAGCAGGGCATAGCCTTCGACCACCCGCCCGGTGTCGGCGTCGAAACGCGGACGGTTGAGCGGATGGGCCATTTTTCCGATCAGACGTCGCGCGCTGTCGCGTGGTAACCGGGTGTCGGAATCCAGGGTGATGACATAGCGGATATCGGGCGGCGGTGGAGCGGATTCTGCGCCGGGGACGATAAAGGTGGTGTCGGTGGCACCGCGCAGCGCCCGATTGAGTTCATGCAGCTTGCCGCGCTTGCGCTCCCAGCCCATCCATTGTCCGTTGCTTTCGTTCCAGACCCGGCGGCGGTGGAACAACAGGAAGCGGGGGCCGCTGGCCGTCGGCGGATGACACCGGTTGAGGCGCTCGATTCCCGCGATCGCGACGTTTAACAAGACGTCGTCGCCTTCGGCATGCTCGGTCGCGGCATCGGCCCAGTCCGACAGCAGGGCGTAGTAAAGCTCGCCGTCGGGACTGGCGAGATGGTGGACTTCCAACCGTTCGACCTGCTCTTCGATCGACTTCGCCGAGGTCAGCAGGGTCGGTACGACGACGATCGTTCGCAGCGACGCCGGAACGCCGTGCTCCAACTCCAATCCCGGCAGCAGAATCGCCCCGAATCCGAACGTGACAGCGCGATTGACCAGGGCCACCGCCGCATCGACGGCCGGGATCAGACCGACCAGGGCGAGCAGGGTAAGGCTTTCGAGTGAGTAACCCGACAGGTCGAGCAGCAGCAGCGGCAGGGCCAGCAGCAGTAACGCGACCGTTCCGGTGGCAGCGGCATAGCCACCGATGCCAAAGATACGGATCAGCCGGGCCGGCCATCGCCGCCACGGCGGGCGATAACCGATTTTCGCCTCGAAGGCAAAGCGTCCCCCGGCGAGAAGATGGTAGCCGGGGTCGCCCCGCCGTTCCATCTGATCGTCGGGCGCGGGCTCGCTCTGAGATTGGGCGGTCTGGATCGCGGCGTGGGTGACGTCGAGTTCCTTCCATCCCGACCGGCGCGCCAGATCCTCGATTGCACTGCGATAGAGATTGCGGGTCGAGAAATTCATCAGGCGGAAATCGCCATCGGCGGCCAGGGCATCATCGACCAGGCTGACGCTCTCGACGATCTCGTTCCAATCGACGTCGGCGATCAGCCGCAGCGAGGTGATGATGTTGCGGACCGTGACATTGGCGGCACCCAGGCGGCGGTGACCGTCATGCACCACGGACTCGACCGTCATGCCCTGTTCGGCCAGACGCTGGTCGAGCCAGGTCAGCGCCGGGGTGATGCGGGGGTCCTGGTCGCGTAGCCGGTGGACAAGTTGCACCGCGAAGGCTTCGGCAAGCCGGGTGCCCTCGTTCTGGGGTAGAATCGTCTCGACCGGCTTGACGTCGTGCCCGGTCGCGTCCAACAAGCGGTCGGCCAGATCGTTGGCCTGCTGACGCGCGCTGCGATCTTCGAGAATCTGCTGTGCGACCCGCCGCAGATTCTCGATCAGAACGATTCTGAGCGTAGTCGAGACCGCCCACAATTCGCCGATCGTCAGCGGCTGAATGTCTTGATAGGCCCGCACATAGCGGATCAGCATGGCCGGATCGAACCGGCTGTCGCCATGGGCGACGTAGGCCCAGGTCATCCCGAACACCCGGGGATACCCGGCGAACGGTCCCCCGGCCAGTTTGGGCAATTGCCGGTAATATCCGGGGGGAAGGTTGGATAGGATTTCGCGGATCTGGCGCTCGATGACGAAATAATTGTCGATCAGCCATTCCGCCGCCGGGGTGATTGCCCCGCCTTCTTCGATCACCGCCACCATGCCGCGATAGGCGGCCAGCAGGACCGCCCCGTTTTCGGCCAGCCGCTCCGCCAGCGGATGCCCCGGAATCAGCCGCTCGGTGACGGTCTGGGCGTTCGCCAGACTGCGGGCATGTTGCTCCATGCGCTCGACGCCGAACAATTCCTCGCGGATCGGCATGCCGCCATCCCAAGGCGATGGCGGCGGCGCCCGCCCCAGCACCCGGGACAGCAGAGAGATCGATCGAGCAAAGAAGGGTGTTCGCACCAACATTGTCATCCTTAACCATTGGGCATTTCGTGATCCCGCCCGGCGTAGGAGACATCATCGTCTCGTCCTGAAATGACCCATCATTTCATCGGCGGGATATCTGGCATGGTGGCGGTTGTGCAAAACCATGCCGCTCGCTTCAGAAGGGCAAGCTTCGTCGAGTGAAGTTAGACCAGAGTGAGTATAAATACGCAGAAATCTGTGCCATTAAAAAAGTAAATCTGCCGAATTTAATGGCTATGTTTTGCGGGCAATTTCAAAAACATTATCCATCTAGGCTTAACTGTAGACCACATTGGTCGCGCCTTGGTGATTAAATTAAAGCGTTCCCATAAAATTTAATCTGGATAAGCTCAAGGAGGTGGATGAGGCGCAGGGGGTGTTGCGGCACCATCTCCGGGGATCTCACGTCCATAACCGACTCGTGACACCCCTTACGCGGCGGCAAGATCAGGGATCGTTTTCGTCGAGAGATTGGAGTATCTCGGTGTCATCGCTCCGGCAGTGCCGGGACGGGCAGAAGGAGTGCCGCGATGAGTGTTTCCGGAGAGGTTCTGTTCGAGTTTCGCCGGGTCGGCACTCTGGTCAAGGTCACGGCGTTTCACGTTCCCTCGATGACCGAGATTTCGATTTCCGGCCCGGTCAATGCGGGCGAGACGATGCTGCGGACCCAGGCGTTGCGGCGGCTGGAATACGTTCTGGCCAAGAAGGCGGCGGAAAAGGCATGAAAAACCCCGGAGCCAAGCCGGGCTCCGGGGTTTTCGACGGCTCGAAAGCGAAATGGGTCAGCGACGTCCGCGGCGGGCTGGCGGGGTGTCGTCAACCGGTTCGGCGGCCTTGCGGCCCAGCCCGATCTTCTTGGCGAAGTCGGACCGCTGGGCGGCGTAATTGGGGGCGACCATCGGGTAATCGGGGGGAAGGCCCCATTTAGCCCGGTATTCGTCCGGGGTGATGTTGTAGGTGGTGCGAAGATGCCGCTTCAGCATCTTCAGCTTCTTCCCGTCCTCAAGGCAGATGATGTAATCGGGCGTTACCGAGCGCTTGATCGCGATCGCGGGCTTTGGCGTTTCCGGCTTTGCTTCGGGCTGGCCGCCGTCGAGAGAGGATAGCGAGCCATACACGGTATTGATGAGGTCCGGCAATTGTCCAGCCGGGACCGGGTTCTTGCCGACATAGGCCGCGACCACGTCGACGGCCATGCGCAGCAGATCATCGCGATTGGTCTTTTCCTGGCTTGTGTCGCTCATCTTTTTATCCAACCAGATATCGTTGGTACGTTGATGCCATTGAATGCATGATGTTCCACTTATGTCAATTCGAAACTGTTGGGTACGAGTAACGAATTCTTATGATGTGCCTCTCATTCAGTAATGGCGACTCCGCCTAACTGAGAATTGGTCAGAGTCTCTGTCCGTTTTGATGTTTCTATTGCGGCGGAAGTGTGGCGGAGTCCGACGCGGACAATTCCGGGGCCGCCAGCCCCCACCCCCGCGCATTCCCCAGCGGCTGGTGGCGCATTGGCAAATCGTTGCGACATATGGTATCTAGCCCAATCCATAGGATTGTCAGGATCGGTTCCATGACCCAGCGCACCCTCGCTCTCGCTTCGGACCATGGCGGCGTCGAGTTGAAGACGCTGCTGTCGGCTGATCTGGCCGGTCTCGGCTGGCGCGGTCTCGACCTCGGCACCGACGGTCCCGCCTCGGTCGATTATCCCGAATTCGCGCTGAAACTGGCCCGCGCCCTGAAGGCGGGCGAGGCCGATTTCGGCCTCTTGATCTGCGGTTCGGGCATCGGTATTTCGATCGCCGCCAACCGCCATGCCCATATCCGCGCCGCCCTGGTCCATGATGGCTATGGGGCAAGGATGTGCCGCCAGCACAATGACGCCAACGTCCTGGTGCTGGGCGGACGGGCGATCGGCCCCGAAATCGCCCGCGACTGTCTGAAGATTTTCCTGGAGACTCCGTTCGAAGGTGGCCGTCATGCTCGCCGGGTGGCGATGCTGTCCGAATACGGCGAGAAATAGTCTCCGCGATTCCGTTCGTTCCCGCGTCCAAACCTTCTTCTGCTCGAAAGAGAACCGATGTCCAGCCTTTCCCCCTCCGCTTTCTTTTCCGCTTCCCTGGCCAGCAGCGATCCCGCTATCGCCGCCGCCGTCGCTCATGAGCTTGAGCGCCAGCAGGGGCAGATCGAACTGATCGCCTCGGAAAACATCGTTTCCCGCGCCGTTCTCGAGGCTCAGGGGACCGTCCTGACCAACAAGTACGCCGAAGGCTATCCCGGTAAGCGGTATTACGGCGGCTGCGAGTTTGTCGATGTCGTCGAGCGTCTGGCGATCGAGCGCGCCTGTGCCCTGTTCGGCTGCACCTATGCCAACGTCCAGCCCAATTCCGGCTCGCAGGCCAATCAGGGCGTGTTCATGGCCCTGGTCCAGCCGGGCGACACCATCATGGGGATGTCGCTGGCCGCGGGCGGTCACCTCACCCACGGGGCCGGTCCCAACCAGTCGGGCAAGTGGTTCAAGGCGGTGCAGTACGGCGTGCGCCAGCAAGACGCCCAGATCGATTATTCCGAGGTCGAGGCGCTGGCTCGCACCCATCGGCCGAAGCTGATTATCGCCGGTGGCTCGGCCTATCCGCGTGAGATCGACTTCGCCCGCTTCCGCGCCATCGCCGACGAGGTCGGGGCCTATTTCATGGTCGATATGGCCCACTTCGCCGGTCTGGTCGCCGGTGGTGCCTATCCCAACCCGCTGCCCCACGCCCATGTCGTCACGACCACGACCCACAAGACCCTGCGCGGCCCGCGCGGCGGCATGATCCTGTCCAACGATGCCGAACTGGGCAAGAAGATCAATTCGGCGATCTTCCCCGGCATCCAGGGTGGCCCGCTGATGCATGTGATCGCGGCCAAGGCGGTCGCGTTCGGCGAGGCGCTGACCCCCGAGTTCAAGCTGTATGCCCGTCAGGTTGTCGATAACGCCCGCGTTCTGGCCGACACCCTGGTCCGTCGCGGCCTCGACATCGTCTCGGGCGGTACCGATTCGCACCTGATGCTGGTCGATCTGCGTCCGAAGAAGCTGACCGGCAAGGCGGCCGAAGCCAGCCTGGAGCGGGCAGGGATGACCTGCAACAAGAACGGCATTCCCTTCGACCCGGAAAAGCCGATGATCACCTCGGGCGTGCGGCTCGGCACCCCGGCGGCGACCACCCGCGGCTTTGGCATCGAAGAGTTCCGTCAGGTCGGTGAACTGATCGGCGACGTGCTCGACGGTCTGGCGCTGAACCCCGACAACAATGCGGACGCCGAGGGGCGGGCGCGTGCCGAAGTGACGGCGCTGTGCCGTCGTTTCCCGATCTATAGCTGATCTGTCCTGACATCGGGCGGGGGCCATCCGGCTCCCGCCCAGCCTTGCGCGGAGAATCCCATGCGTTGCCCGTTTTGTGGACACGACGACACTCAGGTAAAGGATTCCCGCCCAACCGAGGATAATTCAGCAATCCGCCGCCGTCGCTCCTGTCCGGCCTGCGGGTCGCGTTTCACCACCTTTGAACGGGTGCAGATCCGCGATCTGGTGGTGATCAAGAAGGATGGCGACCGGGTTCCCTTCGACCGTGACAAGCTGCTCCGCTCGATCGGGATCGCTCTGCGCAAGCGTCCGGTCGATGAGGATCAGATCGAGCGGATCGTCAACGGCATTCATCGCCGGTTGGAAAGCATCGGCGAGAACGAAGTCCCCTCCAAATTCATCGGCGAACTGGTGATGGAGGTGTTGATGGACCTCGACAAGGTCGCCTATGTCCGCTACGCCTCGGTGTATCGCAATTTCCGCGAAGCCAAGGACTTCGAGGAATTCCTGGGGAAGATGATTGGCCCACCCGCCGACTGAGCCCGATCGGGCCGAGACCGACCGCGCCCACATGCGCGCCGCGCTGGCCCTGGCCCGGCGCGGTCTGGGCGAAGTGTGGCCCAATCCCGCCGTCGGCTGCATCATTGTCGCTGGCGACCGCGTCGTCGGCCGGGGCTGCACCGCTGCCGGGGGACGCCCCCACGCCGAGACCGAGGCGTTGGCGATGGCGGGCGACGCGGCCCGTGGCGGTACCGCCTATGTCACCCTGGAGCCCTGTGCCCATCATGGCAAGACGCCGCCCTGTGCCGAGGCGCTGATCGCGGCGGGAATTGTCCGGGTGGTGTCGGCCTTACGCGATCCCGATCCCCGTGTGTCGGGCCGTGGCATCGACATCCTCCGCCGCGCCGGGGTGACCGTCGTCGAAGGTGTGCTGGAGGCCGAAGCCCGCGACCTCAACGCCGGGTTCCTCTCCCGGATCGAGCGGGGACGTCCGCTGGTGACGCTGAAGCTGGCCAGCACGCTGGACGGCCGCATCGCCACCCATACCGGCGAAAGCCGCTGGATCACCGGTCCCGCCGCCCGCGCCCACGCCCATCTGCTGCGGGCCGAGAACGACGCGGTGATGATCGGCAGCGGCACCGCGCTGGCCGACGATCCCGAATTGACCTGCCGTCTGCCCGGCTTAAGCTCCCGCTCGCCGGTGCGGATCGTGTTCGACGGCCGCTTGCGGATGCCGCTGACCCACCGTCTTGCCGCCACTGCCGACGATGTGCCGACCTGGGTGGTGACCCTGGCCGGGGGCGAGCGCAACCGTGCCCGCGCCTTCGCCGCCGCCGGGATCGAACTGTTCGAATGCCCGCCCGGTCCCGATGGCGCGGTCGATCCCGCTGCGGCGCTGGCGGCGCTGGGCTCGGCCGGGCTGACCCGGATTCTGGTCGAGGGTGGCGCGCATCTTGCCGCCGCGCTGGTGCGGGCCGATCTGGTCGATCGGCTGATCTGGTTCCGCGCCGCTCGGATCGTCGGCGGCGACGGTCTGGCCGCGCTGGTCGGCTTTGGCGTCGATCGTCTGTCGCAGACGCCGCGCTTTGGCCGAGTTGACGTCAGGGCGATCGGCGACGACCTGATGGAAACCTATTCCCGCATCTAACACGAAGGACGGACCCATGTTCACCGGCATCGTCACCGCGCTTGGCGAGGTGAGGCGGGTGGTTCGCGGCGAGGGCCGCGAGACCCGCTTTGAAATTACCAGCGGTTTCGATTCCGCAGGCATCGCCATCGGCGCGTCGATCGCCCATAACGGCGTCTGCCTGACCGTGGTCGAAACCGGCCCGGACTGGCATGCCGTCGAGGTCTCGGGCGAGACCCTGTCGAAGACCACCCTGGGCGGGTGGGTCACCGGCAGCCGGGTCAATCTTGAACGCTCGCTCAAGATGGGCGACGAAATGGGCGGCCACATCGTGTCGGGCCATGTCGATGGCGTCGCCCGCGTCGCCGACATCCGTCCCGACGGCCAGTCGATGCGCTTCGTGTTCGAGACGCCGTCCGCCTTGTCGTGCTTCATCGCGTCGAAGGGCTCGGTGGCGCTGGACGGTGTCTCGCTGACCGTCAACGAGGTTGAAGGCGACCGCTTCGGGGTCAATATCATCCCCCATACCCAATCGGTGACAACCTTCGGTCTGTACCGGCCGGGGGATTCGGTCAATCTGGAAATCGACATGCTTGCGCGCTATGTTGCGCGCCTGCTGCAAAGGGATTAGCTCCGTGGTTTCGGCATATCGTGATTATCTGTCGAACATCGAGGACATTGTCGAGGATGCTCGGCAAGGCCGGATGTTCATCCTGATCGATGACGAAGATCGTGAAAATGAAGGCGATCTGATCGTTCCGGCGCAATTCGCCACCGCCGAATCGATCAATTTCATGGTGAAGCATTGCCGGGGATTGGTCTGTCTGGCCATGACTCGTGAGCGGATCGACCATCTCGGCCTCAAGCTGATGAATTCGGACAATCGCTCGCGGCTCCAGACCGCCTTCACCGTTTCGATCGAAGCGCGCGACGGGGTCACCACCGGCATCTCCGCCGCCGACCGCGCCCGCACCATCGAGGTGGCGATCGACCCGGCGCTGGGGGCGGGCGACATCGTTTCGCCCGGCCACATCTTCCCGCTGGTGGCGCGCGAAGGCGGCGTGCTGGTCCGCGCCGGTCATACCGAGGCGGCGGTCGATATCTCGCGTCTGGCCGGGCTGAACCCGTCCGGCGTGATCTGCGAGATCATGAACGACGACGGCACGATGGCGCGGCTGCCCGATCTGGTCCAGTTCGCCCAGTATCATGGGGTGCGGATCGGCACCATCGCCGACCTGATCTCGTATCGGCGCCGTAACGAACGCACCGTCGAGCGCTCGCTCGAATCGCCGTTCCACTCGACCTGGGGCGGCGACTGGCGGATGCTGGTGTATGTCAACACCGTCGATTACGCCGAGCATATCGCCCTGGTCAAAGGCGACATCGTTCCCGACCGTCCGGTGATGGTGCGGGTCCATGCCGTTAACGTGTTGGACGACGTGCTGGGCGACCAGGGGTCGGGCAAGGCGGGCGAGCTTCATTCCGCGATGGAAATGATTGCGGCGCATGGCAGCGGGGCGGTGGTCCTGGTGCGCGAGCCGCGCCCGAACAGCCTGTCCGAGCGGATCCGCGCCCAGCTCGAAGGCCGCCAGCCCGCGCCGGAATTGCGCGATTACGGCGTGGGCGCTCAGATCCTGCTCGATCTTGGCGTCCACGAAATGATTCTGCTGTCCAACACGCGGCGCTGCATCGTCGGGTTGGACGGATACGGCCTGAAGGTGGTCGAACAGCGGCCGATCTCGATCGGTTGAGACCCTGCCGACCGAGGCTCAAGACAAGGAGGACCGCATGGCCCGCATTCTGATTATCGAGGCCCGTTTCTACGATCATATCGCCGATGGCCTGTTGGCCGGGGCGCAGGAGGTGCTGGACGCCGCCGGGGTCAGCCACGATCTGTTGACCGTTCCCGGCATCTTCGAACTGCCCGGCGCGCTCAACCTGGTGCTGGCCGCCGCCGATCGCAGCACCGAATCCGCCCGCTATGACGGCTTCGTCGCGCTGGGCTGCGCCATCCGTGGCGAGACCGACCATTACCATCATGTCGGAACCGAATGCATGCGCGGGCTGGCCGATCTGTCGGTCGCCCATCGGCTGGCGTTCGGCAATGGCGTGCTGACCTGCCACGACGAAGCGCAGTCGCTGAACCGCGCCGATCCCAAGCGGAAGAATCTGGGCGGGCAGGCGGCCCGCGCCTGCCTGCGTATGTTGGCGATCAAGCGCGAGCTGGGGTTGGCGGAATGACGGTCAATCCCTCGGTCGCCCGCCGCAGCGCCGCCCGCCTTGTCGCGGTGCAGGTGCTGTATCAGATGGAGATGACCGCGACCTCGGCCGAGCAGGCGCTCGTCGATGATCGCGACCGCCGCGCCGAGGGCAAGCGCGGTCCGATCGCCGAACCGGATGCGTCGCTGCTGGGCCGGATCGTCCGTGGCGTTTCCGCCGATACCGCGCCGCTGGACCAGCGGATCGGCGAGGCTCTGACCGGCGATTGGACGGTCGAGCGGCTGGAGGCGGTTCTGCGCGCGATCCTGCGCGCCGGAGCCTGGGAACTGGAAGCCCGCCCGCAGACCCCGGCGCGGGTGTGCATCTCGGAATGGGTCGATGTCGCCCACGCGTTTTATTCCGGACCCGAACCGGGTTTGGTGAATGCGGTGCTCGACCGGATGGGGCAGGTGATCCGCCCCGGAGAGATGGGGCGGGGGGGCTGAGGCGAGGGTGGCCGAACCGCCGGTTGACGAATTCGCCCTGATCGCCGAGTTGTTCGTGCCGCTGACCGGAGGCCATCCGGCGGCGCGCGGACTGAGCGACGATGCCGCGTTCCTGGCCGACCAGCCGGGGTGCGATACCGTTCTGACCGTCGATGCGATGGTCGCCGGGGTGCATTTCCTCCCCGACGACCCGCCCGATTTGATCGCCCGCAAGCTGGTGCGGGTCAATCTGTCCGATCTCGCCGCCAAGGGAGCGGAGCCGGTGGCTTTGCTGCTGGCCGCCGCTTTTCCCCAGGACGTCACCGCCCCCTGGCTGCGCGCTTTCGCCGCCGGGCTGGGGCAGGATCTGGCAACCTATCGCACGGTTCTGATCGGGGGGGACACCGTCGCCACCCCAGGGCCGCTGACCTTGTCGTTGACCGCGATCGGGCGGGTGGCGGCGGGGCAGGGGCTGGCCCGCTCGGGGGCGTCGGTCGGCGACGATATCTGGATTTCGGGGACGATCGGCGACGGCTCGCTGGGCCTGCGGGCGGCGCGGGGCGAACTGAGCGCGCTGTCGGACAGCGATGTTGCGTTTCTTGCCGACCGCTATCGACTGCCGCGTCCCCGGGTCGCCCTGGGGCCGCGTTTGATCGGGCTGGCCGGGGCGTCGATGGATGTCTCGGACGGGCTCGTTCAGGATCTGGGCCATCTCTGCCGGGCCTCGGGGGTCGGGGCTCGGATCGAGGCGGGGCTTGTCCCGCTGTCGGACTCGGCAAAGCGCGCCGTCGCGGCCGGGCTCGTAACGCTTGCCAGTCTGCTAAGCGGGGGCGATGATTACGAAGTGCTGTTCACCGCTTCGCCCGAGGCGGCTTTTGCCGTTGCGGCGCTGTCTGCCGAACTCGACCTGCCGCTGAGCAAAATCGGCTCGATCGGTGCGGGCACGGGGGTGGTGGCGATCGGCTCCGATGGCCAAACGCTCGATCCCGCCCAGGGCGGCTGGCGGCATTTCCGCGCCGGGTCGTGACAGGATGGGTAACGCCCTTTGGGGCCGTGGAGGATTCATCGGGTGATCCGGGTGATTTTCATCGTGATCTCTCTGCTGCTGCTGCTCGCGGGCGTTGTCGGCGGTCTGTATTTCTGGGGGATTGACCCGCTGGCCAAGCTGGGGATCGACAATCCGCTGTCGCAACACGACACGCCGCCCCCGCCGCCACCCCCGCCGCCGCCGCCGTCTTATGTCGATTTCGGGCTGTTGATGGTGCCGGTGATCCAAAATCGCGAAGTCCGCAAGCAGGCCGAAATGATCGTCCGGCTTGAGGTCGATGTCCGCAACAAGGAGATCGTCGCCCGCAACCTGCCTCGGTTGCAGAACGCCTTCCTTGAGGACATGATTAATTTTCTCAGCACCAATCTACAGCCGGGTGAGTCTCTCGACACCCAGGCGATCAGCCGTCGGTTGATGGTCGTCGCCGACCGTACCCTGGGGCCGGGCTATCTGCGCAACGTCGTCATCGAGAATCCCAGCCTGAAATAGTCTGTCCCGGAGCGGGCGATTTCAGCAACTTATTGCATCACTCTGGGTCTTCTGGCAGGGTCTTTCCCGCCTGCGGCGCGGCTCCCGACGCACTGGCCCCCGATCGCCCGTGACTGGGATATTCGGCGCCGCTGGCTTCATCAGGGGGATTCAAGCCAAATGAACATCAACCTATTCGTGATCGCATGCGGCGTCCTGGCGCTGCTGTACGGGGGGTACGCTGTACGCTCCGTATTGGCAGCATCGGCCGGGACCGACCGGATGCAGCAGATCGCCGCAGCGGTGCAGGAGGGTGCCGCCGCTTACCTCAACCGCCAATACACTACCATCGCCATGGTCGGTCTGGTCGTTGCCGTCGTTCTCGGCTACTACCTGGGCACCTACCAGGCGGTTGGTTTCGTCATCGGTGCCGTGCTGTCGGGCGCCGCGGGCTATGTCGGCATGAATGTTTCGGTGCGCGCCAACGTGCGGACCGCCGAAGCCGCCCGGTCTGGGGGCATGCAGCAGGCCCTTGACGTCGCCTTCAAGTCGGGCGCGATCACCGGTCTGCTGGTGGTCGGCCTGGGTCTGATCGGCGTCGCTGGCTATTACACCATTCTGCAAAACGCCGGGATCGAGTCGCGCGAGCTGCTCGAAGCGCTGGTGGCGTTGTCGTTCGGTGCGTCGCTGATTTCGATCTTCGCCCGTCTGGGTGGCGGCATTTTCACCAAGGGTGCCGACGTCGGCGCCGATCTGGTGGGTAAGGTCGAGGCCGGCATTCCCGAGGACGATCCCCGCAACCCCGCCGTCATCGCCGACAATGTCGGCGACAATGTCGGCGATTGCGCGGGCATGGCCGCCGATCTGTTCGAGACCTATGCGGTGACCATCGTCGGCACCATGCTGTTGGGCTCGATCTTCTTTGCAGATCCGGCTGAAAAGCTGCTGATGATGCAGCTTCCGCTGGTGATCTGTGGCGTGTGCATCTTCGCCTCGGTGGTCGGAACCTTCTTCGTGAAGCTCGACGCCTCGGGCAAAATCATGAAGGCCCTGTATAAGGGTCTGCTCGTCACCGGCATTTTGTCGGCGGCGCTGATTGCCGCGGTTCTGGTCTATGGCTTCGGCGGCTTCGACGCCACCTACAGCTCGACCGGCGGGATCATCACCGGGACCAAGCTTTATCTGTGCGCCATCATCGGTCTGGTCGTCACCGGCCTGCTGGTGTGGATCACCGAATATTACACCGGCACCGATTTCCGTCCGGTTCAGTCGGTCGCCAAGGCTTCGGTTACCGGTCACGGCACCAACGTGATCCAGGGTCTGGCCGTGTCGATGGAAGCCACCGCGCTTCCGGTGCTGGTGATCTCGGTCGCCATCATTGCCGCCTATTCGGTCGCTGGTCTGTTCGGCATCTCGATCGCCGCCACCACGATGCTGGCCCTGGCTGGCATGGTTGTCGCGCTCGACGCCTACGGCCCGGTCACCGACAATGCCGGTGGCATCGCCGAGATGGCCAACCTGCCCAAGGACGTCCGCAAGATCACCGATGCGCTCGACGCCGTCGGCAATACCACCAAGGCGGTCACCAAGGGCTATGCGATCGGTTCCGCCGGTCTGGCCTCGCTGGTGCTGTTCTCGGCCTATACCGAGGATCTGAAGCATTACTTCCCCAACCTCAACGTCCAGTTCAGCCTTGAAGACCCCTATGTGGTGATCGGGTTGTTCCTTGGCGGCATGCTGCCCTATCTGTTCGGGGCGCTCGGCATGCAGGCGGTTGGTCGCGCCGCCGGTTCGGTGGTGATCGAGGTCCGCCGTCAGTTCAAGGAAATCCCCGGGATCATGGAAGGCACCGGTAAGCCGGATTACGGCCGCGCCGTCGATCTGCTGACCAAGGCCGCGATCAAGGAAATGATCGTCCCCAGCATGCTGCCGGTGCTGTCGCCGGTTGTGCTGTACTTCGTGATCCTGTTCTCCGCCAATCAGAAGGCGGCGTTCACCGCTCTCGGCGCGATGCTGCTCGGCACCATCGTCACCGGCCTGTTCGTGGCCATTTCGATGACCTCGGGCGGTGGAGCCTGGGATAACGCCAAGAAGTACATCGAAGACGGCCACCATGGTGGCAAGGGGTCCGACGCCCACAAGGCGGCGGTCACCGGCGACACCGTCGGCGATCCCTACAAGGACACCGCCGGTCCGGCGGTGAACCCGATGATCAAGATCATCAACATCGTCGCCATTCTGTTGCTGGCGATCGTTGCGGGCTGATCTCGATTGAGCAAAAAAGACCCCCGGTCGCGATCAGCGGCCGGGGGTTTTGTTTGTGTGGGGCGCGGAGGGGGGGGGCAGGAAAGCCTATTGCCCCTGGGCCGGTTTCGAGAAGCGGCCGAGATTGCCCATCAATTGCTTTAGAATCGTCATCTCCTGGCCCGCCGTCGGCGTTTCGCGCCCGACCGGGATGACGTCGTGACCTTCGGCCAGCCCCTTGGTCTCCAGCGCGCGGACGGTTCCACTGCGGTCGAACAGGACGGCGATGACCTTGCGTTCCTTGATGTCGGGTTCGAAGAACGAGACCCGCTCGGTGACGGTCGAAACGTAGTACCACGCATCGTCGTCGAACGGGCTGATGTTGGAGGGGGTGCCCAGCAGCGACTGGACGTCGTCGCGCGAGCTTTTGCCGACGACGACCTGAGACAATTGCTCGGGCGGCGGCAGGTTGCCGCGCAATTCGACGATCGGGGTGCAGGCGCTTGCGGCCACGGCAGCAGCAAGGGCGGCCAGGGCAAACCGGGCGGGGCGGGGCTTTTTCATGCGCAGAGGTCGGCGGAGCATTGACGGAAACGGCCTCCGAGGCCAATGTGGGGGGGAAGAGTGCACTCCGTCTCCTGGCCTTGTCAACGACGTCGCCTGCGGAGTGTCGTGTTATGCCCGGGAATTCCAATGATGCCGCTTCGTCGTTTCCTCGACGGCCGCCGTCGCCGACGCGCCGCCCATAGTCTTTACACTACGATCATCGAGCAGGCACGCCAGCCGGATTTCTATCTCCATCGGCACGTGCCGGACAGCCTGGACGGGCGGTTCGACCTGATCGTGCTGCATGCCTTTCTGGTGATGCGCGGCCTGGGCCGGATCGACGGGGCCGGACGCGATGAGGCGCGCGAAGTGTCACAGGAATTGTTCGATCTGATGTTTGCCGACATGGAACAGAACCTGCGCGAACTGGGCGTCAGCGACATGGCGGTGGGCAAGCGGGTCAAGCATATGGCCCAGGCGTTTTATGGCCGCGTTGCCGCCTATGACAAGGGGCTGGGCGAGGACGGCGCGGCGCTGGAAGACGCGTTGCTGCGAAACCTATTCGGAACCGCCGATGCCGCTCCCCCCCAGGCCGTGCTGGCGGAGATGGCTGCCTATCTGCGTCGGCAGGATGGCGCAATGGCCGATGCCGGAGCCGGATTAGTCGAGGGCCGGGTCAGATTCGCCCCGCTGGCGGAGGCGGCGCAATGATTCCCGCCGACAGCGTTCCCGAATTCTCCCGCCCGATCCGGATCGACCAATTGCCGTCCAAGCTCAGCCGTCACCGGCTGGAAGCCGACCCGGCCGAACTGGCCGCGCTGGCGATCCGCTTCGGGCTGGAGGCGCTGGAGAGCCTGACCGCCGAGATCGAGATCAATCCCCCCACCCGTCGCGGTCTGGTGCGGCTCCAGGGCCGGATTCATGCCCGGGTGGTGCAGACCTGCGTGGTGACGCTTGTGCCGCTGGCGGCCGTCGTCGAGGCGCCGTTCAGCCTGACCTTCGGTCCGGCTCCCGAGGACGAGGATGAGGAAATCGACCTGATCTGGGACGGCGAGGATCCGCCCGACCCGATCGAGGATGGCCGGATCGACCTTGGCGAAGTCGTCGCCGAACATCTGGCGCTGTCGCTCGACCCGTTTCCCCGGGCTCCGGGGGCGACCTTCGAGCCGCCCCCCGTTGCTGACGAGCCTCCCGCGCCAAAGGCAAGCCCATTCTCGGCATTGGCTGCCTTGCGGCAAAAAAAAGGGTGAGTGGAAAGCAATCCTTGCCCTGGCCGAGGTTTTTGGATAAGAAACCTCCCTTTCCCATCGTGGGTCGAAGTGAGCAATTGAAATGGCTGTTCCGAAGAAGAAGACCTCCAAGTCCCGCCGCGACATGCGTCGGTCCCATCACGCTCTGACCAACGTGATTGGTGCCGAGTGCCCGAATTGCGGCGAGCCCAAGCTTCCGCATCATGTTTGCAGCGCCTGCGGTCATTATGATGGCCGCGAGGTGGTCGTCCAGGCCGAAGCCTGATCCGTCTATAGCCTCTAAGCAGCGGAGCATCGGCCAGTGAGCGTCCCCGTTACCATTTCCATTGATGCCATGGGGGGCGACTCTGCCCCTGAAATCGTCGTGGAAGGGGTGCGAATGGCTCATGAGCGTCTGCCCCACGTCCGCTACCTGTTGTTTGGCGACGAGGCCCGTCTGGCCCCCCTTCTGGCCCCGTATCCCGGGATCGCGGGGGTCTGTTCGGTCCGTCATACTGACGAGGCCGTCAGTAACGACGCCAAACCGGGACAGGTCTTGCGGACGGGGCGGCGGTCGAGCATGTGGCTGGCCATCGACGCCGTCAAAAAAGGCGAAGCCGCCGGAATCGTTTCCGCCGGCAACACCGGCGCGTTGATGGCGGTGTCGAAATTCGTGCTGCGGACGTTGCCGGGGATCGACCGTCCGGCGATTGCCGCTCTGTTCCCGACCATCCGGGGTGAAACCCTGATGCTCGATCTGGGCGCGAACATCGACTGTAACGCCAACAATCTGGTCGAATTCGCGGTGATGGGTGAAGTTTATGCCCGCGCCGTGTTGGGGCTGGAAACGCCCGCGATCGGGCTGCTGAATGTCGGCTCCGAGGATATGAAGGGCAGCGACGTCGTCAAGACGGCGGCGGCGACCCTGCGCGAAAGCCATCTGCCGATCAATTTCTACGGCTTCGTCGAAGGCAACGATATTTGTGCCGGAACCGTCGATGTCGTGGTGACCGACGGGTTCAGCGGCAATATCTCGCTGAAGACCGCCGAGGGAACGGTGAAGCTGTACTCGACCTTCCTGCGGGAAGCGTTCCAGAGTTCGCTGATGTCGAAGATCGGGTTCCTGTTCGCCCGTCGTGCCCTCAACAAAGTCAAGGTCCGCACCGATCCCCGTCGCTATAACGGGGCGATGTTCCTGGGCCTCAACGGCATTGCGGTCAAGAGTCATGGCGGCACCGATGCGTTCGGCTTTGCCAATGCCATCGGCGTCGCGGTCGAACTGGTTACCCATGGATATAACGAGCGGATTCGCAAGGAATTCGATCGTTTGAAGCCGGCCAACGTCCCGTCTCCCCAACTTGCCGCCGGAACTCGCTAAACTGATGCTGCGCCGCTCCCAGATCATCGGCTGCGGGGCATATCTGCCCGCGCGGGTCGTCACCAACGCCGAATTGGCGACCCGGGTCGATACGTCCGACGAATGGATCGTCGAACGCAGCGGCATCCATCAGCGCCACATCGCCGCCGAAGGCGAACTGACCTCCGATCTGGCGATTGCCGCCGCGCGGGCCGCGATCGCCCATGCCGGGATTGATCCCGACGAGATCGATCTGATCGTCCTTGCCACCGCGACGCCCGACCGCACCTTTCCCGCCACCGCGACCCGGGTCCAGGCGGCGTTGGGGCTGACCAGGGGCTTTGCCTTCGACGTTCAGGCGGTGTGCTCCGGCTTCCTCTACGCCCTGACCGTCGCCGATAATTTCATTCGCGCCGGGCAGGTGAAGACCGCCCTGGTGATTGGGGCCGAGACCTTCTCGCGTATCCTCGACTGGACCGATCGCACCACCTGCGTTCTGTTCGGCGACGGGGCTGGCGCGGTGCTGCTGCGTGCCGGAGACGGCGAGGGAAATACGGCCGATCGCGGCATCCTTTCGACCCATCTGCATTCCGACGGTCGCCATAGCGATCTGCTCTATGTCGATGGCGGTGCGTCCAGTTCGTCTCTGGTCGGCCATGTCCGGATGGAAGGGCGCGAAGTGTTCCGTCACGCCGTCGTCAATCTGGCCTCGGTGGTTCAAGAGGCGCTGGTCGCCAACAATCTGACCGCCGCCGACATTGATTGGGTGGTGCCGCATCAGGCCAACCGCCGCATCATCGAAGGCACCGCGCGCAAGCTCGGCTTCCCGATGGAGCGAATGGTGATGACGGTTGGCGAGCACGCCAACACCTCGGCGGCTTCGGTGCCGCTGGCGTTGGCCCAGGCGGTCGGCGATGGTCGTATCCGTCCCGGCCAACTGGTTCTGCTCGAAGCGATGGGCGGCGGATTCACCTGGGGCTCGGCCCTGGTGCGGATGTAGCCTGCCGCCATCCTCCTTGTTGCAGGACGGCAAACAAGCGGCGCATCCCTCTGATATTGACGGATTTATCGTAAGGGTCTAGGGTCTGACGCATCTTTAGCTCTGGGATGGGCATGGGGCGGCATGACGGAAAAGACCATCACGCGGGCACAATTGGGCGAAGCCGTCTATCAGGAAGTCGGGCTGTCGCGCAACGAATCCGCAGACCTTCTCGAAGCGGTGCTAGACGAAATCGCGGAAGCGCTCGGTCGGGGCGAAACCGTCAAGATTTCCTCGTTTGGCAGCTTCTCTGTGCGGTCCAAAGGACAGCGCATCGGACGTAACCCTAAGACTGGCGAGGAAGTGCCGATCCTGCCCCGCAGGGTTCTGGTGTTCCGGCCATCTCAGCTTTTGAAAAAGCAGATCAATGATGGCCGCACCGGCGGACATGGCGCCAAGTGATGAGTGAGGACGACGGCGATCTGTCTCAGGGGCGCCGGTCCGGCAAGTCGGAAACGGCGTTCCGGACCATCAGCGAGGTCGCTGACGATCTGGAAGTGCCGCAGCACGTTCTGCGGTTCTGGGAAGGGCGCTTTCCCCAGGTCCGCCCGTTAAAGCGGGGCGGCGGGCGGCGCTATTACCGGCCCGAGGACGTCGCCTTGCTGCGGCGCATCCGCGATCTGCTTTACCGCGAAGGCTACACCATCAAGGGCGTCCAGAAGCTGCTGAAGGAAAGCGGCGGCGGCGCTTCTGCCGATCCGTTGCCCGCCAGTTCTCGCCCGCTCGCTTTTGCCGCCGACGAAGAGGGCGAGATCGAGTTCGACGCCGACGCGGACGTCGTCCCCTCCGCCCTTCCGGAGCGTCGTCCGACCCCGGTGGTGTCGAGCGTGGCACCGCGGGCTCCGGCAACCGGAATCGTGTCCGGTCCTGCGATCGTGTCCGGCACGGCGCCGTCGTCGGTTCCTGCGGCTCCGTTTACCCCTGCCACGCCGCCTGTGCGCGGTCTGGGCGCCGATGCGCGCGTCGCTCTGCTCGATATCCTCGCCGAACTTGAGGTGCTTCGCGGCCTGCTGCATCGCCGCTGAGGCGTATCAAAGTTTCTGTCACAAAGGATGAAGAACGGTCTTGCATCCTGCCTGGGGTCTGACTATAGTTCGCCCCTCTCCACGGTGACCCATCACCGAGGAAGACTTCCAAAGTCCCTTGTGGCTTTGGTCGAAATATTCGGCGGCTTTAAACCGCCACGGTCGGAGCGTAGCGCAGCCCGGTAGCGCATCAGTCTGGGGGACTGGGGGTCGCAGGTTCGAATCCTGTCGCTCCGACCATTTTTCTTAAAAGACAGCCGCCTTCGGGCGGCTTTCTTTTTGCCCGGACCGGGCCTGTCGTCACGACAGCGAATCGGGCAGAGGCACCGCCTGAAGCACGGAGAGAAGCGATATGGAACGCGGGCTGTCCAAGATCCAGATCAGCGGCCTGCTGTTGCTGATTCCGCCGCCGCTGTTTTGGGCGGGGAATTTCATCGTCGGGCGGGCGATGCGGGGCGAAGTGCCGCCGATGACGCTCTCGCTGTGGCGCTGGGTCATCGCCTTCCTGTGCCTTCTGCCGCTGGCCTGGCGGCCGATGTGCCGCGATTGGCCCGCCTATTGGGCTCATCGCTGGCTGGTGCTGCGGCTGGCTTTGGTGGGCGTCGTCGCCTTCAATTCCATCGTCTATCTCGGCCTGCAATGGACCGCCGCCGAAAACGGTTTGCTGCTCAATTCCTTCATCCCGATCCTGATCCTGCTGTTCGGCGCCCTGTTCTATGGGCAGAGCCTGCATCGGTGGCAGGTGATCGGGCTGATTTTGTCCTTTGCCGGGGTTCTCACCATCATCTTGCATGGCGATTGGACCCGTCTCGCCCGGCTGGATTTTTCCGTCGGCGATCTTGTCGTGTTCAGCGCGATGGTGTCGTGGGCGTTCTACACATTGTGGCAGCGGGCGATCCCGCCCCAGATCGACCGCATCGGCTTGATGGGAATCCAGATCGCCGTCGCGATTCCCTTCCTGTTCGTGCTGTATCTGGGCGAGCGGTTGCTGGGCTACGTCCCGCACTGGTCGCCCGAGGCCTATGCCGCACTCGGCTATATCGGATTGTTTCCCTCGGTGATCGCCTATCTGCTTTATACGATCGGGGTGGCCCGGGTCGGTGCCGTCCGTGCCGGGATGTTCATCCACCTGATGCCGGTGTTCGGGGTGGCGCTGGCGGTGATCTTTCTGGGCGAGACGGTCCAGCCCTACCACCTTGTCGGAATTACCGCGATCCTGGTCGGGATCTGGTCGACTTCGCGCAAGGGCGGGTGAGGCGACGGAGGTCTTGCCTGTTCCTTTCGGCTGCGTCACCATAGGGAAGATGCAACCTTAGGAGTCCGGTTCGATGAGACGCTCTGTTCTGGTGCTGGTCGGTGTGTCGGTCCTTGCTGTGGCTGGCTGTGCCAATCCGAATCAGAGCCGATACAATTACAAGGATGTCGGTCAATCGACTTCCGTGGAGTTTGGCACCGTTGTCGCCAAGCGCGACGTCGAGATCACCGGAGAGAATACCGGGGCCGGAGGCTTGCTGGGAGCGGGGGCGGGTGCTGCGGCAGGGGCTCAGTTCGGTCGGGGAACGGGAAATCTTGCCGCGACCCTCGGCGGAATTGCCGCCGGTGCCATCATTGGTGTTGTCGCGGAGCAAGCGATTTCCGACCATGGCGGGGTCGAATATGTCGTGACCCTGTCGAATGGAAAAACCATCACGATCGTTCAAAACAAGGACGAAAAAGACCGGCCAATCAATCCAGGCGACCGCGTCATGGTGCAGGTCAGCGGCGGCTACCAGCGGGTTTTGCCTGCGAACGACCTTCCCGAGGAAATCAAACGGCCAAAGGGAATCAAGGTCGTCGATTGAAAGAGGGGTGGCAGCGCCACCCCAAATTTTATCTATTTCGCTGCTTGGGCGACGATGATCGCCGTCTGAAGATCCTTGTCGTTGATGATGGCGGCAACCAAGTTTCGCATTGCCTTGATGAGGGCTTGCCTGGCGTTGGATCCCATCGTCAATTGAATGTTTTCCTCGATTCCCCCAGCCTCGTAATGCTTGATGAACGCGTTCTTTCCATCTGGGCCGATGACTTTGACGATAGCGGAGGCATCGGCGATGGCATCCCCCGAAAACATCCCGATCTTGAAGTCGTTATAGAACCGGGTGACTTGCACCTCGACTTTGGAGCCGCCCGGTCCAATCGCATAGCCGAGAGAGGAAAGTTCCTTTTCAACGGCACTGGCGATTGTCTTGGGGATATCGTTGCTGGCAACGATATCGGCCATCTCCATTCCGTAGCCGTTCTTTTTAACGCTGACCCTGTCTTTATAGACGGTACGGCCTTCAATGCCGGAGACTTGTACCTTCGCGTCGCTCGCGCCCTCGACCACCGAAAGATTCGCCCCGGCCTGATACGGAACGTCGATGCTGTCAACCGTCAGTGCACAAGCGGAAAGGCCAAGGCTGGCCACCAAGATTGCCAATAGACGCATTTACCCCTCCAGGAAAAACAATCAAGAGAATGTCTCATTGAAGGGTGGGTGTGTCTATACCAAGAGGACATTTTTCTTCTTGGGTCTCGCCGGAACGATTGCGAAACCTGAGCCTCGTGTCAGACCCGAGCCTCGATCACCTTGTAGAGTCCGGTCTCGGCCCGGGTGGTCTGGCTGCGGAAATGGGCGGCGACGACTGGCTCGTAGGGAAGTTGGCGGTTGGCGACGAACAGCAACCGCCCGCCGGGAACCAGGGCGGCGGCGGCATTGGCGATAAAGGCGCGGCCGAGATCGATGTCGGTCGCCTTGCCCTGATGGAACGGCGGGTTCATCACCACCCACTCAAACGCGGCCCGGGGCAGCCCGGCGGCGACGTCGTGCCAGTGAAAGCCGAGCCGGGCCGAACCGGGCGGATGGGCGAGATTGGCTTTCGCGGCCTCAACCGCGTGCCATTCCGCCTCGAACAGATCGAGCGAGGCGATCTGGGGTGCCCGCGCCAGCAAGGCCAGCGACAGATAGCCCCATCCGGCCCCCAGATCGGCGACGCGGCCCGATAGGTCGGCGGGGAAATGCTCGACCAGCAGCGCCGATCCGGCATCGACCTTGTTCCAATTATAGAGGCCGGGGCGGGACCAGCAGCCGGTTTCGGTCCCCTGTTGCATCTGTCCTGCATCGGCCCAAGCGGCAAGGGCAGGGGGAACCGTATCGCCCCGTTCGGCCCAGAACACCTTGCAATGCGATTTCGACAGCGAGGACACCCCGCCGATCGCCGTTTTGAGCGCGCGTTCGATCGAGGCCGCGCCGACATCGTTGCCACCGGCGCAGACGAGAACGCCGCCCGGCCGCAACGCCGCCCAGGCGCGGCCAAGATTGGCCAGCGTCTCGGTCTTGTGCTTGGTCAGCAGGCACAGGCCAAGATCGTAGCCGTCGCCGGTCAGTTCGGGGACGACGGTGCCGCCGTCGCGGTGGAGTGCCTCATAGGCCGGTTTGAAGCTCTGCTCGCACAGCAGCGCGTTGCGCCAGTCGGGGTCGAGCGGGCCTTCGGCGCGGAGAAAGACGCCGCGCCCCGGCTGGGGACGGGGCAGGAGACCCTTGGCGAAAGGGTGGAACAGGGCGTTCAGAGCGTCGGACATCGGCCCGGCATAGCGGATCGGCGGCGCTTCTGTCCACCCCCGCCGTCGCCTCTCGACGCTGCGGCGGCAACGACCTATGCTTTTGCCGCAGCGGGTGGCGTGTTTGGCCACCGCACCATCATCATTCGAGGATCAATGCGGCTTATCAAGTTGGTGTCCAATCTCGGCTATGGCAGCCAGAAGGACGTTCGCGCCATGATTCGCGACGAGAGGCTGACGACGCGAGACGGCGTCCCGCTGGGGCTGGAGGCCCGCGTCGCTCACGCCGATGTCCTGCTCGACGGCGAACCGCTCGACCCGCCCCAGGGGCTGGTGCTGATGCTGAACAAGCCGTGCGGCTATACCTGTTCGACCAGCGATCCGGGACTGACAGTCTATTCGTTGCTGCCGCACCGCTTCCTGCTGCGCAAGCCGGTGGTGTCGTCGGTGGGGCGGCTTGATAGCGACAGTTCGGGGCTGTTGCTGCTGACCGACGACGGCCAGTTCCTCCATCATGTCATTTCGCCTCGCCGCGCCATCGCCAAGACCTACGAGGTGACGCTGGCCCGCCCCCTGCGGGGTGACGAGGGCGAGGTGTTCGCCAGCGGAACCCTGATGCTGCGCTCGGAGACCGAGCCGCTGCTGCCCGCTGGGTTCGAGGCCACAGGCGAGCAGGCCGCCCGCGTCACCATCACCGAGGGCCGCTATCATCAGGTCCGCCGGATGCTCGCGGCGGTCGGCAACCATGTCGAGACCTTGCGGCGGACCCGGATCGGCGGGCTGACCCTGGACGGGCTGGAAGAGGGCCGCTGGCGTTTTCTTGCCGCCAGCGAGATCGAGGCCGTTATCCGGACGTGACCGACTGTCCGGGATGAGGGTATAGCCCTTCATTGGTGGACACTTTTGGGAGAATGTGGCACGCTTTGATGGTGACGCAGAACGCGCCGCTATCAATGGAGAATGCCATGAGCGACTCGATCCCCGGATACGCAATAACCCCTATCGACATCAAGTTGCGGCTTGTCATCCAAGGCAAGGGGGCCACCAGCGACGGCAGCATCGCTTCGGTCAAAGATTTGCAGGATATTATGCTGAAGCTTTCAGCGGCCCCAGATTCGACCTTCAATATCGATAATCTCCCGAGCGAGAAAGAGATCGATCGGTTTTCCAAGCTTCATGAATTGCGTGGATTGGAAATGCAAAAGCAGATGCTTGATCAGATGGACTATCATTGGCGGCAGTCGATGGAACGCAGAGAGCAGGCTCTCGCTGTGCAGCCTGAACCGGCTCAGTCCGTCACGGGGGATGAGGCTAAGCGGGTGTGGGAGATGGGCCGCCAGAATGCCCGCGAAGGTGGACATTTCGGGTTTCCTCCGCCAGAAGACGCAACCTATATTTTGATCGCGGAGGGGTTCCAATACAACATTCGCGGCGATGGAAAGATAACCCGGCAAAAAGAAGGGGTTTCCACACCTGAGCAAGATGCGGCTATACGGGCCGAGATGAATGCATCGCGGGCAATGAGAGATATTTATGCCCCCGCTCGTGCCGCGCAGTACAACGAAATAGAGTCCAAGATGACGAGCCTGAAAGCCGAACTCGGGATCACGGACGAGTCCTGGCGGGACGAGTTGGAAACGAGAAATATTTTTTCTACTGCGGTATGAGTGTCGGCGGATGCGGGGAGCCGGTTTCGCGTGCTCGCGGAAACCCCGTTCCCCGCATCCGGGTAATCCGCCCATTTTTAGCGGGGGTTGGACATAGAACTCATGCGGCCAATTTCAGTTTCTGGGCGGGTGTGATGCCGCCAATGCCCATATTGGGGCGGTCGTTGTTGTAGGTCCAGAGCCATTCTGTCGCGTGATCCTGCACCTCCGCGATGGTTTCAAAGATGATTTGCCCCAGCCATTCATGCCGGACCGTCCGGTTGTAACGCTCGACATAGGCGTTCTGCTGAGGCTTGCCGGGTTGGATGTGTTGGAGGCCGATGCCGTGCGTCTCGGCCCATTTCATCAGCGTGCCGCTGATATATTCGGGACCGTTGTCGACCCGAATAGCGCCCGGCTTGCCGCGCCATTCGATGATCTGGTTCAGTACACGCACGACCCGTTCGGCGGGCAGAGAGAAATCGACTTCGATGCCGAGCCCTTCGCGGTTGAAGTCGTCGAGCACGTTGAGCAGTCGGAAAGCCCTGCCATCCTCCAGACGATCTGCCATGAAATCCATCGACCAGACCTGGTTGGGGGCGTCTGGCACCACCAGTTCGTCGGGCTTGTCGCGTTTGAGCCGTTTCCTGGGCTTGATCCGCAGGTTTGGTTCCAGCTCTTGATAGATCCGATAGACCCGCTTGTGGTTCCAGCCATGCCCCTGAATGTTGCGCAGATACAGGAAGCAGAGACCGAATCCCCAGGTCTTTCTGGCCTGGGTCAGCCCGATCAAAAGGTCGGCGATCTGCTCGTTCTCGTCGGAGAGCCTCGGGCTGTAGCGATAGCACGTCTCGCTGAGCCCAAACGTCCGGCACGCCAACGCGATACTGATCCCTCGTCGCGCCACTGCTGTCTCGGCCATCTCCCGGCGCTGGGATGGCCGGGTCATTTTTTTCCAAGAGCCTCGCGGAGCAGATCGTTTTGCATGCTGAGCTCGGCGAACATCTTCTTCAGCCGCCGGTTCTCGTCCTCCAGTCCCTTCATCTCCGAGATCATCGAGGCGTCCATCCCGCCGTATTTCGCACGCCATTTGTAGAACGTCGCGCTACTCATCTGGTGCTCGCGGCACAGCGTCAGGACCGGGATACCGTCCTCCGCCTGACGCAGGATTCCCATGATCTGGACGCCCGTGAACCGACTCGTCTTCATCCGAATCTCCTCGTTCGCAACGACCGAGAAAATTCTATGTCCCAATCCCCTTATTTCCAGGTGGGATTACCCTTTATCGACACTGGTCTCAATATGACAAAAATTGATTGCACTGAAAGTCAATCAATACGACTTTAAAGCCATAGATGTTGGCCGCGACAGCCTGCAATGGGGGATGGTGTGTTGTGGTTGTGTGCAGTGGTTTAGCTTCGGGCGGGGCCGGTGATCGGAATCAAGATAAACTCTGTGCCGTGGGGGAAAACCGGCGATGGGGATTCCCATCATCTGATTCATCATTGTGCGGATGTGGCCGCTTGCTTTGAGGTGATAGCGACATTGCCGGTCGTCCGCGCCCGGCTAGAGTGGGTGGCGGGGCGGGCCTTATCCGACACCGATATCTCCCGCCTTGCGGTGCTGGCCTTTCTCCATGATGTCGGCAAAGTGCATCCGGGCTTCCAGGCGAAAGGGTGGCCGGAAGGGTTGTGGAAGCGACCGCTCCATGGGCATGTGCAGGAAGGGGCGGCGATCTTCCTGGGCAACGGACAGGAAGAGATCGCCCGGAATCTAAATCTCGCGGAGATGATTGACTGGGGACTGGATTCGTCTTTGCTGTTGTCGGTGTTGGCCCATCATGGCCGCACCCTCCCGGCGAATCTGGACCCGTTCGCCGAGCGGCATTGGGAGACGGTACCAGACGCGGGTTATGACCCGGTCGCGGTCGCGGCGGACATCGGTGCAATGATTCTCCGCTGGTTTCCTTCTGCGTTCGTCGAAGACGGGCCTCTCCTCCCGACGCGGGCAGATTTCGCCCATCTTCTGTGCGGCTTTGTCTCGTTGGCGGACTGGCTGGGTTCGACCCGGAGCCTGTTCCCGTTCAGACCCGAGCTTGATGTCGATTATATCGGCACGGCTCGCGACAGGGCGCGCCGTGCGGTTAGGGCGGTTGGTCTCGATTGCCGGGCGTTCCAGGATCGGGCGCAGGGGCGCAGCGATTTCACCACCCTGACCGGGATCAAGCATCCCCGACCGCAACAGCGACTGGTCGGTGACACTCCGCTGGACGAAGCGCTGGTCATTCTTGAGGCCGAGACCGGCTCGGGCAAGACCGAGTCGGCGTTGTGGCGCTTCGTCCAATTGTTCGAAGCGGGACGAGTCGACAGCCTGTATTTCGCCTTGCCGACCCGGGCTGCCGCGATCCAGCTTCAGGGGCGGGTGAACCGGGCGATGCGGCGGATTTTCGGGGCCGACGCTCCGGAAGCGGTTCTGGCTGTTCCGGGATATCTGATCGCCGGAGAGGCGCACGGGCAGGCCCTGCCCGGGTGGGAGGTGCGCTGGGACGACGATCGGGGCCGCGATGAACAGCGGCTTCTGGCGCGCTGGGCGGCGGAAAGCGTCAAACGCTATCTGGCGGCAACGATAGCCGTCGGCACCGTCGATCAGGCCATGCTGGCCGCGTTGCAGGTCAAGCATGCCCATCTGCGCGGGGCGGCGCTGTCACGCAGCCTGCTGGTCATCGACGAAGTTCATGCATCAGATAGCTACCAAGTCGCGGTGCAGTCCCACCTGCTGAGGATTCATCTTGGCCGTGGCGGCTATGCGATGTTGATGTCCGCGACCCTGGGATCGGTGGCGCGGACGAAATGGCTGGGCCGCCGCGCCGCGCCGTCCTTTGCCGAGGCGGTGGCGACGCCCTATCCGGCGGTGTGGGGAAAGGGAGAGTCCGCGCCGCGTAGCGTGGACGTCGAGACAACACGCGGGAAGTCGGTCGCGATGACCTTGGTTCCGTCCTGGAGTGCGGAGCAGGCGGCGGCTTTGGCCCTGGCGGCAGCGCGAGAGGGGGCGAAGGTTCTGGTCGTCCGCAACACGGTGACGGCGGCGGTCGCGACCTTCGAGGCGATCCGGGCGTCAGGGGGCGAAGAGTGGCTGTTGTCGGTTGCTCATGGTCCGGCTCTGCATCACAGCCGGTTCGCCCCCGAAGATCGTAAGTTGCTCGATGCGGCGGTTGAGGCGGCCTTGTCGCCCGATCCAGCGGTGCGGGGCGTGGGCGGCCTGATCGTCGTCGGCACCCAGACGCTTGAACAAAGCCTCGACATCGATGCCGACCTGCTGATCACCGATCTTTGCCCCGTCGATGTGTTGCTGCAACGCATCGGGCGGCTGCACCGCCATGCCCTGCCGCGTCCCCCCGGATTCGAGGCACCCCGATGTCTGGTGCTTTCGCCCGAAGCGGGGCTGGCCCAATTTCTGGCTCCCACCTTCGAAAATGGCCTGGGCGGCTGGCGTGAGGCTGGGGTTCTCAATGGGATCTATCGCGATCTGTCTGTGGTTGAACTGACCAGACGCCTTGTTGTCGCACATCCCGATTGGATCATTCCGGCGATGAACCGCTTTCTGGTCGAAAGCGCGACCCATCCCGAGCCAATCGAGGCGTTGCATCGTGAGTTGGGGCCGACCTGGGAGACCTACCGTAACGAGGTCTATGGCAAGGACGTCGCCGAAGCCGGAGCCGCCGCCAACGTCGCCTTGCCGGTGACCCAGCCGTTCGCAGAACTCCGCTTTCCCGAAGACGAAACCAAAATCCGGACACGACTGGGCGGCGAGGGGGCCCGGATCGTCTTTGCCGCTCCGGTCGCTGGACCGTTCGGCGTCGCGATCAGCGGCGTGACCCTCCCCCCATACTGGTCGCACGGAATCGATCCCGACGAGCGGGTGACTCCGCTTGTCGGGGATGGGGTGATGACATTTCGGGTCAGTGGGGCTAATATTTTATACAGTAGGTCTGGATTACAAAAAAGACCTAACGGGTTTTCAGAAAAGTGATTGAACGCCCTTTGCGTGTTGGCGTATGTTTTTCTACATAAAATAAATGTGCGTTGTGGAGGTTTCCGTCATGGCCTTCAGTCTGCGAACTCGGGTAGAAGCGTTCTTCCATCGGCCTAATCTCACCCTCAAGGCCAGCTTTCAGGCTGCGATCATCTCGACCAAGGCCGATGTCGCCCAGGAACAGAACTCTTGGGATAGTCCTCCGTTGGGTCTGATTGGCAATCCAGACCGCTCCGTTTCCCCGCAAGTGCGGGGGTCTCTCGCGCCGCTGGGGAGGGGGGATGTATAACCTCCTCACGCAGCCCTTGCTTCAGGCGGCTCCCGGCGGGGCGATGACGCTTCCCGGTCTGATGGCGGCGCTGGCGCGGGACGATATCGAGTCCTTTCCCGCCCTGCGCCCGCATCAGGGTCCCGGCTGGCACATGTTCCTGGTCCAGTTGGCGGCGCTGGCGCTGCATCGGGCAGAAGCCTCCGACATCCCCACCGACGAGACGGAATGGACCCGCGCCTTGCGTGGCCTGACCCCCGGCTATGACGCCGACGAACCGTGGTGTCTGATCGTCAAGGATTGGGGCCAGCCCGCCTTTCTTCAGCCCCCGGTGCCGGATGGGGTTACCCTCGGCAACAGCCTTGCCACCCCCGATTCACTCGACCTGCTGATCACCGCGCGCAATCACGATCTGAAACAGGCGGTTGCCCGCCATGGCGCGGCAGAGGATTGGGTTTTTGCCCTTGTCTCGCTGCAAACCGGCGAAGGGTTTGGCGGCGCGGGCAATCAGGGGATCGCCCGGATGAATGGCGGGTCGTCGTCGCGGGCGATGCTGTCGCTTGCTCCGCTCCCACCCGTGACGGCGAAGGTGATGAGCCCCCGTCCGGGGGCCTGGTTCCGCCGCGATGTCGCGGTGTTGCTGGAAATGCGGGAGGCCGAGCTTGAGCGCTATCAGCACCTGGACTACCGCCCCACGGGCGGGCTGGGGCTGACCTGGCTGGCGCAATGGCGTGAAAGCGAACAGCTTCAGATCAAGGATCTCGACATCTGGTTCATCGATATCTGCCGCCGGATTCGTCTGGCGGCGGGACCGGATGGCCTGATCGGCTGGCGGGGTAATTCGAAAGCCACCCGCATCAATGCCAAGCATCTGAACGGCGCGGTCGGCGATCCGTTCGCCTTCGTTCATAAAACCGAGAATAAGAGTCTCACTCTGGGGGGACGGGATTTCGATTACCGCATCCTGTCCGATCTGGTTCTGGGGGATGATTGGGCACCCTCCTTATTGTCACAACCAGCGTCGTTCGAGCGGGAGAACGAGACGTTGGCTTTGGTCTGCGCCGCCTTGGCGCGCGGCAACAGCAAGACCGAGGGTTTCAAGTCCCGCATCCTGCCGATCGGCGGCAGGATTTCGCGAGCCTTGACGCTTGGTCCAAAACGGAAGGCGCTTCACCAATTGGCCCAGGCGCAGATGAAGGCGATCGAAATTTTCGACAAGGCGATGGGGTACGCGCTGGCTCTGGCTGCCGCCGGGGGCGACCGGGACAAGATCAAGAAAGAGCATTACGCCTATACGTCCGAGTCCCGCGCCCAGTTTGATCGCGCCGCCGATGATCTGTTCTTCGATCACCTGTGGGCACGCTATGACGCCCAGGAACGTGGGGCGGACGCCCTGAAACAGGAAGAGCTGCGCTTCGCCAAGGCTCTGTTCACCCCGGCGGATCGCTTGTTCCGGGCGGCGCTTCCCACCATTCCTTGCGCCGGGATTTACCGGCCCCGCGCCGAGGCTCGGGCCACCGACGCCTTCCGGGGCCGGGTCCATCATGCCTATCCGGAGCTTTTCGAGCGCCAACAGCACAAGGAGGCGGGCAATGCCACTTGATCGGGACAGGTTCGATTACAAGGACGCCGTCAACACGGTGTCGGTTGCGATGAGCGAGCTTGGCACCGGACCCCTTGCCGAATTGCGGCGGATGGATATTGGCGGAGCGGGCTGTGCCGCGTTCTGGGATCTGGCGACCAAGGGCGGTTTGCTCGATCAGACCCGCTTTGATCCGTGGATGCGGCTGGTCAAGATCATGGCGATCCTGACCCCGAAGGGAGAGCGGAGCAAAGGCGTCGTTCTCCATAAACCGTCGCGCCGCCTGGGGGCCGTGCTCTGCGACGGCGGCGATCCCGGCTGGACGGACGAGCACCGTCCGTTCCTGTCGGAATCGCGGTTGGCGCGGTTCCTGGCCCAGCCAGCCGATCATCATGGTCCAGCGCTGGAGCGGATCGCCCGCGCGCTCGCGAACCATCTTATCCCCGAAAGTGGACTGGATTGCGTGGCCGTCGCTGCGTTGCTGCTGTTTCCCGACAGCGGCACGACCCGGCAAGCCCTTGCCCGTGATTATTACCGGCGGCTCGATTCCGCCAACCACCCTGCCAAGCCAGAGGAAGCCGACGCATGAGCTCGCCCCGTTTTCTGCAAATCCATACGTTGCATTCCTATACCGCCGCGCTGCTGAATCGCGACGACACCGGACTGGCCAAGCGCCTGACCTATGGCGGAGCCAGCCGTACCCGCATTTCCTCGCAATGCCTGAAGCGTCACTGGCGGATGGAGAAAGACGATCCCCACGCGTTGCGCCATCTGGCCGGATACGTTGACTCGTTCCGGTCGCGCGAATTGGTGACGTTGCGGGTGATCGATCCGCTTCGGGGCCACTATCCCGATGAGATCGTCAATGCCCTGGAACCGGAATTCCAGATTCTGGTGTATGGCGACAAGGCGGACAAGGGCAAGAAAAGCCGCCAGACCCTGCTGCTGGGCGAGCCGGAACTGACTTGGCTGGCACAGGAGGCGGCAGCGCTGGCCCAAGCATCCAGCGATGCGGATTCGGCCAAGAAAGCCGCCGCCGAATGGCGCAAGAGCAAGAATTACAAGACGATGAGCGAGAATGCGGCCCTGCCCGGAGGGCTTGCCGCCGCATTGTTTGGTCGGATGGTGACTTCCGATCCCGCCGCCAATATCGACGCGCCGGTGCATGTCGCCCACGCCTTTACCGTTCACGAGGAAGAGGCCGAGGGCGATTACTTCACCGCCGTCGATGATCTGAAGACGGACGAGGATGACGGGGGTGCCGACACGATCCAGGAAACCGAACTGACCTCCGGCCTGTTCTATGGCTATGTGGTGATCGATCTGCCCGGCCTGATCGCCAATTGCAGCGGGGACAAAGAGATCGCCGCGCGCGTCGTGCATAATCTTGTCCATTTGATTGCCGAAGTGTCGCCTGGGGCCAAGCTGGGGTCGACCGCGCCCTATGGCCGGGCCGACCTGATGCTGATCGAGGCGGGCGACCGTCAGCCCCGGTCCCTGGCCGGGGCCTTCCGCCGGGCGATTCCCCACGATCTTGACCATGCGGTAACCGAATTGGACCGGCATCTTGCCCGGCTCGACCAGACCTACGAGACCGGCGAGGCGCGCCGCTATCTGTCGCTGGCCGACACTGATCTTACGGCGGCGGGTGGTTTGGAAAAAACCTCGTTGAAGGCTTTGGCCGAATGGTCGGCGGAGCGGGTGAAGGATGCCCCCGATGCCTGACCCTCGCTGGCTGATCCTGCATCTGGAAGCGCCGCTGTTGGCCTTTGGCGGGGTGACGATCGACCATGTCGGCGTGACCCGCGATTTTCCCGCTGCGTCGATGCTGACCGGGTTGCTGGCCAACGCCATGGGCTGGCGGCGAACCGAAGGTGACAAGCACCAGCGCCTGCAAGACCGGTTGATCTTTGCCGCCCGACGTGAGTGGGACGGCGGAACCGGGATTCTGACCGATACCCAGAATGCCCAATTGGCGAAGATAGATCGCGGGTGGACGAGTTGGGGTGAGCCGGAAGGCCGCAACGGTGCCAGCTATGGCGCTCCGCACCGGCGGCGGCGCGATTATCATCCCGATGCTTGCGTCGTCGTCGCCTTGCGGTTTGGCCTCCCGGACGATCCAGACCTCGATCTCGACCGGCTGGCCGCGTTTATGGATCGTCCGCTTCGTCCGCTATTTATCGGGCGGAAATCCTGTCTGCCGTCCGCGCCGGTGCGGCGGATGCGCGATTTTGTCGTGGCCCCGACCGCGTATCAGGCCCTGCGACAGGTGCCGCCGCTGCCCGACGTCAGTGCGGGCGCGGCCTTGCGGGCAATTTGGCCGACGGGCGAAGGCCCCATCGAGGGGGCGGAGGTCCACCGCATTCTCGATCTTCCGGACCTGCGCAACTGGCGCACCGGGTTGCATGGCGGAACCCGCCAGATCGTCGAGGGGGTCGTCGTACCGCAAGAGGTCGCCGCATGAGCCCGCTTCATCTCGTCAGTCTCCCGCTCGAGATGAGGGCGCTTCACCGCTGGGCTGCCCTGCGCAGCCTGGCCGCCGATGAGGGCAAGGCCCTGCACCATCTGCTTGGCGAGAGCTACGGCAAAGGTGCGCTCCAGCCGTTTCGTCTGATGGTCGCGCCGAACGCTACCGGTGCCACCCTCTATGCCTATACAAAGTCGGATCGCGATTCTTTGGTTCAGATCGCCCGGGACTGCGGTCTGCCCGATGCGCTTGCCGTCTGCGATCCTGCCCGGCTGGCGATCAAAACCATGCCGGAGACATGGAGCGAAGGCCGCCGTCTTGCCTTCGACCTGCGGGCTCGCCCAGTCCGACGGCTGATTAAGCCCGCCGGGGATTTCCCCAAGGGGGCAGAGGTCGATGCCTTTCTCGTCGAGTCCCTGCGCCGCGCCTCAGAGGACGCCCCCTCCGATGACGGTCCAGAGCGCGAAGCAACCTATGCCGAGTGGCTTGCCGCCCGGCTGGGCGGGGCGGCCCGTCTCGATCAAGTCCGGATGGTCCGTTTCGAACGACGCACCGTTCTGCGTGGGCATAAAAGCGTCGAAGGACCGGATGTCACCTTTCATGGTGAACTGACCATCTTGGATGGCGGGAAATTTTCCGATCATCTGGCTTCGGGGGTCGGCCGTCACTGCGCCTATGGCTACGGCATGATGTTGTTGCGTCCGGCTCGATAACAGGAGGCTCCATGCTGGCGGGACGGCTGGGACTTGAAAAAGCGCGCATCCCCCATGCCGACCGTCACGGGCTGGTCTGGCTCGATCGCGGGCGGCTGGAGGTCGAAGACGGGTGCCTGCGATTCGTCACCGCCGGAGGTGGCGAGCTTGCGGCGGGGGATTACCAAATCCCCCATCAGGCGGTGTCGATCGTTCTGTTGGGACCGGGATCAAGTGTAACCCACGATGCCTTGCGCCTGCTCGCCCGACACGGCTGCGCTCTGGCCGCGATCGGCGAAGGCGCGGTGCGCTTTTACACTGCGCCGCCGCTGATGCCCGACAGTTCGGCCGTGGCGCGAGCCCAGGTGACGCTGTGGGCCGATCCGAAAAGCCGGATGGAGGTCGCCCGCGCCATGTACGCGATCCGCTTTGGCGAGATTGTGCGGACCCGCGATATCGAGGTGTTGCGGGGGCAGGAAGGGGCGCGGATCAAGCGCAGCTATCAACTTGCGGCGGAGCGTTACGGCATTTCCTGGGGTGGCCGTAATTACGATCGCGCCAATCCGGACGGCGGCGATTTGCCCAATCAGGCCATCAACCACGCAGCCACAGCGATGACCGCCGCCGCCTCCGTTGCCGTGGCGGCAGTGGCGGCTATTCCCCAACTGGGCTTCGTCCATGAAGAGTCCGGCCAGTCCTTTGTCCTTGATATCGCCGATCTCTATCGCCATGACGTCACCTTGGACATCGCGTTCGGAGCGGTCAAGGAAGCCATGAAATCCGGGGACTCCATCGAGCGGCTGACACGCCAACGGGCGGCGAAACTGTTCCGCCAGCGGGGCGTTATCCCCTCGATGATTGACCGGATCAAAACGCTGCTTGGTCAGGATGCGGCAGAGGCGGAGACATAACCGATGCCGATGGTCGTGATCGTGACCCGTGCCGTCGAAGCCCGTTACCGTGGTTTCCTCGGTTCCGCGATGCTGGAACTGGCCCCGGGAGTCTATGCCCAACCCCGGATGAACGCAGGGGTGCGGCAACGGATTTGGACCGTGCTGTCCGAATGGTATGGACACTTGAATCAGGGCAGCATCGTCATGATTTGGGCCGATAGCATGGCGAACGGAGGGCTGGGCCTAGCCACTTTGGGCGAGCCGCCCAAGGACATCGTCGCTCATGATGCAATGCTGCTGGTTCGGCGGGCCTTGCCCGAAACAGAGGCCCGGATTTGAATCGATATTCAATCGCTCTTTGACATTGTGTATATAATCTAAGACCTTAGAAGCCAGAGGCTCCCCCGCAGGCGCGGGGATAGACCCCAACACCGCCAGTGACCGCATTTCGTCGTCAGGGCTCCCCCGCAGGCGCGGGGATAGACCCTGGCTCCGAGCCTCTATGCCCGCACCGATATCGGCTCCCCCGCAGGCGCGGGGATAGACCTTGCTGAGAACGGAAGCTCTTGTGATGTAGCGGGGCTCCCCCGCAGGCGCGGGGATAGACCCGACCAGCTTGCGGATTATCTTGACGTCAAAGCGGCTCCCCCGCAGGCGCGGGGATAGACCCACGCCGACAAGCGACCGATGCGTTGTCTACATGGCTCCCCCGCAGGCGCGGGGATAGACCCCC
>NZ_FNWO01000001.1:307566-334386 GCF_900108475.1 Magnetospirillum fulvum | reverse complement strand
CGCGCAAATCGACTTGCGCGACCCGGTGGATTAGGATGCCCTAACTGTCACCCATGTCCCCGAACACCTGTTACCCATCTCTCCGGTCTAAACACGGCGGAGAGGGGGTTTCCGTTTTCAGAGGCTAAAGCCGCCCCGTCGATTACTCGGCAGCGTCGCGACCGGTCGGCGCTTCGGGCAGGCCGGCGAACCGGCGCAGCAGGGCGAAGCGACGCTTGATCGCGTCTTCGGCGCTGTGGACCAGACCCTTATACCGCTCGGGGTCGGCCCGCTCGACCATCTGGAACCGGGCCTCGCCCTTCATGAAGTCGGCGAGGTTGGTGGTCGGATCCTTCGAATCGAGGGTCAGCGGGTTTTCGTCGCTGCCGAACTTGCGCGGGTCCCACCGGAACAGCGGCCAATATCCGCTCTCGACCGCCATCTTCTGCTGGTCGAGGCCGTGCGACAGGTCGTAGCCGTGCGCGATGCAGTGCGAGTAGGCGACGATCAGGGAGACGCCGGGATAAGCGACGGCATCCTGGAAGGCGCGCACGGTCTGCACGTCACGGGCACCGAAGGCGACATTGGCGACGTAAACGTCTCCATAAGCCATCGCCATCATGCCGAGGTCTTTCTTCGGCAGCGACTTGCCCGCGGTGGCGAACTTGGCCGAGGCCCCGATCGGGGTGGCCTTCGATTGCTGGCCGCCGGTGTTGGAATAGACTTCGGTATCCATCACCAGGATGTTGATGTTGCGGCCCGAAGCGAAGATGTGATCGAGACCGCCATAGCCGATGTCATAGGCCCATCCGTCGCCACCGACGATCCAGACCACCTTCTCGGCCAGATAATCGGCGACCTGTTCGAGGCGGCGGGCCTTCTCATCGGTCAGCCCGGACAGGATGCGGCGAAGTTCCTCGATGCGGACACGCTGTTCGGCGACGGCGACTTCGCTGTCTTGAACGGCGTGGGCGATCTCGGTGACCAGACGCTCGGGCAGCTTGCCTTCCAGCGCCAGGGCGGAGAGCAGCAGCTTGGCATGCTCCTTGTGGCTGTCGAGGGCGAGACGGAAGCCGAAACCGAATTCGGCATTGTCCTCGAACAGCGAGTTGGCCCAGGCCGGACCGCGCCCTTCGGCATTCTTGGTATAGGGGGTGGTCGGCAGGTTGCCGCCATAGATCGACGAGCAGCCGGTGGCGTTGGCGATCATCAACCGGTCGCCCCACAACTGGGACATCAGCTTCAGATACGGGGTCTCGCCGCAGCCGAGGCAGGCACCCGAGAACTCGAACAGCGGCTGGAGCAGCTGCGCGGTCTTGACGGTGGGAGCCCCCAGCTTGGCCTTATCGACCTCGGGCAGGGTCAGGAAGTAATCCCAATTCGCCACTTCGGCTTCAAGCAGCGGAGTCTTGTCTTCCATCTTGAGGGCACGGCGGGACGGATCCTTCTTGTCCTTGCCGGGGCAGACCTGGACGCAGAGGGTGCAGCCGGTGCAATCCTCGGGCGCGACCTGAAGCAGATAGGTCTGGCCCTTGAATTCGCCGCCGCGATACTCGGCGTGCTTCAGGCTGGCCGGAGCGTTGGCCAGCGCCTCGGGCTCGACCACCTTGGCGCGGATCGCGGCATGGGGGCAGACCATCGCGCACTTGTTGCACTGGATGCAGGGCGAATCGTCCCACACCGGGATTTCGGCGGCGATGTTGCGCCGTTCGAAGCGGGCGGTGCCGGTCGGCCACACGCCATCGACCGGGAAGCACGACACCGGCAGCAGATCGCCCTGGTTCGCCAGCATCATCGCGGTGACCCGCTTGACGAAATCGGGCGAATCGTTGGGAACCAGCGGCGGACGGGTGCGGTTGGCGGTGACGTGTCCGGGGATGGTGACCGACTGGAGGTTCTCCAGGGTGCCATCGACGGCGGCGTAGTTCTTGGCGACCAGCTTTTCGGACTTGCGGCCGTAGGTCTTCTTGATCGCGTCCTTGATGTGGCCGATCGCCTCGTCGCGCGGCAACACCCCGGACAGGGCAAAGAAGCAGGTCTGCATGATGGTGTTGATGCGATTGCCCATCCCGGCGGCCAGCGCCACCTTGCGGGCATCAATCACGTGCAGCTTGAGATTCTTCGAGATGATGTCTTCCTGCACCTCGCGGGGGAGGTGATCCCACACCTCGTCCTTGTCGTAGGGCGAGTTAAGCAGGAAGGTGGCACCCGGCGCGGCATAGGTCAGCACGTCATACTTGTCGAGGAAGACAAAGTGGTGACAGGCGACGAAATCGGCCTGGTCGAGCAGATAGGCCGACTGGATCGGATCGGGGCTGAAGCGCAGGTGCGAGATCGTGATCGCGCCCGACTTCTTCGAATCGTAGACGAAATAGCCCTGGCCCTGGAACCCGGCATTCTCGGCAATGATCTTGATCGAGTTCTTGTTGGCACCGACGGTGCCGTCGGCACCCAGGCCGAAGAACACCGCCCGCTTGACGCGGGGCAGCTCGATGCGGAAATCGGGGTCGATCGGCAGCGACAGGTGGGTGACATCGTCGTTGATGCCGACGGTGAAGTGCGGCTTCGGCGTCGCCTGGGCGAGTTCGTCGAACACCGCCTTGACCATCGCGGGGGTGAATTCCTTCGAGGCCAGACCGTAACGGCCGCCGATCACCACCGGGTCGGCGGCACCGGTGGCGCGCTGGCCCGAGGCCTTGGCTTCGTGCAGGGCGGCGATGACGTCGAGATACAGCGGCTCGCCGATCGCGCCCAATTCCTTGGTGCGGTCGAGCACGGCAATCGCGCGGGTCGAGGGCGGCAACGCCGAAACAAACGAATCGACCGAGAAGGGGCGGAACAGCCGAACCTTCAGCACGCCGACCTTTTCACCCTTGGCGGCCAGGGCGGTGACGGTCTCGTGCGCGGTCTCGGCCCCGGAGCCCATCAGCACGATCACCCGTTCGGCTTCGGGATGGCCGTAATAATCAAACAGACGATAGGCGCGGCCGGTCAGAGCGGCGAAGCGGTCCATCTGCGCCTGGACGATGCCGGGGCAGGCGGTGTACCAGCCGTTGCGGGCTTCCTGCATCTGGAAGAAGGTGTCGGGATTCTGCGAGGTGCCGCGCAGGGTCGGATGATCGGGCGACAGGGCGCGGGCGCGATAATCGGCGATCGCGTCGGCATCGAGCAGGCCGAGCAGGTCGTCGTCGGTCAGTTCCTCGATCTTCGACACTTCGTGCGAGGTGCGGAAGCCGTCGAAATAATGCAGGAACGGCACCCGCGACAGCAGGGTCGAGGCATGGGCGATCGCGGCGAGATCGTGGGCTTCCTGAACCGAGCCCGATGCCAGCATCGCGAACCCGGTCTGACGACAGGCCATCACGTCGGAATGATCGCCGAAGATCGACAAGGCGTGGGTCGCCAGGGTCCGGGCGGTGACGTGCATGCAGAAGCTCGTCAGTTCACCGGCGATCTTGTACATGTTCGGGATCATCAGGAGCAGGCCCTGACTGGCGGTGAAAGTGGTCGACAAAGCGCCCGCCTGCAACGCGCCGTGGACCGCGCCAGCGGCGCCGCCTTCGTGCTCCATCTCGGCCACTTCCGGGATCTGGCCCCAGATGTTCTTACGGCCTTCGGCTGCCCATTGGTCGGACAACTCTCCCATCGTCGAGGACGGGGTGATCGGATAGATCGCCGCGACCTCGCTGACCCGGTAAGCCACCGACGCGCAAGCCTCGTTGCCGTCGACCGTGATCAAAGCCCTCTCTGTCATTTCTTGTCCCGTTTGTTTGCACTGCCTGTCCGCGCACCGCCGCCCTTGGAGTGAAGGCGAGGGACGCAAGGGTCGGCAGAATAGTCAACGCGCTTGCAACAAAGCAAGTCCCTTACCCAAACACCAGCCGATTCGCAATATTATTACAGTCCCTTCCTCTGTCGGAAGGGAGGGGTGACACCGCCCGGAATGGCTTCGGCGCGGAACGCACGGCTCCCCATCGCCAGAAGTCGGGCGCTTCGGCTTGAAACCTTGGGCGTCGCGCCTTTAGAATACGGCCCCCACCGGAACGTCTGGTCAAGGTCTGCCGTGAACCCCTTTCTTGCCGCCCTGCTGATTGCCGTCGGCCTTGCCGCCGGTCTGCCTCTCGCGGCGGCCGAAGTCTCGCCGACTGAGCACGCTATCGCCCGTCAGGCGGTGGCGGCGGCCAAAAAGGACCATCTCGACGAAGCCCTGCGGATCGCACGGCAGGCGCGCGACCCGGTGTTGACTCGTCTGGTCACCTGGGTCGATTACGCCTCGGGCGGAACCGAGGCCGATTTCCGCAGTCTGGCCGCGTTCGTCGCCGCCAATCCCGACTGGCCGTTGCTGTCGCAGATCACCCGCCGCGCCGAGGAGGCGATCACCGCCGCGACGCCCAATGCCGAGGTGATCCGCTGGTTCGACTCCCATCCGCCCACCACCGCCGATGGGGGCATGGCCTATGCCCGCGCTCTTCAGGGGGCGGGGCACGCCGACCGGGCGTTGAAGGTGATCCGCCAGACCTGGTCCGAGCAGAGCTTCGGCGCCCAACAGGAGCGGCAGTTCCTGGCCGTGTTCGGCGAGAACTTGCGGGCCGAGGATCATTGGCGCCGCCTTGACCGCCTGCTGTGGGATCGACAGGAGGCCTCGGCGCAGCGGATGCTGGCCAAGGTCGATCCGGCTCACCGCGCCGTCGCCGCCGCCCGGCTGGCGCTGCAATCGGGCAAGGGCGCGCCCGAGCCGCTGGTGGCGGCGGTGCCGCCCGCGCTCCGTGACGATGCCGGACTGATCTACGAACGGGTGCGCTGGCGGCGTCAGCACGATATGGATGAAGAGGCGATCGACCTCTTAACCCATCCCTCGCGCAACAAGGTCCGCCCCGATCTGTGGTGGCAGGAACGGGCGATCCTGGCCCGGCGCGCGTTGCAGAAAGGGCTGGTGTCGCGGGCCTATCAGACCGCCGCCGATCATGGGCTGGAGGGTGGCTCGGCCTATGTCGATGCCGAATTCCTGGCCGGGTGGGTCGCGCTGCGCTTCCTCGACGACCGCGAGACCGCGCTCAACCATTTCATCCGTCTCCACGAATGGGCCAGCCACCCGATCGCGCGGGCCCGCTCGGCCTATTGGGCCGGGCGCGGTTATGAAAGCGTCGGCGACGCCCGCGCCCGTGACTGGTTCACCCGCGCTGCCCGCTATCCCACCACCTATTACGGCCAACTGGCGGAATCACGGCTGGGCGACCATCACTGGCCGCTGCCCGACGATCCCCAGCCGACCGGCGACGACGTCGCCCGCTTTAACAGCCGCGACACCGTCGCGGCGGCCCGACTGCTGCTCGACCTCGACGAGGACGAGTTGCTGCGTCCGTTCTTCATCCGCTTGAACGACATCGTCCAGACCCCGGGCGAACGGGTTCTGGTGGCGCGGCTGGCCAGCCGCAAGGGCCGCAACGACCTCGCCTTGCTGGTGGCGCGGCGCTCTGATCGCGACGGGGTCACCCTGGTCGAGGCGGGTTGGCCGGTGCCGCGTTTCGCCGCCGAGGACAGCACCCCGGAAAAGGCGCTGGTGCTGGCGCTGATCCGCCAGGAAAGCGGGTTCATGCCCGAAGTAGTGTCGCAGGCCGGGGCGCGCGGGCTGATGCAGCTTCTCCCCACCACAGCGGCCAGGGTGGCGCGGGCCAACAACGTCAAATTTCATCCCGATCTGCTCGACAATCCCGCGATCAATATCCGGCTGGGTTCGGCCTATCTTGAGAATCTGATCGATTCGTTCGATGGTTCCTACATGCTGGCCCTGGCTTCCTATAATGCCGGGCCGGGGCGGGCGCGGCGCTGGATTCGCGAAAACGGCGATCCGCGCGATCCCAATATCGACGTCATCGACTGGGTCGAGATGATTCCGTTCGGCGAGACCCGCAATTACGTTCAGCGGGTGATGGAAAGCGTCGCGGTCTATCGCCGCCGTCTCGGACTGCCCGCCGGCCCGACGCTCGAATCCGACCTGAAGCGCTGGTCGCGGCGGACCGTGTCGGAGGTCGCGCCGTGACCGCTCTTTCCGTTTGCGCTTCCGTCCGCGTCGGCGACGCCGGGATGGACGCGCCCGACACCTCTGGAGCTTAATGATTATGGACGATATGGAAGCCGCCATCGAACGCGCCGAGCTGCGGGCGGAACTCGCCGCCCTGCGTCAGGAGATGGAAACCCTGCGCGCCGAGTTGGAGGAGATGCACGCCGACGCCGATCTTGAGGCCTGTCACGTCGCCGGTCTGACCGCCCAGTTGAAGGCGCTGATCGCCGAGGGCGATGCTTGCCCCAACCAGGCGGCGCACCCGCTGCTGGCGCGGACCACCTACACCCACGCCCGCACCGGCGAAGCGATCACCAAGACCGGCGCGTTCCCGCTGTACCGCGAGGCGTTCGACGCCGAGGCCCGCCGCCTGGGGATCGAGAATCCCGAAGAGTTGCGCGCCTGACCGTATTTTTCGTCTCATCCGGACCGGGCTCGGACGTGGCCCGTCCGGTGTCCCCGTGAAAGGACCGTTTCGCCATGCCTGCCTATCGTTCCCGCACCTCCACCCATGGCCGCAACATGTCGGGTGCCCGTGGCCTGTGGCGGGCCACCGGGATGACCGACGCGGATTTCGGTAAGCCGATCATCGCCGTCGTCAATTCCTTCACCCAGTTCGTCCCCGGCCATGTCCACCTGAAGGATCTGGGGCAGATGGTGGCGCGCGAGATCGAGAAGGCGGGTGGTGTCGCCAAGGAATTCAACACGATCGCGATCGATGACGGGATCGCGATGGGCCATTCCGGGATGCTGTACTCGCTGCCTTCGCGCGATCTGATCGCGGATTCGGTCGAGTACATGGCCAATGCCCATTGCGCCGATGCGCTGGTCTGCATCTCGAACTGCGACAAGATCACGCCTGGCATGATGATGGCCAGCCTGCGCCTCAACATCCCGACCATCTTCGTCTCGGGCGGGCCGATGGAAGCGGGCAAGGTCACGGTGGGCGGCAAGACCCACGCCGTCGATCTGATCGACGCGATGATCAAGGGGGCCGATGCTTCGGTCTCGGACGAGGATGCGCTGGCCTATGAGCGCGGCAGCTGCCCGACCTGCGGGTCTTGTTCGGGGATGTTCACCGCCAACTCGATGAACTGTCTGATCGAGGCGCTGGGCCTCGGTCTGCCCGGCAACGGCACCATCGTCGCCACCCATGCCGACCGCAAGGAGCTGTTCCTCGAATCCGGCCGTCGCATCGTCGATCTGTGCAAGCGCTGGTACGAGCAGGACGATGCCAGCGTCCTGCCGCGCTCGATCGCGACCAAGGCTGCGTTCGAGAACGCGATGACGCTCGACATCGCGATGGGCGGCTCGACCAACACCGTGCTGCACCTGTTGGCGGCGGCGCAGGAGGCCGAGGTCGATTTCGGGATGGCCGACATCGACGGCTTGAGCCGTCGCGTCCCCTGCCTGTGCAAGGTCGCGCCCAACGTCGCCGACGTTCATATCGAAGACGTCCATCGTGCCGGGGGCATCTTCGGCATTCTGGGCGAGCTTGACCGCGCCGGTCTGATCCAGCGTGATTGCCCGACCGTTCATGCCGCCAGCCTGGGCGAGGCGATCGAGCGCTGGGATATCCAGCAAAGCAACGACCGCGCCGTTCAAAGCCTGTACCGCGCCGCGCCGGGCGGCTTCCGCACCACCCAGGCGTTCGGCCAGAACCGCCGTTGGGCTTCGCTCGATACCGACCGCGCCAAGGGCGTGATCCGTTCGGCCGAGCATGCCTTTTCGAAGGATGGCGGGCTGGCGGTGCTGTTCGGCAATCTTGCCGTCGATGGTTGCATCGTCAAGACCGCGGGCGTTGACGAAAAGAACCTGACCTTCACCGGTCCGGCGGTGATCTGCGAAAGCCAGGAAGAAGCGGTCGCCAAGATTCTCGGCGGCGAGGTCAAGGCGGGCGATGTCGTGATCGTCCGCTATGAAGGCCCGAAAGGCGGTCCGGGGATGCAGGAAATGCTCTACCCCACCAGCTATCTGAAGAGCATGGGGCTGGGCAAGGTCTGTGCCCTGATCACCGACGGACGCTTCTCTGGTGGCACCTCGGGCTTGTCGATTGGCCATGTGTCGCCCGAAGCGGCCGAAGGCGGCGCGATCGGGCTGGTCCAGTCCGGCGATATCATCGAGATCGACATCCCCAACCGCCGCATCGCCGTGCGGGTCGAGGATGCCGAGCTTGAGGCGCGGCGGGCGGCCAAAGGCACCGGAGCCTGGAAACCGGTCAATCGCGACCGCGTGGTGTCCCCGGCGCTTCGGGCCTATGCCGCGATGACCACCAGCGCGGCGCGCGGCGCGGTGCGCGACGTTTCCCAGGTGGAGCGCTAAGGCGGACGCATGAGCGACATCCATTGGAGCGAGATGATGAGTGTCGGGGTTCCGATCCTGGATGCGGACCACCGCATCCTGATCGGCCTCATCAATCTTTTGCAACGCTCGATCGGGGATGCCGAGGAATATGCGGCGGTCGGCAGCGTGTTGGGGGCGTTGAAGGAATACGCCGCCAATCATTTCGACCGTGAAGAACGGATGATGCAGGCGTGCCGCTTTCCGGCGCTCGCCTCGCATCGTCGGACCCATGCCGGGTTCGTCGGCGAGGTCGAGAAGCTTCAGCGCCGTTACGAGGCAGACCAGACCAGCGTTCGCGCCCGTGATTGCCTGACCTTTCTCAATCGCTGGCTGATCGACCATATCTGCACCTCGGACATGGGCTATCGCACCAGTCTGATCGGCCACCGCGAGGCGCAGGACGCGGGCGGCGTCCGCCCCCTGGTGGGCGGCACGTCGATGCAGGAGGGCGAACCCAATGTCGATTGGCGGCGCCTGCGGGTTTTGGTGGTCGATGACAACCTTAATTTCCGCGAGATTCTCTCGACGATCCTGGGAGCGGCCGGGATCGAAAACGTGACGATGGTGCAAGGGCTGGAGGAGGCGCGGGCGGCGCTGAGCCAGGGCGGTTTCGGGCTGGTGATCTCGGACTGGCATATCGGGGCGGAAAGCGGCCTCGATCTGGTCCGCTGGCTGCGACGTTCGGATGGCCCGGCGGCGACATTGCCGGTGCTGATGCTGTCGGCCTACGAAGGATCGGAGCGGCGCGACGTCGCCCTGGCCGCCGGAGCCGACGAGTTTATGAGCAAGCCGATCACCGCGAGCAGCCTGCTCGATTGTCTTGCCCGTCTGGTTGTGCAAAGTCGGGTCCGGTCATGAGCCCACCCGCCGACCGTCATGCCCGTCAGGCCGAGGCGTTGCGGGCCAATCTGGCCCGGCGCAAGGCGCAAAGCCGCGCCCGAGCCGATGAACCGTTACCGCCACCGCCCGAGTCCGAAACGCCGCCGGAGACGGGCGCGGACAAGAGCGCACCTCCTCCCGAATAACCCTCTGTGCCGCATAAAAAGTCTCCCGTGAAAAAGTCCCTCGCTGTACTTTTTCCCGTTGGATTAAAAGGAGAAAAATGGGCTAGGGGCGGCCCTGCGCCCATTTTTCGTGTCATTCGTTTCACCAGCTTTGCGAAGCACAAGCGCGCAAAACTGGTGAAATCCCGCCTCCGATGCCGTGGGCTAACGCCCACCGGCTTCGGAGGGAACCAAATCCATCCCCGCGCGGAAAGCTTGATTGAGCACGGGGATTCTTTTTGAACCGGGAAAAAGTACACTGAGGCCAAAGGCCGAAGGACTTTTTCACGACCGACTAAAAAACCCCCGCCGAATCGCTTCGGCGGGGGTTTCCCGTTCGGCCGGGGTCAGCCGTGCAGCGCGTGATATCGGGCCAGCAGGGTTTCCTTGCTCTCGCTGACACCAGCGACGATGGCATCGACGGGACAGACGATCTGGCATTGCGGGGTGTTCTCGGCACCGACGCATTCGGTGCAGTGGTCGGCGGCGATGACGTAAATGACGTCGCCCGCCGAAATGGCGTCGTTGGGGCAGGTCGGGGCGCAGGCGTCGCAGCTGGTGCAATCGTCGTTGATCTTCAGGGACATCTCGGGTTCCTCTCTCTCTCGTCGTTGCCCGCCCGCAAAGTCAAGGAGGGGCGGACGGCGTCCCATCGGGCGACGCCGTTCCCTTCGGCGTATATCGGTTTGAGAGTGGCGAATGCAACCGTATTCCCTCTGGGGTTTTTCCCTTGCGTACTTGGCGTAAATCCTGCTCGCCGAGGGCAGATACCCCGGCTATTATGACCCTCCCCGTGCTTTGGCTCGGCCCCCCACTTGTTGCGGCGACGTTATCGCCGAACTGATGGCCTCGCGGTCGAAAAGAGGCGGAGGGGGGGATTCGTTCCGGCTGGCCGGGACGGGGAAGTTTCGCGCCGGTCAGCCCGCACGGCGCGATGCGGGGCTTTAACGACGTGGCCGGACCTTCGGAACAGCGATCGGAACCGGGGGCCAAGATTCCGAGGGGACGTACCCATATGACGATCAGTTCAGGTTCAGTCTCGATCGCCCTGTGCGGCAGTGGTGGCGCCGGGGTGATGACAGCGGCCAACATGCTGGTGGATGCGGCGGCCCAGGCCGGGTATTACGCGCTGTTCAGCCGGTCTTCCGGACCGCAGATCAGAGGCGGCGAGGCGGCGGCGTTGCTGCGCCTGTCGGCCGAGCCGATTACCTCGGTCGATGATACGTTCCAGATTCTGCTGGCGATCGACTGGCTGAACGTCGTCCGCTTTGCCGCCGAACTGCCGCTCAACGCCGACAGCCTGATCCTGGCCGATCCCACCGCGGGCGAGGTTCCCGAGATCCTCAGCCGTTCCGGGGCGCGGATCGTCGAACTGCCGATGAAGGATCTGGCCCAATCGATCCCCGGTGGCCGTCCCAACATGATCGCGCTGGGCGTCGTTGCCGCGCTGACCGGCCTTGGCGTCGAGCCGGTGGTCGAAATGCTGGGCAAGTCGCTGAAGAAAAAGCACGCCGACGCCTTCGAAGCCTCGCTGGCGGCGGTCCGTCACGGGGCCGAGACCGGTCTGACGCTCGACGCGCCCTGTCGCCAGCTTCCCCCCGCCTTGCCCCGCCATGGCGGGCGTTGGACCATTTCGGGCAATCATGCCGCGGGCCTGGGCGCGATCCGGGGCGGCATCCGCTTCTGTGCCGCTTATCCGATCACGCCTGCGACCGAATCGCTCGAATATCTCAGCGCCGCTTTGCCCAAGATCGGTGGCGTCTTCGTTCAGGCCGAGGACGAGTTGGCCTCGATCAACATGTGCATCGGCGCCTCGTTCGGCGGTGACGCCTCGATCACCGCGACCGCCGGTCCCGGTCTGGCCCTGATGACCGAAGGGTTGGGGCTGGCGGTGTCGTCCGAGACTCCGGTGGTGGTGCTCGACGTCCAGCGCGGCGGTCCCTCGACCGGCATCCCGACCAAGTCCGAGCAATCCGACCTCAACATCGCGATCTATGGCCTGCATGGCGATGCGCCGCATCTGGTGCTGGCGCCCCAATCAATCGGCGATTGCCTGTTCACCACTCAATGGGCGGTCCACCTTGCCGAGGCGATGCAGGCTCCCTGTATCGTGCTGTCCGACCAGTCGCTGGGCCAGAGCCGCGCCGTGATCGACCCGGCCCCGGCCAGTCCCTTCTTCGCCAACCGCGAGACCGCCCGCACCCCGGCCGAGGGCGAGACCTTCAAGCGCTATGCCCTGACCAATACCGGGGTGTCGCCGATGCCGGTTCCCGGCACGCCGGGCTGTCAGTACACCGCCGACGGGTTGGAACATGCCGAATCCGGCACGCCGTCGTCGCAGGCGTCGGACCATTCCCGCCAGCTCGACAAGCGGCTGCGCAAGCTGGTGCTGCACGATTACGGCCCGGATTGGGCCACGATCGAAGGGGAGGGCGAGATTGCCGTCATCACCTGGGGCTCGTGCACCGGGGCCGCGCGCGAGGCGGTGATCCGCGCCCGTGCCGACGGGGTCAAGGCCCGGCTGATCGCGCCGCGTCTGCTCTATCCCACTCTGCCCGAGCAGATGGCCCGCGCCCTGGATGGCGTGCGGAAGATTTTGGTGGTGGAACAAAGCCATCTCGGCCAGTTCAATCGCTATTTGCGCGGCGAGTACGATCTGCCCGCCCGTCCCGATGTTCTGAGCCGCCCCGGCCCGCTGCCGATCCGTCCGGGGGAAATCCACGCCCGCCTTCTTGCGATGGGGAAGTAAGCCATGAATGCTCCGACCTATAGCGCGAAGGATTTCCGGTCTGACGTCAAGCCGGTCTGGTGCCCCGGTTGCGGCGATTACGGCGTGCTGACTTCGATCGCCAAAGCCTTTGCCGATCTGAATCTGGCCCCGCACCAGACCTCGGTGGTGTCGGGCATCGGCTGTTCGTCGCGCATCCCGGCCTATACCAACACCTATGGCTTCCACTCGATCCATGGCCGCGCCTTGGCGGTGGGAGCCGGGCTGAAGCTGGCCCGGCCCGACCTCACCGTGCTGGTTGCCGGTGGCGACGGCGACGGCTTCTCGATCGGCGGCAACCATTTCATCCATGCCTGCCGCCGCAATGTCGACATGACCTATGTCGTGATGGACAACCGGGTCTATGGGATGACCAAGGGCCAGCCGTCCCCCACCACCGAGGCCGATTGGGACGCCTCGGCGATGGCGCCCCCCGGCGGAACCGGCGTCACCCCGTTCCACCCCTTGGCCATCGCCCTGGCCGCCGGAGCCAATTTCATCGCCCGCGCCTTTTCCGGCGACATCAACGGCACCGCCGCGCTGATCGCCGAAGCGATCCGCTATCCCGGTTTCTCGTTCGTCGCGGTGATGTCGCCCTGCATCACCTTCCGCGAAGAACAACGCGACTGGAAAAGCGTGATCCGCCAGTCCGGTTTCCCCGCGACCACCGACCCGGCCCAGGCGGCACGGCGGTTGATGACCGACGACGGGTTCAATATGGGGGTGTTGTATCGCGGCGGCCGCGATTCATTCGCCAAGCCGCGCTCGACCCAATGCTCAATCGCCGATCTCGATTCCGAGTTCGCGGTTTAACGGGGCAGGGCCGGAGTCCGAGATTCGGATTCCGGCTCTACGGTTTTCAATTTAGCTCAAGGATTGGGACCGGAGGCGGCATGCCCCAGTTCGGCCGGGAGCCGACGAACCGGTGTCGTGCGAACAACGCGGCAAAGCCGAATTTTGAATTGAGTGCAGTGTTCCAGCAACTCCAATTTTGCCGGTCTTATTGGTCTGGTGGCTTGGGATGCCAAAGAGCGTCCATGTCTTGTCGGCTATCTATCCACCGTATAGGCTTGCGATCAAGGGTGGTAAAACATACCGCATGTGTCACGAAAATGAGGAGTGGGAGATGTCCACGCTGAAGTGGGAGAACCTATTGTCTTGTGAGCGTAGGCGGCAGAGTTCGACGCCCGTCAAGGACAAGGGCTCTCGGACAGAGATCGAACGTGACTTTGATCGAATCCTGTTTTCGGCACCCGTGCGGCGCCTCGCAGACAAGACGCAGGTTTTTCCACTTGAGAAAAATGATAGCGTGCGGACGCGCCTAACCCATTCGCATGAAGTCGCAAATCTAGCGAGAAGCATAGGCACTCACTTAGCTTGCTCGGTACTAGAGTTGCCCTCAGAGCTTAATTCACAGCGCAACATCCCCGCACTACTGGCAGCGATCGGCCTTGCCCATGACCTGGGGAATCCGCCGTTTGGTCATCAAGGGGAAACAGCAATCCAGCGGTGGGTGAAAAAGAACGAGAGAAAGCTGTTCGAACTGCCAGACAATGAAGGTTCCTTCAATTGCGATGCTCTCAAAGCAGACTTGAAAAAAATCACACCGGCGATGCGCGCCGATTTTCTGAAATTTGACGGAAATGCACAGACATTTCGTTTGCTCACTCACCTGCAGATTATAACAGACGGATATGGGCTAAACCTTACCTATGCCACTCTCGCTGCTCTTTTAAAGTACACCGTTCCCTCGGACATCGCCGGTACGACGGATAACAAGAGTGCAAAGAAGCCTGGATTCTTCCAATCTGAGGCCGATGTCGTAAAGGAAGTTTGGGAGCATACTGGCCTGAATGAGGGTATCCGCCACCCCCTAACTTTCATTATGGAAGCATGCGACGATATCGCCTATTCGGTCATCGACGTTGAAGATGCGGTAAAGAAAGGGCTTGTATCTTTCAATGATGTTATCCAATTCCTCCAGGAGGTTGATGACGACGTTGCAAGGAAAGTGGTTGAAAATTCACGGAAGGATTTTGATGAACACCGGGCATATGACCTCTCTCCCGCTGAGCTTAATGATGTGTCCATGCAGAAGTTTAGGGTTTATGCGATTGGTGCGATGGTAGGGGCAATTTTTGAAGCATTCTCAGAGCGTCAAAATCATTTGCTTGATGGTTACTTTAAGGAAACATTGATGGGAGTGAGTAAAGCAAAATCAATTTGTAAATCTCTGAAGAATTTTGCTCTGGAAAGAGCGTACCGTCATAGGTCTGTATTGAAAATTGAATTAGAGGGCGCTATCGTCATTGAGGGGCTTATGGATATGTTGTGGGAGGCGGTGACTAATCGCACCAATTTCTTACAATTAAATGACACCAAGGAAGCGCAGTCTCGTACGGACCCGTTCGCGAATTACGTATATGGCCGCATTTCTGAGAATTACCGGCGTGCCTTTGTTGCTGCAGAAAATCTCCCCATCAGATACCGGGAGATCCAACTCGTCATCGACATGGTTTCCGGCATGACTGACTCTTATGCGCTGAACCTTTATCGAGAGCTAAAGGCTCTTCACGGTCGTGAGTTGAGGGCCGTGGATGCCTAACTGCATCAGTAGCGAAACGCTTAGAAGCCGCCTTAGGTACTTCCTTTGGCAACGTCCTGCTACGCGCGACCAAATTTCGATGGTTTTGGAGGCTCTGAGGGATGTCGGGCCATCGGCCATATTCGGCGGCCTATTGCGTGATCTTTGTCTTCTGGGAAGTAGAAATTTTCAGTCTGACGTTGACATCGTTGTCGATAGTCAAAGCCAGGATGATATTGAGCGTCGGATATTCAAATGGAAACCGGTCAGAAACAAGTTTGGCGGATACCGTTTTTCGGTTGGAGGGCAAAAATTTGATGTTTGGATGCTAAATAATACGTGGGCGTTCCAGCGTGGATATGTTGTTGAAGCCGATTTTTCAACGCTACCTCTAACAACGTTCTTTAACTGGGATGCAGTGGCCTATCGTATTGATGATAGAAGTATTATTTGCTCTGACGATTATTTTTCAGAGTTATCTAAAAAGGTTATAGATGTCAACTTGCGGGAAAACCCAAATCCAATAGGGTATGTTGTGCGCACCTTGCGGATGGCCGCCATTCACCAACCTTTGTTTTCACCGCGCCTAATTCATCACATGAATGCAATGTTTGAAATATTTCATCCACTTCAGATAATAAAGGCGGAGCATAAAGCTTATGCGCGTCCAATGTTATCTGTGCCATATCTTGATGAAATTTCCCAAAAGATTGTTAAATTGACTTCAGACGAAATTCATTTTCCAGCTAGGTTGACGCCACATCAACTGGGCCTTCCGCTCTAGAGGTGCAGTGATAAAGCGCCAAATAGTAGAGTTTATAGGCGGGAAATGGTTCGTTACCTTGTAATGAGCGCCATGACCGCATTCCAAAACAAGCAAACCGCCCGCCAATCCGCTGTTTTCCGCACCCCTCTATCCTACAATCGGCGCAGAAAATCGAGGATCGGGCGTTCCGCGCCGTGGTCCCACAGATCGTTGTGATGGGCGAGCGGCAAGAATACCGCTCCCTTGTCGGTTGATCCGGCGGCGGCGATCAGGGCACGGGCCATCGCGGGCGGGGTCAGGCTGTCCTGCTCGCCATGGACGATCAGCAGCGGGGCCTTCAGCCGGGTGATCTGGCTCAGATTGTCGAAATGATCCCGCATCAGCAACCGGGCCAGCCGCTTCGGGACATAAGGTGGGGCAAGGTCGGCCAGGGCGGTAAACGGGCATTCCAGGATTACCGCCAGCGGCTCGATCTCGCGGGTCATCGCCATCGCAACGCCTGAACCGATCGATTCGCCGCATAAGATAAGGCGCTCCGCTGCTACGCCGCGCCCCTTCAGCCAGTCGAGCACGGCGCGGGCGTCGGCGGTCAAATCGGCTTCGCTGGGGCGGCCGCTATTGCCGCCATAGCCGCGATATTCGACCATGAACACGCCAAACCCGGCATCGAGCAGAAAGCGGGCCTTGTGGGCGCGGCGGGCATTGGTCCCGGCATTGCCGTGGAACATCACCAGGGTGGGCGCGTGGGGATGCAGCGGGGGCGCGTACCACGAGGTGATTTGCCGCCCGTCCTGGGCGCGGACGGCGACCGGCATCATTTCGCTGAGGCCGATATCGGCGGGATCGGTGCGGGTGGGGTCGGGGCGATAGATCATATCGCGCTGAAACAGCATCAGTCCCAGCAGCACCAGCAGGTACAGGCCGACCAGACTTGCGGCCACCGCCAGTATCGCCGTCACCATCGCTGTTCCCCCGCCAAGGATGAGGCCCGCGAATCGCTTCGCGGGCCTGACCCGTCAAACCTTGGCTACTGACTTAGACGCGATTCATCCGATTGTCGATCAGATCCTCGACAACGGTGGGATCGGCCAGGGTCGAGGTATCGCCCAGGGCGTCGAACTGGTTCTCGGCGATCTTGCGCAGAATGCGGCGCATGATCTTGCCCGAGCGGGTCTTGGGCAGGCCGGGCGACCATTGGATCAGGTCGGGGCTGGCGATCGGGCCGATTTCCTTGCGGACCCAATTGACCAGTTCCTTGCGCAGTTCCTCGGTCGGTTCCTCGTCGGCGACCAGGGTGACATAGGCATAGATGCCCTGGCCCTTGATCTCGTGGGGATAGCCGACGACGGCGGCCTCGGCGACCTTGGGGTGGGCGACCAAGGCGGATTCGACCTCGGCGGTGCCCATCCGGTGACCCGACACGTTGATGACGTCATCGACCCGGCCGGTGATCCAGTAATAGCCGTCTTCGTCACGGCGCGCGCCGTCGCCGGTGAAGTACATCCCCTTATAGGTCGAGAAGTAGGTCTGGATGAAGCGTTCGTGATCGCCATAGACCGTCCGCATCTGGCCCGGCCAGGATTCGGCGATGCACAGGTTGCCCTCGACCGCACCTTCGAGAATCTTACCCTCGGCATCGACCATCACCGGCTTGACGCCAAAGAAGGGCAGGGTGGCCGAGCCCGGCTTCAACTTGGTGGCGCCGGGCAGCGGGGTGATCAGGATGCCGCCGGTCTCGGTCTGCCACCAGGTATCGACGATCGGGCAACGGTCGTCGCCGACGACGCGGTGATACCAGGTCCAGGCCTCGGGGTTGATCGGCTCGCCGACCGAGCCGAGCAGGCGCAGGCTGGCGCGGCTGGTGCGCTTGACCGGGGCCTCGCCTTCCCGCATCAGGGCGCGGATCGCGGTGGGGGCGGTGTAGAAGATGTTGACCTTGTGCTTGTCGATCACTTCCCAGAAGCGCGACACGGTCGGATAGTTCGGCACGCCTTCGAACATCAAGGTGGTGGCGCCGTTGGCGAGCGGACCATAGACGATGTAGGAATGGCCGGTGACCCAACCCACGTCGGCGGTGCACCAATAGACATCGCCATCGTGATAGTCGAACACATACTGGTGGGTAATCGCGGCATAGACCAGATAACCGCCCGAAGTGTGCAGCACGCCCTTCGGCTTGCCGGTCGAGCCGGAGGTGTAGAGGATGAACAGCGGGTCTTCGGCGTCGATCTCGGCCGGAACGTGGGTGGGCGCGGCCTTCTCGACCAGATCGTGATACCAATGGTCGCGGCCCGCGCTCATCGCGACGTCGCCGCCGGTGCGCTTGACCACGATTACGTTCTTGACCGAGCCGCAGCTTTCCAGCGCCTTGTCGGCATTGGCCTTCAGCGGCACCTTGCGGCCGCCGCGCAGGCCCTCGTCGGCGGTGATCAGCAGCGAGGAATCGCAATCCTGGATACGCCCGCCCAGCGAATCCGGCGAGAAGCCGCCGAACACCACCGAATGGATCGCGCCGATCCGGGCGCAGGCCAGCATCGCCACCGCCGCTTCGGGGATCATCGGCAGATAGATGGTGACGCGCTCGCCCTTCTTGACGCCAAGATCGGTCATCGCGTTGGCCAGACGGCATACCCGCTCGTGCAGATCGCGATAGGTGATGTGGGCGGATTCGGACGGATCGTCGCCTTCCCAGATGATCGCGGTCTGATCGCCCCGGGTGGCGAGGTGACGGTCGAGGCAGTTGGCGGCAACATTCAGAGTGCCGTCATGGAACCAGCGGATGTGCACGTCGCCGGTAAAGGAGACGTCCTTGACCTTGGTGTAAGGTTTGATCCAGTCAAGGCGCTTGCCCTGTTCGGCCCAAAAGCCCTCGGGATCTTTGATCGAGCGATCATACCACTCGGTATATTTCTGCTGATCGATCAAAGCGGACTTTGCGATCTCGGCGGGAATGGAATAGACGTCGGTCATCGCGGGGCAGTCTCCCTTTTTTTCTGTTTGTGGCCCGTGCCTGGTGGGGTGCCGGCACGGGGCGTTTCCTCGTCTCTTATGGGCGGGATTATGTGCGAGTCTGCCATGCGAAACAAGCATGACTGGGGGGTGCGGCGTCCCGTCGCCCAATTGACTTGGCGCGAGCGGAATTTCGCTGGAGGAATCCAGCTCCTAGGCGGGCTCGCCCGCCAGGGAGAGGATCAGCCGGGCCGCCGCATCATCGACCGGGCCGACCGACAGGCGCGATTGTCGGACCAGGGCGAGATGGGCCAACTCTGGCACCGCCTTGATGGTGGCGAGATCGACCGGTCGGGCCACCGGCCGGATCGCGGTGAAATCGACCACGACCCAGCGCCCGGTCGGGTCGGTCGGATCGGGGTAGGCCGGGGCGGTGACCTCGACCAGTCCGACGATCCGCTTCTCATTGACCGAGTGATAGAAGAAGGCGCGGTCGCCGACCGCCATCGCCTTCAGGTAGCCGGCGGCCTGGGCGTTGCGGACGCCGTCCCAGGCCTGGGTTCCGACGCGGACATGGTCATCCCACGACCATGTCTCCGGCTCGGACTTGACCAGCCACCATGCCATCAGGGCAGGACTTTCTTGAACGGCGTGACGGTGACCTGCTCGAACAGTCCGGCTTGGGCGTAAGGGTCGGCGGCCAGCACGGTTTCCAGCGCGGCACGGTCGGCAATGTCAAACACCAGCAGGCTGCCGATCATCGCCTGCCGATCATCGCTGAGCAGCGGACCGGCCAGGACCAGCGCGTCGAGATGGGCATTGAGAAAGGCAAGGTGGGCCGGACGATTGTCGAGCCGGATCTGCTGATGGCCGGGCTTGTCCTGACAGCGAACGACGAACATAGTATGGGCTCTCCGGGAACGGAAACGACTGACGACACGGTAACCGATCGGAAGGCGAAGGGCAGCCATGGAAGTCCACGAAACTCACGAAAAAATCCACGAAATCGCTCATGCCGGTCACGGTCCCGAAAAGGTGTCGTTCAATCGCAAGATCGCGGTGGCGATCAGCGTCCTGGCGGCGTTGCTGGCGATCGTCGAGGCGGCGGGCAAAAGCGCCCAGAACAATTCGATCTCGGCCAATATCGAGGCGGCGAATCTGTGGGCGTTCTTCCAGGCCAAGACGATTCGGATGACGACGATGGAAACCGCCGCCGAAGCGCTGGAAGCGGTCGCCGTCACCGGTCTGCCCGAACCGACGGTGCAGGTACTCGAGAAGAAGGTCGCCGAGTGGCGGGCGACGGCGCAGCGCTACCGCAGCGAGCCGGAAACCAACGAAGGCCGCAAGGAACTCGCCGCCCGTGCCAAGGCCGCCGAGGAGGTCCAGCGCACCGCGCTCGCCTCCTATCACCTGTATGAATACGGCTCGGCCGCGTTGCAGATCGCGATCGTGCTCTGTTCGGCGGCGGCGGTGACCGGAGCCGTCGCTCTGGCCTTCGCCGCCGGGGGGCTTGGCGCGGTCGGATTGGCCTTCGCCCTGCTGGGCTGGCTGGCCCCGACCCTGATCCATCTGTAGCGGCGGCGCTTACTCCGCGGTGCCGGAACGGACCAGGGCGGCGAGACCGACGAAGGCGGGCAGGGGGTGGACGATCAACCGGGTCGGGATCGCCGCCAGATAGGGCTGGAAGCGGCCATGCGCCTCGAAGCGGGCGCGGAAGCCCGACTGGCGGAAGGCTTCGGCCATCCGGGGCAGAATCCCCCCGGCGAGATAGACTCCGCCATGCGCGCCGATGGTCAGGGCCAGATTGCCCGCAACGGTTCCCAGCATCGCGAAAAAGGTCTCGACCGTTTCGCGGCAGATCGGGCACGATCCGTCGAGGCCGTGGCTGGTGATGACGTCGGGGGTGCTGTAGACCGCCTGATGGCCCGACAGCGCCGACAGCGCCTGATAGAGGTTGACCAGCCCTTGACCCGACAGCAGCCGTTCGGCCGAGACATGGTCGAACCGTTGCCGCAGCACGTCGAGAATTGCGGCCTCGCGGGCATTGGCGGCGGCCATGGTGACGTGGCCGCCTTCGGCTTCGAGCGGGGACCACGTAGCGCCGCAGGGCACCAGCGCCGACACCCCCAGCCCAGTTCCCGGACCCAGCACCGCAATGGGGTGGTTGGGGCGGGCGGTTCCGCCGCCGACCGCCAGCAGATCGCCGGGGGCCAGATGCGGCACCGCGAGGGCGATCGCGGTGAAGTCGTTGATCGTCTCCAGCCGCTCCAGGCCGAGGAGACGGCGGGTTTCCTCGACCGAAAAGCTCCAGGGCGAGTTGGTCAGTTCGACCCGGTCGCCGCCCAACATCGAGGCAACGGCAAACGCGCCCCGGACCGGGGCCGCACCGCCACCATACTCGGCCAGATAGGCCTTGGCCGCCTCGGCCGGTCCGGAAAAATCGGCGCAACGATAGGTTTCCGGGCGGACGACGCCCGCATCGCCGACCAGGGCGAAGCGGGCGTGAGTGCCGCCGATATCGGCGACCAGCGAGAAGCCCCCGACCGTCATGCCGGATCGACCTTCCGTGCCGCGATCAATTCGGCATACAGGGCCAGATAGCGTTCGGCCGACCGGCCCCAACTGAAATCCTGGCTGAGACCGGCTTCGACGATCCGCCGCCAGCGGTCGGAATCGGCATACAGCGCGACGGCGCGTTCGACCGCCCACTGGAATGCGCCCGCGTTGGAATGCTCGAACACGAAGGCGTTGGCGGTTCCGGTCATCAGCGAATCATAGCCGGTGTCGATCAGAGTGTCGGCCAGACCGCCGGTAACGTGCCCGATCGGGACGGTGCCGTAGCGGAAGGCGTAGAACTGGGTCAGACCGCACGGTTCGAACCGCGACGGAATCAGCAGCATGTCGCCACCGGCCATCAACCGGTGAGCCAGTTGTTCGGAATAGCCGATCCGCACCGCGACCTGATCGGGGTGAGCGGCGGCAGCAGCCTTGAACGCGTCTTCCAATTCGCGGTCGCCGGTGCCCAGCACCGCGACCTGGGCGCCCAGGCCAAGGATCGCGGGCAACACCGCCAACAGCAGATCCATTCCCTTCTGCTCGGTCAGGCGGGTAACCACCACCAGCAGAGGTGCGCCGGGACGGGATTCCAGCCCCAGTTCAGCCAGCAGTGCCGCCTTGTTGGCGGCCTTGCCCACCGCGTCGCCACGCGGGAAGGGGTGGGCGAGATGGGAATCGGTGCCCGAATCCCACACTTGATAATCGGCTCCGTTCAAAATGCCGGTCAGGTCGGCGGCGCGGGTGGCCAGCAACCCCTCCATCCCATAGCCGAAGGCCGGGGTCTGAATCTCGCGGGCATAACGCGGGCTGACCGTGGTCAGGCGGTCGCTATAGAACAGACCGGCCTTCAGGAACGACAGGTTGTCGTAATATTCGAACCCGTCGATCCCGTACATTTCGGGCGGCAGACCGAGACGGGTGACCAGATCGGGGGCGAACCGGCCCTGATAGGCAATGTTGTGGATGGTGAACACGGTCCCGGCGCGGGTGGTCGATCCCCATGCTTTCATCCAGGCGGGCGCGAGGCCGGTCTGCCAGTCGTTGCAATGCAAAATGTGCGGGCGCCAGGCGACCGGGCTGCCTTCGGTGGCCAGTTGTGCCGCCACCCAGGATAACAGGCCGAAGCGCAATCCGTTATCGGGCCAGTCCTGGCCCTTGGAATCCGAGTAGGGACCGCCATCGCGGTCGAACAGAACCGGGCAGTCGAGCAGCCACACTTTTAGGCCCGATCCGGGCATGTGGCCTTCGATCAGAACCGCCTCGCCGCCGACGCCCAGAGGGTCACCCAGCCGGGTCAGTTCGCGCCGGTCGGTCACGCCTGCCAAAGCCGCCGGATAGCCAGGCATTAAAATCCTGACGTCATGTCCAGCCTCGGCCAGCGCGAGCGGCAGGGCGGAAGAGACGTCGGCCAGCCCGCCGGTTTTAACCAGGGGAAAGACTTCCGAAGAAGTAAACAGAACCCGCATCACCGCCTCCCTTACGGAGGGTATCCGATCCCTCCAGGGCACACCCTATCCCGGATCGGGCACAGGGTCGAGTGCGGGGTTACCCAAGTGATTGTTTCCTGAAGTCAGGCGGATCGCGACGAGGTCAATTGCAGGAAGATGTCTTCGAGATCGGTCTCTTCGGTGGTCAGATCGGCAATCGACAGCCCGGCGGCGGTGATGGCGTCGAGGATGCGGCCGACCGGAACCGCCGAGGGGCGATAGCGAATCACCATCTTGCGTCCGGCCCGCAGTTCGGGCGCAAACGGGATCAGGGCGGTGGGGACGGCATCAAGATCGCGGTCGAGGGTGACCAGCAGCGCCTTGCCGTCGATTCGCTTCAACAGGTTGGCGGTGGTGTCGAGCGCGGCCAGACGACCCTGGTTGATGATCGCGATCCGGTCGCACAATTGCTCGGCTTCTTCGAGGTAATGGGTGGTGAGCAGGATCGTCGTACCCTGCTCGTTCATCCCGCGAATGGCTTCCCACAGATGCTGGCGCAATTCGATATCGACGCCTGCGGTCGGCTCGTCCAGCACCAGGATCGGCGGATTGTGGACCATCGCCTTGGCCACCAGCAGGCGGCGGCGCATCCCGCCCGACAGGGTGCGGGCATAGGAATCCGCCTTGTCGGCCAGTCCGACGATGTCCAGGATTTCCATCGTGCGACGTTCGGATTTCGGCACCCCGTACATCCCGGCCTGGACGTCGAGCAATTCGCGCGGGGTGAAAAAGGCGTCGAGGTTCAGTTCCTGCGGTACCACGCCGATCGCGGCCTTGGCCCCGCGCGGGTCGCGGTCGAGATCGCGGTCCCACACCCGGACGGTGCCGCTGCTTTTCAGCACCAGACCGGCCAGGATATTGATGAAGGTGCTCTTACCCGCGCCGTTGGGGCCGAGCAGGCCAAAGAAGGAGCCGCGCGGCACCGACAGCGAGATGCCGTCCAGCGCGCGCTTACCGCCGCGATAGACCTTGACCAGCCCGTCGGCGCTTAACGCGGCATCGGGCAAAGCGGGGACGGGGGCGGCAGATCGAGAGTTTGTTTGAACCATGGCCGTCAATGGGTATCATTCGAGCTAGCGTCCTGTCCACCGACCGATATCGGGGTCTCCTGCCATGCTTGCCCGTGAATCCGCCTCGTTGACCGAGGCCGTTACCGTTTCTTCCACTCCGGTTGCCTGCGACGGCGACGTCGCGTCCGACCTGGGCCATCCCCGCGTCTTCCTCGACATCCCCCAGGGTGGCAGCGCGGTTTGTCCCTATTGCTCGCGCGAATTCGTCCTGGCCGAGGGTGCCTCGTCCGGCCAGGGGCATTGAGCGCGGTGAGTGAATCTGCCACCGCCAGCCTGCGCCACCTCGTTCTGATCGACGGGTCCGGCTTCATCTTCCGCGCCTTCCACGGCCTGCCGCCGATGAGTCGGAGCGACGGAACCCCGGTCAATGCCGTCTATGGTTTCACCACGATGCTGCTGAAGCTGTTGAACGACAGCCAGGCCGATCACATCGCGGTGATTTTCGACAGTTCGCGCAAGACCTTCCGCACCGATCTGTATCCGGAATACAAGGCGCACCGTCCGCCGCCGCCCGAGGAATTGGTGCCGCAATTCCCGTTGGTGCGCGAGGCGGTGCGGGCGTTCGACGTTGCCTGCATCGAGATGGAGGGATTCGAGGCCGACGATCTGATCGCCGCCTATGCCCGCGCCGCGACCCTTCAAGGCGCCAAGGTCACGATCGTCTCGTCCGACAAGGATCTGATGCAGTTGGTCGGCGCGCAGGTGTCGATGTTCGATCCGATGAAGAACCGCACCATCGGCCCGGACGAAGTGTTCGAGAAGTTCGGCGTCGGGCCGGATCGGGTGGTCGATGTCCAGGCACTGTGCGGCGATGCCGCCGACAATGTGCCGGGGGTGCCGGGGATCGGGATCAAGACCGCTGCCCAATTGATTGGGGAATACGGCGATCTTGAGACGTTGCTGGCCCGCGCCGGCGAGATCAAGCAGCCCAAGCGTCGCCAGACCCTGCTCGACAATGCCGCGATGGCGCGTCTGTCGCGCGATCTGGTCAAATTGCGCGACGACATGGATTTGCCCGAGCCGGTTTCGGCGCTGGCGGTGCGGGCGCTGGTGCCCGAACGTCTGGCTGCCTTTCTGGCCGAGCAGGGGTTTCGCTCGCTGATCAACCGGCTTGACCTCAAGGCTCCGCCGCGTCCGCCGGTTGCCTCGACCCCGGTCGTGGCGACCGCAACTGAAGCCGCCCCGGCTCCGGCGGGATTTAGCCGCGATCAGTACGATCTGGTGCTCGATCTGGACACGCTCGATCGCTGGATCGCGGCGGCGATCGAGGCCGGAATTATCGGCTTTGACACCGAGACGGATTCGCTCGATTCGATGCGCGCCCGTCTGGTCGGCGTTTCGCTGGCGGTGGCGCCGGGCCGGGCCTGCTACATCCCGGTGATCCACAATCCGCCCGCGGCGCAGGGCAGCCTCGATTTCGGCGATGCTCCGGCCGAGAGTGCTGGGCCAAAGCCGATTCCGGCCGACCAGAGTCTGGCCCGGCTGGCTCCGCTGCTGGCCGATCCTTCGGTGCTGAAGGTCGGCCACAACATCAAATACGACATGCAGGTTCTGGCCAGTCTGGGGGTGCCGGTTACTCCGATCGACGACACCATGCTGCTGTCCTACGTGCTGGACGGAGCCAGCCACGGTCACGGCCTGGACGAGTTGGCACAATTGCATCTCGGTCATACCAATATCAGCTTTGCCGAGGTGTGCGGGACCGGCAAGTCTCAGATCACCTTCGACCGGGTTCCCCTTGAAAAGGCTCGCGATTACGCCGCCGAGGATGCCGATGTGACGCTTCGGCTCCACCAGTTTCTGAAGCCGCGCCTGCTGGCTGAGAAAATGGTTGAAGTCTATGAGACGCTGGAACGGCCGCTGATTCCGGTGATCGTCGCGATGGAGCGGGCCGGGCTGAAGGTCGACCGTGCCTTCCTTCAGGCGCTGTCGGAGGATTTCGGCCGCCGTCTCGCCGATCTTGAGGCCGAGGTGATCGCGCTCAACGGCGGCGAGGCGTTCAATCTGGCCTCGCCCCAGCAATTGGGCAAGGTGCTGTTCGAGACGTTGAACCTGCCCGGCGGCAAGAAGACCAAGACCGGGCAATGGGCCACCGGGGCCGACATCCTGGAAGACCTCGCCCCGCTGCATCCGCTCCCGGCCCGGCTGCTCGACTGGCGTCAGCTTGCCAAGCTGAAAAGCACCTACACCGATGCCCTGGTTGCCCAGATCAATCCGGCGACCGGGCGGGTCCATACCAGCTTCTCGCTGGCGGCGACCACCACCGGGCGGCTGTCCTCGTCCGATCCCAATCTCCAGAACATCCCGATCCGCACCGAGGAAGGACGCAAAATCCGCCGCGCCTTCATCGCCGAGCCGGGCTTTTGCCTGATTTCGGCCGATTATTCCCAGATCGAGTTGCGGCTGGTCGCCCATGTCGCCGGGATCGAAGGGCTGCGCACCGCCTTTGCCGAGGGCCGCGACATCCACGCCATCACCGCGTCCCAGGTGTTCGGTGTGCCGCTGGAGGCGGTGGATTCGTCGCTGCGCCGTCGTGCCAAGGCGATCAATTTCGGCATCATCTATGGGATCAGCCCGTTCGGGCTGGCGGCGCAATTGAGCATCCCCCAAAGCGAGGCCAAGGCCTATATCGAGGCCTATTTCGGCCGCTATCCCGAAATCCGCGCCTTCATGGAGCAGACCAAGGAAGAGGCCCGGACCCATGGCTTTGTCCGCACCCCGTTCGGCCGCAAGGTCTTCACCCCGGGGATCAAGGACAAGAACGGGGCCGCGCGCGCCTTTGCCGAACGCGCCGCGATCAACGGACCGATCCAGGGCGGGGCCGCCGACATCATCAAGCGGGCGATGGTCCGTCTGCCCGCCGCGCTGGTCGAGGCGGGGCTCGCGGCGCGGCTGCTGCTCCAGGTCCATGACGAACTGGTGCTGGAAGCGCCCGAGGCCGAAGCCGAGGCGACGATTGCCGTGGTGCGTCGGGTGATGGAGGGGGCGGCGTGCCTGTCGGTGCCGCTGCTGGTCGAGGCCGCCGCCGCCGCCAGTTGGGACGAGGCGCACTGACCTGTCGTATCGGCGGGACGGACGGCATTCCGCCCTCCGTCCCGCCGACGATCCTTAGTCTCCCGTGAAAAAGTCCCTCGCTGTCGCTCGGTGTACTTTTTCCCGTTGGATTAAAAGGAGAAAAATGGGCTAGGGGCGGCCCAGCGCCCATTTTTCGTGTT
>NZ_FNWO01000001.1:0-307556 GCF_900108475.1 Magnetospirillum fulvum | reverse complement strand
CATCCCCGCGCGGAAAGCTTGATTGAGCACGGGGATTCTTTTTGAACCGGGGAAAAGTACACTGAGGCCAAAGGCCGAAGGACTTTTTCACGACCGACTCCTTACGCTCCCGACACCCGTCCGGAGCGGACGGCCCGGCCCAGGGCCATCATCGGGAAATAGTGGCGATACAGGTCGTAGCGCAACATGAAGGCGCGGGACAATTCGCTGCCCTGCATCAGCCGCCGCGCGATTTCCGGGTCGGTCAGCTTGATCGACTGGCCGACGCCGTAACCGGGGAAGCCGGTCGCGGTGTAGTGGGGTTCTTCCCAACAGCCGTTTTCCTGGTGCTCGACCAGATAGCGGCAGCCGCGTTCGATCGCGGCGCGGTCCTCGGGCCGGTTGACCGCCAGCAGCGCCATCAACGCCCAGGCGGTCTGCGACGCGGTGACTGGGCCGTACCCGGCCTGGGCCGGGTCCATGTAGGACGCGCAGCTTTCGCCCCAGCCGCCATTGTCCTGCTGGCGCGACACCAGCCAATCGCAGGCGCGACCGACGTAAGGCTGGTTCATATCCTCGCCGATCGTGGCCAGGGCGGGCAGCACCGCGCAGGTGCCATAGATGTAATTGACGCCCCAGCGACCGAACCACGGCCCGTCCGCTTCCTGCTCGGCGCGGATGAAGGCGAGGGCGCGGGCCAGTGCCGGATGCTCCGCCGAGAGGCCGAGCCGGGCCAGCGCCTCGACGATATGGGCGGTGACATCGACCGACGGCGGGTCAAGCGCCTCGCCGAAATCGCAGAACGGAATCTTGGTCAGAAGCTGCTTGTTGTTGTCCTTGTCGAACGCACCCCAGCCGCCGCTGGCGCTCTGCATCCCGATCAGCCAATCGACGCCGAGCGTGATCGCCTCTTCGATGCCGCGCGTCTGCCAGACCGGATCGTGGCGGAACGGCGCCAGGGCGATCAACGCCTCGGCGGTGTCGTCGATATCGGGATATTGGGAGTTGGCGTATTCGAACGCCCACCCGCCCGGCTTGACGCCCGGCAGCTTGCGCGACCAGTCGCCGGGGCGGCGAATCTGATGGTCGAGCAGCCATTGCACCGCCTTGGCGGTCGCCTCGGGATGAGCCTCGGCGAGGCCGGTATCGTCGAAGGCGATCAGGGTCAGCATGGTGTCCCATACCGGGCTGTTGCTGGCCTGAATCCAGCTCGCCTCGCCTTTATCGACCCGCCAGCCGGGATGGTCGAGCGCCTCCAGCCCCTTGGCCATCACCGGATGGTCGAGCGCGTATCCTTCAACATGCAGCGCCATCAGGCCATAGACCCACGGCGGCTGAATCCCGCCCCAACCGCCGTCGGCATCCTGGTGACGCAGAATCCATTCCAGGGTGTGGCGTACCGCCGCATCACGCCACGGCGCAAAGCGGCCGTACTGAGCCCCCATGTCCTGAAGCCGGTGCAGCGCTTTGTCGGCGGCGCGGAAGAAGCGGTCGCCCCATCCGGCACCGTCGCGCACCGGCAGGCTGTAATCGAAATGCTCGCGCCCCTCGGGGAACAGCGCGTCGAGCCGGTTGCCGGGAGGTAGCGGACGGCTGGGCCGCCGCGCCGACAGCACCGCCAGCGGCATCATCGTCGCCCGCGCCCATTGCGAGAAATTGTAGATCGAGAACGGCGCCCAGTCGGGCAGCCAGATCACTTCGGGCGGCAGGTTGGGGGTTTGCTCCCACGGCCATTCACCGATCAATGCCAGCCAATAACGGGTGAACACCCGGACCTTGCCCAGGCCGCCCTTCGACAAAATCCACTCGCGCGCCTTGGTCAGGCGGGGATCGGACTCGGGAAAGCCCAGCGAACGCAGCGCGGCATAGGCTTCGACCGTGGTGTTGATGTCACCGGCCGAAGCGGCGTAATAGACTTCCCATGAGCCGTCTTCGCGCTGGGTCTCCAGCAGCGATTGCCCCAGCCGGGGCCGCAGCGGATGGTTTTCGAGGCCCAGGAACCACAGCGCCAGACACCATTGCGCTTCCATGCAGGCGTTCGACTGCAACGGGCCGACCCAATGTCCGTCCTCGTTCTGACGATCCAGCAGCCAGTCCCCGGCAGCGTTGATTGCCGCCTTGATCTTGACGGTTAGAGACGAATCCGTGTTGGCGGCCAGTCCAATCGGCGCACTGTTTTTGCCCGAATTTACTACCGGACTTACCGGGAGAGTCGCGGTGCGGTCCCCATCTGTGTCAATTTCGTCTGCCCGCTCGGAGGCGACTTTGAGCCGAGTGCGCTGATTGGTCATGCTTCACCAAAAAAAGCTCTGGAAAAAACCGAAACGTAACGGTACGGTTCCGTTCCATATGTTTTTCACGTCTTGAATGTCAAGAGACTTTTGCAACAGAGGGACCATGAACGGGATGCAGTCGGTGCCATATCGCTCCGGGCGGCAGGGACGGCCGTGTGCCGAAGGGTCGGAGGCGCTCGACCGCCATATCCTGGCGACCGCGACCCGGCTTTTCATCGAGCATGGCTACGCCGCGACCTCGGTCGAGCACATTGCCGAGCAGGCCGGGACCGGCAAAAACAGCATCTACCGCCGCCACACCACCAAGGAAAAGCTGTTCGAAGCGGTGGTGACCAACCTGTGCCATCCTCTGGTCGAGGCGGCGACCCGGTTCGAAAAAGACCTGTCCAACCCGCTGGCGGCGCTGAAGGAAAGTTGTCGCACCTTGCTGACGTTCGTTCTGTTGCCGGAATCCGTCGCGGTCTACCGCCTGCTGACCGCCGAGGCGCGCCGTTTCCCCGATCTGGTCGAGCGCATCCAGCGTAAGGCGACCGAGCCTTATGTCGCCAGCATCCGCCGTCTGCTCGAAACCGCCCGTCAGAACCGCCAGATTCGGCCCGATTGCGATGTCGAGAATACCGAGCGGGCGATCATGGGTCTGATCACCGGCTGGGCGATCGATCAGGCGATGCTCGGCCTCGACGGTTTCCGCGCGGAAAAGGACCGCGAGACTTTTTTCGAGAATGCCTGGCGGCTCTTTCTCTCCGGCGTCTCGACGGCATAACGCATTTGTTGTCCGAGAGGGTTTCGTGCCGCTCGGGTCGGTGAAATCTGCCTGCTGGCCTAATCCAGATCGGTCCGAAGAGCGGACAGGTATTTTGAAAAATCCTCTGGGTTGGAGGCCATTTTCGTCTCCTTGTTTAGCTCGACCTTCTGTTGAACAATGGCCGACCTTAACTCCACAGTTTTTGCGGCAGACGCGCGGTTTTCCGACAAGGCTTTGGCTTCGACAGCCTGCTTTTCCGCCTGCTGAGCGAGGGCGGTGGCACGTTCGGCTTCCAATTTCTTCTGGCGTTCGCGACGTTGGGCCTCGGCCATGGCCCGATGTTCCAGTTCCTTCTGTTTTTCCAGGTAGCGATGCCGCAGAGCCTCCTGGTCACGCTGCTGCGCGGCTTTCAACTGGGCCTCGCGCATGGCCAGGGCTGCCTCCTGGGTGGGATCCCAGGGTTCGGGGATGTCTGCGGTCGTTTGGTTGCTTCCGTAAATTTTCTGGCCAAGGCTTTCCGCCAAATCCAGATCATCCTTCTTACGGGCCAGGATCGCCGTCCATTTCTGTTGGGCCGCGTCGCGGTCGATGCGCTTGGCCTGGTAGTCGATGGCGACCTCTTTCAACTGGGCTTCCCGGCACATCCTCAGTTTGTAGACGATCAGGTATCCATCACCTTCGCGCAGGGTTTTGCCGGAACGCTTGATGCGGACTTCGGTATCGTTCCGGGGGCGTAGAACCTCGTTCAGGAAAGGATGGTTGCGGACTATTCCGTTCAGAAAAGACTCTTGATAGTGCCTATCTTCCTGGCCGCTTTCGATGCGTCTTCTATCGATCTCTTCCATCACCTTTTCGGGGCTCTGTCCCGAAAGAGCGCTGCTCAAGAGAAGCAGAGGCGAGGCGACCAACGTCCCGGTTGCCCGCCCCACGGAATCCGTGGTGTCATAATCGGTGATATGGCCCAGGGCCGAACGGAAGGCGACGCAGCGGTCATCCTTGTCCTGACGGGCAATGATAGTTCCTTGACACCCGGCCAGCGTCAGAGTGGTGATCATCAATCCGGCGCCTGCCAGCAGGGCCGACCTTTGCCGCTCGCGCCGATGCGGAGTGAATTTCATTTTCTCCTCCTGCATGCTCCAGGGTTTAACGCATAGGGCGGCGGCGCATGTGCAAAGGCCGTGGCGCGCGCCGCCGTGGCGCGGTAACGGTGATCAGCCAGGATCCTGCCCAACAGGCAAACGCTCCCACCAGAAATACCGATGGGAGGAGAAGCCCAGGCCCTGACTGGGACGAGTGGTGCAGAACCTCGCTGTTTCCGCCCAACGAACCCGATCCGACCACCATCAACGTGCTGATACGCTCCGTGAATAGATAGCTGTAAAATCCAGACATAGAGTAAAAAAACATTACAGTTCCGACGACGGCAAGGCCGATTGATGCCAGTGTTCTCATGGAGCGACAGCCTTTCCGATCGCAGTGTTAGTCAAGAAGTGTACGGACGCTTTCTTCCATCGATGCCAAATCCTGACTCGAGCTTTCGTTTTGTTTCTTTATGGTCTTGACGGAGCTGGCGAATTTAGCCACTTCGGGGGGCTTCTTGACGGGAGGAGGCGCAACCTTCTTGACGGATTCCGTCAGGGCCGACGAGCGGATATAGCCAGCCTGACCGTTGGCCCGCACTTGCGTCCAGCCGCCTGCATTCTCGCCTTGCAGTTCGACCTTCGATCCGGCCGGAAGCTGGCCGATGGTCGGTGCCGACGAAGAGGCCGCATTCCGCAAGGGGGTGGAGGATTTGGTTGCTTGTACGATTACGGCGGGGGCGGCGGCTGGCGTCTCGACGATGCCCAAAGCCAAGTCGGGATTGTCGGTGTTCATGGTCTTCATGCGGGCCTGGGTGTAAAGCGAGGCGCGCTTTTCCGCCGATCCCAACACTTCGTTGACGATCAGATCGTCACGCTTGCGGTATTCGGTCAGGGTCTGGAACTGTGACCGGGCCTGCTCTTTGGTGATCTTGCCAGCTTTCAGATCGTCACCCAGCTGCTGAAATTGCTGCAATCTGCAATTGCGTAAGCTTGATACGGCCGCCGCGACTTTGTCCACGCCAGCGCCATCGCGGACGGCATCGCCATCAATGGCAGCGAGCAGAGAGGCTTGGTCCTTGCTGGCTTGGCGTTTGTTATCCAAATAACTGACCAGGGCGGTGGCGAGCGCTCCGCCCACTCCGGCGGCGATGCCAGCAGTACTATTGCCCGACAACACCCCGGTCAGAACCCCCACCCCAATGCCGACCAAGGCGGTGGTGGCCACGTCGCCCTCGTTGAAGGTGGAGCGCTGGATGTCGGCAATGGGCTGCCGGTGAATGCTGCACAAATCGCCCTGGACCACCACCGGTTGACCGCCGACCATACTGGTCTGGTTGTTGGCGGTGACGCAGCCATTTAGCATCATCAATCCTGCCAAGCCCAGAGCGAAGCCCGTCGGAACCGGGCGAGCCGGAAGGATAGCTTGGTTCTGCTTGTATTCTCTCATCCCCACCCCCTCGATATTCTATTCGCTTACTTTAATGAATTGATCTTCCAGATCCCGCGCCCATTCCTGTTGTCGTTTTGGATCGATCGATTGCTGCATCTCAAGGTATTCAATAATGTGCTTTGTGACAACTTTTAAGGCTCGCCTATAGTCTCGGTCATTGCGGGATTTTTGTGCCTCTTGCACGGCCGAGAGCGCCTCCTCCACCGCCTTTTTCCCATCCCGAGTTATCGCCGCGATCCCATCCACATAGCGGGGGAACATTTCCGCCTTGGTGCCCTTCAAGCGTTCCAGGGATTGTTTGCCGGATTCGATCTCCTTGGTGGCCGCCTGGAGGCTTTTGCCCTCGTCGTTGGCGGCTCTGGCCCGGAATTCGATAAGCTCGAACAGGCTGGGCGCCACGCTGATGCGGCGGTACAGGGCGTTGTAGCCCACGGCCAAGCTGACTTGGTTCTCAATCAATTGCTGCCGGTTGCGGCGATCGCGTTCATTAACGGCGGCGTTCGCCCGTTCCAACTCGCCCTGCAACCCGTCCAGTCGCTTTGACATTTCGGCCGTGGTCACCGCCTGCCGACTGTTGTCCTGCTTCAGTTTGCTCAACTGGTCGAGCACGGCCTGCCGTTCGGCCGAACCGGTGCCAGCCGGAACGATCTGGCGCTTATAGGCATCGACGAGCAATTTATCGACTTCGGGATTGCCCACCAGTTCTTCGAAGCGGGTATTGGTTTTGTTGACGAAAAACGGTCCGGCCAGGACGGGACGAAAGCCGGTGGCGCTGCCCAGGGCGGCACCGCTGCGGTTGTAAAGGGCCTTTTCCCGGCGCATCCCCACCCCGATGCTGTCTGGTGGGTCGGTGGCATTGCCCCCCCGCAGCACCACCCCGCCGCTCAAGGCCGCCAGGGTGCCGGTGGGGTGGATCGGGTGGAACAGGTCCATCGTCATTTCATCGACGTTCCCCAGCATGTCGAACAAGCCCAGCAGGTTGGGCTTTTTGCGTCCCATGGGATGGACTTCGTATCCCGGTGGCGTGCGCATCTGGGGGGTGGTGATCGAGGCGATTTCTTCCAAGGGCGGCAAAACGGTTTTTCCGTCCTTGTCGCGAATGGAATGGAGCCGCTGCAACTGGGTGGCAGGCGAGGCCTCACCGCCACGGGCGGCGAATTCCCATTCCACTTCGGTCGGCAGACGAAGATAGGTTGGCGTGGCCTCCACCCAGGGCAGGGCCTGGGGCGCCGACTGCTTCTCGATCCTGGCCTGGTCCAAACTGATCAGATAGCGTGTCAGCGCGTCGGTGAACCTCTGCGCCTGAATCCAGCTCAGGCGGGTAGTCGGCATGGCTCGGGTGCCCGGCACCTTGGCCGCCATCTCGTCGATGGGGGCGCAGGCACCGGGTGCGGAAGCGGCACCGGGTTCCATCAGGCCCCGTTGGAATATTTCGAACTGAATTTCGGATACTTCGTACTTGCCGATGTAAAAGAACCGCACATTCTGGGCTTTTGGTCGGGCTAAGGGCGCGGAAATGGTTGTCCGCCAAGCGCCGGACTGCACCTTGTGCCGGGTCTGGTCCGCTTCGGTCTCGGCACCTGCCGTGCCGTCACTGCCGTCGCCGAGATAAATCTCTTTCTGATCCAGGACCGTCTGGAGCGGAATTTCAACCCGACGCAGCCCCAGGAAATGACCGCAGGGCAGGGGAAGCCACAGTTCATCGGGAAATTTATCGGGACTGAGCCGCGCAGGGCAGGCGATCTCGCCGACCTTGTCGTTGCTGATCTTGCGCTCTTGACGGATCTGTTCGGTGGTACCGGGGTCGTCGGTCCGGCACCATGAATCCGCCGCCTGGGCCGAGCCAGCGATCGCTAGGCTGACCAGCGACGTCAAAAGCGCTGCAATGAAGGGGGCGGTCAGCGGCGGGGAGCGTCTCACAATGTCCTCATGGTTTCGGCAGGATCAAGCCGCGTGGCCGCCAGACCGGCCATGAAAGCCGAAGCTAACGCCGCCAGAACGGCCATGGACGCTGTCACGAGAACGGCATCCAGCGGCAGGCGATAGGCGACCCATCCCTCGGCGAGGGTGCCGGACAAAATCCTCTCCACCATTCCCCCAGCCGCCAGGGCCACGCCCACCGAAAGGGCGAGGCCGCCCAGAGTGATCAGCACAGCCTGAACCAGAGGAAAGGCAGCCATGGCAGCAGAGGGAAATCCGATCAGACGCATCACGCCCAATTCATGGCGTTTGCGCTCTACGTTGCCCCACAGGCTGACGGCTAGGCCCAAGGCCGCTCCAAATCCACCCAGACCGGCCACCACTGTAAACAGCATCTGCAAAGCCCGGTCTAAGCGCTGCACCATTCGGATTTCGCCAGCAGCAGTGTCCACCTGCAAGCCCTGGCCCACCAGCCAGGCACGCAGCGGTTCCACCGCGTCGATATCGGCGGCATAAAGCCGGAAGCTGGCAAAGAAACGGCGCGGTTCCGCAAAGGCTTCGCCCGCGTTGGTGAAAAGACTGCTGTTGCGCCCTTCCAGATAGTTTTCGCTGGCGACAACGAATTCCGGGGCCATCAAAGCAGCTTCCCGCCGGATGCGGTCCAGCGGAAGCACGGCAAGAACGCGCAAGGGGAGGTTAACCTCCTGACGCTGTTCAGCGTAGATGCGGGCGATGCGGGCCTGAACCAGATCGCCAGCCCCCACGTGCAGGCGTTCGGCTGCTGGCTTTGACAAGATGATCCCATCGCGCGGTGGGGCACCAGTAGCCAGTCCCGACAACAAAGGATCTCCTGCCCGGCTGGGCAGCATATCCACTTGAACGGGTTCGGTTCCGGCTGGCTGCCGGTCGCTGGTCAGCGACAGGATGGTCGCCAGATAGCGGGGGGTTGGTTCCAGATAGGCGATGCCGGGCTGTTCTCGCAGCGAAGTGAAAAAGGCTTCGTCGAAGCGCCCCTGGGTCAGGGGGCGCAATTCCAGACTGGATGGGTTGCGCCGCAATTCGTCGCGCAGGCCCTCCACGACGCCATAGCGCAGACCGAACAGAACCAGCAACGGCGCGACCACCGCTGCGACCCCCACCAGCAGGCAAAGCGTCATGCGGACGTCTCGCCACATGTCGCGGCAGGCCAGGCCCCCGGCCAGCCAGATCAGGCGGGCTTGGGCCTGGGCCGTCATGTCAAACCCGCCTGGAACTGAAACCGCGAGCAGCCATTGGCCGGTGAGAATTCCAGGGGCACGAGCCCGAAGCGACGTGCCCGGTCGTGATCGTGGGTTGAGACAATCAGCGTCGAGCCCAGTTCCTGGCACGCGCTGAGCAGCAGGTCCATGGTAACGTCGCCAATGGCCGGATCCAGCGATGCGGTGGGTTCGTCGGCGATCACCAGCGGCGGCTGGTGGGAGAGGGCGCGGGCGACGGCAACCCGTTGGCGCTGGCCCACTGATAGTCGGTCCGGTCGCCGGTTCAGCAGATCGACGATTCCCAAGCGCCGGGCCAAGGATTGAACGATGGCATCGCCCTTCAGCCCCAGGATACGACGGGGCAAGGCGATGTTCTCGCCCACGGTGGCGAAGGGTAGTAGACCGCCCGTTTGCATGACATAGCCCACCAGACCGGAACGCCAGCTTGCCAATTGGTCCGAACTGCCATGGCGCAGGGTGTGGCCCAGTTCCACCAAACGACCGTCGCGGCCACGCAGGGCGAGACGCTGTAAGCGGGTCGGCCGCAAAATCAGAGCGATCACGTCGAGCAGGGTGCTCTTGCCGCAGCCGCTGGGGCCGAGCAAGGCGATGGAGGCACCCGCAGGAACGCTCAGGTCGGGCTGATCGAGGACGAACTCACCTCCATCAACGCTGCGGTCGAGCACCAAGCCTTCCATCGCAAGGCCCAGCGTCATGGCAAATACACAAGGGGAACCGGCATTACTTCTTGCCCGCGATCGCCGCTGCCCAAGTCCTTCCATTTGGTGGTATCGGCGTTCATGTTCTGATAGGCCCTGATTTTGTAGGCCAATTGTGCCAGCATCGACGCTTGGGCGTCGGGTGTCTTCTCCGCCCAACTGCGAGAGGTAAGATTCAGGAAATCGCTTTTATAGGGCAGAAGCGACAGGAAGCTTGGCAGGATTCCCATGTCGGCCACCTTGCTCGCATCCCCTTTGAACCGCTCGGGATCTTGGGCGGTCTGAGCCGACAGAGCCTGCAACAGCCTGAACATGCTGTCTGAACTGATCGTCTGGCTCTTGGCGGTATCGTAGATGTGCTTGGCCGACAGGGCCAATTGATTCAATTGATTGCGGGTTAGATAAACGGAAACGTCAAGGGCGATCTGATCGTGCTTTTTAAGATCCATATCAACCGCCCAGGCATCGAATACAGGCTTTGATTGCGTCTTTGATTTGACACCGATGTATCTTTGCTGGGAATTGAACAATTCATTGACGATGATGTTCTTGTAATAAGCCCCTGTTTCGCCATCGCTTTGAATGACCGGGCGTTCGATACGGGCATTGCGCCCCCACGATTCGAACGTCTCGACCATGCCTTTCTCGAAGCCCAGCAGGAGCTTGTCGAAATTGTCGGGCGTGGCGGGGTCGATCCGTACGTATTTGTTGCTGTTAGGATCGACGGTTCTTCCCAACCGATCGTATTGGCTGGCTGTCGGCACGACGTTGTTGAACTTTTTGGCCCCCGGCGAGGCGATGTGGAACGGGTTGACGGCAATTCCTTTGCGATCGGCCGCTTCGATCACATTCAACAGATCAATGCCCTGGAACTTGGCCTTGGGGTCGTTCCCAGCCAGCGCGCCGGCATCGGTCACCAGGAACATCAGTTTCGGCTGGTTCTCATAGGCTGACCAATCGAGTTGTTCGATGGCGGTCCACAACCCGGCAACCGCATCTTCGTTGAAGGAATGGCTGGAAACCTTGGCTTCGTCCAACTGATCCATGGCGCGCATGACGTCATCGAGCGATGCGTTGGCATCAAGTGGCTGGATCACCTTGACCACGTAACCCAGGCCCGATTTCTGCGGCTCCTGTCCCATGTTGTTGCGATAGGCCACCACACCAACCGCCACCTTGCGATCCAGGCCTTTGGCCTTCAACTGGGTCAGGATGGTCCGAACGCTACGGGTCGCGCGCTCGAAATAGGGTTTCATGGATATCGTGGTGTCGAGCACGAACACTATGGCGCCGTGCATGGGTGCCAACGAAGCCGCCGAAGCAACCGTCGGCGGAGTCGATGGCTCGGGGTTGGCGTTGACGAGAGAGACTTTCAGCAGCGTAGCCGGCTTGTAATCGTCAAACGTAGCCGGGGCGAAGTCGATAATCGGCATCAGGTAGAAGACGCCGTTGGGCTGTTGGCTGCCTCGCACGTCCGATGGCTCAATGGAAGACAAAGGCAAATCGGTCTTCTGGCCTGCGTCGGCGGCAGCGACCAGCTTATCGACCAGGGGCTGGGGATCAACCGCCGTCACCAGATCGCGCAGATCCTGCTGGCGCTCGAAGAACAACACGCGCCCGCGCTGGCCCGGCGGTGCATATTGCATGGTCAGCATCACCGACCAGTTCTGGGTCAGGCTAGTCTTGATCCAGCCTTCGGGGCCGCGTCGCAAATCCCGGCCCACTTCCAGCCAGTCAGCCTTCTTGCCATAGACGTAAAATATTGAAAAAACAGGCAGTTCTTGGCGGGGTGCGCTGCCGACGGCTGCGTTGGGCTGGGATTCGAGGCTGGCCCCGGGCAGGGTCAGGATGCGTTGATACACATCCTTAGCCTGGGGCATGTGCAAAGGCTGACGCCCCGCGACCTCCTGGGCCCAGCCGGACGCCGACAGAATCAGGCCCAGCACCGCCACCATGCCGAAGTGAAGCAGGGCGCGGACGGGGGGCGTCACAACGGGCACTCCGGCCATGCGTCCACCAGATCGCGGAGCAGCTTGTCACCGCCGGACTCGGCCTCCTTGATCGCCGATTCGCGCAACGCTGCCAATCGGGCCGCAGCTTCCGGCTCCTTCAGGGTGCAGGCCTGTTGGTAGAATTCGACCGCATTCAGAATGCTGGGCGACAGGTGCTTTGGCGTCTGCTGCCCCGCATCCAGCGGATCGTAAAGCCCCCCCAGCAGCAAGGCGGCTTTGCCGCTGCCTTTTTCCTTCAGATCGGACAAGACCAGAACGGCATGATCCAATTGCCCCTGGTCACGGCAGGCCAGCGCCAGCGCCAACGCCGTCTCGGGCGGAGCGTTCCTGACGGCAGCAACGCCGGAGGCATCGCAAGCCGGGAACTGCGGCGGCTTGAAGATGTGGTAGAGACCGACGCCGATTGCGCCGAGAGCGAGTACGGCACCGACCGCGATGAGGACAAGACGCCCAGGGAACGGACCCTTATGCGCGGTACGTTTCAACGCAAAGCCGCACTCGGCGCAGACGGCGGCATTGTCGGGCACCCGCTGGATTTCGCGGCTTTTGGCCTTGCTGCATTTCGACGGCAAATTGGCGCAGATACCTTCGATCATGGCCATGGTTCAGTCCTCCACGCCCAGGATCTTTTTGGCAACACTCGCCCCCTCGCGGCAGGCGGTATAGCGATCGCTGCGCTGGCCCTCGGCGTCGCCCACCTCACGGACCAGGGCCACCACTGCGGCATAGATTTCGCGTTTTTTATCCTGGTGCACCAGGGTCTTGGCCACCAACGTATCGACGGTGTTCTTTAGAGTTAGGAATTCGCGATGCTCCAGCGCCGCGGGCAGATCGGCCCACTTGTCGGCAATCTTGTCGATCTGGTCGAAGCCGTCGCGGTCCAGACTCTTCAGTACGATTTCATTGCGGCCGGTCTGAGGGTGCTTTTCTTCGAAAACGATGCCCAGGGACTGCCCCAGAAGAAGATAAGACAAAGCATTGACGGGAGGACCGGCGGTAAGGAACAGATCGGGCAGTTCTAAGGCACCATCCTCGGTATGAACTTCAAGCTTGCCGAGATCGACCGTGGCGTCCAACCTCTTCTGGTACTCTGCCTTCAGGAACTTCGCGATCTCGAGGAAGCGGATCGGCATGCCGGAATGAACGGAAATGGCCGTCAGGGCATTGGGCTTCGAGGTCGATGGATCGGGAATGCGAATGCCCAGATGGGTGGCGTTGATGCTGGTATCGAGGCTGTCGAGGAAGGCCTCGTAACCGGGCGGCTTGGGACGCTGAACCACGATGGCCGTCACCATGGCGGCCCCTGGGGGTGCCCCCACCGTTTGCGGATCCTTCACTTTTTCGGTCTCGTCGATGCGAGCGAAAGGTTTGGCTTTGGCCACGATATCGCGGGTAAAGGCATCCAGCTTTTCGGGGTCGCCGCCGAATTCGGTGCGCAAGCGTTGGATCAGTTGCACGCCCAGCACCCGGTTGGCATCGCCTTGCACCAGATTGTCGTGCACGGATTTGGTCATGGCATCGCAGCGTTCCAGCAGGCGTTGGTCCAGAGCGACCCCTTGCAGTTCTTCGAGCAGAGTCCGGAAATGCGGCGAATTGCGCAAAAGCGGCGTATCGAGCAGGCTGCGCCGGATCTCCGAAGCGATACGGCCCATTTCCGACCGGTCGCGCAGAATCTTGTCGCGCAATTGCACCACCGTGGTGGGGTCGAACCGCCGGATGGCGGCGGCCGATGCGTTGGCATCTTCGGTCCGCAGGCGGCTGTCGATGGTCTGGCGCAATCGTTCCAGGGCCTCGGCAACGATGGTCCGCACCCGCTCGATGTGGTTTTGTAATTCGATGATCTGTTCCAGGATCGCAGGGATCAACGAGGTGGCGAAATTGGTCGCCTCCAGATCGGTCCGCGCCACCATGTATTCGCTTACCACCTGAGCATAGGCCTGTAGGATCCCGCTACGTTTGAAGGGCCAGGTAATGGGCGAGGTATCGGCGGCGGCAAAACGCTGTTCGGCCAGTTCGTCGTCGTAGGATTTGATCCGCTCACGCAGGTCGGAGGCGGCCTTTTCAAAACCGGCGCGGCGCTCTTCCAGGGCTTCGCGCAGAGATTTCAGGGTTTCCAGCAGATCGTCCAACGACCAGCCGATCTCGCCCTCGCGCCATTTGCGCAGCAACTCGTCTTCGACCAGTTCAGCGATGCGGGCCGCGATCGCCGCGCGCCCAGCACTGCGCAGCCGGTAGAATTCCTGCACGCCCTGGCGCCGGAATCCGCCGTTCCCGAACTGCTGCTCCATCAAATCATGGTACCGGGGCAGCATCTCCAACCGGTCCAGATCTTTGCATTCCACTTGGTAATAGTCGCGGGCTTCGTTCCACTCCGCGTCCAGCGTTGGCAGCCAATTGTGCTCCCGTGCACGGGAGCTATCCTCGTCCAGCACGGGCAGCACGTATTTCAGGTGATCATCGGTCAGACGCCAGCGTTCCCGCAGCGTCTTATCTTCCACCCTCTGCCTGAAATTGACCTGGACCCGGCGGTCGATGAATCCAAATTCATCCGTCCAATTGTTGAAGCTGAGTTGCAGGCTGGCCATTCGCGCGATATTAGCCGCCAAATATTCCTCAATTTCGTTTTCGGGGTATTCCACCCGCTTGATGCCGAAACTAGAAAACATGCGAGCCCGTTGCGGCTCGGTCGTGCCCGGCACCAGCTCCGGACCAAAATTCTCATTCTCGTTGGTGGCGATGGGGGCTTGGCCCTGTTCGCTCTCCAGCAGGCGTTCATAAAGGAAGTCGGCAATCATCACCGGCACGTCAGAATCGACGGTCAGCGATATTCCATCGCTGTTTTCGTTCGAAATCAGATAGATGCCTTTCAACAACTGATGATTAAGCGTCACCAGCTGGCCGGGCGTGCTGAGATCGCAGGGGCGATACTTGCCAATCAGCAGGCCGTTCAATTCCAGCAGCGAGGCATAGCCGTTGGCGTAGTAATTGCCGGCGTTCCAGGTGGTATTGCGTTCGGGCAGGACGGCGAACAGCGAGATGTGCGACGAGGTGGTGATTGACTGATGCTGAGCAACCTGAGTCAGGACGTCGATGAACGATCCGCCACCGGTTCCGCCCGCCAGACCGGTGACGATGTGGACATGCACGTCAGAATTACCGGTGGCGCGGCGCAATTCATCGACCGAGCGGCTGAGCTTTTCCGAAAATTCAGCGGCTTTCATCGCGAAGAGAAAGCGCCCCAGACGTCGGCGCTGCCCACCGGCACCGGCACTGATCACCGTGTCAGGCACCTTGGCCCATTGGTTGGGGGAGCCGATCCAGGGCCGGATGGTCGGATGAGTCTGCGGATTGGCGAGAACGGCGCGGATATTGGCCCCGGTGATCTTCATTTGCGCCGATTGAGGCAACTGGACGCTTTGTCCTAGAACCCGCCACGATTCGTCAGTCGGATTCATCATTTCAGCGCTGGAGTCGATGTAGAGATATCGCAGCCCCAGGCATTCTCCCGATCGGCCTGGGATAGGCACGTCGTTGGAGCGGTTTTCCACCATGATTCGCTTGCGAAGCGCGCGAATGACACGCCCTCCGGTACCACCCAAGCCAATGATGAGATGATTTTTCATGATGGCCACCTCCGACTCTTACTATTAGTCCGAGAGGACCTGCGCGCAGCTCTTCGTTGAGGTATCAACACGGCAGCTGTCTTCCTCCCCCCTCAGGAGTTCATGTGAAAGTGTAGCAAACCACCAAAGCGAGTCAATGGGCGCTGATGCGTTCCACTGATCGATCCAAATTAGGGAGATTAGAACGACCAAAAGAATACTTTTCACATTGCAATATAGTTAGATCGACTGGCCTTGGGCAATGGCAACTGCCGAGAGGAGAATGGCGTGCCTCTCTAAGTTGAAAATACCTGCGAAACTCTGCGAGCGGTCTCTTGCCATCCATGCTGATATCGATGTCGTTCACAGGCATCGCCTCTCCCATTCTCTGAATGGCGAGCATGATTTGAGTCTCCCTGTGACTTTCAGGGGAGAAGAAATGCGGGGCAGCGATGCGGAAGCATTCCGGAACCTGGGGCTGACCTCGAGGACGCAATTTCATCGGCCATAAGCCGGAGGTTCGTGGGATCGGATGACTCCCGTCGAGGACGCCATAGACAAGTCAAACTGACGAAACGGTCCGACAGTGATAGGCTTTGCCCCGCTTTTCGTTTCAGCTTGCCGGATTCGCCCCATGAACTTCATTGCCGCCATCGAGGCCCTGAACTCCATCGCCCAGTCCCTGGAGCGCATGGCCCCCAAGCCGCTGGCCAAGGCCAACCTGTCGGCCGCCGACGCGTTCGTCTGGTACGCCGATCCCGACCGGCTCGACCCGATCGCCGCCGTCAATCGGGTCGAGATCGATCTGTTGCGCGGCATCGAATCCCAGCGCGAGCAATTGCTCGACAATACCCGCCGCTTCGCCCGTGGGCTTCCGGCCAACAACGCCCTTCTGTGGGGAGCCCGTGGCACCGGCAAATCCTCGCTGGTCAAAGCGGTCCACGCGACAATCAATGCCGAAAGCCCCAAGGCGCTGGCGCTGGTCGAGATTCATCGCGAGGACATTCCCACGTTGCCTCGGTGCCTGCGCTTGCTGAAAGAAAGCGGGCGGCGGTGTATCCTGTTTTGCGACGATTTGTCGTTCGATCAGCAGGACGATGCCTATAAATCGCTGAAGGCGGTGCTGGAAGGCGGCATTGAGGGCCGCCCGGCCAATGTCGTGTTCTATGCTACCTCGAACCGCCGTCATTTGATGGCGCGCGACATGATCGACAACGAACGCGCCACCGCGATCAATCCCGGCGAAGCGATCGAAGAAAAAGTCTCGCTGTCCGACCGCTTTGGATTGTGGCTGGGCTTCCATCATCTCGACCAGGATACCTTCCTGTCGATCGTCGAGGGGTACGTCGCCCGTTACCAGCTTCCGATTGAAAAGTCAGAACTGCACCGCGCCGCCAACGAGTGGACGGTAACGCGCGGCGCCCGGTCGGGCCGGGTGGCGTGGCAGTTCATCCAGGATCTCGCCGGGCGCTTGGAGCGGCCGCTATAGAATTCGTCTCTCTGTCCCCGTCAAGCCCCCTTCACGCGCTCCTCTAAACAGGGTTAAGTGAGCTTCGGGGGGATGATCTTTGGGATCGAGGGGGCGGGAACGGACGGATGGCAACGGACAGTACCAGCAGCGCGAATAGCGACACAACCGAGCCGGTTGTTGTGCCGTTACGCACTTTTCTCGGCCGCTTTCTGCATCTGGCCGGGCCTTACTGGCAATCGGAAGAAAAATGGAAGATTCGCGGATGGCTGGTGCTGTTCGCGATTCTGACCGTGTGTCAGGTGATCATCCCGATTCAGGTCAATCTGTGGAACGCCAGGTTGTTCGATGCGCTGGAACAGCGCTCGATCGACAAGTTTTATGCCCTGATCGCCCAGATCGTCGTGATCCTGATCGCCAGCATGAGCGTCACCGGCCTGCATCTGCGGATCAAACGGCAACTTCAACTCGGTTGGCGACGCTGGCTGACCCGGCGGTTGCAGGATAATTGGATGGCGATGGGCCATCATTACCAACTGAGCCACCTGCCCGGCAATCACGATAATCCCGATGGTCGGATCGCCGAAGATATCCGCACCTGTACTGAATCCGCGGTCGATCTTGCTCATTCCCTGATTTATTGCGGCTTGCTCCTGATCAGCTTCATCAATATTTTGTGGACGCTGTCCGAAGGGATCAGCATCACCCTGGGCGACACCACCTTGCCGATTCCCGGCTTCATGGTGTGGGTCGCGCTGCTTTATGCCTCGGCGGCATCGTCGCTGGCGCTGTGGATGGGCCAGCCGCTGATCCGCGCCACCGACCGCCGCCAGACCGCCGAGGCCAATTTCCGCTTCGGGCTGGTCCGCGCCCGCGAGAATTCCGAAGCGATCGCCTTGGTTCATGGCGAAGTCGGCGAGCGCCGCCGCTTCTCTGAACTGTTCCGCGGCATCGAAGGGGCGTGGCGGCGGCAGACGGCCGGTCTGACCCGTCTGTTCCTGTTTACCTCGGGCTATGCGGTGTTTTCGACCGCCTTTCCGATCCTGATCGCCGCTCCCCGCTACATCGCCGGGACGATCTCGCTGGGACAGACGATGCAATCGGCGCTGGCGTTCCAGCAACTGACCTCGGCCTTATCCTGGCCGGTCGATAACATGCAGAAGGTGGCGGAATGGCGCGCCTCGGTCGAGCGGGTGCTGTCACTCAACGACGCGCTTCAGGCCCTGCGCGACGATTCCTCCCGCCCCGACGCTCATGCGGTGATGGTCGAACGCTCCACCACGCCGACCCTGTGCTTCCACGACCTGACCATCGCCGACGCCGACGGGCGGGTCGTGATCGAAGGCTTTTCGGCCGAGATCGCGCCGGGCGAGCGAGTGCTGATCGGTGGTGATCCCGGCGCGGCGGTCAAACTGTTTAAGGTCGTCGCCGGATTGTGGCCGTGGGGCAAGGGCACGGTCAGTCTGCCCTGTGACGCGACTCTGTTCTTCCTGCCGCAACGCCCCTACATGCCGATCGGCTCGTTGCGTGGTGTGCTGGCCTATCCATCGACCTCGGACAGTTTTGCCGAAGGGGCGATGCGCGACGCCCTGGTCCGGGTCGGCCTTGGCCATCTGACCGAGCAATTGCGCCAGCATAACAGTTGGGATCAGGTGCTGACGGCCGGGGAGCAGCAGCGTTTGGGCTTCGCCCGTCTTCTGCTGCACCGGCCGCGCTGGATCGTGATGCAGGAAGCGACCGATGCGCTCGACCCCGAAAGCGAACGCCGCTTGATGCAATTGCTGATCGACGAGTTCCGCAACGCGACGATCATGACCGTTGGCTTTCATGCCGACCTCGAAGCCTATCACCAGCGCACGTTAACCCTGGCGGCCAACCACGAAGGCAAGATGCTGATCAAGGAATCGCGCAAGGACTGGCAGACCCAGCCCAAGCCGCATTCTTCAAGCTGGAGCGGTCGCCTGCTCGCGCCCCTGCGTCGCCGCAGCGAACGCCGCTCTCTGACCAACGGCATCGGCGGCAAGCACGGCGACTGGCGCAATTAATACATGCGGTAGTGCGGGGTGCTGCTCTCCCCAGTGCGATCAGCGATGATCGGATTGGAGAATAAGGCAAGGGAGAGCGGTTGCCGGCACAGGCGAAAGGAATGACGGAGGGTCGGGCGGCTTCGGACTTGCTCGAGAACGTCGCCGCCATCCCCTCGATGGCTTGGCACTTCCATGTCGCGATTATCGTCTGGTGGATGCCGTGCTTGGCAGCTAACTCCGCCAGCGTCAGATCGCCCTTGATCGCCTCCAACGCCACCTTGGCCTTGAAATCCGCGCTGTAGAGCTTCCTCGTCACCTTACCCATTGCTCAAGGTCATTGCTCGCAATGGGCGATAGCTTAACATGCTGTCCGAATTTCCGGGGCCACTTCTCCCTATGGATGAGCTGAGTCGCGGGCGAGGCGGAACCCCAGATTGATGAAACGGAAATCCTGGGCGAACCACATCCGTTTGGCCGAGCGGAGATGCACCGGGCTGTTGCCCCACGATCCGCCGCGCAGCACGCGGGGACAGGCGGCCCGATCCACCCTGGCCCGGCCATCCGATGGTGCGCCGCGATAGGTCGGCGACCAGCAATCCTCGGTCCATTGCCAGACATTGCCGGACATGTCGTACAGCCCGAACGGATTGGGGGGGAAGGATCCCACCGGCGCAGTCGAGCGGCCGCCCCAAGAACTGCCGCATCCGTCGCAATTGGCTTTCCCCTGTCCGATGTCGTCGCCCCAGGTATAGCGGGTGTCGGTTCCGGCCCGCGCCGCATATTCCCATTCCGCCTCGGTCGGCAGGCGATAGGATTGCCCGGTCTTCTCGTTCAGACGACGGATATAGGTTTGGGCCTCGGCCCAACTGATGCTCTCGACCGGAAAGGACTGGCCGCGAAAGTGGCTGGGGTTGGTCCCCATCACCGCCGTCCAGTCCGCCTGGGTCACCGGGTAAATCGCCAGCGCGAACGGCTTGGCAATGGTAACCGGATGGCGCGGCTCCTCGCCGGGCTCGCGGGCCGGATCGGTAGCGGGACTGCCCATCTGGAATCGCCCCGCCGGAATCTCGACCATTTCGGGACAATCGCGGCAATCGCGGAAGACCGGGGCGCTGTCGGCCGATTGGGGGGCGGCGAGAGCGGCAATGAAAAGAAGGGCAAGCGGCAGTGCCGCCGCTGCGGTCAGACGTCGAGGCATGAATCCTCCGGCAAGAAAGGGGCAAAATCCATCCTATCTCCCCTGTCTTGAACCAATGGTGACGCGCGGGTTCATGTCCGGTTAATCTTCGAGACGCGAGAGTACCCGCCGGTCCGACATCTGGGCCGCAACGCCTATTGTCCGCGCGAGGGAGACCCGGGATCATGTCGATGTGTCAATGCGGTTCGGGTCAGTCGTTTGACTGCTGTTGCGGTCCGCTGATCGCGGGCGAGCGGTCGGCCCCCACCGCCGAGGCGTTGATGCGGGCGCGCTATACCGCTTTTATTCGGGGTGATCTCGGGTATCTCGACCGCACCCTGGCTCCGGAAAAGCGGGCCGAATTCGACCGCGACGAGGTCGGCGAGTCCGCCCAGGAGGCGGTCGCGGTCGGACTGGAGGTTCGTGTTGCGACTGGCGGCGGCGAAGCCGACACGGAAGGGACGCTGGAGTACATCGCCCGCTTCAAAATGCGGGGACAGCCCCACCTGCATCATGAACTGGCGACGTTCCGGCGTCGGGATGGCGAGTGGGTCTATGTCGATGGCACGGTCAGTCCCAAGACCGCGCCGCGAACGGTGACCAAGGTCGGGCGTAACGAGCCGTGTACGTGCGGATCAGGGAAGAAGTTCAAAGTCTGCTGCGGCGGCTGAGGCGAGGATGGAGCGCCGGTTCGCCTGTACCGCCTGCGGGAAATGCTGTTACGGCCTGTTGCCGCTGACGCTGGACGATGCGCTTGCCCATGCCGGGCGCTTTCCGCTGGGGGTGATGCTGACGCCCGTGCGGCCGGGGCATAAATCGTTCGACCTGACCCTCCGACTGGGCAGCGCGGTCCGCTTGCCCAACCGGCGTCAGATCGCGGTGCGGATCAGCCCGGTATCCTATCTGCCGCCGACACTGGCCTGTCCCGAACTGGCCGCCGACGGGCTGTGCGCCATTCACCGCGACAAACCAGTCCGCTGTCGGACGATGCCGTTCTTTGCCGCCCGGGATGAGCGCGATCAGTCGGCGCTGCTGATCCCGCGTTCGGGCTGGGCCTGCGATGTCTCGGCCACCGCTCCAGTAGTCTATCGCGATGGAGCAATCGTTGCCCGCGACGACTTCGAAATCGAAGCACGGGCGATGCGCGATCAGGCTCCGATCCTGCGTGCCTATGCCGGTGCCCTGGTTGCGACGGTGCCGGGGGTGGTGGAGAAACTGACGGCGGCGGCGGCCAAGCCCGTCGGTGGTGAGCTTCTGGTCGGGTTTTCCACTCTGTTGCGACGACTGGACTCGGTCGATCGCGCCGAAATCGCTGCGCTCCAGGTCCCGGTGCTGGCTGACTTTGCCGCCCGCACCGGGTCCGATCCTGGACTCGCCGGTTTTACCGGCCAGTACCGCGCCTGGGAGCAGGAGATGACCCGGCTGGCCCGGCGCGGCGGCACTGGGACATGATCGTTTCTTTTGCCGCGATCACTCGACGATCAGCTTGATCGTTTGGTTCCGTCCGCCGCAATCACAGGTGATCTGATAGATCCCGGCCTCCAGCGGACCGACGTCGGTCCGTGCCTTTCTCAGATCGCCGGGGAGAGAGGTGCCCCGCGGCGAGATGGTGGTGACCCAGGTCGCAGGCACGTCGAGCGAGGGCAGTCCGATCTGCGGGCTGGAGATGCTTGTCGCGGTCGGACCGATCGCCGCTGCGGTCAAGTGAAACGGCGTGTTGGCCGGAACCGTGATCTCGTGAGGGTGCATATGGTCGTCGTTAATAACGACGGAGCGAATCATCCGATCACTGCATCCGGCGACGCCGATAGATGCCACTGCAAAAATTATAGAAGCGATCTTTCTCATGTCGTCATTTGCCTTAAGTCTTATCCCCTGTGAAGGGGGTGCGTTGTTTTCATTAATGAAAAAATAGCATCACCCCTCTGAACCGAAGATGATCTTGTTGTTCATCTTCGGTTCATTCTCGCGAGCTGACAGGAGGGGCTCAGGTCCGGGTCTGATGGGTGACCAGCCATTCCCGGATGAGTCCCGCCGAGAACATCCGGTAGAGCACCGGCAGGATCACCAGGGTCAGCAAGGTCGAGGAGACCAAACCGCCCACCACCACGGTTGCCAGAGGTCGTTGCACCTCCGACCCGACGCCGTTCGACATCAGCATCGGAATAAGCCCAAGCGCGGCGATAAAGGCCGTCATCAGCACCGGACGGAGGCGAGAGAACGCGCCGTGGGTGATCGAATGGCTGATCGGCATTCCTCCCAGAATGTTCTGGTTGATTGCATTGACCATCACCACGCCGTTCAGGACGGCGACGCCGAACAGGGCGATGAAGCCGATCGACCCCGGCACCGAGAGATATTGTCCACTGAGCAGAAGGGCGAAGATGCCGCCGATCATCGCCAGAGGGACGTTCAGCATGATCAACGCCGCCTGACCGACCGAGTGGAAGGCGAAATAGAGCAGCAGGAAGATCATCGCCAAGGACAGCGGCACGACGATCATCAGCCGCCCCTGAGCCCGTTCCTGGTTCTGGTACTGCCCGCCATAGACGACGGTGTAACCGGGCGGCAGCGTGACCTGGGTTTCGATCGCCTGACGCAATTCGGCGACCAGACCGCCCATGTCGCGGCCTTCGACGTTGGCCTCGATCACGATGCGGCGCTGAACGTCGTCGCGGCGGATCTGGGGCGGGCCGCTGTCGATGACGACTTGGGCGACGTCGCCCAGTTTGACCCAGGCTCCGTTGCCAGCCTGGATCACCAGATCGCGAATGGCTTCCGGGGTGGCGATGAAGCGGTGATCGAGGCGCAGATAAATGTCATAGCGCTCGTTGCCGCGAATGATCTGTCCGGCTCCGACCCCGCCGATTGCTTCCGACACCAAGGCCATTACCTGACCGACCGGAATGCCATAGCGGGCGAGGGCCTCGCGGTTCGGGGTGATGGTCAATTGGGCCTCACCCGCGATCTTTTCCATCGCGACGTCGCGGGTGCCGGGGATGCGTTTGACCAGCGACTCGATCTCCTGCCCCTTGGCCGCCAAAACGTCGAGGCCGGGTCCGAACAGTTTGATCGCCAATTGGGCTTTGACGCCGGACATCAATTCATCGACCCGCGAGGCGATCGGCTGGGAGAACGACAATTGCAGGCCGGGCATCACCGACATCGATTTTTCCATCTGCGCCTGAAGCGCCTTGCGGTTGGACGCGGTGGTCCAGTCGGCGACCGGCGTCAAGCCGACGAGAATCTCGATGTTGCTGACCGGTTCGGGATCGCCTCCCAGTTCGGCCCGGCCGATCCGGCTCGACGCGTAGGTCACTTCCGGGAAGGCCTGAAGCCGCGCCTCCAGCTTGGTCGCCACCCCGAGAGCAGTGTCGAGACTGGACGCGGCGGGAAGCGTGACGCGGATGTTGAGGGTACCTTCCTCTAATTCCGGCATGAACTCGGTGCCGATGAGGGGAAGTGTTGCCAGCGACACGACAAAAAATCCCAGCGCGCCCAGCACGACCTTGCGCGGGTGGCGCAACGCGGCGGGAAGAACCTTGCCGTAAAGCCGTTCGATCGGCGGGAAGATATAGCTGTCCTTGTGGTGTACCCCGGCCCCCAGCAAGTAAGTCGCCAGCGCCGGGATCACCACCAGGGCGACGAGAAGGGACGCCGCCATCGCCAGAACAATGCTGACCGCCATCGGCTGGAACAGCTTGCCTTCGACTCCTTCCAGGCTGAACAGCGGGGTGAACACCACGATGATGATGATGACGGCAAAGAACACCGGACGGCTGACCTCGCGGGCGGCCTGCTGAATCCGCAACGTGAGTCCGCTGGACCCGCCCGGACCTCCCGCCAGCGACGGCGGGCGGGGCTGGGTGATGTGAACGAAGATGTTCTCCATCATCACCACCGAGCCATCGACCATCATGCCGATCGCGATGGTCAGCCCTCCCAGCGACATCAGGTTGGCGGAAATGTCGAGATAGGACATCGCCATCAACGCCAGACCCGCCGAGATCGGCACACTGAGCAGGACCAGCAACGCAGCGCGCAGATTCATCAGAAACAGGATCAGAACCACGATCACCAGGACAAAGGTCTCCAGCATCGCCTTGACCACAGTGGCGACGGCCTTGTCCACCAGATCGGACTGGTCATAGATCGGATCGAGCGTCACGCCCGCAGGCAACGCTTTCTGGATCAGGGGCAGGCGTTCCTTGATGCCGTCGATTGTCGCCTTGGTGTTGGCTCCGACGCGCTTCAGCACGATACCGCTGACCACTTCTCCCATCGGCGTCATCGTCCCGTTTGGCTCGCGCACGGTCATCGTCACCGCGCCCTGGCGGACCTCGCCTCCGAAAAGAACCCGGGCGACATCGCGCACCCGCACGACGACGCCTTTGTCCTCCTTGATCGGCACGTTGGCGATATCGTCGAGCCCCTGATTGCCGCTGCGCATCATGCCGATGCCACGGATCACCAATTGCTCGGCGCCCTGGTCGAGAAACAGCCCTCCGGCATTGCGGTTGCTGGCCTCGATCGCATCGCGGATATCGTCGATCCGCACGCCATAGGACAATAATTTGCTCGGATCGACCCGGACCTGATACTGCCGCACTTCGCCGCCGAACGAGAGCACCTGGGTCACCCCGTCCACCGGCATCAGCAGAAGCTTGACGACCCAGTCGTTCAGCCCGCGCAGGGCCATCGCGTCGAAGTGCTGGGGGTCTTTGGTCCGCAGCACATATTGAAACACCTGACCGATCCCCGAGGTGTTGGGGCCGATCTGGGGCAATCCGGCCCCGCTCGGAATCTGGCTCTTGGCCGTTTGCAGCCGTTCGAACACCATCTGGCGGGCGAAATAGAGGTCGGTTCCCTCCTTGAATACCACTGTCACCACCGACAGGCCGGTTCGGGAAATCGAACGGACCTCTTCGACGTTCGGGGCGGCGTACATCACCGCTTCGATCGGGTAGGTGATCAGTTGCTCGACTTCCTCGGCGGCCAACCCGTTGGCTTCGGTGTTGACCACGACCTGAACGTTGGTGACGTCCGGGAAGGCGTCGAGATTGAGCTTGGGGAGCAGGACAGAAGCCGCCGCGATCAGGGCGAGCAGGCCAAGAACCACGATCTGGCGATTGACGATGCCAAGGTCGATCAGTCGATTGAGCATGTCTGACGCCTTCTACTGAGCAGAGCCGGTGACGTTTTTGTCGAGTTCCGACTGAAGAAAGAACGCGCCGCTGGTGACGATTCGCGACCCAGTGGTCAGCCCTTCCACCTGCGACTGACCGTTGGCGGTCTGCACCACCCTCACCGGGACCGGAGCCAGTCCGCCGTCCTTATCCTCGACGAACACCACCCAGCCGCCATTGGCATTGCGGATCACGGCATCGGTCGGCACGACGAGTCCGGCCGACGATTCCCCGGGCTCCAGATCGACCTGGACGAACTGCCCGGGATTGAGCGCGCGTGTCGGGTTCTCGGCTTCGAGGCGAACCCCCAACGTCCGGGTCCGCTCATCCAGGGACGGCAGGATCTGTTTGACGACGGCCTTGGTCCGGCCCGACGCAAGCCGGATTGAGGCCGAGGCGCCGGGGACCAGCGTTCCGGCCAGATCGGCATCGACGCGGGCCTCGATCCAAACCGTCGCGGTGTCGGCGACCTCGAACAGCGGTTTGCCCGCCTCGACCATTTCCCCGATCCGAAACGAATCCGAGGTGACGATCCCGGCTTGCGGAGCCGTCAGAGTGAAAATGCCGGGGGTCCGGTTGTGGCCGTCTCTGGCCAGGGCCTCGATCTGTGCCGAGGACAGGCCATAGGTCAAAAGGCGGGCGCGGGCCTGCTGACGTCCGACCTCGGCTTCGATCCAGCGTTTTCCGGCGACGATGTCGCGTCCCAAATCCTGAACCCGCCGCCACTCGCGCTCGGCCAGCACATAACCGGCTTGGGCGTCGGCGACCTCGACGCTGAATAGGGTGGCAAGCGGCTGCCCCTGTCGGACCGTCTGCCCCAGAACCGCGTGCCGGTTCTGGATTACGGCGGGAATGCGACTGGAGACGAGACTGGAGCGATAGCGGTTGGGTTGGACTTCGCCCGGAAACGACATCCCGCCGGACAGGGATTTGCGCTCGACCGTCCCGATCACGATCCCCGCGGCGTCCCGCTGCTGGGGTGACAGCACCAACCCTGCCGGAGCCGCCGCCGCAGGGACAACGGGGGCGGCGGTGTCCTGCTTCGGCGCGGGAGCAGGATCGCGAGACAGCGCCGCCCCCGCCATGGTCACGGCCGTCCCGATCAGGGACACGGCCAACACAGCGGTCATTGCACGGTGGGAAAAATGTTTCATGGCGCAAGTCCCATAAAGGTCTCGAAGCCGTTGGACGCCTTGAGGACAGTGGCGAGAGAGGTCCAGGCCGAAGTCTTGAGCTCGCTCCCCTGCTGGGCAACGCGGGCGGTTTCACGGATCTGGATGAAATAGTCGGTGGCGGTGATTTCCCCGCCCAGCCACATCCGCTCCATCAAGGCGGCCTGCTGCTCGATCGGAGCCATCGCCTGGTCCCGCCACATCCGCCAGCCACGATGCGCCTCGACATAGGAGGCGCGGGCCGCCGCCAGTTCCGTTGCGATCTCGCGCCGGGCGGTGGCCTCCGCCGCTTCCGCCGTCACCAGGCCGCGGCCCGAGGCCCGGACTTTGGCCGAGCCGGAATTCAGCACCGGAATCGGCACCGACACGCCGAAGGTGACGAGAGTCGCGTCACCCTCGCTCCCCCCGCCCAGCCGGAAGGTCGGGTCGGGAATTCGCTCTTCCTCCGACAGCCGCAGTTCCGACCGCGCCACCTCGACCCGCGCGCGCAAGCCGCGAAGGATGGGGTGGCGATCCAGGACGCGATCGATATCCTCTCCCACCACGGCGTCTTCGATCGGAAGCTGCGGCGGCAATGGGGCGATCTCGTCGGGAACGCAGGCGCAAAGACCACGGACTTCCTCGCGAGCACGGGCCAGATCGACCCGGGCGTCGGCGCGGAGGCGGGCGGTTTCCGCCAGGGCCAGCCGTGCCAGCGACAAGTCCGCCGCCGAACTGTCACCGGCCTTGCGTTGCCGTTCGGCCAACCTCACGAAACTGGCCATGGCCGCTTCTTGCCGCGCGGCCAGGGCTTCCTTGTCCTGGGCGCCCTGATAGCGGGCAAGGCGGGTCAGGGCTTCGGACACCAAGGCCAAACGCGCTTCCGCCTCTCCGGCATTGGCGACGTCAACCCCCTGGGTGCCGATTTCGCTCCGTCGCTGCTGTTTGGCGCCGAAATCGGTGGTCAGGGACACTTCGACGACACGGGTCCACGTCGTCTCTCCGGTGCCGCTGTCCGTCCCCGCTGGGGTTCGTTTGTGCTCGCCGCTGAAACCCAGTTCGGGGTTGTAGAGCGGCTGGGCCAGAACCTCGGCTTCGGCCCGCGCCCGTTCGACATCGCTGCGGGCCTGATGCGACCGGGGATGTTCGGCCAGAACCTTCTCCAGATACGGCGTTATCGCCGTGAGGGACGGTTCAATGGCTCGCGCGGCAGTCGGAAAGATCAATTGGCTCGCTGCTGCTCCAGCGGCGCAGATCAACGATAATCGAAAGGATTTCGAAGGCGGCAGAATCGTGATGGTCGGGAGAGGGGATATGGATTTCATGATGGCTTTCAACTCGGAACGACGATGTGAAGCCCAATGGACAGTGCGTATCCACAGACATCGACGTTCCATTGCCTAACATGAAAGATGTGACCCTGTTCTGAATGCTCCATTCACCTTTCGTTAATTTTAGAGCATGTGTAGCTATATATTAAGCCTCCGGTGGGAGCCGCAGCCGTGTAGGTCTCAGGCGGCGGCATCAGTCCCCGTGGCGACGCGTCTCCTGTTCCACGGCAGGAGTTCGTCGAGCCGGTTGACGGGATGCCCTGCGATGCAGGCCAAGATTTCGGCGAGCCAGGCCTGGGGATCGACATCGTTCATCTTGGCGGTGACGATCAGGCTGTACATGGCGGCGGCGCGCTGGCCACCGCGATCGGACCCGGCGAAGAGCCACGATTTTCTGCCGAGGGCAATTCCGCGCAGCCCTTGCGGTTCCGGACAACATCACAGCCGCAGATGCTCAGCGGATCAAAAGCTACTGTCTCGACCCATGGATCAAAAAAGTCATTTCATAGGACGGTCGGTATTATTCCAGCGCAAGCATCAAGATGCGTGCAATCTGCAACGAATGTCTTCTGTAGGTGTGGAGTCGTCGCGATTGGCCGGAAGGGGGGACTGGCCGAACACCCAGACTCGACTGGCGCCCTTCCTATCGCGTGTTTTCGCTGGCCAGTTTCAGTCCCAAAGCAACGAACGACGCAGCGAAGGCACGCCGGAGCCAGTTCATTGTCCGCTCGCTATCCAGTAAACGCTGGCGGCCGCTCGCAGCGATCACGACGTATCCCATGAACACGATAAAAGTCATGGCAGTGAATCCGAAGCCAAGCTCCATCAAATCGGCGACGCCACTCTCCGGGGGCATAAACTGCGGAATGAAGGCGAGAAAGAATAATGGAAGTTTTGGATTGAGGATATTCAGCAAAATTCCTCGACGGACGATCCTTATAGACGGTTCTGGCTTGCTAGGTCGCAGAGACAAAGCACCTTGATCTTTCAAGACCGCCCAGGCCATCCACATTAAATAGGCGACGCCCGCAAACTTTACGGCCTGGAACAATGCGGCACTGGCATGCAGAATGGTTGCAAGACCGGCCATGGCCACGGCCATATGAATGACCGTCGCAATGGTGCAGCCAAGAGAAGCCCAGAATCCTGCCCGCAGCCCGCCCCCAATTGTCGAAGAGAGGGCATATACAACACCTATCCCCGGTGCTGCGCAGACGATAAATGTCGTAAAGAGGTATTCTGGGCTCATTTGGCGGACTCGTTTGCGGGTGCCCGTGCGCCGAAGCGCATCTCCCGATAGACATGCCTGATTCGTCTGGTTTCTGTCGAGGAAATCCTGAAAATAGACAGGCCGTCGGTACAGAAATTTAGCACAAAGCTCGTTTTCGATAACCAGCGCTCTGGGCCGCTATTTCGACGTCTACAACGGCAGAAGGCCGCATTCGAGCTTTGGCGGCAGCATGATTTCCGCCGCACTCCGTCCGCGATCATGTCCGCGATACACTTCGCCGCGAGATGCCCGAGATCGATCCGCTGGTGGTGGCCGAGCCCTTTACTCTGGATACAGAGACAGAGGATGTCGCGGAAACCGTCCGGATCGCTGAAGGCACGGAAATCACCGCAGAGGAGATGACCCGCATCGAAACGGCCGTGCGCGAGGCCGTTTCAGCCCACCCCCTGGCCGACGACCTTCATGCCATTCCATAAAAAGTCCCATTGCCCAGTCCTTTATAAACCCGACCTATACGCAAAAACCGAGGGGATGCTATCGAGAGCGCTCGTCGTTTCCTCGTGACGGTTCTGTTGCGGGAGTGAAAACGCTGTCTTTGTGGAGTGAAAAACCGTCCGCACTCCCTCTCCTGGACTCGTCCGCGTCAGCCAAGCGCCGAAACAAGTCGGCCTCGGCTTTGCGGTAGCTTTTCAGGGCGTTGTACAGGGTCCGACGCGTGCGGGGGGTGTCGTCGCTCTTGGCGGCCCGTCTCAGATAATCGACGTGCTGGCGATGCGCCTGCCAGAGATGAAACGCCGCCTGTTCGAACGCGACCAGCGCTTGCTGGCTTTCTTCGTTTGTATTCTGAAGCATCACGATTTCCCGTTTGCTTAGCATTCGCCATGGGAGCGGAATACGAATAAATCAACCAAAAGGCGTATTCGGATGGTCAGGAGGTGGCGTGAGCGCAGGAAATTCGTCGTCATAACGCAATCCTCGGGGTGGCTCGGGCTGTTCGCACCGGGACCGCCCCACCACTCGTGGGGACAGCTTAGAGCGGCAGTCCGAATAAAACGGACGAAGCGAGGGGATGGGGTGCGGACGGCGCGGTCAGCCGACAGGCCTCGGCGCCGTCCGCGGGACTAGGGCAATCTTCCATTGGACTCCTCAAACCAAGGACAGGTCAGACCGGACCGGACAAGGCGAGTTGGACGATCCGGACCAGCACCAGGCCAGCGGCAAGCACCAGATAAGCCCGCAACACCCCCATCCACAGCCGGTTGAGACGGGACATCCGGGGCGGAGGCAACTCGGACAGCGGCGGCATTTGCCAAAACTCGGGCGGATTCTGGTCGGCTTCGGGAGCGGATGCCCGCCGCCGATGCCAGAACCAATTGGCCAACGCCACGACGATGCCAACGATGCTCCCACCGCCCAGGATGCCGAGGATCACATCCTCCCCGATGTCGGGAAACAGCACCGAGGACGTCAGAATGATCGACAGCATCACCAACACCGCGATGACTGCCCCGGTAAACCAGTTCAGACGGGTGGAATTAACCCACGGCCCCAGCACAGCGCGGTCGTTGCACAACAACAGCAGGAACACCGTAGCGCTGGGCAAGAGAATCCCGGCCAGGGTTTGCACCGCATTGGTCAGCAGGCCGAGCGGTGTGCCGGGCGTCAGCACCAGAAACGCCGCCACCAGGATCAGGCTGGCGAAGATGGCATAGAACCCCTTGGCATCGCTTGCCTTATGGTGGAGGGAGTGGCGGAGCGACAGCACGTCACCGATCGCATAGGCTGTTGATAGCGACACTGCGGCCGCGCCGATGATGCAGGCGTTGAGCAAGGCAAGCGCGAAGAGGACCCCCGGCACCGCTCCGGCATATTTTTCAAGCCCGGCCGCCACGGCACCGGCGTCGGTGAAGTTCCCGAATTCGGGCCGACCCACGAAGATCGCCGCCGTAAAGGACATCATCGCCACCGCGCCGATCACCACCATCAGAATGCCCAGCCACAGATCGACCCGCTCATAACGGATGAAGCGCGGGGTGATCCGCTTGTCGATCACATAGCTTTGTTGAAAGAACAGCTGCCAGGGGGCGACGGTGGTGCCGACGATCGCGATCACCAGCAGCATCACCTCGCTGAGTTTGCTGTCTGGCGGCATCTGCGGCGTCATGAAGTCGTGTGCGATCTGGTCGAGCGGCGGGTGCACCGCAAGGAATACCGGAACCAGCAGCAAGCTGCCGAAGGCCAGTACCATCGCGAAACGCTCGAACCGACGAAAGTTGCCGGTTCCGGCTGCCGCCATCACCAGAATCGCCGATATCCCCACGCCGATTTCGCGCGAAATGCCGAGATAATCGAGCGCCAGGGTGATGCCGATAAATTCAGTGACGATGGTCAGGGCGTTCAGAAGGAACAGGTCGATCACGCTGAAGGCGCCCCAAAACTTGCCGAACCGTTCGAGAATCAGCCGGGCATGGCCAACGCGGGTGACCGCCCCCAGGCGAAGGACCATCTCCTGGTTGACGTACAGAACGGGGATCAGCAGCAGCAAGGTCCACAGCAAGGCGGTGCCGTAAATCTGACCGGCCTGGGTGTAGGTGCCGAATGCACCAGCATCGTTATCTCCGACCATCACGATCACTCCCGGTCCCAGCACGGCCAGCAGGGTTCTGATCCGGGCGCGCCACGTCGTCCGTGGTCCGATATCGTCGTGGGAAATGGTCCCGAAGGCACCGTGGATGGACCCGAGATGAGCCTTGTCGAGAACGGCCGAGCGCCGGTTTGGACCGAGGCCAGCCTCCTTTTCGATCGCAGTCATGTACTTATCCTTTATTTCGGCAATAAGAATCCATGCGCAGAAACTACTGTCGTAGCCCTACGGCGTATCCGTGGTCATGGGGGGGGCGAGGGAGCGGGCGGACCCGCTGCCCTCTTTAGGGATGCGTTCCGGTCAAGACGGATCGGTGCCCGATTTCCAGGCGCAAACAAGCCGCCCTGAAGCCGGATCAAGCGTCCAGGGGCAAATCAGAACAGGGGGATGGGGCCGACCATCGCGGGCGGCGACATTGGTGCCGATGCCGGAGAGTGGGCCGAAAAAAGTGCGGAAAACAGGGATTTCTGCAAAGGTGGCAGCCATTTTCGCCTCCATTGCCTGGGGTTGACGGTGTCGTCCCAGGAGGCGTCCGCTCGGCTGCGAGGAGGACCTACCGGAGGGCGGTCTTCCTGGCCACAGGGCGATGTCTGCGGTCCTGGGTATGATCAGCGATGCTCACGATCGTCCCGAGACGACTAGGAGGCTCCGCCGGTGCGGTCTGAGATTGGGGTTTCATGGTTTTCTCAATTTGAAGATGCGATGGGCTGCGGGACTGGCCCGCCGATGTCGCAATTGCGGAAATACGCCTCAGCGAGCGATGGGTCAAGTCCTGAATCCAATAGAAAGGAAACTTCGTCTTGAAAGCGCGGATGGCTTTCATTCTCTCCCCGCCATGTCGGGTGAGAGGGTGGGGGATGACACGCGACGCCGGGTTATCCCCCGATCCTGTGGATAGAGTTGTGGGCGGGTTGAGGGTAACGTCGGGAATTCCGGACGAACCTGGGACCTTGTGGCCGATGCCGATATTTCAGGCAAACTGACCCATCGGCTCGATGAACTGCTTCCGTGGAGCTGAGAGCTGATGGGGTGGACGGCCCAACGACCGCCCCAATATGGGCATCGGCGGCATCACTCCCGCCCAGAAACTGAAATTGGCCGCCTGAATTCTATGTCCAACCCCTGCTTAAATTGGGGGGATTAGCCTCTGGCCGTAGCGGCGACAGCGGGATGCGGGCAATCGAGCGGGCCAGAGCATCGACGGGCACGCCATGTTGCAGGGCCGCCGAGATCACCACGCCGATCACCGGAGGATCGATCAGTCGTAGCGGCAACGCCTTTTAAATATATCTGAATATCCGTCCTGGTAAAAGGATGTTGCGGAGGGCTAAATTTGGCTTATATCCCTATAAATCTTAAATTTAGACCTGCTGCTCCTCTAATAAAAATAAAATTAACGCATAGAATCAGCGTCATAAATGGCTTTAATGCAGCTTTGTGATTTAATGACACATATATAAATCAAATGTAAAAGGTCTCGTCATGATTGATGTGGTGTCTATTTAATTTGCTATATGTAACGATATGGCAATATGGTGTGATGAACAGAAAATTCTGCTGCGATTCTAATATCCACACTATATCGGTCCATTCCCAGAATGGAATTAAATCGACATGTGATTACACAATCACAACAACTAAGTACGAGGAAAGTCATGGCTCTTATCAAGAAGAACCAGGTCGGCGGCTCGGTGGAATCTAAGGCTGTCGGAGGAGAGGATGTCGGCAGCGGTAGCCGACTGCTTGCCGAAGCCCAGAAACGCAAGGCTCGTACCTTCGCGAAGCAGCAGAAAGCGGCCGAGCGCATCGCCGCCGCCACCTCGCAACTGGCCAGTGGCATCGCCGAGGCCACCGCAGCCGCCGAGGAACTGAGAAAGACCTCGGAACAGATCGCGTCGGGGGCCGAAGAGGCGGCGGGGGCCGCCCAGCAATCGATGAAGGCGGTTTCTCATGGTGCCGGATTGATCATCAAGGCCACCGAAAGCGCCGACGCCGCTTTGACCAAGACCGAAGCGTTGCGGGGGCTGATCGCCAACGTCTCCATCCAGATCGGCAATTCAATCCAGGCCATCGGCCGCGCGGCCGAGCGTCAGACCGCTTCGGTGCAGATGGTCGAAGAGTTGGAGAGCCAGGCAGCGGCGATCTCGGAAGTGGTCAAGGCTGTGGCGCGCATCGCCGACCAGACCAACCTGTTGGCGCTCAACGCTGCGATCGAAGCGGCGCGGGCCGGTCAACACGGCAAGGGCTTCGCCGTCGTTGCCGACGAGGTGCGCACCCTGGCCGAAACCTCCGAGAAAAGTGCCCGGGAGATCCAGGATCTGATCGCCCAGATTCAAAGGGACGTGAAGGCCATTGCCGAGGGCATCACCAATTCCGCCACCAGCGCGCGGCAGGAAGTGGAGAAAGGCAAACAGATTACCATTCAACTCGACCAGATTCGCGGCGACATGGCCGAGGTTGCCAGCGGTTGTCGCGAGATCGTCAAGGCCAACGAGGAATCCGCCGTCGCCGTCAAGGAAGTGCAGAAGGGATCTGAGATCATCGCCGCCGCCGCCGAGGAGCAGAGTGCCGCCTGCGAGGAAACGCTGAAGACGGTCGATCAGCAGAACCTCGCCCTCGGCCAGTCGGAACAGGCGGCGCAGGAACTGTCGGAACTGGCCGACGAGTTGAAGAACTCTACCGACATTTCCAAGAGCAGCGAGGAGGTTGCCTCGGCCGCCGAGGAACTGTCGTCGGCGGTGGAAGAAATCAATCGCGCCGCCGCCCAGATCCAGGTGGCGCTCGACCAGATCCAGAAGGGTGCTCAGCAGCAGGGCGCCGCCACCCACCAAGCCTCGGCGGCTATCGCCCAGATCGAGAAGGGTGCCCAGATCTCCTCCAGCCGCGCCAGGGCCTCAGTGGAGAAAAGCGAGTCGACCGTCGCTCTGATCAGCACCAATAGCACCGCCATCGCCGAGTTGATCGAAGGCGTTTCCCAGTCGGTCGTCGCCAGCAAGCAGAGCCGCGAGCAGATGACGGCGCTGGAGCAGATCAGCCGTCGCATCGACAAGATCGTCGATGCCATCACCACCGTGTCGATCCAGACCAACATGCTGGCGGTCAACGGCTCGGTCGAGGCGGCCCGCGCGGGAGAATTCGGCAAGGGCTTTGCCGTGGTCTCCACCGACATCCGCAATCTTGCCCGCGATTCGGCCGAGAATGCCGACCGCATCAAGGATACCGTCAAGGCGATTCAGGACCAGATTGGCGCGGTGCGTCGCGACCTTGAAGATATCGCCGCCGCCGCCACCCTAGAGGTCGAGAAGAACAAAGCGATCGCCGCCGACCTGGACATTACCGCTCGCGACATCGAAATGGTCCTGGCCGGTAACCGGGGCATTCTGGACGGGGCGGAAGACATTGTCCGGGTGGTCAAGGAGGTCCAGACCGGGATCGAACAGATCGCCGCCGCCGCCCAGCAGACGACGCGGGCCACCACCGAGGCCAGCAGCGCCGCGCGGGAGCAATCCAAGGGGGCCGAGGAATTGGCCGCCGCCATCGAGGAAATCGCCTCTCTCGCCGACGAGTTGCAGGCCGGCGCCTGACACCCCTTTCCCTGATTTGTGAGGAGGACGTTGATGTCCGAAATCGCGGAAGCGGTGCAGGCCATCCCCCCGGTCAATGTCCCGCCGCCCAATGGCGACGGCATCACGGTCGAGGCCGATGGATCGGGCGGCGCCCGGCAATTCGTTATCTTCCTTGTCGATGACGAGATGTTCGCGGTGCCGTTGTCGCAAGTGCAGGAAATCATCCGTATGCCCGCCCTGGTCAGCGTGCCGCTGAGTCCGACGGCGCTGGAAGGGTTGGCCAATCTGCGGGGCGCGGTCCTGCCGGTGATCCGGCTGCGCCATGTCTTCGGCATGGGCAATATCGAGCATGACGATGCCACCCGGGTGGTGGTTCTTGACCAGGGCCGACCGGTGGGGCTGGTGGTGGATCGGGTCGCCAACGTCGTCACGGTCGGGGCCGACCGAATCGAAGATTCCGCGGCGATCCAGGGCACGGTCGATACCGAACTGCTGACCGGTATGATCAAGGGTGACGACGGCCGCTCGATGGTGATGATCCTCGATGCCGCCAAGGTGGTGGCGCGTGAGTTCAAGGCGATCGGATCAGCCCAGAAGCACCCCCTGGGCGAGACCAAGAACGGCGACGACGAGACACTCGGTCTTAAACGCGTTGAAAGCAGCGACGAGAGTCAGTTGGTGAGCTTCGAAGTCGCCGGGCAGGAATACGCCCTCGCGATCGAACGGGTGCAGGAGATCGTTCAAATTCCCGAACAGATCACCGAAGTGCCCAACATGCCGCCCCATGTCCTGGGGGTGATGACGCTACGCAACCGGTTGCTGCCGCTGGTGTCCCTGCGCGAGATGTTCGGTCTGCCGTCGCAGGACATGACCGAGGCCAACAAGATCGTCGTGGTGTCGCTTAACGACAGCAGCAGCGGCACCGGTGCCTCGGTCGGTGTGGTGATGGACAGCGTCAAGGAGGTGCTGCGCGTCGCCCGTTCGGTCATCGACCCGATGCCGCCCTTGCTGGCGAGAAGCGGCAATCTCGGTGAGGTCGAATCGATCTGCCGGTTGCAACAGGGCAAGCGGCTGGTTTCGATTTTATGCGCAGACAAAATGTTCAACCAAAGCGACATCCGCCAAGTGACGGCGGTTGCCAGCGAGGAGGCGGACGCCATGCCCGACGAGGAAACCCGCCTTGGCGTCACCGACGACGAGGAGCAGTTCGTCGCGTTCCGACTGCTGAACGAGGAATACGGCGTCCCGATCGATTCGGTCCAGGAAATCGTCCGCGTTCCCGAGGAATTGACCAAGGTTCCCAAGACTCCCGACTTCATCGAGGGCGTGGTCAATTTGCGCGGCGTGGTGCTCCCGGTGGTTGATCAGCGTCGCCGCTTCGGCTTACCGAGCATGGACCGCAACGACCGCCAACGGATCATGGTCTACACCATCCGGGGTGTCCGGACCGGCTTCATCGTCGATTCGGTGTCGGAGGTGATGCGGATCGCCGCCTCGGCCATCGGCCCGGCACCGGCATTGTCGGAGGAGCAGCAGCGCCTGATCCGCCGCGTCGCCAACCTTGAGGCGCAGAAGCGGATGATCCTGCTGCTTGATGTCGATCAACTCCTCGACGTCAAGGAACTAGCCGACGTCGGCAAAGCGACGAGCTGACGGCCCCGGCGCGAGGAAACAGGTATGACCAAGGTTCTGATCGTCGATGATTCGGCATTGATGCGCCGCCACCTGAAGGAAATCCTCGAAGCTCGTGCCGGCTTCGAGGTCGAGATGGCACGCAACGGCACCGAAGCCCTGGCTGCGCTGGAGAGTTTCGATCCCGATGTCATCACGCTTGATATCAACATGCCCGAAATGGACGGACTCACCTGTCTGTCCCGGATCATGGCGACACGCCCGAAGCCGGTGGTGATGGTGTCGTCGCTGACCGAGCAGGGGGCCGAGGTCACCTTCGAGGCGCTGGCACTGGGCGCGGTCGATTTCATCCACAAGCCGGATGGAACCATTTCGCTCAACATCGCGCGGGTCGAACAGGAGATTGTCGCCAAAGTGACCGCCGCCGCCCGGGCACGGGTCCGCCGCTCGATCGGGCTGTCCGGTCGGCTGCGGGCCACCAGTGGCCGGGTTGTCGAGGCCAAGCGCGAGGAGCGCCGTCACGCGGAGGCCGCGCTCACGCCGCTTGGGCCCAGCGAGATGGGGGTGGTGCTGATCGGGGTATCGACCGGCGGGCCGGGCACCCTCGAGGACGTGCTGCCCCGACTTCCCGCCGACTTCCCCTGGCCGGTGGTGGTGGCCCAGCACATGCCGGGCAGCTTCACCTCGGTCTTCGCCCGCCGTCTTAACGACATTTGCGCGCTGACCGTGATCGAAGCCTCGTCGCAGATGCCGCTCGAACCCGGCGTGATTTACATTGCCAAGGGCGACGCCGACGTGGTGATCGGCAAGCGCGCGACCCGGTATATCGTCAACCCGATGCCGGCTGGCGAGCAATATCTCTGGCACCCCAGCGTGGCACGGATGGTGGAAAGCGCACGGCACGCGCTGCCGCCTGAACGGATCATCGGCATCTTGCTGACCGGCATGGGCGATGACGGTGCCGCTGAAATGACCGAGGTGAAGCGGCGCGGCGGCCGCACCATCGCCCAGGACGAGGCAACCAGCATCATCTTTGGCATGCCGGGTGAACTGGTAAAGCGCGGCGGGGCCACGCTGGTGCTGCCTGCCGACCGGATCGCCGGTCAAGTGTCGAGCTGGCTCTCGGGAATGAAGGAGGCACGACATGGGACTGGTCAAAGGTAACGTCCCGGACGATGGCCTCGGTCGAGACCCGGCCGTTTGCCCGCTCCAGCCCAAGCTGCTGGCCGATCTGGCCTCGGACGATCCGGGGCCACGCCGGGCTGCCGCCCGCGCCCTTGCCGCCTATCCCGAAGCGGCGACGGCATTGTGCAACCGCCTGGAAATCGAGCCGGCCCCCAGCGTGCGGGCGATGATCCTGACCACCTTGATCAAAATACAGAATCCGGCAATTGCCGCCCGCCTCGCCGCTTTGTTGCGGAGCGACGACGTGCCCTTACGGACCGCCGTGATCGAAGCGTTGCAGGAAATGCCGGATTCCGCCGCTCTGCACCTGCGGACCCTGCTGAATGACCCCGACAGCGACGTCCGTATCTTTGCCGTCAACATCTTGGGCGCGCTCCGCCATGCCGATGTTCCGGGCTGGCTGGCCGAGTTGATCCGGGAGGAACCGCACATCAATGTCTGCGCCGCTGCCGTCGATGCGCTGGCGGAAATCGGCGATAGCGAGGCGCTGGCCGATCTCGACACACTTCGCGCCCGCTTTGCCTCAGAGACCTTCATGTCCTTCGCGATCGACACCGCGACCCGTCGAATCCGGGGGCAATGACGATGACTCATGCGCCGCGTGCGGTAATAAATCAAATAACGATAAGCAATGAAGAGTTCGCTAAATTTTGCGAATTTTTCTATCGCAAAACGGGCATTAACTATCATCAATCAAAAAAGTATTACGTCGATCGCCGTATCATCGACCGTATGAACAAGACGAATTCAGAAAACTTTCGGGACTATTTTACCTTCATTCGCTTCCAGGGGTCCGGTGAGGAGTTGCAGTTCCTGGTCAACGCGATGACCGTCAACGAAACCTACTTCTTCCGCGAGGACTACCAGTTCGAGGCGCTGGTCAAGAGCATGCTCCCCAACCTCGCCAGGACGAGACGGGCCACTAAACCGATCAAGATCTGGTCGGTGCCCTGTTCGTCGGGGGAGGAGCCTTATTCGATTGCGATCAACATTCTTGAGAAGTGGGATCAGGCCGACCAGTGGGATATCGAGATCTACGCCTCCGACATCGACAGCAAGATCCTCGCCGAGGCCCGTGCCGGGCTGTTCGGTGCCCGGTCGCTGGCCCGGGTTCCGCCCGCCCTGCTGTCACGATATTTCGTCAGCACCGGAGAGGGAAGTTATCGGATTTGTGATGAACTGCGCGGCTCCATTGATTTTTCCCTGATCAATATCGTTGATCCGATGCAGACCCGGAAATACACGGACATCGACATTATCTTCTGCCGCAACCTGTTGATCTATTTCGACGATATCGCCCGGCGCGAGGCGGTGGAGATGTTTTACGAAACCATGTCTCCCGGCGGGTATATCTGCCTCGGCCATTCCGAGAGCATGAGCCGGATGACCTCGCTGTTCGTGCCGCGCAAATTCGGTGACACCATCGTCTACCAAAAGCCCGAGGAATAAGCGCCATGACATTGTTCCTCAAGCCCCGGACCATCGCCACCGCCGCCCGAATCCTGGTGATCGACGACGGCATCACCATGCGGCTGTTCTACCGCACCGTTCTCGAAGCCGCTGGCTTCGTTGTCGAGGAGGCGACCAACGGCCTCGAGGGCTATGAGAAGGTGCTGGCCCGCCCCTTCGACCTCCTTATCGTCGATATCAACATGCCGAAGATGGACGGACTTTCCATGCTCCGCGCCATTCGCCGCGATGGTGCCACGATGGGGGTTCCGGCGGTGACGATCAGCACCGAATCGAAGGATTCAGACACGCTCAAGGCCTATCAGGCCGGGGCCAATTACTACCTCGTCAAGCCGGTGACGCCGGAAACGCTCGTCGAGGTGGCGCATTTGATGGCGGGAGTCCCGGCATGACGACCCCGCTGCTCGTCCGTTTTGTCTCCGAGGCCCGCGACCTGTTGCAGGCCGCCGCCACCTGCCTGTTGCGGCTTGAGAAGAGTCCGGACGACGAGGCGGCGATCAACGAGGTGTTCCGCGCCGTCCACACGCTCAAAGGCTCGGTCGGACTGTTCGACTTTCCTGCCTTCACCAAGCTGGTCCATGCTGGTGAGGATCTGCTGAGCGCAGTACGGGCCGGACAACTCGCGCTTTCGTCTGAACTGGTCGATCTGCTGCTCGACGCCCTCGATCAGGTCAGCGCCTGGGTTGATTCGATTGATGCCATTGGTGCCTTGCCCGATGGTGCCGATGGCGTCTCGCGCGATATCACCGCCAGACTCCGGACGGCCTTGCCCCAAGATTTAGAGGCGGGCGCGGCGGTGGTTCCGCTTCGGGCCGAAATCCTGTCTTCGATCGAGTGGCTTCCCGCCGTGCCTGCGGCAGAGCGTCTCGCCGCCCTCCGCGCCGCTTTGTCGGGGGCGGACATCCTGGCGCTGGAATACCTGCCCGCCGAGGATTGTTTCTTTAGCGGCGAAGACCCGGCCGCGCTGTTTCGCCAGGTGCCCGGCCTGTTGGCGCTCGCCATGGAGCCCCGCCGCGACTGGCCCGCCGCCGAGGCCCTCGATCCCTATTGCTGCCTGCTGCGCTTCCGGGCGCTCACCACCGCGTCGCGGGCAGAGATCGAGCACCTGTTTCGTTACGTCATCGAGCAGGTGGCGCTGACCGCAGTGGCTCCGCATCTGCTTGCTGTGGCCGAGACAGGGTTGTCCCCCGCCGTTGCGTCGATTCTCGACGGACAGCGGGTCATCTTGGAACTGCCTGCGGGCGACGATTTGCCAAGCCGTCTCACCTCGGTGGCTCGCACCGTGGAAAACGTCCTTCATGCCGCCGGGCAAGAAACAACGGATTGGCGCGAGGCGGTACGGGCGACAGAGACGAGCGGGGACACTGCTCCGCTCCTCGCCGTTCTCGCCCGTCTGCTTGATGCCCGACCCGAGGTGAAAGTGGACGCGGCTGCCAAAGGGCTTGCCGCCGCCGAGGGCTCGGTTCTGTCCTCTCCCGATCTGCGTCACGCGAGCCGGGTGCTCAAGGTCGATCAGGCCAAAATTGACTCCCTGATGAACCTGATCGGCGAATTGGTGGTGTCGAAGAACAGCCTTCCTTTCCTGGCCCGACGGGCCGAAGAGGTCTACGGCTCACGCGAGATGAGCCGCGAGATCAAGGATCTCTTCGCCGTGGTCGATCGGCTGGCTCAAGAGATGCAGGCGGCGATCATGGCGGTGCGGATGCTGCCGGTCTCCGAGGTGTTCGAACGCTTCCCCCGTCTGGTGCGCGACATCGCCCGCAAGCTGGGCAAACGGATCGATCTGGTGATCGAGGGCGAAGACACCGCCGCCGACAAAACTATCGTCGAAATGCTGGGCGACCCGTTGCTGCACATTATCCGGAACGCCCTCGACCACGGCATCGAGACCCCCGATGAACGGGAAGCCCAGGGCAAGCCGGTCGAAGCGCGGGTGCTGCTCAAGGCCTTCCAAGAAGGCGATCAGGTGGTGATCGAGGTCAGCGACGACGGACGTGGTATCGATCCGGTCAAGATCCGCGCCGCCGCCGTCGCCAAGGGCGTCATTGATGCCGAGCGGGCGGCGGGATTGACCGATCAGGACGCGGTGAATCTGGTGTTCCTGCCCGGTTTTTCCACCGCCGGTCAGGTGTCCGATCTGTCGGGACGCGGCGTCGGGATGGATGTGGTGGTGTCCACGGTGGAGAAGGCCAACGGCTCGGTCTCGCTTTCCTCGGTCAAAGGCGAAGGAACAACCGTCCGCCTCTCGCTGCCGCTCAGCATGGCGGTGACGCGGGTGATGATGGTCGAGGCCGGTGGCGGCATGCTGTTCGGGATTCCGATGGACCACATCGCCGAGACCGTTCGCATCCCGCGCGACAGCATCCGCCATATCAAACAGTCGGAAGCCTTCGTGCTGCGCGACACCATCGTGCCGCTGTTGCGGCTCGACACCCTGCTCGGTCTTGAACGCAATGTCTGGTTCGGCGACCCGACCGAAGAGGACGCCGTGCTGGTGGTCCGCATCGGCAACACTCTGACTGGTCTGGTGGTCGATCACTTCCGCGAAGGTATGGACATCATCCTAAAGCCGTTCGACGGCATCCTTGCCGGCCTGCCCAATTATTCCGGAACGGCGCTGTTGGGCGATGGACGGGTGTTGCTGGTGCTCAACCTCAAGGAGTTGCTTTGAGATGCCGATTCACGTCAGCAAGACCGAGGTCACCATCAAGGGCACTTGCACCGTCGAGGATGCCCTGCCGCTGCTCGAAGCGCTTCAGGCCACCCCCGCGGCGCGGGTGGCGCTGATGCACTGCACCCATATCCACACCGCTTCGCTCCAGGTGCTGCTGGCGCTCCAGCCATCCATCGTCTCCTGGCCAGAGGAGGCTTTCCTCGCCCGCTGGCTGACTCCGCTTCTGAACCAGGGGGGCCGGTGAGAGGAAATCCCGCCCGCTTCGCCGTCCGCCTCTGTTTGGGCTCGGCGGACCAATTTCGTTTTGCCGACGCGTAGCCGCCTCTGTGCTCCCTGCCGTCGCCGCTTTCTTAGTAAGGGGCTTCCGCATGACGACAACCATTTTTCTGATCGACGATTCCGCCACCGTGCTGATGAGCATGGAAGCAATCCTGCATAAGGCCGGATTCACCATCGCCACGGCCAAGAGCGGCGAGGATGCCCTCGCCCAATTGGAAAAGGGGCTGAAACCGGGGTTGCTTATCACCGACATCCATATGCCGGGAATCAGCGGCATCGACCTCATCCGCAAGGTTCGCACCATGGCCGGTTTCCAGTTCACCCCCATCCTGGTGGTCAGCACCGAATCGCAGCAATCGAAGCGCGACGAGGCCCGCGCCGCCAAGGCGACCGGCTGGTTGGTCAAGCCGGTACAGCCGGACGATCTGCTGAAGGTCGTAAAACAGATCCTTCCCAACGGGTGATTGTAGACAGCATGAACGAGGCGTTCAGCACCGCAAACACCGGAACCGCCGTCGCGATCGGCTGCCTCTGTGCGCTGATCCTTCACGCCTTGGGGTTTGCCGCACCGTTGCTCGGCGGTGCCACTGCCGCCGCTCTCTTCGCTGTCGGGTGCCGTCGCGGGGCCGAGGCGGTCAGGCGGCAGGCCCAGGCCAAATTGTTCCGTGTCGCCGACGAACTGGTGCAATACCGCGCCTTCACCCGCCTGCTGCGCGACCAGGGCGACCGCATCGCTGGCACCAGCGAGGAGGCCTCTCTGGCGATCGCCGCTGGCTTGGCCGAGATCGATCAGCGGATCGCTGCGCTGATGGCGGCCCATACGGGAACGGGCGGCCAGTCTGCCTCGTTCCACGCCGAGGCCGAGGCCATCGCCCAGCCGATCATCGGAATGCTGGGGCGGTTGCAGTTCCAAGACATCACCCAGCAACAGATCGCGTTTCTGGCGCGGTTATCGCTGTTGCTTGATGAACATATGGAAGAACTGGCCCGATTGCTGGGCGACCGCCGCTCGCTCGACCGCACGTCGCGCTTCAAGGACTTATTCGACCGGGCGCTCGACGACACCGTGATGACCTCGCAGCGCCACGACCACCATGCCGCCGCCGGAACCGCCCTGTTCGAGGCGTCCGGCCCAAAGATCGAGCTTTTCGGGGAGGATGAGCCGCGATGAGCCGCGCTCTCGTCACCGCCAGGACATTGGGAAGGAGCGTAGAATGAGACCGCCCCCGTACCGTGCCGGTGTGTCCGGTTCGTCCCTTCGGTGGGCCGGACCGGCTGTGGTCGTTCTCGCCGTTTTGTTGGGCGAGCTGGTTCTCTCTCTCCTGCCGCCGCTTCCGGGTCTGGGCGCCATCGCGATCCGTGTGACGGTGGCGATCCTGGTCCCGCTGGCGGCCCTGCTCAGTCTAAGGCGTCCCCCGTCGCTCGTCCTGGCTGCCGACGACCCTCCCCACAGTGCCGCGCCCCCTGTTCCCCGCGGGCCAGACCCGGGCGAGCCTCATTTCGATCCACTCCGGTGCAGCCAATGCCTCTCAGAGAAAGTGTCCTATTTCCCTAGAATCTCCAGAATCATGGAAACGGAAACCACCGAGGTCATCCATGAAACCGAAGTCAATGCCGTCAATCTCATGACGCAATTGCGGGAGGTTCAGAACGGTCTGGACGGACTCCTGACCTTTATCGCCGCGACCGGGTCGGGGGAGCGGATGGTGCAGATGGTCGAGCGGACCGAGACCCAGCTTGCCCGCAGTCAGGCGCTGATTTCCGAGTTCTCCACCGAGCGGGCCGAGGCTTCGGTCAAGGTCAAAGCCGGGATGGAAGACATCCGTCAAGTGGTGGCCGAACTCAGCAGCACCGTCAAGTTGGTGCGCGGCATCGCGCGGCAGACCCGGATGCTCGCCCTCAATGCGACGATCGAGGCGGTGCGGGCGGGCGAGGCCGGTAAGGGATTCGCTGTCGTCGCCGCCGAGGTCAAAGAACTGTCGCTGCAATCCGACCGCGCCGCCGTTGCCATCGGGGAGGGTATCACCCAGTTGGATCAGGCGGTCCAGACCAGCATGAACACTATCGTCGGCGACCGTGTCGCTAAGGAAGAGAGGGGGTTCGTCGTGATTTCCGACGCGGTCGGCGAATTGACCGAGACCTTGCAAATCCTGATCAAACAACAGCACGACACAATGACCCGGGTGCAGCAGGAAAACGAACGGTTATCGACGCCGATCATGCAGATGATTGGTTCGATCCAGTTCCAGGACGTCGTCAAGCGGCGCCTGGAGGCGCTGGTGTCCTGTTTCCAGCATATCTCGGCCGGTATCACGAGCACGCTGGACGAGATCGCTCAACACCCATCGGCCACCCCGGACGACATGAATATGCGGTTTCTGACCAAGCTGGAAGAAGTGGAATGCTACGCCTTGTCCCAGATTGCGAATAGCCACAGGCACGATTTAACCACGTCCAAGAATGATGTCTCCGCGATCGAGCTATTTTGATCTCCGGATGTGATGTTCAAAAACAAAAACGCCAAGCCATTATAATGGCTTGGCGTTTTTGATGGCGGAGGGGGTGGGATTCGAACCCACGATGAGCTTGCACCCATACCGGTTTTCGAGACCGGCGCATTCGACCACTCTGCCACCCCTCCGCAGGGATGTCGTCCCCTGGTCGGTGGGGAGGCGCGGAAAATAGCGCAACTCCCGCACCCTGGCAAACGCTTTCTTCGCTTTTCCTGCCGATTGCAAGACCGAGTCTAGAGGCGATTCCATTCAAATGGAATCGCCTCTAGGATTTTGCCTAAGGCCGCAGCCCCTCCGGGGCTAGCGTGGCTCAAGCACCGCTCGGGCTTGTCGCGCATGTCACTCTGACTTCGTTTGAGTGGAATGCGCTCTAGAGACCGCGCAAGGCCGCGATATTTCCGGCGTAATCGGGGGTCTTGAACACGGCGGAACCGGCGACGAAGGCGGTGGCCCCGGCCTTGATCAGGCGGGGTGCGATCTCGGCGGTGACGCCGCCATCGACTTCAAGCTCGATCGGACGGTCGCCGATCATCTGGCGGATGCGGGCGACTTTCTCGACCTGGGACTCGATGAAGCTCTGGCCGCCAAAGCCGGGATTGACGCTCATCACCAGGATCAGATCGAGCCGGTCAAGCACGTACTCCAGCACGCTTTCCGGGGTGGCCGGATTAAGCGACAGACCGGCCTTCTTGCCCAGCGAGCGGATCAGTTGCAGCGAGCGGTCGATATGGAGGTCGGCCTCGGCATGGACGGTGATGTAATCGGCTCCGGCCTTGGCGTAATCCTCGATGAAGGGCTGGGCCGGGTCGATCATCAGATGCACGTCGAACGGCCGGGCGGTGTGGGGGCGCAGTGCCTTGATCACCGCCGGTCCGATCGTCAGGTTGGGGACGAAGTGCCCATCCATCACGTCGATATGGATCCAATCGCCGCCAGCCTGATCGATGGCGCGGACTTCCTCGCCCAGGCGGGCGAAATCGGCGGAAAGGATGCTGGGGGCGATCTTGACGGTCATGACGGCGCAGGTCCAGGCCAGAGGGAAGAAACCGCCCCGTCGCGGGTCTGGCCGGACGGGGCGGGGATCGGTGGCGGACGATCAGGCGATCTTGGGAGCCAGTTCGCCCGAGGCATAGCGGGCGGTCATCGCTTCCAGCCCGATCACCTTGATCTTGCTGGCCTTGCCCGCCGCGCCGAAGGCTTCGTAGCGAGCCTGGCAGATGCCGCTCATGCTCTTGATCGTCAGCTTGAAGTAATCGCGCGGATCGAACTTCTTCGGCTCGTCATTGAAGAACTTGCGAATCGCGCCGGTCGAGGCCATCCGCAAATCGGTGTCGATATTGACCTTGCGGACGCCGTGCTTGATCGCCTCGACGATCTCTTCGACCGGCACGCCATAGGTCTCGCCCAGGTCGCCGCCATTGTCGTTGATGATCTTCAGCCAATCCTGCGGCACCGAGCTCGATCCGTGCATCACCAGATGGGTGTTGGGGATGCGGGCGTGGATTTCCTTGACCCGGCTGATCGCCAGCACGTCGCCCGTCGGCGGACGGGTGAACTTGTAGGCGCCGTGGCTGGTGCCGATCGCGATCGCCAGCGCATCGACCTGGGTCTGCTTGACGAAGTCGGCGGCCTCGTTGGGGTCGGTCAGCAGCTGCGAGTGGTCGAGCTTGCCGACCGCGCCGACGCCGTCTTCCTCGCCGGCGGTGCCGGTTTCGAGCGAGCCCAGGCAGCCCAGTTCGCCTTCGACCGAAACGCCGCAGGCATGGGCGATATCGACGACCTGACGGGTGACGCGGACGTTATAGTCCCAGTCGGACGGAGTCTTGCCGTCTTCCTTCAGGCTGCCATCCATCATCACCGAGGAGAAGCCGGACTGGATCGCGCGGACGTTGATCGACGGCGAGGTGCCGTGATCCTGATGCATGCAGACCGGAATCTGGGGATAGGCTTCGGTCGCGGCGAGGATCAGGTGGCGCAGGAACGCCTCGCCCGCATACTTGCGGGCCCCGGCCGAGGCCTGGAGGATCACCGGGCTGTCGGTGGCGGCCGCAGCCTCCATGATCGCCTTGACCTGCTCCATGTTGTTGACGTTGAAAGCGGGGATGCCATAGCCGTGCTCGGCGGCGTGATCGAGCAACTGGCGCAGCGAAACGAGCGACATAAAAGTCTCCTTCCTGGCGTTTTTTCGGTCGCGCCGACGGGTTACAGACGGGCCAGCGCGGCCTCGGCCACCGCACGCGCGGTAATGCCGAAATGGTTGTAAAGCGTATCGGCAGGGGCCGAGGCGCCAAAGCCGGTCATGCCGATCACGGCCCCGTTGTCGCCGACCCAGCGCTCCCAGCCGAACGTGCCAAGCGCTTCGACGGCGACCCGGACGGTTCCGTCCCCCAGCACGGCCGAACGATACTCCTTCGTCTGGCGCTCGAACAGTTCCCAGCAGGGCAGCGACACCACGGCGGTGCCGATTCCCTGGCTTTCCAGCAGGTCTTTGGCCTCCAGCGCCAGCGACACTTCCGAGCCGGTGGCGAGCAGGGTCACCTGACGGGATTCCAGATCGGATTCGGCCAGGATATAGCCGCCGCGCGCGGTCAGATTGTCGTCGGAATGGATCGTCCGCAGGGTGGGCAGATTCTGACGCGACAGCGCCAGCACGCTGGGGCCGGTCTCGTTATCAAGCGCCGCTTCATAGGCTTCCATCGTCTCGATCGGGTCGCAGGGACGGAACACCAGCACGTTGGGAGTGGCGCGCAGGGCGGTTACCGTCTCGATCGGCTGATGGGTCGGGCCGTCCTCGCCCAGACCGATCGAATCGTGGGTCAGGACATAGATCACCCGGCGGCCCATCATCGCGCTCATCCGCAGCGCGGGCCACAGGTAATTGGCGAAAATCAGGAAGGTGCCGCCATAGGGGATGAAGCCGCCATGCAGCGACAGGCCGTTCATGATCGCGGCCATTCCGTGCTCGCGGACGCCGTAATGGATGTAGCGGCCGGAGAAGTCGGTCGGGGTGATCGAGCGGGTGACCTTGGTGTGGGTCAGGTTGGAATGGGTGAGGTCGGCCGAGCCGCCGATCAGTTCGGGGATCACCGGGGTCAGGGCTTCCAGCGCTTCCTGGCTCGACTTGCGGGTGGCCCATTTCGGCTGCTCCGCCGTCGCCTTGCGCTTGAAGTCGAGCACGGTCTGGTGCCAGCCCTCGGGCAGGCGACCGGCGACGGTGCGCTCGAACTCGGCGCGCTCGGGATAGGCGGCAAGACGGGTTTCCCAGGCGGCGCGCTCGGTGGCGCCCCGGCGTCCGGCGGCGCGCCACGCCTCCAGGATCGGGGCGGGAATCTCGAACGGCGCATGCGACCAGCCCAGCTTGGCCCGGGCACCGGCGATCTCTTCGGCACCCAGCGGCGCGCCATGGACCTTTTCGGTGCCGCCCTTGGTCGGAGCGCCAAAGCCGATCACGGTGCGGCAGGCGATCAGGCTGGGGCGGTCGCTGGCCTTGGCCGCCTCGATCGCGGCGGCGATCGCCTCGGGATCGTGACCGTCAACGCGGGTGACGTCCCACTTGGCGGCGGTGAAGCGGCCCAACTGGTCTTCCGAGGTCGAGAGCGCGGTGTCGCCGTCGATACAGATATGGTTATCGTCCCACAGCAGGATCAGCTTCGACAATTGCCAATGCCCGGCCAGCGAGATCGCTTCCTGGCTGATCCCCTCCATCAGGCAGCCATCACCGGCGATGACATAGGTGTAGTGATCGACGATGCCGTCGCCGTGCCGCGCCGCCATCATCTTCTCACCCAGCGCCAGACCGACGGCGTTGGCCAGACCCTGGCCCAGCGGCCCGGTGGTGGTTTCGGCGATCGCGACATGGCCGAATTCGGGGTGACCGGCGGTGCGGGCGCCAAACTGGCGGAAATTGCGGATCTGCTCGATGTCGAGATCCTCGTACCCGGTCAGGTAGCCTAGCGCGTACAGCAGCATCGAGCCGTGACCGGCCGACAGGACAAAACGGTCGCGGTCGGCCCAGCGCGGCGCCTTCGCGTCGAATTTGAGGAAGCGGGTGAACAGCACGGTCGCGACGTCGGCCATGCCCATCGGCATGCCGGGATGGCCGGACTTGGCCGCCTCGACGGCATCCATGGACAAGAAACGGATGGCGTTGGCCATTTCGGCTGGGGAAGTCATCGTGCGGTCCTTATCGGCTGGGGGGCAGGGAAGAAGCGGGCAGGGGAACGGCGAGCGGTCAACTGCGTTTGTGCCAACTGGTCAGCATCTGGCGGTGTCCGGCCGGGCCGCCGATCATCAGGGTATGGGTCAATTCCTGGTCGCCCCGGCGTTCGACGCCGTCGAGCAACAGGCCGGTGGTGATCCCGGTGGCACAGAAGGCGACCTTGTCCGAGCGCACCAGTTCCTCCAGCCGATACCAGCGGGTGAGGTCCATGTCGGTCGCCTCGACCGCCTGCTGCTCGGTGGCGAGCTGGGGATCGACCCGGGCCATGAAATCGCCGCCCATGGCGCGGATCGCGATCGCCGACAACATTCCTTCGGGCACGCCGCCGGTGCCCATCAGCGCGTCGATGCCCGAGCCCGGCGTCACCGCCATCAGCGCTCCGGCGACGTCGCCCGCCGGATAGAGCGCAACACGGGCACCCGCCTCGTGGATTGCTTCGACCAGCGCCTTGTTGCGTGGCTTTTCAATCACATAGATGGTGAGGTCGAGAATCGGCTTTCCCAGCGCGCGCGACAATTGGCGCAGCCGCTCGGAAATCGGGGCGGCGGGATCGACCCGGCCCCGCGCGGCGGGGGGCACCGCCAGCTTCTCGACATAGCGGACGGGGTGAAGGTCGATCAGGCTGCCATAGGGGGCCAGTCCGACCACCGCCATCGCGTTGGTCATTCCCTTGGCGAGATAGCTGGTTCCTTCCAGCGGATCGACCACCAGATCCCATTGGGGGGGGCGTTCGGGATCGCCGAACCGTTGGCCGTGATAAAGCGAAGAGATTTCGTCGCGGGGGCCTTCGCCGATCCGCAGCACCGCATCAAGCGGCAATTGCGCCAAGCGGGCTTCCATCGCCCCGACCGCGGCATCGTCGGCCAGGGCGCGGTCGCCGCGCCCGATCCAGTCATAGGCGGCCCGGGCTGCCGATTCGGTCGCCCGACGCAGATCGTAAGGGCTGATGGGCAAGCCATCGGCACGCGTGTCGCGAGGGTCATGCATTCGCCGTCATCCTCTCCGCCATCCCCCCAGGATTTGAGGCGATATTTTTTTCGCTGAGTGTGGGGGGACGGGTCAAGAGATGGAACACCCGTTCGGAGTCGCCAACAAAAACTTGTGGATAGGACAGCCCCACTCCAGAGGGTGGGGCCGACCGGGCGACCTCAGGTGAAGGCCTTGAAGGCGATCAGGGTGAACGTATCGGTGACGCCGGGAAGAGTCTGGACGTTATCGACGACGAACTGGCCGAGGTCGATTCCATCGTCGAGATAGCATTTCATCATCAGATCGTACTGACCCGAAATCGAATGCACCTCGGACACGGCCTCGATCTCGACGGCATGGTCGGCGACTTGATAGGCCTGACCCGGCAGGCACTTCAGCATGACAAAAATGGTCTGCATCGGGGCTATCCTCCGGTTCGGCGTCAGGGGAGAAAGGCGGGCAGGGCCGCCCGGCTCACTCCTCGACGTCGGCCTCCACATCGATATCGTCCTCGGCTTCGTCGGCCAGATCGCGGGCCGACAGCTTGGTCGGCAACGGCACCGGGATCAGGATGAAGTCGGGGGGGTGATCACCAAATCCAACCACATCGTCGGCATGCAGCATCTCGCCGATGCCCAATTCGTCGATCCGGCCGCGGCGGCGGCCACGGTCGTCGCGGCCACGGCCGCGCTCTTCGCGGAAACGCGACCGGGGTTCGGCGGCGGCGGGGCGGATGTCGCGGGCTGGCGTTTCCTCGCGCGGCGGGGCAACGACCGGGCGGGACGGAGCGGCGGGCTCGATCGCGGCTTTGCTTGCCGGCACCGGCTCGCGGGCAGCCGGAGCGGCGGGCTCGCTGCGGGCAGGACGGCTGCTGCGGTCGCGTCCGGCGGGCTTGGCGGCGGTACGGCCACCGCGCCCCTTGCGGGCAGTCATGTCCAACTCCAGGGCAGGCACCCCCTCGACGGCGATGCGGGGAATGGTGTTGCCGATCAGCTTCTCGATCGCGGCGACAGCCTTGCCGTCTTCGGGGACGGCGATGGTGAAGGCGCGTCCGGCCATCCCGGCCCGGCCGGTGCGGCCGATGCGGTGGACGTAATCTTCGGCATGGATCGGGACATCGAAATTAAAGACGTGGCTGACCGCCGAGACATCGATGCCGCGGGCGGCGACGTCGGAGCAGACCATCAGGCGAATCTCGCCCTTCTTGAAGCTGTCGAGCGTATCGCCGCGGGCCGATTGCGCCATGTCGCCGTGAAGCTGGCAGACATCGAAATCATGCTTCTTCAGCGAGCGATAGAGGATATCGACGTCGCGCTTGCGATTACAGAAGATGAAGGCGTTCTTGACGTTCTCGGTCCGGATCAGGTGACGCAACGTCTCGCGTTTGTCGATTTCCTCGACGACGGCGATGTGCTGCTCGACCGTGGTGGCGGTCGAGGTGCCGGGCGAAACGGTAATTTCCTTGGGGTTCATCAGGAAGGCGTCGGCCAGCCGACGGATTTCCGGCCCCAGCGTCGCCGAGAAGAACAGGGTCTGGCGGATTTTCGGCAGCAGACCGACGATCCGCTCGACATCAGGGATGAAGCCCATGTCGAGCATCCGGTCGGCTTCGTCGATCACCAGCACCTTGACGTCGTTGAGCAGGATGCGGCCGCGCTCGAACATATCGAGCAGGCGGCCCGGCGTCGCGATCAGCACATCGACGCCGCGATCGAGCAGCGCGGTCTGGTCGCTCATCGACTCGCCGCCGATGATCAACGCCTTGGTCAGGCGGTGATATTTGCCGTAATTATCGAAATTCTCGGCGGCCTGGGCCGCCAACTCGCGGGTGGGGGCGAGGATCAGCGAGCGCGGCATCCGCGCTTTGGCCCGACCCGCCGCGAGGATCTCGATCATCGGCAAGGTGAAGGAGGCGGTTTTGCCGGTGCCGGTCTGAGCGCAGCCCAACACGTCCCTGCCCATCAAGACAACAGGGATCGCCTGCGCTTGAATGGGAGTAGGGCTGGTATAGCCAACTTCAGCCAGCGCTTTGAGAAGCTCGGGGCCGAGGCCCAGGTCCTCGAAAGTCATCGAGGGGTTTTCCGGGCCGTCCGAGCGGCCATGTTCGATAGGGGATGTCATACGCGGCGGAATAATAGGGCTTCTTTCGCCCAAGTCAATGTCGTAACTGCGAAAAGGCATCGGTGCGACAAGGATTGCGTCGATCCGATCCGCTCGATACCCTTTTCCCCGGCCATAACCGGATAAACAGGGGTTTTCCACCATGTTGATCGATGCCGAGCGTTCCTGCCTTCTGATCGTCGATGTCCAGGACTCGCTGGCTCCGGTGATGTTCGATCCGCGCCGGGTCTATCGCGGCTGCTCCCTTTTGATGCGGGCGGCGTCGCGGTTGGGTCTGCCGGTGGTGGTGACCGAGCAATATCCCAAGGGGCTGGGACGCACCGCTGGCGAGTTGCTGGCGCTGGCTCCCGAGGATGCGGTGATGGAAAAGCTGCATTTCTCCTGTGCTCACGATCCGGCGATCCGGGCCAGGATCGACGGGTTGGGGCGGCCCCGTATCGTCATCGCCGGAATCGAGTCGCATATCTGCGTGCTGCAAACCGCGTTGGGGTTCAAAGCCGCCGGGTACGAGCCGGTGGTGGTCGCCGACGCCTGCGCCTCGCGGACCGAGGCCAATTTCAACGCGGCGATGGCCCGTCTGGCCGATAATGGAATCGAGATTGCCACGGTCGAGATGGTGATCTTCGAGTGGCTCCACCGGGCGGGCACCCCGGAATTCAAGGAATTGTCCGCGCTGGTCAAATAAAAGGATACCGAAGCGATGTCCGAAACCCTGATCCTGCTGCCCGGCCTGCTGTGCAATTTCCGGCTGTGGACGCATCAAGCCGCGTTTCTGGCGCCCCAGGCCGAGGTCGTGGTGCCCGATCTGACCCAGGACGAGTCGCTGGGCGCGATGGCGGAGCGGGTGCTGGCTTTGGCCCCGCCGCGCTTCGCCCTGGGCGGGTTGTCGATGGGCGGCTATCTGGCGATGGAGATCATGCGCCGGGCTCCCGAACGGGTCGAGCGGCTGGCCCTGCTGTGCACCAACGCCTTGGCCGACCCGCCCGAGCAGCGGCAGCGTCGCCTGGATGCGATTGCCCTGGCTTCGACTCCCGTCGGGTTCGATCAGGTGGTGGCGGCGCAGGCGGCGGTGCTTCTCTCTCCCGCTTCGGCCGCCGATCCGGCCATCGCCGGTCAGTTCCGGGCGATGGCGCAGGCGGTCGGGCCCGAGGGCTTTGCCCGGCAGCAGCGGGCGATCATGGCCCGTCCCGATTCGCGTCCCGGTCTGGGCGCGATCGCCTGCCCGACCCTGGTCTTGTGCGGGGCACTCGATACCCTGACGCCGCCCGAACTGCATCGGACCCTGGCCGAAGCGATCTCTGGCGCTCGGCTGGAGATCGTGCCCGAATCTGGTCACCTCGCTCCGATCGAGCGGCCCGACCCGGTGTCGCTCGCGTTGTCATCCTGGTTGAAAATGACCTGAATATATTTAAAAATCAGTAGGTTGTCTGGTCTTCTTCGACCACATAAAGATCGGCGATATCCTCGAAATCACCGTCGATATTGACCGGGGCGATCTGGGCGAACAGGTCGAGGATCACCACCGCATTCAACGCGGCGTCGCGGTTGACGCTGTCACGGATGCGGTTCGACAAAGCGAGATTCATCGCCGACAGTTCGGCGTATTGGCGCTTCAGCCCTTCCAGCGAAAGCGCTTCGTCGCTGCCCCGCTGCTGGCGGGTGATGTAGCGGCCCAGCAGCCAGATCGCGAAGGACCGGGCCAGCGTTTCCTTCTCGTCGGCGAACGGGGTGTGATAGCGCGCCATCGGTCGCAGGAACCGGGTCAGCGGGCAGCCCGAGGTGGCGCAAACCAGCCCGATCAGTGCCGCCATCCCGGTCTGGAAGGTGGTGTTGGCGACAAAGGTGCGGACGGGAGTCTCGACCTCGATCACCGCTTTTTCGTGCGAAATCCGGTTGGCGAAAGCAGGCAGGAACATCGCGATTCCCAATGCCGAGGGGCAGTGGGCGGCACGATCGTCAAGCGGGCAATTGGGACAGCGGCGGTGGCTCAGCCGGGTCCAGTCGGGGCGCGGGCTATCCTCGGGCACGATCAGGCGAAACGTCTCGGGGTCGAACTGGAGGGCAACCGGGAGCGGATGATCGCTGTTGGCGAAGAAACGGTAGGAAATCAGGTAGGCATTCGACATCGGCAAGGGCTCCGACCGGAAGAAATACGCGCCTGCTGTCGCTGATGTGGGGAGGCGCGTCTCCGACCTCAACCGTCAGCCGATGGCGGTCAGTCGCTCGAAGCCGCGTTCCAGATCGGCGATCAGATCCTCGACCGCTTCGAGACCGGCATGGAAGCGCAGGCTCGGTCCGGCCGGCTGCCATCGGGTCGCGGTGCGGTGGATCGAGTGGCCGCCGGTGGGGATCACCAGACTTTCGAAGCCGCCCCACGAGAAGCCGAGCTTGAAATGCTCGTAGCCATCCAGCATCGCATCGACCGCCGCTTTGCTGGCCGGTTTCAGGATCACGCCGAACAGCCCGCAGGCCCCGCCGAAATCGCGCTTCCACAGGGCATGGCCGGGGTCGGATTCCAGCGCCGGATACAGCACCCGATCGACTTCGGGGCGGGCTTCGAGCCAGCGGGTCAGGGCCAGGGCGGTCGCGCCGTGATGGGCCAGCCGTACCGGCAAGGTCCGCAGGCCGCGCAGGCCAAGATACATCTCTTCGGTACCGGGGCTGTGGCCGAAGGCGGCAACGGAGCTCTTCACCTTCAGCCACAGCGCCTCGGTGGCGGTGGTGATGGTGCCCAGCATCGCGTCGGCATGGCCGACGATGTATTTGGTCGCGGCCTGGATCGAGATATCCGCGCCCTTCTCGAACGGCTGGAAATGCAGCACGCCCCAGGTGTTGTCGATCATCACGATCGCGCCTGCGGCATGGGCGGCGGCGGCGATGGCGGGAATGTCCTGGACCTCGAAGGTCAGCGAGCCGGGGCTTTCGGTGAACACGACCCGGGTGTTGGGCCGGATCAGGGCGGCGATGTCGCCGCCGATCAACGGGTCGTAATAGGTGGTCTCGATTCCCAGCCCGGCCAGCACTTCGTCGCAAAATTTGCGGGTGGGGGCATAGGCGGAATCCGTCATCAGCAGATGGTCGCCGCATTTGAGGAACGCCATCAGCGCCCCCGAAATCGCCGCCAGACCGGACGAGGTGGCGACGCAGCGGGCTCCGCCCTCCAGTTCGGCCACCGTGTCTTCCAGCGCGAAGGTGGTGGGGGTGCCGAAACGGCCGTAGCGGACGCCCTCGAACAGCGAGCGGCCGCCCGATTCCATCGCCGCGACCGAGGGCAGCAGAATCGTCGAGGCCCGAAAGACCGGGACGTTGACGGCACCGTGATAGCGCTCGGGGTGGCGTCCGGCGTGAAGGAGGCGAGTTTCTTTTTTCATGGGGACCGGCAGATGGGGGCGGGGGGAATGTGTAGCTTCCATCGTGCCCTGCCGCCGTCCGGGAGCCAAGCGGATTTCTCCATCGATTGGCCCTCTGACCGGGGGGGGCTTGTCGGGCCGCCCGGTCAGGGGGCAATCGCGCCGATCACGAACCGGGTTCGGCGTGGATGTCGGCGAAGAACAGATCCTTCCAACTGTCGGGCCGCGACTTGATCTGTCCGGTCCGGGCCAGGAAGTCGGCATACTTGGTGGTGTTCAGCGGGGCGATGGTGAATTTCGAGGCCGGGTCGGTGATGATCGACAGCACCAGCGCCTCGTCCGCCGTGCTCTTTTCCTCGATCAGGTGAATCTTCGCCGCCTCGGCCGGATTGGCCCGGATCAAGGCATTGGCCTCGTCGAGCGCGGCGATAAAGGCCGCAATCGCCTTCGGGTTGGCGTCGTGGAACGATTTCTTGGCCCAGGCGATATTGAAGCTGACCGGACCGTCCAGCGCTTCATAGGAATCGGTGATCTTGTGGCCGTTGGGCAGCGCCAGTTCCAATTGCTGGAAGGGCGGGCCGCCGAAATGGGCGGTGATCTCGGATTTGCCCGAGGCCAGCGCGGCATAGGCGTCGGGATGCTTGACAGAGACGGTGATCCCGTCGAGCTTCTCGTGGTGGCCTACGCCGAACGCCTTCTCGACGGCGATCTGCAAGGTCACCGCCTGGATCGAGGTCTTCACCGACGGCAGGGCGATGCGATCCTTGTCGGTAAAGTCGGCCAGGGTCTTTATCGCCGGGTTGGTGGTGACGAGGGCAATCGGCATCGCGCTGATCGCGGCGATGCCCTTGACGTCGAGATTGCCGCGGGTCTTGCCCCAGACGGTCAGGAACGGCCCGACGCCGCCGGTGCCGATGTCGATGCTGTCGGACAGCAGGGCGTCGTTGGTCGATGATCCGCCGCCCAGCGTCACGAAGCTGACCTTCAGATCATCAAGTCCGAGCGCCTTGGCGTGCTTTTCGAACAGCCCCTTGTTGCGGGCAATCTGAAGCGGCAGATAGCCGATGCCGAATTGCTGGCTGACGCGCAATTCCTTGACCTCGGCGGTGGCGGGGCCACCGGCCAGGATCAGGCCGGATAACAATGCAAGCGCGCCGAGGCGCAGACGATTGAGCGGACTCATGCCGTGTCTCCTGTGAGGTGGGGGTCAGGCGCTGCGATACAATTTGGTCAGGACGAATTCGCGATGGCCCAGCGCCTCGGCGGCGGTCAGGCGGCCATTGGCGGTGCGGAGCGTCAGGTCGAGCAACTGGTCGCCGGCCTGATCGAGGCTGAGTTCGCGCCGCAACAGCCCGCTGACGTCATGGTCGATATGCTCGGCCATGGTGCGGACGGTGCGGGGATTGGCGGTGATCTTGACCACCGGGACGATCGGGTTACCAATCACGTTGCCCTGGCCGGTGGGGAACAGATGGACGGCAAAGCCCGCCGCCGCCTGCAAGGTCACGCATTCCGCCGCCGCCGACGAGGTGTCCATGAAATAGAGCCCAGGCCCCTTCGCCGGGGGTTCGGCCGGTTCCAGCACGTCGATGAAGCGGGCGTTCTTGCCGATTTTCTGGAAATTGCCGAACGCCTTTTCCTCGATCGTCGACAGCCCGCCTTCGATATTGCCCTTGGTCGGCTGGCTCTCGGACAGATCGTCGGTCTTGTTGGCGAGGATGAAGTCGTTATAGGCCCCCCAGGTGGCGAGAAACTTCGCGGCAACCTCCGGGGTGGCGGCGCGGGTGGCGCAAACCTGCTCGGCCCCGGTCAGTTCCGACGTCTCGCCAAAGCAGGTGGTCGCGCCCAGCGCATCGACCTTGTCGAGGAAATCGCCGACGGTCGGATTGGCCGCCAATCCCGACGTGGTATCGGATTCGCCGCATTTGACCGAGACCCACAATTCCTCGATTCCGGTCTGCTCGCGCCGCTTTTCGCTCGCCCACTGGACGAAATCCTTGGCGGCACGCGATGCGGCGGCAATGGTGGCGATGTCGCCATTGCCCTCGATCGAGAAGCCCGCGACCGGCTTGCCGGTCTTGGCGATGCCATCGACGACCCGCTGGGTCCAGCCCGGCTCGATCCCGATCACCACCACGGCGGCGACGTTGGGATTGGCTCCGGTCCCGATCAGGGTGCGGAAATGCAGCGCCAGATCGGCCCCGAATTGCAGTCGGCCATAGGGGTGGGGCAGGGCCAGGGTGCCCTTGATGGCATGGGCGACCGCCTCGCTGGCGGCGTTCGACAGATCGTCAAGCGGCAGGATGATGACATGATTGCGCACGCCGACCCGGCCGTTCTCGCGGCGGTAGCCCCAGAAGCTCTTGCTCATTTTCCTACCACCGCTTGGTCTTGAGGTTATGGACATGGACGTGTCCGCCGCGTCGGACCGGCAGGACCGCCCGGCCGATGTCGTGGCCGTATTTCAGCACGGTGTCGTCCTCGGCGATGTCGGCCAGAGCGATCTTGTGGCCGAGCGGAATAGCGTCGAGCGCGGCGATGGTGACGGTCTGGTCGGTATCCATCACCCAGCCGGTCAGGGTCTGGCCAGGCTGAACGGTCTCGACCGTCACCACCCCGACCGAATCGGCGGCGTGGTGGACCAGGAAATCGGGTGTACTCATCGTTGCATTCCCCATTTGCGGATGGTGTGTCGCTCGATGACGCGAAACACCAGACTCTCGACCAGCAGGCCGATGATGATGACGGTGCCGAGACCGGCGAAAACCGAGGCGGTCTCCAGCCGGTTCTTGTTTTCGAAGATGAACCAGCCCAATCCGCCCGACCCCGAGGCGACCCCGAACACCAGTTCGGCGGCGATCAGGGTGCGCCAGGCAAAGGCCCAGCCGACTTTCAGCCCGGTCAGAATTGCCGGGAAGGCGGCGGGGATCAGGATCAGGGCGATATAGCGCCAGCCGGTCAGGCCGTAATTGCGCCCGGCCATCCGCAGCGTTTCCGGCACCGACGAGAACCCGGCCGAAGCGTTCAGCGCCAGCGGCCACAGCACGGCATGGACCAGCACGAACAGCAGCGAGGGAGTTCCCAGCCCGAACCACAGCAACGCCAGCGGCAGCAAGGCAATCGCGGGCAGTGGGTTGAACATCGCGGTCAGCGTTGCCAGTACGTCTTCGCCGATCCGGGTCGAGGCGGCCAGTCCGGCCAGAACCAGGGCGATCGCGCTGCCGATGCCATAGCCCATCAGCAGCACCTCAAGCGAGGTCTGCGACTTCTTCAGCAAGGTGCCGTGGACCAGGGCGTCGTAAAAGGCGACGGCTGTGTCGGTGAAGGTGGGAAACATCAGCGGGTTGTTGGCGAGGCGGCCATAGCCCTCCCAGACCAGGGCCAGCAGCACCAGGATCGTTCCCCGGCGAAAGGCGGTGATATTCCACAGGCGGGTCCAGGGCGACAGCGGACGGACCGCAATTGCCGAAGGATCGAACGCCAGGGTGCTGTCGGTCATCGGGGACTCCATCATCAGGACCAGTAACGCCGGGCGTCGGCCAGGATCGCGGCAAGGTCGGCGGCGGTGGGCGTCAGCGGGGCATTGTCGATCAGGCGACGTTGCGCCAGCGCTCCCTCGACCAGGGCCGGGTGGTGTTCGTCGCTGAGACCAATCGCGGTCAGCCCGTTCGGCAGTCCGGCGCGGCGCATCAGCGCGATCAGCGCATCGGCGACCGAGTCGGTGGCAAGGGCGCGGGCGACCGGGGCAAAGCGGTCGGGCAGCCGTCGTTCGAGGTGGCGGAACACGGCGGGCGCGGCCAGGGCGACGCTCAAACCGTGGGGCAGAAACGGATGGTCGTCGGGATAATCCGGGGCGGTCCAGCGATGGGCCAGGGTCGAGATCGGATAGGACAGCGCGTGGGGCAGATGGTTGCCCGACATCCCGAACACCGTTCCGGCCAGCAGCCCGGCCCGCATCAATTGTTCGCGGGACTCGATATCGGTCGGATCGTCGAGCGCCGGACCCAGCGCCCCCGCGACGAGGCGGATTGCTTCCCGGCAGCCCAGGCTGGCGAAGGGGTTGGCTCCCTGGGTCACCGGACGGCGAGCGGGATCGGCGGGGGCGGGGCGGGACTCGAAGGGGCGGGCGGTTTCGCTCTCGATCGCATGGGACAGCAGATCGAACGCATTGGCGGCCAGCACCATCGGCGGCAGGGTCAGCAGCGCGGTGGGGTCGAGCAGGCCGAGGCTGGGCCGCAACGGCGCTCCGGTCAGGGTGGTCTTGCCGCGCCCGTGATCGAGGGCAAAGGCCACGATTCCGGTGGTCTCGGCGGCGGTACCGAAGGTGGTCGGGCAAGCAATGTGGGGCAGCAGTGGACCCCCGCCCAGCGTTCGCCCGGCTCCCAGCGGCGGCGGCAGGAAATCGGCGATCCGTCCCCCGCGCGACACCAGCAGATTGGCCCCCTTGGCGGTATCGATGCTGGACCCGCCGCCGACCGAGATAAAGCCGTCGATGCCGTGTATCTGCCCGGCCGCTCCGGCGCGGTCGATCGCGGATTCGGTCGGCTCGATCGCAACGAAATCGTGGAGGATCACCTCGATCCCGGCATCCCGCAGCGCGGTTTCGACGCGGGTGACGGGGGCAAGCGGGCGGAGGGTGCGGTCGGTCACCAGCAGCACCCGGGTCAGCCCCAGGGCGCGGGCATGCTCACCGACTTCGGCGAGGGCACCCCGTCCGAAAACCAGATCGGGGACGTGAAGGGAGAAAGCGTGTTCGTGAGTCATTATCTACTTATCACAAAGCTAGTAGTTTGTAGATTATTCGGGCGCGGTGGTCCAGGGAAACCGCGCTGACCTCGGTTCAGACGATCTCTTTTCGGCGGTCGATCGCCTCGCCATAGCGGCCGAGGGCAGGGGGCTTCAACCCGGAATAGAGCGCCTCGACCCGTTCGGCGATGGCGCGGTCCATTCCGGCGAACAGGCTGGCTCCGCTCAGGTCGCATTCGACCAGGAACGGCCCGAACGCTTCGACTTCCAGCACCCAGATCGCCTGCGCCAGCCCCAGTTCGTCGTGCCAGTAGACGGCGGGTATCCGCTTGATCCCCCGCCCCAACAGAGCGCCGGTGCCATAGCCGATCGTGGTCAGATAGATCGCCCGGTTGGGAACGAAATGGTCGCGATAATCGCGCTCGCTCATTCCGCCCTTGCCGATCATCACCCGGCAGCCCGACAGAGCGAACCAGCTCTCCAGCCAGTGGGAAAAGCGAAAGCTGGCGGTGGCGGTCACCGCGCCGACCTGTGGCTCTCCACTCGGCGGCAAGGCGGCGGCGGGCGAGCAGTGGAAATTGGCGTTGGACAGGGTGCGCAGATCGACCGGCGGCGCGATCTTCTGGTCGAGTAGACGGCGGTATAGCCCTTCGCGCCCGGTATAGAGCACGCCGGACAGGGTGACGACATCGCCGACCCGCAGCGCCGCCAGGGCTTCGTCGCTGGCGGGCAGGGTCAAAGTGACATGGCGCAGACTCATTCTTCGCCCTCCCGCCGATGATAGGGGGTGAACCAGTCGGGATCGGTGCGGTATTCCACCCGTCCGTCATCGTAAAGCCGCGCCACCGCCCGACGCGACGACAGGCAAAAGGCATGGACGCTGACCGGCATTCCGCCAGTGTGGGTGTGGGCGATCTCGATATGGCAATCGATCGCCATCGAACTGCCGACAAAGCCCATCGGTCCGATCCCGCTGGCATTGGCCAGCGCCAGCAACTCGTCTTCCAGCCCGGCCACCGCCGGATCGGGATGGCGGCTGCCGACCACCCGCAGGCACGCCGCCTGTTTGCCGATCGTCATGCAGGTGTCTTTCGAGCCGCCGATTCCCACCCCCAGAATCGCCGGTTGGCAGGCCAGCCCGCGCCGTCCGAACTGGAGCAGGCAATCGAGGAAGAACCGTTTGATGCCGTCGATACCGTCGCCGGGAAACAGCATCCGCCAATCGGTGCCGAACAACCCGCCTTTATGCACCGCGATCAGATCGACCCAATCGGCCGCGGGTTCGACGCTGTAGTCGATTTCGGGGGCCAGGATGCCGACATTGCTGTTGGAATCCTGGCGGGTCAGCGGATGAACCCGGTTGGGGCGAAGCGGAATGGTCTCGGTCGCCGAAGCGGTGGCGCGGCGCAGCGCCCGTTCCAGCGCGACGCAGCCGCCTTCGATCCGTGCCTCGTTGCCGAGCTTGACGTACCAGCGCGGTAGGCCGGTATCGGCGCACATCGCCCGACGATCCTGTTCCGCCGCCTGCCAATTCTCCAGCAGCGCCTCCAGCACGAAGCGTGACAGCGGCTCGGCCTCCGTCTGCGCCATCCGGGCGATTCCGGCGCGGACATCGTCGGGAATGTCGATGGCGGCGCGCCGCATCAATTCGGCGGCGACAGGCTCGATTCGGTCGATCGCGATACTCATGCCCGGCCCTCTGTCACCAGCGTCTGTCCGGGACGGACCCGGGAGAAGGCAACCGGGCGGGTCGAGACGGTCAGGCTTTTGCCGTCCAGCCGGACCAGGGTGTGAGCGCTGTGCTCCAGCGTTCCGGGCTCGGGGTGATCGGCGCGGAAATGAGCTCCGCGCGAATTTTCGCGGGCGAGTGCAGCGGCGGTAATCGCCCGCGACACCAGGATCTGGTTCTCGATATTGATCCGGTCCTGCCAGGTCTGATTGAAGTGAGTACCGCCGAGCAGGCCGATCTCGGCAATCTCGGCGGCGAAATCGTCCAATTCGCTCAACGCCTGCTCCAGCCCGGTGCGGTCGCGGACGATTCCGACCTTGTCCCACATCAGGTCAAGCAGACGGTCACGCAGGCCGTAGAGGTCTCCCGGCAGGCTTTCCAGCGGGCGAAGGGCGGCGGAAATAGCCGCCTCCAGCACGCTGCGATCCAGGTCGGGCGGGGGCTGCGACGGCTTGACCTCACGGGCGATGGTGTCGCCCGCGATGCCACCGAACACCGTCGAATTGGCAACGCCGTTGCCGCCCAGTCGGTTGGCACCGTGAACGCCGCCGGTATCCTCTCCGGCGGCGTAGAGGCCAGGGAATTCGGTCGAGCCGTCGGGGCGGAAGGTCACGCCGCCCATCAGATAATGCGCGGTCGGTGTCACCTCGACCCGGCCCCCGACCAGATCGAAGCCGAGATCGGCGCAGCGATCGACCATTCCCCTAAAGTCGCGCCGCACCATCTCTGGATCGAGATGGGCCATCGACAGGAACAGCCCACCCTGGGGGCCGGTGTTGCCCCGGCGCATTTCCGCTTCCATCGCCCGGCTGACGATATCGCGGGTGGCCCGCTCGGCGCGGGGATCGTATTCGGCCATGAAGCGGGACCCATCGGCCCGCAGCAGGTGGCCGCCCGTGCCGCGCAAGCCCTCTTCGATGATCGTGCCGGTGGCGCGGGTGTGGGCGCCCAGCGCCAGCCCGGTCGGGTGGAACTGGACCATCTCCATGTCGCGCAGGGGCAAGCCCAGCCGGAGCGCCATCGCCAGCCCGTCGGTGCTCTTATCGCCCGAGGGGGTGTGATAGCGGTACATCGACGGCCCGGCCCCGGTGGCGAGCAGCACGGCCTGGGCCCGGACCAGCCGGAACACGCCCTGGCGGATATCGAGCAGCAGGGCTCCGGCGATCCCCTCGCCCCCGGCGGCGGGCAGCAGGGCCAGGGCGCGATGCTCCTCCAGCCGCTGGATCGGCCGCGCCCACACCTGTTCGGCCAAGCGATTGACGATCTCGATCCCGGTCAGGCTGCCCTTGTGAACGGTGCGGTCGAAGCTCTGACCGGCAAAGGCTTTTTGATGGACCCGCCCGTCGGCGGTGCGGTCGAAGAAGCAGCCCCAGCGGTTTTCCAACTCGCGGACCCGCTCAATCGCCCCGGTGACCAGGGTCCAGGCCAGGTCCTGGTCGTTGAGCCACTGCCCGCCCTCGATCGTATCCATGAAATGGCGTTCGACCGAATCCGCCGGATCGAGCGCGACGTTATAGCCGCCCTGAACCATCCGGGTGCAGCCGCTTTTGCCCAGCAGCCCCTTGACCGCAATCGCGATCTTCAACTCCGGGGCTCCATCGTGGCAATGAAGCGCGGCCAACAGACCAGCCCCGCCCGCGCCCAAAATCAGCACATCGACCGACAGGGTCTCGACGGGCGCTCTCACCATGGCCAGACCTCGCGCAGCAGCAATCGTGCCCCACCGATCAGGTGGGCGATCAGGGCGACAACCAAAACAATTTCGGTGACCCGCACCAGCGGGGCGTGGGTCCAATCGAGAAAGTCGTCGAGCATGGCGGCGTCGAGTGCCAGCCCGAGAGCGAGGAAATGCAGCGGTAGAAACAGAGCAATGACCAAGCCCGACAGGCGGTGAAGCAGATAGGCCCACCAGCCGGGATGATCCCGATGCGATCGCAAAGGACGGTTCGACATCAGGCGATCCCCCACACCGCGCGCAGGCCAAGCCCGGTCAGAGCCAGCCACAGCGCCATCACCCAGATATCGCGCCGCCACCCCAGCCATTCGCGGGCGATGGTCCGCAGCCCAATCGCGGCATGGGTCGCGGCGGCCAGAACGAACACGCCATAGAAAATCGGCCACAGCGCCGAGGCGCGGGTCCGGGCCAGAATGTCAGCGGCGGAGAGCGGGGCCTCGGTTGCCGACAGGATCGTTCCGAGATGGACCAGCCCCAGCCCGAGCAGCAAGGCAGCGGTCACGCGCTGGATCAGGTAGAGGCGAAACTCGGTCATAATTTCCCCTTCAGCGCGGCGGTCAGACTCTTGCGCTTCAGTCCGGCAATCGATCGGGTCAGATCGCGTCCGACCGGGCAAACCCGGCGGCAACTTCCCTGCGAATGGCAGGTATGGGCGCCGCCATTCTGGACCGCTGCCCGCAGATGGGCGCGGCGATCGTCGCGGCTGTCATTGTGCGCGGCCCAGGCCCGGTTGAGCGCGGCCGGTCCCAGATAATCGGGATTGGCTCCCACCGTGTCGCAGGCGGCAAAGCAGATGCCGCAGCCGATGCATTCGATCGCCGCGTCGGCGGCGCGCCGGTCGGGATCGTCGGGAGCAATCCGGGCGAAATCAGTGGCTTCGGGACCGCTCGGACCGAAGCGGCCGAACGCCCGCTGCCAGCGCTCGAAAAAGGCTTCGACATCGGCGACCAGATCGCGGATCACCGGGAAATGGCGCAACGGCCTGATCTCGATCCGGTTGTCACGGGCCACCGCTTCGGCGCGGGTGCGGCAGGCCCAGCGGGGCAGGCCGTTGATCGTCAGCGCGCACGATCCGCACATTCCCACCCGGCAGGCGAAGCGATAGGCGAGGCCGGGCTCGGCGGTGCGCTGGACCCAGGTCAGCACGTCCAGGATCGTCTGACCCGGACGGTTGGGAACGCGATAGGAGACAAGGCTGCCTTTGCGCGCGTCGCCGCGCCAGATCGCGACGGTCAAAGGTGGTGAGGCCGCATCGTCTGCCATCAGATGCCACCGCCGTTTTCAAAGCGTTGCGAGAACAGCATCGTGCTGATTTCCTCGTTCAGGGCGCGGGCGGCGGCCTCGCCCAGAATCTCGCCCGCGGCGGTGCGGGCATCAAGCACGGCGCGGACCCGGCCGGGATGGGGCGACAGCACGACGATCCGGCTGCCGACGATGATCGCTTCTTCGATCGAGTGGGTGACGAACAACATGGTGAAGCGGGTGTCGGCCCACAGTGCCAGCAACTCGTCTTGCATCCGCCGTCGCGTCAGCGCATCGAGCGAGGCGAACGGCTCGTCCATCAGCAGGATTTCCGGCTCCATCGCCATGGCGCGGGCGATGGCGACCCGCTGCTTCATCCCTCCCGACAGATGATGGGGGAAGTGGTCGGCGAAGTGGGACAGACCGACCTTGTCGATCAGCCGTTGCGCCCGGTCGTGCACGGCCGAGGCGCTCAGGCCGTTCTTGACCTGACGCAAAGGGAATTCGATGTTTTGGCGCACCGTTTTCCACGGCAGCAATTGGTCGAATTCCTGGAACACCACCATCCGGTCCGGGCCGGGAGCGGTGACCTCGCGCCCGGCCAGGGTGACGCGGCCCTCGACCGGGGCGATGAAGCCGCCGACGCATTTCAGCAAGGTCGATTTGCCGCAGCCCGACGGGCCGAGCAGGACCAGACGCTCGCCTCGCCGCGCCTCGAAATCGACCCGCCACGTCGCGGTGACCAGTTCGGCAGTGGTCTGGTATTGCAGGGTTACGCCTTCGACCCGCAGCAGCGGGGGGGCCGTGTCAGTCGTCATGAGAGGTTCGTTCCTGACGGGAGGGGAAGTCCGAACGTCGCGCCCAGATTGGCCAGTTCGTCCCGGATGGAGGGAGGCAATGTCACGAGGTCGGCGGGGTCGCCCCGCCCGGGCAGTCGGCCGTTCGAGCCGACGGCAGCGCGATAGCGGTTGGTCCAGCGCTCGATGTGAGTGTCAAAGGCGGCGCGCCCGACCAGACGGTCGGGATCGATGACAAGTCCGAACGCGCCGACCTCGATCGCAACCCCCTTGCTGACGCCGCTGTGAGGCTCGGTGCCGGTCAGGCTGCCTGCCAGAACCTGAACCAGCATCGCCAGGGCCAGACCCTTGTGATCGCCCATCGGCAGCATCGCGCCCAGCAGAGCCTCGGCCGGGTCGGTGGTGGGGGTCCCGTCGCGCCCGATTGCCCAATCTTCGGGGATCGGACTTCCAGTGCGGGCGGCGAGAAAGACGTTGCCGCGCGCAACCCGGCTGCACGACAGATCGATGACCAGCGGCGGGCCGTCCTGCATCGGCGCGGCGAGCGCGATCGGATTGTTACCGATGGCCGGGGCCAAAGACCCTGGCGGGGCCATGATCGGTTGCGACACCTGGGCCAGCAGGGCGACCTTTCCGGCCAGAGCGGCGCGGCGGACGTAAAAGCCGAGCGCGCCCAGATGTCCGGAGCGCCTTAACAGAAAAATCTGTGCCGCCTTGCCGTCCAGGTGGGACAGCGCAGCATCAATGCTGCGGACCCCCACCGCTAGCCCCAGCCCAAGGTCGCCATCTATCGACAGCACACCGGCCTGATCGGTGATGGCGAGGCGGGGGGTGGGGTTGATTTCTCCGCTTTGCAACCGGGTCACATAGGCATCGAGCCGGGCGATGCCGTGGGTGGCATAGCCGCGCCGGTCGGCATCGATCAGCCCCGCCGCCGCCAGCGCGGCGTCTTCGTCCGAGAGGCCGACGCGGCTCAGAATGCCCTGGGTCCATCGTTCCAGCGTGCCCGCAGGTAGGGTGAGAGCGGCGGGCGGGGGAGAAATCGGCGATGTGTGGCTCATACGTGATGCCTCAGTGATGAGGCCGCGGAGATTAATCCACACTAATATGGTTAGTAAATAGATTTAATGGGTTTATGGGGAATCCCCCGTTTCTCCGCCCAGTCGGGATTAGAGACACGGGGGAATCGCGATCAGGCCGAGGCGCTGACGATGGTGGTGTAGATCTTCTCCAGCAGGGTCAGTGCGCCGCGATAGCCGACATGAGAGCGCGACAGCACCACTTCATAGGTGGTGGGAAAGGTGACCTCGACAATCGGGGCCTTCAGTCCCTTGGCGACGTCGCGTTCCCAGGTCGTGCCAAAGATGATCGGCGGTTTGTGGCCGAAATCGGTCCGCAGCAGTTTCTGATGGATGATGTAGCTGTCTTCCTCGAACTCGACCTCGGTCGAGACATCCTCGGCGATGGTGCGGTATTCGGCCTCAATCGCCGGACGAAACTCTTCCGGCGGATTGTCGGTGATGATCTGAAGCGCCGGGATCAGCCCCAACTGGTTGACCAGGAACTTGGTCAGGGCAAGATTGTAGGTGCTGTCGGACAGCACCGCGAATTTGGCCGGCAATCCCCACCAATATTCGGCGTAGAAGGTGGTGAAGTCTTCGAGGTAGCTGTAATAGATGCGCTCCTCGGCGGCGATGAACGCCTCGGCCGGGGCGGGGTCCAGCCCGGCAAACGCGACCACCCTGCGGATCAGGTCGGCACAGGCTTTTGCTCCGATCGGCAGAACCGGAACGTGCAGGAACGGCTGGCCGTAGGTGCGTTCAAGGTGACGGGCGACATCAAGGCCCAGCCAGGGCGACAGCACCAGATTGAACTGGGCCTGGGGAATTGTCTTCCACTCCGCGACACCACCGGAATGCTGTCCGAACAAGATGTTGACGGTCAGACCCGCCCCTTCGAGGATGCGCTTGATCTCGGCCAGATCGCCCCGCCAGAACGGATTGTGATAGGGCAGCAGCGACCAGACATTGACCAGCCCGGCTTGCTTCGGCCCGTCATAGGGGCCGACATATTGGTCGATGATGGCGCGGGCGACCAATTCGTGGCCGGTGAAATTGTTGCCCTTAAAGCCGCCGGTTTCGGCAAAGGTCACCGGTGTTTCGGCATCGCGGAACTCGCGCACCACCGAGCCGACATCGTCGCCGACCAGATCGGAGATGCAGCCGGTCAGCACCACGAACAGATCGGCGTCGAGAATATTCTGAGTCGCGCCAATCAGTTCGCGCAGACGGTCGGCCCCGCCGAACACCACTTCGCGTTCGGAAGCGTTGGTGCTGGGCACCACCGCGCCGCCGCCATAGCCGCCGCCCTGCCAGGCATTGTACATCGCCAGATTGACGAATTGTTTGTCGGCGCAGCCCGGCCCGCAATGGGTGATCGGGATGACGCGGGGAATCGCCGACACCGAATGCATTGCCGCGATCGAACAAGGATAGCGGACCTGCTCGATCGAGTTGGTCTTGACCAACGGCGGCAATGGTTTGTCATTGAGATCAATGGTCATGGTCGCTGTCTTCTTTCTCTATTCGACGCGCTTCGCCAGGGCAAAGGGATCCTTCTGTTCCAGCCACCATTTCTTGTAAGGAAGCTTGGTGTGAGCGGCGAGGTCGAGATGAAACTTGCGATGGGCCAGGATGTTCAGGACAGACTCGCCGATATTCAAGATGCCCTGGTAGCCGACCGCATGATGTTCGTCGCCCAGCGGAATGGCTGGAATTCCCAACCGCGAGGCCAGCGGAGCCAGACCGTTGTGGCGGATCAGGATGAAATCGGGTTTGACCCGCTGGAGCAGCGCATAGAATTGGTATTGCTGGCGGTTGCCGACGCTGAAATGCGGCACGTCGCCATAGGTGTCGATCAGGTGGGTCAGGGTGTCCTGGCGCGGGTCCTGGCTGTCGTAGACCGGGTCATGGTGGAACACCAGCGATCCGTTGACCTCGATTCCCAACTCGCGCAGCACGCAGATCAGGCCATGCGAATAGGCCGACCCGGTTGCGACATAGCCTTTGCGTCCCTCCAGGCGGCGGCGCAGATCGGCCAGCCGGGGGGCGATGCGGGCATGCTCGGCGGCGATGAAGGCTTCGGCCTTGTCCTCGCGATGGGTGACCCGGCCGATCTCACGCAGCCAGGCATCGGTCCCGGCAATGCCATAGGGCATCGGGGCCTTGATTTCGGGGACGCCGAATTCCTGTTCCAGCCCGGCCGCCAGATAGGAGGACAGAGTGTAGCAGAACCCGACCGTAGCCGCCGCTTCCGACATCTGGGCCAGATCCTCGATACTGGCCAGATCGACGACGTAATTCACCCGTAGGCCGAGATTGGCCAGCATCGGCGAGAACACGTCCGAACCCCACAGATTGATGACGTTGACGAGATCGTCTTGCTTGCGGGTCGGGTTCTTGCGGACGATCTGCCGCAGGATGCCGTGCTGGGCGGCGTCGAATCCGGTGCTCCAATGCTTCGATTTGAAGCCTTCGCAATGAAGCGGGATCACCGGAATACCAAGCTCGGCCTCGAAGGCGCTGGCGACCCCATCGACATCGTCGCCGATGATGCCGGTGGCGCAGGAGGTGCCGATAAAGATCGCCTTGGGGTGGTGACGCTCCCAGGCATCGCGCACCGATTGCTCCAGTTTAGCCACCCCGCCGAACACCATGTCGCGCTCGGTCAGGTTGGTGCAGATCTGATGGATGTTCTGCACCGGCTTGTGGCGGGCGGCGAGGCCGTTGCGAAAGCGCAGGTTATAGGACACCTGACCGGCGCCGCAGCCGATCGGGGCGTGCTGAATCAGCACCGCGTCGAGGATATGACCGGCCTGATTTTCCACCATCATCTCGGAGCAGACCGAGCCCTGGGTGAACGGTCCTTCCAGTTCGCAAATCCGCCGCGCCTTCTGGCCGCAGCCCTTGCCCTCGCCGCTGCCGCAGCCACGGGCATAGGCAGATTGCCGGGCCAACTCCGAAGCGGAGCCGTCCCAGCCGACGATGGTGCCAAGACGCTGTTCGCGGCTTTCCACCACGGGGGTTTTCAGATTGATTGGCATCTCTGATTCTCCTCGACTCAGGAGGCAAGGGCGGCGGCGCGGCGCGGACGGGCCTTGCGGCGCGGGCGGGTTTCCTCTTCGATCAGGCGACGGCCCCAATCCGATGACCAGTCGCGCAATTCCTGGGAATCCAGCGGGCTTGGCACCTTCGATTCCGTGTGGGCGATGATGTTGCGGGCCAGTTGACGATAAATCTGGGCCTGCTCCGAGGTTGGGGCTGCCTCGATGGTGGTTTTGCCCTGCAATTCCGACTGGGTCACCGTCAGCGACCGTGGCACATATTCGATCACCTGGGTCTGCGTCTTCTCGACGAAATCGTCGATGATCGCGCGCTGGAAATCGGTGTTGATCGAATTGGCGATCACCCCGCCCAGCAAGGCCCCGCCTTTGTCGGAATAGGTCTTGATGCCCTTGAACAGGTTGTTGGCAGCGTAAATCGCCATGAAATCAGACGAGGAGATGGTAAAGACGTGGTTGGCGATCCCTTCGCGCACCGGCACGGCAAAGCCACCGCACACCACGTCGCCCAGGACGTCGAAAATCACGATATCGAGGTCGAGTTCCTCGAAAATCTCTTGCTGTTTAAGCAATTGGAAGGCGCTGATGATACCGCGTCCGGCACAACCCACTCCCGGCTGGGGGCCACCCGCTTCGACGCAATAGCTCCCGGCAAAGCCTTCGAACACCGCTTTATGGGCATCGACCCGGGCGTTTTCCCGCAGCAGGTCGAGCACCGACGGAATGTAATCGCCGCCGCGCAGGGTATTGGTCGAGTCGCTTTTGGGATCGCAGCCGAACTGCATCACTTTGTATCCGGCCTCGGCCAGCGCGGCCGTGATGTTCGACGTGGTGGTCGATTTGCCGATCCCGCCCTTACCGTAGATGGCGATCTGCTTGATGACCTTCGTGCCCATGGCCGTATCTTTCCTTCTGACCGAGAGACCTTTTTAGGAACTGGCGTTATCCGTGCGAGAACGTCGCGGCGGAGTTCACACCGGTGTCGCCGTAAAGCACGGCGGAGACGTCGCTTTGACCGGGAATGCCGCAGGCATCGGCGCGGCAGCGATGGCAATGGCTGAAAACGGTCAGATGAGCCCCGGCCGCCGCCTGCGCCTTGGCCAATTGCGCCGCGCTCGGGGCGGGCCGGTCGGCGAAATCGAAGGCAGGTAGCAGCGGGATCAGATTGATCATTGCCGCTCCGGCTGCGGCGACCGTCCGTGCCACCGCCTCGACATGAGAATCGTTGAGGCCGGGGATCAAAACGGTATTGACCTTGACCACGCCTCCCAAGGCGGTGATGCGACGAATCCCCTCGATCTGGTTGAGGATCAGTCGTGCGGCGGCGGCGGTGCCGGTCAGGCGCTGGCCGCGATAGGTAATGGTCGGGCTGATCGCGGCCTCGATCGTCGGATCGACGGCATTGACCGTGACCGTCACCGTTTTGATTCCGGCGGCGACAATCGCCTCGGCCTTTTCTGCCAGCCGCAGACCGTTGGTCGAGAGGCAGTTGATCAGATCGGGAAAGGCGGTGTGAATGGCGGTAAAGGCGCGCAGGGCGTGATCGGTGCACAGCGTGTCGCCCGGCCCGGCGATGCCGACGACCGCCAGGGACGGGCACAGATCAAGGGCGCGGCGAACGACGTCAACCGCCTGATCGGGGGAGACCAGGGCGCGGGCGACACCGGGGCGATGGTCGGTGTCGTTGAAGGCGCGGTGGCAGAAGCGACAGGTGATGTTGCAGGCGGGACTGACCGGCAGATGCAGGCGGGCGGCTTGGGAATGGCCCTCCGGCGTCAGGCTGAAACAGGGGTGGCGGCCTTCCAGGTGGGGAAAGGGCGAGTCTGCCGCGGCGGGATTGCGGTGACCGGCGCAGCGTTGCGCCGCACCGCCAGATTGTGCGGAGCAGGGGGACAGTGGGGGGAGTGAAGTCATCGGCCCGGGGCTCACTCGGCCAGCCAGCGCCGACCGCCGCCACCGGGGCCGGGCGGCTGGTCGAGCAGACCGCTGGCCGACAGGCGGCGCAGCGCCCGCTCGATGAAATCGGGGATCATGAAGGCGTCGATCCCCTGGGCCTCCAGCCGCCGCTGTGCGCCCAAACCGATCCGGGCCACCACCACGGCGCGGCAATCGGCGATCAGATCAATCGTCTGCTGAATGCGGTCTTCGTCGTGACCGGGTTCGCCATCGACATCGCCCCCGCACGATGGCTGGTTCGCCCGCCGTTCGATCACCCGGATCGTCGGTCCGTCCAGGTCACAGATCACGAACTGAGTGGCTTGGCCGAAATGCTGATGAACGGTTTTGCCATCTTGGCTGGCCACGGCAACTCTGATCGACATGTCCCCTCCCGCCTGGGCTTTATCGTCCCGTTTGCGGCAACGGGACGATCACAGCTATCGGGATTGAACGCGCTCGGTGCTGCCTCTGTCAATATAATCTATATATCTACCATATTAATAATCTATCATGGCAGGTGTGCGCGACGATCACAGATCGCGCAGACGCTCCTCGTCCAGCATCCGGCTGCTATAGGATTTGACGGTATAAAGCCCCGCCACCGGGTTGTGTCCCAGCACCCGATCCTTGACCACCAGGGTCGTGGCCGGGGCTTCGGAATGGCGGAAGAACAGCGAATCGTGGCCGACGCACAAGCCCATGATGACGTTAAGGCCGGTCTTTTCGCGATTGAGCAGGCGGGCCTGAAGGATCGGATTGCAGCAGGCTTCGAACCCGCACTTGATCTTTAACTCTTCGGCGATGCCGATCTCGGACTTATCGACCGAACCGACCTTGCACAGCGCCGCCACCGTTTCAAACCCGGCTAGACGAAGGATTTTGACCAGGATTTTGGTTTCTTCGATCAGCCCAAGGCAGGTGGCGATGCCGATTTTTTCCGCCCCGATGCGGCGGGCGAAAGCGACGGTTTCCTCGACCCGGTTCAGCTTGCAGTAATAAAGCCCTTCGACCTCGGCGGCAGCGCGGGCGATCCGGGCGTCGATATCGTCACCGCGATAAAGTTCGACCAGATCGGCCCGTTCGGCCGGATCGAGATCGACGGTGGCGCAGAAATCGGGATAGCGCTTGTCGTGCCGATAGCAATGGAGCTGGGCGCATTCGGAGCAGGTGGCGGACTCGGGCTTGGTCATCGGTGGAAGGGTCCTGTGTCGGGGAGGGGAGGTATCATAGCCGCGTGGCGGGCAGGGCTGCTATATAAAAACATATTAACTACTAGACTGATGGCGTGTTATCGTCGCGCCCTCACGACAGAGAGTATTTCATGACCGCCCAGTCCCACGAGACCCATCTTGAGGTCGAAACCAGCGTCTATCTCGATATCGCCGCCCCCCGCCATATCAGCGACCGCCTTGATCTCATCGTCGCCGCGCGGGCCTTTCGGCCCCAGATCGACGATCTGCAAAGCGATTGGGTCGCCACCGTCGCCGCCCCCGCCTTCAAAATCCTGCATGGCCGTCGCGGTGCCGCCGCCTGCCGTTCGTTCTGCGCCATCGGCACCGGGGTCGGGCTCGATGCCCTAGCCGCAATCGAATTGCTGGGGGTCGAGCGGGTCGGCCTGACCGATTTGTTTGACGAGGTCGTCCAATCCGCCGCCGCCAATGTTCGCCGCAATCTGCGGCCGGGGCGGGCGGTGACGATTGAGTTCGGGGCGGGTGATCTGTTGCGGCCGTTGCAGCCATCGGGCGCGAAATTCGACCTGATTCTAGAGAATTTGCCCAATTTGCCGCTAGCCGAGGGCCAGGATCTGGGCAGGGAACGGACCAGTGCCTCGTTCGTGCCGGAACGGACCGAGGCGGTGCCGCCTTTTGTCCGCGACTGGCTGTTGGTGCTGCATTACCTTGCCTTGGTTCAGGCCCGCGAGATGCTGACCGAGGGCGGCGCGGTCGTCGCCACCCTGGGGGCGCGGCTGCCGCTCGCGATCCTGAAACGGATGGCCGAGGCGGCCGGATATCAGCCGACGATCCTGACCTATGGCTGGAAGGTTCAGGGCGTGGCCGAAGAGGTGATCGGTGCCTATGCCGCGTGGGAGCGCAAGGGCTTTGGTCCTTTCAGCTTCTATCCTGTCGCGGTGCTGGAAGATGCCTTTGCCGGTCTCGATCCGGCCGTGGCCGGGGAGCGGGCCGAGGCGATCGAGCGCGACCTCGCCCCGCACCGGCTGGATTCGGTCGCGGCCTGGGAGGCACTGACCCGGGGCGAGCGGATCGGTCATACCGTCGCCGTTCTCTATGCGACATGGCGGGCGGCGGAATGAGCGAAACCGCTTCCGGCCCGGCGTTGGCCGACCTGCTGCGGCTGCTGCGCTCTCGTTTCGAGACTGCCCGCGATCGTTCCGATGCGGTCGGTGCGGAAATCGGCACGGTGCTGGCCGGTCTCGACCAGATCGGCTCAACCCCGCTCGATTGGACTCCGACCCACCATCCGCTGATCCGCTTTCTCCCAGAGGCCGTGGACCGTCTGGCCCCGCTGGCTCCCGAGATCGCGGACGTGCTGCGCCGGATCGGGGCCGATCTGCCCTGGCGCTATGGCTATGTCGCCCGTCCCGACCAGCCGGGGCTGGAAGCGGCGATGGGCTGGGCCGAGATCGTCGGACCGGTGGCGCCGTTTCCGAGTGACCGCGTCTGTTTCGGCCTGACCCTGATCGGTCCCGACACCCATTACCTGCCGCATCGTCATCCGGCGGTCGAACTGTACCATGTTCTGAGCGGGACCGCCGCCTGGAGCGCCGAGGGCGAGACCGCCCCGCAGCCGCCGGATTCGTTCATCCTTCATCCCGCCAATCTCGTCCATGCGATGCGGACCGGGTCCGAACCGCTGCTGGCGCTGTATTCCTGGACCGGCGACGTGATTTCGCCGTCGGTGTGGGCCGATTAAGTCTTTCGATCCCGAGGAGCCGCGATGACCGTCCTCTCCCCACCTGCCCGTCACTTGGAAACCCTGGCGCTGCATGGCGGTTCGTTTCGTGCCGATCCGACCACCGGCTCGGTCGCGCCGCCGATTCATCTCACCACCTCGTTCCAGTTCCGCGATACCGAACATGCCCGCCGTCTGTTCGGGCTGGAGGAGGTCGGCTACACCTACACCCGGACGATCAATCCGTCGCGAGAGGTGCTGGAACGGCGTCTGGCGGCGCTCGAAGGCGGCGTGGCCGCCTTGGCCGTCGCCAGCGGGACCGCCGCGACCCTGTATGCGTTGCTGAGTCTGGCCGCGACCGGCGATAATCTGGTCGTCAGTGCTGACCTTGCCACCGGACGCAATGCCGGGCTGCTGCTGACCTTGCGCCGCTTCGCGATCGAGGTCCGGCTGGCCGATCCCACCGATCCCGCCGCCTTTGCCCGCGCCAGCGATGACCGCACCCGCGCCTGGTTCGCCGAAAGCTTAGGCTGGCCCGGTCTGCGCCCGTTTCCCATCGCGGCGGTGGCAGCGCTGGCCCACGAGGCCGGGATTCCCCTCCTGATCGAAAACAGCGCGACCCCGCTGTCGCTCCGTCCGCTGGCGTTGGGGGCGGCGGTGACGATCTATTCCGCCAGTGAGTTCATCGGCGGTCATGGTGTCGCGATCGGCGGACTCATCATTGATGGCGGCGGCTTCGATTGGGAGGCGGCGGGGGCGCGTCTGCCCACCCTCAACACGCCCGACCCGTCTTATCACGGCATTGTGTGGTCAGAGGTGGTCAAGCAATGGAAGGCGTCGCCGCTGATCGCCCGCGCCAGGGGCGGGCTGTTGCGCGATTTTGGCGGCGCGATCAGTCCGTTGATCGTCTTCCAACTGATCCAGGGGCTGGAGACGCTGCCGTTGCGGATTCGCCACCACGTCGCCCATGCCGAGCAAATCGCGGCGCGTCTGGCCGCCCATCCCAAGGTCTCGAACCTGCAAGGCGGGATCGGCGGGCTGATCGCCTTCGATCTGCCCGGCTCAGCCGAGGCGGCGCGTTTTATCGATGCGCTAGCACTGTTGGGGCGGTCCAGTTCCTTTGGCGATGCCCGCAGCGCGGTGGTTCTGCCCGCTCTGGCCCCGGCTCGGATTGTGCTGTCGATCGGCCTCGAACATCTAGACGATATCGAGGCCGACCTTACCCAGGCATTGGACCGGGTCTAACGCCCGGCGAAGACGGGCGGCCGCTTGGCCTTGAAGGCGGCCAGCCCTTCCTCGATATCCGCGCTGAAGGTGACGGCATCGACCTCGCGCCGGGCCAGCCCGGCCAGTTCTGATGGCCCCTTGGGCAGGGTGCGGCCGACAAAGCGCTTCAATTGCGCCAGCACCAGGGGGGCGTTGGCGGCCAGCTTGCGGGCATATTCAAGCGCGGCGTCAAGCTGCTGTCCGGCCGGAACCACCTTGTTGACCAGACCGATCTCGTAGGCCCGCTGGGCCTCGAGTGGGTCGCCGACCAGCACCAGTTCCATCACCGCCTTGTGCGGCACCCGCGCTGCCAGCGAGGCGATCAGCCCGCCGCTGAAGCCGACCTTCGCCTCGGGATAGACGAACTTGGTGTCGTCGGCGGCGACCGCCAGATCGGCATATTGAACGAACAGCAGACCGCCGCCGACCACCCATCCCGACACCGCCGCGATCACCGGCTTGCTCACTTCGACTCCGATGCCGGGTACCGCCCGCCACAGATCGTGGGGAATGTCGTCAAGATCGGCCCCGGCAGTAAAGGCGCGGTCGCCGTTGGCGGTGATGATCGCGACGCGGTCGTCACTGGCTTCAAAGGCGCGCCACGCCGCGTTCAAGTGCTCGACCACCTCTTTGGTCAGCGCATTGCGCTTGTCGGGGCGGTTCAAGGTAATGATGAAGACCCGGTCCTCGGACCGGGTCAGCACAACGGGTTCGCTCATCGGTTTACTGCTCCTCCAGGGCTTGCAGGGATGTCGTCTTGGATATCGGCCGGGGGCTGCGTCAGGGAGCGGCATCGCCCGAACGGCATCGGATTGATGCTCCTGACGATGGGAGAAAATGGATCACGATTGCGCCGGAACGATCTCGACCAGCTTGGTTTTCTGGTTCGAGCGCGGCAACGTCCCGAACGGCACCACCGTCACGGCGGGACGCAGCGCCAGGATGTCGCGGCTGCGCTGCTCGATGGCGCGGGCCAGCCCGTCCCATTCGTCGGCGGGCATCGTTTCGGCGGCTTCGACCACTACTTTCAGCGGCGGATTGACCCGGGGCGGCGGCCCATCGAGGCGAATCCGCAACTGGCCCGAGACATGGGGCAGGAAGCCGGTGACGATGTCCTGAAGCGCCGAGGGATAGACCTTCACCCCCTTGACGTTCAGCATGTCGTCGGCCCGCCCGATGATCTCGATCCGCGATCCGAACTGGCCGCAGCTGGGGCATTCGCCGACATGCAGGCGCAAGATGTCGCCGGTCGCATTGCGGAAGGCCGGCGCCGCTTCGTAGTCCAGCGCGGTGTGCAGGGCTTCGCCGACCGCGCCGTCTTTCAACTCGATCGGAGCGCGGGTGACGGGATCGACCAGATCGTAGCGGAAGCAATAATCCTCGGCGAGGTGATGCATCCCGTGCCAGCCGGTGCCGCAGGAAATGGTCCCGTTGTGCCACGCGCCGCCGGTCACGTCGAAAATGCGGGCGCCATAGGCTTCGGTCACTCGGTCGCGGAAGGCGGGCAGGCCGACCCCCGGCTCGCCCGAGCAGAACAGGATTTCGATGCCAAGGGCACCGACCGGCTTGCCGATCTCGTCCGGGGCGCGCTCGATCAATTGCGCGACCAGCGACGGCGTCGCGAACAGGGCGCGCGGCCGGGTCATCTCGATATAACGCAGGATTTTGGAAATGCCCCCCTCGGCCCCGACCGCGACGGGACGGGCACCATAGGCTTCGAGCGCCTGCATGAAGGTGATTCCGGCCAGCCACAGCGACAGGCCAAAGGCGTGAAAGGTGGTGTCGCCCGGCCGGACCCCGGCGACCGCGAACAAGCGGGCCAGGATCTCGTTGGTGATCGCCTGATCCTTGCGGGTGAAGGCGTACCAGGTCGGCTGTCCGGTGGTGCCTGAGGTCGCCGCCAGATGAATCACGTCCTTTAAGGGCGCAGTCAGATGCAGCCCGAACGGATGGCCGTAGCGGGCCAGAGACTCTTCCTGCGAGGCGCGGTGGCTGGCCTTATCCATGAACGGGGGCAGGGCACGGAAATCGTCAAAGCTGCGGATATCGTCGGGCGAGGTCACCCCGGCAGCGATGAAGCGAGGGCGGAAATAGTCTTCATTTCCCCACAGATAGGCGATCTGCCGCTTCAGTTTTTCAAAGCGGCGGCTGTTCAGTTCGGCGAGATATTCTCCGGGGTCGCGGGTCGGAACATTGAAGTGATGCATGGACTTAGACCGTTTTCAGGAAGCGTTGGACGAAGTTGGGATAAAGCTCGGTCAGCCCTGCCGCGACCGGCCCGCGCAGCAGCACCAAAGCGGCGGCGTCAGGCGGCGGCGTCTCGCCGACCGAAGGGTCGGTGTCGAAGGCAAAGCCGGTCTCGGCCCGGATCGAGTCGATTGTCTCGCCGGGATGAACCGACAGCAGGGTGAAGCCGCCCCGGTCGTGGTCGAAGCGGAACAAGGCGCGTCCGGTCAGCAGATGGGACGGCCCGCCCGGGCGGTAGGTTCCGGTCGGGCCGCGTCCCGCCGCGCTGATGAAATCGACCTGGGGCACCAGGACGCGGGGGCTGTGCTCCTCGCGAAACAGCACCAGATTGGGCACCAGCGAGGCGAGATAGGCCGAGCCGTAACAACCGGGAAAGCGGACCCGACTGGTGGGATAGCCGCCGATTCCAACCAGATTGACGTTTCCGGCTCCATCGATCTGGCCGCCACCAAGGATGAAGCTGTCCAATCGCCCCTGGGCGGCGAAATCGAACAATTCGACTCCGCCGCTGGTGAACGGATTGGTGCGGGACGAGCCGAGCAGCGATACCGTCATCGGCTGGCGCGCCGCCAGATTGGCCAGCACGGCGGCGGCGGCGGGGATCGGCGAAGACGTCCCCACCGCGACGGTTCGCGACCCGGCCAGCAGGCGGGCGAGGGTGGCGGCCAGAAATTCGGCCGAGGAAAACCGGCCGGTCATGCCAGCCACTCGGCGAGAAGGGCGGCAAAGCCGTCCTGGCTGCGGCTGGCCTCGGCATAGCGCTCCAGGGCCGCATCGTCGGCGGGGGTGTGGCCGTCATAGGCCAGCGGTTTTGTCCCGCCCGGGACCAGCGCGACCTGTTCGATATACAGATGCGGGATCGTTCCGGCGGCGCGGAGCGGATCGGCCAGCAAATCGCCGTCATAGATCGCTTCGACCGTCACCAGGGTGCGGCGCGCCGCCTGGGCCAGGGTCAGCAACTCGCGGCGCACTCCCACCCAGACATTGCCGAAACGGTCGGCCAGCGCGGCATGAAACAGGGCCACGTCGGGGTGAATGGCGGGAACGAGGACGATCGGATCGCTGTCCTCGGTCAGGGGGTTCTGGATCACTGTCCAGTCGGGACGGTGGCGCAACAGGTCGCTGCCGAGGATGCCGCGCAGGGGCAGGAAGGGAACTCCCTTGGCGGCGGCCTGGAATCCGGCATGAAGCGCGGGACAGGTCGCGTCCTTGATCTTCAGCGTACCCGCGCTGATCGCGGCGCGGAAGCGATGGGCCATCCCGTGTTCGCCCAAGGCCACACCGGCCGTTTCGATTTCGGCAACGGCCCCGGCTCCGATCAGCAGATCGGCCTGAAGCCCGGAGGTCGGCGCGGTCACCAGACGCAGATCACGGACGCCCCGGCGCAGCAGAGCCAGGCTGGCGGCAATCGCCGGTCCACCGTAATCGGCGGGAATCGCCAGCAAGGATCGGCTGGGAATGGCGGCGGCCAGATCGTCGAGACCAACCCGTTTATCGGGGCGGGGACTCATGTCGGGCAGGAACGGGGTGGTGCGATTCCGAGGGTGACGGCACGGGGCACCGCAAATCTCCTTTAAAACTTCAATCTAGTAGACTACAAGATAAATGGCGCCGTCAAGACCTCCTGTCCCGCCCCGTGACAAGGGCGGGGCGATCGCAACGCTTCCCGCCGGGACGAAGCCCTGCCTGCATGACCCGATTCCGCCTGATCTCGTGGTTTGGATTGGTCCTGATCGTCTTTCAGGTGGCGGCGGCTGCGCTGATGCCGACGGTGACGGTGGCGAGCGTTCAGGACCGGGCAATGGCGGAGGGGCCGATCTGCGGGACGCAACGGCAGGCGCCAACGGAAGCCCCCATTCTCCCCGCCGGACAGGCCGATTGCGTCCATTGCCTGTTCTGCCTGCCGCTGTTGCAGGGCCATCTTGCTCTGACGGAAGAGGTGGCGGTGCCAGTGCCCGGTCCGCGCTGGGACATGGCGGTGGCGCGGCCCCCTGCGATGGTGCCGGTTCAGCCCGAACCTGTCCGCCCCTGGGCTCCGCCCCGGGCCCCGCCGGGCGTTTGACGCCTCGCTGATCGTCGCCCCGAACGCAGATTTTCGAACGGACCTCCCGTTGTCCGCGCGTCAAGGATTCCCGATGCCGCATCGTCTTTTCGCGGAGCACCTCCGCCTGTCCGCCGCCGCTGTCGCCCTTTTGTCGGGGATGGCCGCTTTTCCCATGGAACGGGCGATAGCCCAGACCGCGACCGAACTTCCCCCCCTTCCGGTCGATGCCGAGACATCGACGGAGTATCGGACTCAATCGACCACCACTCTTGAGGGCGAAGCCTTGGCCGCCCGCCGTGCCTTCGTCAGCGATACCGCCGCTGTGCTGGGCACGATTCCCGGCGTGGACTCCGCCACCGGTGGTGGTGTTTCCGGTCTGCCGACGGTGCGTGGCCTGGGCGACGACCGCAACCGGGTTCTGATCGACGGCATGCCGCTGAGTTCGGCCTGCCCCAATCATATGAACCCGGCGACCTCCTATATCGACCCGAGCCGGATCGGCAGTATCGACGTCGTGGCCGGGATCACCCCGGTCAGCCAGGGCGGCGACAGCAGCGGCTCGACGATCGCGGTCAAATCGGCTTCGCCGGTGTTTGCTGCGCCGAACGAAGGCGTTCACACCGAAGGCAGTCTGTCCTCGTTCTATCGCAGCAATGCCCGCACACTGTCCGGTGCGGTGTCGGGCACGGTGGCGACCGAGGATGTCAGCCTCGGCTATACCGGATCGGGGGTGCGGGCGCGCAATTACCAGGACGGCAACGGCAACCGCGTCGGCGTCAGTCAGTATGCCGCCCTCAACCACGCCGCCACCCTGGCCGCGCGCGGAGACGGCACCTTGTTCACCCTTCAGGGCGGCCAGCAATTCATCCCCTATGAGGGCTATCCCAACCAGCGGATGGATCTGCTGTGGAACCGCAGTACGTTTCTCAATTCAAGCCTGAACAAGGCATTCGATTGGGGAACGCTGGAGACCCGGCTCTATTGGCAGAAGGTCGAGCATTTCATGAACTTCCTGCCGGAGAAGAGTGCGACCGGCAGCATGCCGATGTACACGGCGGGGCGCGATCTCGGTTATTCGGTCAAGGGCGAGATTCCGTTGACGGCCACCGATCTGCTGCGGGTCGGCCACGAATTGCACAGCACCACGCTGAACGATTGGTGGCCCGCCGCTGGGATGATGGGGCCGAACACCTTCATCAACATCAAGGACGGCAGCCGTGACGTGTTCGGCACCTATGCCGAGTGGCAACGCTCGTGGAGTCCGCAATGGACGACGTTGTTCGGGCTCAGGAACGACACCGTGCTGATGAATGCCGGGCGAGTGCAGGGCTATAGCTCTATGGCGACTTATGCTGCCGACGCCGCCGCGTTCAACGCCCGCGACCATCACACCACCGACATCAATTTCGATGTGACCGGGCTGGTCCGCTTCGAGCCCGCTTCGGACTCGACCTATGAGGCTGGCCTGTCGCGCAAGACCCGCTCGCCTAATCTGTATGAACGCTATTCCTGGTCGGCGGATGGCATGGCCAGTTCGATGGTGACGTGGTTCGGCGATGGCAACGGTTATATCGGTGACGTCAATCTGAAACCGGAAACCGCCTACACCGCCAGTATCAGCGGCGATTGGCACGACGAAGCGCGGGACGATTGGGGGATCAAGGCGACGCCCTACATCACCTATGTCCGCGATTACATCGATGTCGACAAGGTGAAGGATTACACTGGCCGTCCCGCGCGCACGGGCTTTTCGCTGTATCGCTTCGCCAACCATGACGCGCTGCTGTATGGCGTCGATCTCGGTGGGCGCAAGCGACTGGCGGTCAGCGAATCCTATGGCCGGTTCGATCTGACCGGGGCACTGGGGTGGGTCCAGGGCGAGCGGCTCAATACCGGAGACAGCCTCTATCACCTGATGCCAATCAACGCCAAGATCGGTCTGGATCAGAAAATCGGCCGGTGGAGCAACGGGATCGAGGCCCGTCTGGTCGGTCGTTCCACCGACGTCAGCACCCTGCGCCACCAGCCGGTGACGCCGGAATATGCGGTGTTCGATCTGCGCAGTTCTTACGATATCGAGGTGATCCGCGTCGATTTCGGGATCACCAATCTGTTCGATACCCAGTATTACGCGCCTCTGGGCGGGGTCGATTACATCGGGTTCAGCCAAAGCGGGTGGAGTCAGCCCTATGGGCCGCTCGCCTCGCCGGGACGCTCGTTCAACGCCGGACTCACGGTCCGGTTCTGATGACCTCCGACCGGATCGGTTGGGGATGGCGGTCTTTTGGCCTGGGCGTGCTGCTGTCTCTGGCGGGACATGCGGCGGTGCTGGCCTGGATCGTCGCCGCCTCGACCGCTCCGGTCGGGCCGAGCCAAGGTGATCCGGCGATCTTGGTCGAGATCGTGCTGACACCGCCTGCCGTTGCCCCTGCCGAGCCGTCCCGTCCGCCAGAGGTTGTTCCGCCCCGTCCGGCGACGATGGCGGCGCGTCCGCATCGGGTCATGACGGCAGCGCCCCCGGTGAAACCGGCACCGGCACCGGTGGGGGCGGGGGAGTCGGACCCGTTGGTGCCTGACACCGCGCTCGCTTCGGTGGGTCCGGCGAGCGCTTCTGTCTCGCCCACCGATTCCGCCCCGGTGCTCCCCGACCGAGACGAGGCGGCGGAGGTGCGCCGCTATGCCGAAGCGGTCTGGACCCATCTTCTCGCCCACCGGCCACGCGGGGTGCGTCGGCGCGGCACGGTTTTGCTGGCTTTTACGGTGTCGCGGGATGGGACAGTGATCCAGGCGGCTATCGTCCGCTCCAGTGGCGAAGAACTGTTGGATCGGGCGGTGCTGGCCGGACTGGCCGCCGCCGCGCCCTTTCCCTCGCCGCCGGACGCAATCGGCGACACGGCCTTGAGCTTCAGCGTGCCGGTCCAGGTCCGGTGAGTTGCGCCAATAAAACAACAAGTCTACTAGATATTCGAATTATGATGGGGCAGAGTGATCCGTCTCGTCCTGATCGCAGCGGAAGTTTCTGGTATGCCGTCTCCCAATCATCTGTCTCGCCTTGGATTTTTGGGCCGCGTCCTGCTCGTCGTCGTCCTGCTCCAGGCTGCCCTGATCGGGCTGGCGACGCTGCGCAGCGGTCATTGGCCCGACAATGTGCGGGTTCATCCCTGGGCCGACAATCTTCGTATCGTTCTGACTCATACCCCCCGGCTTGGGATGGCCCTGCCGGTTGTGCTGCGCGAGCCGCTGTTCGAGGTGCGCCGCTCGATGCCGGATACGCCCCTTCCGGAATGGTCTCTACACTTCCTTCCCGCCAATCTGTTGGCGAGCGCTCTGGTCGTGGCGATCTGGCTGGCGGCACGTCGGCACCGACAGCGGATCCGCGTTTCGTCCGCCTTGATCAATCCCGGGGCGATGATCGTCACCCTTTGCCTGACCAGTCTGGGGTGGGTGGCATGTTGCATCGCGCCCAGTTGGGCAGTCGCGGTGGCGATGGTCGGGCTTCCGGTCGATCTGGCTCTTTCCCTGGCCCCGCTCGGCCCGGTTCTGGGTGGGGTAGGGCTGACGATGATCGCCCTGGGCCTCCTGATTCAATGGAGCCGGGAGTCCCGCCTGGAGCGAGCGCGGAGCGGCTAACAGATTACCATTCTACTAGTCTATTGACTCGGTGGGGTAATGAGTGGTCATATCCGACTGTCCGGTTGCTGACGACCCTGATCACAATGGGAATCCTGCCATGGCCGATATCTCGATCCCCCTTTCGCGCCGCTCCGTTCTGATTGGTGCCGCCGCGGCCGGGATTGCTGCCCCACTGGGTGGGGGCGCCTTTGCCCAATCCGTCGCGTCCACCGCCGAGTTGAAGCCGATCCGCTTCGCCTGGAACGCCAACGCCGCCTGCCTGGCGCCGGTCGCCCTGGCCAAAAGCAGCGGTTTGTTCAAGAAGCATGGCCTTGATGTCGAGTTGATCAATTTCGCCGGATCGACCGATCAATTGCTGGAAACCTTGGCCACCGGCAAGGCCGATGCTGCCGTCGGCATGGCGTTGCGCTGGATCAAGCCGCTCGAACAAGGCTTCGATGTCAAACTGGTCGGCGGCACTCATGGCGGCTGCCTGCGGTTGCTGGGGGTCCAGGGCACCGGCGTGACCGAGGATATCACCAGCCTGAAGGGCAAGACGGTCGGCACCCCCGATCTGGGCGGGCCGGACAAGAATTTCTTCTCGCTGCTGGCGCAAAAGCGCGGGCTTGACCCGGTCAAGGACATCAATTGGCGGCAATATCCCGCCGATCTTTTGCCGCTGGCGGCGGAAAAGGGAGAAATTCAGGCCCTCAGCCATTCCGATCCGCTGACCTGGCTGTTCCTCAAGCGCTATCCCAATCTGTTCGAGGTCGCGACCAACCTGAACGGGGAATATGCCAACCGGCTGTGCTGCCTAGTTGGCGTGCGCGGCTCGTTGCTGCGCCAGGACAAGCCGACGGCGGGCCGGATTTACCGGGCCCTGCTCGACGCCCAGACCCTGACCAACAACGAACCGCGTCTGGCCGCCGAAGCGTTCCAGCCTTATTCGCCCAAAAGCAGCGTCGAGGATCTGATCGCGATGCTGAAGACCCACACCCACGGTCATTCCCCGGTCGGCACCGCCTTCCGTCAGGAAATCGTCCTCTATGCCGAGGAATTGAAACAGATCAACGTATTGAAGCCGACGACCGATCCGCAGAAATATGCGGACCGGGTCTATGTCGATGTGTTGGGCTGATCCGATGGAAACCGCCAACACTCTGGTCCTGCGCGGCGGAGCGAAAGCGGCTCCGCACCGGACCATCCCCGCCGTCGGGACCAATTACGCCCCCTGGTATGGCGGGCTGTTGGCAGGTTTGGCCTGGCTGGCGGCCGCCCTGGTGACGGGGGCGTGGGACGACGTCAATGAATGGACCTATACCGCGCAGCTTGCCGCGATTGAGGCGGCGATCGGCGGGGTGCTGCTTGCCGTCGGTCTGGCGGGCTCTCTAAGTGGTCCTGTGCTCGCGCGGGTTAAGACCTCTGGCGCGTGGCTGGTCGCGCTCGGTCTGGCCGCAACCGGCTGGGAAGCGGTGACCGCGAAGCTGATGTGGCTGCCGCCGCCCTTCTTCGTGCCGCCGCAGGGGCTGCTGGAAGCCTATCTCGATGATTGGCCCCGTCTGTTCGAATGCGCCTATCACTCGATTGCGCTGTTGGGAGTCGGCTTCGCGTTTGGCGCGGCAACCGGTTTCGTCGTCGGGGTGTCGATCGGCTGGTCGCGGGCCGCCGCCTATTGGGGCCATCCGATCCTGCGGCTGATCGGGCCGCTGCCGCCGGTCGCCTGGTTGCCGGTCGCCTTTTTCCTGTTTCCCTCCAGCTGGAGCGCCAGCGTGTTCCTGATCGCCTTGGCGACGGGGATTCCGGTCGCGATCCTGACCTGGTCGGGAGTCTCCAGCGTGCCGTCGAGCTATTACGACATCGCCCGCACCCTGGGGGGCAAGGAGCGCTTTCTGGTGCTGCGGGTCGCCATTCCGGCGGCGCTGCCCCACGTCTTCGTCGGCCTGTTCATGGGGCTGACCAGCGCCTTCGTCGTCCTGGTCGTCGCCGAGATGATGGGGGTCAAGGCCGGCCTTGGCTGGTATCTGCAATGGGCGCAGGGGTGGGCGGCCTATGGCAACATGTATGCCGCGCTGCTGGTGATGGCGGTGGTGTGCTCCTCGCTGGTCACCTTGTTGTTCAAGGTCCGTAACCACCTGTTATCCTGGCAAAAGGGGCTGGTCAGATGGTAGCGCTCGCCCAAGCCGAACCGGCGGTTCTGCCCGGCATGGCGGTGTCGATCGAGCATGTCGATCACAGCTTCGACCTCGACGGTCAGGTGCTGCCGGTTCTGTCCGATGTCTCTCTTGATATTCAACCGGGCGAGTTCGTCGCCCTGCTAGGCCCCAGCGGGTGCGGCAAATCGACCCTGCTGCGCCTTGTCGCCGGGTTGGACACGCCGAAATCGGGCAGCATCGAGGCCGACGGCCTCCCGATTGCCGGGCCGGACCCGTCGCGGGTGGTGGTGTTCCAGGACCCGACCCTGTATCCCTGGCGCACTGTGCACGACAATGTCGCCCTTGGCCTCCAGGCCCAGGGGCTGCTGAAAAGCCATCGCCACCGCATCGGCGAGGCGATTTCGCTGGTCGGGCTGGACGGGTTCGCCAAGGCGTTTCCTCAGCAATTGTCGGGCGGCATGGCCCAGCGCGCCGCGCTGGCCCGCGCCCTGGTCAACGATCCCCGCCTGCTGATCCTCGACGAGCCGCTGGGCAAGCTCGATTCGATCACCCGGATTTCGATGCAGTCGGAGCTGGTGGCGCTGTGGCAGCGCTCCAACTTCACCACCTTGCTGGTCACCCACGATATCGAGGAAGCCCTGTTCATGGCGACCCGGTTGGTGGTGTTCAGCGGCCGCCCGGCGCGGATCAAGGCTGATATCGTGATCGAGCGGCCTTACCCCCGTCACCGCAGCGATCCCTATCTGACCGGATTGAGGCATAAGGCGATGGAATTGCTGGGATTGGCCGAGACATGGTGACGCGCGCACACGATTCCGAGAGCGCCGATTTCGTGATCGTCGGCGGCGGGTCGGCCGGATGCGTCCTGGCCGACCGGCTGAGCGCCAACGGTCTGTACCGAGTGGTGCTGATCGAAGCCGGGGGAGCCGGTCGGCATCCCTCTTTCCACATTCCGGTCGGCTATGTGTGGAACCGCACCCACCCACGCGGCAATTGGCTGTACCGCACCGACCCCCAGCCCGGCACCCGCTTCCGCCAGATTTCCTGGCCGCGCGGCAAGGTTCTGGGCGGGTCTTCGGCGATCAACGGCTTGCTGTACATCCGAGGGCAGGCCGAGGATTACGATGATTGGCGGGCGCTGGGCAATCCCGGCTGGGGCTGGAGCGATCTGCTGCCCTATTTCATCCGGGCCGAGGATCAGCAGCGCGGCGCCGATCCGTTTCATGGCATTGGCGGGCCGTTGGCGGTCAGCGATCCCAGCCTGCGCCATCCGCTCTCGGCGGCACTGATCGACGCCGCCGAGCAAGCCGGTCTGCCCCGGACCGACGATTTCAACGGCAGCCGGGCCGATGGAGCCGGGTATTTCCAGCAGACTGTCCGCCATGGTCGCCGTTATAGCACCGCCGTCGCCTATCTGCGGCGGGCGCGGCGGCGCAAGAATTTGCGGATCATCACCGACGCTCATGTCACCGCTTTGTCGTTCGAGGGGCGGCGGGTGGTCGGGCTGCGCTTCCTGCGCCAAGGCCACGAGGAAGAGATCCGGGCCGGGCGTGAGGTGATCTTGAGCGCGGGAGCGATCGGTTCGCCGCAGATTCTTCAGCTTTCGGGAATAGGCCCGGCCGAGATCCTGAGCGGACACGGGATCGCGATCCGCTCCAATCTGCGCGGCGTCGGCGCCAATCTTCAGGATCATTATATCGTCGATCTGAAATACCGGGTGCGCCACGCGGTGACGGTCAACCAGCAATCCCGCTGGCCCCGGCTGGGGTGGGAGATTGCCCGTTATCTGTTCGGCGGACGCGGGCTGTTGAGCGCGAGTGCCGCCCAGGTCAATCTGGTTGCCGCCAGCGGCATTGACGGTCTCCGCCCCGACATTCAGTTCCATTACATGCCCGCGACACTCGATCCCCGCAGCAACGAACTGGAGCGCCAGCCGGGGATTACCCTGGGGCCGTGCCAGCTTCGCCCCGAAAGCCGGGGCTCGATCACGATCGCCTCGCCCGACCCGTTGCGGCCCCCGTCGATTCGGCCTAACTATCTCGACGCCGAGCGCGATCGCGCCACTTTGGTTCGGGCGCTGGGATTGGGCCGCGCCATCGCCGCGCAACCGGCCCTGGCCCCGTTCCTGGTCGATGAGACCTCGCCCGGTTCCGGAATTGTCAGCGATGACGATCTGCTTGAGTTCGCGCGGGAGAGCGGGCGGACCCTCTACCATCCCGCCGGAACCTGCAAGATGGGGCGGGGCGCCGAGGCGGTGGTCGATGCCCGATTGCGGGTTCATGGCATCGGCGGCCTGCGCGTCGTCGATGCCTCGATCATGCCGATTCTGGTCTCGGGGAACACCAATGCGCCGGTGATCGCGATTGCCGAACGCGCCGCCGATCTGATCCTCGCCGACGCCAGCGCGGCCTGAGCGCCAAGGCTCCGACGGGGGAGGGGCGGGCGTCGCCTCGTCCCCCGTCGGCTTTGCTGATGCGCTATTTCGCCTTCGGGCGGGTCAGCGCGGCCCCCGGCCAGAAGCGGGGGCGGGCGGCGATATATTGCGGCGGGGTGGCCAGTTCGACCCCCAGCGCCTCGGCGGCGCGCCAGGTCCAGCGCGGATCGTCGAGGAAGCCGCGCCCGATCGCGATCAGATCGGCGTCGCCGTCCTGCAAGGTCGCCTCGGCGTCGAGGCCGGACGCGATCAGCCCGACGGCGCGGGTGACGAGGCCGGTTTCGGCGCGAATGCGACGGGCGAACGGGCGCTGGTAGCCCGGTCCGACCGGCACCTTGGCGTCGGGCACCAACCCGCCGGTCGAGACGCAGACATAATCGATTCCGGCGTCGCGGAACGCCTGCGCATAAATCACCGCCTCGTCGATATCCCAGCCGCCCTCGGCCCAATCGGTGGCGCTGATGCGGATGCCGAGCGGCTTATCCGCTGGCCATGCTTGGCGCAGCGCTGCCACCACTTCGAGCGGGAAGCGCATCCGGTTGTCGAGCGAGCCGCCATAACGGTCGGTGCGACGGTTGGTCAGCGGCGACAGGAACTGGTGGAGCAGATAGCCGTGGGCCGAATGGAGTTCGATCGCGTCGATTCCGGCGCGCAAGGCCCGCTGCGCGGCCTGGACGAAGCCCTCGGTGACCCGGTCGAGATCGTCGGCGGTTGCTGCCTTGGGCGCGGGCCAGCCGGGACCGAACGCGAGGTCCGAGGCCGACAGGGTCGGCCAGCCGTCGGGAGCCGGACCGCCGCCGTCCCATGACCGCATCGCCGCCGCCTTGCGCCCGGCATGGGCGAGCTGAATCGCGACCGCGCTGGTTCCGACATGTTTCAGCGATGCGACGAGACGGGTCATCGCCGCTTCGCTCGCCTCGTCGTAAAGCCCCAGGCAATAGGCCGAAATCCGTCCTTCGGGCACCACGCCGGTGGCTTCGATCGTCACCATTCCCGGACCCGAGGCCGCCAGTGCGCCGTAATGCTGAACGTGCCAGTCCTGGGCCTGCCCGTCGCGGGCGCTGTACTGGCACATCGGAGCGACACCGACGCGGTTGGACAGCGTCAGTCCGCGCAGAGAAAGCGGCTGGAACAGGATCGGTTGGCTCATGCTACCCTCACTCGACCTTGGAAGAAGGTCAAGATGATACCGATCTGTCTCATCCGGAGCAAGCCCCGGATCAGTTCCGCCGTTTCACTCCTACCGTCAGCAGGGCGAAGCCCAGCGCCGCCGACAACAGCGAGCCGCCCAGAACGCCCAACCGGACCGGGACGTCATAGGTGGGATCGGTGAAGGCCAGGGTGCCGATGAACAGACTCATGGTAAAGCCGATCCCGGTCAGGACCGCCATCGCGTAGAGCTGGCGCGGGGTGGCACCGGCAGGCAATGCGCCGATCTTCAACGCAAGACCCAGCCCGATCGCCAGCATGATCCCAGCCTGCTTGCCCAGGAACAGCCCCAGCGCCACCCCCAGCGTAACCGGATGGGACAGTACCGCCGGATCTGCGTCGGACAGCGGGATTCCGGCATTGGCAAAAGCGAACAGCGGCAGGATCGCGAAAGTCACCCAGGGGTGCAGTGCGTGCTCGGCCCGCAACAGCGGTGGCGATTGGACCGTGCCCGCAGGCTGGCGCAGCGGGATCGTCAGCCCCAGCGCGACACCGGCCAGGGTGGCGTGAACGCCCGATTCCAGCACGAACAGCCAGAGCAGGGCCCCCACCACCAGATAGGGGAGGAGGCGGGTCACGCCCAGCCGGTTCAGCGCGATCAGGCCAGCCAGGGCGGCGGCGGCGAGCGCCAGGAAGGTCAGCGAAATCTGGGCGGTATAGAACAAAGCAATGATGATGATCGCGCCAAGGTCGTCGATGATCGCCAGCGCCAGCAGGAAGATTCGCAGCGACGGCGGGGCTCGCCGTCCGGCCAGGGCCAGCACCCCGACGGCAAAGGCGATGTCGGTGGCCGAGGAAATCGCCCAGCCCCGCATCGTCACCGGATCGCCCCAGGTGAAGCCGAGATAGACCAGCGCCGGAACAATCATCCCGCCGATCGCGGCCAGGATGGGCAGGGCGGCGCGGCGCAGGCTGGACAATTCGCCCGAAATCGCCTCGCGTTTGATCTCCAGCCCGACCAGCAGAAAGAACACCGCCATCAGGCCGTCATTGATCCAATGGTGCAGACTCTTCGACAGATCGGTTCCGCCGAGGACAAATCCCAGCGGCAGATGCAGCAGCGCCAGATATCCCGATTGAGCCGGGGAGTTCGCCAGGACCATCGCCACAATCGCGGCGGCGACCAGCAAGATACCGCCGGAAACTTCAAGTCGCAGAAAGGCACGGATCGTCGAAAGGGGCATCGGGGCTCCTTGAACTGCTGTGTTTTGCTGCTTGTGCCGAAGAAATAAGGAGAAAATGTGGTCAGCGGTCCGCCGCGCCCTGTGGTGGGGAGGTGGAATCGTTCGCCGAATTGGATTGCTGCACCTCAAGTGCGGCGCAGAACAGAACGACGGCAATCAGGGCGATCAGCCAGAAGGATTCGTTTTTCACGTCGGCGTCTCCCGTCGGTTGGTGCACCCTCCCGAACATCGGGAAGGCCGATGCGGCAGCAGATTCGAAACCATACCATCGCCCGGCAAGGGGGTAAAACTATTCGGGGAGATGGGGGGTGGGCTGCGACTCTCTCAATCCAGGGGCGCTTCTCTGTCGGGTTTGTGAGAAGTCTTTGGTAAGAATGGGGTCGATCCTTGCCCAAGATTTAATCGTTGTTACCATCAACACCATGACGGCACCATAGACTTTGTTCGAATTAACCAGACATCGATATGAAGGAAGACTTCGTAACGGATCGAGATCTGCCTTCGCTTTGACAACAGAGTTGACTCTTCATGATCGTTTGTTATTATCCGGATGTGGATGGTTTCGATATCGTCTGCTTCATTCGGATGGAGGTTGTTCATGAAACTCAGTGCTCGCAATGCCCTCAACGGTAAAGTCATCGAAATCGTTAAGGGGCAGATCGTCGCCAAGGTGAAGGTCGACGTCAGTGGACAGACCGTGACCTCGGTGATTTCGAACGAAGCCGTCGATGATCTCGACCTCAAGATCGGCGACAGCGTCCAGGCGATCATCAAATCGTCGGAAGTCATCATCGCCAAGTAGGCTTTTGCCGGCCGTTGCAGGCAATAAAGGCCCCGGAATCGTCCGGGGCCTTTTTCGTTGCGCGGGATGCGCACGGGCGGCGGTGGCGGCGCCATGGTCTAAAACGAGAAGATCCGCCTCAATGCCCAATCTATAGGCAATAAATATCACAGCCTAAATTTTGTGCTGAAATGTCAAGCGGAGCGGTCGCTTCCTTTGCCATACTCCCCCTATCGAGTGAACAGGGCGGAGGCGGCAATGCCTCGGTATGCGGTGAATGCGGGCGGCGAACGCCATGTCTTTTCCGATCTGAAGACGGTGATGGCTTGCGCCTCGCCGCTTCGGTCGGGGGACGAACTGGCCGGTCTTGCCGCCGACAGCGAATTGCGCCGTGTCGCGGCACGGATGGTGCTGGCCGATCTGCCGCTCACGGTTTTTCTGTCCGAGGCGCTGGTTCCCTATGAAGAGGACGAGGTCACCCGCCTGATCCTGGACGGACACGACGTGGCCGCCTTCGCTCCTGTCTCCCACATGACGGTGGGGCAGTTCCGCGACTGGTTGCTGTCCTATGCGGCGACGAGCGAGACACTGGCGGCGCTGGCCCCCGGTCTGACCCCGGAAATGGTCGCGGCGGTGTCGAAGCTGATGCGCAACGCCGATCTGATCGCGGTCGCGGCGAAATGCCGGGTCGTCACCGCCTTCCGCTCGACCCTCGGCCTGCCGGGGCGGCTCGGCTCCCGGCTCCAGCCCAACCACCCCACCGACGACCCGCTGGGCATCGCCGCCTCGACCCTGGACGGGCTGTTGTTCGGGATCGGCGACGCGGTGATCGGGATCAATCCGGCCACCGACAATGTTGCGGCCTGCATCACGCTTTTGTCGATGCTGGACGAGGTTCGCACCCGCTTCGACATCCCGACCCAGACCTGTGTCCTAACCCACGTCACCAACTCGATCCAGGCGATCGAACGCGGCGCCCCGCTCGATCTGGTGTTCCAGAGCATCGCCGGAACCGAAGCGGCCAACCGGGGCTTTGGCGTCTCGCTGTCGATGCTGGCCGAGGCCCAGGCGGCGGCGCTGTCGTTGCAGCGCGGCACAGTCGGCACCAACGTGATGTATTTCGAGACCGGGCAGGGCAGTGCGCTGTCAGCCGACGCCCATCACGGTCTCGACCAGCAGACTGTCGAGGTGCGGGCCTATGGCGTGGCGCGGCCGTTCTCGCCATTGCTGGTCAACACCGTCGTCGGCTTCATCGGGCCGGAATACCTCTACGATTCGAAACAGATCATCCGCGCCGGTCTTGAAGACCATTGTTGCGGCAAGCTGCTCGGCGTGCCGATGGGCGTTGACGTCTGTTACACCAATCATGCCGAGGCCGATCAGGACGACATGGATGTCCTGATGACGTTGCTGGGCACCGCCGGGGTCAATTTCGTGATCGCCGTGCCGGGGGCCGACGACGTGATGCTGAATTATCAAAGCCTCAGCTACCACGACGTGCTTGGCCTGCGCCATCTGCTCGACCTGCGTCCCGCCCCGGAATTCGACGCCTGGCTGGGCCGGATGGGGATGCTCGATTCGGTCGGTCGGCTGGCTCCGCTGGCGGCGGGCGGTCTGCCGATCACCCGCTTGCTGGGACAGGGAGCCTGATTATGGCCGACAGCCCGATTCCGCTCGATCCCTTCGCCCGCTTCCGCGCCGCCACCCGCGCCCGCATCGGTCTTGGCCGGTCCGGCGACGCCATGCCGCTGCGGCCGCTGCTCGACTTCCAACTCGCCCATGCCCAAGCCCGCGACGCGGTGCACGGTCGGGTCGATTGGGACCGCGTCGCGGCGGCCTTGCCGTCCGGTCCGGTTCTGTCCGTTCACAGCGCTGCGCCGGACCGCCAGACCTATCTGCGCCGTCCCGATCTCGGCCGCAGGCTGGACGAAACCAGCGCGGTCGGCCTTAGCGACGGCGGATGGGATCTGGCCCTGGTGATCGCCGACGGTCTGTCGGCGGCGGCGGTGCAGAGTTGGGCCGCGCCGACGATTGCCGCGATCTTCGACCGCCTGCCGGGCTGGCGGATCGCGCCGGTGGTGTTCGCCAGCCAGGCCCGCGTCGCGATCGGCGATCCGATCGGGGAAAAGCTGGGCGCGCAATTGGTGGCGGTGCTGATCGGCGAACGGCCCGGTCTGTCGGCGGCTGATTCGCTGGGGATTTACCTCACCTACGCTCCGCGCTCCGGGCGGCGGGATTCCGAGCGCAATTGTATTTCCAACATTCATGGCGGTGGCCTGTCGCCATCTCAGGCCGCCGACAAACTGGTCTGGCTGGCGCGTCAAGCCCGGCATTTGCGACTGACCGGGGTTGATCTCAAAGAAGACGCAAACCGAGCGGAACCGATCGGGCCGGGCGCTCCCCGGCTTGATCACGATGCCTAACTCGTTGCACGGCAAAGGAATATTCTCATGTCCAATCCTCCAAAAACAGAACTGAAACGAAGCCTGTCCGGCCTGCATCTGTGGGGCATCGCCGTCGGACTGGTAATCTCGGGTGAATATTTCGGCTGGTCCTATGGCTGGGCGGCGGCGGGAACCCTGGGGTTCCTGGTGACGACGATCCTGATTGCGGTGATGTACACCACCTTCATCTTCAGCTTCACCGAGCTGACCACCGCGATTCCCCATGCGGGCGGGCCGTTCGCCTATTCCTACCGCGCTTTCGGGGCTAAGGGCGGCTTCGTCGCCGGGTTCGCCACCCTGATCGAGTTCGTGTTCGCTCCGCCCGCGATCGCGCTGGCCATCGGCTCCTACCTCAACGTCCAGTTCCCCGGACTCGATCCGAAACTGGCCGCCGTCGGGGCCTATGTCGTATTCATGGGCCTCAACATCGCTGGAGTGACGATTGCCGCCACCTTCGAATTGTTGATCACCGTGCTGGCGATCATCGAATTGCTGGTGTTCATGGGCGTGGTGTCGCCCGGCTTTAGCTGGGCCAATTTCGCCCTGAACGGCTGGGCGGGCGGGTCCGGCTTCTCTTCCGAGGCGATTTCGGGCGTGTTCGCGGCGATCCCCTTCGCGATCTGGTTCTTCCTGGCGATCGAGGGTGCGGCGATGGCGGCCGAGGAAACCCGCAATCCGACCCGCACCGTTCCGGTTGCCTATATCGCGGGCATCCTGACCCTGGTGACGCTGGCGTTCGGCACGATGATCATGGCGGGCGGCGTCGGCGATTGGAGCAGCCTTGCCAACGTCAACGATCCGCTGCCCCAGGCGATGAAGATCGTTGTCGGCGACAATTCCGGCTGGCTGCACATGCTGGTGTGGATCGGTCTGTTCGGGCTGATCGCCTCGTTCCACGGCATCATCATGGGCTATTCGCGCCAGATTTTCGCCCTGGCCCGGGCCGGGTTCATGCCGCCGACCTTCGCCACCGTCAATCCGGTGACCAAGACCCCGGTCAAGGCGATCCTGGCGGGCGGCGTGGTTGGAATCGCCGCGATCTTCTCCGACAGCCTGATCGAGATCGGCGGATTGCCGCTGACCGCCAATATCGTGACGATGTCGGTGTTCGGGGCGATCGTGATGTACATCATGTCGATGGCCGCCCTGTTCAAGCTCCGCGCCAGCGAACCCAATCTGGAGCGTCCGTTCCGCGCGCCGTTCTATCCGGTGTTCCCGGCGATTGCCCTGGTGTGTGCCCTGGTGGCGCTGGTGACGATGATCTACTTCAACGTCCTGGTGTTCGCTCTGTTCTGCGGATTGTTCCTGCTCGGCTTTATCTTCTACCGCTTCACCGCCCATCTGCGGGACGGAGCCGAGGCGGACGATATGCTCGATCTGGCTCAGAACGAGGCGCGTGCTCTGGTCGATTGATCGGGTCGAAGCCTCTCTTTGGAATGCGGGTCGCCCCAATCGGGGCGACCCGTTCTCGTTTGGCTCGATGCTTGCAAGGTATTCGGGTGGAGGTGTCCGATGGCATCGGCGCGCGCGCATCATCAGCAATTTCCCCCGTCGGGGTGCCTTGAAAATAGGCAACGGAACATTCTGGCTGCCGCAGCTTCAGGCGTGGCCCGGTTTATCCTCAGCCATGGCGGACAGGCTGACACCGTGTTCAGCCGGGCCGGGGTCAGCGAGGATTGTCTGGGCAATCCGATCCTTGCCCTCGATCTGGGGGCCTATTGCGCGATGATGGAACTGGCGGCGGGCGAAACCCGGCACGACAATTTCGGGCTGTGGTTCGGCCAGCAATTCCAGCCGCATGATCTGGGCCTGATTGGCGAGATCGCCCTGGCCTCGCCGACGCTGGGGGCGGCGGTGGAGAATCTGGCGACTTTGTTTCCGTTCCATCAGCAGGCGACCGAAACCCGTTTTGTCCGCGAGGGCGAGATGCTGCGGCTGGAATACCGCATTCTCGACGGCCGCATCCTGGAGCGACGCCAGGACGCCGAACTGACGATGGGGATGTTCGCCAACGTCTTTCGCACCTGTTTGGGCCGCGATTGGGCTCCCGAAGAGGTGCAGTTCGAGCACCCCCAGCCGCTGGACTGGCGCGAACACCGCACCGCGTTTGATGCGCCGGTTCAGTTCGCTCAGCGCACCAATTGTCTGGTGTTCCGCGACCGCGATCTGGGACGGCGGATGCCGGGCGGCGATCTGGCCCGGCTGACCGGTCTGCGCGCCCACCTGATCGCGCTGGCCGGAGGCACCGGAATTACCCCGTTTCTCGACCGGGTGCGGGCGGAAATCCGCAGCCGTCTGCCCGAGGGGGCCGCCCATATCGAGGACGTCGCCGAGGGGCTGGGGCTGGCCCGCTGGACCCTCCAACGCCGTCTGGCCGAGTACGGCATCGCCTTTTCCGCTTTGGCCGAGGAAGTGCGGCGCGATCTGGCCGAGCATTATGTTCGTCAGGCGCATATTCCGTTGTCGGATCTGGCCTTTTTCCTGGGCTATTCCGAATTGTCGGCCTTTACCCGGGCGTTTTCCCGCTGGTTCGGGCTGTCGCCGTCCAAGGCCCGCGAAGTGTGGCGCTTGGGCGGCGATACCACGGCGACGCTCCCTGGACTTTGATCGTCGCAATTTTCATCGAAACGCCATCCACAGGATGGAGCGGTCGGGCTAATTTCAGGGAATGAGCGAATCGGCTTTCCCTCTTGCCCCGATCATGGCGCGAGACACCAATGGTGCGCTGGCGCTGTGGGTCTGCAATCGCTGCGGCCATGTCTATTCCCCCGCCGAGGGCGAACCGCTTCAGGGCATTCCGCCCGGCGTGCCGTTCGAGCTTCTCCCCGAAGACTGGCTGTGCCCGCATTGCGGTGCCCCGCATTCCCTTTTCATTCATTGACGGAGTCAGTTCGATGTCCGCACGTTCGACCTCTCCCTCCCTGTCGGAGCTGATCGACGCCCGCCTGTCGCGCCGCGAGGTCGTCCAGGGCCTTCTCGCCAGCACCGCTTTTGCCGCGCTGCCGGGTGCCGCGTTCGCGGGCACGATGGGCGATCCCTCGACGCTCACCTTCGTCCAGCCGTCCCACACCATCAGCCCGGATCAGGCGGTGTCGCCCGGTCACGCCGCCCAGGTTCTGGTCCGCTGGGGCGATCCGATCGAGGCGGGACTGGAGCCGTTCGATCCGCGCCGCTTGACCGCGGCCGGACAGGAAAAGCGGTTTGGCTATAACAACGACTTTCTGGCCTTCCTGCCGTTGCCGGTGGGGTCAACGGTCTCCGACCACGGGCTGTTGTGCGCCAATTTCGAATATACCAATCCCGAACTGATGTTCCCGGGGCTGGAGATCAAAACCAAGCTCGAGACGATGACCCGCGAGCAGGTCGATGCCGAGATCGCCGCCCATGGCCATGGTATCGTCGAGATTCGCCGCGAGGGCGACACATGGAGCGTTGTCGAGGCCAGTCCGTTCAATCGCCGTCTGTCGGCGCTATCGACCCGGATTGCCCTGTCCGGTCCCGCCGCCGGACATCCCCGGCTGCGGACCTCGGCCGATCCCGATGGCCGCACGGTGATCGGGACGCTGAACAATTGTTCGGGCGGCGTGACCCCGTGGGGAACCGTGCTGATCGCCGAGGAGAACATCGACACCTATTTCGGCGGTGACCCGAAGAAGACCCAAGAGGCGGCCAACCATGCCCGGATGGGGTTGAAGGGGAAGAGCCGCTATGCCTGGTCGCGCTTCCACGACCGCTTCAACGTCGAGAAAGAGCCGAACGAGCCCAATCGCTTCGGCTGGGTGGTCGAAATCGACCCTTACGATCCCACCTTTACCCCGGTCAAGCGGACCGCGCTCGGCCGCTTCAAGCACGAGGCCGCCACGGTTGTCGTCACCCCGGATCGCAAGGTGGTGGTCTATACCGGCGATGACGAGGCGTTCGAATATCTCTATCGCTTTGTTGCCGCCCGCAAATACGACCCGACCCGGCGTCAGGCCAATTTCGGCCTGCTCGACGAGGGCACCTTGTCGGTTGCCCGCTTCGATGACGAAGGCGGGCTGGTCTGGCTGCCGCTGGTGTTCGGCCAGGGACCGCTGATCCCGGCCAACGGCTTCAATTCCCAGGCCGACGTGGTGATCGAGACGCGCCGGGCCGCCGATCTGCTGGGGGCGACCCCGATGGACCGGCCCGAGGATGTCGAGGCCAGCCCGGTCACCGGCAAGGTTTATATGGTGCTGACCAACAACACCAAACGCCCGCCGGAAAAGGTCAGCCGGGCCAATCCGCGCTCGGACAACCGTCACGGCCATATTCTGGAACTGATTCCGCCGGGGGCGGGCAAGCCCGGAACTGCCCACCATGACGCCGAACGGTTCCGCTGGTCGGTGCTGTTGCTGGCGGGGGCCGAAAAGGATGGGGCTCACTATCACCCCAAGACCGCGCAATACGGTCAGTGGCTGTCTTGTCCCGACAACATCACCTTCGATCGCAAGGGACGGCTGTGGATTGCCACCGATCAGGGATCGGCCCAGGCCCGCCACGGCATCCCGGACGGCATCTATGCCTGCGATCTGGAAGGCGAAGGCCGCGCGCTGGTCAAGTTCTTCTATGCCGTACCGAAAGATGCCGAGATGTGCGGCCCCTGCTTCACTCCCGATGGCACCACTCTGTTCGCGGCGGTTCAGCATCCGGGCGAGGATTCGACCTTTGACTCGCCCTCCACCCGCTGGCCGGATTTCAAGGACGATATGCCGCCTCGCCCGTCGGTGGTGGCGATCCGCCGCAAGGACGGACGTCCGATCGGTTGAGTGGTTTTTTGCGATGAAGAAGGAGGACCGTCCGCGCCGCGCGGACGGTCCTCCTTCTTACTTTGCCGGGCCTGTCCGCCGCGAGATGAGGTCGAAGAGACCCAGCCCGAACAGCATCGCAAGGACAAAGGCGATGCCTTTTGTGGCTCCGAATCCGAGCAGGACCAGAGCCGGACCGGGGCAGATGCCGGCCAGTCCCCAGCCGACACCGAACAGGGCGCTGCCGACGACAAGACGGGTGTCGATCTGTTTTTGAGTCGGAAGCTGCATCGGCTTGCCCAGAAAAGAGAGCGCTTTGCGCCCGCCGATCCGGAAGGCAACGAGACCGACCGCGATCGCGCCTCCCATCACCAGAATCAGCGACGGGTCCCAGGCACCGGCGAGATCAAGAAAGCCTTGGACTTTGGCCGGATTGCCCAACCCGGAAACGATCAATCCGAGCCCGAAGGTCAGTCCGATCGCGAAGGAAAGAAAAAGGGTCATGGACTGTCCTCACGGAAGCAGGTGACGAACGACAAAAACGGTCAGGAAGCCGGTGGCCATGAAGCTTGCCGTCGCGACCAGCGAGCGGGGCGACAGACGCGACAGACCGCAGACACCGTGACCGCTGGTGCATCCCGAGCCCATCCGCGCGCCAAACCCGACCAGAACCCCCGCGACGACGATCGACAGCCAGCCCGCGTCGATGCGGACCTCCGGCAGGGTGGAAAACAGGGAATAGGCCAGCGGGGCGAGGCAGAGCCCAAGGACAAAAGCCGCCCGCCAAGCGATGTCGCCTGGGGTGGAGGGGCGCAACAAACCCGCGACGATCCCGCTGATTCCGGCAATCCGCCCCAGCAAAAGAAACATCAGGGCGGCAGCGAGGCCGATCAGCACGCCACCAGACGCCGCCGATAACGGAGTGAAGTTGATCCAGTCGATATTCATGTATTTTCCACTTCGCCAGGACAGTAAAGTTCAAAGAGCGTCGTGAGTAGGGTGATAACCTTTGGATTTTTCACGGTGTAGTAAACCCGCTTTCCTTCGCGCCGGGTTTCGACCAGCCCATCCGAACGCAAGACGCCCAATTGTTGGGACAGCGTCGGCTGGTGGATATCGAGCAATGCTTCCAGCTCACCCACAGATTTTTCGCCTTTGCACAATTGGCATAGCAGCAGCAGGCGCGTTTCGTTGGCGAGCGCGAACAGGGTTGAGGTGGCTTCGGCTGCCGCAGCGCGCATCGTATCGATGCTGGGGACGGATCGGGCGGGTTCCATTCCAACTCCATAATATATTCTGAAACATTATATTGATTGATATAATGTTTTGCAATAGGGTCTCTCTCAGAGGTCGTCGTCACGACCCTGGATCGACCTTCTTGGGAGTATTGTCCGTGGAGCACAATAGCATCCTCGTCATCGGCGGCGTCGCCGCCGGCGCCTCCTTCGCTGCGCGGGCGCGTCGCCTGTCCGAGTCGGCGCGAATCACCATCGTCGAGCGTGGCCCGGACGTGTCGTTTGCCAATTGCGGGCTGCCGTACCATATCGGCGGCGAAATTCCGAACCGCGACGCGCTTGCCGTTCAGTCCGCCGCATCGCTGAAGGCCCTTCTCAACCTCGATGTGCGCGTCCGCACCGAGGCGGTCGCGATCGACCGCGCCAACAAGCGGGTCGAGGTCAAGAACCTCGACACGGGGCAGAGCGAATTCCTCTCCTATGACAAGCTGATGCTGGCCCCTGGCGCGTCGCCGCTGCGTCCCCCGCTGCCGGGGATTGAGGATTCCCGCATCTTCACGCTGCGCAACCTCCAGGACATGGACCGGATCATCGCGGCGACCGAGACCGGTATGCGAGCGGTCGTCATCGGCGCCGGTTTCATCGGGCTGGAAATGGCCGAACAATTGTATCGCAAGGGACTGTCGGTCCAATTGGTCGAGTTGCAAAAACAAGTCATTCCGCCGCTCGACGCGCCGATGGCGGCTTTGGTCGAAAGCGAACTGCGCCATCACGAGATCGGCCTGCATCTCGGCGACGGCATCGCCCGCTTCGAGAGCGAGGCGAACCATGTGCGCTGCCACCTCTCCTCGGGCGCGTGTCTCGACGCCGATATCGTCGTTCTCTCGATCGGGGTAAAGCCCGACAGCGAATTGGCCAAGGCGGCCGGTCTGGAATTGGGGGCGAGAGGACATATCGTCGTCGATCCGTTCCAGCGGACCTCCGATCCCGACATCTATGCCGCCGGGGACGCGGTGGAAACGATCGACCGCGTCATCGACAGCAAGACCGCGGTTCCGATGGGTGGCCCGGCCAACCGCCAGGGGCGGGTTGCCGCCGACCATATCTTCATGCCGGAGAAGGCGCGTCCGTATCCCGGTTCGGTCGGGACCGGAATCGTCCGCGCTTTCGAGGCGGTGGTCGGCATCACCGGCTGGAGCGAAAAGCGCCTTGCCGCCGCCGGACTCCCTTACGAGACGGTGTCGGTCAACGACAGCCACCATGCCTCGTACTATCCCGGCGCGCGGCCGATGACGCTGAAGATCGTTTGGGAGCCGACAAGCGGACGTCTGCTCGGTGCCCAGGTCAGCGGTTACGAGGGGATCGACAAGCGCCTCGACGTGCTGTCCACCGCAATTGTCGCCCAGATGACGGTCGAGGATCTGTGCCACCTGGAACTGGCCTATGCGCCGCCGTTCGGTTCGGCCAAGGATGTCATCAATCTCGCCGGTTTCGCCGCCTGTAACCGCCGCGACGGACTGGTCGTCCACACCAGCGATTTGCCGAGCGATCCCCAGGTGCAGGTCGTCGATGTCCGTGGCAAGGCGCTGTCCGAGGCTTTCCCGGTTCCGGGCAAGGCGATCAACATCCCGTTCCTGTCGCTGCGGGCCAGCCTCGACACACTCGACCGCAGCCGTCCGGTGGTGACCGTCTGTGCCTTTGGCAAGATGAGCTATTTCGCCGCGCGGGTTCTGAGCCAGAACGGCTTCGATGTCGCCAGCTTTAGCGGCGGGATCAAGGCCAATATCGATCCGCGCACCCCGGCCAAGCTGCCGAGCCCGTAATCCGCCTCCCCAGCCTGGGGCCTGAGATGGAGCAGGCTCCCCCGTCTCGCCGAAAGACGGGGGAGCCGATCCATTTTCCCTTACGACATGAACTTGCCGCGCGGGGAATAATGAGTGTGGAGGTGGTGGTGGGCGATGTGACCGCACGGCCCATCGGTGAGGAACTCGCGATAAAGCTGGAGCACCACCGGGTTCTCGTGCGACTTGCGGATCGCGAAGTCGCTGTCGATCTGATAGATCGCCTTTGACCGCTTGGCGCGGATCGCGGCGTCGGTCGGGATCGGCTGGCCACCGCCGCCCAGGCAACCGCCGGGGCAAGCCATGAACTCGATGAAGTGGCACTTGCTGAACGGTCCGCCCGCCTTGATGTCTTCCATCACCATCTTGGCGTTGGCCGAGCCGTGGACGATGCCGACACGCAAGGTCACGCCGCGCAGCCAATCCCAATCCGGCACCAGGGGCTTGAACAGATCGGGGACCGGTCCGACTTCCGAGATCGGAATTTCGGCCATCCGTGCCCCTTCGATCCCGCGCACCGGCAAGATGTTGGCGTGGTCGAAGAAATTCTCGACCTGCTTGCCGGTGACGACTTCGATCACGGTGCGGAGCGCGGCTTCCATCACCCCGCCGGTGGCGCCGAAGATGTTGCCCGAGCCGGTCCCGTCGCCGAACGGCTCGTCGAACGGGCTGTCGGGCAGGTGGGGCAGGTCGATGCCGGATTCCGCGACCATCTTGGCCAGTTCACGGGTGGTCAGGGCGTAATCGACGTCCTTGAAGCCGCTCGAGCACAGTTCGGGACGGTTGCACTCAAACTTCTTGGCGGTACAGGGCATCAGGGCGACGACGACGATGTCCTTGGGGTCGATCCCCTTCTTGTCGGCGTAATAGGTCTTCAGCAGCGCGCCGAACATCTGCATCGGGCTCTTCGCCGAAGACAGGTTGGGCACCGCGTGCGGATAGAAATGCTCGAGATATTTGACCCAGCCCGGCGAGCAACTGGTGAATTGGGGCAGGGCGATATCGGTATCGCCCTGCACCAGGGCCTGATAGAGCCGGATAATCAGCTCGGTGCCTTCTTCGAGGATCGTCAGGTCGGCGGTGTGGTTGGTGTCGAACACGCCGTCGAAGCCCATCCGCTTCAGCGCGGTATTGAGCTGATAGGTCACCTGGCTGCCCGCTTCCAGGCCGAAACACTCGCCGATCGCGGCACGCGGCGACGGCGCGGTCTGGATCACCACATGCTTGGTGGGATCGTCGAGCATCGCCCAGACCTCGTCGGTCTGGTCCAACTCGGTCAGCGCGCCGGTGGGACAGCGATTGATGCACTGGCCGCAATTGACGCAGACCACCGAGGACAGCGGCTTGTCGCCGAAGGTGGCGATGCGCGAGCGGACGCTGCGTCCCTTGACCAGCAACGCGCCGACGCCTTGCAACTCGCTACAGGTGCGGACGCAACGGCGGCACAGCACGCACTTGTTCATGTCGCGCACGACCGAGGGGCTGGAGCGGTCGATCGCGTATTTGGGCTCGGTCGGATGGCCGAAGCGATAGTAATCGACGCCATATTCCTTGGCGAGCGACTGCAACTCGCAATTGTTGTTGCGCTTGCAGATGGTACAGTCGCCATAGTGATTCGACAGCATCAGATCGACGACGTGCCGCCGCGCGGTGCGGACGGCAGGGGTGTTGGTCTGAATCTTGACCGGCTGGGTCACCGGAGTGGCGCAGGCGGCTTGCAGCGTCCGCATCCCCTCGACGGCGACGACGCAGATGCGACAGACGCCGGCGGTGCACAGATCGTCGTGATGGCACAAGGTGGGAATCCGCAAGCCCACCCGACGGGCGGCGTCAAGGATCGTGGTGCCATAGGGCACTTCGACGTCGATGCCGTCGATGGTGACGGCGATCAACGGCACCTCGGTCTCGACCGGGGCGGTTTCATGGTTTCCAGCGTCCGCGGCATCGGCGGCGGGCTGGGATTCGTCGTTCGAAGGAAAGGTATCCATTGTAATCTGATCTCCCCGCTTTGGCCGGTCAGGCGGCGCCCAGGATCGGGCGGGCCATGATTTCTTCCTTGAAATGCGCATTGAGGGCGATGACCACGTTGGGACTCGCCTGACCCAGGCCACATTTCGAGGCCAGCTTGACCGTCTCGCTGAGACTGATCAGGTCATTCAAATAGCGGTTGGAGCATTTCCCCTGTTGCAGCAGCCGGATACCTTCCAGCAGCTTCTGATTGCCGACGCGGCAGGTGGTGCACTGGCCGCAGGATTCCTCGACGAAGAATTCGAGGTAGTTCTCGGCGACTTCGAGCATGTCGCGCTCGGCGCTGTAGACGATGATCGAACCGCCGATGCCAAGATCCTCATAGGCGAGGCGGCGGTCGAACTGACGGGCCGGGACCAACTGCCCGGTATAGCCGCCGATCTGCACCGCCTTGGCCCCCTGGCCGCCGACGGTTTCCAGCAATTGATCGACGGTGATGCCCCAGGGCAGTTCATAGACGCCGGGGCGCGAGCAATCGCCCGAGACGCTGAACAGCTTGAAGCCCTTCGAGCGCTCGGTCCCCATCGACGAGAACCATTTGGCCCCGCGCGAGATGATGCAAGACAGCGTCGCCAGGGTCTCGACATTGTTGACGACGGTCGGCTGGCCGTGCAGGCCGCGCTCGGCCGGGTAGGGGGGACGGTTGCGCGGCTCGCCGCGCCGCCCTTCCAGGCTTTCGATCAGCGCGGTTTCCTCGCCGCAGACATAGGCGCCCGCGCCCATATGGATGCGGATGTCGAAACAGAATCCCTTCTGGCACAGAATGTCGGCACCCAACAGGTTGGACTTGCGCCGCGCTTCCAGCACCGCTTCGAGATGCGGCTTCAAATGGGTGTATTCCCAGCGCAGATAGACGACGCCTTCGCGCGCACCGATCGAATAGGCGGCGATCGTCATCCCCTCGAACACCATGTCGGCATATTTGCCGAGGATGATGCGGTCCTTGAAGGTGCCGGGCTCGCCCTCGTCGGCGTTACAGATGATGTATTTGCAATCGCCCTTGGCCTTCGAGGCCAAATTCCACTTGATCCCGGTGGGGAAACCCGCGCCGCCGCGACCGCGCAGACCGGACACGGTCAGTTCGGCGATCACCTCGGAGGGGCTGACCGACACCGCCCGCTGCAAGCCGGAATTGATCTCGTGATTGGTGTAGTTGAGGGTGTTGGCGTAGGTCTCGCCGACATTGCCGACGGTGGGGCGGCGGGCGTTGAATTCCTGCCGACAATCCTCGATCACCCGGTGAACCCTGGGCGGCGTCAGATTGGAGAACACCTCGTTGTTCACCATCATCGCCGGGGCCTGGTAATTCATCCCGATGCAGCTGGTCCATTCCAGGGTGAACATCCCGTCCGGCGTCGTCTCGCCAAAGCGGATGCCCAGATCGTTTTCGAGCTGACGGGCGACCGATTTGGCTCCCTTCATAATCGAAGACATATCACGGCTGAGCCGGATGATGAACTTGCCCTTGGGCTTTTTGTTAATGAAATGAAAGAAGGTGGCGACGCCCAACACCTCGGATGCGGAAATTCCGATCAGATCGGCAATATATTGCATCGCAAATTCAGAAACAAAACCGCACTCTGCTTGAACAGACTGCATAATTGGAATGAGTGAAGATTGTTGGCGCCCGTGTTTTTTTACGAGTCTTGATATAAGGGTTTTCTCTTTGTCCTGCCCGGTCAGCAGCATCATGTTTCTCCCTATCTGATACATTGGTTATATTCAGCGTTTCTTGCGGACGCGATCTTTGCCGCGCTCATGGTCTGGATGATACAAAAAATACAGTCTTGTGTATTCAAATTTGGCTGCACGCGCAGACCTCCCCCTGGCGGCGGCGGCTACCCCGACGCACCGGTTCGTTCCCACCCTTGATAACGCCTCCTACGGGTAGGTGGCAAGCTGCCCGTGTGGATAGGGTGTCTCCCGTGAAAAAGTCCCTCGCTGTCGCTCGGTGTACTTTTTCCCGTTGGATTAAAAGGAGAAAAATGGGCTAGGGGCGGCCCAGCGCCCATTTTTCGTGTTGTCTGTTTCACCAGCCTCCGAAGCCGTGGGCGTCGCCCATCGGCCTCGGAGGGAAGTAAATCCATCCCCGCGCGGAAAGCTTGATTGAGCACGGGGATTCTTTTTGAACCGGGGAAAAGTACACTGAGGCCAAAGGCCGAAGGACTTTTTCACGACCGACTAGGGTGTCGAACGGCCATATCGCCGGGACCGGTTGGTCCCAGCGCGGGCCAGAGGTGGACGGAAAGGGGGGGATTACGCCTGGATGGAGTCGGGCAGGCGGAGGCGGGCATGGGGAGAATCGCCCCATTCGTCCCAACCGACTCGGCGACCGGCGGCGATCACCCGGCGCTCAAGGCAGCCCCGGCATTCCAGGCTGCCTTCGTCGAGGCAGGGCTTGCCATCGTAAAGCTGATAGTTGCGACGCACCCCGCGCGGAGTGACGTTGGGCATCGTGACATTGGCGCCAAAGCTGATGCCGCGTTCGCGTCCATCCTCGACCAGGGCCTGCAAGGCGGTGGTGGCGGCGATGTTGAGGGTCGGCAAGGCGAGCCGGGTGACCGCGATCATCTTGAGGCCGAGGAAGAGCAGGGGATCCTTCGCCATCATTGCGGCGGCGGGCATCGCCCCGCCCTGGGAATGGAGGTACGGCCCCATCCCGATCATGTCGATATCGCGCTCGCCGTAAAAGGCGATGTCGGCGGCCAGATCGTCGAGGGTCTGGCCGGGCAGGCCGATCATCACCCCGGTGCCGACCTGGAACCCGGCGGTGCGCAGATCGTCCAGCGCCTGAACCCGCGTCTCGAAGCGCTGGGCGGGGGGATGGAGCGAGGCGAACAGCGCCGGATTGCTGGTCTCGATCCGCAGCAGATAGCGATGGGCTCCGGCAGCGCGCCAGCGGCGATAGGTGTCCAGACTCTGCTCGCCCAGCGACAGGGTGATCCCCAGGCCGCGCGGCAGCCGTTCGCTTAAAGAGCGGGCGCGGATTTCGGCAACGCACTCTTCGACGAAGGCGACGAATCCTTCGTCCCGCCGCTCCCCGGCCTGGAGCACGCACGAGCCGTATCCGGCTTCGGCGCAGAACATCGCCGCCTCGACCACCTCGTCGCGGTCGAGGCCATAGCGTTCGATCGCGAGATTGCTGCGACGAATCCCGCAATAATAGCAATCGAGTGCGCAGCGGTTCGAGAGTTCGACGATGCCACGGTAATGGACTGCGTCGCCGACCGTTGCGGTGGCGCGGTCATAGGCGGCGCGGCGCAGGTCTTCGATTTGGGCGGGATCGGAGAGGCCGAGCAGGCGGACCATCTCGGCATGGGACAAAGCGAGCGTCATGGCCGCTCCTCCCGCGCCCGCTCGAACGCGGCCAGCGCTGCCGGGAAACAGCCCAGCGCCCGGGGCAGCACCCCCTGGAGCAGCGAAATCGCCACGCCGTAATTGGTCATCGGCACCCCTTGGGCTCCGGCGCGGTCGAGCCGGGCCAGCATATGCCGCCGCGTCACCGTGCAGCCGCCGCATTGGATGATGAGGGAATAGGGGCTGAGGTCGTCGGGAAAGTCCTTTCCCGCAGCGACTTCGGTCTTCAGTCCGCCGCCGACATATTGGCCAAGCCAGCGCGGAATCTTGACCCGGCCGATATCGTCGGCGAGCGGGTGGTGGCCGCAGGTCTCGCCGATCAGCACCCGGTCGCCGGGGCGCAGCCGCTCGATCGCCGCCGCACCAGCGGCGAGACGGTTGAGGTCGCCCTTGAACCGCGCCATCAGGATCGAGAAGGTGGTCAGCGGAATCTGTGGCGGCGTGTCGGCGGCGGCTTTCAGCACCACCTGAGAATCGCAGATCACCAGCTTGGGCGGGCGGCCGAGGCGAGCCAGCGCGTCGGGCAATTCGCGCTCCTTGACCACGATGCACATCGCGTCGCTGTCGAGAATTTCGCGGATCACCTGGATTTGCGGCAGGATCAGCCGTCCCTTCGGCGCGCCGAGATCAATCGGCACCACCAGCACCGCCAACTCCCCGGCGGGGACCAGATCGCCGACCAGACGCGGCTCTTCCAGCCGGGCCTCAGGCGCAAGACGGGCTATCGTCCGTTTCAGATCGTCGAGACCGGCTCCGCCCAACGCCGAAACGGACAAAGCCTCGCGCCCGGCGGCAGCGGCGGCCGCCAGCGCCTCTGCGCTGGGCGCGGCCAGATCGCTTTTGTTGAACACCACCAGGGTGGGGGTGGCGCGGGCGTGCAGCGCGTCGGCCAGTCCGGCTTCGAACCGGCCGAACCCGTCCGGGCCGACCACCAGCAAAGCGAGATCGACCCGCTCGAGAATCGCCTCGGTGCGGCGGACCCGTTCCGCGCCCAGCGCGCCGTCATCGTCGATCCCGGCGGTATCGACGAACAGGACCGGGCCGATCGGGGCCATCTCGATCGGCTTTTCAACCGGATCAGTGGTGGTGCCGGGGACGTCCGAGACAATCGAGACGCTCTGCCCGGTCAAGGCGTTGATCAGGCTGGATTTGCCGACATTGCGTCGGCCGAACAGGCCGATATGCAGGCGCAGGCCGCGGGGTGTCTCTTGCATGCTCGGTCGTCTCTCCCTATCCGCGATATCCCAACGCCATCATCGCCGCGGGCGACAGCAGCCGGTCCAGCGTCGCCCGGTCGGCCAGCCCGGCCTCGAGTGCCAGCTCGATCACCGGCCGCCCGCTGGCCCGCGCCTGGGCAGCCAGGGCAGCGGCACGCTGGTGCCCGATCAGCGGCACCAGCGCGGTCACAATCGCCCACGAGGCGGCGACATGACCGGCACAGACGGCGCGGTCGGCCTCGATTCCGGCGACGCAGCGCTCGGCAAACAGCCGGTTGACCGCCTCCAGCGCCGACAGGCTCGACAGCAGAGCCTCGGCCAGCAACGGCAAAAAAGCATTCAGTTCCAGTTGGCCCGACATCGCCGCCGCCGTCACCATCGCATCGTTGCCGATCACGTACAGTGCGGTCTGGCCGACCGCTTCGGCGATCACCGGATTGACCTTACCCGGCATCAGGCTCGATCCGGCCTGGACGGCGGGCAGGATCAACTCGCCCAGACCGGCACGCGGCCCCGAGGCGAGCAGGCGCAGATCGGACGAAATCTTGAACAGAGTGGTGGCGTGCGCCTTCAAGATGCCGGAAACCTCGACGAACGGGTCGGCATTCTGGGTGCAATCGACCAGATTTTCGGCCCGCGACAGGTTGAACCCGGTTTCGGCGCGCAAGGCTTCGGTGACGGCGAAGATATAATCGCGCGGCGCGGTCAGGCCGGTGCCGATCGCGGTGCCGCCCAGATTGACCACGCGGAGCCGTTCCTCGCATTTGAACACCCGCCAGCGGTCGCGCGACAGCGCCTCGGCCCAGGCGGAGAATTCCGCCCCCAGGCTCATCGGTGCGGCGTCCTGAAGCTGGGTGCGGCCGATCTTGACCACGTCGGCAAAGGCGGCCTCGCGCGATTGGAACGCGGTCTGAAGGGCGGCAATCGCCGGTTCCAGCCGCTTCAGCAACGCGATCGCCGCCACCTTGATCGCGGTGGGAAAGACGTCGTTGGTCGATTGGTGCAAATTGACGTGGTCGAGCGGATCGACCCGGGCATAGTCACCGCGCCGCGCCCCCAGAAGTTCCAGGGCGCGATTGGCCAGGACTTCGTTGACATTCATGTTGAGCGAGGTGCCCGCCCCGCCCTGAAGCGCATCGACGACGATCTGGCCGTTGAGGCTGCCGTCGGCCAATTCGGCGCAGGCGGCCAGGATCGCCTCTGCGATGTCCTTGGGCAGAAAGCCAAGGTCGCGGTTAGTCCGCGCCGCCGCCGCCTTGACCTGGGCCATTGCCTGGATCAAAGCGGGCGAGGGCGGGCGTCCGCTGATCGGGAAATTCTCGATTGCCCGCAGGGTGTGAATCCCCCACAAGGATTCGTCGGGAATATCGCGTTCGCCCAGCAGATCGCGTTCGCGTCGCGCCATTGTCAGCAGAACACGTCGCGCTTACCGGCCCGCACCATGTCGGCCAGCCGTTGCGCCACCCGTCCATCCTTGGGGTCCATCGCGGCGATTTCGGCGGCGATGGCCTTTTCCCCGGCGGCCAGGGTCGCCGGGTTGCCGTAATCGAGCAGATATTCGAGGAAGGTGCCGACGGCGTTGGGGCCGCACTTTTCCTTGATCTCGCCGGTCTTGGCCAGATCCATGAAATCGCCGCCGGTGCGGCCGACCCGGTAACAGGCGGTACAGAAAGACGGGATGTAGCCCATCTCGGCGATGTCCTGGACCACCTCTTCGAGGCTGCGGTGATCGCCCAACTGGAACTGACCGGACTCGAAGCGCTGTTCGTCGGCATAGCCGCCGGGATTGGTGCGCGACCCGGCCGAAATCTGCGAGACGCCCAGGGCATAGGTCTCGCGCCGCATCGCCGCGTTCTCGCGCGTCGACATGATCAGGCCGGTATAGGGCACGGCAAGGCGCAGGATCGCCACCAGCTTCTTGAAATCCTCGTCGGAGACAGGCTGGGGCGGGCAGGTCGCCATGTCCGACCCGCTGGCCGGTTCCATCCGGGGGACGCTGATGGTGTGACAGCCGACGCCAAAGCGCTCTTCCAGATGGGCGATGTGGCTAAGCAGGGCCAGAATCTCAAAGCGCCAGTCGGCCAGACCGAACAGCAGCCCCATCCCGACATCGTCGATCCCGGCGGTCATCGCGCGGTCGAACGCGGTCACCCGCCAGTCGAAATCGGCCTTGCGCCCTTTGGGGTGGGTCGCGGCATAGACTTCGCGATCATAGGTTTCCTGAAACAACTGATAGGTACCAATTCCTGCGCCGTGCAGGGCGCGGAATTCCTCGACCGTCAGGGGGGCGAGATTGGCGTTGACCCGGCGGATCGCTCCCGCCCCTTTCTGGACCGAATAGATCGTCGCGATCGAGTCCAGCACATAGCTGAACCCACCGGCCCCGGCATAGGATTCGCCCGCGACCATCAATACCCGCTTGTGCCCCTGATCGATCAGGATTTCGGTTTCGCGAGCGATTTCCTGCTGGCTCAGCGTGTGGCGGACCAAGGCTTTGTTACTGGCGCGGAAGGCGCAGTACAGACACTCGTTGCTGCACCGGTTGCTGATGTAAAGGGGCGCGAAGAACACCATCCGGCGGCCATAGATCGCTTCTTTGACCTGCTTGGCGGCGGCGTACATCTCTTCGATCAGATCGGGTCGGGTCAGGGCCGCCAGAACCGCGACATCGTCAAGGTCCAGCCCCTTCATCTCGCGCGCCTTGGTCAGAACCTCGGCAACCCGTCTGGTGTCCTCGACGGCGTTACGGGCCAGCGTGGAACGGATGCGACCGGCATCGAGCCAGTCGGGGGCTTGGGAGGCGGGGAGGGTCATGATGGGCGGTCTTCCTGACGTGAGGGGGGCGAGCTTCGATCCGCCCGCTTTTTTCGTTGCCCTCATTCTTCCGCGCCGGTCGGGTCGAAGTCCAGCGGAACGTGACCGCCCAACATCGACCCAGGGTCAGGATCAGGCGGTGCGGACCCCTTCCAGGAAACGCTCGACCACCGACTTCATTTCGGTGGCGTCCTGCGACAGCGTTCGGGCCGACACCAGCACCTGGGCTGCTGCCTCGCCGGTTTCCGCCGCCGATTGCGACACGCCGCCGATGTTCGAGGCGACTTCGTTGGTCCCTTGCGCTGCTTGCTGGACGTTGCGGGCGATTTCAGCGGTGGCGGCCGATTGTTCCTCGACCGCGGCCGCGATGGCTCCGGCGATGCCGTTGATTTCCTCGATACGAGTGACGATCGCGCCGATTGCGGCGACCGCTGCTTCGGTCGCCGACTGAACCGCGCTGATCTGGGCACCGATTTCCTCGGTCGCCTTGGCGGTCTGGTTGGCAAGGTGTTTGACCTCGCCCGCGACGACGGCAAAGCCCTTGCCGGCATCTCCGGCCCGGGCCGCCTCGATCGTCGCGTTCAAGGCCAACAGGTTGGTCTGCGAGGCGATGTCGTTGATCAAGCTGACCACGGCACCAATCTTCGCCGAGCTTTCCGCCAGCCCCTTGACCGTCTCGTTGGTGCGACTGGCCTCGGTGCAGGCGGCTTGAGAAACCCGCGAGGATTGCTCGACCTGACGACCGATTTCGGTGATCGAGGCCGACAATTCCTCGGCGGCGGAGGCAACGGTCTGGACGCTGGTTGAGGCTTCTTCGGTGGCGGCGGCGACGGTCGATGCCTGCTGGTTCGAGCGGTCGGCGTTCGAGGTCATCGCCTGCGCCGTGTTTTCCATCTGCCCAGCTGCCTGCGAGACCATGTCGAGCACGCTGCCAATCGCCTGATCGAAATCGCTGGTCAGGCTTTCAATCCGGCGGGTGCGTTCCTCGCGGGCGGCTTGCTCGGCGCGGCGTTCGGAGCCCATCTGTTCGGTCCGAATCGCATTGTCCTTAAAAACTTGAACCGCCTTGGCCATTTCGCCGATTTCGTCGCCGCGGTCGCGGGCGGGAATCTCGATCGCGTGGTCGCCTTCGGCCAACCGCCGCATCGCTTCGGTCATCGCCGAAATCGGCTGCGCGATCATAGATCTGAGGGACAGGGCCAAAACGATGATAACCCCCGCGATCACCGCGAGGTCGATAAACAGAGCAATTCGAGCGTTTGTATAGCTATTATTTAAAACATCAGCCGCCTCTCTTGCTCCTGCTCTATTTAATTCAACATCTTCTGTTAATATATTTCGCATATCTGTGTATAACTCACGACTTTTCCCTAATTGAAGCTCTCGCGCTTCTTGTTTTGATCCTTGTCGCGAAAGATCGAGGACTTTGTCGGTTGTTTGGATGTAGGCGTTCCAGTCGCTGAGAAATCGTTCGTAAATGGAGCGTTCTTCTTTTGAGGAGATCAGGGCTTCATATTTTTTCTGGGTCTCAGCGATCTGTTCGCGCTGGCGAACGACATTTCGATCCTGTTCGGCAATCCCCTCGGGGGTGTAGGTAGCAATGTGAGCGAGTTCGCGCACACGATGTTCAACCACCAGGGTTTCCAACCGCGCCAGGGTTTCGACGCTGGGCATCCAGTTCTGGCTGATATCCACGCCGGCGCGGTCCATCTCCGCCATCTCGTACAGATTGATCGCCGCGTTGATCAACATGATCAGCATCACCAACGCGAACGCCAGGCTGAGTTTGACCGATATCTTCAGGTTGTTCAGCGCCGTTATCATCCTCGTCCTCCCCATCGGCAAGGCAGCATCTTACTTTTGGATGATACCAGATCATAGGCCATATATATATAGGCATAAGTTCTCCCCCCGTACTTTGTGCGGGCGAGACCGGACGGAAGAGGAATAGGACTCAGCCTGCTGTTTGGGGCGTGGCGGCTTGGGCGGCGGCGATCAGCGCGTCGGCGGCGGCAACGAGCGCGGCGACGGGGTTGTCGTCACGGGTCAGGGTATTGCCCAGGCAATAGGCTCCCTCCATCAGCAGCATCAGCTGGTCGGCCAGAGTCTGTGCCGAGGCAATGCCCAAAGCGGAGGTCAGCAGGGTGAGGCGGTGGCGCAGTTCGCGCTTGTTATCGAGAGCGACGGCATGGCCGGGATGGAGGGGATCGGGGAACTCGATTGCGGTGTTGACGAAGGCGCAGCCGCGATAATCCGGGCTGGACACCCGCTGTGCCAGCGCGGCAAACAAATCGTGCAATTGGGCGCGTGGATTGCCCCGGCTGGCGGCGATCACATCGTCCCACCACAGCCAATAGCGCCGGTTGCGGTCGGCTAAGAACGCCGCGACAAGATCGTCCTTTGACGGGAACGAGCGGTAGAGGCTCATCTTTGCAACGCCCGCCTTTTCGATGACCGCCTCGATGCCAACGGCGCGAATTCCTTCCCGATAAAACAACTCTGCCGCCGCAGCCAGGATGCGGTCGCGGGCGCAGGGTTTGCCGGGGCAATCGGAGGAAGACGGTTTTTCGCTGTTCATCATGTGTCCGGTCGTGACATCGGTTGACAATGATAGGAACCCTTGTGTAACCGTGCAAGGAGTAGACCGACCTGTCTCATCTTGCGCCCGGTCTCCTGCCGCCCCCGAGGTCTTCATGTCGTCGCCACCGCTCGTTCCCCGACTCCACTATGGCTGGATCGCCGCCGGGATCACCTTCGTCACCCTGCTGGTCGCGGCGGGAATCCGCTCCGCGCCGGGCGTGATGATGGTGCCGCTCGAAACCGAATTCGGTTGGAGCCGGGCCACGATCTCGGTCGCGATTTCGGTCAATCTGGTCCTGTATGGGCTGATGGCCCCGTTTGCCGCCGCTCTGATGGACCGGTTCGGGGTGCGGCGGACGATGGCGGTGGCCCTCTCCGTGCTGGCGGTCGGAGTCGCCGCGACCATCGCGATGGGCGCGCCGTGGCAGATGATCCTGCTGTGGGGGATCGTCGTCGGAGCCGGGTCGGGCAGTATCGCCTTGGTGTTGGGGGCGACGGTGGTCACCCGCTGGTTCGATTCCTGGCGCGGGACGGTGATGGGGGTGCTGTCCGCGGCCAACGCGACCGGGCAATTGGTGTTTCTGCCGCTGATGGCGCTGGCGGTACAGCATTGGGGCTGGCGCGCCGCCGTTTTGCTGGTCGCGGCGGCGGCGGCGATTCTGGTTCCGGCGGTTTGGCTGCTGATGCGAGAGCGCCCGGCCGATCTCGGGGTGTGGCCGGTGGGGGCGACCGAGCCACCGCCTCCGCCTCCGCCACGGGGCAACCCGGCCCGGACCGCGATCGTGGCGTTGGGCGAAGGGATGCGTTCGCGTGATTTCTGGCTGCTGGCTGGAGGATTCTTCGTCTGCGGCCTGTCGACCAACGGCCTGATCGGAACCCATCTGATCCCGGCCTGTTTCGATCACGGCATTCCCGAGGTTCGCGCCGCCGGTCTGCTCGCGGTGATGGGGCTGTTCGATCTGGTCGGCACCACCTTGTCGGGCTGGCTGTCCGACCGCTGGGATTCGCGCCGTCTGCTGTTCTGGTATTACAGCCTGCGCGGGCTTTCGCTGATCTTTCTTGATGCCGCGTTCGGGCCGGACGTGTTCGGCCTGTGGCTGTTCGCGGTGTTCTACGGGCTGGACTGGATCGCCACCGTGCCGCCGACGGTCAAGCTGGCCGCCCAATCGTTCGGGCGAGAACGGGCCGGGGTGATGTTTGGTTGGATTTTCGCCGCCCACCAGATCGGGGCGGCGGTGGCGGCGTTCGGGGCGGGATGGATTCGAACCGATCTCGGCGATTACTGGCTGGCCTTCGTTCTTTCGGGCGTCGCCTGTCTGTTCGCCGCGACGATGTCGTTGATGGTCGGAGGCAAGAAGCCGATCCCCGCCTGAGACAATGGATGACAAGGATCTCGTCAAGACATTGTCTTTAAAATATTTTTCTTTTGGTTGAATTTCCCTTGCATCGACGGATGCGAGGGGGAGGGAAAACCGTTATCCTGTGTGGGTGGTCCGAACAATAAAGGTGCGATATGAAGCGTTTCATCGGTGCCGTTGCGATCGGATCTCTGGTTCTGGGTGTGCCCGTCCTTGCCGCCGAGATCGAGATCGGTAATGCCTTTCTGCGCCCCCCGGTGGTGGCCGGGGGCAATGGAGCCGCCTTCTTCACCATCACCAATAGCGGTCCGGCCGACCGCCTGATTTCGGCCGCGACACCCGTCGCCCGCTCGGTCGAATTGCACACCCATATCCGCGACGGCGATGTGATGCGGATGCGCAAGGTCGATTCGATCGCCGTTCCCGAGCAAGGGCGGGCCGAACTGAAGCCGGGTGGCGACCATGTGATGCTGTTCGGTCTGGACCCGGCGGTGACCGCTCCCGGGACCCGCGTGCCGCTGACCTTGACCTTTGACCGGGCGGGACCGATCCAGATCGAGGTTCCAGTCGCGGCCTTGCCCGCCGCGGCCTCTGGCCATCGCGGGGCGATGCAAGGTGATCAATAAGAGTGTCAAGGTCGCGGGGGCGACCGCCGCTCTCGCAATCGTCCTGATCATGACGGCGGCGCTGGTTCCCGGCCTGTCCGACCGGATCGCCCAAGGGGTGGCGCTGGTCGCGTCAAGCCCGGGCCAGGGCGGTTTCTCCCTGACCGATCCGGCTGGGAAAACGGTCACCGACCGCGATTATCGCGGCCGCTTCATGCTGGTTTTCTTCGGCTACACCTTTTGCCCCGATGTCTGCCCGACCACCCTGACCGTCCTGGCCGGGGCGCTCGACCGCTTGGCTCCCGCTACCGCCGCCAAGCTGGTGCCGATCTTCATCACCCTCGACCCCGAGCGCGACAGCCCGGCGGTGATGGGCCAATACACCGCCGCCTTCAGCCCGGCGATCGTCGGCCTGACCGGAAGCGCCGACGACCTTGCCAGGGTGAAGCAAAGCTATCGGGTCTATTCCGCCCGGGTTCCGGGCAGCGCTCCCGACCTCTATACGATTGATCATTCGGCCCTGCTGTATTTGATCGGTCCCGATGGGCGCTTCCGCGCCACCCTCGATCCCGGCCATTCCGCAGCGGAACTGGCGGCGGCGCTGACCCGCGCCGTCGAATAGGGGGCTCAGTCCGAGTCCGTCTCGCCAGCGCGGCGGTGCCGCTCGGCCCGCAAGCGGGGCAGGTGGCGCTGGAACAGGATTCCGGCGGCGGCGCAGATCAGACCGCCCACCGCCACCGTCGGCGGTGCCCCGATCCGTCCCGCCAGCATCCCGGCCAACAACGCGCCGAACGGGGCCATACCGATGAACATGATCGAATAGAGCGCCATGGTGCGGCCGCGATAGCGGTCGGGCACCATCGTCTGGATCAGGGTGTTGGTGGCGGCCATCTGGACCATGAAGGCAAATCCGGCTCCGACCAGGATCGCGGCGGACAGCCAGAACCAGGGCGACAGGCTGAACAGCACCAGCATCAGGCCGAACGCGGCCGAGCCGTGGGCGACCCAGTTTTCCAGTCCCTGGGAATTGCCCCGCGCCGCCAGCAGGATCGCGGCGGCAAGGGCGCCGAGGCCCGAGGCGCTCATCAGCATCCCCAGCCCGGCCGGGCCGCCGCCGAGAATGCGGTCGGCGAAGATCGGCATCAGCACGGTATAGGAGATCCCCATCAGGCTGGAGATGCCGAGCAGCAGCATCAGCGCCCGGATCGGACCGTGTCCCACCACAAAGGAAAAGCCGTCGCGGACATGGGCCAGCACGCTGCCCTGGCTCGGTGGGCGTGGTTTGTGCTGCCGTCGCATCGCCAGCAGACCGGCGATCACCGCCAGATAGCTGATTGCGTTGAGGGCGAAACACCATCCTTCGCCGCCCGCCGCGACCAACAGACCCGCAATCGCCGGGCCGAACAGGCGGGCACCGTTGAACAGCGAGGAATTCAGCGCGATCGCGTTGGGCAGATCGTCATGCCCGACCATTTCGACAATGAAGGCCTGACGGGCCGGGATATCGAAGGCGTTCGAGACTCCCAACAGCGCCGCCAGGATGAACAATTCCCAGACCTGGACCCGCTCGGTCAGGGTCAGCCCCGCCAGGATCGCCGCCAGAACCATCGCGCCGGTCTGGGTCATCAGCATGATGCGGTGGCGGTCGAAGCGGTCGGCAACGACGCCGCCCAGGGTGGCGAGCAGAAACACCGGCCCCTGGGCGGCAAAGCCCATCAGTCCCAGCAATTCGGCTGAACCGGTCAGGCGGTAGACCAGCCAGGATTGCGCCACCGTCTGCATCCAGGTGCCAACCAGGGAGACCAGTTGGCCAGCAAAGAACAGCCGGTAATTGCGGTGGTGGAGGGCGCGGGCAAGATTGGCGAGCGAGGAATGGGGGAGGGTCATGGTCTTTTCAACTCCGCCCGAAGCCGGGCGGCAGGTCAAGCGCCCTGTTTGGAAATTGTCCAGATTTATCGGGGACTGTCCGTATTCCTTGTCTTGGCTGGCGGGATATCGAAAAATCACTCAAGATCGCCGATGACACTATCGGTGGCGCCGCCGCTTTGGGGGCAGGGACGATCAACGGTCGGGAAAGGGAGACGGATGTCGGTTTGGCGGCGATGGTGGGCGGGCGGGCTTGCAGTCACAATCTTAGCGATTGCCGGCGCGACCGGCGCTCCGGCCCTGGCCGCCGACGATCGTCAGGCGACGATTCATCAGCGCGGGGTTCTGCGCGTCTGCATCTGGCCCGATTATTACTCGATCACCTATCGCAATCCCCGCACCGGCACGCTGGAGGGGATCGACATCGACATGGCCCGCGCCTTCGCCGCCGATCTGGGGGTGTCGGTTGCCTTTATCGAAAGCTCGTTTCCCCGCCTGATCGATAATCTGACCGAGAATGCCTGCGACATCGCGATGCATGCGGTGGGCGTGCGGCCCGATCGCGCCGCCCATGTTGCGTTCAGCCAGCCGACGCTGATCAGCGGGATCTATGCCGTCACCTCGCGCGATCATCCGACCTTGCATAGTTGGGCCGATATCGACCGGCCCGGAATGGTCGTCGTGGTGCAAAAAGGGACCTATATGGAGCCCGAGATGCGCCGCCGTCTGGTCCACGCCGAAGTCCGCGTGGTGACCGCCTTGCAGGAGCGCGAGCGCGAGGTCGAAAGCGGCCGTGCCGACGTCTTCATGACCGATTATCCCTATGGGCGGCGGATGGCCGATCTGACCGATTGGGCAAAGCTGCTCGAACCGCCGGTCCCCGTCGCTCCGACCGCTTATGCCTATGCCCTGCCCAAGGGAGAGCCAGCCTGGCTGGAGCGGGTCAATCGCTTTGTTGCGGCAGTCAAGGCCGACGGTCGCCTCCGCGCGGCGGCCGAGCGCCATCGTCTGTTACCGATTCTGGCCAAGTAGCGGGGAGGAGGGATGGGACACCCCGTGCCGCCGCCCTCCCGCCCTGTGTCCCCCGTGACTGCCATTGGCGGCCAGCGCCTGCGCCCGTCCAAACCGATGTGGACCGCCGGTTTACTGGGGCTGGCGGTGGCGGGGCTGTTCGCGGCGGCGGTGGCGGTGTCGCTGCGCGACGCGATCGAGCATCAGGGGGACCGTGCCCATCTGGTCGCCTCCCTGGCCGAGGAAAGCCTGACCCGCAGTCTGGAATCCACCGAAAGCTCCCTGGCCGCGATCGGATCGGTGGCGCGGAATCCCGGCACCGAATCCGCCCTGCGTCAGGCGTTCGAGCATTCGCTCCGCTTTGCCCCTCATCTGCGACAGGTGGTGGTGATCCGCCGCGACGGCCACGTCCTGGCCGATAGCGCCAATCGCTCGACCGGGCAAAGGGTCGATCTGGCCCGGCTCGGATTTCAGAAGGATGTCGGTGGCGAGGCTCCATCGGAGCCGAGCCAGCTCGACGTCGGCGGCAACGTCACCGGGCGCTATCTCCCCATTCTTGGTATGTCCCCCGATTTGTCGCCCCGCAGCATCGTCCCGGTGGCGCTGGCCGCTGGTCCCGACCTGATCGTGATCGGCGCGCTTAATCCGACCCACCTGATGCGGCTGCTGTCGCTGGCCGGGCTGGGACCGTCCAGTTCGGTCCAATTGACCCGGCTGGACGGTCAGCCGATCCTGGCCGCCGAGGATCGGGACCGCTCGATCCTGGCAGGGGGGCGGGGGGTCTCGCTGGTCCAGGTGGTCGATCAAGGGCTCACACACGGGATGTTGACCCTGTCGAGGCCGGGAGACGCCGGGGTGGCCGCGTTCCGTCTGTCGTCGCATTACCCGCTGGCGGTGGTGGCAGCGATTTCGCGCCGAGACGGTGTCGAAATCTGGCTTCGTAGCAGTGGAACCCTGCTGTTCTGGGGGGCGGTGTCGTTGGGCGGCCTGCTGGTCGGTGGCGGGCTGCTGCTGCGCGAGATGGTGCGCCGGGTCGGCTTGCAGGACGAGGTGCGGCTGCTGAGCCTGACTCAGACCGTGTTCGCCCATTCGGCCGAGGCGATGCTGATCACCGACGAGGAGAACCGCATCCTTGCCGCCAACCCGGTTTTTGCGACCCTGACCGGGTTGGACGCGGCGGCGCTGGTCGGGCGCTCTCCCGACGCGTTCCTCGGGCCGGTAACGGTCGAAGACCGCGGCGACGGCAGTCCCTCGCACTGGCGGCTGCGCTCGCAAGACGGCACCTCGCGCGCGGTGACGATGACCCGCGCCCCCCTGGGCAGCGGCAGCGTGATCGTGACCTTGAACGACATTACCGAGCGGATCGACAACGAACGGCGGCTCCAGGACGCGCTGCGTCAGGCCGAGTTCGCCAACCGGGCCAAAAGCGAATTTCTGGCGGCGATGAGCCACGAACTCCGCACCCCCTTAAACGCGATCCTGGGGTTTTCCGAGATCATCCGCGACGAACTGGGCGGGCCGATCGACCCGTCATTGTGCCGCGATTTTGTCGCCGACATCTACAATAGCGGCTCGCATTTGCGCGATATCATCAACGATCTGCTCGACCTCGCCCGGATCGAGGCGGGAAAGCACAATCTGGTCCCGCAGCCGCTCGACATCATGGCCGAGATCGCGATTTGCACCCGATTGGTGCGCGAGCGCGCCTCGCATCACGGACTGGATCTGGTGGTCGAGACGTGCCCCGAATCCTGCTCTGCCGTGCTGTACGCCGATCAGCGTGCGGTGCGCCAAATGCTGTTCAACCTGCTGTCGAATGCGATCAAATTCACCCCGTCCGGGGGGCGGGTCGCCGTGTCCTGCCGCTGCGACCCCGACGGAACCGTCCGGTTGATCGTCAGCGATACCGGGATCGGTATCGCGCCGGAACTGCATGAAACGGTGTTTCACGCCTATGAGCGGGTGCCCAACACCGAAATTCGCAAGATCGAAGGCAGCGGCCTCGGCCTTGCCTTGGTGCGGACGATGATGGATCTGCACGGCGGAGCGGTGACGCTGGAGAGCACGCCCGGTCTGGGCTCGACCTTTACCCTGGTCTTTCCTCCCGTTCCGGCCTGACCGTCGCGGTCAGAAACACTCTTCCTCGAGCTTCTTCAACGCCTCCATCGCTTCGTCATCGTCATGGTCCTCGAACAGTTCGACCATGTAGTAAACGTGGGAATGGAGCAGCAGCAGCTTGTCGGTGGTCGCGGTCGCGCTGCTTTCGGCCAAGGCCAGACGCTCGCGGAAGCGGATCCACAGGGCGTTGTTCTTCGCCGGGTCGTCGATGTGGCGATAGAGATGGCCCAACACCACCTGCATGTTGCCTTCGAAATCGATGCCGCGAAAGCTGATATAGCGGTCGGGGTTAGAGGCGGACTCATCCGGGGACAGGGAGAGCGAAGCCGGGGAAGACGTCATGGACCGTACCTTCATACCAGGAGAAGCCGAACCTTGGGCTGCGTTAAGGTGACATCGTGGCGCCCAAGCGGACAAGTGCTTGCGCGTGAACCGTTTGATATCTGCATGAACGGCATCGAAGCTGCACGGGCGACCAGGATCATACCGCAAGCAAGCGGCGCACCAGGTCGATTTTGTCGCGGCTGACCGGGATCAGGGTCGAGTCCGGATCGGCCAGGCGGAGGTGGAGGCGACCGTGATCGCGCTCGGCAGCGAGAACGTGGCGGATGTTGACGAGATGGCGGCGATGGACCCGCACGAAGATCGCCGGGTCGAGCCTGCGTTCGAGATCGGCCAGCGAGCGGGGGCAGAACGCGGAGAAGGCCAGGGTTTTCGCTTCGGCGTAATGGCCCTGGGCGGTCAGGCAAGCGACCTGATCGACGTCGATCAGGGTGGTGACGCCGCCCTTGCCCCGCATCAGCGGCAGCTTGACCAGCGGGCCCAGGCCGTCTTCGCGGCTTTCTCCCATCTGAAGCTCGCCCTGGGCGTGGAACATCATGCAATAGCCGAGATTGGCCGGAGCCGGACCGGTCTGTAACCGGGTCACCTTCGCCACCAGACTCCCCATCGGTGTCGATACCAGCAGCGAGGCGGTGCCGTCGGCGGAATCCCGAGCGCAATCGATCAGCCAGCCGACCTTGGCCCGTGCCCCTTCGGGGTGAAGCGACAAGATATCGACCCCGAACAGCGGCGTGGCGGAGTCGCGGCCCAGTAACTGGCGCGCCAGCGGATTGGCCGCGCGAATCTTGCGGGCCGCATCGAGGATCACCACTCCGACCGGTGTCCGTTGCAGCCGGTACTCGAACGATGCGCCATCGACCGAGCCCGGGGCCAGGAAGGAGGCGGCTCGGTGCCCATGGGATTTGGCTTCGTCGGTCATCGTCTCTCTTTTCGGCGCAGCCACAGCGCCGTGACTCCCGCCCAAATCAGCGCCACTCCAAGGGCCATCGCCGACCCCAGACAGGATTCCAGAAAACGCAGCGAGGCGTTGCTGACCGGATGGAGGTCGGGATTGATCACGGTCAGGATCGTGATCACCGTGACCGTGATCGCCGACAGGCGGCCCCCATCGGTCATCTTGAGCAAGGCTCCGATCCCCGCCGCCAGTCCCGCCGCCAGGGCGAGGCCGATCGTGCTGAAGGGAAAGGCGGTCAGATAGGCGGCGGCGATCACCGCGCCGACCAGGGTGCCCCACACCCGCAAAATGGCGGCGGTGCGGGTGCCGGGCAGGTCGTCCTGGAGCGAGGCCAGTCCGGACACTGCCGCCCACATCGCGCCGAACAAAGCGGAATCGGGATGGATTAGTCCGGTGAAATAGAGGCCACCGCAATAAGACAGCAGGACGACGATGACAGCCTTTACCGCCCGGCTGAGAGCGAGGGAGCGGCGAAACGAATCGAGAGTGAGAGCGCGTATCATGTGATTTGGAAGATAAGGCGGGTGGCAGGTGGAGACAAGCCTGCCCGAATCGGTTCCCGGCCGAGCGGAAAATAGTGATGGCGTCCCATTGAGAAAGACGCTGCGGCTGCATAAATGCCGGTTGACCTGTTCCGAACAGCGACCATCCGAGGTTTCATGACAGCCGAATCCCCCCTTCGCGCGTCTCCCCTCGGTCCTGAGGCGGCACGTAAGCTCGACGACCTCGTCGGGTTGCTGTCGTTGGACGAGGCGATGTGGATCAGCGGCTATCTGGCCGGATTCGCCGCCCGCTCCCGCCCCGGGGCCGTCCCGTCCGCAGCCCGGACCGAGTCCGTCGCGACCGAGCCGCTGGTGATCCTGTACGGGTCACAGACCGGCCATTCCGCCGATCTCGCCCGCCATATCGAGCACCGCGCCATCGAGCGGGGGCTGGCCGCCCGCGCCATCGACATGGCGTCCTATCCGCTGCCGGAGGTCAAGGCACTCCGCCATCTGTTGGTGGTGGTCAGCACCTATGGCGAGGGCGATCCGCCGGATTCGGCGCGTGGATTTCACGAATTCCTGATGGGCCGACGGGCTCCGCGTCTGGCCGGGGCCGAGTTCGCGGTGCTGGGCCTGGGCGATTCGAGTTTTCGCCATTTCTGCAAGACCGCCCGCGAGATCGACGAGCGGCTCGAGGCCCTGGGGGCGCATCGCCTGACGACGCGCCTGGATTGCGACGTCGATTACGAAGAGGTCGCCGAGGCATGGATCGAGGCGACGCTGACCGCGATTGCGCCGCACCTGACCAAGGTTCCGGTCGTCGCCGTGGCCACTGCGACGGTCTCGTCCGGCGGATATGACGAGGCCAATCCGTTTCCGGCGCCGCTGCTTGACACGATTCCCATCACCGGACGGGGCTCGGACAAGGTGGTCCGGCATGTCGAACTGTCGCTGGAGGGCTCGGGTCTGGTCTATCAGCCCGGTGACGCCCTGGGGGTGCAGCCCCGCAACGATCCGGCGTTGGTAAGCGAACTGATCGAGACGTTGCGGCTGGACGGCGACACCGTCGTCGCCGCTGGCGGACGGTCGGAGCGACTGGCCACGATCCTGGAACGCTCGCGCGAGATCACTCTGGCGACGTCGCGCTTCATCGACCTCTATGCCGAGGCGGCGAAGTCGAAAAAGCTGAAGGTTCTGACCCGCCCCGATCGCCGCGACGATTTGGAAGCCTATCTGAAGGATCGCCAGATCGCCGATATCGTCCGTGAGTTTCCCGCCAAGGGGTTGGCTCCGGACGCCTTTGTCGCGATGTTGCGAAAGCTGCGGCCTCGCCTCTATTCGCTGGCCTCCAGTCCGCTGGCTTATCCCGACGAAGCTCATCTGACCGTCGGTCTGGTCGCGTTCGGGTCGGACGAGTATCCGCGCCGGGGGGTGGCCTCGGGCTGGCTGGCCGAGCGGTTGGGGCCGGAGGACACGGTTCCGGTCTTTATCGCCGCCAACGAGCATTTCCGCCTGCCCGACGACCCGACCCGGCCGATCCTGATGATTGCGGCGGGGACCGGTGTGGCGCCGTTCCGCGCCTTCATGCAGCATCGCGAGGCGACCGGGGCGACCGGCCGGACCTGGCTGTTCTTCGGTGACCGTCACTTCCGCACCGATTTCCTCTATCAGAGCGAATGGCAGCGTCTGGTCAAGACCGGGCTGCTGACCCGGATGGAGGTCGCCTTCTCTCGCGATCAGGCGGAAAAGGTCTATGTCCAGAACCGGCTGATCGAGCATGGACGCGAGGTGTTCGCCTGGATCGAGGGCGGCGGCCATCTCTATGTCTGCGGTGCCGCTGCCACCTTGGGACCGGCGGTCGAATCGGCCCTGATCCGCATCCTCGCCGACCATGGCGGTCTGCGCCCCGAGCCAGCCGCCGAATATCTCAAGCGTCTTCAGCGCGAAGGCCGCTATCAGAGGGACGTCTACTGACCATGGATGACCATCGCCCCGTCTCGCCCGACGACCGCTCGCGCGACGTCACCCAGCCGCTGTCGGCGCTCGGCCCCAACGAAAGCCTGAAGGCCGGCAGCGATTTCCTGCGCGGCACCATCGCCCAGGGTCTGACCGAGCCGTTGAGCGGCGGGATCTCCGCCGACGATCAGATCTTGTTGAAATTCCACGGCATCTATCAGGAAGATGACCGCGATCTGCGCGACGAGCGGCGGCGTCAGAAGCTGGAACCGGCTTTTGAATTCCTGGTGCGCTTGCGTATGCCGGGCGGGATCTGCCAGCCCGCGCAATGGCTGGTGCTTGACGAACTGGCCCGCACCTATGCCAACGGTACCTTGCGGCTGACGACGCGGCAGACCTTTCAGTTCCACGGTATCTTGAAGAAAGACCTGAAGCGGACGATCCAAGGCATTGATAAGGCTTTGATCGATTCGATCGGGGCCTGCGGCGACGTCGTGCGCGGGGTGCTGTGCGCCTCGCTGCCCGAGCGGTCGCGTCTGCACGCCGAAATGTACGATCTGGCGAAACGGACCAGCGAGCATCTGCTGCCGAAAAGCCGAGCCTATCATGAAATCTGGCTCAACGAGACGAAGGTGGCGGGGAGTCCGGCCGAGGACGAACCGTTGCTTGGCCGCACCTATCTTCCGCGTAAGTTCAAGATCGCCTTCGCCGCTCCGCCATCGAACGACGTCGATGTCTATACCCACGATCTCGGCTTTATCGCGATCGCCGAAGACGGCCGGTTGGCCGGGTTCGATATCGTCGCAGGCGGCGGGATGGGGCGGGCCGACAACGATCCCACCACCTTCCCTCGTCTGGCCGATCCGATCGGCTTTTGCGGTCCCGACGAGGTGATCGAGATCGCCGAGACGGTGGTGGCGATCCAGCGCGATTATGGCGACCGCGTCACCCGCAAGCACGCCCGGATGAAATACACGATCGACAATCGTGGGGTGGAGTGGTTCAAGGGCGAACTCGAGCGCCGCCTCGGCCGCCGTCTCGAGGCTCCGCGCCCCTTTGTCTTTACCGCCAACACCGATCCGTTCGGCTGGACCGAGGGAGAAGACGGGCGCTGGCACCTCACCCTGTTCGTCGAAAACGGCCGGGTCAAAGGGCGGATGATGGAGGGGCTGCGCGCCATCGCCGCGATCCATCAGGGCGATTTCCGCCTGACCGCCAATCAGAATCTGATCCTGGCCAATATTCCCGCCGCCGAGCGGGGGCGGATCGAGGCGATGCTGGCCGAGTACGGCATGGGCGAGGGCAGCACGGCTCCCAGTCAGTTGCGGCGCAATGCGATGGCCTGCGTTGCCTTGCCGACCTGCTCGCTGGCGATGGCGGAAAGCGAGCGCTATCTGCCCGGATTCATCACCCGGCTGGACGGAATTATGGCCGAATGCGGCCTTGCCGAGGTTCCGATCATTCTGCGAATGACCGGATGCCCCAACGGATGCGCCCGCCCCTATGTCGCCGAGATCGGTTTTACCGGGCGGGGACCGGGCACCTACAACCTCTATCTCGGCGGTGGCTATCACGGCCAGCGCCTCAATCGTCTGTTCCTTGAAAACGTCGATGAGGACACCATCGTCGCGACCCTCGCTCCGATCCTGCGCCGCTTTGCCGCCGAACGCTTTGCCGACGAACATTTCGGCGATTTCCTGATCCGGGTCGGACTGGTCGCGCCGGTGACCTCCGGTCGCGATTTCACCCCTATTAAGTGATAAATTTTTTCTGAATGGAGTTTTTATGGAGTGTACGACCTAAGGTCGTTACGCGATTTCATATATTTTCTTAGGTTGCCGAGTGTGCAAGGATGTTACGTCAGGGTTTTGTCAATCCGGACAAACCAGGGGATTCGCAACCTAGGCGGATTATATCGTGTCAAACACTCGTTCAAAAAGCCGAGGACGCACGCTTTCCGGGCGTCCTAACCCCGTCGATATTCATGTCGGTGAGCGTTTGCGCCTGCGCCGGATGGTGCTCGGCCTCAGTCAGGACGCTTTGGCGTGCTTGCTGGGGCTGACCTTCCAGCAGATTCAGAAATACGAAAGCGGGGCCAACCGCGTCGGCGCGTCACGGCTGTACGATCTCGCCCGCGCACTTGATGTGTCGGTCGATTATTTCTATGACGAAATGAACGAGCAGGTGAAGCAGGCCAGCCCCCGCCATCTGGCCAAGCTGGAGACAGAACCGGAGCTGCCCCCGGTTCTGGCCGTCAACAGTCGCGAAACTCTCGATTTGATCCGGGTCTATTACCGGATCAACGATCCGTCGGTACGTCGTCGCGTACACGACCTCGCCCGTGCTTTAGGGGTACAGCTCGAGCGTCACGCCGAGCGGGGGCGGCTTAGTCCGGAATCGGATGGATCTCGACAACCTCATCCGGATCCTGGTGAATGATGATCTCGAAGCGGGGGTATTCCGCCAGGATTGCCGCTTCGACCTCGTCGGCGATCCGGTGTGCCTCTGCCAGCGGCAAATCCCCCGGCAATTCGAGATGAAGCTGAATAAAGCCCTGTCGACCCGAGGTCCGGGTCCGCAAATCGTGCATGCTGCGCACTTCGGGATGGGCTAGGGTCAGTCTGCGGATGTTGTCGCGGTCGGAATCCGGCAATTCGCGGTCCATCAGCGTGTCGAGAGCGCCCCGCGCGATCTGGGCCGCGTTGTACATCAGCCACAGGCCGATCGCGATCGCGAAGATCGGATCGGCGATGGTCCAGCCCGGCCCCATCGCCAGCAAGAGCGAGACGATGACGCTGGCATTGATCGCGACGTCGCCAGCGTAATGCAACGAATCCGCCGAGATCGCCAGCGACTTGGTCCGGGCCACCACCCGGCGCTGGAACGTAACCAGGGCCAGGGTGGCCAGGATCGAGAACACCATCACGGCGATACCCCACTCGCCATGATTGACCGGTTCGGGGTGGACCAGACGGCCCCCCGCCTCGACCAGCAGCAGACCGCCCGAACCGACGATGAACGCCGCCTGCCCGAGTCCGGCCAGCGCCTCGGCCTTGCCGTGGCCGAAGCGGTGTTCGTGATCGGCCGGTTGCAGCGCCTGACGCACCGCCATCAGGTTCAGCGCCGAGGCGGCGAGATCGAGCGCCGAATCGATCAGGGTCGAAAGCAGCGCGACCGAGCCGGTAGCGATCCAGGCAGCCAGCTTGGCCGCGATCAACAGCGCCGCCGTCGCAGTCGAGGCATAGGTCGCCAGCCGCATCAGCCGGGCCTCGGCCTGTTCGGCCTCCCGCGAGGAGGCCGACGCTACGGGAACAGAGTGACGATCGTCCATTGTCCATTTTCCCGAAGAAAAACCTGCCGGTCGTGCAGGCGGAATTGGCGGTCCTGCCAGAATTCGATCCGTTGCGGCACCAGACGAAAGCCCGACCAGTGCGGCGGGCGCGGTACCGTGCCCAACCCGAAGCGGGCCGTGAACTCGGCAATTCTCCGCTCGAGTTCGAATCGGCCGGTCAGACGCTGCGATTGGCGTGAGGCCCAGGCCCCGATTTGGCTGGCGCGAGGGCGGCTGGCGTAATAGGCATCGGCCTCTTCGTCCGAGACCGGTTCGATTGCCCCTTCGACCCGGATCTGACGCTTCAGGCTTTTCCAGTGAAAGCACAAGGCAGCCTGGGGGTTTTCGGCCAGATCGCAGCCCTTGCGACTTTCCAAATTGGTGTAGAAGACAAAACCGCGCTCGTCCGCGCCCTTTAACAACACCATCCGCACGCTGGGACGACCGCTCGCATCGGCAGTGGCAAGCGCCATCGCGTTGGGATCGTTGGGTTCGTGGCGGGCGGCTTCGTCCATCCAGGCGTGAAATTGGGGAAGCGGGTCGTTCCCGTCAGCCGGTATCGAGGTATGGGGCATGATATCCTGTGGAATGGTTCCCCTTTGCCGGGGGCCCCTCAAAATGCCCTAATTTTCTCTTATATGGTAGTCGTTCCTTGACTCTGGTCTTGACGCGCAGAGACTGAGATGCAGCCGCAATTTGGTGTTTCCTTGCCGTCATTTCAGCGTCGCCGATCCGCTCCCGTCACGAGGGCGGTGTATTCCCCGGTGGTGAAGTTGGCCGAGTTTCCGTAACATGCCGCCCGATGGGAGCCCGACTTCTCCCACCCCCTGCTTTTTCTCGATCATGCGGACGCCGATACAGTGAAAGATCCTTATCAGATTCTGGGCGTGGCCAAGACCGCCAGCGACGACGAAATCAAGAAGGCTTACCGCGCCCTGGCGCGCGAGTTGCACCCCGACCTCAATCCCGGTGACAAAAAGGGCGAGGAGCGGTTCAAGGACATCTCTGCCGCCTATGACTTCCTGTCGGATTCGACTCGGCGGGGCCAGTACGATTCCGGCGAGATCGACGCGTCCGGCGCGCCGAGGCGGACTCGCTCGACCTGGCGTCCGGGGACGGGCGGCGGCACCGATTGGGGCTCGGCCGGGTCGGCCTGGGGCTCGCGCAGTGGCTTTTCCTTTGGTGACGATGCCGACGACATTCTGGCCGAGATGATGCGTCGCAAGGCCCAGGGCCGCGCCGCCCGTGCCGAGACCCATCGCGGCGGCAGTGAGGTTCGTCATTCGCTGACTGTGTCGTTTACCGACGCCGCCATGGGCGCAACCAAGCGGGTGACCTTGATCACCGGACGCACCGTCGAGGTCAAGATTCCAGCTGGGGCCACTGACGGTCAGACCCTGCGGCTGAAGGGGCAGGGGCAACCCGCCGGTCCGACCGCCGCAATCGTTCCCGACGCCTTCATCGACCTCCATGTCGAAAGCCATCCCTATTTCGTCCGCCGCGATCTCGACATCCTGGTCGATCTGCCGATCTCGGTGCAGGAAGCGGTGCTGGGCGGCAAGGTCACCGTGCCGACGATCGACGGCAAGGTCACCCTCAGCGTTCCGCCCGATTCGAATGGCGGTGGGGTGTTGCGGCTGAAGGGGAAGGGAATCGTCGGGGCGGACGGGGCTCGGGGCGATCAACTGGTCACGCTGCGGGTGATGCTGCCCGAGAACGACTCCGAGTTCAAAAAACTGATCGAGAAATGGGGGCCGCGCAACGGCTATGACCCTCGCGCCCGCGCTGGGATGGTCTAGAATCGACAAGTCGGTCGTGAAAAAGTCCTTCGGCCTTTGGCCTCAGTGTACTTTTCCCCGGTTCAAAAAGAATCCCCGTGCTCAATCAAGCTTTCCGCGCGGGGATGGATTTGGTTCCCTCCGAGGCCGATGGGCGACGCCCACGGCTTCGGAGGCGGGATTTCACCAGTTTTGCGCGCTTAAGCGGCGCAAAGCTGGTGAAACATACAACACGAAAAATGGGCGCTGGGCCGCCCCTAGCCCATTTTTCTCCTTTTAATCCAACGGGAAAAAGTACACCGAGCGACAGCGAGGGACTTTTTCACGGGAGAATCGACAAGAGGGGAGGGGGCGTTCAGCCCCCGAACCGAGCCGGTTCGGATCGCCCGGTTTCCCGGATCGGTCAGGCGCGATGGCCGGGGAGCCGCATTACCCCGAACCAATATTCCTGAATGCCCTGGATCGCGGCGAACAGGGCATCGACATCAACCGGCTTGGTGACATAGCCCGACGCTCCGGAACGGTAGGCGATGGCGATGTCGCGCTCGGCGTCCGAGGTGGTCAGCATCACCACCGGAATGTCGCGCAAATGGGTGTCGGCTTTCAGTTCGTTCAGAACATCGTGCCCGTTTTTGCGTGGCATGTTGATGTCGAGCAGGATCAGGTCGGGTCGGGGAGTGCCGTTTTTTCCGATGGTTCCGTCGCGAAGGAATTCCATCGCCGCAATTCCATCGGCGACATGGTCCAGCCGACAGGGGTAGCGGCCAACGGAAAACGCCGCCTTGACCAGACCGGCATCCCCGGGATCGTCGTCAACCATCAGAACGGCATAAGGGGACGGCATCGTGATACACGTCCTATCATTACGAATGAGTGTAAGTGTACCCCATCTTAGGCGAGAACGGGGTATACTTTCGTCCACCCAACAAGATTAATCGGAGTCGCGTCGTCCCGCCTCATGCCAAGGGGGGCGTGGGTTCCTGAGTCGGTTCGGTGGTTTGAGGGGGCAGCTTCAGCACGATCGCCCCGCCCAGCAGCAGCAGGACGGAAATCGCATACAGGGCGGCGGAACGGTCGGACGATAAGACCCGGGTCCAGATCGCCATGTTGGGGCCGATATAGCCGCCCAGATTGCCGACGGCGTTGATGAAGCCGATTCCGGCGGCGGCGGCGGTGCCGGTCAGGAACGCGGTCGGGATCGGCCAGAACAAAGGCAACGCGCCGATCACCCCCAAGGCCCCGATCGACAGAAACGCCGTCGCCAGCAGAGGCGAATCGGCAAACAGGCCGCTCAGTATCAGCCCTGCCGCACCGGCGGTGACCGTACAGACGAAATGCAGCCGCCGTTCCCCGCTGCGGTCGGAATGGCGGCTGATCAGGATCATGCCCACCGTTGCCACGCCATAGGGAATCGCCGACACCAGACCGACATCGAGATAGCTCTGGACGCCAAAGGAATGAACGATCGTCGGCAGCCAGAAGGTGATGCCGTAAAGACCGATGGTCAGGGTGGCGTAAACGAGGCACAGCGCATAGACCTTGCCCGACGTAAAGGCGTCGGCCAGATTTCGCTTTGGTTTACGTGCTTCACCCGATTCCAGGTTGGCGGACAAGATCGCTTTTTGCGCGTCGGTCAGCCATTTCGCCTCGGCGATCGAACTGTCGAGGTGAAACAGCACCCAGATGCCGACCAGCACCGAGGGGATACCTTCGACCACAAACAGCCATTGCCATCCGGCCAGCCCCGCCGTCCCCGACAGGGTTTCCATGATCAACCCTGAAATCGGATTGCCGATCACCCCGGCCAGCGGAACCGCCGCCATGAACCAAGCGGTCCGGCTCGCCCGCATCGACGAGGGATACCACAGGGTCAGATAGAAGATGATGCCGGGAAAGAACCCGGCCTCGGCGATGCCAAGCAGAAAGCGCATCACGAGAAAGACGGTTTCGTCGGTAACGAACATCATCGCCGCCGACACCAATCCCCAACTCATCATGATGCGGGCAATCCACCGTCTGGCACCAAATCGCCGCAGGGCCAGATTGCTCGGCACCTCGAAAAAGAAATAGCCGAGAAAGAAGATTCCTGCGCCGCTGGCATAGGCCGCGTCGCTGAGGCCCAGATCGCTCGACATCTGCAATTTGGCAAAGCCGACATTGACCCGGTCGAGATAGGCCAGGATGTAGCAGAGAAACAGAAAGGGAAGGATGCGGAGATCGACCTTGCGATACGCGGCGGCAACGGCCTGGGCGGAGGGGGGCACCATCATTCCTCCGGTTCGGATGTTGGATAACATCCGTCAGACGTCGGCGTTAAGTCGCAATGAATCCTTGCCGAGGCAAGGTGGCGGAGGGGGCGGGATTCGAACCCGCGCTAAGGTTTGACACCCTAGGACGGTTTAGCAAACCGTTGGTTTCAGCCACTCACCCACCCCTCCGCAGAAGGTGGTTGCTAACCACCGTGGCTGGAGCAGTGTTTCTAGCGGAAACTGCTTCGGCCCGTCAATGCCTCGTTTCAAGAATTTTGTCGAACCATCGATCAAACACAGTTCGGCGGAAAAAAAGGGAAGGCGATTCGAGGCGAAAGCCAACCCGGCCGTCCGTTTGCCTCCGCCCCGGTTTGCATTGGGATTGCCTTCCCCATCCTTACCCTTATTCCTTTTAACTCCGCCGCCTTTGGCGTGGGGCCTTCCCCGAGGAGGAAGGAGGCGCGCTTTGGCGTCGGGGTGCTGTACCTAAGCACAAATTCCTTAATAGGTGTATTCACCTCCCGTCCCAACACCTGCTTTTGATAGAAAGCTTATGCATTTGGTGATAAAATGCATGCGTTTAGACTTGTTTTCGGGTCGGCGACCTTCCCGACTGGGCGATGGTGGGGGGACACATGAGTTGCAGCGACACCAAAGGCGTCGTGGCCGACATCAACATGCGGATCGAGTTGAAACGCATGATCGATCGCACGCTGGCAATGGATAACGGTCCATTGGCGGCGATTCTCCAGGTTGCGGTCGGGACGCTGGACCAAAGAATTGCTCAACCGCAAAGCCACATCGAAGAGAAGGAAGAACCCCGCTCAATCTCCGCGATGATCTGCCGAAACGTGCGGGTCGATGGGCGACGGACCAGCGTCAAGCTGGAAGGAGAATATTGGCAGGTTCTCGAGGCGATGGCCTTTGAAACGGGGGGAAGCCTGGACAGGCTGTGCGACGCGGCCCGGCGCGATTATCCCTATCGCAGTCTTGCCTCTGCCCTGCGGGTCTATGCCTTGGCGATGCTGTCGCAAGCTGCGGCCCCGCCATCGTTTTTCCCGGCCGAGGGCTCTGATTCCGGATCGAAGCGGTCGGGCAGGAAACGGCAGACGGCATAAAAATAATAAGGAAAAACAGGTGAATAGACGAGGCTGGGGAAATGCTCAAAGTGCAGCTGGGAGATGTTTACGAGAGCGGCAATCGTTCCCGTGTCGTGTGGTCGGTGGACGGTCTCATTTCGGTTCCGGGGTTGGGCCAGATCGTGCGTCTGGTCCAGATCGACGGATTGGGAAAGGTGATGCTGACCGCAGACGATTTGATGTGCCAGCAGGGCTTCCGCAAAGTCAGGGACGTGGCGTTGCCGTTGACCTGATTGGGAGGCCGATCCGTAACCTGCCCGAGGGTGGGTGCCCTCGGGCAGTACCGGTTTTTGCTAATATTTCAGGTCACTTGCCCTGACAAAGCCCTTGAACAGCCAGGATTTGACGATCCGCCATTGGCCGGTTTGGTCGCGGTGGATCAGATGCGAGGCTCCCACGGGAAGGGTGAGCGCAATCGCCGTCTCCAGCGTCTCGCTGGAATTCAGGACATAGGCGTAATCGCTGATCTCGTTCGCAGCGAAATTCGCATAATCCTCTTCGGTTGAGTAGTAAGAAATTCTATCAGCTAATTGGGTGCCATAGCCCAGATTGTATTCCATCTGGTTGTGCATCCCGACTTTGGGGGGGTCGATGAACCACACCTTCGTGCCGGGGGGGAGCATCGCCTTTAGTTCCGGCGCGACCTCGGCGATATGCATTTTGACCTTGTGGATGTCAAAGCGCAGCAATCCCGCCCCCAGAACCGGCCCGGCGATGAGGACGAGCAGGCTGATCGTACCCCAGACGGCAACGATTCTGTTCCTGGTTGCGGTTTCCGCCTTGCGACGCCACACCACGCCAAGCAGAGCGGCAAGGGTCACCAATTGCACCCCGCCCAGTTGGGTGTTGTAGCGCCAGAACGACGCCGCCGAACTGCCTTCGTTGCCGATGAAGACGGCGATATAGGTCCATAGCAGGAAGGCGTTGAAGCCGAGAAACAAGATTGTGAAGACCTGGGTGATCGCCAGCGGCTGGCTGCCGCCTTTGATCAGCGTCCACAGACCAACCAGAACGATCAGGGCGGAGAGGCCGAAATAACCCGACTTGTTGTGGGTGACGGTCAGCATTGATCCCAAAGTCTCGGGCAATACGTTCCAATGCCATGTGTCGAATGCCGAGATCGGCATCTCGCCGCCGCCCAGCAGCATCACATGATGCTTCCACACCAGCAGCATCGCCAAGGCGACGAGGAACGGCGTCAGGGCCCAGCCCAACCGTCGCGGCGTCCGTCGTGCGACCATGGCCAGACCGATCAGCAGCAACCCGAACAGCGCCAGCGTCGATTGTTTGGTCATCACCAGCGCGGCGAAGACGGCGGTGGCCTGGAGCATCAAGGCCGGACCCGGACGGGAGTCCGTCTGAACCAGGCGCAGCCCGAGGATTACGGCGAAGGCCAGCGAAACCGCGGTGGCGCATTCGGCATAATTGGCCAGCACCAGCCGGGGAACGAAGGTCGGCGAGAACAGGGTGACGAAGGCGAGGGCGATGGCCGCGTCGCGCCAGCGCACGGCGCGTTCGGATCCGGGCGGTTCGTCGCGGAAGGTGCGGATCAGCAGCAGGGCCAGGGCACCGAGCAGGATGAGATTGAAGCGGTCGATCGCCGTTTCGGACAATTGCCCCGACAAAAGACTGACGAGATAGGCGACGATGGCCCCGGCAGGTGGGTACGCGGGGAACTGGCTGTCGGTCGGCTCCAGGCCCGGGCCGGGGAAATGATCGAACAGCACCAGATAGCGCAGGTTGGGCAGCCAGGTGCCGAAATCGTCGCCCTCCGACGCCTGCATCGAGGCCGTTACCGCCAAGATCGGCAGCAGCAGCACCAACAGCTTGACGATTCCGCCGCCCATCGGAACCGCCTTGCGGCGGATCAGGACGATTGCGAAGACCAAAGCGGCAAGCCCGGTCAGCAATGCCAGGATCGTCAAGGGGATCGCCAGCAGACTGTTACCGACGACGAACAGGACGACCACCAGTCCCCAGCCGACCACCAGATCGGCCGCAGCGACGGCGTCGCGGTTTCCGGTCACGATGCGAAGGCCAGCTCCGATCGTCGCCAATCCGGCGACGATCGCCAGGAATGCCGCCACCTGACCGAGCGCCGGAAGGGTCGGCATCAAAGCCGGCAAGGTGTTCAGAAGCAGAGACATCGAATCGCTCATGGAAACGACCTTATCATTTGAAACCCTGGCTTTATCGGAGATTTCGGCGATAACGGCAAGCTGCGCCGTCCCTGAAAAGCAGGACTTGCGCCCCAGGGATGCCGATCTGGGCAGGTTCTGCCGGGGATGGACGCCTCCGGTCGGCAAAAACGATCAGGATCGGTCGTTTTGTCCGAGCAATTGAGCGGTCAGAAACGAGGCCGCGTTGGTCCAACTTTCCATCCGTCCGTCCCGCCGCATCGCCTCGAAATCGATCGTGAAGGTCAGTGCGGGGCGGTCTTGCCATTGCGCCTGGGTCATCGCGGTCGGCGATTTGACCACCGTGCCCCCCAAGGCTTTGGCGATCTGCTGGGCGCGGCGTTGCGCCAGTTGCGGCCCGCCAATCTCGTCGTTTTCGAGGACCAAACGACCGAAAGAGCCGGAAATTTCGGCATAGCCTTCGTTGCTGACGCTGGCCACACTCTTCCCCCCGACCTCAATCCGGGCATATTCGCCGTAATCGGTCTGTCCATTGGGAACGGTATATTCCTGCTCGATGATCTCCTTGGTCTGGCGATAAAAATCGACCAGATCCTGTCCCTCGAGCCTGACTGCCTTCACCTTCGACATGTCGAGGGGGCGTAAGGAGGAAACCGGGATGCCGTGGGAGGGCGAAGACGTCATGAGAGCGATCCTTTCCGCAGGATTCCGCAAGGTGCGGCGTTTTCAGCTTATGCAAACGCCGCACCAAAATCCTTGCGAAGGGCCGCCGACTTGGATCAGGACATCAGCCGGGACCGGAAGTCGCTGATCTTGTGGTCGAGCAGCGAGGCCTGTTGCGCCAGGGTTTCCGACGCCCCCGACATCCCGCTCGCCGAATCTCCGACCCGCCCGGTGGCATCGCTGACAGTGCGGGTGATGGCCAGAACGGATTCGGTATCGTTGGCGGCGTGATGGACGCTGGCGGCGATTTCGCGGGTGGCGGCGGCCTGTTCTTCGACTGCGGCGGCAATGGCCGAAGATATGCCGTTGATTTCGTTGATTCTGGCCGTGATGGTGCGGATTGCTTCGACCGCTCCCGAGGTCGCGGTTTGAACCGACTGCACTTGGGCGATAATCGAATCCGTCGCCTGGGCGGTCTGGTTGGCCAGGGTCTTGACCTCGCCTGCGACAACGGCGAAGCCCTTTCCGGCTTCACCGGCCCGGGCCGCCTCGATCGTCGCATTCAGCGCCAGCAAGTTGGTCTGGCTGGCGATATCGGTGATGAGGTTGATTACCTGGGAAATCTGATCGACCGAATCCGCCAGCGAGCGGATCTGCTCGCCGGTCTTGTTGGCTTCGTCAACCGCCGAACTGGCAACGCGGGTCGAGGTCGCCGCCTGCGAGCCGATCTCACGGATCGATGCCGCCAGTTCCTCCGCCGCCGAGGCGACGGTCTGGACACTGGAGGTGGCCCGGTCCGAAGCCTGGGCGATCTGGTCGGTCTGTTTCGTCGTCGATTGCGACAGCGTCACCAGATCGTTTGCCGCGGTTCGCATGTTCTCGGCCGAGGTGGCGACCGCCTGGGCGATCCCCTTGATCTCGTCTTCGATCTGGGTCGCCAGACGGTTGAGGATCGCACGCTGGCTGGCTTCGGCTTTTTCTTGCTCGGCTGCGGCGCTGGCTTCCAGCGCTTTCATCTGCCGCAATGTGTCGCTGAAGCGGACCACCGCCGTTGTCAGCACGCCGACCTCGTCGCGGCGATCGCTGGCGGCCAGCGTCACCTCGGTATTCCCGGCCAGCAGGCGGTCGATTGCGGTCGTGATGTCGTTCAGTGGCGCCACCATGTGGCGGCGGAACAAGATCGCGGCGATGACGATAACGATGATCCCGACCGTCCCGGTCAGGATCATCAGCCCGGCATAATCCTGGAACCGCGCTTTGACGTCGTCCATGTAGACCCCGGAAATCAGCACCATCTTCCAGGGTTCGAACGACTTGACATAGCTCAGTTTTTCGACGGCTTCGTCATGGCCGGGCTTGGGCCAGTAATAGCTGACATAGCCGCTTTTCCCGGACTGCTGGAAGAAATCGCGGTAGAAATAGCGCCCGGTCTTGTCTTGGATGTTGTTAAGGTTCTTCCCCTCCAATTCCTTCTTGATCGGGTGCATCATCATCACGCCGCTGACGTCGCTGACGAAGAAATATTCGCCGTCGCCGTAACGCAGGCCGCGGATGGTGTCGAGGGCGGCGGCGACGGCGTCGTCGTGGGACAGCTTGCCCTCTGTTTCCAGCCCTTGATAATGAACCAGCACCGAATGAGCGACATCGACCGAGCTTTGCACGGCGAACTGACGCTCCTTGAGGACGGCGGAATTCAGGATGCCGAGGCTTAGCCCCAGCAGCACGGCGACGGTCAGTCCCGAGAGGCTGATGATCATGAACAGCTTGGACTGGAAAGAGAAATCGCCGATTCGCATAGGAAGCCTCCACTGACCATCGATAATTGGTCAAAGGCTACCTTGGAAAAGGTTACCTAATAATAAAAGACTGACCAGACGAAGAGAGGTTCGCCATTTAAGGGCGAGATAATTCATGGATAACGAAGGCGACGTGTTCGGCGGCTTCGGGATGGGGACGAAAGCGGCGGAATTCTCCGGCGGCTGCCCAGTGTCCGTCCAGCAGATCGCGGCGGATTTCAGGTGAGACCTGGGCAATCTCGCTTTCGATATCGGAAACCGCGATCACTGCCTTGGTCTCGATATCGACCACATCCCAGGAATAGCAGGGCGGAACGCTGCCGCGAATGCCGTTGTCCCGGATGGTGAACAGCCTGAACCTCACGGCGGATTTCCTTGGGCGGGTGTGGTGGGAGGGGACAAGACGACGGAGCGGACGACCCGCTCCGCCGCCAGCGGGGCGATTTAGAGCTTCAGCAGGGCGATCAGCGATACGGCGGCGACAAAGGTGGCGGTGCCGTAACACACCCGCTTCAATCCCAGTCCGCCGCCCCAGCCGAGATCGTGGGCGGTGGCCTGGATGCGATGAGCGGCGTGCCAGGCGGGCAGGGCCACCAGGGTCAGAATGATCAGCTTGCCGATCCAGCCCGCGGCCAGGGCGCGGATGTGATCGTAGGAGAGGTCGAGCAACCCGAGCGGCAGCAGTACCCCGGTGGCGAGGATCAGTGCCGGGGTGACCAGGGCGGCGACCATGCCGCCCGCGCCGAACGGCATCCAGACGAAGGGTTCGTTCGATTTGGTCATGGCCTTAGCCTCCCAGCACGAGCAGAACGGCCAGCGACAGCACCGCCCACAAGATGAAATGGCCCCGGATGATGGTGCGGGCCGGGATCGGCTCGCCCTTGACCAGCAGCGGCGGCATCGCCTTCGGCGTCACCCCGAACCAGGTGACGGCATGGAAGGCGGCGAAGGCCAGACAGATCACCTGGACCGTGACGCCGAGCGGGCTGGACAACGCGGCAAGATAGGTCTCCCACGCCTCGCGCCCCTGCGCTAGCCGGATCAGCCCATCCATCAGGATCGCCGAGTAAAGTCCGACAAAGACGCTGGTGCCCTCGCGGACGATATAAAGGAACTGGCGGCGGTCGCGCAGCCACCAATGGGGATGGAGCGGACGAACATAGGGGCGACGGGTCATGGCGTGCCTCCCGGCAGCAAGCGCGCTTTCAGCCAGCGGAACGAGGCGGAAATCTTGGTCCGCTGGATCGCCGCGGCGGGATCGACGTTCTTCGGGCAGACCTCGGAGCAGGCTCCGACGAAGGTGCAGTCCCACACGCCGTGATGGCTGTCGGTGATTTCCGACCGCAGCTCTTCGCCCGAATCGCGCGAATCACGGTTATAGCGGTGGGCGATGGCCAGAGCCGCCGGACCGGAGAACGCTTCGTTGATCGCCACCTGGGGACAGGCGGCATAGCACAGCAGGCAGTTGATGCATTGGGTGAAGGGACGAAACGCCGCCAACTGGGCCGGAGTCTGGAGATTCGGCCCTTCGCTCAACGGCTTGTCGTGCTCGGTGACCAGATAGGGATAAAGGCTGGAGAGTTTCTCGATGAAGCCGTCCTGATCGACGATCAGGTCGCGTTCGATCGGGAAATGATCAAGCGGTTCAACGGTTACCAGCTGTCCGCGATAATCGCGGATGAAGCTGTGACAGGCCAGCTTGGGCTGGCGGTTGATCATCATCCCGCACGAGCCGCATACCGCCATGTGGCACGAGCCGCGATAAGCGAGGCTGGGGTCCAGCACTTCCTTGATATAGGCCAGGGCGTCGAGCACGACCCATTCGTCCCGGTAGGGAACGATGAAATCATCGAAGCGCGGCTCGGCATCCTTGTCCGGGTCATAGCGCAGAACCCGGATCGTGATCGTCTCGCTCATGACCCGCCTCCGCCATAGATGCGCTCGCCGGGCCGCGAGCGGGTGATCACCACGTTGCGGGACCCGATCGCCGGGCGCTCTCCGCTGGAATAGCTGGCGATGCTGTGGGCCAGGAAGTCCTCGTCGTCGCGCTTGGGATAATCGAGCCGCTGGTGCGAGCCGCGCGATTCGGTGCGGGTCAGCGCCGCTTCGGCCATCGTCTGAGCGACGTCGAGCATTGCCCCCAGTTCCAGCACCTGGACCAGATCGGTGTTGAAGACATTGCTGCGATCTTCAAGCCGGACCTGGGCGAAGCGGGTGCGCAGATCGGCCAGGACGGCACAGCTTTGCTGGAGCGACTCTTCGGTGCGGAAGATGCCGACGCCACTTTCCATCGTCTCGTTCATCGCCCGGCGAAGCGCCGGGGCGGATTCGGTGCCGTCATTGAGGAACAGGGCGCGGATTTTGGCCTGGGCTTCGTCGGCGCGGGCCTTGGCGGCACGCTCGGACCCATGCGGGTTGGCCTGGGCGAAGGCGATCGCGCTGCGACCGGCGCGAGCGCCGAACACCAGGATTTCGGCCAGCGAGTTCGATCCCAGCCGATTGGCCCCGTTGATCGAGACGCAGGCGCATTCCCCGGCGGCGAACAGGCCGGGCAGGGGGGTCGCCGCGTCGATGTCGGTGTCGATCCCGCCCATCGTGTAATGGACCACCGGCCGCACCGGGATCGGCGCGTGGACCGGGTCGATCCCGACATAGCTGATCGCCAGTTCGCGCACCATCGGCAGGCGCTCATCGATCTTCTTCTCGCCGAGATGGCGGATGTCGAGATTGACCGCATCGCCGAATGGCGTTTCGACGGTGCGGCCCTTCTGCTGCTCGTGCCAGAACGCCTGACTGAGACGGTCGCGCGGGCCCAGCTCCATCGCCTTGTTGCGCGGCCAGGGGTCGGGCGGCCCCAGCCCGTAATCCTGGAGATAGCGATAGCCGTCGCGGTTGGTCAGCAAGCCGCCTTCGCCGCGCGCGCCCTCGGTAATCAGGATGCCGGTACCGGGCAGGCCGGTCGGATGGTACTGAACGAATTCCATGTCCTTCAACGGCACCCCGGCGCGGTAGGCCATCGCCATTCCGTCGCCGGTCTTGATCGCACCGTTGGTGGTGAAGGGGAAGACCCGCCCGGCCCCGCCGGTGGCGAGGATCACCGCCTTGGCCCGGAACGCGACCAGCTTGCCGCTGCGTAATTCGATGGCGACCAGACCGGTACAGCGCTTTTCCTCGACCAGCAATTCGGTCGAATAGAACTCGTCATAGCGGGTGATCGACGGATATTTCAGCGAGGTCTGAAACAGGGTATGCAGCATATGAAAGCCGCTTTTGTCGGCGGCGTACCATGTCCGCTCGGTCTTCATGCCGCCGAACGCGCGCACAGCGACCCGGCCGTCGGCATCGCGGCTCCACGGACAGCCCCAATGCTCCATCCGGGTCAGTTCCTCGGGCGCGGCGCGGACGAACAGATCGACCGCATCCTGGTCGCACAGCCAATCGCCGCCGCTGACGGTATCGTCGAAATGAAGATCGAAGCTGTCATTGGGCTTGACCACCCCCGCCGCCCCACCTTCGGCGGCCACGGTGTGGCTGCGCATCGGGAAGACCTTGGAGATCAGCGCGATTTTCAACGACGGGTTCTGTTCCGCCACTTCAATCGCGGCCCTGAGGCCCGCGCCTCCGGCGCCGACAATGGCGATGTCGGTGACGATCACGTCCATGGACTGGTTCCCCCGCAAGGCTTTAGCCGGTCCGCGTCGGACCTTTCCGACTTTCGCATGCCTGTTTCCCAACCGCAACTTTCATCCGGTCGGAGACACCATCCCCTATGGAATAGCCGATGAAACCTTCGGCGTAGCCGAGGGATTTGCACGCGGGCGGCGCTTCGGTCAAACTGCGGCCATGACCGAGACCGCCCCCCCCGCCGAGCCCCGTTCCGCCGGTAACGTGCCGGAATACACCGTCAGCGAGATTGCCGACACCCTGCGCCGCACGGTCGAGGAGACCTTCTCCTTCGTCCGGGTGCGGGGAGAGATTTCCGGCTTCAAGCGCCATTCCTCCGGCCATCTGTACTTCGCCCTCAAAGATGCCGAGGCGGTGCTGGACGCGGTCTGCTGGCGTGGGCAGGCGGCGCGGCTGGGGCTGGCGCCCGAGGACGGGATGGAGGTGATCGCCACCGGGCGGCTGACCACCTATCCCGGCCGCTCGAAATACCAGATGGTGGTCGAGCGGATGGAACTGGCCGGGCAGGGGGCGTTGCTGAAGCTGCTGGAGGACCGCCGCAAGCGTCTGGCTGCCGAAGGTCTGTTCGCCAGCGAGCGCAAGCGGCCGATCCCGTTTCTGCCTCGCGTCATCGGCGTCGTGACGTCGCCGACCGGGGCGGTGATCCGCGACATTCTCCACCGTCTCGCCGAACGCTTTCCCCGCCGGGTGCTGCTGTGGCCGGTGGCGGTGCAGGGCGAAGGCGCGGCGGCTCAGATTGCCGCCGCCATTCGCGGCTTCAACGCCCTGCCCGAAGGTGGGCCGGTGCCGCGCCCCGACGTGCTGATCGTCGCTCGCGGCGGCGGCTCGCTCGAAGATCTGATGGCCTTCAACGAAGAGGAGGTGGTGCGTGCCGCCGCCGCCTCGCTGATCCCGCTGATTTCGGCGGTCGGGCACGAGACCGACACCACCCTGATCGACTTTGCTGCCAGCCTGCGCGCCCCCACCCCCACCGCCGCCGCCGAAAAGGCGGTGCCGGTCCGGGCCGAACTGGTGGCGACTGTCGCCGAGCTGAACGGGCGGATGGTCGGTGCGACCCAGCGCAGGCTGGAGGATGCCCGGCAGAGGCTGACCCAGACCTTCCGGGCGCTGCCCCACCCCCGCCGCCTGATCGAAGACGGGACGATCCGCCTTGACGACCGCGCCGAGCGGCTGCGCAACGCCTTGCCCAATCTGCTCGCCCGCCGCACCGCCGAGCTTGACCGCTTGGCCTCCCGGCTGCGCCATCCGCGCGAGCGGCTGGCCGAGGAAAGCCATCGCCTCACCGTGTTGGCGACCCGGCTTGACCATGCCTGGAAAAGTGTCCGCGCCGCCGAACTGGCCGGGCTGGAAAAAGGCGGTCTGCGCCTCGACCAGAGCGGCCGTCGTCTGGGCGAGGCGATCAATCGCCTGTTGGCCGACCGGGCGATGAAAGTCGAGACCTCGGGCAAGCTGCTCGACAGCTATTCCTATCGCAAGGTGCTGGAGCGCGGCTATGCGATGGTGCGCGATGCGGCGGGTCAGCCGGTTCTGTCCGCCGCGATCGTCGCGCCGGGAGCCGCCTTGTCGGTCGAGTTCGCCGACGGTTCCATCGCCGTCACCGCCGGGGGCGAACCGCCGCCTGCGTCGCCGCCGCCGTCTCCCCGCCCGCGCCGGAAGGGAGACGGGGATAAGCGTCAGACGACTTTGTTCTAATCGGCTGATTTTTAAAGAAAGAGGTGGGCTCCGCCCACGCCCGCCAAGGGCACAGCCCTTGGAACCCGATCCGAGGGAACGGGGAGGGGTCTGTCTTATTTATCAATCTCTTGCGGGTGATCGTTTAGGTAAGATCTGCGGCCCGCATCGAGTCGGCAAGACGGCGGATATGGCCCCGCGTGATCGCTTCGGCGGCGTCGCCATCGCGCCGCGCCAACGCTTCGACCATCGCGACATGCTCGTCGGTGCGTTCGTCGAAATCGCCGCCTTTGCGGTTGCGGCGTAGGCACATCGCGGTGATCCGGGTCCATAATTGCGCCACCAATCCGGTCAGGGTGGCGTTGCCGCCCAATTCGGTCAGGCGAGTGTGGAACAGGTTGGCTTCATTGGTGTAAAGCTCGATTGCCCCGGCCTGGATAAAAGCGCGCTGGCGCTCGATCGACAGCCGCAGTTCGATAATCTCGTCCGCCGTCGCCCGTTCCGCCGCCAGCCGGGCCGCCGCGCCCTCCAGCACCTCGCGCACGACAAAGATTTCCCGCAGCCGGTCGATGTCGAAGCCGACGAAGAACACCCCCTGACGCGGCCGCACCTCGACCATCCCCTCGGCTTCCAGCCGGGCGATCGCCGCCCAGACCGGCGACCGGCTGACCCCCAACTGACGCGACAGATCCTCGACGCTGATCTTGTCGCCGGGCAGAAAGCGATCCCCCGTCAACAATTCGTCGCGGATCGCCTGATAGGCCTGTTCGGCCAGATTGGTGCGTTTTATCGTCGCGGTCTTCATCATGCTCGTATCCGTCAGGCGCGGGAAAGCGCGCCCTCGATCCTGCCCGAGCTTGCCGTCCGGCGCAAACGAGTTTACCGTAACACGTAACATGAAACATTAAGGACGAGGCCGATGTCCCCCTCTCTCTCCTTGCCCCGCCTGACGCCGTCTCAGGCTCTTGCTTGGCTGGCCCTGGCTGCCGGTCTGGCGATCCTGATCGTTCGCCCGCTGCCCGGCGGTGAAAGTGCCGCCCTGGCGCTGGCGGTGGCCTGTATCGGCCTGTGGGCGACCGGGGCGGTGCCGGAACCGGTGACGGCGGTGATCTTCTTTACCGCCGCGATGCTGTTGAAGGTCGCCCCGCCCCAGGTGGTGTTCGGCGGCTTTGAATCCGCTGCCTTGTGGCTGGTGTTCGGCGGTTTGGTGATGGGGGTCGCCGTCCGCACGACCGGGTTGGGCGAACGGATCGCCACCCGCCTCAGTGTCGCCTTCGGCTCGACCTATTGGGGCGTCATCGCCGGAACCACCCTGATCGGAGTGGCGCTGGGCTTTTTGCTGCCCTCCTCGATGGGCCGCGCCATCCTGCTGATGCCGATTGCCCTGGGGCTGGCGTCGCGCGCCGGGTTCACCCCCGGATCGAACGGGCATATCGGGGTGGTGCTTGCCGCCGCGTTCGGCTGCCATGTGCCGACCTTTTCGATTCTGCCCGCCAATCTGCCCAATCTGGTTCTGGTCGGCTCGGCCGAGACGCTGGGCTATGCCAGCCCCAGCTATGGCGAGTATCTGCTACTCCATTTCCCGGTTCTCGGCCTGTTGAAGACGGCGATCATGGTGGTTCTGATCGTCCGGCTGTGGCCCGACACGCCCCGGCCGCAGAGTGCGGCGGCGGAAGGCGTATCCCGGCCGATGAGCAAAGCCGAGATTCGTCTGTCGGCGCTGCTGGCGCTGGCGCTGGCCTTGTGGGCGACCGACTTCCTCCACCATGTCAGCCCGGCCTGGGTCAGCATGGCGGCGGCGGTGCTGCTGCTGCTGCCGGGGATCGGACTGGTTGACCGCAAGGATTTCAGCGAGAAGGTCAATTACGGCTCGATGTTCTATGTCGCCGGGATCATGGGGCTGGGCGCGCTGGTCGGCTCGTCGGGGCTGGGGGTGCGGCTGGCCGAGGCGATTTTGACCCTGCTGCCGCTCTCGCCCGGCAACGATGTCGGCAATTTCGCCGGTCTGGCCGCGCTATCGACCCTGCTGGGGCTGGCGACGACGTTGCCCGGCGTCCCGGCGGTGCTGACCCCGATGACCGCCCATCTCGCCGAGGCGTCGGGATGGCCGGTCGAGGCGGTGCTGATGAGCCAGGTTCTCGGCTTCTCGAACCCGATCCTGCCCTATGAATCCGCGCCCCTGGTGGTGGCGATGCATCTGGGCGGCGAGCGGTTGAAGCCCGCTCGCGATCTGTGCCTGCTGCTGGCTCTGATCAGCGTGGTGGTGCTGCTGCCGCTCGATTTTCTGTGGTGGAAACTGCTGGGCTGGCTTTAGGTCCTGTCCCCATAAACGTCACGGTCGCGACGCGCGAGGGTTATGGGGACAGGACCTAGTCACCCGGGCGCGGCCATGCTTTAATCGTCGTCATGACGGAGACGAAAAGCGTTCGGGTGCTGATCGAAGGCCGGGTCCAGGGCGTCTGGTTCCGGGGTTGGACGGTGGAGCGGGCCACGGCCTCCGCCCTGTCCGGCTGGGTCCGTAACCGCTCTGACGGTTCGGTCGAAGCCCTGTTCTCCGGCCCGGCCGCAACGGTTGAGGCGATGGTCGCCGCCTGTCGGATCGGGCCTCCCGCCGCCCGCGTCTCGCGCCTCTTGGTCGAGCCCGCCGAAGCTCCGGCGGGGCCCGGCTTTCACCAGCGCCCCACGGTGTGACCATGAAGCCGAATCGTCGTCAGTTCCTCGCCGGATTTGCCGCCATGAGTATCGCCAGACCCACCGAAGCCGCGCCTGCCCGTCAGTTCCCCAAGGATTTCTTCTGGGGCGCGTCCAGCGCGGCCTATCAGATCGAGGGCGCAACCGAGACCGATGGTCGCGGCCCTTCGATCTGGGACACCTTCACCGCCCAGGGCCATATCCTCGACGGCAGTTCGGCCCGGATCGCCTGCGACCATTATCACCGCTATGCCGAAGATATCGCCCTGATGAAGCAGGCTGGCTTTTCCGCCTATCGCTTCTCGCTGGCCTGGCCACGGATCGTTCCCGCCGGAACCGGCGCGATCAATCCCAAGGGGCTGGAGTTCTACGACCGTCTGGTCGATAAGATTCTCGCCGCCGGGATTCGCCCGATGGCCTGTCTCTATCATTGGGATCTGCCGCAGCCGCTTCAGGATGCCGGGGGCTGGCAGGGCCGCGAGATCGTCGCTCCCTTCGCCGATTATGCCCGGATCGCCGTCGCCCGTCTGGGCGACCGGGTCAAGGATTGGTTCACCTTGAACGAGCCGAACGTGGTGGCGATCATCGGTCATGGCACCGCCGAGCACGCTCCCGGTCTGCGGGCGGGCGATCTGGGCATCCTCAAGGTGCTTCATCACCAGAATCTGGCCCAAGGAACCGCGTTCCGGGCGATGCGGGCCGAACGGTCGGACCTGCGCGTCGGCACCGTCATCAGCCTCCAACCCGCCCGGCCCGAAAACGACGATCCGTTGAACCGCGCCGCCGCGATCCGCTGGGACGCGGTGTGGAACCGGGTGGCGCTGGACGGGGTGCTGCGCGGTGCCATTCCCGACGTGCTGGCCGAACAGATGGCCCCGATCGTCAAGCCCGGCGATCTGGAGACGATCCGCTTCCCGATCGATTCGCTTGGGATCAATTATTATTCGCGGATGACGATGCGCCACGAACCCGGCCGTCCGTTCGATGTCGGCTGGGGTAATGCCCATTGCGACCGCTGGACCGGGATGGGCTGGCCGGTCCAGCCCGACGGGCTGTACGACCTGTTGCAGGAATTCAAGAATTTGTACGGCAACCCGGCGGTGTTTATCGCCGAGAACGGGGCCGCCTATGACGATGTCGTCTCGCCCGACGGGCAGGTCCACGATTCCGAGCGGGTCGCCTTCCTGAAGGACCACGTCGCCGAGGTTGCCCGCGCCCTGAAGGACGGTTGTAACGTCAAAGGCTATCTGGTGTGGTCGCTGCTCGACAATTTCGAGTGGGCGTTCGGCCTGTCGAAGCGGTTCGGTCTGGTTCGGGTCGATTACGACACCCTGAAACGGACGCCGAAGGACAGCTATCGCTGGTTCGCCGAACTGATCCGGACCGGCCGGGTCGCCTGACAAAAAAAGAGAGCGGACTCAACGGAGTCCGCTCTCTTTCTAATCTACTCTGTTCGATGCGCGTGGCTTTAGTAAGCCCGCTCGATACAGAAATCGATGACATCAAGCATCGCCTGACGGGCCGCACAATCGGGGAAGATCGCCAGGGCGGCGCGGGCGTCCTCGCCATACTGGCGGGCGTGCGCAATGGTAACCTCGACGCTGCCATGCTTGGCCAGCAGGGCGTTGGCGTGTTCGAGATCGCCATCCTGCTGGTCTAGCTTTTCGAGGCAGCGGCGCCAGAACGCCTTTTCCTCGTCGTCGCCGGCATGGAAGGCGTGGATGACCGGCAGGGTGATCTTGCCCTCGCGGAAATCGTCGCCGACGGTCTTGCCCAACTCGGCCTCGCGGGCGGAATAATCGAGCGCGTCGTCGATCAGCTGGAAGGCGATGCCGAGGCTGAGGCCATAAGCGGCCAGCGCCTCTTCTTCCGCCGAGGGGCGGTCGGACACCACCGCGCCGATGCGGCAGGCAGCGGCGAACAAAGCGGCGGTCTTCGAACAGATCACCTGAAGATAGGATTCGACGGTGGTCTCGGTGTCGTTGGCGGTGATCAGCTGGAGCACCTCGCCTTCGGCAATCACCGCCGAGGCGCGCGACAGAATCGCCAGCACCCGCAGCGAGCCGTCCTCGACCATCAGTTCGAACGAGCGCGAGAACAGGAAGTCGCCGACCAGCACGCTCGGCTGATTGCCGAACAAGGCGTTGGCCGATGCCCGTCCGCGCCGCAACTCGGATTCATCGACGACGTCGTCATGCAGCAAGGTCGCGGTGTGCAACAGCTCGATCACCGCCGCCAGCTTGACATGCCGGTCGCCCTCATAGCCGACCAGCTTGGCCGAAGCCAGGGTCAGCACCGGGCGCAGCCGTTTGCCGCCAGCCGCGATGATGTGCCCGGCCAACTGCGGAATCAGGGCAATCGGGCTGTGCATGTGATCGACGATGGTGCGGTTGACCTGTTCAAGGTCGTCCTTGACCAAAGTTAACAGTCCGTCCAGGCTTTTGGCCACGCGGTCGCTTTTATTGTCGAGAGAGCCCTCAATCGCCACGGTACCCAAACTCCTCCCACTCCGATCCATGCCGGATCGCGGGACGAACATAGTGTTGCGGCGGAAAGTCGGTCAAGCTTACATCGCAGAGCGTTAAGGGTTTTTTGGAGGGGGAATGCCGGGCGACGAACTCGCGAGCGTCACCGAGGACCGTCTGATCGGCGGAAGGGTGCGGCTTTGCCAGCCCGCGAAGGGCTATCGCGCCGCCATCGACCCGGTTTTTCTGGCCGCCGCAATGACGGTCGAACCGGACGAGACGGTGCTTGATCTCGGCTGCGGCGTCGGTGCGGCCGGGCTGTGTCTGCTGGCCCGCCAGCCGCTGGCGCGGGTCACCGGGCTGGAACTCCAGGCCGGGATGGCCGATTTGGCCCGGCGCAACGGTGACGCCAACGGCCATCCGCCCGACAGGTTCAAGATCGTCGAAGGGTCGGCCCTGTCGCCGCCGCCTGAACTTACGGGGGGCGGCTTCGCCCATGTGATGACCAATCCCCCCTTCCAGCCGCCCGGTCGTGGCACCGCCCCGCCCGAAGGGTCGAAGGCGCTGGCCCATGTCGAGTCCGCGGGCGATCTGGCGGCCTGGGTCAAGGCGGCGGCCCGGCTGTTGGCGCCCAAGGGGCGGCTGTGGGTGATCCACCGCGCCGACCGGCTGGAGGAATTGCTGGCCGCGTTCGCCGGGCGGGGGCTGGGGGAGGTGAGGGTGCTGCCGCTCTGGCCCAAGCCCGGCCGTGCGGCGGGTCGGGTGATCGTCGCGGCGCGCAAGGGATCGCGCACGCCCTTCGCCCTCTTGCCCGGTCTCGTGCTGCATCGGGACGACGGGGGTTACAGCCCGGCGGCCGAGTCGGTGCTGCGCGAGGCTGCCGCGATCTCCTGGGAAGGATAGGGGCCACTCGTCTTGCCCCGTTGCCCCGGCGGCGGGTTGGGGCTAATGTCCTTGCCTCGGTTTTCAATCGTCATTCGGATGTCTGCCATGTTCAAAGGATCTATCACCGCCCTCATCACTCCATTCCGCCAGGGGCGGGTGGATGAGAAGGCGTTTCAGGATCTGGTCGCCTGGCAGATCGAGCAAGGCACCCACGCTTTGGTTCCCTGCGGCACCACCGGCGAATCGCCGACTCTGTCGCATACCGAGCATCACCGGGTGGTCGAATTGTGCATCGAGGTTGCCCGCGGCCGGGTGCCGGTGATCGCCGGAACCGGCTCGAACTCGACCGACGAGGCGATCGACCTCACCCGCCATGCCCGCGCCGCCGGAGCCGATGCCGCCCTGGTGGTGGCGCCTTATTACAACAAGCCGAGCCAGGAAGGGCTGTTCCGCCATTTCGAGGCGATTGCCCAGGCGGTCGATATTCCGATCGTCGTCTACAACATCCCCGGCCGCTCGGTGGTCAACATCTCGGTCGAGACCTTTATCCGGCTGGCCGAAATCCCCAATATCGTGGGCATCAAGGATGCCACCGCCGATCTGGCCCGGCCGCTGCAAATCCGTGCCGCGCTGGGCGACCGGCTGTGCCAATTGTCGGGCGAGGACGCCACCGCCACCGCTTTCAACGCCCAAGGCGGCGTCGGCTGCATCTCGGTGACTTCGAACATCGTGCCCGGCCTGTGTGCGCAAATGCAGAACGCCTGGGCGGCGGGCGATCTCGCCACCTGTTTCGCGATCCGCGACCGGCTGATGCCGCTGCATGACGCGATGTTCTGCGAGGGTAATCCGGTGCCGGTGAAGTATGCTTTCAGCCTGCTCGGTCGGGGCGAGCCCGACGTCCGCCTGCCGCTGGTGCCGGCCTCTCCCGCCGCCCGGGCCAAGGTCGAGGCGGCGATGCGCTCCCTCGACCTGATCTGAGCGCGGCGATGTCGCTTCCCGGTCATATCGCCGCCCAGAACCGCCGCGCCCGCCACGATTACTTCATCGTGTCGGAGATTGAGGCCGGGATCATGCTGGTCGGGACCGAAATCAAGTCGCTGCGGGTTGGCAAGGGCAACGTCAACGAAGCCTATGCCGGGCCGATGCACGACGAATTGTATCTGTTTAACGCCTATATCCCCGAATATCAGTCGAAGATGCCGTTTCCGCATGAGACGCGGCGGCCGCGCAAGCTGCTGCTGCACAAGCGGGAAATGGCCAAGCTGATGGGTGCGATCACCAAGGACGGGATGACCCTGGTTCCGCTCGACATCCATTTCGGCCCGCGCGGGCTGGCCAAGGTTCAGCTTGGGCTGGCCAAGGGTAAAAAGCTGCACGACAAGCGCGAGGCGATCAAGGAACGCGACTGGAACCGCGACAAGGCGCGGCTGATGCGCGAAAAGGGCAAGGAATAGGGGGCCGCGAGGCCCCCTTTTTTCGTCCGCTCAGGCGATTTGCAAAAACGCCTTCGTCTCGGAATCGAGCTTCCACAATTGCCCTTTCTCGACGTCGAACCACCAGCCGTGCAGGGTCAGCTTGCCCTGCTCAACCCGTTCGCGAATCCAGGGAAAGGTCATCAGATTGGCCAGCGAGATCGCCACCGTTTCCCGTTCGCACATCTGCCGGGCGTAATTCCGGTTCTCGCCCGCGCTGTGGGCCAGGGTGAGATAGCGGTCGCGGGCGGCTTGGGCGATTCCCATCCAGGGACGGACGAAATTGGTGCCGTCGGCGACCTCGTCTTCGATCAGGGCGCGGACGCCGCCGCAACCGGCATGGCCCAGCACCACCGTATGCTCGACGTCAAGCTTGCGGATGGCGAATTCGATCGCGGCCGAGGTTCCGTGATAGGTGCCGGTGGTCTCGAACGGCGGGACCAGATTGGCAACGTTGCGGATGACGAACATCTCGCCCGGTTGAGTCCCGAACAACAGGCCGGGATCGACCCGGGAATCCGAACAGCCGATCAACAGCACTTTGGGCCTTTGTCCGCCCTGGGCCAGAGTTTCGAACAGAGTTCTGTTCTCTTCGAAATAGGTGGCGCGGAAATGCCGGAATCCCTCGACCAAACGCTCCATTGTGACGTCCCTGTTTCAAATCGGGTCGAATGACTTAGCACATCGCGTCGGCCGCGAACATCCCCGATGGCTTGGGTACGGGGCGATGCGATCCCGAGGGAGGTGCATGCCTGCCAAGACACACTTAAAAAAAGAAAATGCCGTTTTTTTCTATGATGGATTGGAAAAGGGGAGGGCAGACCGGAACGGTTGCGATGGCGGGTAGAACAGGGCGGCAGGGAGATCGTTTGCTCAATCGTCGTCTTCCTCGCCGTCAAGATCGACCGGGCGGGTAAAGCGGGTGATCCGGCCGCAGCCGCATTGCAACTGGTCCCAGCCGGGGACGTCGAGGGTCAGTTCGGCCAAGGCCCCGGTCGGGTATTTCCGCGCCATCCGGTCGAGCGCCACCGGCTCGCCTTGTCCGCCGCCCAGGAAGTCGGCCAGCCGCTCCAGGCCGGGATTGTGTCCGACCACGATCACCGATTCGAGCGGAGGATCAAGCTTCTGCAAACGCCGGAGCAGGTCGCTTTGCCCGGCGGCGTAGAGGCAGGGTTCAAACGAGGTGGGAATGGCGGGGATCGTCTCGGCCAGCACGTCCCAGGTCTCGCGGGTACGCCGCGCGGTCGAGACCAGCGCCAGATTAGGCGTAAGACCGATTCGCTCGATAAAAGCGGCGATTCGGGCCGCCGCGTCACGGCCCCGTCGGCTGAGCGGGCGGTCGAAATCAGTTAGAACCGGATCGTCCCAACTCGATTTGGCGTGTCGGAGCAGGAAGAGTTTTCGCATGGTCCTCTCAGCCTCGGCCATGACATGATTGGCAGGAGCATATATAACAGATCGCGGGGACACCATCCCCACTCGATCGGAGAAACAGTGGTGACAATTCCGCAGTCAGTCGATCTTCCCCCCATCGGCATCGACTCGAAGGACCGCTTCATCAACCGTGAGCTTTCCTGGCTGGCATTCAATGCCAGGGTTATTGACGAAGCCTTGAACCGCCGTCATCCCCTGCTCGAACGCTTGCGTTTCTTGTCGATCTCGGCCGGAAATCTGGATGAGTTCTATATGGTCCGCGTCGCTGGCCTCAAAGGTCAGGTCAGCGCCGGAATCATCAGTCCCAGCCAGGACGGCCTGTCTCCGGCGCAGCAATTGGCCGCGATCAACCTTGAAGCGGTCAAGCTGCTGGAGGCGCAGAAGGACGGCTGGCACGCCTTGAAGGCCGAATTGCGCGAGGCCGGGCTGGCGGTGATCGCCCGCGCCGAATTGTCGGACGGCGATGTCGCGTGGCTGGAACGCCGGTTCATGGATCATGTCTTCCCGGTGCTGACTCCGCTGGCGATTGATCCGGCCCATCCGTTTCCGTTTCTGCCTAATGGCGGTTTCGCCCTGGTGCTGCATCTGTGCAAGCTCGACGATGGCGAGGTTCTGCGCGCCCTGCTGCCGCTGCCCAGCCAGATCGAGCGCTTCACCCGCCTGCCCGGCGAGGCGATCCGTTTCCTGCCGATCGAGGATTTCGTCCTGCTGTTCCTCGACCACATCTTTCCCGGCTTTAGCATGGAATCGTGGGGTCTGTTCCGGGTCATCCGCGATTCCGAGATGGAGATCGACGAAGAGGCCGAGGATCTGGTCCGGGTGTTCGAATCCGCGCTGAAGCGGCGTCGGCGCGGCAATGTGATCCGCCTGACCTTCAATGCCGGAATTCCCGACGATTTGCGTCGTCTCGTCATCGCCGAAATGAATGTCGATGAGGCCGACGTGTTCGAGATCGACGGCCTGCTGGGGCTGGTCGATACCAGCAAGCTGATCGTCGATGAGCGGCCCGATCTGCTGTTCCCGCCCTATAACGCCCGTTTCCCGCAACGAATAAGGGATTTTGGCGGCGATTGCTTTGCCGCGATCCGCAAAAAGGACATCGTCGTCCATCACCCGTTCGAAAGCTTCGACGTGGTGGTCCAGTTCATCCGTCAGGCGGCGCGCGATCCCCAGGTGGTCGCGATCAAGCAGACGTTGTACCGCACCAGTGCCGATAGCCCGATCGTCAAGGCGTTGGTCGAGGCGGCCGAGGCGGGTAAATCGGTGACCTGCATGGTCGAACTGAAGGCTCGCTTCGACGAAGAGGCCAATATCCGCTGGGCTCGCGATCTCGAACGCGCCGGAGCCCAGGTGGTGTTCGGCTTCATGGAACTGAAGACCCACGCCAAGATATCCCTGGTGGTGCGGCGCGAAGGGCCAGATTTAACCTCCTACGTCCATTTCGGTACCGGGAACTATCATCCGATCACCGCGAAGATTTACACCGATTTGTCGTTTTTCACCTGCGACCCGGTGTTGTGCCGCGACGCCTCGCGGACCTTCAATTTCATGACCGGCTATGCCAAGCCGGAAAAGCTCGAACGGCTGGTGATCGCGCCACTGCATCTGCGCCAGACCCTGCTCGACCTGATCGAAGCCGAAATCGCCCACGCCAAGGCTGGTCGTCCGGCGACGATCTGGGTCAAGATGAACTCCCTGGTCGATCCCCAATTGATCGATGCGCTCTACCGCGCCTCGCAAGGCGGGGTGAAGATCGAACTGGTGATTCGCGGCATCTGCTGCCTGCGTCCCGGCATTCCCGGCCTGTCCGAGACGATCCGGGTCAAAAGCATCGTCGGGCGTTTTCTCGAACACGCCCGTATCGTCTGTTTCGGCAACGGTCACCGGATGCCGTCGCGCGAGGCCAAGGTGTTCATTTCCTCGGCCGACTGGATGCCGCGCAATATGGATTGGCGGGTCGAGACCTTTGTTCCGATCGAGAACCCGACCGTTCATGCCCAGATCCTCGAACAGATCATGATGGCCAACCTCAAGGATCAGGCCCAATCCTGGACCTTGCGGCCCGACGGCACTTTCCAGCGTGTCCGGGCCGGGGTGGGGGCGTTCAACGCCCACAGCTATTTCATGACCTATCCCTCGCTGTCCGGACGGGGCAGCGCGGTCCAACCAGGGCGCAAGCCGAAGTTGCGGATCGGAAACTAAGGAGAGCGCCGTGAAAATCTGGCATCGCGTGGAACCGATCGGAATCATCGATATCGGTTCGAACTCCATCCGTTTGTGCGTGTACGACATCGCGCACCGGGTTCCCGTCCCGTTATTCAATGAAAAGGGTGTTTGCGCCCTGGGGCGTGGGCTGGGCAGTTCCGGCCGTCTCAATCCCGAAGGCGTCCAGGCTGCCCGCGCCGTGGTTGGGCGTTTCGTCGCCCTGTGCCGGGCGATGCAGGTCGAACGTCTCGACATCCTGGCGACGGCAGCGGTCCGCGACGCCGAGGACGGTGATGCCTTCGTCGCCGAGCTCGAAAAACGCTATGACGTCCGCATCAAGGTGCTGTCGGGCGGTCAGGAAGCCAAGATGGCCGCGTCCGGTGTGCTGTGCGGCTCGCCCGATGCCGATGGCATCGTCGCCGATCTGGGCGGCGGCTCGCTCGAACTGGTGACGGTTCAGGGCGGCAAGTCAGGACGTCACGTCACCATGCCGCTCGGTCTCCTCCGCCTGTCCGAAGCCTCGGGCGAAGACCGCATCCGCGCTGGCGAGATCGTCGAAAGCCGGCTGTCCGGAATTTCCTGGCTGGGGGAAGGGCAGGGCCGCAACCTCTATGCCGTCGGTGGTGCGTGGCGCGCCCTGGCCCGCATCTGCATTGCCCACACCCACCATCCCCTGACCGTGCTTGATAATTTCTCGCTCGATGCGAAAGAGGCGCTGACCCTGCTCGATCTGGTCTCGACCCAAAGCCGCAAATCGCTGGAAAAAGTGCCCGGCCTGTCGCGCAAGCGCCTGCCCGGATTGCCGCTCGCTGCCCTGATACTCGAACGGGTCACCCGGGAGGTGAAGCCGTCGCGACTGGTTTTCTCGATCTATGGGATGCGGGAAGGCCAGTTCTTCCGCCGCCTGCCCGAACGCCTGCGCGCCGAAGACCCGCTTTTGTCGGTGTGCCGCCGGATGGCGCTCAGCAATTCCCGCTTTCCCGAACATGGCGACGAGCTTCTGGCCTGGATGGCTCCGCTGTTTCCCCGGGAAACACCGCGCGCCGCTCGACTGCGTCATGCCGCCTGCATCGTCTCCGACATCTTCTGGAACGAGCATCCCGATTATCGGGCCGAACAGGCGTTCCTGCGGATCTTGCGCCTTCCCTTCATGGGGGTCGGCCACGATGACCGAGCCGCGATCGCCTTTACCGTCTATTGCCGCTATCAAGGCGCCGAGGATTCCCCCGTCGTCGCCCGCGCGATCCAATTGCTCGACGAGGAATCGCTCCGCCGCTGCCGGACCGTCGGCCAGGCCCTGCGCCTTGCCCATACCCTTTCGGGCGGCGCGCCCAACCTGCTGCGGCGCACCCGCCTGATTGCCGAGCAGGGCTCTCTCGTCCTCGAAATGCCTGCCGACAATCCCGCCTTCGTTCTCGATCCCGACCGCGCCTTCGACCGACTGGCCCGTTCGCTCGGCTACGAATCCCTGCTGGCTCGCCGCGTATCGTGACCGCGATCTTCGTCGATGGCGACGCCTGCCCGGTCAAGGCCGAGGTGTTCCGGGTTGCCGAGCGCTATGGCTTGCCCGTCACCGTCGTCGGCAATTCCTGGCTGCGGCTGCCCGACCACCCTTTGTTCAAGATGATTGTCGTCTCCGAAGGCCCCGACGTCGCCGACAAGCGGATTGTCGATCTGATTGAGCGGGGCGATATCTGCGTCACCAACGATATCCCCTTGGCGGCGCGCTGCCTGGAAAAGGCCGCCCTTGCCATCCGTCCCGACGGACGGGCGTTTACCGAATCCTCAATCGGTGACGTGCTCGCCACCCGCGATCTGATGACGTCGCTGCGCGAAACCGGGGCGATCACCGGCGGTCCTGCTCCGTTCGGCCCCCGCGACCGGTCCCGCTTCCTCTCCGCCCTCGATACGATGGTCCATGCCGCGCGTCGGGTAACGTAACGCAGCGAGGCGGGAGAGTGGTTGGTCGGGGGAAACCGGCGCATGGGGCACAAACGCAAACCGGGGACCAGAAGCATGGCTCCTGATCCCCGGATGCAGCACTCTTAACGCGCTATTCGGGCTTGCAGGTCTTGATCCCGAACGGGAGATAAGCCGGGCAACGGCGGACCAGAGCGGTCGCGATCGGGAGAACACCGATCCAGCCCCACACGCCGATGGTGCCAGCCAGGGTGAGGATAATCAGCACGATTCCGACGCCGAGACGGAGTATGCGGTCGATGTCGCCGATATTCTTGTCCATGTCGATCCTCTTGGGTTGACGTGACGGGCGGGGGGAGACTTATGCGGCCGCCGGTCTGGCGGCGGCGAACGTGGTCGTAGGCTTAAGACAAGAGCGTCAGCGATCTGCGACGGCCCGTCTTCCCTGTCGGGGGGCATGGCAAACCGTTCGCCATGCCGGATAAATTAGATTCAAAGAATATAATAATGCTCGACTGTCCGCAAGCATTAACCTCTCCGAAAAGGAGAATTCAGCCTTGGCCTGTCTGGCCTAAAGGATGAAAGCGGACCGAGAGTCAGTTCGGCCGCATCGGCGACAAGCGCCCGATGCGCTTATTCCGTGATGTCGGAATCGAGCGGTGGCGGGGCGAGCAGGACCGGTGGCGGCGGGGCGACCGGCGCAGCGGGGGCCGGGCTGGCGGGAGTCGCTTTCAGCGGACGGGGCGCTGCGAGAGTCTCTTCGGACCAGCGCATCGGGCATTCGCCGATATGGCGATTGTGCCAGTCGCGCAGGGCGATTCCGCGCAATTCCAGGGTCAGCCGACCCTTGGTGTCGCGGACGACCCGGCGCTGATAAAGAGCTAGCGTGGGCTGCTGGTTGGGGTCGAAGCGCAGAGTGCCGCGCGCCGAGGCGAAGTCGGCCCGGCGCAGCGCATTGCGGACGGCGTCGCGGTCTCCGGTGCGGCCATTGGTGGCCCGCATCGCCGAATCGAGCAGCAGGGCGGCGTCATAGCCCTGGACAACCCAACTGGTGACCGGGCGGGCATATTCGGCTTCGAAATCTGCGATCAGGCGGCGATTGACCGGCTGGTCGAGATCGGGGCTCCACGACGATACCGTCAGGATGTCGAGGGCGGACTCATCCATCGCCGCCAACAGCGGACGTTCGAATCCGTTCGAGGGTCCGATCAGGGGAATCTCGGCTTTCAACCCGGCGGCGGCGAAATCGCGGACAAATGCCAGCCCCATTCCACCGGTGAGGAGGGAATAGACCGCGTCGGGACCAAGACGGCGCACCGCGTCAAGCTCTGCGGCGAAAGTTGCCGCGCCATGGCGGGGGCGTAAAACAGTGACCACTTCGCCTGTCCAGGTCCGCCGCAGCGCGGCCAGGGCCATGTCGGTCTGGGGCGTATCGGGGCCGATCACCACCAGACGGTGCATTTTGTCGGCAGTGAGGACTGCGCCAACCGCTTCGTGGAGGGCTTCGGGCGGGGTGGAGAGATCGAACAGACTGGGATTGCATCCGGCCCCGGCCAGATCGGTCGGGATGGCGTCGAGATTGAGGATGAACACCCGCGAGTCGAGCAACGTCCGGATGATCGCCGCCATCGAGGCCTGCGACACCGCCGTCATCACGAAATCGACCTTTTCGCGTTCGAGCAGGCGCTGGGTAACCTGGAGAGCGGTATCGGGCGAACCGTGGTCATCGACCGCGACCACTTTCACTTCCTGATTGGCGAAGCGGCCGCCCAATTGGCGAACGGCGGTGATGACGCCGTCCAACTCGTCCTGACCGGCCAGCGCGCCGGGGCCGCTTAAGGTCGCGATCACGCCGATAACGATGGTGGGATTGCCCGCGGCGCTGGTCGGGTTGGGCAGCGCCGCGGCCATCTTGGGGGGAAGCAGCGCCGCCGCCAGCAGCAGCGCGAACGAGACGGCGCGGCGACCCATCGCGGTTACCTCTTTTTCAGCGCGGCCCGGGCAAAGGCGGCGGCCAGCGCGCCGTCGCCTTCCTCGGCCGGACTCGGGGACTTGGCCGGACGGCGCGGCTCACGCGGGGCGGCCGCATCGTTGCCCGAACGCGGGTGACGGGGCGGGCGGGAATCGGTTCCTTTCCGCTCGGGTTTGTCGCCGCCCGACCGGGCCGGAGCCGCCGCTTCGTCCAGCCGCATCGACAAGGCGATCCGCTTCCGCTTCGGATCGACCTCAAGCACCTTGACCTTGACCAGATCGCCCGGCTTGACCACCTCGTGCGGGTCTTTGACGAAGCGATTGGCCAGTAGCGAGATGTGCACCAGCCCGTCCTGATGAACCCCGATATCGACGAACGCGCCGAAATTGGTGACGTTGGTCACCACGCCTTCCAGGATCATGCCGGGCTGAAGGTCGGTCAGGCTTTCGACCCCGTCGCGGAAGGTGGCGGTCTTGAATTCGGGCCGGGGATCGCGGCCGGGCTTTTCCAACTCGCGCAGGATGTCGCGGACAGTCGGCTCGCCGAAACGCTCGTCGGTGAAGTCGGCGGGATCGAGGCTGCGGACAAAGGCGGTGTCGCCAATCAGGGCCTGGACCGGGCGGCCGGTCGTCTTGACGATCCGCTCGACCACCGGATAGGCCTCGGGGTGGACCGCCGAGGAATCGAGCGGGTTGACGCCATCAATGACGCGGAGGAAGCCCGCCGCCTGCTCGAACGCCTTCGGTCCCAGCCGGTCGACCTGCTTGAGCGCCTCGCGGCTGGCGAACGGGCCAAAGCGGTCGCGGTACTCGACGATGTTGCGGGCCACCGTCGGCCCCAGACCGGCGACGCGGGCCAGCAGCGGCACCGAGGCGGTGTTGACCTCGACCCCGACCGCGTTGACGCAATCCTCGACGACGGCGTCGAGCGAGCGGCCCAGCCGTCCCTGATCGACGTCATGTTGATATTGCCCGACTCCGATCGCCTTGGGGTCGATCTTGACCAGTTCGGCCAGCGGGTCTTGCAAGCGCCGGGCAATCGACACCGCGCCGCGCAGGCTGACATCAATGTCGGGGAATTCCTTCGCCGCCAGTTCCGAGGCGGAATAGACCGAGGCCCCGGCTTCGCTGACCACCAGCTTTTCCAGCTTCATCTCGGGGTGCTGGCGGATCAGATCCTGGGCCAGCTTGTCGGTTTCGCGCGAGGCGGTGCCGTTGCCGATCGCGATCAGGTTCGGCTTGTGCTTGCGGACCAGCGCGCCGAGCGCCGCCAGTGCGCCCTGCCAATCGTTACGGGGCTGGTGGGGATACAGGGTCGCGGTTTCGACCAGCTTGCCGGTGGAATCGGTGACCGCCACCTTGACCCCGGTGCGGATGCCGGGATCGAGCCCGATGCAGGCCCGCGCTCCGGCCGGAGCCTGGAGCAGCAACGCGCGCAGATTGCGGGCGAAGACGCGGATCGCCTCCTCCTCGGCGGTTTCGCGCAGGCGACCCATCAATTCGAGTTCGAGGTGCATCTGAATCTTGACCCGCCAAGCCCAGCGCACCGTCTCGGCCAGCCAGGGATCGGCCGGACGCTTGCGGTCGATGATGCCAAAGCGCCGGGCGATCCGGCCTTCGCACTCGCCGGGAGCGGTGGGGGCGGGGGCGTCGTCGGGGCGGGCGGCTTCGTCGGGAGCGAGCAGCTTCAGCGACAGCACCCCTTCGTTGCGCCCCCGGAACAAAGCCAGGGCGCGGTGCGACGGGACCGCCTTCAGCGTCTCGCGGTAATCGAAATAGTCGCTGAACTTGGCGCCCGCCTCGGCCTTGCCCTCGACGACAGTCGAGATCAGCACGCCGCCCTGCCACAGATGATCGCGTAAGCCGCCGAGCAGTTCGGCGTCTTCGGCAAAGCGCTCCATCAGAATCTGACGGGCACCGTCCAACGCCGCCTTGACGTCGGCCACGCCCTTGTCGGCGTCGAGATAGGCTTGAGCGGCTTGATCGGGGACCAGCGCCGGGTCGGCCAGCAGCGCGTCGGCCAGCGGCTCCAGCCCGGCTTCGCGGGCGATCTGGGCCTTGGTCCGGCGCTTCTGCTTGAAGGGCAGGTAAAGGTCTTCCAGCCGTGCCTTGCTGTCGGCCCCGGCGATCCGTTCGGCCAGATCGGGGGTCAGCTTGCCCTGTTCGTCGATGGATTTCAGGATCGCGGCGCGGCGATCCTCCAATTCGCGCAGGTAAGACAGCCGCTCCTCCAGGGTTCGGAGCTGGGTGTCGTCCAATCCGCCCGTTGCTTCCTTGCGGTAACGGGCGACGAAGGGAACCGTCGCGCCACCGTCGAGCAACTGTACCGTCGCCTCGACCTGGGCGGTGCGAACCGACAATTCCTGGGCGATGCGGGAAAGGATCGCGGCCGAAGCCGAAGCGGACTGGGATGAGGAGGTCATGCGCTCTCTGCCGATGAGAAAAACGACCGCCCGGGTCATCCCCGGGCGGGTTCGAAACAAAGCAGGCGACCCGGGCCGATCAGGCGGCGGGCTGGACCTTGGCCGGATCGGCCGTGGGTGCGGGCGGGGCGTCGGTCGAGACCTTGCTCGGCATCACGCTGATCAGCGAAGTGATCAGGGCGGCCAGGAACGGCATCGCCTGCACCACCAGCACCAGCGACCACAGCCGCACATCGGGGTCGTAGAAATTGTTCTTGGGCAGCAGCACCACGATTGCCGCGATCCATTGCGCCAGCATCAGGGCACTTTCTTCCGATGCCATCAGGAAGCCCTGGGTAAAGGCGGCCTTGTTGGCCATCTTCGGCGTCCGCATGAACGGCGTCGATTTGGTGAACATCCCCTGCCACATCGCCCGGGCGATCGAATAGGTCAGCCCCATGCCAGCAATCGCCGCCAGCGAGCGCTGACGCAGGGTGCATTTGACCCGGGTGGTGTAGAGGAAGAAGTGGTGAACGATCTTGGCGACGAACACACCGACGGTGGGCAGGGTGAACACCGCGAGCGGGGTGGGGAAGTAACGCGGCGCCAGCACCATACCCAGCGACCAGATCAAGCTGGCGATGGTGAACAGCAGATAGAAGGCGTCGGCGAACCACGGCAGCCAGCCCGAGACAAAATGGTACTTCTGCCCGGCGGTCAGCCCGCTCTTGGTAAACGGCATCAGCGAGCGCCAATGCGCCTTCAGAATCTGCACCGCGCCATAGGCCCAGCGGAAGCGCTGCTTCTTGTAGGCCATGAAGCTGTCGGGAACGAGGCCGTGGCCGATGCGGTCCTGGACATAGACGGATTCGTAGCCGTCTTTGAGGAAGCGCAGACCCAGTTCAGCGTCCTCGACGATGCACCATTCGCCCCAGCGCCCAGCCTTTTCCAGCGCTTCCTTGCGGATCAGGGTCATGGTTCCGTGCTGGATGATCGCGTTGGCTTCGTTGCGATAGACCATGCCGATGTCAAAGAACCCGGCATATTCCCAATTGATCATCTCCTTGAACAGGTCGTTTTCCCATTCGCGGTGATCCTGCGGGGCCTGGACGTGGCCGACCTTGGGATTTTCGAAATAGGGGACCAGCCCCTTCAGCCAGTTGGGGGAGACGATATAGTCGGAATCGACGACACCGATGATCTCGGCCTCGGGATCGGTGACGGTCAGCGCGAAATTCAGCGCCCCGGCCTTGGCCCCCGGCCAGGGGGCGAGGTGGAAGAACTTCACCTTCTCGCCCAGCGTGTCGCAATAATCGCGCACCGGCCCCCACACGTTCGGATCCTTGGTGTTGTTGTCGAGCACCAGGATTTCGAAATTGGGGTAGTCGAGCGCCATCAGGCTGTCGATGGTCAGCTTCACCATGTCTGGCGGTTCGTTATAGCAGGGCAGATGCAGCGACACTTTGGGGAAGCGTTTGCACTCGGCCGACGGCAAGGCGGTGAAGCGACGCTTGAAACGGCTGGCCCAGGTCAGTTCGGTAACCTCGATCCCGGCGATCAGGACCACGAACAGCAACAGCAATTGTGCGGGCAGCAGCAATCCCAGCATCAGCCCGGTGCCGGGCGCGACGTCCTTCAGCACCGGCGTCGACATCGTCCAGATCACCAGGGTGGCGGCGAACTGGACCAGGACGCCAAAGAAAATCTTACCGGGCAGGCGCAGATTGCGCCATTTGAACAGGAACCAGGCGACCGGCAGGAAGGCGATGAAGGTCGCGGCGGCGGCCTGGAACGGCCATTCCTCGAATTCGATGACTGGGCCGATCCAGTTGAATTTCGGCTGGCGATCGACGGTCCAGATACCCCAGTGCTTTTCACTGGCGTTGTTGTCGAGGTTGACCTTCCATGGCTGGTCGAACGCCTCGACGATGTTGTAATCAAGCTTTTCCTGATGCGCCCAATTGAGGAAATGGCGCAGGAACAGGGCCTGATTGACCAGTGACGGTTCGGAATCGCCATAGGAGCGTCCAGCCGAGGGCCAGCCGACTTCCCCGATGAACAGCGGCTTATCGGGATAGGCGTTCTTGACCTCGCGCACCATTCGCTTGGTGAAATCAAGCGCTCCGCTGATATCGACCCGCTCCCAGAAGGGCAGGGTATGGATGGTGATGAAATCGACTTCGCGCGCCAGTTCGGGATAATCGAGCCAGATCGACCACGCCTCGGCGGTGCTGATCTTGACCCGGTCGGGAAGCGCGGCGCGGACCCGGCGCAGATAGCGGATCATCTGATCGACGCTGAGACGGTGGAGCGTCAGATTTTCGTTGCCGATGATCACCCGTTCGACGTTGGGATTGTCCCGCGCGATCCGGATGATGTTGTTGAGTTCGACCTCGTTGCGGGCGAGGCGCTCGTCGAGCCAGGCCCCCGGCAGTGCCTTCAGCCCATGATGGGCGGCCAGTTCCGGCACTTGGTCGAGCCCTTCCAGGGTCGAATAGGTGCGGACCTGCTCGACCTTACCGGCGAGCAGGGCGAGATCCTCGTCCATCTCTTCGCGGGTGGCGAGGCGGGTCTCGTCCAGATAGGGCAGCTTGCGGACCAGCGTCGGGTCGTCATCGGCCCGGCTGGGGCTGAACGACACGCTCTTGATGGTGCCTGACCAGGGCAAGCCGGTCTGGGGGCGGTTGATCGCCGCCCAGAAGCCGAGATTGCCAAGAACGATCAACAGCAGGACAACGATACCGGAGAGGCGCATGAAGGGGCGGGGTCCGAATGGGGGTGAAGGAAACCGACCGCGCGCCCACCTTCGCGTCCTGTGACGGAAATCGACGCGATCAGGACAGGCGCGGCGGTCCTTATCCCTAAGAAACGAGCGCGATTATTAGCCCAGCCGCCGCCCGCTGTCCATGGTCACCGCCACAGGCCCCCATGCCGGAGCCGCGCGCGCGTGCGACGGTGACAGACGGGGCGATCGGGAGTAAACTGGCGGTCTCATCAATCGGTGGGGAGCTTCACCTTGGCGATCAGCGGTTTGAACCGTCGTCTCGACGATCGGCACCAGGGAGACGGACTGTTCCTGCTGTTCCAGGGTACTCTGGTCGAGGTGATCGACGTTTCGATTGGCGGTCTTAAATTCCGCAATCCTCCCTACCGTCTCGATCCCGGATTTCGGTTTTCGTTCGAGCTTCGCTCGACCTTTGAGGCTCCCAATCCGCTGGCCCGGGGGATCGCGGTGGTCCGCGCCGCCCGGGAGGATTGGGTGGCGGTCGAGTTCGTGCGGCCGACCTTCGCGTTGATGAAGGTGGTGGGCCGCCATATCGGCCGACAATTGAACGGTCGCAACCATTTGTTCCGGCTCTGATCGACCGATGCGTCTGGCCATCGCCGAATCGGGCGGGTCCGCTGCGCCGCCGCTGGTGATCCTGCACGGATTGCTGGGCTCGTCGCGCAATTGGGGCGGTGTGGCGAAAGCGTTGAGCGCAGAGTGGCGCGTCCTCGCCCTCGACCTGCCCAATCACGGGGCCAGTCCGTGGTCCGAGACAATGGATTATCCCTTCATGGCCCGCGAGGTCGCGGCGACGATTGAGTCCTTGGGACGAAAGGTCGTCCTGATCGGCCATTCGATGGGCGGTAAGGCGGCGATGGTTCTGGCCCTGACCCGTCCCGATCTGGTCGAGCGTCTGGTTGTCGTCGATATCGCTCCGGTGACCTACGATCACACCTTCGCTCCCTTCATTCGGGCGATGCGGGCGGTACGGCTGTCCGAGGTCCGCACCCGTGCCGACGTCTCCGCCGCCTTGGCGCAGGCAGTGCCCGACCCGGCCTTTCGCGCCTTTTTGTTGCAGAATCTGGAGAGTGGTGCCGAAGGGTATCGCTGGCGGCCCAATCTGGCGGTGCTGTTGGCTCATATGGAAGATATCCTGGGCTTCCCTGCACTTGCGCCCGCAAGCGTCTTTTCCGGGCCGACCCTGTTTTTGGCCGGGGGACGTTCGGATTACCTGCGTCCTTCCCATTGCGAGGCCATCTCCGCTTTGTTTCCCGCCGCCCGTCACACCGTGATCGCCGAAGCCGGGCACTGGGTTCATGCCGACGCGCCCGAGGCTTTTCTCGCGGCCCTGGGGGACTTTCTTCGCCGATAAGGGCGAGGGTTACCCTCTGTTACAGACAATAAACGTGGCTAGCGGCCATAATCCTCGCCGCGACCGAGCCAAAGGGAGTTGACGGCGTGTCTTCACACCAGCCTAACAACAGCACCGCGTTCCGGCGGCTGGCGATTGCCGTCGCCGTTCTGGTCGGCCTTGGTCTGGCGGCTTATTTTTTCTTTCCCGGCCTGACCTCCGGATTGCTGGCCTCAAGCGGATCGCGCTCCGCTCCCGCCAAGGGTGGCCCCGGTGGCCCCGGAGGCCCCGGCGGGCCGGAAGGACGTCCGGTGCCGGTGCTGACCGCCGCCGTGTCGCGGCGTGACGTCCCGATCTATCTCAACGCGCTGGGGACGGTGCAGGCGTTCAACACCGTTACGGTGCGCTCTCAGGTCGATGGCGAACTGATCGAGGTGCTGTTCCGCGAGGGCCAGGACGTCAAGGCGGGCGACGTGCTGGCTCAGATCGACCCGCGCACCTATCGGGCCGCCTTCGAGCAGTCCCTGGCCACCCGCGACAAGGATCTGGCCCAGCTTGATGCGGCCCGGCGCGATCTCGCCCGCTATGTCGCCCTGGGCGACCGCGTCACCGGCCAAAGCGTCGATACCCAGCGTGCTCAGGTCCGTCAGCTTGAAGCGACGGTTCGCGCCGACGAAGCGGCGATCAGTTCGGCCAAGGTCCAACTCAGCCATACCGTGATCACCGCTCCGATCGACGGCCGGGCCGGGTTGCGGCTGGTCGATCGCGGCAATATCGTTCGCGCCTCGGACACCACCGGGCTGGTCACCCTGACCCAGGTCCAGCCCATCGCGGTTATTTTCACTCTGCCGCAACAGACTCTGACCGCGATCAACGAGCAGATGGCCCAAGGCAAGCGCTTGACCGTTCTGGCGACCCAGTCGGATGGCAAGGGCGGCGTGATCGATGCGGGCGAACTGGAACTGATCGACAACCAGATCGACCAGACCACCGGGACGATCAAACTGAAGGCGGTGTTGCCTAATGCCGAGCGGCGGCTGTGGCCGGGCGGATTCGTCACGGTGCGGCTGCTGCTCGACGTTCGCCGCGCCGGATTGGTGGTGCCGCTTCCGGCGGTGCAGCGTGGACCGCAAGGGCCTTATGTCTTCCACGTCACCCCGGACAAGACAGTCGAGATGCGTCCGGTCACGGTGGGTGCGATCGAGTCCGAGCAGGCGCTGATCGATTCCGGGCTGGACGAGGGCGAGGTGATCGTTACCGACGGCGTTGCCAAGCTGAAACCGGGCTCGAAGATCAGCCTGCCCGAGGATCGCGCCAAGGGTGCGGCGGCACCGGCCTCTGTTCCGGTCGCGACTCCGATTCCGCCTGCTCCGGCTCCGGCTCAAGAGCAAGGCCGGTGAGGCGAACCGCCATGACCACGTCGCGCCCGGCGATTGAGGGGCATCCAATATGAACATTTCCGAGCCGTTCATTCGTCGGCCGATTGCGTCCTGGTTGCTGGCTTTCGCGGTGGTTTTGGGCGGGCTGCTGGGCTTTCGCATGCTGCCGGTGTCGGCGCTGCCTCAGGTCGATTTTCCCACCATCCAGGTTACCACCCGCCTGCCGGGAGCCAGCGCGGACACGGTCGCGTCGTTGTTGACGACTCCGCTTGAGCGCCAGTTCGGGTTGATCCCCGGTCTGACGACGATGACCTCGACCAGTTCGCAGGGAATCAGCGCGATCACTCTGCAATTCGACCTGTCGAAGAATATCGACGTTGCCTCGCAGGATGTTCAAGCGGCGATCAACGCCGCCAACGGGGTGTTGCCGGACAATCTGCCCTATCCCCCCGCTTATGCCAAGGTCAACCCGGCCGACCCGCCGATCCTGACCCTGGCGTTGCGGTCGGAGACCTTGCCGATTACCGCCGTCAATGACGTTGCCGACACGCTTTTGTCGCAGAAATTGAGCCAGATCGGCGGAGTCGGTCGGGTGGTGGTCGAAGGCGGCCAGCGTCCCGCGGTGCGGGTGCGGATCGATCCGGCCCGGCTGTCGGGCTACGATCTGTCGCTGGAGGAGGTGCGGACAGCGCTGGCCAAGGCCAATGTCGATCTGCCCAAGGGCAGCTTCGATGGCGTCACCCAGTCTTTGTCGCTGGGGGCCAACGATCAGATCACCACGCCCGCCGGGTATGCGGCCCAGGTGATCGCCTGGCGCAATGGCGCGCCGGTCAGGGTGCGCGATGTCGGCGAGGTGATCGAGGGGGTCGAGAACGCCCGTGTCGGCGGCTGGCACGACGGCAAGCCCGCGGTGATCCTCAACGTCCAGCGCCAACCGGGGGCCAATATCGTCGAGACGGTCGATCGGTTGAAGGCAAAGCTGCCCGATCTGGCATTGTCGATCCCGGCCGGGATAACGCTTTCGGTGCTGGCCGACCGCACCGAAACGATTCGCGCCTCGGTTGCCGACGTCGAATTCACCCTGGCTCTGACCGTTCTGCTGGTGATCGGGGTGATTTGGGGCTTCTTGCGCAGCCCGCGCGCGACGATGATTCCGGCAGTGGCGCTGCCCTTGTCGCTGATTGGCACCTTTGGGGTGATGTCGCTGGCGGGGTTCTCGCTCGACAATCTGTCGCTGATGGCGCTGACGATTTCGGCGGGCTTTGTCGTCGATGATGCGATCGTGATGATCGAGAACATTGTCCGCTATATCGAGAAGGGGATGAAGCCGTTCGAGGCCGCGCTGGAAGGCGCGCGCGAAATCGGCTTCACCATCGTCTCGCTGACGGTGTCGCTGGTGGCGGTGTTCATTCCTCTGCTGTTCATGACCGGGATCGTCGGGCGGCTGTTTCGCGAATTCGCCCTGACCCTGACCATCGCGGTGGTGGTGTCGGCGGTGGTGTCGCTGACCCTGACCCCGATGATGTGCGCCCACATGCTGAAGGGCGGCGACCGCGAGGCACGCTCGGGGCGGTTGTTCCTGGCCTTGTCCGCCGCCTATGCCCGTTCGCTCGATTGGGTGCTGGTGCGGCAGACGGCGACGTTGTGGCTGGCGGTGGCGACGCTGGTGGGTACGGTGGCGCTCTATGTCGCGATGCCCAAGGGCTTCCTGCCGTCGCAGGATACCGGTCTGATTGTCGCGACCACCGATGCCCGCCCGGAAATCTCGTTTTCGGCGATGACGGAGTTGCAGGGCCAAGTGGCGGCGATCGTCCGCCAGGATCCCGACGTCGCCGGGGTGGCGTCGTTCCTGGGAGCGGGGCCGACCAACATCACCGCCAATACCGGGCAATTGACGATCGTGTTAAAGCCCCGGCGCAAGCGCGAGGCGACGGCCGAGGAGGTGATCACCCGGCTGTCGCGTCAACTGGCCCCGGTGGCGGGGATTCAGGTCCATCTGCGCGCCGCTCAGGATATCCAGATCAGCCCGCGCACCAGCCGGACCCGCTTCCAATACACCATGGCCGACGTCGATGCCGCCGAACTGGCGGAGTGGGCGCCCCGGGTGTTGGAGCGGATGCGGGCCTCGCCGCTGCTGACCGATCTCGCCTCGGACGCGCAAGAAGGCGGCCTGGTCGCCCAGATCACGATCGACCGCGACAAAGCCGGGCGGTTGGGGGTGCTGCCTCAGGTGATCGACGACACCCTCTATGACGCGTTCGGCCAGCGCCAGATTTCGACGATCTATTCCCAGGTCAACCAATATCATGTGATCCTTGAGGTCACGCCCGACTTCCAGTTGGGTCCGGATGCGCTGGAATCGATCTATCTCCGCTCGTCGAACGGCTCGTTGGTGCCGCTGTCGGCGGTGGCGACGGTGACCCGCAAGACCGCGCCGCTGGTGGTGATCCACCAGAGTCAGTTCCCGGCGGTGACGCTGAGCTTCAACCTCGCTCCCGGCGCGTCGCTGGGGCAGGCGATCGAGGCAATCGGCGCGATCGAGGCCGAGATGGGGCTGCCCGAGACGATCGCGGGCGATTTCACCGGCGACGCCGCCGAGTTCCGCGCTTCGCTGAAGAACGAGCCCTGGCTGATCGTCGCGGCGCTGGTGGTGATCTACATTGTGTTGGGCGTGCTGTATGAAAGCTTCATCCACCCGCTGACGATCATGTCGACCTTGCCCTCGGCCGGAATCGGGGCGTTGCTGGCCTTGTCCTTCACCGGCAACGATCTGTCGCTGGTCGGGCTGATCGGCATCTTGCTGCTGATGGGCATCGTCAAGAAGAACGCGATCATGATGATCGACTTCGCGCTGGAGGCGGAACGGGTCGAAGGGCACCCACCGCTGGAGGCGATCCGTCAGGCCTGCGCGCTGCGGTTTCGTCCGATCATGATGACGACGATGGCGGCGCTGTTGGGCGCGATCCCGCTGGCGATCGACAGCGGGACTGGGTCCGAATTGCGCCGTCCCTTGGGCATCGCGATCGTCGGTGGCCTGCTGCTCAGTCAGTTCCTCACCCTTTACACCACGCCGGTGATCTATCTGGCGCTTGACCGGCTGCGGCGGGGCAGGGCGGCATGAGCCCGAGCGAACTGTTCATCCGCCGTCCGGTTGCCACCCTGTTGCTGGCGCTGGGGATGCTGCTGGCTGGAATGGTGGCGTTCGAGCGATTGCCGGTGGCACCGCTGCCCTCGGTCGATTTTCCCACCATCATGGTGATGGCCCGGCTACCCGGAGCCGATCCGGCGACGATGGCGGCGACGGTCGCGGCCCCGTTGGAGCGGCGGCTGGGTGAGATCGCCGGGGTCACCGAACTGATCTCGACCAGCAACCGGGGCTCGACCTCGATCATCGTCCAGTTCGACCTGGAGCGCGACATCAACGGCGCGGCCCAGGATGTGCAGTCGGCGATCAATTCGGCCGGGGCCGAATTGGCGGTCGATCTGCCGACGCCACCGACCTTTCGCAAGATGAATCCGGCCGACGCGCCAATCATGATTTTGGCGGTGACCTCGCAGAGTCTGCCGCCGGGCAAGATCTACGACGCCGCCGACGCGATCTTGCTCCAGCGTATATCGCAGGTCGATGGGGTCGGGCGGGTGTTCCTCGGCGGGGCCGATAAACCGGCAGTCCGGGTCGCGGTCGATCCCGGCCGGTTGTCGGCGATGGGGCTGTCGCTCGAGGAGATTCGCAGCGTTCTGGCCCAATCGAACGTCGCCCAGCCGCTGGGCAGCATCGACGGCCCGAAGGAGGCGATGAGCCTTGCCACCAACGATCAGATTTTCAACGCGGCCGGGCATGAGCCGCTGATCATCCGGGCGCAGAACGGGGCGATCGTGCGGTTGTCTCAGATCGCCCAGGTGACGGATTCGGTCGAAAGCATCCGTCAGGCCGGGTGGTACAATCGCGACCGCGCCGTGATCGTGATGATCAGCAAGCAGCCCGGGGCCAACGTCGTCGAAACCACCGAGCGCATTCACGCCATTCTGCCCCAGTTGCAGCGTTGGATGCCGGCCGGAACCACGGTCACAGTGGTCAATGACCGCACCGGAAATATCCGCGATACCCTGGCCGACGTCGAAACGACCTTGCTGATCTCGATCTTTCTGGTCGTGCTGGTGGTTTATCTGTCGCTGGGGCGGGCGACGCCGACTCTGGCCGCGACGGTGACGGTGCCTTTGTCGTTGGCGGCGACGTTCGCGGCGATGGCGCTGCTGGGCTACAGCCTCAACACGATTTCGCTGCTGGCGATCATCATCTCGGTCGGTTTTGTCGTCGATGACGCCATTGTGATGATCGAGAACATCTCCCGTCATATCGAAGCGGGCGAGACGGCAATTGATGCCGCGATCAAGGGCGCGTCGGAAATCGTCTTTACCGTGATCTCGATTACCCTGTCGCTGATTGCCGTGTTCATCCCGCTGTTGTTCATGGGCGGCATTATCGGCCGGATGTTCCGTGAATTCGCGGTGACGCTTTCGGTGGCGATCGCCGCTTCGGCGTTGGTGTCCCTGACGGTAACCCCGGCTTTGTTCGGCTATCTGATGGCGCGGGCGAAGCCGGGCGGGCGGCCCTGGCTCCCGGCGCGGGCGGGCGAAGCGGCGATGGCCTGGATGCAACGGGTCTACGAGGCCGGTCTGGTCCATGCCCTGGCCTTTCCCCGACTGATGCTGGGGGTGACCTTCGCGGCGGTGGGGCTGACGATCTATCTCTACGGAGTGGTGCCCAAGGGGTTCTTTCCGCCCCAGGATACCGGGATGATCTTCACCTCGGTCGAGGCGCGGGTCGATATCTCGTTCCGGGCGATGGCCGATCGCCAGCAGAAAGTCGCCGAAGTGGTTCTGTCCGACCCGGCGGTCGAGGGGGTCGCCTCGTTCATCGGCTCGGGCGGCGATGGCGGCCTCAACAACCAGGGGCGGATGTTCGTTACCTTGAAGCCGATCGACCAGCGCAAGGCGAGCGCCCAGGACGTGATCGACCGCTTGCGGCCCAAGCTGGCAAAGATCGACGGCGTCACCGCCTTCATGCAGCCCGGTCAGGATATCCGCGTCGGCGGCAACCGGGGACGGGCGCAGTTCCAGTTCGCGCTGTCGTCGGATTCCCTTGAGGAATTAAAGGAATGGACCCCGAAGCTGGCCGAGCGTCTGAAGAAGGATCCTGCGCTTGCCGATATTTCGAGCGACCTCGACATCGCGATGCCGCAATTCCAGGTGGTGATTGACCGCGATGCCGCCGCCCGTCTGGGGGTCAATGTCGCCGCGATCGATCAGGTGATGCAGAACGCCTACGCCGAGCGGCAGGTGGCGACGATGTACACCCAGCGCAACCAGTACAAGGTTGTGCTGGAGGTCGATCGCAAACACACCGAAAACCCGGATTCGCTCCATCAATTGTGGGTTACCGCCACCGACGGCACCCTGGTTCCGTTCGACGCGCTGGCCCGGTTCGAGTACGGGACCTCGCCGGTTACGGTGGCCCATCGTGAGCAATTCCCGACCGCGACGTTGAGCTTCAACCTGTCGCCCGGCACCCCGCTCAGCATCGCGGCAGAGCGGATGGAGCAGGCCGGGCGTGAGATCGGCCTGCCCGCCACCATTCGCATCGCTCCGGCCGGTAACGTCAAAGCCTTTGCCGACACCGCCCGCGATCAGCCGATCCTGATCGGCGCGGCACTGCTGACGATCTTCATCGTGCTCGGCATCCTTTACGAGAGCACGCTGCACCCGCTGACGATCCTCTCGACCCTGCCCTCGGCCGGGCTGGGGGCGCTGCTGGCTCTGCTCGTCACCGGGACCGAGCTGACCCTGATCAGCGTGATCGGCGTGTTCCTGCTGATGGGCATCGTCAAGAAGAACGGTATCTTGCTGGTCGATTTCGCCATCACCGCCGAGCGGCGCGGCCTGACCCCCGATCAGGCGATCCGTGAAGCCTGCCGTATCCGCTTCCGCCCGATCACCATGACCACCCTGTCCGCGCTGTTGGGCGCGTTGCCGCTGGCGCTGGCCTCCGGGCCGGTGGGCGCGCTGCGCCAACCGCTCGGCATCGCCATCGTTGGCGGTCTGCTGCTGTCGCAGATGCTGACCCTGTTCACCACCCCCGTGGTTTATCTTTCGCTGGCCCGTCTGTCCCGCTGGTGGCGGAACCGGCGCGAGCGGCGGATGGAGGTTGCCCCGTGATTCGAACGCTTCCTTATCCCCTGGCCCTGGCCGTCTTGTTGGGCGGCTGCTCGATTGGCGATCCCTATGCCGTCCCTGCCGTGCCGCCGCCCGCCGCCTGGAGCGGGGCCAGCCATACCGCCGAGTGGCCCTCGCCCGATTGGTGGCGCCGGTTCGGCTCGCCCCGGCTCGACGCGCTGATGCAGGACGCGATGCGGGGCAATTTCGATATCGCCGCCGCGATGGCCCGGGTGCGTCAGGCCGAGGCCCAGGTCGAGATCGCCGGAGGAGCGCTGTTGCCCTCGCTGACGGGGGATGGCAGCGCGACCCGTGGCCGCGCCTCGATGGCGACCAGCAGCAGTTCGAGCGTGGTCAGCCGCAAGCCGACCTACACCACCACCTATGGCGCGACCGTCAGCGCCAGCTATGAGATTGATTTCTGGGGCAAGAACCGCGCCGGGGTCGATTCGGCGGCGGCGGCGGCCGAAGCCAGCCGCTTCGACTACCAGACGGCGATGCTGACGATGCAATCCTCGATTGCCACCACCTATTTCGACATCCTGGGCTATGGCGAGCGGTTGCGGCTGGCGCGGGAGTCGGTGGCCAATGCCGAGGCGGTGCTGGCGGCCTATCGCGACCGTCTGGCGGCGGGAACGGCAACCTCGCTCGACGTCGCCCAGCAGGAATCGGTTGTCGCCGCCCAGCGGGCCAGCGTCCCGCCGCTGGAAAAGCAGATCAGACAGTCGCGCAACGCCCTGGCGATCCTGGTCGGTCGCCTGCCCGAGGAGTTGGCGCTGGAGCCCGAGACGTTGGATGTGCTGGCGGTGCCCGAGGTCGCTCCGGGCCTGCCGTCGGAATTGCTGGTTCGCCGTCCCGATGTGCTGTCGGCCGAAGCCAACCTGCGCGGAGCCAATGCCGACATCACCGTCGCCCGTGCCGCCTGGTTCCCCAGCATCTCGCTGACCGGCCAGGGCGGCTTTCAAAGCATCGACCTCGCCAAGATGATGACCCATCAGAGCCTGTTGTTCTCGATCGGTCCCAGCGTCACCGTTCCGCTGTTCGATGGCGGCAAGATCGCGGGGACGGTCGAGCAGAAGCGGGCGCGGTGGGATGAACTGGTGCAGACCTACCGCAAGGCGGTGGTCTCGGCCTTTTCCGACGTCGAGGATTCGCTGGTCGCGGTCGAGAAGACCGAAGCGGCGGAGCAGGAGCAGCGCGTCGCCGAGGCGACGTCGCGGCGGGCGTTCGAGATCGCCCAATCGCTGATGCGGGGGGGCACAATCGACGTTACCACCGTGCTGAACACCCAGAAGACCCTGTTCTCGTCACAGGATCTGCTGGCCCAGGCTCGGCTGGCCCGGTTTCAAGCCCTGGTCGGGCTCTACAAGGCGCTGGGGGGCGGCTGGTCGTCGTCCGACGAGGCGGCGCGCTGAGGCAAGGGCGGGTCGAACCCCCGCCACCCTTCCGGCCCGAACGCTTCGAGCGGGCGGAAGCGGGCCTTATAGGACATCTTGCGGCTGTCGGAAATCCAGTAGCCCAGATAGACATAAGGCAGCCCGATTTCGCCCGCCTGCGCGATCAGCCACAGGACCACCTGGGTGCCCAGGCTGCGGTGGGAGAGATCGGGGTCGAAGAAGCTGTAGACCGCCGACAATCCGTCTCTCATCCGGTCGGCGAGGCAGACGGCGGCGAGGCTGCCATCGGGACGGCGGAATTCGATCAGGAAGGTATCGACCGGGCTGTCCTCGACCATCGAGCGGTAATCGTAAAAGCCCATCAGCGCCATGTCGCCCCCGGCATGGCGGGATTCCTGATAGCGCGCGAACAGACGGAACTGCTCCGCCGTGGCCTTGGCCGGAACCTTGCGGGCGACCAGTTCGGCGTTGGCGCGGGCAATCTTGCGCATGGTGCGGCCGGGGGCAAAGCCATCGACGACGATCCGCACCGGAATGCAGGCCGAACAGCCGGGGCAGGCCGGGGTATAGGCGATCGAGTGGCTGCGGCGGAAGCCCGCACGCGACAGCGCTTCGTGCAGACCCTCGGCGTCGGCTCCGTTCAACTCGGTGACGATCTTGCGCTCGAGCCGCCCGGCGACGTAGGGGCAGGGCAAAGGAGCGGTGGTAAAGAAGAAATGGGGTCGCTTGAGCGGAAAATGATCCATTATGTCACGTCCGGTCTCGCCTCTCGACGGTCAAGCCTTACGCCGCCGGAGGGCCGGAGCGTTCTACGACCTAGCATATAGGAACCCGGTGACGCCGGTTCAAACCTCCGATTGCCGACTCGACCCGTCCCACTGCGCCGGGTCGTTGACGACGACCGTCGCCGCCAGGAAATCGTGCACGGTCCGGCGGCGCGGATTGAACAGCGCCACCAGCAAGATCAGGCTGCCGGTCATCGCCAGCGAGGCATAGAAGGCGACGGTCTGGACCAGCGCTTGCCCCAGGCTGGGACGGCCGCCATTGGCCTCGGCTCCCGGCGCAATCGACATCACCCGCAATCCGGCGATCCGCATCCCAAAGGTGGCCGAGCGCGGCCCGCCGATCGTCAGGGTATGATACGCGATCGGCACAAGCGCCAGCACCACTCCCAGAACCGGCATCAGCAGGCCCAGACTGAGCGCGCCCAGAATCACGCAGCCGATAAACACGACCAGCCACAGCAGTCCGACCACAACGAGATCAAGGCAATAGGCGTAAACCCGCCGGGGGGTGACGCCCAGATAATAGATCGGGTGCCGCCACGGGTCACCCCAATCCGGAACGGTCGGCGCGGGAAAGGCCGGGGAGGGGGGACGCGACATGATCAGGGTGGTCCTTGAGCGTTATTGCTTGGACATCGGCACCGACAGGGTCTTGGATTCGGTCGGGCCAAGATCGTTTTCGCGCAGCAAGATGATGCTGATCCGTCGGTTGCGCAGCCCCTTGGGATCGTTCTTTTCGAGCGGGTCCTGATCGGCGCGGCCGACGACGCGATCGACCCGGTTTTCCGGCACTCCCGAGGCGATCAGGGCGCGGCGGCTGGCCAGGGCGCGGTCGGCCGACAATTCCCAGTTGGTATAACCCGACGGGTCTTTGAACGGCACCGAATCGGTGTGGCCCGAGATCGAGATGCGGTTATCGGGCAATTGGCGGACGATGCGGGCGACGAGATCGAGCATCGCCCGGGTATGGCCGTAAGGGGCGCTGGAGCCGGACGGGAACATCGCCAGCCCTTCCTGGTCGGTGATTTGAATCCGCAACCCCTCCGGGGTGTTATCGACCAGCATACTGCCCTGGAACTGCTTCAGTTCGGGGATGCCCTTGACCGCGTTTTCCAGCATTTCCTTGGCCTTGTCGAACTTCTGCTGTTCGCGCTGGGCCATTGCCTCCTTGAATTCCTGCTCGGTCATGCCGGGCTTGTCCTGGCCATCGGCCCCTTGCTGGTCGGGATTGTTCTGGGTGCTGGGGGCGGACAGATCCTCGCCCTCGGCGCTGATCGAGGAGGGAGGGAGCGACTGGACCAGGGTCGGCGACGAGGTCTGGCTGACCTGAGCGCCCTCGCCGATGGTCTGGCCGCCCAGCACTCCGCCCGCGCCGCTCGAGCTTTTTGACGCCATGCTGGGGGCGAAATAGTTCGAGACGCCGGTCAATTGTTCTTCGGTGACGGCATTCAACAGCCACAACAGCAGGAAGAAGGCCATCATCGCCGTCACGAAATCGGCATAGGCAACCTTCCAGGCGCCGCCATGATGGCCGCCCGCATATTTCTTGACCCGCTTGATGATGATGGGGCTGCCGCCTTCGGCCATGATGTCAGGCTCAGTCCGGCGGGAGGTTGGTGACCGTCTCTTCCAGTTCCTGGAAGGTCGGGCGCAATTCGTCGGGCAAAATCTTGCGGGCGAACTCGATCGAAACCTGGGGGGCGTAGCCCTGCATGTGGCCGAGCAAACCCGCCTTCATCGCCAAAAAGTAATTGTGGTCCGAGTCGAAGCACAATTGCATGTTGCGGGCGATCGGGGCGACGAAAGCATAGGAGATCAGCACGCCCGAGAAGGTGCCGACCAGCGCGGCACCGATCAGGTGACCCAGCACTTCCGGCGGTTCGGTGATCGAGCCCATCGTGTGGATGACGCCCAACACGGCGGCGACGATGCCAAGGGCGGGCATCGCGTCGCCCATCAGATTCACCGCGTGGGCGATCTCGTGATAGTGCTTGTGGTGGGATTCCATCTCGCCGTCGATGATCGATTCCAGCTCGTGGGCGTTGCTGGTTCCGAGCGTCAGCAAGCGGAGGTAATCGCACAGAAAGGTGCGGGAGTGATGGTCGCCGGTGAATTTGGGAAACTTGGCGAACAGCGGGCTTTCCTCGGGCTTCTCGACATGGCTTTCGAGCGCCAGATCGCCCTTGGTCTTGGCCAGCTTGAACACGGCGTACAGCATCGACAGCAATTCGATGTAGTCGTCCTTACTGTGATGGGCGCCTTTGAACACGACACCAATGTTCCCGGCGATGCCGGTGATGATTGATTTCGGGTTGCCGAGCAGAAGAGAGCCGATTGCCGCGCCGACAATGATGATCCATTCGAACGGCTGGAACAGCACGTCGAGATGGCCACCGGGAGCAGCATAGCCGCCGATCACGCTGACAATGGTAACGATAATGCCGATGATCGCGAACATGGACCTCCCCTGTTCCGCCGCTCCGCCGGTCCGACGGATCATCAATCCGTCCGAAAGGATGCAATAATTCCCGGTCGCTGTCGCGAGTCAACTCGCAGGTTGTGAAAATTTGCGGTCGGGGATGCGCTCTTTCCTCTTTTCCTGCGACGTCCGGGCCGTCAAACTTATGCCATGGACAGGACATATGTCGGGACGCGACGGAGGAATACCAAGTCATGATGCGCCAATTCGAGTTGGTGGAGCGCGTCAAATCCTACGATCCCGGCGCGGACGAGGACGCGATCAACCGCGCCTACGTCTATGCGATGAAAATGCACGGGTCGCAATTGCGGGCCTCGGGCGATCCCTATTTCTCGCATCCGATCGAGGTCGCCGGCATCCTGACCCGTTATCGGCTCGATTGCGCCTCGATCATTACCGCGCTGCTGCACGACACGATCGAGGATACCCCCGCCACCCAGGAGGAGATCGAACGGCTGTTCGGGCGCGAGATCGCCCGTCTGGTCGATGGCGTCACCAAGCTCAACCGGATCGAGTTGCAGTCCGACCACGCCAAGCAGGCCGAGAATTTGCGCAAGCTGGTGCTGGCGATGAGCGAGGACATCCGCGTCCTGCTGGTCAAGCTGGCCGACCGCATGCACAACATGCGGACCCTCCATTACATCAAAAATCCCGACAAGCGGCGCCGTATCGCGCTCGAAACGATGGAGATTTACGCGCCCCTGGCCGAACGCATCGGCATGCAGGAAATCAAGATGGATCTGGAGGATCTCGCTTTTGCCGAGCTCCACCCCGATGCGCGCAGTTCGATCGTGGCCCGGCTGGGCTTCCTGCGCGAGCAGGGCGGCGATCTGATCGGGCGGATTCTCGAGGAACTGCGCAAGATCCTGACCGAGGCCGGGATCGTCGCCACCGTGTCGGGACGGGAAAAGACTCCGTTCTCGATCTGGCAGAAGATGCAGCGCAAGAATGTTGGATTTGAACAATTATCCGACATCATGGCGTTTCGCGTCGCCGTCGATGGCATCGAGGATTGCTACCGGGCGCTGGGGGTGATCCACTCGCACTACCGAATGGTGCCGAACCGCTTCAAGGATTACATCTCGGTCCCCAAGCCCAACGGATACAGCTCGCTTCACACCGGGGTGTTCGGGCCGGAACGTCAGCGGATCGAGGTGCAGATCCGCACCTCCGAAATGCACGAAGTCGCCGAATTGGGCGTCGCCGCGCATTGGAAGTACAAGCGCGACGGGGCCAAGCTGACCGATGGGCGCCAGTATCGCTGGCTGCGCGAACTGCTCGACATCCTGGAGCACGCCTCGAACCCCGAGGAATTCCTCGAGCATACCAAGCTTGAGATGTTCCAGGATCAGGTGTTCTGTTTCACGCCCAAGGGCGATCTGATCTCGTTGCCGCGCGGGGCCTGTCCGGTCGATTTCGCCTATGCCGTCCATTCCCAGATCGGCGACACCTGCGTCGGCGCAAAGGTCAACGGCCGCATCATGCCGCTGCGGACGCAGTTGCAGAACGGCGATCAGGTCGACATCATCACCTCGAAGGCGCAGACCCCCAACCCGACCTGGGAACGCTTCGTCGTCACCGGCAAGGCCCGCGCCCGCATCCGCCGCTTTATCCGCACCCAGCAGCGGACCCAATATACCGAACTGGGCCGGGGCATGCTGGTCCGTGCCTTCCGCCAGGAGGGCTATGATTACACCGACAAGGCGCTGGACGGCGTCTTGAAGATCTACAAGGCCGTCGCGGTCGAGGATTTGGTCGCGCTGGTCGGCGAAGGGGTGCTGTCGGCGCGCGAGGTGCTGTCCTCGGTCTATCCCGAGCTGAAGAACCGCGCCCAGCATGCCGACAATGTTGTCGCTCTGAAGGCCCGTCCGCCCGAGCGTAAGGACAAGTCGGGGGCGATGCCAATCAAGGGGCTGATCCCCGGCATGGCGATGCATTTCGCCGGTTGCTGCCATCCATTGCCGGGCGACCGCATCGTCGGGATCGTCGCGACCGGACGCGGCGTCACCATTCACACCATTGATTGCGAGAACCTCGAACAATTCGCCGATCAGCCCGAACGCTGGCTCGACATCGCTTGGGACGAATCCGAGGTCAAGGCCCATATCGGGCGGATTGATCTGGTCGTCACCAACGAACCGGGCACGTTGGGTGCCGTCTCGACGGTGATCGCCAAGAATATGGGCAACATCACCAATCTGAAGATCACCAACCGGACTTCCGATTTCTTCGAGATGATTATCGACATCGAAGTGCGCGACGTAAAGCATCTGACCAACGTCATCGCTGCTCTTCGCGCCACTCCGGCGATCAGTTCGGTCGAGCGTGCCCGCAACTGATCCAATCTGCGTTCCCCCCACAGGAGCACTGCCCGACATGACCCCCCGGCGTCTTCGCCTTGGCGTGAACATCGACCACGTCGCTACCCTTCGGAATGCCCGCGGCACCACTCATCCCGATCCGGTTCGGGCCGCCCTTCTGGCCGCCGCCGCTGGAGCCGACAGCATTACTGCCCATCTGCGGGAGGACCGCCGTCATATCCGCGACCGAGACATCGAACGTCTGCGGAGCGAAAGCCCCCTGCCGCTGAATATGGAGATGGCGGCGACTCCGGAAATGGTCGCGATCGCGCTGCGCCTGCGCCCGCATGCCGTCTGCGTCGTGCCGGAAAAGCGCGAGGAGCGCACCACCGAGGGCGGGTTGGACGTCGCCGGTCACCGCGAGGCGCTGCGCCCGCTGCTGACTCCCCTGATCGAGGCCGGCATCCGCGTCTCGCTGTTTGTCGAGCCCGATCCGCGCCAGCTTGACGCCGCCCGCGATCTGGGCGCGCCGGTGGTCGAGTTGCATACCGGGGCCTATTGCGAGGTCGAGGGCGCGGCCCGCGCGCTTGAGCTGGCCCGGATTGTTGCGGCGGCGGCCCATGCCGAGGCAATCGGGCTGGAATGCCACGCCGGTCATGGGCTGGCTTACGACACCGTTGCCGCCATTGCCGCGATCCCGACCATCGTCGAACTGAATATCGGCCATTTCCTGATCGGCGAGGCGGTCTTCTCCGGGCTGGAGAGCGCGATACGGGGAATGCGCGAACGGATGGAGGCGGCCCGTCTTGCCTCCGGACGGGGGTGACGAGATCGGAGCCGCGCGGCGCTCTGGCCGCCATCGGCTTGGGCGGGTGGACAGCGGCCCGCGCTCCCGGCTTGACTTGCGGGCGCGGGGCTGGCTTGATCGGCGCGGTCAATGCCGTCGCCTCTGTGACGGCTTTTATATTGAATCCAAAGCTTTAGGCGGCATTCTTCATGTCTAGAGGCAAATCCAGCGGGATGGGCGAGACGATCCGCACGATCATCTATGCGATGTTGATCGCTGGCGCGGTGCGTACCCTGGCCTTCGAGCCCTTTAATATTCCGTCGGGATCAATGATTCCGTCTCTGTTGATCGGCGATTATCTGTTCGTGTCGAAATACGCGTATGGCTACTCGCGCTATTCGATGCCGTTCGGGATCGGCCCCGGCGGCGGACGCATCCTGGGCAGCGCTCCCGAGGTCGGCGACATCGCGGTGTTCAAGAAGCCGACCGAAAACAAGATCGACTATATCAAGCGGGTGGTCGGTCTGCCCGGCGACCGGATTCAGGTCGTCGGCGGCATTCTCCACGTCAATGGAACCCCGGTCGAGCGCAAGCGGATCGAGGATTTCATCGACCGCGACCGCGACGGCAACATCATCCGCGCGCCCCAATATATCGAGACTTTGCCCAACGGCCGCGCCCACCGGATCATCGAGTTCCTGGGCGACAACGGCCCGGCCGACAATACCGGCGAGTACGTGGTTCCGCCCGGCCATTATTTCATGATGGGCGACAATCGCGACAATTCGGCGGATTCGCGCTATCTGAGCGAGGTCGGCTACGTTCCCGCCGAAAATCTGGTCGGTCGCGCTGAAATCCTGTTCTTCTCGGGCGATGGCAGCGCGGCGTTGTGGGAAGTGTGGCGTTGGCCCTGGGCGATCCGCTATTCTCGGCTGTTCCAGCGGATCGAGTAGACGATGAGCGTCGATCATGATCTTTACGCCGTGCTGGGGCACCGGTTTTCCCAGCCCGGCCTGCTGACCCAGGCGCTGACCCATCCCAGTATCGACCAGGGGCGGCGCAATCGGCGGCGCTCGGCCGATTACGAGCGGCTGGAATTCCTGGGCGATCGGGTGCTGGGGCTGGTGGTCGCCGACATGCTGTACCACCGCTATCCCAACGAGCCCGAGGGCGCGCTGGCCCGGCGCTTCACCGCGCTGGTGCGGGGCGAGACGGTGGCCCAGGTGGCCGAGACGATCGGGCTGGGGGCGCATCTGGCGATGGCGCGGGGCGATGACGAGGCCGGGGGCCGCGCCAATCCCGGTATTCTCGCCGATGCGTGCGAAGCGGTGATTGGCGCGTTGTTCGCCGATGCCGGATTCGAGGTGGCCGCCGCCTTCGTGCGCGGCCGCTGGCAAGGGTTGATGGAAGAGACGGCGGCTCCGCCCAAGGACGCCAAGACGGCGTTGCAGGAATGGGCGCAGGGGCGGGGCAAGGCCTTGCCGTCCTATCGCGTCGAGGGCGCGGAAGGGCCGCCGCACGAGCCGATTTTTCTGGTTTCAGTCTCGGTCGAGGGACTGGCGGCGGCTTCCGGTCGCGGGCCGTCGAAACGGGTGGCCGAACAGGCCGCCGCCGCCGCTTTGTTGGAAAAGGTGAAGGAATGAGTGAAAACGACGGGCAACGCTGCGGTTTCGTCGCGGTGGTGGGAGCCCCCAACGCCGGGAAATCGACCCTGGTCAACGCCCTGGTCGGGACCAAGGTCTCGATCGTGTCTCCCAAGGTTCAGACCACCCGCTTTCGCGTGCTGGGAATCTGCATGACCGGCGACGCCCAGGTGATCCTGGTCGATACCCCCGGCATCTTTCAGCCGCGCAAACGGCTGGAACGGGCGATGGTTGCCGCCGCCTGGAACGGTGCCGCCGATGCCGAGCATGTCTGTCTGGTCGTCGATGCCCAGCGCGGCGACGACGACGACACCCGCGCGATTGTTGCCCGGCTGAAGGAAGCCGGGCGTCAGGTGGTGCTGGTCCTTAACAAGATCGACCTGATCCGCCGCGATTCCCTGCTCGAACTGACGGCGCGGCTGCATGCCGAGGGGCTGTTCTCCGACGTGTTCATGCTGAGCGCGCTAAAGGGCGACGGTGTTGACGATCTGATGGCTCATCTCGGCCGGGCGATGGCGCCGGGGCCGTGGATGTTCCCCGAGGATCAGGTGTCCGATCTGCCGCAGCGTCTGCTTGCCGCCGAGATCACCCGGGAAAAGGCGTTTCTGACCCTCTATCAGGAATTGCCCTATTCGCTGCATGTCGAAAGCGAAAGCTGGCAGGAGCGCGACGACGGATCGGCCCGGATCGATCAGGTGATCTATGTCGAGCGCGACAGCCAGAAGGCGATCGTGCTGGGCAAGGGCGGCCGCCAGATCAAGGCGATCGGCGAGGCGGCCCGCACCGAACTCGAAGCTTTGCTGGAACGGCGCGTCCATCTGTTCATTCACGTCAAGGTCCGCGAGGATTGGAGCGAGAAGCGCGACGCCTATTCCGACATCGGCCTCGATTACGACGCCTAGCGGTAAGACGCGGGCGAGGCCACGGTTCGAGGGAGAGCGGCGCGGACGCGATGGAGTGGGAAGACGAGGCCCTGGTGCTGTCGGTCCGCCGCCACGGCGAGCATGGCGGTATCGTCGGGCTGTTGACCCTGACCCATGGCCGCCATGCCGGTCTGTTGCACGGGGCCGCCTCGAAAGCCAATCGCGGCATCGTCCTGCCCGGCAACCGGGTGCGGGCGTGGTGGCGGGGGCGGTTGGCCGAGCAATTGGGCTCGCTGCGCTTGGAGTTGCTGAAGGCTCATGCCAGCGACGCTCTGGGCGATCCGGGGCGGCTGGCGGCGTTGGGCTCGGCCTGCGCCCTGGCCGAGTGCAGTCTGCCCGAGCGTCAGGCTCATCCAGGGGCTTATGCTGCCCTGTCGGCGCTGCTGACCGCGCTGCCCGCCGAATCCTGGCCCAGTGTCTATGTTCATTTCGAACTGGCGCTGCTGCGCGACATCGGCTTCGGTCTCGATCTGTCGGCCTGTGCCGCCACCGGAACGACCGAGGATCTGGTCTATGTCAGCCCCCGCACCGGTCGGGCGGTGTCGCGCCAGGCCGGGGAGCCATGGAAGGACCGGCTGTTGCTGCTGCCGCGTTTTCTGAGCGGAGGCGGCGAGGGCGACCGGGACGAAATCCGCGCCGGTCTCGATCTGGCCGGGTTCTTTCTTGGCCGCCATCTCGGCACGTTGCCGCCCGCCCGTTCGCGTCTGGTTGACCGTTTCCGCGTCTGAATTACAATTCCAGGGACCCGGCGAAGCCTGACTTTGCCGCGAAGATTCGAGGATTTCCCCCATGAGTAAGACCGCCGCCGCCAATGGCGACATCCGCGTGACGCCGCTGGCCGATGCCCTGGGCGAACGCTATCTCGCTTATGCGATGTCGACGATCGTGTCGCGCTCGCTGCCCGATGTCCGCGACGGACTGAAGCCGGTGCACCGCCGTCTGCTGTTCGCGATGCGGCAATTGAAGCTCGATCCCGATGGCGGCTTCAAGAAATGCGCCCGCGTCGTCGGCGACGTGATCGGTAAATATCACCCGCATGGCGATATCGCGGTGTACGACACCCTGGTCCGGCTGGCCCAGGATTTCGCGGTGCGCTATCCGCTGGTCGAAGGGCAGGGCAATTTCGGCAATATCGACGGCGATAACGCCGCCGCGATGCGATATACCGAAGCGAAGCTGACCGCCGTCGCCGCCGCCTTGATGGACGGTCTCGACGAGGATGCGGTCGATTTCCGCCCGACCTATGACGGTACCGAGGAAGAGCCGGTGGTAATGCCCGCGGCCTTTCCCAACCTGCTGGCCAACGGCGCCGCCGGGATCGCGGTGGGGATGGCCACCAGCATTCCGCCGCACAATGTCGGCGAGATCTGCGATGCGCTCGATCTGCTGATCAAGCAGCCCGATTGCGCCATCGACGATCTGATCGTGCGGATGCCGGGACCGGACTTCCCCACCGGCGGCGTTCTGGTCGAAAGCCATGCCGCGATTGCCGAAGCCTATCGGACCGGCAAGGGATCGTTCCGGCTGCGGGCGCGTTGGACGGTCGAAAAGCTGTCGCACGGCCTCTATCAGATCGTCATCACCGAAATTCCCTATCAGGTGCAGAAGGCGCGGCTGATCGAACGGATCGCCGAATTGCTGGGCGAGAAGAAGTTGCCGCTGCTGGCCGACATCCGAGACGAATCCGCCGAGGACGTCCGGTTGGTGCTGGAGCCGCGCAACCGCACCGTTGAGGCGGCGCTGGTGATGGAGCAATTGTTCCGTCAGACCGACCTGGAAAGCCGGGTTCCCCTCAACATGAACGTGCTCGACGCCAATTCGGTGCCGCGCGTGATGACGTTGAAAGAAGTGCTGCGTGCCTTCCTTGATCACCGGATGGTGGTGTTAGAGCGGCGCTCGCGCTTTAGGCTCGACAAGATCGACCGGCGCCTCGAAATCCTCGAAGGCTTTTTGAAGGTCTATGCCGATCTCGACACCGTGATCCGGATCATCCGCTACGAGGACAATCCCAAGGCCGGGCTGATCGCCCGCTTCGAGCTGACCGAAGTCCAGGCCGAGGCAATCCTCAATATGCGGCTGCGCAGCCTGAATAAGCTCCAGGAAGTCGAAATCCGCACCGAGCACGATGCGCTGTCGGCGGAAAAAGCCGGTCTGGTCGCGCTGCTGGGCGACGAGGGGCAGCGCTGGGGCGTGATCTCCGGGCAGATCGCCGAAACCCGCAAGGCGTTCGGCGGCGCGACGAAGCTGGGACGGCGACGCACCGAACTGGGCGAGGTTCCGGCGGCGGCGGTGGTGCCGATCGAAGCCTTCGTCGAACGCGAGCCGATCACGATGGTTCTGTCGGACAAGGGCTGGGTGCGGGCGCTGAAAGGCCATGCCGACACCTCCCCCGAGGCGTTGAAATTCAAGGAGGGCGACGAACTCCGCCTGGCCGTGAAGACCTGGACCACCGACAAGATCCTGATCCTGTCGACCGATGGCCGCATCTTCACCCTGGGCGGCGACCGTCTGCCGTCGGGGCGCGGTCACGGCGAGCCGTTACGGCTGATGATCGATCTGGCTCCCGAAGCCGACGTCGCCGCCGTTCTGGTCCATCAACCTGGGCGGCGGCTGTTGCTGGCGACCGACGCGGGACGCGGCTTCATCGTTCAGGAGAGTGAGGTTCTGGCCCAGACCCGCGCCGGCAAGATGGTCCTCAATGTCGGCGAGGGCGAAAAGGCCCATTTCTGCCTGCCGGTCGAAGGTGATGCCGTCGCGATCATCGGCCAGAATCGCAAGATGCTGGTGTTCATGCTCGACGAAATCCCCGAACTGAGCCGTGGACGCGGGGTGATCTTGCAGAAATATCGCGATTGCGGCACCGCCGATATCAAGATGTTCACCCTGGCCGAGGGATTAAGCTGGGCGCTGGGCGAGCGGACGCGGACCGAGACGGCGCTGACGCCGTGGTTGGGCAAGCGTGCCTCGGTCGGGCGGCTTCCTCCCAGCGGCTTCCCTCGCGCCAACCGCTTTTCCTGACGAGGAGGGCGCCGTTCGGGTGGGATCAATGCTACAATGAGCCGAATTTAGGCCGAGCCCCCGGGAACAATTCCCGGTTGGGCTTGACCAGACAGGGGCGGCGGGAGATAAGACCCTTATGTTCCTCAAAATTTTCATTCTTGTTTTGGTTGTTGCCATTGTCTGGTTCGGCTTTCGCTCCCTGACCCGGGTGGCGGAGATGCTGATCCAGCATGGCGGCTTTCCCCCCGGTTCGCGGCGCGATTCCGCTCCGACCGAGACGATGACCGAGTGCCGTGTCTGCGGCGTCTGGCATCCGTCGCGGTCGGTTTCGTCGTGCGGTCGCGCCGATTGTCCCTTTTGACCCGATTTCGCCAGGGATTCCGGCCATGCTCCAATCGATTGTCACCGCCTTTAAATCCCTTCTCGGCGGCAGGTCGGATCAGGTCCGCCAAGTCGATCCCGCCCAGATCCGTCAATGGTGGCAGGCGGGGCAGGCGCTGATCATCGACGTGCGAGAGCCTGACGAATTCGAGCAGGGGGCGATTGCGGGGGCGATGAATCTACCGTTGTCGCGGTTCGACCCCGCCTTGGTGCCGCATCCCGCCCCGGGGCAGCATCTGGTGCTGCATTGCATGAAAGGGATACGCTGCGCCCCGGCCTCGGACCAACTGGTCGCTTCGGGCTGGTCGGGCGAGATCGTGCGGATGCAGGGCGGTCTGATCGGCTGGGTTGCCGCTGGCGGTCCGACCACGGCGCGGCGATGACGTTTCGTTAACGCGTTTCGGCGTATCGTGAGCCTCCCGCACTTCGAGAAGGGAGTGATCATGGGCCAGAAGGCCATTCGCCGCGAACGACTCGCGGTGATCCGGGATCGGGTGTGGGAGGTTCTCTCGTCACCCGATTCCCATTCGCTAATGACCCGGGAGCGGGCGCTCGATTCGCTGGCGATCCTGTGGGAAAGCGAACGGGGCCGTGTCGGGCCGCTGCTGGCCTGTTGACGGACCGGCTCCGGCTTCTGGCAAGTCTTTCGCGTCAGAAGCCGGTCGCGCGGGCGCTGCCTCTATTCAGGTGGGCGCGGTGCCCAGAGCAACGTCGCATTGCCCTCGGTCTGATTGCACAATTCGGTCAGCCGCGCCGCCGAAACCCGCATCGGCGTGATGCCGTTGATGGTCAGCACGCCCCGCCGCACCAGCTTCCATCCGACCGAAACGCAGAGCGGCGGCGGGACGTTCTCCGCCGTCACCAGCGTGACCCCGCCCTTTCGCTCGGTCCGGATCGCGCCGTTGAAAACGCTGGTCTCAATCGTCTCTCCGGCGGCGGCCTGCTGCATCTGGGCAAAAAAGACATCCCCCGCACCCGATGGCAGCCCCGGAGGAGACGGCGGCGAAAACGCCACCCATGCTCCGATTGCCCCGGCTAACGCCACGCCCCCGCCGATCGATGCGAGTATCACCCCCAGATTGCGTTTTGGGGGTGGGTGTTTCGCGTGAGGGGTGGGGTGGTGATGCGCCGGGTGACCGCTCATGGCCCGTTCCCTGCCAAAAAGGTGAGGGGATTTAAAATGATGATGTCAGTAAAGTTTTAACACATTCTTATCCGATTAGGGGGCAAGACAGCCACCTCCTGCCTTGCCGATAAAGAATCCCATGGTACGATAGAATGATATTGGTGGCTGAGCGCCACCTCCGGTCGACCGGCCATGCCGGAGATTGCTTTGGAGAAGGATGATGGATATCCGCCGTTTTGCCATTCCCCTTGCTACCTCGCTGGTGGTCGGGATCGTCGTTTATGGCTTGTCCCTGGCCGGTCAGCAGTCGTTGCGCTCGGAACTCGAGCAGATCAACACTCTGCGCAGCGATATCGACAAGCGTTTCGCCACCGTTGAGGATCTGGCCAGCCGTCTCGAATCGCTCGACCATCGCGTCGTCGCGGTCGAGAAGACGCTGCCGCCCGCTCCGGTGGTCGAGGCGGCTCCGCCTGTCGCCGAACCCGCTCCTGCCGATGCTGCGGCGCCGGTTGCCGCTCCGGCCCCGCCCGCGACGCAGCCGTAACCGGCCAGCGTCAGCGGGGTGTCAGAAAACCCGTTTCCACAGGAAGAGATTTCTTCCTGTGGGGCGTGTTTTGCGTTGAAGGGGGCGGACATCGACCCAAGCCCCGGCGCAAGCCTCAGGGCCGGTTGGGGAGGGCGATGGTGAAAGTTGTGCCCTGGCCGGGATTGGACTCGACCCAGATCCGCCCTTGATGCTGCTCCACCACCTTCTTGCAGATGGCAAGCCCGATCCCGGTTCCTTCGTATTTGTCCGGGGTGTGCAGGCGCTGGAAGATGCGGAAGATCGTCTCGAAATAATCGGACTCGATGCCGATGCCGTTATCGCTGACGGAAATGTGATGTTCGGTCGTGGTACTGACCGAACTGATCCGGATCAGCGGAGGACGGTCGGGAGCCCGATATTTGATCGCGTTGCCGATCAGATTCTGGAACAGTCGGACCAGATCGGTCGAATCGCCTCGGACCGTCGGCAGGGGCGGGGTGACCTCGATCGTCCCGCCGGACTCAGCCAGGCTGGCGCTGAGATTGGCACTGGCGTCGGCAACGACCTGGGACAATTCGACCGGTTCGACCGGCTTGGTATTGCGGCCGATCCGCGAATATTCCAGCAGATCGACGATCAGGCGGTCCATCCGCACCGCGCCGTCGTGGGCAAAGGCGATGAACTCGCGGGCGGTGTCGTCGAGGTGCTCGCCATAGCGTCGTTGCAGCAAAGAAACGTAGCTGGAGACCTGTCGCAGCGGCTGGCGTAGATCGTGGCTGGCGACATAGGCGAATTGTTCCAGTTCGGCGTTCGATTGGGCGAGGTCGCGGCGGTTTTCGTCCTGCTCCAGCACCGAACCGACCAGCCGTGACAGCAGGCGCATGAATTCGATGTCGCCCTCGTCGAAGCCGCGAGCCGAGGCCTGCGCCGAATAGAACGCGATCGTGCCGTAATCGCGCCCGCGCTGGCGGATCGGCGCGCCGAGATAGCTTCCCACCCCGTGCAACCGGTGGCTGGGATGGTCGGCGTAGGGTGAAGTGGCAAGATCGGGCAAGGCCAGGACATTGCCGGTTTCGATCACCTGGGCGCAGAAGGTTTCGGATAGATCGATGCGGGTGCCATCGACGATCCCAGCCTCCGGTGGGGCGCTGTGATGTTCGATGGTCGATCCGCCTTCCTCGATCCGGGTGATCTGGCCGATGGTCAATCCGAGGTGGCGGCGGCCGAGATTCAGCGCTGCGGCCAATTGCTGTCCCGCGCCGAAGCCGCCGGGGAGGGCGGCGATCTCGCTCAATGCCCGCAGGTTGTTGTACTGGCGTTGCAGCCGCTCCGTCCGTTCTTTCAGATCGATTTCGATCCGTTTGCGTTCGGTGATCTCCTCGTGGACGACGACGATTTCCGGGACGGTATCGTCGCTACCTTCACTGCTCTGGATCGGATAGATGTGGGCATGGACCCAGCGTTCGGGGATGTCGCGGCCCTGGGCCGGGATACGGACGGCGGGAATGTCGATGCTTTGGCCGTTCCGGGCCTGTTCGAGATGGCGACTCATCTCGAGGGCCTGGGGGACAATCCCTCCGCCCTGAGACGGATTGCGCCCCCAGAGCCGGGTCCAGGCGCGGTTCGACATCCGGGGAACGCCGTTGGCATCGACGATTTGAACCGCCATCGGATTCTGCTCGAAGATGGCGCGAAAACGGGTTTCAGACTCGAACAGGGCCTGTTCGGCCGCCTTGCGGTCGGTAATATCGAACGCTGTGGTCAGACAGCGCCAGCTTTCGCCCCACGACGAACCTAACGGCACGCTTTGCAGGATCACCGGAAAGGGCGGGCGCTGTTCGGGCAGCAGCCACAATTCAGTCCGGGCGCTGCCGTTACGGACTTGGAGAAAATGCTCATCGAGGGTGCGGCGACAGGATTTATCAACAAAAAGAAGAAACGGCTTCGCTAAAATTCGCCCCTTGGTCCTGCCGAGCATCTCCATCCCGGCGACATTGACCTCTTGAACGGAATAGTTTGTATCTATAATGAAATAACCAGCAGGTGAGTTCTCAAAAAGGTCGTGATATTTTTGGCTTGTCTGTTCCAGGCTGATCTGGGTCAGGCGTAATTGTTCATTTTGTGTGTTTAGCTCTTCCTGATGGACCTGAAGCGAGTGAAGGGTTTCAGACATCTGCTGCTGCACGGCAGAGGCGATCGGCCCCCGATCACGTAAATCCCTGAGTTCAGCCTCGACCGAGGCTAACTCTAATTCGATTTGCGCTTTGGTCTTTCGCGAAGTATCTGCTTTGCTCATCATCGGTAGAGTTTAACGGGAACAAATTGCGCAGGACATCGAAGTTATCTAACCCATATGGCATATATCTATATGGTCATTGGTGTGTCGCAATCAATCTGGAATCTTCAGAAGCACGTGGTCGCTTTGTTTATGGAAAAAATAAGGGGACGTCCCCATAATATTTATGGTGATGGAGGGGAGAGACATTGAAACGGCCTAAGGAAGACGCAGTGTCGGTCAATATTTCGCGCCCGACGGTCCCCGCGAACGCGGCACCCGTATCGTCCGCTCCGGTCACGTCAACTGCGCCGACTGGACGCAAGGCCCGCGGTCGGCGGAACGATCTATTTGTCGTCGGAATCGGGGCTTCAGCCGGTGGCTTGGAAGCGTTGCGTCCGTTCGTCGCCAATCTTCCCCAATCCTCGACGATGGCCTATGTCATCGTCCAGCACCTGTCGCCGCAATATCGCAGCATGATGGTGCAGCTTCTCGGCCGTGAGACCAAGCTTCCGGTCGAGGAGATCAAGGACGGACTGGTGATGGTGCCCAACACCATCTACATCACCCCGCCGAACAAGGACGTCCGGGTCAAGAACGCGACCTTGTGGCTGCGAGAACCCTCCGCACCGCTGGGGCCCAAGCCGTCGGTCGATGTGTTCTTTTCCTCGCTGGCCGAGGATTTGGGACAACAGGCGATCGGGGTGATTTTGTCGGGGACCGGCAGCGATGGCGCCCACGGGATGCGCGCGATCAAGGCCTGTGCCGGCCTGACGGTGGCGCAGGATCCCGAAACCGCGAAATATGATGGGATGCCGAAAGCGGCGATCGATTCCGGCTGCGTCGATCTGGTGATGCCGCCCGACGCGATTGGGCCGGAACTGGCCTCGATCTCGCGCTTTCCCCGCCCGGTGGTGGTGCAGAAATCCGAGCATACCGAGGCCAGAGACACCATCAACGAAATCTTCCTGCTGGTCCGCAAGCGGACCGACGTCGATTTCACCCAGTACAAGACCAATACCGTCCGCCGCAGGCTGGAGCGGCGAATGGCGGCCAATCGGATCGAGACGCTGGATTCCTACCTTGAATTCGTGCAGCGGAATCCGGCCGAACTGGATTTGCTGTGCAAGGACATCCTGATCTCGGTCACCTCGTTTTTTCGCGATACCAAGGCGTTTGACGACATCAAGGCGACCCTGGCCGATCTGCTCGCTACCAAGAAGCCGGGCGACAGCATCCGCATCTGGGTTCCGGCCTGTGCCACCGGCGAGGAAGCCTATTCCTTCGCGATGATGCTGAGCGACCAGTTGGGCGAAGCGATCGGGCAGTACAAGGTTCAGGTGTTCGCCACCGATATCGACCTCGATGCGATGCGCCATGCCCGCAAGGGGGCCTATTCGGCGACGACGGTCGAGACTCTGGACAAGGCGTTCCTGTCCAAATATTTCGACGCAATGGGGCAGATTTATCAGGTCAAGAAGCCGGTTCGCGAAATGGTCGTCTTTGCCCGCCAGGATCTGATCAAAGACCCTCCGTTCGTCAAGGTTGATCTGATCAGTTGCCGCAATGTCCTGATCTATTTTAATGCCGATCTTCAGGACCGGATTTTCCAGATGTTCCACTATGCCCTGTCGATCCAGGGCTATCTTTTCCTGGGAAAATCCGAATCCGTCGGCCATTGCGCCGATCTGTTCCGCTCGGTCAAGGCGAATTCGAAAATCTTCCAAAAGCGGATTGTCGCGCCGCGCTCGACCAACCCTGTGTTTGGCGCGTTCCGAATCAAGCCGCCGGACGCCGTCGATGCCAGCCGGGCCACCAGTGCCGGATCAATCGAGTCGATCGTCCGCGACGGCTTCATTGAGTCTTGCATGCCGCCCAGCGTTGCGGTGAACGAGAATCTCGACATCCTTTATTATCACGGCGACGTCGATGGGTTTATCCGCTTTCCCCAGGGCTTGCCCAATCAGAATCTGGGCAAGCTGATCATCGAGGATTTCCGTATCGACCTGCGCGCCCTGGTCCATCATGCCCGCGAAAAAGGGGTGGTGGCGATGGGACCGAAACGTCATCTCAAAATTCGCGATGGCGACCTGTACGCCCGTCTCGCGGTGCGTCCGCTGAAGGGCGAGGGCGGTCATGAGACCTTGTTTCTGATCAGCTGTGACAAGGTCGATTTGCCGGTTCCCGATGGCGGCGAGGAATCTTTGCTGCCATCCGGCAACGAGGCCCGCCTGATTGAACTTGAGCAGGAGTTGACCGCGACCCGCGAGCATCTCCAGACCGTGGTCGAGGAATTGGAAACCTCGAACGAAGAGCTTCAGGCACTGAACGAGGAATTGCAGGCCGCCAACGAGGAACTGCAATCTTCGAACGAGGAGTTGGAAACCTCGAACGAAGAACTGCAATCGACCAACGAGGAACTGACCACCGTCAATGAAGAGTTGCAGGTGCGCACCGCCGAATTGGCCGGGGCCAACGCCGATCTGCAAAACATCCAGGACAATATCGGTTTCCCGCTGCTGGTGGTCGATAAGTCGCTGCGAATCACCCGCTTCACCCCGCAGGCGGCGCGGATGTTCGGTCTGCTCCCCTCCGACGCCGGGCAGATGATCACGGCCGTTCCCAGCCAGTTCCACATCCGCGACCTGAAGGCGCTGTTGGTGACCGTGATTGCCAGCAGCACCTCGCACGAAGAAATCGTCGAGGTCGATGGCCGCTTTTATCGGATAGGGGTCTATCCCTATCGCGACCTGCGCGATCAGACCGCCGGGGCGATCATGAGCTTCATCGACGAGACGGAACTTCGCGTCACCCAGCGCGAGCTCGAGGCGACCATCGCCAATCTGCGCGCGACCCAGATCGAATTGCGCGAGGCCAAGGAAGCGGCCGAGGCCGCCAACAACGCCAAGTCAGACTTCCTCGCCAACATGAGCCACGAATTGCGGACGCCGCTGAACGCGGTGCTGGGGTTTGCCCAATTGATGGCCGACGAGATGTGGGGACCGTTGGGCGACGAACGCTATCGCGAATACGCCAATATTATCGTCGATAGCGGCCAGCATCTGCTGTCGCTGATCAGTCAGGTTCTCGACATGTCGGTGATCGAAGCGGGGCGCACCATCCTGCACGAGGGGACGGTGCGGATCAACGAGGTGATCGCCGCGACCCAGCGCCTGATGTCGTCCCAGGCCGAGCGACGCGACATCCATCTGTTGACCGATCTGCCCGATGATTTGCCCTGGGTCCATGGCGATCTGACCGCGATTCAGCGGGTGCTGTTCAATCTGGTCGGCAACGCGCTGAAATTCACCCAACCGGGCGGTCGGGTGACGGTTTCGGCCCGGGTCGATCAGCACGGAATGCGTGTTTTTGTCAGCGATACCGGCATCGGCATCAAGCCAGCCGACCTGTCGCGGGTGCTGATGCCGTTCGAGCAGGGCGGCTTGCGTACCGTGCGTGAACGCGAAGGGGTCGGGCTGGGGTTGCCGATCTCGAAATCGCTGATCGAGTTGCATGGCGGTTGCCTGTCGATCGAGAGCGAGGAAGGGGTTGGGACAACCGTAAGTATGCTCATTCCGACCGAACGGCTGCTTCATCGCACCTGATCCGGCCTGGAGGGGGGCTTGCCTCCGATTGCCCGTTGACAAGGTGCGAAACTGCCCGGAAAACTCTCCCCGTTCCGGGGCCTTGGGGGCGTGCCGGAGGGAGTCCTCTGTCTCCATCGAGTAGAAGGGGTGTAGGCGATGCGTCTTGGCTTTACCGGTCTCGTGGCCCTGGCGGCGACGGCTTCGATTCTGTCCTTCTCGGCGCGCGCCGAAGAGGAGAAGGTTCTTAACGTCTACAACTGGTCCGACTATGTCGCGCCGGATACGTTGGAGAAATTCACTCAAGCGACCGGCATCAAGGTGAATTACGACGTCTATGACGGCAATGAGATCCTGTCGACCAAGCTCCAGGCCGGTCGTTCGGGCTATGACGTCGTGTTTCCGTCCGCTTCGCCGTTCCTGGCACAGCAGATCAAGGCCGGAACCTATCGCAAGCTCGACAAGTCCAAGCTGACCCATTACGGCAACCTCGATCCGGCGGTGATGAAGACGCTCGACAGCGTTTCCGATCCCGGCAACCTCTACGCTGTCCCCTATATGATCGCCGCCACCGGCATCGCCTATAACATCGACAAGCTGGCCAAGGTCGCGCCCGGCCTGAAGCCCGATAGCTGGTCGGTGCTGTTCGATCCGGCGATCGTGTCGAAGGCGAAGAGCTGCGGCGTCAGCCTGCTTGATACGCCGACCGAAGTGTTCGCTGCGGCCCTGCTGTATCGCGGCCATAACGGCGCCAGCCTCGCCACCGAGGATCTGAAGCTGGCCGCCGAGACGGTCAAGGCGATCCGTCCCTCGCTGAAATACTTCCATTCCTCGAAGTATATCAACGACATTGCCAATGGCGACACCTGCTTGGCCCAGGGCTATGTCGGTGATCTGGTTCAGGCGCGCAACCGCGCCAACGAGGCCAATAAGGGCGTTCATCTCGCCATCATTATCCCCAAGGAAGGAGCGGTGGTGAACATCGACGCCGCCGCGATCCCGGCCGATGCCCCGCATCCCGACAACGCCCATAAGTTCATCGACTTCCTGTTGCAGCCCGAGATCATTGCGGCAATCAGCGACACCACCGGGTACGCCAACGCGGTTCCGGCCGCCAAGCCGCTGATGAAAAAGGAAATCGTTGCCGATCCGGTGATCTATCCGCCGGCTGAGGTGGTGGCGAAGGAGTTTCAGGTTCCCCCCGCCGATCTGGCGAAGGAGCGTGAGCGCACCCGCCTGTGGACCAGCGTCAAGACCGGCCGTTAAGGCCGGTTGAGACGCGGAAATCACGAGCATGGCCCAGACGGTTGCCCAACGCCCGACCTTCTCGCCCTGGACCGATCCTGACGCGGTGCCGCTGATCCGTTTCGAGGCTGTCTCGAAACGGTTCGGCGACTTCGTCGCGGTCGATCAGGTCGATCTCTCCATCCACGCCGGCGAGTTCTTCTCGCTGCTCGGCGCGTCGGGCTGCGGCAAGACGACGTTGCTGCGGATGCTGGCCGGATTCGAAACCCCGACTTCGGGGCGGATTTTCATCGACGGAACCGACGTTTCGGCGATCCCGCCCTATGAGCGGCCGGTCAACATGATGTTCCAGTCCTATGCGCTGTTTCCCCATATGACGGTGGAACAGAACGTCGCCTTCGGACTGAAGCAGGATGGGGTGCCTAAGCCGCGGATTCGCGAAAAGGTCCGTGACGTTCTCGATCTGGTGCAGATGAGCCGCTTTGGTGGTCGCAAGCCGCACCAATTATCGGGGGGCCAGCGCCAGCGCGTCGCGCTGGCGCGCTGTCTGGCCAAGGAACCCAAAGTTCTATTGCTCGACGAGCCGCTGGCGGCGCTCGACCGCCAGTTGCGCGAGCGGACCCAGCTTGAACTGGTCGGCATTCAGGAACGGGTCGGCATTACCTTCGTCATGGTCACCCACGATCAGGGCGAGGCGATGACGATGTCCAGCCGCATCGCGGTGATGAATTCGGGATGCCTGGAACAGGTCGGTACTCCGGTCGAAATCTACGAATATCCCGGCACCCGCTTCGTCGCCGATTTCATTGGTGCCGCCAACATGTTTGAAGGGGTGGTGGCGTCGGACAATCACGATCTGCTCGTCGTCACCTGCCCCGAACTGGAACGCGATCTGTCGATCTCGCACAGCGGTTCAGTCCCGGTCGGCGCTCCGGTGACGGTGATGGTCCGCCCCGAAAAGATGGTGGTCCAGCGCGAAAGCCCGTCCGAGACGATGAACGGGGTCAAGGGTGTCGTTGCCGATATCGCCTATCTTGGCGATGTGTCGATCTATCATATCGCCTTGCCGTCGGGTCGGCGGGTCGAGGTGCTGCGCACCAATCTTCGCCATACCGGCGAACAGGAACTGACCTGGGAAGACGAGGTCCATCTGGCGTGGCATCCTGCCAACGCCATGGTGCTGACAAGATGACGGCGCTCGACCGCGCGGTTCGCCGCTGGGGCCGATTGCTGGTCGGACTGCCGCCTTATGCCTGGTTGGTGGTGTTCTTCCTGGTGCCGTTCCTGATCGTGATCAAGATCAGCCTGTCCCAGGCGATCATGGGGATTCCGCCCTATACCCCGTTGCTGGAGTGGGGCGAGGATGCGGTTCTGACGATTCGGATCGCGCTGGGCAGCTTCGGCACCTTGTTTGGCGATGAATTGTATGCGTTCGCTTATCTCAATTCGTTGCGGCTGGCGGCAATCGCCACCTTTTGCTGCCTGTTGCTGGGCTATCCCGCCGCTTATGCGATCGCGCGGTCGTCGCACTCGGTCCGCAACCTGCTGCTTTTGCTGGTGGCGCTGCCGTTCTGGACCTCGTTTCTGATCCGGGTCTATGCCTGGATCGGCATTCTGAAGACCGAAGGTCTGCTGAACGGTCTGCTGCTGTGGCTCGGCGTGATTGATACCCCGTTGCAGATTCTCGAAACCGATCTGGCCGTGCTGATCGGCATGGTCTATTCGTATCTGCCCTTCATGGTGCTGCCTCTGTTCGCCACCTTGGAAAAGATGGATATGTCGTTGCTGGAAGCGGCGGCCGATCTGGGCTGCCGCCCATTCCAGGCGTTCATTTCAGTGACGCTTCCGCTGTCGATGCCGGGAATCGTCGCAGGCTCGCTGCTGGTGTTCATCCCGGCGGTCGGCGAGTTCGTCATTCCCGACCTGCTGGGCGGACCCGATACCCTGATGATTGGCAAAATCTTGTGGGCCGAGTTCTTTGACAACCGGGATTGGCCGGTTGCGTCGGCGGTGGCGGTGGCGATGCTGGTTCTGCTGGTGGTGCCGGTGATGATCTTTCAGCGCCTTCAGGGGCAGGCGACGGAGGGAACACGATGAGCACCGGCTGGGGGCGCAACCGGGCGCTGGCGCTGTATGGCCTGCTGTCGCTGGCCTATGCCTTTCTGTACGTCCCGATCGTCGTCATGATCATCTATTCATTCAATGCCTCCCGTCTGGTGACGGTGTGGGGCGGCTTTTCGTTCAAATGGTATGGCGAACTGCTCCAGGATGAAAAAGTCCTCGACGCGGCGTGGCTCAGTCTTCAGGTTGCCTTCGCCAACGCGACCATCGCCACTATTCTCGGGACATTGGCGGCGGTGGTGCTGGTGCGGTTCCGCCGGTTTCGTGGCCGGACTCTGTTCACCGGAATGATCGCGGCCCCGCTGGTGATGCCGGAAATCATCACCGGTCTGGCCATGCTGCTGCTGTTTGTCGCGATGGAGCAGGCGATCGGCTGGCCCCAGGGCCGCTCGATGACCACCATCGTCATCGCCCACGTCACGTTCAGCCTGTCTTTCGTCACCGTGGTGGTGCAGTCGCGGCTGGCTCAGATGGACGCCTCGCTGGAAGAGGCGGCGATGGATTTAGGCGCGCGTCCGGCCAAGGTGTTCCTGGTCATCACCTTGCCGATCATCGCTCCGGCGTTGCTGGCGGGATGGTTGCTGGCGTTCACCTTGTCGATCGACGACGTGGTGATCTCGGCCTTTGTCTCTGGGCCGGGGGCCTCGCCGTTGCCGATCGTGATCTTCTCGAAGGTCCGTCTCGGCGTCAGCCCCGAGATCAACGCGCTGGCGACGATCGTCGTCGCGCTGGTCGGGGTGGCGATGGCGATTGCCGGGCGGGTGATGCTCAGTCGCGATCGCGACGAGCGTCACCGCCCCACCGTCACCTCGCCGCAGCCGGTCTGACGGAGACGCGAGGCGGTAAATCCCTGCCCGGATATGAAATCGCCCCCCGATATCGAAGCGGGGGGCGCTGCCGTAGGTCCGGGACGTTCAGAACGGCTTTAGCCGTTGACGGCGTCCTTCAGACCCTTACCGGCAGTGAATTTCGGCGCCTTTGAGGCGGCAATATTGATCGGCGCGCCGGTACGGGGGTTGCGACCTTCCTTAGCGGCGCGCTCGCTTACCGAAAACGTCCCGAATCCGACCAGTCGGACTTCATCGCCGCTCTTCAGCGCTTCGGTGATCGAATTGAATGTCGCATACACCACTGTTTCCGCGACAGCCTTGGACAGACCGCTCAATTCAGCGACCTTGCTCACCAGATCCTGCTTGTTCATGAGACCCCCATTCATGTGTCGTGGCCGTTCAAAGATGACATGACAGGGGAGGGGCCACTGGCTTAACGCCGGACATTCCACCCGCTCCCCATCAGCGACTGGCAACACTGTGTCTACTTTTCCACGACAATACAACCGTCTACGCCATGCTCCATAAGGGTTTCCCACAGAAAACAACGGGTCGGGAACTCCGTCCACAGGCGAGGGGGCTTTGCCCGTGGTGATTTTATATCATTCGGTTCCGAAATGACGGCGGCCGGTCACCCCGGCAGCCGGACCCGCCGCAACACCAGAGTGAGCGCCGCGCCGGTCAGGGTGACGCCCGCCATCAGAGGGGCGGCGGCACTCCATCCCCATCCCGCGACAGCGGCACCGACCAGCACCGGTCCGGTCACCTGTCCGATATTGCTGCCTTGCATGATCAGCCCCAGCGTCACCGGAACCAGCCGGGGATCGGGGGCATAGGGCGGCGCCCCCCCCAGCACGCAGCCCGGCAGCAAGCCGCCGACGGCGGATAACAGCAGACACAACCCATAGGCCAGTGGGACGGGGGTAAAGGGGAGAAAAATTCCGAAAGCCGACCCGGCGATGGTGAGATTGGCCAAGATGATCGGAATCCAACGCGGCACTCCCCACCGGAGCAGCGGCCCGGTGGCGAGATTGCCCAGGATGTTGGCCGCCGCCACCGCCGCCGTCATCATCCCGGCCTGTCCCGCCGTCACCCCCATCCGCTCAATCAGCAGGGTGGGCAGAAAGCCGGTGAGGGCAATATAGGCGGTGGTGTAACAGGCGAAGATCAGGGCGAGCAGAACTGGCCCCGGAGCCGAAGCCGTTTGCCGCAGATCGTGCCAGAGCCGGGAGGGAGACTGGCCGCCATGCCCGGTGGCGGCGGGCAGGCGCACCCAGGCCAGAAGAGCGTAAAGGGCGAGAAACGCAGCCATTCCAAGCCACAAGCCGCGCCAGCCGATCAGCGGCAGCAACGGGGCCGCCATCATCGACACCGCCATGCCGAAGGGCATGAAGCAGGCCCACAGGCCGAAGGCGGTGTGGCGATCCTCGGGCCGGGTCGCGACGGTGATCAGGGCGGGGGCGGCGATCACCACCACGGTCAGTCCTAATCCCTCGGCTACCCGGCTGACGAGCAGAATAGCCTGGGTTGAAGCCAGCCCGCCGAGCAGACTGCCGAGGGCGATCAGGACCAGGGCCGCCGGTAGCAAACGCCGCGGCCCCAGTCGGGTGACGACACTGCCCATCGCGCCCCCGGTGACCGCTCCCATCAGGGCCAACATCGACAAGATCCACGATGCGGCCGACAGATCGAGCCCCAATTCGGCCCGGATGAAGGGCAGGGCAATCGGGGCCTTGCCGACCTGGAAAGCGGCAGCCACACCGGCACCGACGGCCAGCAGAACAGCGGGCCAGTCGGTCCGGGCGGGGGTCGTCATTCTCTTTCTGTCCTTTAAGGAAAACAGACTCGGAATCCACTCCGCGACAAGCGGGGCGGTTTACTCGGCGTATTCAGCCTTTCCGTTCTTCCACGCATACATCACGTAGCTGGGAGCGAGGATGTCGCCCTTGGAATCAAAGCCGATCCGACCCAGCACGGTATCGAAACTATTGGCTTTCAACGCCGCTGCGACTTTCCTGGAATCGGTGGTGCCAACCTTTTCGACCGCCTGCGCCCAAGCCTGGATCGAACCGTAGGTGTAAAGGGTATAGGCCTCGGGTTCGTAATTGTTTTCGCGGAAATATTTGACCAGATCGGCATTGTCGGGATTTTTGCGCGGATCGGGGCTGAAGGTCATCAGGGTGCCCTCGCCGACCGAACCGGTGATCGCCCAATATTCTTCGGTGACCAAGGCATCGCCGCCCATCAGGATCGTTTTCAGGCCTTGGTCGCGCATCTGGCGGACGATTAGCCCGCCCTCGGTGTAATAGCCGCCGAGGAATAGCAGATCGACCTTTTCCGATTTCAGTCGGGTGACCAGGGAAGAGAAATCCTTGTCGCCGACCGAAATCGCCTCGTACATCACTTCCTTGATGCCGAGACGGTGCAGTTCGTCGCGGGTGCGGTCGGCCAGTCCCTTGCCATAGGCTGAACGGTCATGAATGATCGCGACGGTTTTGCCCTTTTGGGTGCGGGCGATGTATTCGGCGGAAGTTCGGCCCTGCTGGTCGTCACGTCCGCAGGTGCGGAAGACGTTGGGCAGACCGCGCTCGGTATAGACCGGGCTGGTGGTACCGGGCGAGATTTCCAGGATGTCGGTTTCGGCATAGACGTCCGAGGCAGGAATCGACGAGCCGGAACAGAAATGCCCGGCGACGAACGGGACTTTCTTCGAAGCCATGTCGTTGGCGACCGCAACCGCCTGCTTCGGTTCGCAGGAATCGTCGCCATAAACCGCCACCAGCTTCTGACCGAGCACGCCTCCCTTGGCATTGATGTCGGCGATCACCTTTTGCGCGCCATGGCGGAATTGTTCGCCAAAGGCGGCCTTGGGGCCGGTCATCGGTCCGGCCACGCCGATGGTGATGTCGGCGTGGGCAGGAGCCTGAGCGGCCAACAAAGCCAGGACAATTGCCGCTGTGGAAAAATGTGACCTGTTCATCGGATACGCTCCTTCCGGACTGAGCCTCGACAGAAGGCTAGTTTAACAGGGCTTTTCCGCCGCGCCACGCCCGAATTGGAACGGAGACAATGGGTGGTTCGCCGACGTGGCGATTGTCTTTATCCATTGGACAAATGACGTTAGGATGTGGTGGAAGAGACTTTTGGTTGTTCCACTATTCCGCAAGATCCGCAGGTTGCTGGAGATCGTCCATGCCGATGCGTGACACATCGATCAACACCCGTCTGGTCACGGGATTCGGTCTGGTTCTGCTGATGACCGTGGCGATCGGAGCATTTGCGATCGTGCGGATTCATCAATTGTCGGAACTGACCGAACAATTGTTCGACCACCCCTTTACCGTCAGCACCGAGGCGTTACAGGCCCGGGTTTCCTTCGCCAAGATGGAAAGCTTGCTGGGCGATCTGGTTCAAGCTGTCCGACCCGAGCAGCAGGAAGATGTCGCCCGCAAGATCGCCGGACTGGATGCCGATATCCTGCGCCGTCTCGCTCTGGTTCGGGAACGCTATCTTGGCCCTACCGCCGACGTGGTTCGGATCGACCGCGCGCTGGCGGAATGGCGGGGCTATCGCGACCTGATCCTCGATCTGTCGCGGGCGCGGCGGTTCGACCAGATCGAGACCAGTCTCAATGGGCCGGGACGCGATTATGCCGCTGCGGTTGAACGCGAGATCGAGGTCGTTATTTTCTTTGCCCTCCGGCGGGCCAGTGCGTTCGAAGAACAGTCGCGGCGCGAACGGAACGACGTTGTCACCCATCTCGGCGTGCTGTTGACCGTCCTGGTTCTGCTGGGGACGGCATTGTCGATTTCGATAACCCGGGGCATTGTCCGTCCGCTCGATTCGTTGCGACGCTCGATGTTGCGATTGGCCGAGGGCAAGCTGGATACCCCCATCCTTAGCGGAGTGGGAGCCAGCGAAGTGCAGGCGATGGCTGCGGCGGTCGAGGTCTTCAAAGAATCCTCGCGACGATTGAGCGCCGAAGGTTGGGTCAAGAGCCGGGTGGCCGAGCTGACCGACCTGATGCAGCGGGCGGAAACGCCGAAAGACTATGCCCAATCCCTGATCGGCGCGCTGGTGCCGCTGCTGGGTGGAGGTGCCGGGTTATTTTACCTCCGTCAGGACGACGGCGGCCGGTTCTTCCCCCTCGGGTTCTATGGGCTCGGCGATGTCTCTCTTCCGATCAGAAACGGCGAGGGGTTGGTCGGCCAGTGCGCCCGCCAGCGTGTCCCGATCATGGTGACCGACATTCCCGAGGATTATCTCCGCATCAGTTCGGGGTTGGGAGAGGCAAAGCCCCGGCGGATTCATTTGGTTCCAGTGCAGACCAAAGGCGAGACGCTGGCGGTGATCGAGATCGCTTCGTTCTGCGCGCTTACACCGGTCCAGCAGTCGCTGCTCGACGCCATCATTCCGGTTGCCGCCCTGACGCTGGAGGTGCTGGAACGCAATATCAATACTCGCGACCTGTTGGAGGAAACCCGTCTCCAGGCCGAGGAATTGCGCGCCTCGCAGGAGGAATTGCAGCTTCAGAGTGAGGAATTGACCGCCACAAACGAGATGTTGAGGGTCCAGTCCGAGAATCTGGCCAATCAAGCCGAGGTTTTGCGCAATTCCGAAGCTGAATTGCAGACCGCCAACGAAGCCCTGGTCGAGAAGGGGGCCGCGCTGGAGGCCGCTCGCCGCGAGTCCGAACGCCGGGCGGAGGAACTCGACGAAGCCAGCCGTTACAAGTCGGAATTCCTCGCCAACATGTCGCACGAACTCCGCACCCCGCTCAACAGCCTGTTGATTCTGTCGCGGGGACTGGCCGACAACGAGGGTGGCAATCTGAGTGACGATCAGATCGAGTCCGCTCGGATCATTCATGACGGCGGAAGCCACCTTCTGCGCCTGATCAACGACATCCTCGATCTGTCGAAGGTCGAGGCGGGCAAGATGGATCTGTGTCTGGAAGACGTGCATCCCGCCGCGATAGCCGCCGCTATCCGGCGCCGCTTTGCCTCTTTGGCGGCCGAGAAGGATTTGGGATTGACCGTCGAGGTCGATCCGGACCTGCCGCAATCCATTTACGCCGACGGGGTCAAGATCGAACAGATCGTCACCAATCTGGTCGGCAACGCGATCAAATTCACCCAACAGGGCGGGATCGGGGTGCGCTTGCATCGGGTGCCCGCATTGTCCGAGACCGAGTCTGTACCCGCGTTTCGATTGGCGATCGCCGTCGCCGACACCGGGATCGGCGTTCCCGCCGACAAACTGGAGCATATCTTCCATGCCTTCGAGCAGGCCGATGGCACCACCAGTCGCCAGTATGGCGGCACCGGGCTCGGTCTTAGCATCTCGCGCCGTCTGGCCGAACTGATGGGCGGCGACATCCGGGTTGAAAGCGTCTTGGGCCGGGGCAGTACCTTTACCCTGACCCTGCCGTTGATTCCGCTGCCATCGGATCTTTCGTCGGATACTCCCCAGGACGAATCCCATCCGCTTTTGTCAGCCCCGGCTTTTCCGGATGATCGCGATGTGGTGCAGGCGGGTGATCCGGTGATTCTGATCGTCGAGGACGATGAAGCCTTTTCGCTCATCCTGTCCGATCTGGCCCATTCTCGCGGCTTTAAAAGCATTCGCGTCGGCGACGGAATCGAGGGGTTGGGACTGGCGCGAAGATTACGCCCGACCGGTATTTTGCTTGATATTGGTCTGCCCGGCCTGAATGGCTGGGCGGTGATGGAGGCGTTGAAGCACGATCCGCTGACCCGTCCGATTCCGGTCCATTTCATTTCGGCCACCAATGACAGCATTCGCGGCCTGCGGATGGGGGCCGCCGGCTTTCTGACCAAGCCGGTCGATCGCGACCGGCTGAACGAGGTGTTCGACCGATTATCTCATTTCTCGGGCGAGACTCCGCGGCGGGTGCTGATCGTCGATGACGATCCCCTCTCGCGTGCCGCCACGGCCGCCCTGATCCAGGACGATACGGTCGATCTGCGCGAGGTATCGACCGGTGCGGCCGCGCTCGACCTGCTGCGCGCCGAGCGGTTCGATTGTCTGATTCTCGATCTGATTCTGCCTGACATCAGCGGCTTTGATATGCTTGACCGCGCTCGCGCCGACGGCATCCCGCTCCCTCCGGTGGTGATTCATTCCGCCAAGGATCTCAGTTACGACGAGACGTTGCGACTACGTGATTATACGGACAGTATCGTCGTCAAGAGTGCCCGCTCGCCCGAACGATTGCTCGACGAGGTGACTCTGTTCCTTCACAGCGTCCGCGCCGTTGCCCCGCTCGAATCGCCCCAGCGCGAGGACGACCTGATCGGGCGCACGATCCTGGTGGTCGATGACGACATGCGAAACGCCTTCGCTTTGTCCAAGGCCCTGCGAAACCGGGGGTTTTCGGTGCTCGTCGCCGAGGATGGATTGAAGGCGGTGGCCCAGGTCGATCTTCATCCCGATCTCGACATGGTTTTGATGGACATCATGATGCCGGGAATGGACGGGTATGCCGCCATTGCGGAAATCCGCCGCCATCCAGGGCGGGCTACTCTGCCGATACTGGCCCTGACCGCCAAAGCGATGCCGGGCGACCGCGAACGCTGCCTTGCCGCCGGGGCCAACGAGCATGTCTCCAAGCCGATCGACATCGACCATCTGCTGGGGTTGATCCGGTTCTGGCTGCGCCCGCGCGAGGATGCCACCAGATGATTCCGGACGAGATTCAAGACATTGAGGTCCGTCTGTTCCTGGAGGCACTGCACCAGCGTCACGGTTATGATTTCCGCCATTATGCCCGCGCATCGATGCGGCGGCGGTTGTCGGCATTTGCTCGCTCTCTCGGTTATTCCACTTTGTCCGGGCTGATCCCCCGTGTCCTCCATGAAGACGAGTTCCTGCAACAGGTTCTGACCAGTCTGTCGGTCCCGGTAACCTCGATGTTCCGTGATCCCGAGGTCTTTCTGGCTTTGCGCCGCAAGGTTCTGCCCGTCCTGGAAAGCTATCCCCGCATCGCGATCTGGCAGGCCGGGTGTGCCACCGGCGAAGAAGCTTATTCCCTGGCGATCCTGCTGAAGGAAGAAGGTTTGCTGGCCAAGTCACAGATTTTCGCCACCGACATCAACGATTTCGCGCTGGCCAAGGCCGAAGAGGGGATCTATTCCGCCGAGATGGTGTCGCAGGCCTGCTCCAGCGGCTATTCCGCCGCCGGCGGAGCCGGAAGCCTGGAAGATCATCTTCACGTCGCCTATGGGTTTGTAAAATTCAACGAGGATTTGCGGTCGCGGATCGTCTTCGCGCATCATAATCTGGTCGCCGACGGCATTTTCTGCGAGGTCCACATGGTGGTCTGCCGCAATGTGCTGATCTATTTCGATCGGGTTCTGCAAAAACAGGTCCTGTCGCAGTTCTCCGATGCCCTGGTTCGGGGGGGATTCCTGTGCCTGGGGACACGGGAATCCCTTAACCCTTCGGATTCTGCCGACATCTTCCGTCCGGTGGACGAGATCAATCGCATCTTCAGAAAAGCGGAGGCCAGAAGATGACCTCGCCCGACGGTGATTTTGTTCCGCCCCGGTCCAAATTGCTGATCGTCGATGATCAGGCCGCCAATCTGGTGGCGCTAAAACGGCTGCTTTCAAAGATCGACGTCGAGGTGATGAGCGCCAGTTCGGGCAATGAAGCGCTGAAACTCTGCCTCAACCATGATTTCGCCCTGGTGCTGCTCGACGTGCAGATGCCGGAAATCGACGGTTATGAAGTCGCCGAACTGATGCGGGGCGAAGAGCAGACCCGCGACATGCCGATTATCTTCCTGACGGCAGCCCATCGCGACAACGATCATCGCCGCCGCGGTTATGGCGTCGGCGCGGTCGATTACATCGAGAAGCCGATTGACGAGGTGGTGCTGCTGTCGAAGGTGCGGGTGTTCATCGACCTGCACCGCTCTCATGCCGAGTCGAAGCGATTGCTTGGCCTGCTGACCGAGGCCAACCGCAGCCTGAGCCTTGAGGTCGAGGCGCGGCGGCGGAGTGAGGCCGAGAATCTCCGCCTCGCCGGGACCATTTTTGATTCTTCCGCCGAGGCAATCATGGTGTGCGACGCCCAGTCGCGGATCACGGCGGTTAACCCCGCCTTTTGCAAGATCACCGGCTTTTCACCCGCCGAGATCGAGGGGCGTAATCCGCGGGTGATGGGATCGGGGCGGCAAAATCGGGAGTTCTATTCCGCGATGTGGGCCGAACTGGACCAGCGCGGGACATGGCAGGGCGAGTTGTGGAATCGCCGCAAGAACGGCGAAGTCTATCCGGTCTGGTTGTCGATCGCGTTGATCCGGGGCGAGGGGGGAGCGATCGACAAATATGTCGGAATATTCTCCGACATCACCGAACGCAAACTGGCCGAACGCGAATTGATGGAAAGCCGTCTAGCCGCCGAAGAGGCCAACCGCGCCAAGTCGCATTTTCTCGCCAATGTCAGCCATGAATTCCGCACCCCGCTGAATGCGATTTTAGGCTTTTCGGAATTGCTGTTGATCGAGAGCGAGGGCGAAGGTCTCTGTGCCCGTTATCGCGAATACGCCGCCAATATTCACGACAGCGGCCAGCATCTGCTCGAACTGGTCAACGATCTGCTTGATCTGTCGAAAATCGAGGCGGGCAAATGGGTGCTTCATCCCGTTCTTTTCGCCATCACCCCGCTGGTTCACGAGTGCGCCCGCCTGCTTCAGGCCGATGCCGAAACACTGGGAATCCGGATCGGGTTCAGGACCGAACGGGCACCGCTCGCGATACACGCCGATCAACGCGCGGTGCGGCAATGCCTGCTCAATTTGTTGTCGAACGCGGTCAAATTCACTGCCGCGGGTGGACAGATCACGATCGAGGTCACCGCCGATGGGCCAATGACGTTGATCCGGGTCAGCGATAGCGGGATTGGAATCGAAGAGAAGGACATTCCCCGTCTGGTGCATCCGTTCGAACAGGTGGATTCCAACCAGGCCCGTCCCAACAAGGGAACCGGCCTTGGATTGGCGGTGGTTCACTCTCTGGTTGATCTCCATGGCGGACGGATGGATATCGACAGTATCGTGGGCAAGGGGACCACCGTCACCATCGCTTTACCGACCGCCGGAACGGAATCGGCATGAGTTCATGACCGGGATCAACCCTACCCGGTCGGGGTGGGAAAAGGCGAGACATCGTTATGGTCTTGGACTATATAAAGATGATCCTTGACCGTGAACGGAGATGTTCCGCATGCCCAGGACCCGTCTGATTGCCGCTTTGTTCGGCCTTGTTCTCACCTGTTTTTCCGTAACGGCGATGGCCGCGGAGGTGCGCGTGTTCGCTGCCGCGTCTCTGACCAACGCCCTGAACGATATCGGTGCACTCTACACCGCCCGCACCGGGGACAAGATGGTGGCGTCTTATGCCGCGTCTTCGGCGCTGGCCCGCCAGATCGAGCAGGGCGCTCCCGCCGATGTCTTCGTGTCCGCCGACCTGAAGTGGATGGACCACATGGTCGCGCAAAAGCTGGTCGATCCCGAAAGCCGTTTCAATCTGCTCGGCAATCTTCTGGTTCTGATCGCCCCCGCCAATTCCACCCTGGGCAAGATCGATTTGTCGCCGAAAACCGATATTGCCGCTTTGGCGGGCGAAGGCCGCATCGCCACCGGCAATCCGGATTCGGTTCCGGTCGGCCTCTATTTCAAGCAGGCGATGGAACGTGCCGGACAGTGGGGTGCCGTGGCTCCCAAGGTCGCCGGGGCCGACAGTGTTCGCGCCGCTTTGACCCTGGTCGAACGCGGCGAGGCTCCGCTGGGCGTCGTCTATGCCACCGATGCTGCCGTCAGCACCAAGGTCAAGGTGGTTGGCGTGTTCCCCGACAGCATGCACGATCCGATCGTCTATCCCTTCGCTCTGGTCGCGGGCAAGGATTCGGCTCCGGCGCGGGCGTTCCTCGACTTCGTGCGCAGCCCGGAAGCCAAGGGCGTGTTCGCCCGCTACGGCTTTAAAGTCAACTAGCCGACGGCGGGGTCTTTCCGTGTCCTTGTGGTTTACCCTGACCCCGCTTGAACGCGAGGCCCTGTCGCTGTCCCTGCTGGTTTCCGGCTGGGCGGTGGTGGGGTCTCTGCCGTTCGGCATCCTGTCCGCCTGGCTGCTGGCGAGGCGCGATTTTCCCGGCAAGTCGTTGTTCGATGGACTGATCCATCTGCCGCTCGTTCTGCCCCCGGTGGTGGTCGGCTATGCCTTGCTGGTCCTGCTCGGCCGCAAGGGCGTGGTGGGCGGATGGCTGTACGACTGGTTCGGCATCACCCTCGCGTTCACCTGGAAAGGGGCCGCGATCGCTTCGGCGGTGGTGGCGTTTCCCCTGATGGTCCGAGCGATCCGGCTGGCGCTCGAAGGGGTCGATCGCGGGCTGGAACAGGCGGCGCGGACGCTGGGCTGCGGCCCGATCCGGACCTTCTTTTCGGTCACGATGCCGCTGGCGATGCCCGGCGTGTTGGCCGGGGTCATCCTGGCCTTCGCCCGCTCGCTGTCGGAATTTGGTGCCACCATCACCTTCGTCTCGAATATTCCGGGCGAGACCCGGACCCTACCGATTGCGCTGTACGCCTTGACCCAGGTGCCGGGCAGCGACGAACCGGCGTTTCGCCTGTGCATCATCTCGGTGGTGGTCGCCTTTGCCGCGCTGCTGGCGTCGGAAATCCTGGCCCGGCGGATGCGCGCCCGGATGGAGGGATGACCGCAATGCTGGAAATCGACGTCACCCGCCGCCAGGGTGACTTTTCGCTGGAGATGGCCTTTACCGCCGGGGCCGGTGTCACCGCTTTGTTCGGCCGCTCCGGATCGGGCAAGACCTCGCTGGTCAACATGGTGGCCGGTCTGTCACGGCCCGATTGCGGCCGGATCGCGGTCGATGGCAAGGTTCTGTTCGACAGCCAGGCCGGGATCGACCTGCCGCCCGAAGCGCGCCGCCTGGGCTATGTCTTCCAGGAACATCGCCTGTTTCCCCATCTGTCGGTGCGCGACAATCTGTGCTTCGGCATGAAGCGGCTCCCGGTCGCCGAACGCCGCGTCTCGGTCGATCACGTCGTCGCGGTGCTGGGAATCGCTCACCTGCTCGACCGCCGCCCCACCGGCCTGTCCGGCGGTGAGAAGCAGCGCGTCGCGATCGGTCGTGCCCTGCTGGCGTCGCCCCGCATCCTGCTGATGGACGAGCCGCTGGCCTCGCTCGATGGCGGGCGCAAGAACGATCTGCTGCCCTTCATCGCCGGTCTGTCGCGCCAGTTCGACATTCCGATCGTCTATGTCAGTCACTCGATGGAAGAGGTGTTGCGGCTGGCCGATACCCTGGCACTGATTGATGCCGGACGGTTGGCCGCGATCGGACCGGTCGAGGATCTGCTGTCCTCCCCCGCTTATGCCGGACTGACCGGCCATGGTGAAGCAGGGTCGGTGTTGGCCGCGACCCTCTGTCGCGAGGATTCCGAGTACGGGATCAGCGTGTTGTCCTTCCCCGGTGGCGAGTTGAAGGTGGGGCGGCTTGCTTTGCCGATGGGAACGCCGGTGCGGGTGCGCATTCACGCCCAGGATGTCGCAATCGCGCTGGTTCCGCCCGTTGGCCTCAGCGTCCGGAACCGGCTGTCCGCCCAGGTCCGCTCGGTCGCTCCGTTCGATGGCACCCTGGTCGATGTGATGCTCGAGTGCGGCGGCTGCTCCTTGTGGTCGCGGATCACCGCCGAGGCTCAGGCCGAATTGTCATTGAAGCCGGGGATGGCGGTGACGGCCTTGGTCAAGTCGCTGACGATTGCCCGTGGCGACGTCGCCGACCGCCCGCCCGGTCAGACCGAATCCCTGCCGGGCTAGGAGCCGTTACGTCGTGGCGAAGCGGCTGCGCGGGGCGGGCAGGGCGCGGGCGGGGCGAGGCAGGTCTTTCATCAGGCCGGGACCGTTGATGAGGCTGTAGCCACCCATCACGGTTCCGGTGACGATGGCGCGGCGGCGCAAACCCCAGGCATAGACGCCGAGCCCGACCGCATCGGCTTTCTGATGCAGTCCGGCCAGGGCGTCGAGCAGATCGTCGTCGTCGGCTGGCGAGGTCGCGGAAAGGTCGTCGAGATCGGTCCCGATGGCGCTGGCACCGCAATCGGCGGCGCGGGCGGCGCGGGGCTGATCGAGCGAGACCCGCAGCATCACCTCGCGGCACAGTGGGCGCAGGGCCATAATGGTGTCGCCGAGATCGCGGGTGGCAAGGTCGTCGGGCAGGCCGAACAGTTCGAAGACGACCCGTCCACTGCGCTGGCCGTCGGTCAGATCGGCCAGCGGAGCCAGCAGCGACAGACGGCGAGCCGAACTGACCGAAGCCCAATGCAGCGGCAAGATTAGCGCGGCGCGGGGCGAGGGAGCGTCGGCGGCGCACAATTCGCGCACCGCTCCAGCGACGACGGCGCGGTCGAGCAGCAACGCGGTCTCGCCACCTTCGAACGGATAGGCGCGGCTGCCTGCGTGGGGCGTCTGCCCCGGCTGATCGACCCGGCTGATCCGCGCCTGATAGGCCCCCAGGGTTTCGCTCGTTCCCATCCAGGTCGGCCGCCAGGACAGCGACAGAACCGCATCGGCGGGCAGCGGCGGTGGGGAATCCGACCGCGGTTCGGAAACCCGTCGCGCCGTCTCCAGCGGCTTCCAGTCAGGATCGGATCGGGTGCGCTTCTGCTCGGTCTCCAGCGGTTTCCAATCCGGCTCGGTCGGCGGACGTTTTTGCCCGGTCTCCATCTTCTTCCAGCGCGGATCGACCGGATCGACCTCGCGATGGTCGGTGCGGCCCGCCCACGCCGTCTCCGCCCCCCGGTCCGACGAATCGTCAGACCCGCTGCTCTGTCCGGACAGCAGCGAACGTCTGCCCCCGCCGGTGCTGTCGGTGACCAGAACCGGCTCGGGGCGTCCGCCGCCGGGATTGTCCCGGGCGATCTGCGCCCGCGTCGCGGCGATCGCGTCGGCCAAGGCGGCAGGCTTCAGCCGCCCATCGGGGCCGATCGCGTCGGCAAGGTCGAGCTCGGCGGCCAGGGCCAGCGGCTGATCACCGGCGATAAACTGGTTGCCCAGCAGCCGGGTTCCCAATTCCTGGGCGATCACGATCGCGCGCCGCCGCCCTTCGGCATGAGAAACGGTACGGAACAGCAGGACGAAGAAATCCTGGCCCTGACGCCCGCAAACATTGCCCGCGCCAAGATGCTGGGCGATGACACCTTCGGCGATCAGCATCACCTTTTCCGACAGCCGGGTCCATTTCTCGCCGACTCCCTCGCGGAACTGAATGAGCGAGATGATCTGGAGCTTGACCTGGAAGCGGCCGGCATCCTCGGCCAGCATTTCGTCGAGGGTCAGGGTGAAAGTGTCATCGACCAGACGGTCGTCGAACGGCTCGGACGACGCGGAATCCGGCCCCGCTTCCTCTTCCTCACGGGTGGTCAGCCGACGACCGATCGCGGCCAGAGGGCGCGTCAGCCGGTTCAGCAGGCCTTTGGCGGTTCGCTTCGCATTCATTCTGGCAACGCTTTAAGCGGGGCCGTCGCGGTATTGTCGGGCCAGTTCGGTGTAATTGGCCGCCGAGACCAGGAAATGAGCCCGATCCTGCTCGGTCAGCGGACGCAGCAGCCGGGCCGGGTTGCCGCCCCATAATTCGCCGCTCTTGACCCGCTTGCCCGGCGTCACCACCGCCCCGGCGGCGACCATCGCCTCGCGCTCGATCACCACCCCGTCGAGCAGCACCGCGCCCATCCCGATGAAGCAGCAATCTTCCAGCGTGCAGCCATGCAGCACGGCGGCGTGGCCGATGGTGATGTCCGACCCGATATAGGTGCCAAAGGTCCGGCGGGTGACATGCACCACCGTGCCGTCCTGGATATTGGTCCTGGCCCCGATGCGGATTTCATTGACGTCGCCGCGCAGGATGCAGCCGAACCAGATGCTGGACTCGGCTCCGATCGTCACATCGCCGACCACGGTCGCGTTGGGCGCGATGAAAGCGGTCGCGTCGATCTCGGGCAACCGGCCCTGCCAAGGAAGGATCAAACCGCTCATATTTTGCCTCAGGGGAACATCGGTTGCAGGTCAAGGCCCTGTGTTTCGGGCAGGCCGAACATCAGATTCATGTTCTGGAGCGCCTGACCGGACGCCCCCTTGACCAGATTGTCGATCGCCGAAACCAAAATCGCCCGGCCGGAAACGCGGTCGGGAAACACCCCGATCAGACATTGGTTCGATCCGCGCACGTTACGGGTGGCGGGAACGGCTCCTTCGGGCAGCACCCGGACGAACGGTTCCTCGCGATAGATCTCGGCCAACGCCGACCGGAGCGCTCCGGCATCGGCTCCGGCGGCGGGGCGGACATGGATCGTCGAGAGCATTCCCCGGTTCATCGGCATCAGATGGGGGGTAAAGCTGACTTCGACGCTCCGCCCGGCGGCGTCGGACAGGCCCTGTTCAATCTCGGGAGCGTGGCGGTGCCCGGCGATGCCATAGGGGTGGATCCCCTCGGCGACCTCGGTATAGAGGTTGGCTTCCTTGGCGGCCCGGCCCGCGCCCGACACGCCCGACATCGCGTCGATGATAATGTCGTCGGCCTTGATCAGCCCGGCCCGCAGCAGCGGAATCAGCGGCAATTGCGCCGAGGTCGGATAGCAGCCGGGATTGGCGACCAGCCGCGCCGTGCGGATTTCCGGCCGGGCCAGTTCGGTCAGGCCATATACGGCGGTTTTCTGAAGCTCGACCGCCTGATGGGGATGGCCGTACCAGCGGGCATAGGTATCGACGTCGCGCAGCCGGAAATCGGCCGACAGGTCGCAGATCTTGACCGAGGCGGGCAGGGCGGAGATCACCTCCTGGGTGGTGCCGTGCGGCAGGCAGCAGAACACCGCGTCGATCGCAGCGAAATCGACCTGATCGATCGACACCAGATCGGGCAGGGTGAGGGCGGCGAGATGCGGGAAGACCTGGGCCATCGGTTGCCCGGCTTTGCGGTCGGCGGTCAGCGCGGTGACGCGAAAGGCGGGATGCCCGGCCAGAAAACGCAGCAATTCGGCACCGGTATAGCCGCTGGCTCCCAGGATCGCCGTCTTGATTTGGTCCATCTCACTCCCCACTCTCAAATGTCCGAACCCGCACTGCGGCGCGAACCGGACTGGACGATACCAGCCACTGCCACGCCCGACAACCCGCGCAAAAGCGGCTAGGGATACCGGTAGATGCAAGAGGGAGTTGGAGCCGAATTGTCGATGCTGGGGGAACGGGGTAGGCGGTTGTTTCCGTGGCGTGGCAGAATGGCCGGTCACGACACGCCGGATTAGATCATGCTTGATGTCCGCACTTTGCTGGTTCCCCTTGTTCTGGCTGCGATCTTTTCCGCAGGGGCCCTCTATCTGGTCAATCGCGACAATCTGCCCGTTCCCGGGGTCGCCCGCTGGGCGATCTGCAATGCGACCGGCGCGGTCGGGATGATTTTGTCGGCGATGCGGGATGTCCTGCCCGATTTCCTGGGGATTGTCGCCTCCAACACCCTGATCGTGGTGGCGCTGGCATTCTTGTTGAGCGGGTTCCATCAATTCCTTGGAAAGAAAACAAATTTTGTCTTTTACGCCGCATTGGTCGTCGTCGTCGCCGTTCTGCTGGCCTATTTTCTCTACATCACCCCCTCGATCGCGGCCCGGGTGATGGTGATGTCGACGGCGGCTTCGCTGTTGTGCGGAGCGTCCGCCTGGGTTCTGTTGCGTCCGGGGCCGTCGCCGGTTCTGGTCCGCCGCCTCTGCGGATCGGTAAATCTGGGGATGGCGATCTTTTATCTCGTGCGGACTTATGTCGCGTCGGGCGAGACGATCACCGATTTCTTCTCAGGCGCCACCTTTGTCGTCGGCGTCCATGTGTTTGGCTTCATTCATTTGCTGGTCAACACGTTTACCCAACTGATCCTGATTTCGGAACGGCTTAACGCCGATTTGAAGCGTCAGGCCAACCTCGACCCGCTGACCGGGACGTTGAACCGGCGCGCCCTCGCCCTGGTGGCGGGGAAGGCGATGGCTCGTGCCGAACGCTCGGCCCAGCCTTTGACGGTGTTGCTGTTCGATCTCGATTATTTCAAGCGGGCCAATGACACCTTCGGCCACGCTTTCGGCGATGCCCTGCTGTGCCGCTTCTCCACCCTGGTTCTGGCCTCTTTGCGGGCCGAAGACAGTTTTTGCCGGTATGGGGGCGAGGAATTCGTTGCCCTGTTGCCCGACACCGACGTCGCCCCTGCGCTCGCCGTCGCCGAACGGCTGCGGCAAGCCTATGCCGAGGACGAGACGGCACGGGGGGTCGAGGGGACGGTCAGCGTTGGACTCGCCCGCTTCGTCCGGGGCGATACGCTGGATTCGCTGATGCGCCGGGCCGATCTTGCCCTGTATCAGGCCAAGGAAGGCGGGCGCGACCGGTGTATCTTCGCCGAAGATGACGGAGGGATTGCCATTGTTCCCGCCCGGGAGGTAGTGTCCCCGGCATGAGTTTTCCGCCCGATCTCCACTCCCGTCCTTTTGGCGTCGGTGCTCACGCCTCGTTTGCCAGCGATCCCGAACGCGCGCGCGGGCGGCTTCACCCCGAGGCGGACAGCCCGACCCGCTCGCCGTTCCAGCGCGACCGCGACCGCATCATCCATTCCGCCGCGTTCCGTCGCCTGCAATACAAGACCCAGGTGTTCGTCTATCACGAGGGCGAGAATTACCGCACCCGGCTGACCCATTCGCTTGAAGTGTCGCAGATCGCCCGCTCGGTTAGCCGGATGCTGGGGCTGAACGAAGATCTGGCCGAGGCGCTGGCGCTGGCCCATGATCTCGGCCACACCCCGTTCGGCCATGCTGGCGAGGACGCGCTGGAAGAGGTGCTGCACGATTATGGCGGCTTCGACCATAACGCCCAGTCGCTGCGGATCGTCACCCGGCTGGAACGCCGCTATATCGCGTTTGACGGGCTGAATCTGACCTGGGAGACCCTGGAAGGTCTGGTCAAGCATAACGGGCCGCTGACCGGACCGCTGGCCCGCGACAAGGGGCGGCCCTTGCCCCGCGCCATCGCCGAATATGCCGAGTTGCACGATCTCGGTCTCGACAGCTTCGCCGGGCCCGAGGCCCAGGTCGCGGCGCTGTCCGACGATATCGCCTATAACAATCACGATCTTGACGACGGATTACGCGCCGGTCTGTTCTCGATCCGCGATCTGGCCGATCTGCCGCTGGTCGGGCCGCTGTTCCATCAGGTCCGCGCCGACTTCCCCGATGCCGAGCCGTCGCTGCACATCCACGAGGTGGTGCGGCGGATGATCGGGATCATGATCCTTGACCTGACCGGGGAAACCCGCCGCCGCATCGCCGAACTCCGGCCCGAAAGCGCCGACGATGTCCGCCATCTCGGCCAGCCGCTGGCGGCGTTCTCGGAAGAGATGCGCGCCCACGATGCCGCCCTGCGCGACTTTCTGTTCACCCACATGTACCGCCATTTCACCGTCAACCGGATGACCAGCAAGGGGCGACGGGTGGTCAAGGAACTGTTCCGCCTGTTGTGGTCCGAGCCGGAATGCCTGCCACCGGAATGGCGTCGCCTCACCGACGGCAAGGGCACACCCCGTACCGCCCGGGTGGTGGGCGATTACATCGCCGGGATGACCGACCGTTTCGCCCTCGACGAGCACCGGCGGATGTTCGACCTTCAGGAAAAGCCGTAAAACAGCGCCGCCGCAGGATTTCCCGGTCCCGCTTCGACGCCGCCTTGATGGCGACGGGGATGGACAGGACCGGGCGGTGGTGGCACGATCCCGACCCCCAACCTTTCCCAGCGAAATCGACACCATGAATCTGTTCCGGTATTTTCACGACGAGATCCTCGCCGCCCTTGGCCGTCTGACCGACGCCGGGGCGCTGCCGTCCGGACTCGATACCAGCCGCGTTACCGCCGAACCCCCGCGCGAGACCTCTCATGGCGACGTCGCCACCAATGCGGCGATGGTTCTGTCCAAGCCGGCGGGGATCAAGCCGCGCGATCTCGCCGAAAAGCTGGCCGCCGAACTGCGCTCCCATCCCGCGGTGGTCGCGGCCGAGATCGCCGGTCCGGGATTCATCAATCTGCGTCTGTCCGATTCGTTCTGGGCCGAGCGCCTGGGCGACGTGCTGCGCGAGGGCGTGGGATATGGCGAGTCCGATATCGGCCACTCGCTGCGCGTCAATGTCGAATACGTTTCCGCCAACCCGACCGGGCCGATGCATGTCGGCCACGCCCGTGGCGCGGTGGTCGGCGATGCGCTGGCCTCGCTGTTGAGCAAGGCCGGTCACGACGTCGCCCGCGAATATTACATCAACGATGCCGGGGCGCAGGTTGACGTGCTGGCCCGTTCGGTGCACCTGCGCTACCGCGAGGCGCTGGGCGAAGAAATCGGTCCGATCCCCGAGGGGCTGTATCCGGGCGAATATCTGAAGCCGTCGGGCGAGGATCTGGCCCGGCAGCACGGAAACCGGTTCCAGACCGCGCCCGAATCCGAGTGGCTGCCGCTGTTCCGCGACTATGCCGTCACCGCGATGATGGGAATGATCAAGAGCGATCTGGCCGCGCTGGGGGTTCGCCACGACGTCTTTATTTCCGAGCGCGGCTTGGTCGAAGCGGGCAAGGTGAGCGCGGCCGAGGAATTCCTGCTCGGCAAGGATCTGATCTATCAGGGCGTTCTGGAACCGCCGAAGGGCAAGCTGCCCGAAGATTGGGAACCCCGTCCGCAGACTCTGTTCCGCGCCACCCAGTTCGGCGACGATGTCGATCGGCCGTTGAAGAAGTCCGATGGGTCGTGGACCTATTTCGCGTCCGACATCGCCTATCACCTCGACAAATACCGTCGCGGCTTCAACGTGATGATCGACGTCTGGGGCGCCGATCACGGCGGCTATGTCAAGCGGATGCAGGCGGCGGTGGCGGCGATGACCGGCGGGCACGGCGCACTCGACGTCAAGCTGTGCCAGATGGTCAACCTGTTGAAGGGTGGCGAGCCCTACAAGATGAGCAAGCGGGCGGGCACCTTCGTCACCCTGCGCGATCTGGTCGATGCGGTCGGGCGCGACGTCGTCCGCTTCATCATGCTGACCCGCAAGAACGACGCCCATCTCGATTTCGACCTCGACAAGGTGCTGGAACAAAGCCGCGACAATCCGGTGTTCTATGTCCAGTACGCCCACGCCCGCTGTTTCTCGGTGATGCGCCATGCCGCCGAATTGTGGCCCGAAATCGACCCGCTGACCCTGGTTCCCGAACCCGTCATCCTCGGGCGCTTGACCGATCCGGCCGAGCTTGGTTTGATCAGAGCGCTTGCGGGATGGCCCCGCGTGGTGGAAAGCGCCGCCGAAGCGCACGAGCCGCATCGGATCGCCTTCTATCTGTACGATCTTGCCGCCGCGTTCCACGGTCTGTGGAACAAGGGCAAGGACGATGCCCGGTTGCGCTTCCTGATCGAGGGCGACCGCGATTTGTCCATCGCCCGGCTTGGATTGCTGCGGGCGGTGACGTTGGTGATCGCCTCGGGTCTTGGCATCATCGGCGTCGAACCCATGGAGGAAATGCGCTGACATGGCCTTGCGTCCCAGCGACGATTACGACCGCGACATTCTGGATATCATCCCGGAACGCTACGACGCCGATGCCGATTCGCATGAGGCCCGCGCGGGCCATCGCCTGCGCGGGATCGTCACGATTGTCGCGGCGGTGGTCGCGGTCGGCGCGATCGTCGCGGTCGGGCTGCATTTCATCGGCGGGCGTAAGGGGGCGGGCGACGGTGTCCCGGTGATCAAGGCCGAGGACCGCCCGTTCAAGCTGCGTCCCGACGATCGCGGCGGCATGCAGGTTCCCAACCAGGACAAGCTGGTCTATGAGCGGATGGAATCCGGATCGGAAACCGACGGGCGGGTCGAGCGGTTATTGCCACCGCCGGAAAGCCCCAAGGCTCCCCCTCGTCCCTCGACGACTCCGACCGAAACCCTGACCTTGCCGCAGGCCCCGGCGGCCGCGCCGCAAAGCGCGGCTCCGCCTGCGTCGGTCGCTCCTGCGGTTCCGACCGCTCCCGCGCCGGTTGCGGCACCTCCTGCCGGGTCGGCGCTGGCGCCGCCGCCGCCGGTGTCGTCTTATCAACCAGTGCAGACCCGTGCCGCTCCGACGGTTCCGACCTCTCCCCCTGCCGCTCCGGCTGCGACGACCAAGACGGCGGCCCCGCCCGCTGCGGCCAAGCCGCAGGTGATCACCCCGGCCCAGGTCGCCAATGTCGCGCCGCCGCCCGCCGCCGCCCCGGTCCGCCGCAGCGGCGGGGGCGATTTCGTCGTCCAGTTGGGGGCTGTGCGCGCCGCCGATCAGGCCGACAAGGAATGGGCGCGGATTCAAAAAACCTATGCCGATCTTCTGGGCGGACTGAAGTCCGATATCGTTCGGGTCGATCTGGAAGGTAAGGGTGTGTTCTGGCGCATCCGTGCCGGTGGTCTCGACGAACAATCCGCCCGTCAGATTTGTGCCGATCTTACCCGTCGTAACCAGGGGTGTATCGTTGCCCGTAAATAGTCAGCCTCCGGCGGCTCTGATTCTCGGTTGCGCCGGATTGGCGCTGACCGAGTCCGAACGCCGTCTCTTCGCTGCGGCCAATCCGTTGGGATTCATCTTGTTCGGCCGCAATATCGACACGCCGGATCAGGTGCGCGACCTGGTCGCCGCATTGCGTCAGTCGGTCGGCCGCGCCGACGCCCCGGTCCTGATTGATCAGGAGGGGGGGCGGGTCCAGCGTCTGAAGCCGCCTTATTGGCGCAAAGCGCCCCCCGGCGCGCCGTTTGCCGCCCTGGCCGAGCGTAACCGTGCCGCTGCAAAGGAAGCGTTGCGGCTCAATTTCCGCCTGATCGGGCGCGAGCTGGCCGATCTTGGCATCGACGTCGATTGCGCCCCGGTGCTCGACGTCCCCGTCCTGGGGGCGCATGACGTGATCGGCGACCGCGCCTATGGCACCGATCCGGCCCTGGTCGCCGATCTGGCCCGCGAGGTGGCCGACGGCTTGCTCGACGAGGGGGTGATCCCGATCGTCAAGCATATTCCCGGACATGGCCGCGCCACCGTCGATAGCCACGTCGCCCTGCCGGTGGTCGAGGACTCCGCAGAGAGCCTGGAGGCCAAGGATTTCGTTCCTTTCCGGGCGCTGTCCGATGCGCCGTGGGGAATGACCGCCCATGTCGTCTATACCGCGTTCGACCGCGTGCGTCCGGCGACGACCTCGCCGATCGTGATCGAGGAGGTCATTCGCGGCCGCCTGGGCTTTGACGGCGTTCTGCTGTCCGACGATCTGTCGATGAAGGCGCTGGGCGGGCGGTTCGAGGATCGCTCCAACGACAGCCTCGATGCCGGGTGCGACATCGTCCTTCACTGCAACGGAGATATGGACGAGATGGCGGCGCTGGCCCGCGTCGTCCGGCCGTTGACCGACCGGGCGTTGGAGCGGCTGGCCCGGGGCGAGGCGCGCCGCCGTCGGCCGGTGCCGTTCGACATTGCTGCCGCCCATGCGCGGGTCGAAGCTCTGTTGTCCGTGTCGGTCCGATGAACGACGTGCTGTCGGGGATCGCCGTCTGGGCCTTGCCGGTAATCCTGGCGGTGACGCTGCATGAGGCGGCGCACGGATATGCCGCCCGGGCGATGGGGGACGACACCGCAGAACGGATGGGGCGGATTTCGCTCAACCCGCTGCGCCATGTCGATCCGTTCGGCACCGTGATCCTTCCCGCTTTTCTCGTGATCGTCGGCGGCGTGATGTTCGGCTGGGCCAAGCCGGTCCCGGTCGATTTCTCCCGCCTGCGCCCCCTGCGGCTGGGGATGATTGTTGTCGCCGCTGCCGGTCCTGCCATCAATCTGCTGATGGCGGCTTTGGCGGTGATCGGGTTCTGGCTGATTCCGTTCGTGCCCGATGCGGCCCAGCTCTGGCTGTTCGAGAATCTTAAAAACGCAATCTATATCAATCTGTTGTTGGCCGTTTTCAACATGATTCCGATTCCGCCGCTTGATGGTGGGCGGGTGTTGACCGGTCTGTTGCCCGCCCATCTGGCCATCCGGCTGGCCCGGCTGGAGCGGTTCGGCATCCTGCTGGTGCTGGGGGTTCTGTTCCTGCTGCCGATGCTGGGCAATGCGATTGGGATCAATCTCGATCTGCTGGGCGGATTGGTCGATGGCCCGGTCCGGGCGATCGCGCGGCTGTTGCTGGGAGTTCTGGGGCCGGGAGGCTGAGTGCCGATGACAGAGTCGGTCGCCGTCGCGGAGGAATTGGACGAGAGTACGGAGGCTCGTCCCGTCGCCGATCGCCTGCTGATCGACCTTGACGGGTGGGACGGCCCGCTTGATCTGCTGCTTCAATTGGCACGGGAACAAAAGGTCGATATCAGCCGGATGTCGATTCTAAGGCTTGCCGAACAGTACATTGATTTCATTGGCCGTCTCCGCAAGAACCAGCTTGATCTGGCGGCAGAATATCTGGTGATGGCGGCGTGGCTGGCCTATCTGAAATCGCGGCTGCTGCTGCCCGAGCCGGAACCCGATCCCGGCGACGAACCCAGTCCGGCGGAACTGGCCGAGGCGTTGGCCTTTCGCCTGCGCCGTCTTCAGGCGATGCAGGATTCCGGGCGAAAATTGTTCGCCGGTCCCCGCCTGGGCCGCGACGTGTTCGGCCCGGGTGCGGCCGAGGGGATCGAGGTGATCGACCGCCCGATCTTCGATCTGGGCTTCTACGACTTCCTCAAAGTTTATGCCGACCATGTCGCCCGCCGCAGGGTGACGGTGCTGACGGTCGAAGCGGCCGATCTGTGGTCGGTCGAGGATGCGCTGGCCCGGCTCGAGACGATGCTGGGGCTGGGCGCCCTGCCGGACTGGTCGGTGCTGATGGCCTATCTGCCGCCGATCGAGGGCGACGCACTGAAGATGAAATCGGCGATGGCCTCGACCTTCGTCGCCGCGCTGGAACTGGCCCGACAGGGGCGGCTGTGCCTGCGCCAGGATGGACCGGCTTATTCGCCGATCTATGTCCGGGCCGGTCAGCGCGACGGCGGCGACGAAAGCGGAGGGGACGATGACTGATCCCGATCTGGTGCGGCTGGTCGAGGCGGTGATCTTCGCCTCGGGCGAACCGGTCAGTGAACGGACCCTGGCCGCGCATCTGCCCGAGGGAACCAATCTGTCTCGCCTGCTTAACGAACTCGAAGGGCTGTATGCCGGGCGAGGAATCTCGCTGGTGCGGCGCGGGCAGGGGTGGGCCTTCCGGACCGCTGCCGATCTGGCCGGGCGGTTGCGAATCGAGCGGGCGGAGCAGCGCAGGCTGTCGCGCGCGACGGTCGAAACTCTGGCGATCATCGCCTATCACCAGCCGGTGACCCGCGCCGAAATCGAAGAGGTGCGCGGCGTTGCTCTGTCGAAAGGGACGCTCGACATCTTGTTCGCCGCTGGGTGGATCCGGCCGCGCGGGCGGCGGGCGACGCCGGGACGGCCGCTGACCTGGGGCACCACCGACGGCTTCCTGGATCATTTCGGACTCGAATCGATATCGGACTTGCCCGGGGTCAAGGAGCTTGAGGCCGCCGGTCTGCTCGATCCTAATGCCGCCGCCGGAGCCTATGGCAACCGCGCGTTTGGCGAGGGAGCGCTGGTCGATACCCTGCCCGAACCGGACGAAGACGGCGCGGGCGGAGTCGATGCGTGCGAAAGTGCACTCGATCCCGACGACGGTCCGTCATGATCCGATCAGGGGTTGAACCGGCGGGGACGCGTCCAATATGACGGTCTTGCTGGTCGTCCAGGGATAATCTGAGGGGGTGGAATGAGCGTATTGAAAGTGGCGATTCTGGCCGGACTGAGCCTGTTCGCCGCCTGTGATCCGATCCGGGCCGAAGATGCGCCCGCGGTTCCCGTCGATGTCAAATCCTTCGCTCTGGTCGATCGTGCCCCGGTTCGCACCGGGTTCGCGCCCTTCAGCATCGAAGCGGTGTCGCTGCTGCCGACCCCGCACAAACGGGACTCGTTCACCCCGACCGAAGACGAGCAGTTCCACGCATTGCGCCGCACTGTCGAACGCTTCCTCCAGCGCAAGGAAATTGCTCGTGGCTGGTCTCGCTCGAACGAAGCCAGTTTCAGCTTTGGCGACGAAATCGCCCGCTTTCCCGGAGCGGACGGTTTAGCTTATGCTGTCGAAGGAGAATTGGTGGTCCATGGCGAGACGCTGGTGCCGCTGGGGCTTCGTCTGACCGCTCCGCCCGGCGTGGTGTTGCGCTACGCCGTGGGGATGCTTGCCGCCGATCAGGAGGTGATGGCGCATGAGGGCGTGCTGGATGCGAGCAAACGCACGGTCGAATGGATGGTGAGACTCCATCCCAGCGGTCCCGATGCCGCCCTGCCGGTCCGCGCCGCGTTCGCCGTTCGCGCCGAAGGCGGCAGCGAAGAGGATCGCCGCCGCGCTCTGGCGTCGGTCTCTGCCGCCGTGATCGCCTCGTCGGATGGCCGTCTTGCCCTGGCCGAGCGTGCCCGCGACGCTTCGGAATGGCTGAAGCCCTTGCCGATGTTCCTGAAGCCGGAACAGGTCAGCGATCCCGCCCTGGAAAAGGGGGGCAAGCCGCCCAAGGACAAAAAGGCAAAGGCCGAAGGCGGAGGAGGGCATTGACGCCGTCCCGCCCGATCCGGAGTGAACCTCCGCCAGATTGTCCGGCGCGCGAGCGTTGCCGCCGGGCCGAGCGGCATGAATGTGTCGATTGTGCCGCCGGGGCCGCTGCCGCCAGATCGGCGCGGCAGGATCCGGTTTCGTTGTTTTTCCTCTCTGCCTCTCGGTGCGAGCCATGACCCCGATTCCGTCCCGCTCCCGTTCCTGGACCTCCGTGCTGACGGTGCCGTTCGCGGTGCTGCTGATGCTGTTCGAGGAATATTTGTGGGGATGGCTGAAAAGCCTGATGGCCCGGCTTGGCCGCCTGGCCTCGATCGCCCGGATCGAGGCGGTGATCGTCGCCCTGCCGCCCAAGGCCGCCGCTGTTGTCTTCCTGCTGCCTGCGCTGCTGATCCTGCCGGTCAAGCTGGCGGCGGTCTGGGCGATCGCCAGCGGGCATTTCCTGTTCGGGCTGGTGGTGCTGGTCACGGCAAAGCTTGCCGCGACGGCCCTGTTCGCGCGGCTTTACACCCTGTGCCGTCCCGCCCTGATGACGTTTGGCTGGTTCGTCTGGCTGCACGACATCATCTTGCGCGCCAAGAATTGGGCTCATGCCCGCCTGGAAAGCTGGGCAGCGTGGCGTCAGGCCAAGGCTCTGATCGCCACGCTGCGCGCCCGTTGGTTTCCTCACCGCAAGGAAGAGCAGGCTTCGTAGTCTCCCGTGAAAAAGTCCCTCGCTGTCGCTCGGTGTACTTTTTCCCGTTGGATTAAAAGGAGAAAAATGGGCTAGGGACGGCCCGGCGCCCATTTTTCGTGTTGTCTGTTTCACCCGCCTCCGATGCCGTGGGCAAAGCCCATCGGCTTCGGAGGAAACCAAATCCATCCCCGCGCAGAAAGCTTGATTGAGCACGGGGATTCTTTTTGAACCGGGGAAAAGTACACTGAGGCCAAAGGCCGAAGGACTTTTTCACGACCGGCTTCGTAAGCGGTTAGCGGGGCAGCCAGACCGAGGCGCTGGCCTGGGCGGCGATCCCTTCCGCGCGACCGGTAAAGCCCAACCCCTCGGTGGTGGTGGCCTTGACCGACACCCGACCCTGGTCGATTTTGAGAATCTCGGCCAAACGAGCCGCCATCCGAGCCCGGTGCGGACCAACCTTGGGACGCTCGCAGATCAGGGTAACATCGACATTGACGATCCGGCCGCCCCGCGCCGCCACCAGCGACGCGGCATGGGCGAGGAACTGGTCCGAGGCGGCTCCCTTCCAGCGCGGCTCGGACGGGGGGAAATGGTGGCCAATATCCCCCGCCGAGATCGCGCCGAGTACGGCGTCGGTCAAGGCGTGGAGGCCGACATCGGCGTCGGAATGGCCCAGCAGCCCGGCCTGGTGCGGCACCAGTTCGCCACACAGCCATACTCCGTTGCCCGGCCCGAACCGGTGGACGTCATAGCCGGTGGCGGTGCGGATTTCTCCCGCGCCTTCGAACAGGCGGCGCGCCCGGTCCAGATCGGCGGCGGTGGTGATCTTGACATTGTCCTCGGCCCCGGCGACCAGCGCCACCGCCAGCCCGGCCCGCTCGGCGACGGCGGCATCGTCGGTCAAGTCCTCGCCGATCACCGCCTTGTGCGCCGACAGGATATCGCCATAGCGGAATCCCTGCGGAGTCTGAGCGCGGAACAAGCTCTCGCGCGAGATCGTGTCGGAGACGAAACCGTCCTTGCCGCGCTTTAACGTGTCGGCGACCGGCACCACCGGCAAGGCGGCTGCTTGCGAGGCCAGCGCGGAAACGACCCGCCCAATCGTGCCTGCGTCAATGAAGGGGCGGGCGGCGTCATGGATCAGCACCCGTTCGGGCGCAAGATCGGCCAGGCTTTCGAGACCGAGACGAACTGAATCCTGACGGCTGGCTCCCCCTGCCACCGGCTCCAGCAGCGCCAGACCGGACGCTGCGATATCGTAAAGCTGGCGGTCGTCGGGGTGAATCACTGCCCGCACCGCGTCGATCTCGGGATTGGTGGCGAACGCGGCCAAGGTGTGGCGCAGCACCATCCGTCCGGCAAGATCGTGATACTGCTTGGGCAAATCGCCGCCGAACCGGCGTCCGCGCCCCGCCGCCACCACCAGCACCACCGTTTTGCCCATGATCGTCCTCCAATGGCCTAAAGAGGCGACAGCCTATGCGGCAAGGACGGGCTTGCCAAGGGACAAGGCGCGCTTATCTGAAACCCTGCGGGCGGTCATAGACGGGACTATGACTCTCCGGAGAAAGAGAGAGGCCGGAACGGAATCGGGCTTTCGCGTCGGCAAAGGGAGAAATATGATTTGTCGGCTATCCTGAGCCGAAGCTGCGGCCAGCGCGGGGGAGATCCCCGCCCGTGTCATCACTCCGCCAGTTTGCATGAACCAAAAGAATGGTATAGTCCGACCCATGTCGCCGCTTCTTCTTAACATTATCGCCCTCGTCGCTCTGGTTCCGGCCGCGACGGTTTCCTTCAGACCCCATGCCGGTCGCGACGGCCGTTTCTGGGCTGCGACCCTTCTTGCCGTCATCGCCCCGTCGATCTGGGGCGGCTGGCTGATGAGCGGCGAATGGTTGACCAGTCTTTCGGCCGGATTGTGGGTCAGCATCGCTGGCAGCGCCGCGATGTATGCCTTGCTGTCGGTGACGACGCCGCAGGCGTGGCGTCTGGGGCCGCTGCTGATGCCGTTCCTTGCCGCTGTCGGGCTGTTGGCCTCGATGGTCAGCTGGGTCGAGGGCGCGCCGCCGCCGATGACCGGCGGGGCCAGCGCGGCGTGGGTCGATCTCCATATCATCGTTTCGGTCATGACCTATTCGCTGCTGACCGTGGCGGCGGTGGCGTCGGCCTCAATCTTCCTCCAGGAGCGGGCGCTGAAGCGCAAACGGCCGACAGCGCTGACCCGGCTGCTTCCCAGCGTCGCCGACGCCGAACGGATGTCCGGTCGCCTGTTGCTCGACAGCGAGGTCGTGCTGGGGCTCGGCCTGTTGACCGGGCTGGCGCTGCATTATGTCGAAACCGGCTCGTTCATCACCTTCGAGCATAAGGCCCTGCTGTCGCTGCTGGCCTTCGTCCTGATCGGTATGCTGCTGATCGGTCATCGCATCTGCGGCGTGCGCGGCCGTCTCGCCGCCCGGGTGGTTCTGGTTGCCTATCTTCTCCTCACTTTAGCCTATCCCGGGGTAAAGTTCGTGCAGCAGGTGCTGTTGACGGCTCCGCTCGGCTGAGACAGCCCCCGGCTCGGCCGTTTTTGACGTTGCGCCGGGGGACATCTGCATAATAAATATGCACATATGATGTGCACCCGCCCCCTTTCGTCCCTGACCGTCGGATCGCTCTCCCTCGACAATGCCGTAATCCTGGCACCGATGGCGGGGGTGACCGATCTGCCCACCCGCCGTCTGGCCCGTCGCCTGGGGGCCGGTCTGGTCGTTTCGGAAATGATCGCCAGTCAGGCGATGATCCGCCAGAACCGCCAGACGATGCGGATGGCCAGTCACGAGGCCGCCGATCAGCCGACCTCGGTCCAACTGGCCGGATGCGAACCCGAGGCGATGGCCGAGGCCGCCCGGCTCAACCAGGACATGGGAGCGGCGATCATCGACATCAACATGGGATGTCCGGTCAAGAAGGTTGCGGTCAAAGGGGAATCCGGCGCCGCCCTGATGAAGGACGAGGTGCTGGCCGGCCGTTTGATGGAAGCGGTGGTTCGCGCCGTCGATCTTCCGGTGACGCTGAAGATGCGGATGGGATGGGATCAATCCTGCCTGAATGCGCCCCGGCTGGCCCGGATCGCCGAGGAGAGCGGCATCCGCATGGTTACTGTGCACGGGCGGACCCGCAGCCAGATGTATGGCGGTCGGGCCGATTGGGCCTTTATCGGCGAGGTCAAGCGGTCGGTGTCGATTCCGGTGATCGGCAACGGCGACGTTTGCAGCATCGACGACGCGGTCGCCTTGTTGGACCTGTCAGGGGCCGATGGCGTGATGATCGGACGCGGCAGCATGGGGCGGCCGTGGCTGCCGGGGCAGGTGGGGCATTTCCTCGCCACCGGAGAACGGCGTCCCGACCCCTCGCCGGGGGAATTGTATGAGATCGTGATCGATCATTTCGAGGCCTTGCTGGTGCATTACGGAACGGTTTCGGGTGTGCGCAACGCCCGCAAGCATCTTGCCTGGTACTCTCGCGGCCTGCCGGGCTCGGCCGAATTTCGCGCCGGGATCAACCGGCTGGACGATCCCGACGCGGTGCGCCGCGCCTTAGCCGATTTTTTTGGATCGCTGGCTGGAAAGGCCGCCGCCTGATGGCACTCCCTACCGTTTCCGCGCCCCGACGTCGTACCGGCGGCGCGACCTTCGATCCCGATGTCATCTTGAACGCGATCAGCGCCGCCGTGCTCGCGGTCGATGGCGACGACATCATCCGCCTCGCCAATGGCGGGGCCGAGCAATTGTTTGCCTGCGGGGCGGCGTGGCTGTGCGGCCACCCCACCAGCGAATTCCTCCCGCCGGATTCGCCGGTGCTGGCGCTGATCGCCCAAGCGCGCGGCGACGGTAATTCCGTTGCCGAATACGGTGTCGTGCTCGACACCCCGCGGACCGGCCACCGCATCGTCAGCGTCCAGGTTTCGCCGATCGTCGAACAGACCGGCGCGGTGGTGGTCAGTCTGCTCGAACAATCGATCGCGCTTAAGATCGGCGCGCATCTGACCAGCCGCAACGCCGCCCGTTCGGTGACCGCGATGGCCTCGATCCTGGCTCACGAGGTCAAGAATCCGCTGTCGGGCATCCGGGGGGCGGCGCAATTGCTGGAGCAGAACGCCAACGAGGACGATCGGGTGCTGACCCGGCTGATCTGCGACGAGGCCGACCGGATCGTCGCCCTGGTCGATCGGATGGAAGCGTTCTCGGACAATCCGACGGCGGTACGCGATCCGGTCAACCTGCATCAGGTGCTGGAGCATGTCCGCCGTATCGCCGAGGCCGGATTTGCCCGTCAGATCCGCATCGTCGAGCATTACGACCCCTCGCTGCCCCCGGCCCAAGGCGACCGCGATCAGTTGATCCAGGTCTTCCTCAATCTGGTCAAGAACGCCTCGGAAGCGGTGCCCGAGGAGGGCGGCGAGATCATTTTGTCCACCGGCTACCAACATGGTGTGCGGCTGGCGTTGCCGGGCGGCAACGAAGCCAAGCGTCATCTGCCGCTGGTGGTCAGCATTCAAGATAACGGTCCTGGTATCCCCGACGATCTGCGCCCCAATCTGTTCGATGCCTTTGTCACCACCAAGACCACCGGAACCGGTTTGGGATTGGCTCTGGTGGCCAAAATCGTCGGCGATCACGGCGGAGTCATCGAGTTCGACAGTCAGTCCCGGCGGACGGTTTTCCGGGTGTTGCTGCCGATGGTCCAGGACGGCGAAAGCAAGGAAAGCGAATGACCATGACTACTACCGCCACCATTCTGGTGGCTGACGACGATCGTGGCATCCGCACTGTGCTGTCCCAAGCGTTGGGCCGGGTCGGCTATGAAGTCCGGACGACCGGAAACGCCTCGACGTTGTGGCGCTGGGTGTCGGAAGGCGAGGGCGATCTCGTCATCACCGACGTGGTGATGCCAGATGAGAACGGGCTCGATCTGCTCCCCCGGATCAAGAAAATCCGTCCCGATCTGCGGATCATCGTGATGAGCGCCCAGAACACCCTGCTGACCGCAGTCAAGGCGACCCAGCGCGGCGCGTTCGAATACATGCCAAAACCGTTCGACCTCAAAGAGTTGGTCGCGGTGGTCAGTCGGGCTTTGTCGGCACCGCGTGCCGCCTCGTCCGACACCGCCCAGGACGACGACGAGGAAAAGCTGCCGCTGATCGGCCGGTCTTCGGCGATGCAGGAAATCTATCGGACCCTGGCCCGGCTGATGGGGACCGACCTCACGGTGATGATCACCGGCGAGTCCGGCACTGGTAAGGAACTGGTTGCCCGCGCCCTGCACGATTACGGCAAGCGCCGCAACGGCCCCTTCGTCGCGATCAACATGGCGGCGATTCCGCGCGAACTGATCGAAAGCGAGTTGTTCGGTCACGAGAAGGGGGCGTTCACCGGCGCGACCCAACGCGCCGCCGGTCGCTTCGAGCAGGCCGAGGGCGGAACGCTGTTCCTCGACGAAATCGGCGACATGCCGCCCGAGGCGCAGACCCGGCTGCTGCGGGTGTTGCAGGAAGGCGAATACACCACCGTCGGCGGGCGGGTGCCGATCCGCGCCAATGTCCGCATCGTCGCCGCCACCCATCGCGATCTGACCCAATTGATTCGCCAGGGCATGTTCCGCGAGGATTTGTTCTATCGTCTCAACGTGGTGCCGATCCGCCTGCCGCCGTTGCGCGAGCGGTCCGAGGACATCCCCGAACTGATCCGCCACTTTCTGGCCCAGGCCGGAGCGGAGGGTCTGCCCACCAAGACGATCGATTCCCAGGCGATGGAGCGCTTGAAGCGCCATCGCTGGCCCGGCAATGTCCGCGAATTGGAAAATCTGGTCCGCCGTCTGGCCGCGCTTTATTCGCAGGAAGTGATCGGGATCGACGTGATCGAAGCCGAACTGGCGGGTGGCGCTCCCCCGACGGACGTGATCGGGGCCGGGATCGAGGGTGAGGGGCTGTCGGCGACGGTTGAACGCCATCTGCGCGATTATTTCGCCAATCATGGCGATGGATTGCCGCCGGCCGGAGTCTATGACCGGGTGGTGCGCGAGGTCGAGAAGCCGCTGATTTCGCTGGCACTTGAGGCTACGCGCGGCAACCAGATCAAGGCGGCGCAACTGCTCGGTCTTAACCGCAATACCCTGCGCAAGAAAATCCGCGACCTGGAATTGCAGGTCAGCCGCACCCTGAAATGAGGAAAGGCGAGGCGATGGCGCCGGAACAGCAAGAGTCCGCCCGTCGTTTCGGTTCGTGGCTGAGACGGGCCGATCTTTCCCATCTGTTGGCCTATGGACTGACCCTGGCGACAATCCCCTCGGTCGTTGCCACCATCTGGGTTCTGGCCGATGCCGGGATTGCCCGGCCCGATCCCCACACCGTGCAAATTCTGCTGGTGCTGGATTGCGTTCTGCTGCTGGCGCTGGGCGCGGTGGTCGGGTTCCGGGTGCTCGAGGTGATGCGGGCGCGCCGCAGCGGGTCGTCGGGATCGCGGCTCCATCTCCGCTTCATCGTCCTGTTCGCGCTGGTGGCGGTGACGCCGTCCGCCTTGATGTCGGTCGGCTCGGCGGTTTTTTTCCGCTACGGCCTGGAAAGCTGGTTTTCCGAGCGGGTCCGTACCGCGCTTCAGGCCTCGCTTGAGGTCGCGCACGCCTATCTGGAAGAGCACAAGCAGATCATCGGCGGCGATGCCTTGGCGATGGCCAACGACATCAACCGCGAAGGGCCGATGCTGATGCGCTCGCCGCAGCATTTCTCGCAATTCGTCGCCACCCAGGCGGCGGTGCGCGGTCTGACCGAGGCGATCGTGTTCGACGGACGCGGATCGATCCTGGCCCGCTCGGGGCTGATCTTCGCCGTCGAGGCCAATATCGACCAGATTCCGCAATGGGCGTTCGAGAAAGCACGGGCAGGCGATGTCGCGGTGCTGACCGGCGGTGGCGAGGATCGGGTGCGGGCGTTGGTCCAGGTGTCGGGGCTGTTCGGCGACACCTTTCTTTTTGTCGGGCGCTTTGTCGATCCCAAGGTGATCGGCCATATGGAGCAGACCTCGGAGGCGGTGGCGCAGTACGAACGGCTGGAAGGCCGCCGCTCGGGGCTGGAAAACGCCTTCTCGCTGGTGTTCGGGATGGTCGCGCTGCTGCTGGTGCTGACCTCGGTCCGGGTTGGATTGATGATGGCGACCCGGCTGGCAACACCGATCGTTCGGCTGATCGACGCCGCCGAACGGGTCCGATCGGGCGATCTCGACGCCCGGGTCAGCGAGGAGGACACGTCCGACGAGGTCGGCCTGTTGTCGCGGGCGTTCAATCGGATGACCGATCAGCTATCCACCCAGCGTCAGGATCTGATGGACGCCAACCGCGAGTTGGACGAACGCCGCCGCTTCACCGAAACGGTCCTGGCGGGGGTGTCGGCCGGGGTGATCGGCCTTGACCGCCAGGGACGGATTCACCTGCCCAACCGCTCTGCCAGCGATCTGGTCGGGTTGGCGCTGGAAGACCATATCGGCGAGGATTTGCATCAGGTTCTGCCCGAACTGGCCGAGGCGGTCGATGAGGTCGCCCGCCGTCCCGACCGGTTGCTTCAGCGCGAGGTGCGGCTGTCGCCGCCCGGCGAGCGGTCGCGCATCTTGCTGGTCAGTGTCGCCGCCGAAAATCTGGATGGAGAGACCGTCGGGTTCGTCATCACGTTTGACGACATCACCGAACTGGTCTCGGCCCAGCGCAAGGCGGCCTGGGCCGATGTCGCGCGACGGATCGCCCACGAGATCAAGAATCCGCTGACTCCGATCCAATTGTCGGCCGAGCGGCTGAAACGCAAATATTTAAAGGAGATCGCGAGCGATCCTGATACGTTTGTTCAACTGACCGAAACCATCGTCCGTCAGGTGGGGGATATCGGGCGGATGGTCGATGAATTCTCGTCCTTCGCCCGGATGCCGGCTCCGCAGATGAAGCCGGACGATCTCGCCAACATCTGCCGCCAAGCGATGTTCCTGCAACGGACCGGAGCGCCCGAAATCACCTTCGAAAATCAGATTCCCGATCATCCGGTCCCGATCACCGCCGACGGTCGCCTGATCGGGCAGGCGTTGACCAATCTGTTAAAGAATGCGGTCGAGGCGGTGCGAGGACGCGAGGATCCGTCGGTTCCGGGGCGGATCGTGATGCGTCTGCGCCGTGAACCCGAGCGGACTCTGGTCGAGGTCGAGGACAATGGTCGCGGATTGCCGCGTGAAAATCGTGAACGGCTGACCGAGCCCTATGTCACCACCCGGACCAAGGGGACCGGATTAGGTCTTGCCATCGTTAAGAAGATCATGGAAGACCATGGTGGTGATCTGTATCTTGAAGACGCGCCGGAAGGGGGGGCGCGGGTCGGTCTGATCTTTCCGGCAACCGAGCCGCCACCATCCCAATCCTCCGGTGACAAGACGGTAGTTCATGGCGCATGACATCCTGATCGTCGATGATGAGGCCGATATTCGCGTCCTTATCGCCGGCATTCTCGAGGACGAGGGGCACAGCACCCGCGAGGCAGCAAACGCCGACGAGGCGCTGGAGCGTATCCGTGCCCGCCGTCCCTCTCTGGTGATCCAAGACATCTGGCTTCAGGGCTCGCGGCTGGACGGGCTGGGCGTGCTTGACGAGATCAAGCGCGAGCATCCCGACGTTCCGGTCGTGATGATCTCGGGCCATGGCACGATCGAGACCGCTGTTCAGGCGATCAAGCAGGGGGCTTACGACTTCATCGAGAAGCCGTTCAAGGCCGACCGCTTGCTGCTGGTGGTCGATCGCGCGATCGAATCCGCACGGTTGAAGCGAGAGAACCGCGAGTTGCGGGTCCGCTCCGGCTCGACCGGCGATCTGGTCGGAATCTCCCCCGCCATTGTGCAAATCCGCCAGACGATCGAGCGGGTCGCGCCGACCAATTCCCGGGTGCTGATCACCGGGCCGGCCGGATCGGGCAAGGAAGTGGCGGCGCGGATGATCCACGCCCACTCGCGCCGGACCGAGGGGCCGTTCGTCGTCGTCAATTGCGCGGCGATGCATCCCGACCGGATGGAAATCGAATTGTTCGGGACCGAGCACGGTGCCGACGGCCCGACCTCTCCGCGCAAGATCGGCACGTTCGAGCAGGCCCATGGCGGCACGCTGCTGCTGGACGAGGTCGCCGACATGCCGCTCGAAACCCAGGGCAAGATCGTCCGCGTCCTCCAGGACCAGACCTTCGAGCGGGTCGGCGGCGGCAAGCGGGTCGAGGTTGACGTTCGAGTGATCGCGACCACCAACCGCGACCTGCAATCCGAAATGCTGGCCGGTCATTTCCGCGAGGATTTGTTCTATCGCCTCAACGTCGTGCCGATCCGGATGCCCGCGTTGCGCGATGGCAAGGAAGATATCCCGCTGCTGGCCCGTCAGTTCATGCAACTGGCGGCGCAGTTGGCGGGGGTGCCGCCGCGACCGCTGGGCGAGGACGCGCTGGCGGCGCTTCAGGCCTATGACTGGCCGGGCAATATCCGTCAGTTGCGCAACGCGATCGACTGGCTGCTGATCATGGCTCCGGGCGACTGGCGCGAGCCGGTGCGGGCCGACATGCTGCCGAGCGAGATCGGCGCGATCACCCCGACCGTTCTGCGCTGGGAAAAATCAAGCGAGATCATGACGCTTCCCTTGCGCGAGGCGCGCGAATTGTTCGAGCGGGAATATCTGTTGGCCCAGGTCAATCGTTTCGCGGGCAATATCTCTCGCACCGCTGCTTTTGTCGGCATGGAGCGGTCGGCCCTGCACCGGAAGCTAAAGCTTCTCGGCATTAATACCGACGAAAAGGTACGTTAACGATGAAGGTCATCGTCTGTGGGGCTGGGCAGGTCGGCTTTAATATTGCCCATTACCTCGCCAGTGAGAATAACGACGTTACTGTGATCGATCAGCGGCCCGATCTGCTGCGTAAGATCGGCGACACGCTGGACGTTCAGGTGGTGTCGGGCTTTGCCTCGCATCCCGGTGTCCTGGAACAAGCCGGTGCCGCCGACGCCAATATGCTGATCGCGGTCACCGCCGCCGACGAGGTCAATATGGTGGCCTGTCAGGTGGCGCATTCGCTGTTCAACGTGCCGACCAAGATCGCCCGCATTCGCAGCCAGAGCTATCTCCAGCCGATCTGGTCGAACCTGTTCACCCGCGAACATCTGCCGATCGACGTCATCATCAGCCCGGAGATCGAGGTCGCCCGCGCCATCACCCGCAGGCTTCAGGTTCCCGGCGCAATCGACGTCATTCCGCTCGCCAACGATCGGGTCCGGCTGATCGGGGTGCGCTGCACCAGCCAGTGCCCGCTGATCAACACCCCGTTGCGCCAGCTCACCGTGCTGTTTCCCGATCTTGCGATCGTCATTATCGGTATCGTCCGTGACGGCAAGGCGATCGTTCCGGATTCGGAAGATCAGATGCAGGAAGGCGACGAGGTCTATTTCGTCGTCGATACCGGCCATGTCGAGCGGGCGATGGCCGCCTTTGGCCGCGAGGATCAGGAAGCGCGGCGCATCCTGGTGCTGGGGGGCGGCAATATCGGCCTGTTCCTGGCCCAGCAGCTTGAAGCGGCCCACCCTAACACCACGATCAAGGTGATCGAGATCGACAAGGATCGCGCCGAACTGGTCGCCCGCAGCCTGAACCGCTCGGTGGTGATCAATGGCGACGTGCTCGATGCCGAGATTCTGAAGGAAGCTTCGGTCGCCGCCGCCGAAGCGGTGGTCGCGGTGACCAACGACGACGAGACCAATATTCTCGCCAGTCTGCTCGCCAAGCGCTATGGCTGCCGCCGCACCATGACCCTGATCAACAAGACCGATTACGGCGCGCTGGTCGCGCCGCTCGGGATCGACGTGGTGATTTCGCCTCGCGCCATCACCGTTTCGAACATCCTCCATCATGTCCGACGGGGCCGCATTCACGGCGTCCATTCCCTGCATGAGGGCTTTGGCGAACTGATCGAGGCCGATGCGCTCGAAACCTCCTCGCTGGTCGGCAAGCCGTTGCGCGACGTCCGTCTTCCCGCCGGGGTTCTGCTCGGCGCGATCGTGCGGGGCGGTCGGGTGATCTCGCCACGCGGTGCCACCGTGGTCCAGGCGGGCGACCGGGTGATTCTGTTCGCCGCCGCCGAGGCGGTCAAGAAAGTGGAAAAGATGTTCTCTGTAAGGTTGGAATTCTTTTGATGTCCTCTCCTTTGCCCCGGCCGCGGGCGCTGGTGTTCGATTGGGACAACACCCTGGTCGATTCCTGGCTGTGTATCCAGAAAACCTACAACGCCACCTTCCGCCATTTCGGCCTGCCCGAATGGAGCCTGGAGCAAACCAAGGGACAGGTCGCCGCCTCGATGCGCGATTCGTTTCCGAAGATGTTCGGCGAGCGCTGGCCCGAGGCGCGCGAGGTGTTCAGCGATGCCTTCGCCGCGATTCACCTCGACCATCTCGTCCCGCTACCCGGGGCCGCCGCGTTGATCGAAGCGCTGGCTGAATCCGACATCGTGCTGGCGGTGGTCAGCAACAAGCGCGGCTATTTCCTGCGCAAGGAAGCCGAGGCGTTGGGCTGGACCGGCTATTTCAGCCGTCTGGTCGGTGCCGAGGACGCCTCGGCCGACAAGCCCGATCCGGCCTCGGTCCGGCTGGCGCTGGACGGGACCGGAATGGATCTTGGTCCCGAGGTGTGGTTCATCGGCGATTCGCCGGTCGATATCCTCTGCGCAGTCAATGCCGGGTGCAGTTCGGTTCTGCTGCGGCCCGAACCGCCCCGACCCGGCGAGTTCGTCGCACCTCCGGCCCGAATCGTCGAGGATTGCCGCGCCCTGGGCGAGGTGCTGCGCGAACTATCGGTTCCCATCGCGCCGAAATGGTGCTAACGAAAGAGATAGTCGAGGAATGCTGTCGGCGTTGCCTCGATTAATCCAAACGGGCAATAAGAACGGATCAAGATCATGTCCGCAGAAAAGACCCAAAACGTGCAAGACGTTTTTCTTAATTATATCCGAAAGAATAAGACCCCTGTGACAGTTTTCCTTGTCAATGGTGTCAAGCTTCAGGGTATCGTTACTTGGTTTGATAACTTTTCCGTACTTCTGCGTCGGGACGGTCATACCCAGTTAGTCTATAAGCATGCGATTTCAACCGTGATGCCATCGACCCCGGTGACCTTGTTCGATCCCACGAGCAAGGAAAGCGGCGAAGAGTAAGTGGCGCCCCGTCCCCCTGAGTCTCCGGTTTCGTCTGCGCGTCAACGCGCTTTGGTGGTTCATCCCGCCCGCAAGGCGGGGGGGCGAGGGGAGGGGTCTGCCGACTCTTCCCCGGCCACGGCGATTCGTCTGCCCGAAGCCCGGCTGGCCGAGGCGGTCGGGCTGGCCCAGGCGATCGAACTCGATATCGTGTTGGCCGAGGCGGTTCCGGTGCCGCGCCCGCGTCCAGCTACCCTGTTGGGCAAGGGCGCGGTCGAGCGTTTGGCCGATGCTATCGCCGATGCCGAGATCGGCCTGGCGGTGATCGATTCGCCGCTGACCCCGGTGCAGCAGCGCAACCTTGAGAAGGCTTGGGGCTGCAAGGTCATCGACCGCACCGGCCTCATTCTCGAAATCTTCGGTGCCCGCGCCCGTACTCGCGAGGGAACGCTTCAGGTCGAGTTGGCCGCGCTCAGCTACCAGCGCTCGCGGCTGGTGCGGTCCTGGACCCACCTTGAGCGTCAGCGCGGCGGCTTCGGCTTCCTGGGTGGCCCCGGCGAAACCCAGATCGAGGCCGACCGCCGGATGATCGGCGACCGTATCGTCAAGCTGGAACGCGAACTGGACGACGTCAAGCGGACCCGCGACCTTCACCGCAAGGCGCGGCGTCGGGTGCCCTATCCGATTGTCGCTCTGGTCGGCTACACCAATGCGGGCAAATCGACTTTGTTCAATTCCGTCACCCGCGCCGAGGTGATGGCGAAGGACATGCTGTTCGCCACCCTCGACCCGACGATGCGGACATTGGAGCTACCGTCCGGGCGCAAGGTGATCCTGTCCGACACGGTCGGCTTCATTTCCGATCTGCCCCACGAACTGGTTGCCGCCTTCCGCGCCACTCTGGAAGAGGTGCTGGAGGCCGATGTCGTGGTCCATGTCCGCGATATCTCCCATCCCGACAGCGAGGCCCAGGCCGCCGACGTCGAAACCGTCCTGCGCGAATTGGGGCTTGCGGAGATGGTCGATAACGGTCTGGTCGAAGGGCTGAACAAGATCGATCTGCTGAGTGCCGAACGGCGCGAGGAAGTGATCAATCAGGCCAGCCGCCATTCGGCCCGGCTGCCCTTTTCGGCGGTGACCGGAGAAGGGGTTCCGGCTCTGCTGGCCGAACTCGACCGCCGTCTGGGGCAGGGGCGGGCGATGCTCGACGTGTCGCTGCCGCTGACCGATGGGGCCTCGATTGCGTGGCTGTACCGTCACGGCGAAATCGTCGCCCGTCGTGACGATCAGAGCCACGCTTATCTGCGCGTCAAGCTTGATGCCGCCGATGTCCGCCGCTTTCATCAGCGACAGGCGGCGGCCCGGCCGCCCTCATGACCGCCCCGGTCGATATCGACCGGGTGGCCGGGATTATCCGCGAGGTCGCCGCCGCCGAAATCCTCCCCCGCTTTCGTAATCTGACCGCCGGACAAATCCGCGAAAAGCTTCCGGGTCAATTGGTCACCGAAGCCGATATCGAGGCCGAACGGGTTCTGACCCTGCGTCTCGCCGAAATCCTGCCCGAAGCCGCCTGCGTCGGCGAAGAGGCGGTTGCCGCCACTCCCGCTCTGCTCTCTCTGCTAGAGCGTCCGGGGGCGGTGTGGGTGATCGACCCGGTCGATGGCACCTCGAATTTCGCCCAGGGGCTGACCCGCTTTGCCGTGATCCTGGCCCTGGTCGTCGATGGCGTCACCCGGATCGGCTGGATCTATGATCCGGTCTCGGGGCGGATGACAATCGCCGAACAAGGCGGTGGCGCCTGGGAAGCCGGTCAGCGCCTGTCGGTGCTGCCGGGTGGTCCGCTTGCCACCCTGTCCGGTTCGGTCAAGCGCTCGGCCCGGCTGTCCGGGCGGGTGGCCAAGGTCGGCCGCAAGGGTAGCGCCGCCCACGATTACCTCGATCTGGTCCATCGCGGGCTGCATTTCGCCCATTTCCGTCGGCTGATGCCGTGGGATCATGCCGCCGGGGTTCTGATTCACGCTGAGGCGGGGGGATATGGCCGAATGATCGACGCCAGCCCCTATCGCCCTCGCTTCGACGACGGGGCGTTGCTGCTGGCACCCGACGAATCCTGCTGGTCGGCCTTGCGGGCTCTTCTGCTCGGATAGGACGCGTCGAACGGAAACGGCGGAACCGGGACTCCGATTCCGCCGCTTTTTTATCCTGGTTCCGCTATCATATCAGGGGACGTTTCCTTCCGAACCCAGGGCCGCGCAAAAGTTCGGCCATCGATTTGGATGGTTTGCCCGTTGACCGAGCTTGACGCCGAAGCTACGCAACTTTGTTCCCCGCGTCACCCTGTTTTTTTGTTTATATTCCATAATGCAGGTTGAAGGCGAAAGAGTCGTAGCCTTGCCCGGGGATGCTCCGACAGGATGCAAGGAGGGTTTTCGCGATGTTACGCTCCCTGATAACCTTGTCTTTCTTGATAATTGCCGGTGTAGAACCGGCTTTGGCCGAGCCGTCGGCGGGAGCCCCGACCCGGCTGATGCCCGACACCCCGTTGGTGATCACCATCACCAAGCCGGATTGTTCCCGGCTGATCCGCCACATCCCCGACGCCGACGTCGCCTATCGTCCCGGCGTGGATGCCCGTGGCCGCCCGGTTGTTCCCGCCGATCTCGATCCGGTCGCCGCCGACTTCGCCCGCAAGGTCGTGCCCGAGGTGCTGGAAATCCCGCTCACGATCAATCCGCTGACCTATAACAAAGAGCGCCAGGGCGTCACCACCCCGCAAGGGACTGCCAAGGGATTGGGGCTGACCCAATCGAAGGTCGGCACGGTCAAGTACGATTTCGCCCGCGACACCTTCACCTTCAACGGCCAGCCGATGGTGCAAGACGATCAGCGGGCGCTGGCTGCGGCCTGTGCGCGCCGGGGCGTGCGTTGACGGCATGACTGTTTCCGCGCCTTTCTGCGGCCCGGTTCGTGACAGGCCGGGAAATCCGGGCTAAAGTCCGCGCTTTCCAGCCTTTCCCGATTCCAGAGGACCGTCATGCGCCGTTCCAGCTTTTTCCTGCCGACCCTGAAGGAGACTCCGTCCGAGGCTCAGATCGCCTCGCACCGGCTGATGCTGCGGGCCGGGATGGTCCGCCAGTCGGCTGCGGGCATCTATTCCTGGCTGCCGTTGGGCCTGAAGGTGCTGCGCCGGATCGAGCAGATCGTGCGCGAGGAGCAGGACGCCGCCGGTGCTCAGGAATTGCTGATGCCGACGATCCAGTCGGCCGACATCTGGCGGGAAAGCGGGCGCTACGATGCCTATGGCAAGGAGATGCTGCGCATCCGTGATCGTCACGACCGCGAAATGCTGTTCGGGCCGACCAACGAAGAGCTGATCACCCAGTTGTTCCGCGACAACGTCAAGAGCTACCGCGACCTGCCGAAGATCCTCTATCACATCCAGTGGAAGTTTCGTGACGAGGTCCGTCCCCGCTTTGGCGTGATGCGCGGCCGCGAATTCCTGATGAAGGACAGCTATTCCTTCGACCTGGATTTCGAAGGCGCGAAAAAGTCTTACGAGACGATGTTCACCGCCTATCTGAAGACCTTCAAGCGGATGGGTCTGACCGCGATCCCGATGCGGGCGGATTCCGGCGCGATCGGCGGCAACCTTACCCACGAATTCCACATCCTGGCCGAGACCGGCGAAAGCGGCGTGTTCTATGACGTCGCTTATGACGAGCTGGCGGCGAAGGGCGAGATCGACCTGGAAGCGCTCGACCGCCTCTATGCCGCCACCGACGAAAAGCACGTCCCCGGCGCGCCCGGCGTTCCGCCTGCGGAACGGTTGCGCGAGGCGCGCGGGATCGAGGTCGGCCACATCTTCTATTTCGGCACCAAATATTCCAAGGCGATGAACGCGGTGGTGCAGGGGCCGAACGGCGAGCCCGTCGCGGTCGAGATGGGGTCGTATGGGATCGGCGTGTCGCGTCTGGTCGGTGCGATCATCGAGGCCCACCATGACGAACGCGGCATCATCTGGCCCGCCTCGGTCGCGCCGTTCCAGGTCGGACTGATCAATCTGAAGAGCGGCGATGCCGCCTGTGACGCCGTCTGCGAAGACCTTTACGCCAAGTTGGCGAAGGCGGGGATCGACACCCTGTACGATGACCGCGACGACCGTGCCGGGGTCAAGTTCGCCGATATGGACCTGATCGGCCTGCCCTGGCAGGTGGTGGTCGGACCCAAGGGCGTTGCCGCCGGGATCGTCGAACTGAAGAACCGCGCGACCGGCGAGCGGGTCGAACTGTCGGCCGAATCGGCTCTGGCCCGTCTGGCCGAATAAGGCCACTGTTTGGGAGACCCCGATGATCTTTGGTTCGTTCGAGCGGATGGTGGCGTTTCGCTACCTCCGGGCCCGGCGCAAGGAAGGCTTCATTTCGGTCATTGCCGGTTTTTCGCTGGCGGGAATCGGATTGGGCGTCGCCACCTTGATCGTGGTGATGGCGGTGATGAACGGCTTTCGCCATGAATTGCTGGGCCGTATCCTGGGCATCAACGGCCATATCGGGGTTTATGGGGCCTCGGCCCCCTTGTCCGAATTCGATTCGCTGACGGATCGAATTCGGGCACTGACCGGCGTAACAATGGTGATCCCCACCGTCGAGGGGCAGGTGTTCGCCTCGTCGCCCGGCGGGGGCGGCACGGGCGCGATTGTGCGCGGCGTCCGGCCCGAGGATTTGCTGGCCCGCCAGATTTTCTCCCGCAACTGGCGCGGCGCACCATCCGAATTCAATGGCGAGGATTCGGTCGTGCTCGGCTATCGTCTGGCGGAAAAGCTGGGCGTGGCGATCGGCGATACCGTGACGTTGATTTCGCCCAAGGGTAGCGCCACCGCCTTTGGCACCGTGCCCCGGATGCGGGGCTACCGGGTCGCGGGAACCTTCAATGTCGGGATGTTCGAATACGATTCCGGCTTCGTTTTCATGCCGTTGCCCGCGGCGCAGACCTTCTTCCGCCTCCCCGGTGCGGTGACCCAGATCGAAGTGTTCCTCGACGATCCCGACCGGGTGCCGACCACCCGGCGCGAACTGACCGAGCTGACCGGCGGCTCGGCCCGGATCTATGACTGGCAGCAGGCCAACGCCAATTTCTTCAACGCGGTCCAGGTCGAACGCAATGTGATGTTCCTGATCCTGACCCTGATTATCCTGGTCGCCGCCTTCAACATCATCTCCAGCCTGATCATGCTGGTGAAGGATAAGGGGCGCGACATCGCGATCTTGCGGACGATGGGGGCGACGCGGGGAATGATCATGCGGATCTTCTTCCTGTCGGGAGCTTCGGTCGGGGTGGCCGGAACCGTGTTCGGCACCGCGCTCGGCGTGTGGTTCGCCACCCATATCGAGGCGATCCGCCAGTTCATCCAATCGATCATCGGCCGCGAATTGTTCGCCGCCGAAATCTATTTCCTGACCCAACTGCCCGCCCGCGTCGAAACCGGCGAGGTGGTGACGGTGGTGCTGATGGCACTCGGGCTGTCTTTTGCCGCGACGATCTATCCGTCCTGGCGGGCAGCGCGGCTCGATCCGGTGGAGGCGTTGCGCTATGAGTAAGGCCCAGCAGACCGAAGGATTGCGGCTGTCTGGCATCCGCCGCCGCTTTAGCCAGGGCAAAGACGTCCTCGACGTTCTGTGCGGGGCCGATCTCGCGATCCAAAGCGGCGAGATCGTTGCTCTGGTCGGTCCGTCGGGGGCGGGGAAGTCGACCCTGCTGCATATCGCCGGATTGTTGGAGCGCCCCGATCAGGGCGAGGTGTTCCTGGCCGGGATTTCCGCCGGGGATCAGAGCGAGGCCGAGCGGACCCGTCTGCGTCGGCTTCATCTCGGTTTCGTCTATCAATTCCATCACCTGCTGCCGGAATTTTCTGCCGCCGAGAACGTGATCCTGCCGCAGATGATCGCCGGGATCGCCAAGGGGCAGGCGCGGGTGCGGGCGATGGACCTGCTCGACCGGATGGGGCTGGCCAACCGCGCCGATCATCGCCCCGGCCAATTATCCGGCGGCGAGCAGCAGCGGGTGGCGATCTGCCGTGCCCTTGCCAACGGGCCCAGGGTTCTGCTGGCCGACGAACCGACCGGCAATCTCGATCCCCATACCGCCGAATCCGTCTTTGCCGAACTGATCGCCCTGGTGCGCGGAACCGGGGTCGCGGCCTTGATCGCGACCCACAATCCCGATCTGGCCCAACGGATGGACCGGGTGGTAACGCTCAAGGACGGCGTGCTGGTCGCGGGATAGGAGCCGGTCGCTCCCATCCCGATTCCATCTTTTCCGAGCGGAGATACGCCCTTGGCCGCCTGTGCCGATTTCGTCCATCTTCGCGTTCACACCGCCTTTTCGCTGTCCGAAGGCGCGATCAAGATCAAGCAATTGGTCAAGGCGTGCGAGAAGATGGCGATGCCGGCGGTGGCGATCACCGATACCGGCAATCTGTTCGGTGCGTTGGAATTCTCGACCTATTGCGCCGATGCCGGAATCCAGCCGATCGTCGGGGTGCAATTGGCGATCCGCCGCGAGGACGGCGCGCCGACCCGCGACGGGCGGCGGCCTGACCCCGATCCGCTGGTGCTGTTGTGCCAGAACGAGGCAGGCTATCTCAACCTGCTGAAACTCGTTTCGAAAGCGTTCCTGGAGACCGAGGGGGGCGAGGTTCCCCAGGTTGCGGTTGATGACCTGGAAGAGCGCTCGGGTGGGCTGATTTGCCTGACCGGTGGTCCGGCCGGGCCGGTCGGGCGGTTGCTGTCCGAAGGGCAGGGCGATAAGGCCGAGGCCCTGCTGACCCGGCTGTCCCAAGCCTTTTCCGGTCGGCTCTATGTCGAGCTGATGCGCCATGGTCTGGAGGTCGAGGACCGGATCGAGCCGACCCTGATCGATCTGGCCTATCGTCTTGATCTGCCCCTGGTCGCCACCAACGAGCCTTATTTCGTCGATCGCGGCATGTATCGGGCTCACGATGCCCTGATCTGCATCGCTGACGGCACCTATGTCGCCGAGGATCACCGCCGCCGCCTGACCCCGGAGCATTATTTCAAGTCGCCTGCCGAGATGCGGGAGCTGTTCCAGGATCTCCCCGAGGCGATCGACAACACCCTGGCGGTGGCGCGCCGCTGCGCCTTCATGGTGACCAAGCGCAAGCCGATCCTGCCGCCCTTCCATATGGACGGTCTGACCGAGCCGGAAGTGCTGCGCAAGATGACCTTGGACGGTCTGGAAAAGCGGATGTGGAAGCATGTCTTCCGCCCCGGCATGACCGACGAGGAACGCGCCGAGATCGCCCGGCCCTATCGCGAGCGGACCGAATATGAGCTGGGGATCATCAATCAGATGGGCTTCCCCGGTTACTTCCTGATCGTTTCCGACTTCATCCAATGGTCGAAGGGGCATGGGATTCCGGTCGGGCCGGGCCGTGGTTCCGGTGCCGGTTCGGTGGTGGCCTGGGCTTTGACCATCACCGATCTCGATCCGCTGCGCTGGGGCCTGCTGTTCGAGCGGTTCTTGAACCCCGAACGCGTCTCGATGCCTGACTTCGACATTGATTTCTGTCAGGACCGCCGCGAAGAGACGATCCGCTATGTCCAGGAGCGTTACGGCTACGCCCAGGTCGCCCAGATCATCACCTTCGGTAAGCTCCAGGCCCGCGCCGTGCTGCGCGACGTCGGCCGGGTGTTGCAGATGCCCTATGGACAGGTCGATCGCCTGTGCAAGCTGGTGCCCAACAATCCGGCCAACCCGGTCACCCTGGAACAGGCGCTGGAAAGCGAGCCGCTCCTGAAAGAGATGAAGGAGCGTGACGAGACCGTCGGGCAACTCCTTGATCTGGCGATGAAACTGGAAGGGCTGTACCGCCACGCCTCGACCCATGCCGCGGGTGTCGTGATCGGCGATCGCCATCTAGACGAGTTGGTTCCGCTCTATCGCGATCCGCGCTCGGACATGCCGGTGACCCAGTTCAACATGAAGTGGGTGGAATCCGCCGGTCTGGTCAAGTTCGACTTCCTGGGCCTCAAAACCCTGTCGGTGATGCAGACCGCCGTCCGACATATCAAGAATACCAGTGGGATCGAGGTCGATCTGTCGGCGATTCCTCTGGACGATACCCGCACTTACGAGATGCTGACCCGGGGTGATACCGCCGGTGTGTTCCAGTTGGAAAGTTCGGGGATGCGCGACGTGCTGCGCAAGATGGGACCGAACCGTCTGGAGGATCTGATCGCGGTGGTGGCGCTGTACCGCCCCGGCCCGATGGACCAGATTCCGCGCTACATCGCCTGTAAGCATGGCAGCGAGATGCCCGATTACATGCATCCGCTGCTCGAGCCGATTCTGACCGAGACCTTCGGGATCATGGTCTATCAGGAACAGGTGATGCAGATCGCCCAGGTTCTGTCGGGCTATTCGCTTGGCGGCGCCGATCTGTTGCGCCGGGCGATGGGTAAGAAAATCCGCGAGGAGATGGAGGCCCAGCGCAAGCAATTCGTCGATGGCGCGGTGGCCCGGGGAGTCGATGGCGCCCAGGCCTCGATGATCTTCGACAAGGTCGCGAAGTTCGCCGAATACGGCTTTAACAAATCGCACGCTGCCGCCTATGCCCTGATCGCGTATCAGACCGCGTGGTTGAAGGCCAATTATCCGGCCGAGTTCATGGCCGCGACGATGACCTATGACATGAACAACACCGACAAGCTGAACGGACTGCGCCAGGAACTGGATCGGCTGAACATTCCGCTGTTGCCGCCCGATATCAATGCCTCGCGCGCCGATTTCGCGGTCGAGCGGGTCGCCGATGGCCGTTCGGCGGTGCGCTATGCCCTGGCCGCGCTGAAAAATGTCGGCGAAGGAGCGATGAAGGCGCTGATCGACGAGCGCGATCGCGGCCAGCGGTTCCGCGATCTACCCGACTTCGTCGCCCGGATGGACGCCCGCCTGATCAATCGCCGCCAATTGGAAAACCTGATCAAAGCAGGCGTGTTCGATTCGATCGACCGCAACAGGGGGCGGCTGTTCCGCAATGCCGACACCCTGGTCCGCACTGCCGCCCAAGCCGCCGAGGACCGCGCCAGCAGCCAGATGAGCCTGTTGGGGGGAACCGATCAGCCGACGCTGAAGCTGGAGGCCGGTCCCGACTGGTCGCCGCACGAGAAGCTCAACATGGAGTTCGAGTCGGTCGGGTTTTATCTCTCCGCCCATCCGCTTGACGCGTTCGCTAAGAGTCTGAAGCGTCTCAACGTCCTGAAGGTCGCCGAATTGCCGCGTCACCTGATGGCCGGGGGCAAGGGGCGGGTGCGGTTGGCCGGATCGCTGCTGTCAAAGCAGGAGCGGGTCTCGGCCAAGGGGTCGCGCTATGCCTTCCTGCAATTCTCGGATTCCTCGGGCCTGTTCGAGGTCACCTGCTTTTCCGAGACGCTGGCCGCCGCCCGCGACTTGCTGGAAGCGGGCGGCGCCTTGCTGCTGGAGGTCGATGCCAAGCTCGAGGAAGAGCAATTGCGGATGACCTGTCAGCGTATTGACTCGCTCGATCAGGAAGCGGCCAAGGCCGCCGCCGGAATCCGCGTCTTCCTCGAAGACGATGCCGCAATTCCGGCGCTACGCGACCTGATCGACGGCGTGGGACGCGGCCGCAATCGTGTCGCCATCGTCGCACGGATCGACGGGCGCGAGGTCGAAATGGGCCTGAAATCGACGATCGCGATTACCCCGGCCTTCATGCTGTCGCTGCGCTCGATCGCCGGGATCGCCGAGGTCGAGGAAATTTAGGCGTAAGTCCGAAGAAGCGGGCTCTGCCCGCGCCCGCAAGGGGCCACCGGCCCCTTGACCCGGATCGGATCAGGATCGGGTTCCAAGGGCGTTTGCCCTTGGTGGGTGCAGGGCAAAGCCCTGCGATCTTTCCTCACACCTATCCCGACCGCAACGTCCGGATCGCGGCGTCGCGTTCGAACAGATAGAGCAGAACCCGCAGCGCCTCGCTGCGTTTGCCGGTCAATTCGGGATCGCGATCGAGGATCAGGCGGGCATCGTCGCGGGCGATCTCGAGCAGGTCGCCATGGCGGTCGAGGTCGGCGAGATGGAATTCGGGCAGACCGCTTTGGCGGGTGCCGAGGATTTCTCCGCCGCCACGGAGGCGCAAATCTTCTTCGGCGATGACGAACCCGTCCTCGGTGGCGCGCAGGATTTCCAGCCGGGCCTTGGCGACCTCGCCCAAGGGGTGGCCGTAGAGCAGCAGGCAACTCGAGCGCCCGCTGCCGCGTCCGACCCGTCCGCGCAATTGGTGCAACTGGGCGAGGCCAAAGCGCTCGGCGTGCTCGACCACCATCACCGTTGCTTCGGGGACGTTGACGCCGACCTCTATCACGGTGGTGGCGACCAGGATATCGATCTCTCCGGCGGCAAAACGCTCCATCACCGCATCGCGGGCCGGCCCCTTCATCCGTCCGTGGACCAACCCGACCCGGTCGCCAAACCGTTCGGTCAGGGTGTGGTGGCGCTCCTCGGCGGCGGCGAGGTCAAGCTGTTCGGATTCCTCGACCAGCGGGCAGACCCAATAGACCCGCGCACCACCGGCGACGGCGCGGCCGACCGCCGTCACCATCTCGTCAAGCCGGGCCAGCGGAACCACCCGCGTGTCAATCGGTTGACGCCCCGGCGGTTTCTCGTCCAGACGCGAGGCATCCATGTCGCCATAGGCGCTGAGCAGCAGGGTGCGCGGGATCGGAGTCGCGGTCATCACCAGCATATCGACGGCGAAGCCCTTCGCCGCCAGATCGAGACGCTGATGAACCCCGAAGCGGTGTTGCTCGTCGATCACCGCCAGCCCAAGGTCGCGGAAGGCGACGTCGTCCTGGAACAAAGCGTGGGTGCCGATCAGCAGGTCGATTTCGCCGGTCGCCAGCGCCGCCAGCAGCTTCTCCCGCGCTTTGCCCTTATCGCGGCCGGTCAGCAGGGCGAGGTGAATTCCGGCGGCTTCGGCCAGCGGAGCCAGGGTGGCGAAATGCTGGCGGGCGAGGATTTCGGTCGGAGCCATCAGCGCCGCCTGGGTACCCGCCTCGATTGCGGTCAGCATCGCCAGCAGGGCCACCACCGTCTTACCGCTGCCGACATCGCCTTGAAGCAGCCGCAGCATCCGCAGCGGCTCTGCCATGTCGGCATCGATTTCGGACAAAGACCGGTCCTGCGCCCCGGTCAGGCGAAAGGGCAGGGCCGCCAGCACCTTAGACCGCAAGGCTCCGGCGGGGGCGGCCAGTGAGCGCCCTTTTTGCCGCCGCAGATTGGCGCGGACCAGTGCCAGGGCCAGTTGGGTCGCCAGCAATTCGTCGTAGGCAAGGCGGCGGCGGGCCGGACCATCCGGGTTCAAGGCTCCGGCATCGTCGGGGCGATGGACCGCCAGCAGTGCCGCCCGCCACGACGGCCAGGTCTGCCGCGCCAGCCAAGCCGGGTCTTGCCATTCCGGCAGATCGGGAGCGCGGGCCAGCGCCGCCGCCGCCGCCTTGGCCAGCGGGCGCTGGGTCAGTCCGGCGGTGAGGGGATAGACCGGCTCGACCACCATCACCTCGGCTTTGCGCTCGGGGAGAACGATATGGTCGGGATGGGGGAAATTGATTTCGTTGTTGAAATGTTCGACCAGTCCGCTGACGACCCGGATCTCGCCCTCGGGCAATTGGCGGCGCAGCCAATCCTCGCGTCCATGGAAGAATACCAGATGGGCAAAGCCGGTCTCGTCGGCGACGCGGACGCGATAGGGCCGCCTTGGCCCATCGCCGGGGAAATGAGCCTCGACCCGGACCGTCACCGTCGCCACCTGACCGGGCGGGGCGTCGATCAGGTGGGGCGAAAAGCGGCGGTCAACCACCGAGGACGGCAGATGCCACAGCAGATCGACGACCTTGGCCCCCACCAGCTTTTCATACAGAGGGGCAAGACGTGGACCCACTCCCGGCAACGCGGTGATCGGGGCGAACAGCGGAAACAGACATTGAGGGCGCATCGGACGGCTGACAGCGGCGAAGAAGGGTTCTATCCTAACCGGCTCTGATCCCGACGCAATGCCGGAACACGATGTCCGAACCCAGCCAGTCACGATTTAAGCGCCTTTTGTTCCGCGCCCATCACATGGGCTCGAACGAGAACGACATTCTCTTCGGCCGCTTCGCCGCGCGCCGTCTGTCCAGCTTTACCCCGGACCAGCTTGACCGCTTCGAGCATCTGCTGGGCCAAACCGACAGCGATCTGTTCGATTGGGTCACCGGGAAAAGCCCGGTCCCCGACGCGTTCGATCACGATGTGATGGCGATGATTCGCGAATTCGTTCAGACCGAAGCGTCGATCCCTTGACCCTGCCGGACTCTTTCCTGTCGCAACCGGGCCGAATTACCCTGGCGGGAACGCCCGAGGGCAGCGATGCCCTGGCTCTGGCGGAACTGGCCCGCGCCCATCCCCTCCGCGATTTCCTGTTCGTCGCCCGCGACGATGGGCGGTTGGCGCGGATGGTCGAGGCGCTGGCCTTCTTCGCGCCCGATCTGACGATCCTTGATTTCCCCGCCTGGGATTGCGTGCCCTATGACCGGGTGTCGCCCCATGTCGATGTGGTGGCCCGGCGAGTTGATACCCTGGCCCGGCTGGCCGAACGCTCGGCCGGTGCGCCGGGCGTGGTGGTCCTGACCAATGTCGCCGCCCTGGCGCAGCGGGTGCCGCCACGCGAATCGCTCTCCCGCGCCAGCCTGACCGCTCGGGCCGGGGCCCGGGTGCCGCTCGGCAAGCTGATCTCGTTTCTGGAACATACCGGTTATGTCCGCTCCGACACCGTGATGGAAGCGGGCGAGTACGCCGTGCGCGGCGGGATCGTCGATCTGTTCCCGCCGGGATCGCCCGAGCCGCTGCGGCTCGATTTCTTTGGCGACGAGATCGAGGCGGTCCGCGCTTTCGATCCGATGAGCCAGCGTACCACCGGCCCGGTCGATGGTTTCGTCTGTCGCCCGGTCAGCGAGGTGACGCTGGACGAAGGCTCGATCGCCCGCTTCCGCGCTGGCTATCGCGAATTGTTCGGGGTGGTGCAGGGGGCCGACCCGCTCTACGAGAGCATCTCGGCCGGGGTCAAATTCACCGGGATGGAACATTGGCTACCGTTGTTCCACGACGGACTCGATACCCTGTTCGCCTATCTGCCCGACGCGGTGGCACTGCTCGATCCCCAGACCGACCAAGCCCTGGCAGCGCGCCAAGAACTGGTACTGGAATATTACGATGCCCGCCGGACCATCGACGGGTCGGGGCAGATCGAATCCGGGATGGTCTATCACCCGCTGCCGCCGCCTCTGCTTTATCTCGAAACCGAGGAATGGACCCGGCACTTGGCGGCGCGCCCGGTGCTGTTGCTGTCGCCGTTCGATTCGGTCGAGACCGAGTCCAGCGCCGCAATCGACATGAAGGGACGGATCGGGCTCGATTTCGGCGAAATCCGGACCCGTCCCGGCACCAATCTCTACGATGGGGTGCGCGAGCGGATCGAGGCTGAAATCAAGGGCGGACGCCGGGTGGTCATCGCCGCCTGGACCCATGGCTCGCGCGACCGCCTCGGCGCGGTGCTGAAAGATCGCGGCTTAAAGGGGATCGAGTCCGTCGAAAGCTGGGCCGAAGCGCTTGCGTTGGGACCGAAGCGGGTCGCCGCCTTGGTGCTGGGGCTCGATCACGGCTTCGTCACCCCCGATCTGGCGCTGATTACCGAACAGGACATCCTGGGCGACCGTCTCGCCCGTCCGGCGCGCAAAAAGAAAAAGGGTGCCCAGTTCATTGCCGAGGCGTCGGCGCTGTCCGAAGGCGATCTGGTCGTCCATGTCGAGCATGGCATCGGCCGGTACGACGGTCTGGTCGCGCTCCAGGTCGCCGGAGCCCCGCACGATTGCCTGCGGGTGATCTATGATGGCGGCGACAAGCTGTTCGTCCCGGTCGAAAATATCGAGGTGCTGACCCGCTTCGGCTCGGATCAGAGCGGGGTGGCGCTCGACAAGCTGGGCGGTACAGCCTGGCAGGCGCGCAAGGCCCGGCTGAAGAAGCGGATTCGCGATATCGCCGACCAATTGATCCAGGTTGCCGCGCTGCGTCAGTTGCGCCAGAGCGAGAGTCTGGTTCCGGCCGAAGGGCTGTACGACGAGTTCTGTGCCCGCTTCCCCTGGGTCGAGACCGAAGACCAGTTGCGGGCGATCGAGGAAACCGTCGCCGACATGGGCTCGGGACGCCCGATGGATCGCTTGATCTGCGGCGATGTCGGTTTCGGTAAGACCGAGGTGGCGCTTAGGGCCGCCTTCGTTGCCGCGCTTCAGGGTTTGCAGGTGGCGGTGGTGGTGCCGACCACCCTGCTGGCCCGTCAGCATTACCGCACGTTCCGCGAGCGCTTCCAGGGGCTGCCGGTGCGGATCGAGCAATTGTCCCGGCTGGTCACCGCCAAGCAGGCGTCCGAGACCAAGGCGGGGCTGGCCCAGGGCACCGTCGATATCGTCGTCGGCACCCATGCCTTGCTGGCGAAGTCGATCGGGTTCAAGCGGCTGGGGCTGCTGATCGTCGACGAAGAGCAGCATTTCGGCGTCGCCCATAAGGAACGGCTGAAACAGCTCAAAGCCGATGTTCACGTCCTGACCCTGAGCGCGACGCCGATCCCGCGCACCCTGCAACTGGCGTTGTCGGGGGTGAAGGAAATGAGCGTGATCGCGACCCCGCCGGTCGATCGGCTGGCGGTGCGGACCTTCATCCTCCCCTATGATCCGGTGGTGCTGCGCGAAGCGATCATGCGCGAACGCTATCGCGGCGGACAGGTGTTCTATGTCTGCCCGCGTCTGGCCGATATCGACCATGTTGCCGACCGGCTGGCGAAACTGGTGCCCGAAGTCAAGACCGCCGTCGCGCATGGCCGCCTGTCGCCGTCCGAACTGGAAGAAGTGATGGTCGCCTTCGGTGATCGGCAGTATGACGTTCTCCTTTCGACCAACATCGTCGAATCCGGTCTCGACATGCCCAGCGTCAATACGTTGATTATCCATCGCGCCGACATGTTCGGCCTTGGCCAGCTTTATCAATTGCGCGGTCGGGTCGGGCGGGGAAAGGTGCGCGGCTATGCCTATTTCACCCTGCCCAACGACAAGGTGCTGTCGAAGGCGGCGGAGAAGCGGTTGCAGGTGATGCAGACGCTGGATTCGCTGGGGGCGGGATTCCAGTTGGCCAGCCACGATCTCGATATCCGCGGCGCGGGCAATCTGCTGGGCGACGAGCAATCCGGCCATATCCGCGAGGTCGGTATTGAGCTGTACCAACAGATGCTGGAAGAGGCGGTGGCGGCGGCGAAGGGCGGTCTGGCCAGCGATGCCGCTGAGGAATGGTCGCCGCAGATCACCCTGGGCAGCCCGGTGCTGATCCCGGAAACCTATGTCGCCGATTTGTCGGTTCGCCTCTCGCTCTATCGCCGGATTGGCCAGTTGGACGAACAGGGCGACCTCGACGCCCTGGCCGCCGAACTGATCGACCGCTTCGGCAAGTTGCCGCCCGAGGTGGAAAATCTGCTCGAAGTCGTTGCAATCAAAGCTTTGTGCAAGCAGGCCGGAATCGAAAAAGTCGATTCCGGGCCAAAGGGCGCAGTGGTGACCCTGCGGGGGAACCTCTTCGCCAATCCCGCCGGGCTGGTCCAATATGTCAGCCGTGCCGCCGGATCCTGTAAAATACGTCCAGACCACAAGCTGGTCTTCCTGCGTGACTGGGACGACCCGGCCAAGCGGGTCAAAGGCTTGCGATCCGTTATCGCCAAATTGGCTGAACTGGCCCGGGCGTAATCTTAGTGAAGTTCAGCCGAACGTCATTCAACCCCAGGACATGAGATGAAATACCCCAAGCCCCCCAGTGTGATCCCGCTCGACAATATCCTGCCTGACGAACCTCTGCTGATGATGGGTGCCGGTCCGGTGCCGATCCCGCACAAGGTCGCCAGCGCCAATTCGGTGGTGATCAATCATCTGGGCGAGACCATGAGTCAGGTGGTCGAGCAGGTCAAGGTGATGTCCCGCTATGTCTTCCAGACCAATTCCGGACATGTCCTGGGCGTGTCCGGACCGGCTTCGGCGGCGATGGAGATGGCGATCTGCAATCTGGTCGAACCGGGGACGCAGGTTTTGAGCATCCGCAACGGTCTGTTCAGCGCTCGCCTCGCCGAGATGGCGACCCGGGTCGGCGGCGACGTGACGATTCTCGATGTTCCCGACAAGCAATCGGTCAGCCCCGAAGCGGTCGAGAAAATCCTGAAGACCGGCGGGTTCTCGGTGCTGACGGTGGTGCAGGGCGAGACCTCGAACACGGTGTGGAACCGCGATCTGGCCGAAATCTGTCGGCTGGGCAAGGCGTATGGCTGCCTCAACGTCGTCGATACCGTCTGTACCCTGTCGACGATGCCGATGGAAATGGACGATTGGAGCGTCGATGCCGTCATCACCGGTGGGCAGAAGGGGCTGTCGTCGATTCCCGGCGTCTCGCTGATTGCCTTTTCCGACGATGCCTGGAGCCGGATCGAGCAGCGCAATGCCCCGATGGCGCATTGGTGCCTCGACGCCCGTCTTGCCGACAAGTTCTGGAACCAGAAATCCTATCACTACACCGCCCCGGTTTCCGGCGTTCTTGCGCTGCACGAGGCGTTGCGGCTGATCTGCGACGAAACCCTGCCGGCCCGTTTCCGCCGTCACGCCGTCTGTTCCGCCGCGTTGCAAGCGGGGATCGAGGCGATGGGGCTGGAGCTTCTGATCCCGGCCGAGGCGCGGTTGAATTCCGTGGTGGGGATCAGCGTTCCCGACGGGGTCTCCGCCGACCGGATCCGCCACATCATGTCCGAGATGTACCGGGTTGAAATCTCTGGGGCTTTTGGCCTCAATATTCTGCGGATCGGTCAGATGGGCGAACAGAGCCGGACCCACAACCTGTCGCGGACTCTCCATGCACTGGGGGCTGGGGTACGGGTGGCCGGGGGACGGGTGGATCCGCCCGCCGGGATGGCCGAGATGGAGCGGGTTCTCGCCGCCAACATCGAACGGCACTGACCGCTTTCGACAAAAGGGGATGGCCGCCATTGCGATTGGACCCGGATTCGTGGCAAAAGGAAGAGCGCATTTGACCACATCTTGGGGTGTCGCGATGGCGGGACCATCGAAATCTTGGCTGGCGATCGCGATGTCCCTCGGGTTACTGGCTTTGCCCGGCTGTGTCGGCGCAACCGACAGCCAGGCGGCGACCGATGAGAACAAAGCAGCGGTGGCGACTCTCTCGCCGCAGCCTCCGAACCCTTCCGAAGCGGCTTCGCCCCGCCGCGCCGACAATTTCTCCGCTTTTCTTGCCGAGGTCCGGGCTGATGCCCTGGCCGAAGGGGTGAAACCGGCGACGCTTGATGCGGCGCTTAGCGGGGTCGTCCATATCGACCGGGTGATCGAACTGGACCGCAAACAGCCGGAATTCTCGCTCAGCTTCGAGACCTATCTCGACCGGATCGTCACCCCGGCCCGTGTCGCCGAAGGAAAGCGCAAGCTGGAGGAAAACCGCGATCTGTTGGCCGCGATCGAGCGCCGTTACGGGGTGCAGCCCCGCTTCGTCGTCGCGCTGTGGGGAATCGAAACCGGATTTGGCCGCAATACCGGGGGCATGTCGGTGGTGTCCTCGCTGGCGACCCTGGCCTATGACGGTCGCCGCTCGGCTTATTTCCGCGGCGAATTGATGCAGGCGCTCAGGATTCTCGATCAGGGCCACATCACGCCTGCCGCGATGGTCGGCTCGTGGGCCGGCGCGATGGGGCAGTGCCAGTTCATGCCGACGACCTTCGTCAAATTCGCGGTCGATTGGGACGGCGACGGCCGCCGCGACATCTGGCGCAACCGGGCCGATGCCCTGGCCTCCGCCGCCAATTACCTGTCGTCTGAAGGATGGAAGGACGACCAGACCTGGGGGCGGGCGATCCAGATCCCGCAAGGTTTGTCGATGGAATTGGCCGGATTGGACAAGACCCGAACCCTGGCCGAATGGTCGCGGCTGGGAATCCGCTCCGCTGACGGCACGCCGTTGCCGCAGCGCGATATCCGCGCCTCGTTGATCCGGGCCGAACAGGGTAAGGGAGCGCCGTTTCTGGTCTATGATAATTTCAGAACGATCATGAAATGGAATCGCTCGACCTTTTTCGCTTTGGCCGCCGGTCATCTTGCGGACCGGATCGGCGACCGTTAAGATTCGGAACTCTTGAGTGGATGCCCGTGGGGAATGACCAGATGATGTGGAACGCGCGGCAGGCCTCGACACTCGCCCTGCTGATCGCGGCGGGCCTTTCGCTTGGCGGCTGCGCCGAGACGAATTTGTTCGGCCATGCCGCGAAATCGGCCTTGTCGTCGGGCGAGCCGCCTGCGGTTTCGTCCTCGGCGGTGCAGAATTACAAGGTCGGCAAGCCCTATCAGGTCGCCGGGGTGTGGTACTACCCGCAGGAGGATTTCGATTACGACGAAACCGGCATCGCCTCGTGGTACGGTCCCGACTTCCATGCCAAGCTGACGGCCAATGGCGAAGTGTTCGATCAGAACGCCGTCTCTGCCGCGCATAAGACCCTTCAGCTTCCCTGTATTGCCCGGGTAACCAACCTGGAAAACGGGCGCTCGATCATTCTGCGCATCAACGATCGTGGCCCCTTCGTCAATGGCCGCATCATTGATCTGTCGCGCAAATCGGCCCAATTGCTCGGGATGGAGGGCAAGGGCACCGCAAAAGTGCGGGTCGAGGTCTTAAACGAGGAAAGCCGGGTTCTGGCCGGAAAGCTAAAGCCGGATTCGACCGGAACCGAGCCGAAGGTCGCCTCGGCGGCTCCCCGCGGATCGGTGATTGCCGAGACCTTGCCCCCGCCGCCCGGCGTCGTGGCACGTCCTGGTGCCGATCAACCCGTCGCGGCCACTCCGTCGTCGCGGCGTGAGGTCGCCGCCGCCGAGGCCGATCTCACCAATCAGATCGTCAACACCGTTCCGGTCCAGCCGACCAGTCTTTATGTTCAGGCCGGCTCGTTTGGCCGCCACGACAATGCGTTGCGCCTGTCGGCGCGGCTGTCTTCAGTCGGCAAGTCGCAGATTCAACAGGCGACAGTGCAGGGCCGTACCGTCTATCGGGTCCGTCTCGGGCCGATCGCCAATGTCGAGGACGCCGACCGGATGCTTGACGCCGTTGTCGCCAGTGGCCAGACCGATGCCCGGGTGGTGGTCGACTGACGCCGCCTTTGATCCGGATCGGACAGGCCAGAATTCGTATTCCCCCCGCGCATCCTCGGTTCGATGTGCTTTGTTTTGTTACCAACTGACAGGTCGAAGACGTTGAAGATGCTCCCGCTTTTCCGCCGGTCGCTGCTTGCGGCCCTCGTTGCCGCCGGTCTGGGCCTGGATAATTCTGCGTCCGCCCAGTCCATCGATACCGCCGCTCGTCAGGCGATCATCACTGATTTCGATACCGGAACGGTGATGATGGAGAAGAACGCCGACGAGTTGATGGTGCCGTCGTCGATGAGCAAGTTGATGACCGTGTTCATGGTCTTCGAGAAGCTGAAATCCGGCGCCTGGAAGCCCGATGACGCTTTGCCGGTCAGCGAGACCGCCTGGAAGCGCCATTACAAGTCCGAAGGCTCGATGATGTTCCTGCCGGTCAATTCGACCGCGACCGTCGATGAGTTGCTGAAAGGGGTGGTGATCCAGTCGGGCAACGACGCATGCTCGGTGTTGGCCGAGGCCCATTCCGGCAGCGAGGAAGCCTTTGCCGAGGCGATGACCCGCCGCTCGCGCCAGATCGGTCTGACCCACTCGACCTTCCGCAACGCCAGCGGCTGGCCCGAGCCCGACCACATGATGACCGCCCGCGATCTGTCGGTGCTGTCCCGTCACATCATTGCCGATTTCCCCAATTATTATCCGCTGTTCAGCCAGATGGAGTTCGTTTTCAACGGCATCCGTCAGGGCAACCGCAATCCGCTGCTCTACGGCACGCCGGGTGCCGATGGCTTGAAGACCGGACATACCCAGGCGGCCGGGTTCGGTCTGACCGCGTCGATCAAGCGCGGCGACCGCCGCATCATCATGGTGTTGAACGGCCTGGGCAGCATGCAGCAGCGGGCCGACGAATCGCGCCGTCTGGCCGAATGGGCCTTCCGCGAGTGGGACCGCTATCCGCTGTTCCGCGCTGGCGAGGTGGTGGTTCCCGACGCCCCGGTGTGGATGGGTGAAGCCCGCACCGTCACCTTGGCGGCAAAGTCCGATCTGGCGGTGACATTGCCGCGTCGGGCTCGTCCTGACATGAAGGTTTCGGTCGTGTTCAACGGCCCGATTCCGGCTCCGATCGCCGCCGGTACCGAAATCGGCAAGGTCGTCGTCACCGCGCCCGGCCTGTCGACGCTGGAAATGCCGCTGGTGGCCGTCGCCGACGTCCCCCGCCTGGGCTTTGGCGGGCGTCTGGCCGAAACGATCCGGAGCTTCTTCTCGGGCTCGCAGAGGTAGGACCCGTGACGCAGCCGCCGAATCCGGGACGGTTGATCACCTTCGAAGGCGGCGAGGGGGCAGGCAAGTCGACCCAGGTCGTCTTGCTGGCCCAGGCGCTGCGATCGCGGGGACTGAGCGTCGTCACCACCCGCGAACCCGGCGGTTCGGACGGAGCCGAAGCGATCCGCGCCCTGCTGGTCTCGGGCGAACCCGGGCGGTGGGACGGGATCACCGAGGCTCTGCTCCATTTCGCCGCCCGTCGCGATCATCTGCTGCGCACGATCTGGCCCGCCTTGCAGCGGGGCGAGTGGGTCGTTTGCGACCGGTTCGCGGATTCAACCCTGGCCTATCAGGGCTTTGGCCATGGCCTGTCGGCCGAGACGATCGGCAGCCTGTATCGGATTGCGGTTGGTCGTTTTGCTCCCGATCTGACCCTGGTGCTCGACCTGCCGGTCGAGGAGGGGTTGGCACGGGCCGGGATACGCGGTGGCGCCGAAGACCGTTACGAACGAATGGAATTGGGCTTTCACCAGCGTCTGCGCCAGGGGTTCCTGGGCATCGCTGCCGACAATCCCCGTCGTTGCGCCGTGATCGACGCCAGCCCGTCCGCCGAAACCGTGCATCGGATCGTGCTTGAAACGGTCGAAGCGCGGCTGTCCCCCCCATGAGCGAAATTCCGCCGCCGCGCGATTCCGCCGATCTGTTCGGCCATGAAGCGGCGGAACGGGTTCTGCTCGATGCCTGGTCGTCGGGTCGATTTCCCCATGCCTGGCTGATCTGCGGACCGAAAGGGATCGGCAAGGCGACCTTGGCCTATCGGATGGCCCGCTTTGTCCTGGCGGGCGGCGGCGGGCCAAGCCTGTTCGGCGACGCGCCATCGTCTCTTGCCATTGCTCCCGATCATCCGGTGTTTCGTCGGGTGGCGGCGCGGGGCCATGCCGATCTCGATGTCGTCGAACGCGGCTGGGCCGACGACCGTCAGACCCGGTTGCGCTCCGAGATCGTGGTCGAGGATGCCCGCGGCATCGGGTCGTTCCTGTCGCTCACCCCGGCCGAGGGCGGCTGGCGGATCGTCATCATCGATTCCGCCGATGAGATGAACCGCAATGCCGCCAATGCGGTTCTGAAGGTGCTTGAGGAACCGCCTCGCAATGCCTTGATGTTGTTGGTTTCTCACTCGCCGGGGCGGTTGTTGCCGACGATCCGGTCGCGCTGCCGCCGCCTGACGTTGCGCCCGTTGCCCGAGGCGATCGTCACCGACCTTTTGGCCCACCACCGCCCCGATCTGACCGAATCAGACCGCGCCGCCCTGGCTCGTCTGGGCGAGGGCAGCATCGGCAAGGCGCTGGCGCTGGCCGAAGCGGGTGGCCTCGACCTCTATCGCGACATCGTCAACCTTCTGTTGACACTGCCGCGGCTTGATCTTCCCGCCCTTCATGCCTTTGCCGATCGGGTCTCGCGGCCCGAGGCGGGCGAGGTGTTCGCGACGATGTCCGAATTGCTGTGCTGGTGGCTGGCCCGGATGGTCCGCAATGGCGGGCGGGCGGGCGAGGGGAGCGGAATCGAGGTGGTTTCGGGGGAAACCGCGCTGATCGAGCGCTTGCTGGCGGCGGCCTCTCTTGAACAATGGTTGGAGGTGTGGGAAAAGATCAGCCTCATGTTCGCCCGTGCCGAGGCCGTGCATCTCGACCGCAAGCAAGTTCTGCTGGGGGCCTTCTTGACCGTGGAGCGTCTGGCGCGCCGCGCGTCTCGCTAGTCGCCGCTTGCCGGGTGTTCGCAAGACCAGACGGAGGGACCGCCGAATGACCGGGGCCGCAGCCTTTTATGTCACGACACCGATCTATTATGTCAACGACAAGCCCCATATCGGCCACGCCTACACCACTCTGGCCTGCGACGTCATGGCCCGCTTCAAGCGTCTGGACGGGTTTGACGTCCATTTCCTGACCGGCACCGACGAGCATGGCCAGAAGGTCGAGAAGTCGGCCGAACTCGCCGGGATCACCCCGCAGGCGCTGGCCGATCTCAATTCGGCCAATTTCCGCGAGCTGGCCCGCCGCCTTGGCTGCTCCAACGACGATTTCATCCGCACCACCGAAGAGCGTCACCATGTCGCCTGTCAGGCGCTGTGGAACGAACTGATCCGCCGCGACGAGATCTATCTCGGCCATTACGAAGGCTGGTATTCGGTCCGCGACGAGGCGTTCTATGCCGAGGACGAACTGATCTCGGGTCCGGGCGGCACCCGCCTTGCGCCCACCGGCGCCCCGGTCGAATGGGTCAAGGAACCCAGCTATTTCTTCCGCCTGTCGAAGTGGCAGCAGCCTCTGCTCGATTGGTACGAAGCCAATCCGGACGCGGTGGCTCCGGCCTCGCGCTTGAACGAGGTCAGAAGCTTCGTCGCGGGCGGCTTGCAGGATCTGTCGGTTTCCCGCACCAGCTTCAAGTGGGGCATTCCGGTTCCCGGCGACGAGAACCACATCATGTATGTCTGGCTCGACGCCCTGACCAATTACATGACGGCGGTTGGCTATCCCAACACCCAAGGGGAGGAGTTCGCCCGCTTCTGGCCCGAAGTGATCCACGTCGTCGGCAAGGATATCGTCCGCTTCCACGCCGTCTATTGGCCCGCCTTGCTGATGGCGGCGCAATTGCCCCCGCCCAAGCGGGTGTTCGCCCATGGCTGGTGGACCAACGAAGGGCAGAAGATTTCGAAATCGGTCGGCAATGTGATCGATCCGCTGGGACTGATCGAGACCTATGGCCTTGATCAACTGCGCTTCTTCCTGCTGCGCGAAGTGCCGTTTGGCAATGATGGCGATTTCAGCCACCGCGCCATGATCGGGCGGATGAACAGCGAACTGGCCAACGATCTGGGCAATCTGGCCCAGCGGGTTTTGTCGATGATCGGCAAGAATTGCGGAGCCAAGGTGCCGACGCCTCAGGCCGAGCGGACCGAGGACGATTGCGCGATGTTAGGCGCGGCCGATGGGCTGCTGGCCTCGGTGCGCCCGCTGATCGACCGTCAGGCCTTCAACGATGTGCTGGAGACGATCTGGGTGGTGATCCGCGCCGCCAATGGGTACGTCGATCGTCAGGCGCCGTGGGCGTTGCGCAAGACCGATCCGGCCCGGATGGAGACGGTTCTGTACGTGCTGGCCGAAACGATCCGGACCGTTGCCACCTTGTTGCATCCGTTCATGCCGACATCAGCCGATCGGATGCTCGATCAGTTGGCGATTGATGCGGACAAGCGGGTCTTTGCCCGTCTGGGCGAGGCCGGGCGTCTGGTTCCGGGCACCGATTTGCCCGCGCCGCAGGGGGTGTTCCCCCGCTTTGTCGAGGAAACGGCAGGCTGACATGCTGGTCGATAGTCACTGCCACCTGGATTTTCCCGATTTCGCCCCCGATCTCGACGAGATCGTCGCGCGGGCGGGGCGGGCCGATGTCGGTCTGATGCTGAGCATCGGCACCCACATCACCCGCCATCCCCAGGTGCTGGCGATCGCCGAGCGGTTTGAGCAAGTGTATTGCAGCGTCGGCATCCACCCCCACGAGGCGGGGACCGAACCGGCGGCGACAATCGAGACTTTGTTGGCGCTGGCCGATCACCCCAAGGTGGTTGCGTTCGGCGAGACCGGGCTTGATTATTACTACGACAAAAGCCCGCGCGAGCGGCAGCGGGACTCGTTTCGGGTTCATATCGACGCCGCCCGCCGCGCCGGTCTGCCGGTGATCATCCATACCCGCGACGCCGATGCCGACATGGCGGCGATTCTCGAAGAAGAGATGGGGCAGGGGGCTTTCACCGGACTGATCCATTGCTTTAGCGCCGGTCCGGACTTTGCAGCCCTCGCGCTCCGGCTGGGATTGTATCTGTCCGCGTCGGGGATCATGACCTTTAAGACCGCCGACAGCCTGCGCGAGACCCTGGCGTCGGTGCCGCTCGACCGATTGCTGGTCGAGACGGACGCGCCCTATCTGGCCCCGCTGCCGCATCGGGGCAAGCGTAACGAACCGGCCTATGTCGCCTTGACCGCCGCCCGTCTGGCCGAAATCCGGGGGATTTCGCCCGCCGCCTTGGCCGAAGCGACCACGGCGAACTTTATGCGCCTGTTCACGAAGGTCGAGCGATGAAACTCACGATCCTGGGCTGCGGCGGTGCTGCCGGGGTGCCCGGGATTTCGATGGGGTGGGGCGGCTGCGATCCGGCCGAGCCGCGCAATCGCCGCCTGCGCTCCTCGATCCTGGTCGAAAGCGGTCCGACCCGGATTCTGGTCGATACCTCGCCCGATCTGCGCGAGCAATTGCTGGCGGCCCAGGTTCGCAGCCTCGACGCGGTGATCTACACCCACGATCACGCCGACCACCTCCACGGACTGGACGATCTGCGCGAGATCAACCGCGTCATTCGGCGGGCTTTGCCGGTCTGGGCGACCGACGAGACACTGGCGTCGGCGCAGGCCCGCTTCCCCTATGCCTTCGCCCCGTTCGATGACCCGTCCGGGCCGATCTTTCGCCCCTGGCTCGATCCCAAACCGATCGCTGGCCGGTTCCGTGTCGGGGACATCGACGTCGTGCCGCTCGATCAGGATCACGGCTATTGCCGTTCGCTGGGTCTGCGCTTTGGCGATGTGGCCTATTGCACCGATGTCGTCGCCTTTCCGCCCGAATCGTTTGCGGCTTTGCACGGCCTGGACCTGCTGATTGTCGGCTGTCTGGTCGATGAGCCTCATCCCACCCATGCCCATGTCGGTCGGGTGCTGGAATGGGTCGAAGCCCTGCGGCCACGCCGAACCGTGCTGACCCATCTGGGCTCGCGGCTGGATTACCAATCTCTCCTGGCCCGTCTGCCCGAAGGAATCGTTCCCGCTTATGACGGCATGATCCTCGAGACGCCATGCCGGTAACCGATCCCCAATTGGTCGTTCTGATCCTGCTGCTGGGCGCGGTGATGGTGGTGCCGCTGTTCCAGCGTCTGGGGATTCCCTCGGTGCTGGGCTATCTGGTCGCCGGGATCGCGCTCGGGCCCTATAACCCCGGCCCAGTCTCGATCAATGCCGAGATCACCCGCCCGCTGGCCGAGTTGGGGGTGGTGTTCCTGCTGTTTGCGATCGGTCTCGATCTGCCGTTCTCGCGCCTTCGCACCCTGCGACGATTGATCTTCGGGTTGGGGGTCTTGCAGGTGGTTCTGTGCGGAGCCGTCTTCTCCGGACTGGGCCTCGCCTTCGGCTTGACACCCCACGCGGCGCTGGTGGTCGGGGTGACGCTGGCCTTTTCCTCGACCGCGACAGTGCTGGCGATCCTGGTCGAACGCAACGAAGCGGTCAGCCATCACGGACGGATCGCGATTTCGGTGCTGATCTTCCAGGATCTGGCGGTGGTGCCGCTGCTGGTGCTGCTGCCGTTGCTGGCCAGCGCGCCGGACCGGATGGCCTCGGCCCTGGGGCTGGCCGGGATCAAGGCCGGGCTGGCGATCCTGGCGATCTATCTGGTCGGTCGGGTGATCCTGCGACCGGCCTATCGCTATATTTCTGCGATCCGTAATGCCGAGGTGTTTACCGCCGCCAACCTGCTGCTGGTGCTCGCGGTCGGGTGGCTGACCGCCCAGGCCGGGATGTCGATGGCGCTGGGGGCCTTTCTCGCCGGTCTGCTGGTCGCGGATTCGCCGTATCGCCATCAGGTCGAAGCCGATATCGAGCCGTTTCGTGGCCTGCTGCTCGGTCTGTTCTTCATGACGGTGGGGCTGTCAATCGATCTTCCCCATGTCGCCGCCCATCTGGGCCAAGTGATCGGATTGATGTTCGGCCTCATTGTGATCAAGACCGCGCTGATCGCGCTGTGCGGGGTGGTGATCGGGATCGGCATGGTCCAGTCGTTCCGGGTTGGCGTGTTGCTGGCGCAAACCGGTGAATTCGCCTTTGTCGTGTTTTCCCGCGCCGAAGAATTAAGCCTGCTCGAACGCGAACAATCGCAGACCCTGGTCGCGGCGGTGGTGCTGTCGATGGCGCTGACTCCAGCACTGGCCGGGCTGGGGCGGGCGGTGACGTTGGCCTGGCGCAAGCGGACGGCGCGCGACATGTTTCCCACCGCCGCCGAAGGCAAAAGCGGCCACGTCGTCATCGCCGGATATGGCCGGATCGGCCGTGCCATCGCCCGGATCTTGTCCGAACATGGCATCGATTACGTCGCGCTCGATCTCGATATCGACCGGGTGGCCAAGGCTCGCTCGGTCGGTCTGCCGGTGTATTATGGCGACGCCGGTCAACAGGGGGTGCTGCGCTCGGTCGGGATCGAGCGGGCGAGGGCGGCCGTCATCACCGTCAACAAGCCCCGGACCGCCGAACGGGCCGTCTCCCAAATCCGCGAGGCCGTCCCCGATCTGATCATCATCGCCCGCGCCCACGATCTGGCGCAGAAACAGATTCTGGGCGCCGCCGGTGCAACCGCCGTGGTGCCGGAAACAATTGAAGCCAGCCTGCAACTGGCCGGTCTGGTGCTGCGCTCGACCGGACTCGATGCCGAGACGGTCGAGCAGACCTTGCGCCGTCAGCGTCACAGCGCCGATCTGCCGCAAGGACCGGTTCCACTGGGATAAGCACAGGATCGGGATCGGCCCAAGAGCGCGGCCGTTCGCCCCTTTGAATTCCGACCTTCATATTCGCCATAATATACATTATGCGACAAATGGGGATCAGATAACGGCACCCCCGTTTGGGGTAAGAGCACCCTTCCCCGTCCATTCTCTCGTGCGATATCAAAGATGTCCGCGCCACGCGGTCCAAGCCAGGGCCAGCGGCCGAGGCCGGGTTCGGGCGACATCGGACCGCAGCGGGTTCCACTGCGCTCGCCGCAACGCCGCCGCATGGGCGTCGGCCTGGACCGCTGACAACAGCGCGGGCAACGCCGTTCGGGACACCCCCGGACGTCGGGACGCGACCAGATAATGTTCGGCCCGCTCCGCCATCGTCCGCGTCGCGGCGGCCAGACTGTGTCCGGTTGCCCGCCCGGCCAGGATCGCCTCGGCTCCACCCTCGGGCAAATGCGACATCGGCAATGTCACCCGGCCCAGGCTGGCGTGATAGGCCACCGCGCGCAGATGGCCCAGGATGCCCCAGGCCGACCCAACAGCGCGGATGGCGTCCTGTTCGGCCGCGCTATCGGCTCCCAGGATCGTCAATGCCAGCAGCCCCAGGGCGACCGGTCCGGTCGCGGCCAGACGGTCCGCTGCATCTGGATCAGCGGGCGGATCGGGATCGAAATCGGCTTCGCGGGCGATCAGAATCGCGTCGATCCGCTCGGGATCAAGCTGGTGGCGGGCGATCGCCAATCGCAGCGGCTCGACCAGCGGATGACCGGCCCCGCCCTGCCCGGCCAGCAATGCATCGCGCCACCATTGCAGGCGGATCAACCCGGCCAGCGGCTCACGGGCCTGTTCGCGGATTTTCGACAATTCGACGTTGAGGGCATAGAGCGCGAACAGGTCTTCGCGCCGGTCCGGGGGCGCGAACAAGACGGTCAGGAAGCGTTCACGGTCATCGCGGCGCAGCAGCGATCCGGCGTAAGACAGCCCCGGTTTCGGCGGTGGCAAGGCTCTGTCCCTTCCCTTCAAGACGTGTCATATATGCGGCCTCCTCACCGATACGTCCATGGAAGGATTCGCCGTGACCAGCGCCGCAGCCCCTTTGTCTGCCGCCGCCAGCAAGACCGCGAACGAGGAGAATTTCCCGGTCGCATCCCTGCTGCTGCACAAATCGCGCCGCGCCACGGTGATGGCCTATTACCATTTCGCCCGCCATGCCGACGACGTCGCCGATTCCGCCGCTTTGACCGGTGAGGAAAAGGTGGCGGCGCTTGATGCGCTCGAAGCCGGGTTGCGCGGGACCAAGGACGGGCCGGACCTAGCCACCGCCACCGCGTTTCGCACCGCCGTGTCCGGCGATCTTGCCCTGATCGAGACTGCCGCCGAGTTGCTGAACGCGTTTCGTCGCGACGCGCTGCGCAATTATTGCGCCGATTGGGCCGATCTTTTGAGTTATTGCCAGTCTTCGGCGGCACCGGTCGGGCGCTTCCTGCTGACGTTGCACGGTGAGTCGGCCGAGACCTTTCCCGCCAACGACGCGCTGTGCGCCGCCTTGCAGGTGTTGAACCATCTTCAGGATTGCGGCAAGGATCTGCGCGAGTTGGACCGGGTCTATATCCCGGTCGATCTGCTGACCGCCGCCGGTCTGACCCGCGACGTCCTGCGCCAGCCCGCCAGCCCGGCCGCGTTGCGCCGCGTCCTCGACCAGATGCTCGACCTCACCGATGGTCTGATCGCCGATGCCCGCCCCTTGGTCGGCAAGATCGGCGATGTCCGGCTGCGGCTCCAGACCTCGATCACCGTCCGGGTCGCCGAAGTCCTGTCGAAGCGCTTACGCAGCGGCGATCCGCTCGCCACCCGGGTCAAGCTGTCTCCGCTCGATTACGCCGGTGTCGTCGTCGGCGGCGTCCTGCGCGGCGTGATGGTCTAGGCGCAGGGTCGCATCATCATGTCCGCATCCAAACGCCTTCATGTCGTCGGAGCCGGTCTGGCCGGTCTGGCCGCCGCTGTTGCCGCTGCCCGGGCCGGTATCCGGGTCTGTCTCTACGAATCCGCCGGTCATGCCGGAGGGCGATGCCGCTCGTTTCACGATGAGAAGCTGGGGCGGCTGATCGACAATGGCAGCCATCTGCTGCTGGGCGCCAACAAGATCGCCTTGAGCTATGCCCGCGCCACCGGCGGGATCGAGGCGATGGTCCCTGCCCCGCCCCGGTTCGATTTTTTCGATCTGGCCGACCAATCGCGCTGGACCGTCAGCCCGACCCGCCTGCCCGCTGGACTGGGCGAGATTTTACTGGCGCTCGGGCTGCCCTGGACCGGATCAGAGGCCAGTGTCGCCGACCGTCTGGGGCAAAGCCGGGGCTATGCCCGCTTCTGGCGGCCACTGTGCGAAGCGATCCTCAACACCACCCCCGAAGAATCCTCGGCCCGGATGTTTTCGTGGACGATGCGCCGCGCCCTGCTGGGCGGCGCGCCTGCGTTGTCGCCCTGGACCTTTCCGCTGGGGCTGTCGGCGGCCCTGGTTGCCCCGGCCCTGGCCACTCTGGGCAGTTTCGGCGCCGAGATTCACTTTCGCTGCCGCCTGACCGGGGTAGCGGCGGACCGCCTTGAGTTCGAGGACCGGTCGGTCGGTCTCGGTCCCGACGACCGCGTGATCCTGGCCCTGCCGCCCTGGGCGGTTCCGTCGGTTCTCCCCGGCTTCGACCTCGTCCTGCCGACCCGGACCATCGTCAACGCCCATTTCCGCCTCGACCAGCCGATCGCCCTCCCCAACGGTGCGCCGTTCCTCGGGCTGGTCGGCGGCTATGGGCATTGGCTGTTCCCGCGCGGCGACGTGTTGTCGGTGACGGTGTCGGCGGCGGAAGGTCTGGTCGATCGCCCGGCCGACGAGATCGCCGCGCTTTTGTGGAGCGAAGCCGCCCGCGCCATCGGGCTGTCCGCTCAGACGGTGCCTCCGGCACGGGTCATCAAAGAACGCCGGGCCACCCTGGCCCACGATCCGGCAACGATCCAGCGCCGCCCTGGTCCCGAGACCGCGATCCCCGGAGTTTTTCTGGCTGGAGACTGGATTCAATCTCCCTGGCCTTGCACGATCGAAGCCGCCATCAGCAGTGGTTTATACGCATCACAACGGGCATTGGAACAAAAGACCCTATCCTTTGGGCAGTAAGACCCTTCACATCGACTAGATTAATGCCTATCTTTCCCAGGATGGTTTAGACAGCTTCTAAGCCAAACGAGAACATTCTGAGAGAGCGAGGTACCCCATGGCCTTCGAGCTTCCGCCGCTTCCGTTTGCCATTGATGCGCTGGAGCCGCACATCTCGGCACGAACCTTTGAGTTTCATCACGGCAAGCATCACGCCGCCTATGTCAACAACCTGAACGGCCTGATCAAGGACACCGATCTGGCGTCCAAATCGCTCGAAGAGTTGATTGTGCTTGCTGCCGCCGACCTGCCGGCCAAGCAGGGCATCTTCAACAATGCCGCCCAGGTGTGGAACCACACCTTCTTCTGGAACTGCCTGACCAAAGGCGGCGGTGGCCAGCCCGGTCCGCGCCTGCTGGCTCGGATCGAGGCCGATTTCGGCAGCTTCGACGCGTTCAAGATCGAGTTCAAGACGGCGGCCACGACCCAGTTCGGCTCGGGCTGGGCCTGGCTGGTCGAAGAGAACGGTAAGCTGAAAATCACCAAGACCGCCAATGCCGACCTTCCCCTCGCCCACGGCCAGAAGGCCCTGCTGACCGTCGATGTGTGGGAGCACGCTTATTACCTCGATTGGCAAAACCGCCGCCCGGATTTCGTTCAGGCCTTCCTCGATCATCTCGTCAACTGGTCGTTCGTCGAAGCCAACCTGGGCTGATCCGTCCGGTTCTGTTTCGACTGCCCTGCCCCCCTGGAAGTCACCCTTCCAGGGGGTTTTTCATCGGCGGCAACATCCCTGAGTTGCCAATCTTTCTGGAATCAGCTTATAAAGGGCGTGAACAAAACGTGATCTTGCCAAGATCGTTCACGGGGGGCTTCCGAGATGAGTGCAACCACGTTGATCCGATCCTGCAATGAAGCAGGAAAGGATATCATTCGCCAGTGCGAGGGATTGCGGCTGAAAGCCTATCTTTGCCCGGCGGGGAAATTGACCATCGGCTATGGCCACACCGGGCCTGACGTCAAAACGGGAATGACGATCACCGAAGAGGACGCCAATACCCTGCTCTCTCGGGATCTGGTCGCCGCCGAGAAAGCGATTGCCGGTGTGGTCAGCGTTACGATCACCGATAACCAATTTTCCGCGCTGGTCTCGTTTGTGTTCAATCTAGGGGCCGGAAACTTTTACGGCTCGACCCTGCTGAAGAAGCTGAACGCGAACGATATCTTTGGTGCCGCTGACGAGTTCCCGCGCTGGAACAAGGTCAATGGACAGGTGCTGGCCGGGCTGACCCGGCGTCGTGAGGCCGAGCGGACGCTGTTTCTCAGCGACGCGACCAAGTTGACATAGGACCGAAGCGAGGTGCCGAGTCGGCAAAACGAAAAAGCCCCCAGGAAATCGAAATTTCCTGGGGGCTTTTCATTTGGTGGGCCCGCCGGGACTCGAACCCGGGACCTCTCGATTAAAAGTCGCTTGCTCTACCAACTGAGCTACGGGCCCTCACCAAAGGGCGCTCACCATATTCAGGTGAGCGCGCTTCGTCAATCTCCAGTTTTCAACTTCGACCGACTATTTCTTAACGTCAGAGAGAATGCGGGCACGGACCAGCTTATCCGGCTTGCTGACGAGGCCGTTGTCGCTGGGATCGCCCTTCTTGATCCGATCGACCAGATCCATCCCCTCCAGCACGGTCCCGACGATCGTATAACGGCCGTCGAGGCTGGGGGATGAGCCGAGCATGATGAAGAACTGCGAATCGGCGCTGTCGGGGCTGTTGGCCCGCGCCATGCCGACGACACCGCGCACGAACGGCTCGCCCGAGAACTCTGCCCGCAATTTGGTGCCCGAACCGCCGGTGCCGGTGCCGGTGGGATCGCCCCCCTGCGCCATGAAGCCAGCGATCACGCGGTGAAAGGGGGTGCCGTCATAGAAGCCCTTGCGGACCAGTTCCTTGATCCGGGCGACATGAATCGGCGCCAGATCGGGACGCAGCTCGACCTTCACCGTTCCGGTGGCCAGATCGAGCATAAGCGTATCTTCGGGCTCGGCGGCAAAGACCGGAGCCAGGGTGGCAAGCAGCAGAAAAACCGCGGCGGCGGCACCTTTCAATGCAGACATTCTCTCGTCACCTCATGGATTGGCGTCTTCGGTTTCGACATCGGCGGCGACCCGCAGGCTGAGGATCGAATCCGGATTATCGACATTGCCGTTGCGAAGCACACTGCCCTTCTTGATGGCATCGACATGGTCCATCCCGTCGATCACCTGCCCCCAGATGGTATATTGGCCATCAAGATGCGTCGCCGGTTCGAACACGATGAAGAATTGCGAATCGGCGCTGTCGGGATTGCTGGCGCGGGCCATCGAGCAGGTGCCGCGCACATGTTTTTCCGCCGAGAACTCGCCCTTCAGCTTCACGCCCGACCCACCGGTGCCGTTCCCCTTCGGGCACCCGGTCTGAGCCATGAACCCCTCGATCACCCGATGAAATTTCAGCCCGTCATAAAACTTCTGCCGGATCAGTTCCTTCAGACGAGCGACATGATTCGGCGCCAGATCCGGACGCAGCTCGATGACGACCCGTCCCCCCTTAAGCTCCAGGTGCAGAATATTCTCGCTGTCCACGCCTTCCTCCCCTTCTTATGGCCGGTCCCCCGAGCCGAACTTGCAATCCAGCCTCGACTTCACAGACGGGCTGACGAACTGAGAAATGTCGCCCCCCAGGCGACCGATCTCCTTGACGAACCGTGACGAGATGAACTGGCAGCGCTCCGAGGCCATCAGGAAGATGGTTTCGATATCGGGGGCGAGGCGGGCGTTCATCCCGGCCATCTGGAACTCATATTCGAAATCCGAGACGGCGCGCAGCCCCCGCACGATCAGATTGGCCCCGCATTCCCGGCAAAAATTCATCAGCAGCGAGTCGAACGGCCGCACCTCGATACTGGTACCGAGTTGGGCGGACAGATCGGCCATTTCGGCGGCAACGATCTCCACCCGCTCCTCCAGCGAGAAGAGCGGCCCTTTTCCGGCATTGGCCGCCACCGCGACGATCAGATGATCGACCAAACCGGCGGCGCGGGCGACGATGTCAAGGTGACCGTTGGTCACCGGGTCGAACGTGCCGGGATAAAGTCCGACCCGCCTGCTCATGCCGCGTCTCCTCCAGACAGGGGCGGAGCCTCGCCCTCGCCGATTTCGCTATCGCCGACGCCGTCGATTTCCCCCTCGCCGTCGCCAGGACCACCCCCCAGATCGCACAAACGGGCCGCCGATACCACCCGTTCGCCTTCGGCGGTCCGCAGCAGCGTTACACCCTGGGTCTTGCGACCGGCGATTCGAATGTCGAAGACCGGCATCCGGATCAGCTTGCCGCCGTCGCTGACCAGCATGATCTCATCCTCGTCGCCGACGGGGAACGAAGCAACCACCGTACCGGTCTTGGCGGTCATGTCGATATTGGCGATGCCCTGCCCGCCCCGACCGGTGATGCGGTATTCGAACGCCGAGGTCCGCTTGCCAAAGCCGTTCTCGGTGACGGTGAGGATGAACTGTTCCTCGCCCCGCATCCGCTCGGCCTGCTCGGGCGGCAGATCCCCGCGCGAGAAGGCGTCGCGGGTTTCGCTGTCGTAATCGACATGGGCGAGGATCGACATCGAGATCACCTCGTCGCCCTCTTCCAGCCTCACCCCGCGCACGCCGGTCGAATCGCGTCCCTTGAACTCGCGGACTTCCTGGACGGCAAAGCGGATCGCCTTACCCATCCGGGTCGCCAGCAGCACGTCGTCGCTTTCGGCCGAGCAGGTCTGGACCGAGATCAGCCGCTCGTCCTCGCCCAGCTTCATCGCGATTTTGCCGTTGGCGCGCACCTCGGCGAAATCCGACAGACGGTTACGACGGACGTCGCCGCGCGAGGTCGCGAACATCACATGGAGATCGCCCCACACCGCTTCGTCCTCGGGCAACGGCATGATCGTCGAGATCGTCTCGCCCTCGTCGAGGGGAAGCAGATTGACCATCGCCTTGCCCCGCGCCTGCGGCGTGCCGAGCGGCAGGCGGTAGACCTTCAGCTTGTAGGCAATCCCCGCCGAGGAGAAGAACAGCATCGGCGCGTGGGTGCTGGCGACGAACACCTGATTGAGGAAATCCTCTTCCTTGATGTTCATCCCCGAGCGGCCCTTGCCGCCGCGCTTCTGGGCACGATAGGCCGACAGCGGCACCCGCTTGATGTAGCCGGTGTTGGTCACCGTCACCACCATGTCCTCGCGGGCGATCAGATCCTCGATATCGGCTTCGAACTCGTTTTCCTCGATCATCGTCCGGCGCGGAGTCGCGAATTGCTCGCGGATTTCGGCCAGTTCTTCCTTCATCACCTCCAGCCGCCGCGTCCGCGACGACAGGATTTCAAGGAATTCGACGATCTGCGCCCCGATCTCGCGCAATTCGTCGCCGATCTTGTCGCGCTCGAGCCCGGTCAGGCGGTGCAGACGCAGATCAAGGATCGCCTTGGCCTGGATTTCGGACAGACGATAGGTCCCGTCCTCGATCCCCCGTCCCGGTTCGTCGATCAGCCGGATCAACGACTCGACGTCGCCGACCGGCCAGGCCCGTGCCATCAATTGCTCGCGGGCGGTGCCGGGATCGGGCGCGGCGCGGATCAGCCGGATCACCTCGTCGATATTGGCGACGGCAATCGCCAGACCGGCCAAGACGTGGGCGCGGTCGCGGGCCTTGCCCAGTTCGAAGATGGTGCGGCGGGTGATCACCTCCTCGCGGAAGGTGACGAAGGCGGCGATGATGTCCTTCAAGGTCATCATCTCGGGACGGCCGCCGTTCAGCGCCAGGGTGTTGACCCCGAAGCTGGTCTGGAGCGGGGTGAAGCGATAGAGCTGATTCAGCACCACTTCGGCGATCGCGTCGCGCCGAAGCTCGATCACCACCCGCACCCCGTCGCGGTCGGATTCGTCGCGCAGGTCGGAAATGCCTTCGATCTTCTTGTCGCGAACCAACTCGGCGATCTGCTCGAGCATCCGCGCCTTGTTGACCTGATAGGGCATCTCGGTAACGACGATCGCTTCGCGGTCCTTACGAATGTCCTCGAAATGGACGCGGGCGCGCAGAACCACCGAGCCACGCCCGGTCAATTGGGCGGCGCGGATTCCGGCGCGGCCAAGAATGGTGCCGCCGGTCGGAAAGTCCGGGCCCGGCACCAGTTCGGTCAGCCGGTCGGGCGTCACCTCGGGATCGTCGATATAGGCGCAGCAGGCGTCGATCACCTCGCCCAGATTATGCGGCGGGATGTTGGTGGCCATGCCGACGGCAATGCCCCCCGCACCATTGACCAGCAGATTGGGGAACCGCGCCGGCAGCACCGTCGGTTCGAACGAGGATTCGTCGTAATTGGCCTGGAAATCGACGGTTTCCTTGTCGATATCCTCGATCAGCGAGTGGGCGACGCGGGCCAGGCGGGCCTCGGTATAGCGCATCGCCGCGGGCGGATCGCCGTCCATCGAGCCAAAATTGCCCTGACCGTTGATCAGCGGCAACCGCATCGAAAACGTCTGGGCCATCCGCACCATGGCGTCATAGATCGCGCTGTCGCCATGGGGGTGATACTTACCCATGACGTCACCGACGATGCGGGCCGATTTGCGGAACGGCTTATTGAAGTCGTAACCGGCCTCTTTCATCGCGAACAGAATACGTCGATGGACCGGTTTCAATCCGTCGCGGACGTCGGGAAGCGCCCGGCTCACGATCACGCTCATCGCGTAATCGAGATAAGACCGCTTCATCTCATCTTCGATGGTGACCGGAGTAATATCGAATTGTGGCGACGCAGGAGGGGTGGTCAACGATGTCTTCCCATCGGTTGCACTAGACTTTGGGCATGACCACACCGGCACCAGCAACCATGGATTGCGGCGACCGGACGGCTATGGAGGCGCACGCTACCAGATATCGTGCAGAGCGACAACCGCGCGGCCATCATTCCTCTTCCCGACGTGGAAAAGAGGCCCCTTTCGCCGCCCGGCGCCATGGTCTAAAGTTCGCCGCCTTGATCATTCGCGGGGACAATGCGCCATGGCTGGCAGCGTCAATAAAGTCATTCTCGTCGGCAATCTGGGGCGCGACCCCGAGGTGCGGACCTCTCAGGACGGGGCGAAGATCGTCTCTCTCAACATCGCCACCTCGGAATCCTGGAAGGACCGCGCCAGCGGCGAACGCAAGGAAAAGACCGAGTGGCACCGGGTGGTGATCTTCAACCCCAATCTCGCCGACGTCGCCGAGCGCTATCTGCGTAAGGGCAGCTCGGTCTATATCGAAGGGGCTCTCCAGACCCGCAAATGGACCGATCAGTCCGGTCAGGAGCGGTACACCACCGAAGTGGTGATCGGACGGTTCAAGGGTGAGCTGACCCTGCTGGGCGGCCGCGAAGGCGGCTCTGCCGGCGGCGGCGGCGGCGGCGGTGGCTTCGGCGGCGGCTATGACGATGCTCCGCCGCGCCAGGGCGGCGGTGGCGGTGCGGCGCGTCAAGGCGGTGGCCAGAGTTGGGAACCTCCGGCCGATCTTGACGACGAAATTCCGTTCTGACCTTCGATCACTACCGACGGTCCATTTATCAGCGGGAGGCTCCACCAGGGGCCTCCCGTTTTCCGTTTCGAAGGACAAACGATCTGGACTCTGCCGGAACGATGGCCTATCGGGGAACGCGAAGGGAGACGGTCCCTTTTATCGATCCCGGTTTGCTGCCCGAATCTTTTATTTGCGGCAGGCGAATCACGTTCAGGTTTTTATCCTAGGGGAAATACACCGTGCCGAGGCTGGGTCTTTCAGGAAAAATGCTGATCGTTGTGGCGACCAGCGTCGTCGGTTTCATTCTGGTCGCGAGTCTGGGAATGGTCTTCCTGCACGAATCGATGACCGCCGACCGCATCGCCAAATTGCGCAGCGTTACCGACATCGCCCGCTCTTTTACGCAAGAGCACTATGACCGCGCCGTCAAAGGCGAGTTCACCCAGGACGAGGCGCAAAAGCGGGTCCGCGATCAATTGCGCGCCGTTCGCTATGACGGAGCGGAATATCTGTTCATCTATGCCGAGGATGGGACGTGCATGCTCAGCCCCGGCCGCTCCGAGCGGGAAGGCAAGAACTCGCTTGGCATCAAAGACGTCAACGGATTGCCCTTCATCTCGCGGATGATCGACGTGGCCAAGGCGGGAGGTGGGCCGGTGTTCTATCACTTCACCCGTCCCGGTTCGGAAACTCCGCTCCCCAAAGGCTCTTACGCCCAGTTCTTCGCCCCCTGGGGCTGGATGATCGGCTCTGCCGTCGCCATCGACGATATTGAAGCCGAATTCCGTTCGGCCGCGCTGAAATTCTCCGCGATTGTCCTGGTGATCACCCTGCTGACCACCGCCTTGGTGATGGCGATGGCCCGCCATATCGCGATGCCGCTGAAGCGGTTGACCGAGACGACCACCCAATTGGCCAGCCAGAATTATGCAATCGAGGTCACAGAGACCGAACGCAGCGATGAGATCGGCTCGCTGGCGGTCTCGATCCGGGCCTTGCGCGATATCGCCCGCGAGGCGCAGTCCCTGCGGGACTCGCAGGAACAGATCAAGCGGCAGGTCGAGGAAGAGCACCGGACTGCCGCCCGCTTGATGGCGGATTCGTTCGAGAGCAGTGTCAAACAGGTGACCGACGTCATCGCCACCTCGGCTCATGCCATGCGCGATGCGGCCCAGAGCCTGACCGGAGTGGCGAACCAGACATCGGCCCAGGCCAGCGACGTCGCCTCGGCCGCCGATCAGGCCTCGGCCAAGGTACAGACCGTCGCCGCCGCCTCGGAGGAATTGTCCGCCTCGATTCGGGAAATCAGCCGTCAGGTCCAGCAATCGGCGATGATGTCGTCCGACGCGGTGGCCGAGGCCGAACGCTCCGACCGGCTGGTCCAGGGGCTGGCCGAGGCGGTCGGGCGGATCGGCGACGTGGTGCGCCTGATCAACGACATCGCCGCCCAGACCAACCTTCTCGCGCTCAACGCTACCATCGAAGCGGCGCGGGCGGGCGATGCGGGCAAGGGCTTTGCCGTCGTCGCGGGGGAGGTCAAGCACCTTGCCAACCAGACGGCGCGGGCGACCGAGGAAATCGGGGCTCAGATCAGCGCGGTTCAATCCGCCACCGCCGAAGCGGTGGGGGCGATCCGCATCATCGGCGGCACGATTGGGCGGATCGATGGGATCGGGACGGCGATTGCCGCCGCGGTCGAGCAGCAGCACGCCGCGACCTCGGAAATCTCGCGCAACATCCAGCAAGCGTCCGAAGGAACCCGTCAGGTCACCGATTATCTGGGCGATCTGGCGATGGCGATCGCCGATGTCGAGAAAACCTCGGGCGGCGTTCTTTCGGCGTCCTCCAACCTGACCGAACAATCGAAGCGGCTGGATGGCGAGGTCGGGACGTTCCTGCACACCATCCGCGCCTGACAAACTGACAACAAGAGGCTGATATCCGAGTGCGGGTATCAGCCTCCCCCCTCTCCTACCCTAATTGCTTGATCAGATCGGCCCCGACCTTGCTGAGGGTTAGGATTCCCATGATCGCGAACAGGATCGCGGCGACGATGTGGACCAGCCGCAACGGCAGCCGGGTCGCCGCCGCCTCGCCCAGCAGGACCGCCGGGACGTTCGCCGCCATCATGCCAAGGGTGGTACCGCAGGTGACCAACAGCAGATCCTCGTACCGCGCCGCCAGAGCAACCGTCGCGATCTGAGTCTTGTCGCCAATCTCGACCAGGAAAAATGCAACCGTAGTCGCGAGAAAAGGACCGAAACGCTCGCCGATTCCGGGGGCGTCGTCATCAATTTTGTCGGGAACCAGAATCCAGGCGGCCATCGCCAGAAACGACATCCCCAGCGCCCAGCGCATTGTCTCGCCCCCCAGCCAGGCGGCGACCGCAGTCCCGGCCCAGGCGGCCAATCCGTGATTGGCCAGGGTCGCGACCAGGATACCGAAAATGATCGGAAGGGGACGGCGGAACCGGGCCGCCAGCACCAGCGCCAGCAATTGGGTTTTGTCGCCGATCTCGGCAATCGCCACGATCGCGGCGGAAACAAACAAAGCGTCCATAATCACTCTTGGGGGCTGGGCTGACGGTAAACCAATGGCTTTGCGCCCCGCCCACCCCCCTGGTGTCGGTCGCCAAGCCAAAGGTCTCGCCAAGCGACCGATGCCGGATGCGCCATGAGCCATGCCGGCTCAAGTCTGTTGACGCATCCCCCCCGGATCAAGCCGAGGGAGGCTACTCCCCAATGACGATCCACACCGTAAATGCATACCCTCTGATCCGCAAGCGCGTTTGCCGTTTAACTATTTGTTTGGAACAATCTGGCAAAATTTCATACCGATGCATATGTCATCGGTGCGTTCGTGCGTACTCGTCCGGGTGGAGAGAAACGATGGCCTCCAAAATGGGGATTTCCGGCAAACTTTTGATTGTTGTCGCCGGGAGCATTGTCGGCTTTGTCGTCGTCGCAACCTTGGCGATGTTCTTTTTGCGATCAATCATGGTGGAAGACCGGGTCGTAAAGCTGCGAAATCTAGTTGAAGTGGCTCAGGGCATTGCCCTTGACCATCAAACTCGCGCTGCCAAAGGCGAGTTCGATCAGGCCGAAGCACAAACCCGGACCCGCAACCTGCTGCGCGACCTCCGCTACGATAAGGACGAGTATTTCTTTATTTATGCGGTGGATGGAACGGCGGTAATGGTTCCCGGTAATCCCGACCGCGAAGGCAGCAACGCGATCGAAACCAAGGATTCCAACGGCGTCCTTATCGTTCGCCGTCTGATCGAGCTGGCCCAGGGCGGCGGCGGCTCGCTGTTCTACCAATTCCCCCGTGCCGGTTCGACCGTCGCAATTGACAAGCTGTCCTATGCCGAACTCTTCAAGCCGTGGGGCTGGATGATGGGGACCGGCATCTATATCGACGATATCGAGGAGATTTTCTGGGACAAGGCACTTCATTTCGCCGGTCTGGTCCTGCTGGTCACCCTCCTGTCGGGAACATTGGCCTTGGGCGTGGCCCGTCACATCGCCAACCCGCTCAAGCGCCTGTCGGCGATCACCAACCGCTTGGCCAATCAGGATTACGATACCAACGTCACCGAAACCGAACGGACCGACGAAATCGGTTCGCTGGCGCAGTCGATTCTGACCCTGCGCGATGCCGCCCGCGAGGCGGCGACGTTGCGCCGCGAGCAGGAATTGTCGAAGTTGCGCGCCGAGGAAGAGCGTCGCCGCGCCGCGATGGTGATGGCGGATTCCTTCGAAAGCAGCGTCAAGCAGGTTTCCGACGTCATTGCCGCCTCGGCCGGCACCATGAAACATGCGGCGGAATGTCTGACCGGGGTGGCCCGTCAGACCTCGTCTCAGGCGACCTCCGTTGCCGCCGCCGCCGAACAGGCTTCGACCAACGTCCAGACCGTGGCGTCCGCTTCGGAGGAATTGTCGGCCTCGATCCGTGAAATCAGCCGTCAGGTTCAGCAATCGGCGACGATGTCGGCCGAGGCGGTCTCCGAAGCTCAGCGCACCGACCAACTGGTCAAGGGCTTGGCCGAGGCGGCGGGCAAGATCGGCGACGTGGTCGGTCTGATCAACGACATTGCGGCCCAGACCAATCTGCTTGCGCTGAACGCGACGATCGAAGCGGCCCGCGCCGGTGAGGCGGGCAAGGGCTTTGCCGTTGTCGCCAACGAGGTCAAACACCTTGCCAACCAGACGGCGCGGGCGACCGAGGAAATCGGGGCCCAGATCGGCGCGGTTCAGGCCGCCACCACCGAGGCGGTGGGCGCGATCCGCATCATTGGCGGTACCATCGGGCGGATCGACGAAATCGGCGCCGGGATCGCCGCTGCGGTCGAAGAGCAGCATGCCGCGACCGCCGAAATCTCGCGCAACATCCAGCAGGCCTCCGAAGGCACCCGTCAGGTCACCGACTATCTGACCCAGTTGGCGGCGGCGGTGGGCGAAGTCGGCGAAACCTCGAACGGGGTTCTTCACGCTTCGCACGATCTCGCGGTTCAGTCGAACCGTCTCGACCAGGAAGTCGGCACCTTCCTGAACAGTGTCCGGGCCTGACCCGGCGACCCGTGCGGCGGATGGAGTGACGGAGGGGCTTTATCCCACCCGGGAAACCCTCTACCATCCGCCGCCGGTTCACAGTTCGACGAAGGCTGAACAACGATGAGCGGTGCCATCCGGGTTCGCGGAGCCCGCGAGCATAATCTGAAAAGCGTCGATATCGACATTCCCCGCGACAAACTGGTGGTGATCACCGGCCTGTCGGGTTCGGGCAAGTCGTCTCTGGCGTTCGACACCATCTATGCCGAGGGACAGCGCCGCTATGTCGAGTCGCTGTCGGCCTATGCCCGCCAGTTCCTCGAACTGATGCAAAAGCCCGATGTCGAGAGCATCGAGGGCCTCAGTCCGGCGATTTCGATCGAGCAGAAGACGACGTCCCGCAATCCCCGCTCGACCGTCGGCACCGTCACCGAAATCTACGATTACATGCGCCTGCTGTGGGCACGGGTGGGCGTGCCGCATTCGCCGGCGACCGGACTGCCGATTGAAAGCCAGACCGTCAGCCAGATGGTCGATCGCGTCGAGACGATGGACGACGGCACCCGGCTTTATCTGCTTGCGCCCTATGTGCGCGGCCGCAAGGGCGAGTATCGCAAGGATCTGCTCGAGCTTCAAAAGAAGGGGTTTCAGCGCGTCAAGGTCGATGGCACCCTCTACGAAATCGACGCCGTTCCCGCCCTCGACAAGAAAAAGAAACACGACATCGACGTCGTTGTCGATCGCCTGGTGATCCATCCCGGTCTCGGCAACCGGCTGGCGGATTCGATCGAAACCGCGCTGTCCCTCTCCGACGGGCTGTGCATCGCCGAGAACGCCGAGACCGGCGAGCGAACGATCTTTTCGGCCAAGTTCGCCTGCCCGGTCTCGGGCTTCACCATCGAGGAAATCGAGCCCCGGCTGTTCTCGTTCAATAACCCGTTCGGAGCCTGCCCCGCCTGTGACGGTCTGGGCGTCAAACTTTATTTCGATCCCGAACTGGTTATTCCGAACCCCGATCTGTCGCTGCGCGAAGGGGCGATCGCGCCGTGGGCCGGATCGACCTCCCAATATTACCTGCAAACCCTCCAGGGGCTGGCGGCGCATTACCGCTTTGGCCTCGATCTGCCCTGGTCGGCTCTGCCCGAACGGGTGCGCGAGGTGATCTTGCACGGTTCCGGCACCGAAGAGATCACCATCGAGTACGAGGATGGCTTTCGCGGCTACCACACCAAGAAATCGTTCGAGGGCGTGATCCCCAATATGGCCCGGCGTTTCCGCGAGACGGATTCGTCTTGGGTGCGGGAAGAATTGTCGCGCTTTCAGGGCACCGCGCCGTGCGAGGTCTGCGGCGGGGCGCGGCTGAAACCCGAAGCGCTGGCGGTCAAGATCCGCGGGCTGCATATCAGCCAGACCGCCGAAATGTCGATCGTCGCGGCGCGCGACTGGTTCGGCGAGCTGGATCTTCATCTAACGCCGAAGGATCGCGAGATCGCCCGGCGCATCCTGCGTGAGATCAACGACCGCCTCGGCTTCCTGGTCGATGTCGGCCTCGATTACCTGACGCTGGGACGCGGTTCGGGCTCGCTGTCGGGTGGGGAAAGCCAGCGTATCCGGCTGGCCAGCCAGATCGGCTCGGGCCTGACCGGGGTGCTCTACGTGCTGGACGAGCCGTCGATCGGCCTGCATCAGCGCGACAACGACCGGCTGCTGGCGACGTTGAAGCGGCTGCGCGACATCGGCAATTCCGTGATTGTCGTCGAGCATGACGAAGACGCGATCCGCAGTGCTGATTATCTGATCGACATGGGGCCGGGAGCCGGAATTCACGGCGGCAGCGTCGTCGCCGAAGGCACCCCCGCCGAGGTGATGGACAATCCCGCCAGTCTGACCGGCCGCTATCTCACCGGTCATCGCCGGATTGATCTGCCGGCCGGGCGTCGCCCCGGTTCCGGCGCGGCGTTGTCGCTGGTGGGCGCGCGCGGCAACAATCTGAAGGACGTCACCCTCACCGTTCCGTTGGGGACGCTGACCTGCATCACCGGAGTCTCGGGCGGCGGCAAATCGACCCTGGTGATCGAGACGCTGTACAAGGCGCTGGCCCGCCGTCTGATGGGAGCGCGCGAACAGCCGTCTCCGTTCGACCGGATCGACGGAGTCGAACATCTCGACAAGATTATCGACATCGACCAAAGCCCGATCGGACGAACGCCCCGCTCGAATCCCGCGACCTATGCCGGAGCCTTCACCCCGATCCGCGACTGGTTCGCCGAACTGCCGGAAGCGAAGGCGCGCGGCTACAAGCCGGGCCGGTTCTCGTTCAACGTCAAAGGCGGACGCTGCGAAGCCTGTCAGGGCGACGGGCTGATCAAGATCGAGATGCATTTCCTGCCCGACGTCTATGTCCAGTGCGACGTCTGCAAGGGGCGGCGCTACAACCGCGAAACGCTGGAGATCACTTTCCGCGGCAAAAGCATTGCCGACGTACTCGACATGACCGTCGAGGAAGCCGCCGAGTTTTTCAAGGCGGTTCCGGCGATCCGCGACCGGATGGTGACGCTGCAACGGGTCGGGCTTGGCTATATCCATCTTGGACAGCAGGCCACCACCCTGTCGGGCGGCGAAGCCCAGCGGGTCAAGCTGGCCAAGGAGCTGTCGCGCCGCGCCACCGGGCGGACTCTTTACATTCTCGACGAACCGACCACCGGTCTGCATTTCGAGGATGTCCGCAAATTGCTCGAAGTGCTCCAGGCTCTGGTCGAGACCGGCAACACGATTGTCGTGATCGAACATAACCTCGAAGTGATCAAGACTGCCGACTGGATCGTCGATCTTGGTCCCGAAGGGGGTGATGGCGGGGGCAGCATCGTTGTCGCCGGAACGCCGGAAGACGTCGCCGCCTGCCCGCAGAGCTATACCGGCCAGCATCTCGGCCCGATCCTGGCCCGTCATGCCGCTCCGGCGGGACCGGGCCGCTTCTGACCAATGGTGAGGGAGGAGACGTCGAGAGGCGGCCTCCTCCGTTAATCAATCCGCGTCGGCTCATAATCCGGATTCTGAATGTCTTGTCTGGAAGGGGAGGGGTTAACCCTTTCTTTTTTAAACAAATTCGTCTGGCGTCAACCAAGTCGTCACCCGGGTCACTCTTAATCAAAGTCAACCTTTACTGTTGGGTTGACAAGAGAACGCCTCCCCGGGGATTTGCCGATCAACAATAAAAGGGCTGGACAGACAAGACGAACCTAAGACAGTCTGAACGGATCAATCGGTCTTTGGTGTTCTGTCTTGATGCTCCCGGCTCGCCCCATGCGGTTCATCCGTCTCCTCGTTGCCCTGACCGGGCTGGCGGGGCTGGCTGCCTGCTCGTCGGCTTCCGTCGATACGGGCCATCATCAGCTTCAAGACAGCAACGCGTCTCCCGCCCCTGTCGTCGCCGCGCCCCCTCCCCCTGCCCCGCTTCCGCCGCAGCCGCCCCAAGCCGCTCCGGCCATCGAGCGGCCGACGCAGCCGATCATCGTCCATTTCGCCTCGAACAAAGCCGAGATTTCCGCCTCGACGATGCAAAGGCTGTGGGACGCCGCGCCGGGATTGAAGGCGGCCAAGCCAGACGAAATCCGGATTTCCGGCTTTACCGATGCCCGGGGGGCAAAGACTTACAACCGCGCGCTGTCGGAGCGCCGCGCCCGCGCCGTCGCCGAGCAACTAATCAAGCTGGGAGTGACCGCCCCGGTGATCGAGATCGTGGGCAAAGGCGAAAGCCGCCCCACCCCGTCTGTGCCCCATCCGTCACAAAATGACGACCGTCGGGTCGAGATCACCTGGGGGCCGGTCGAGTCGGCCGCCTTGGGCCTGACGCCACCGCCGTCAACCGGTGTTGACGCTGCTGCGGTGTCTCACGCCTCCACCCTGTCAACCATGGTTGACACCGGTGCCGACTCCTCAGTAATAGCTCGCGATCCGGGCCTGAAGCTGGCGGACCGCGACCGCCTGAGCGCGGCGGCAGGTTTCGGGGTCGATCCCGCTCGGGCGCGTTTGCACCGGGAGGGACACCACCATCTCGGCCGCCTCGGCTTCCTCCATCCAACCCTGGGTGTCGCTGCGGGCCAAGTCGCCCTTGTATTTCCGTCCCATCATACCCTTCCGTCGGCGCTGTCGAACCACGAAGCCGGACCGGCGCGCCCCCAACCGACTTCGAGCCGGATCATGGCGGTCAATGATGGCGTTATGACGGTCGGAGTGATGACAATTTCAGGGCAGGCCGCGCCACTGACCCGGAGCCAGTCCATCCAGGCTCCACTCCCCCACCGCCCAGCGGATCAGCCGCAGGGTGGGAAAGCCGACCGCAGCAGTCATCCGGCGGACCTGACGGTTACGCCCTTCGCGTAGCACCAGTTCCACCCAGCGGGTGGGGATGGCTGCACGGGTACGGATCGGCGGGTCGCGCGGCCACAATTGCTCGGGCTCATCGATCAGTCGCGCTCCGGCCGGACGGGTCGGGCCATCCTTCAGCATCACCCCCTGGCGTAACGCGGCCAGTGCCGCTTCGGTCGGGATCCCCTCGACCTGGGCCAGATAGGTCTTCGCCATCTTGTGGCGGGGATCGGCAATCCGGGCGATCAGTGGGCCGGAATCGCTCAAGACCAGCAATCCTTCCGAATCGCGGTCGAGCCGCCCGGCCGGATAAACCCCCGGCTGGTCGATATAGTCCTTCAGCGTGCGCCGCCCGCCCTCGCGGTCGGTGAATTGGCACAGCACGTCGAACGGTTTGTTGAACAGGATCACCCGTGGCGGCATTGGACTAGCTCGGTTACAGTGTCGGCCTTTTTCAAATTTCGGAGCATCCCATGTCCGCCCAGATTCGCGCCGCCCATATCCTGTTGATGTACAAGGGCTCGATGCGGTCCCAATCGACCCGGACCAAGGACGAGGCGTTGTCGGCCATCACCGAGATTCTCGACGAGATTCGCGACGGGGCCGATTTCGGCCAGATGGCCAAGGAATATTCCGACTGTCCGTCGGCGGAGGAAGGCGGCGATCTCGGTCATTTCGGCCCCGGAGCGATGGTCCCCGAATTCGACCGGGCCGCGTTCGCCCTGGCCGTGGACGAGGTCAGCGGGGTGATCGAAACCTCGTTCGGCTACCATCTGATTCATCGCGTCGAATAGACCGGATCGGGTCCGGAGCGGGGGCCTCCCCCGCTCCGCTTTCCCGCCATCGTCACCCGGCGGACAGCCCACGCCGCTTCAGATCGGACTCTGTGCACAGGTCGAAGCGGGTCAGCGCGCTATCGACGGTACGTCCCGTCAATTCGCGCCACGTCGCCAGCGCGGTCGGGCGATCGAACGGCCCCAGCACCTCCAGGCGGCGGTCAGCGGCAATGGTGGTAAAGTCGGTACCGGTATATTCGCCGCCAACGACATACCAACTGGCGGCCGCGCTCGCGGCTCCGTCACCGCTTTCGCGGATGAAATAGCGGACCATCGCATTATCGACGGTCTTGCCGGTCAGGGCGCGCCAACATTCATGAGCCTCGCGCTCCTCGAACGGGCCGAAGGTTTCTTCGGCCTGACCGGAGGCCAGGGCGGTAAAGGTGGTGTCGGCATACTCGCCACCGACGACATAATAAGTCCTGGCCATATGTCCTCCTAGAGCCCTTCTCGTCCGGACGGCGTCCAAGCGCAAAGGGCGACAAGCCCACGCGACGTTTGAGCCACGCCAGCCCCGCAGCGTCTGCGGCCTTGAGCAAAAATCAGGAACCGGATCCATCGTGGAGTGGAAACGGCCCCCGATCACCTCCGCTTATACCCAAATTCAGACTGGGAAGAAATGATCCGGCCGGTTTGTTTTGGGCAGAATTTGCCGGGTCTGGTTCGCTAACGATGGCTGACTTTCGCCGTCTCCCGATCTGGCACGCAGTCTGCATGGAAGTAGCAAACGCTGTCTAGGCCATGGAGTGTGCGCCATGCAATCAGTTTCCGCGATCCCCAGCCACCTTTTACTGAACCGCAAGGACGAGGCCGACACCCATTCGACTGAGTCGGAACAACGCGGTCCGTCCAGCACCTTCGCCACCTACGCCTTCGGTCCGATCGACACCTCCGATGGCAAGAGCGTCACCGACGCCAAGGCGGTGAGCGGAACCAGCTCGATCGGAGCCGCGACCGGAGCCGGAATCGGCTGGCTGACCCAGTTGGCGGCCCAGCAGAAGAGTTAGGCTCCCTCCCCACCCCCTGGACAGATGCCGCCGAAGCGGCTATGTCGGGGGGTATGAGCGAACATCCCATCCACGTCGTCGGCGGCGGGTTGGCCGGGTCGGAATCCGCCTGGCAACTCGCCCAGGCCGGCCTTCCCGTCATCCTCCACGAAATGCGCCCCGTGCGCCAGACCCCGGCCCATCACAGCGATGGACTGGCGGAACTGGTTTGCTCCAATTCATTGCGCTCGGACGATGCCGATCACAATGCCGTCGGTCTTCTGCACGAAGAGATGCGGCGGGCCGGATCGCTGATTTTGTCCGCCGCCGATGCCTGCAAGGTTCCGGCGGGCGGCGCGCTGGCGGTCGATCGCGAAGCCTTTTCCGCCCATGTTCAGGCCGCGTTGGAAGCCCATCCCAACGTCACCATCCGCCGCGAGGAAATCGCGGGGCTGCCTCCGGCCGAGTGGGAGCGGGTGATCGTCGCGACCGGTCCGTTGACCTCGGCCCCGCTGGCCGAGGCGCTGGCGGCCCTGACCGGCGAGGATTCGCTGTCCTTCTTCGACGCCATCGCGCCGATCGTGGTGCGCGACAGCATTGATTTCTCGAAGGCGTGGTTCCAGTCGCGCTACGACAAAGGCGACGGCTCGGACTACATCAATTGCCCGCTGTCGCGCGAGCAATATGACAGCTTCATCGACGGCTTGCTGGCGGGAGACACCGTTCCGTTCCGCGATTGGGAAAAAGACACCCCCTATTTCGAGGGATGCCTGCCGATCGAGGTGATGGCGTCGCGCGGGCGCGGAACCCTGGCCTTTGGCCCGATGAAACCGGTCGGGCTGACCGACCCCAACGGACCGAAGCCGTTCGCGGTGGTCCAGTTGCGCCAGGACAACGCGCTGGCGACGCTCTACAACATGGTCGGCTTCCAGACCAAGCTGCGCCATGGCGAGCAGGTTCGGCTGTTCCGCACCATTCCGGGGCTGGAGAATGCCGAATTCGCCCGACTGGGCGGTCTGCACCGCAATACCTTCGTCAACGGGCCGCGCGTGCTCACGCGGGATCTGACCCTGAAAGCCGAGCCCCGGTTGCGTTTGGCCGGACAGATCACCGGCTGCGAAGGCTATGTCGAAAGCGCCGCGATCGGCCTGCTGGCGGGTTGCTTCACCGCCGCCGAGGCCCGTGGGCGCGACCTGCCCCCGCCGCCGCTGACCAGTGCGCTCGGGGCGTTGCTCGCTCACGTCACTGGCGGGGCGCTGGCCGAGACCTTTCAGCCGATGAACGTCACCTTCGGCCTGTTCCCGCCGCCGCCCGAACGGGACGAGTCAGGACGCCGGGTCAAGGGACGCGAGCGCAAGAAACTCTATTCGATCCGGGCACGGAACGATATCGCCCCCTGGCTGGATACCCTTCGCTCGTCCCTCGCTTAAGGCTTTAGGTCTGGATCAACTCGACGCGATAGCCATCGGGGTCCTCGACAAACGCGATGACCGTGCTGCCATGCTTCATCGGGCCGGGCGCCCGAAGGATATTCGCTCCCGCTTCGGCCAGCGCGGCGCAGGCGACATAGATGTCGGGAACGCCCAGGGCCAGATGGCCAAAGCCGCTGCCGAGATCATATGACGGCGTGTCCCAATTATAGGTCAGTTCGACCACGGTCTGGTCGCTTTCCGCCCCATAGCCGACGAAGGCCAGGGTGAAGCGTCCCTCGGGGAAATCGGTGCGGCGCAACAGCCGCATCCCCAACAATCTGGTGTAGAAGTCGATCGAGCGATCCAGATTGCCGACCCGGATCATCGTATGAAGAAACCGCCATCCGGCGGTATCGGGAGCTTGGCTCATCGCTTTTCTCCGATAAAGGTCAGAATCGTCGTGGCGGCGCGGGCGCTGGGGCTGTCTCCGCCCAAACCAAGGCGAGTCAACGCGTCGCGCGCTCCGGCGCGTTGCGCCTCGACGGCGGCGGGATCGTCCAGCAATTCGGCCACAGCCGCAGCCAGACGTTCGGGACGGCACTCGTCTTGCAGCAATTCAGGCATCACCGCGCGTTCTGCCAGGATGTTGACCAGCGAGACGAATTTCACGTCCAGGCCGAGGAAGCGGGTGGCGACAAAGGCCGATACCGGCGAGACCCGATAGGCGATCACCGCCGGAACTCCCGCCATCGCCAACTCAAGGGCCACAGTGCCGGACGCGGCCAGCGCCGCCGCGGAGGCGGCGAAGGCGTCGAAGCGGGCGGAGGCCCCCCGCAGCACCAGCGTCGGCAATTTCCATCCGGCGGCAGCCGCGGCAACCTCGTCGGCAACGGTTTCGACGGTCGGCAGGGCGACGACCAGATCGGGATAGCGGGAGGCCAGACTGGCGACGGTGTCGCCGAACACCGGCAACAGGCGCGAGGTCTCGGACCGTCGGCTCCCCGGCAGCAGGCAGAGAATCCGTTGATCGGGAGCCAGCCCATGGCGGGCACGGAAGGCAGCGGCATCGCCCTGCCCGGCTCCCCCCTCGATCACCGAATGGCCGACATGAACCGAGCGCAGGCCCTCTTTCTCGAACCAGGCGGGTTCGTTGGGAAATAGAGTCAACAGCAGGTCGAGCACCTGGGCCAGCGAGCGCGTCCGCCCCTTCTTCCACGCCCACACCATCGGCGCGACGTAATGAATCCGGGGAATAGACGACCCCTGTTCCTTCAATCCGCGATGGATGCGACCGCAAAATCCCCAGGAATCAATCGTCACCACCGCGTCGGGCGCTTTTGTTTCGATATCGGAAAGAGTATGGCGAAGGCGGCGGAGGATCGCGGGCAGCCGGGGCAACACTTCGACCAGCCCCATCACCGACAATTCGGCCATCGGAAACAGCGACACCAGCCCCTCGGCCTGCATCTCCTCGCCGCCGATCCCGGCAAAGCGGACCGCGCCGCCGGTTTGCTGTTTCAACGCCGCCATCAGCCGGGCTCCGAGCAGATCGCCCGACGGCTCCCCGGCAATCAGATAAATCAGCGGCGGGGTGGCGCTCATGGCGGCGAAATCCCGACGACGAATACGCCGAGACGCCGGGCCTCGGCCGCGACCGCCTCGCGCCCCAACACCAGCGCTCCCCCCGCTTCGACAGCGATGCCGCGCAATCCGGCGGCGGCGGCGGCACTCACGGTGTTGGTGCCGATGGCGGGAAGGTCGATCCGGCGATCCTGGCCGGGTTTCTTCAGCTTGACCAGGACGCCGCCGATCCCGTCGCGCGCCAGCGGACCGCAGCGCTCGATCAGGCGGTCGGTTCCCTCGATCGCCTCGACTCCCAGCACGAGTCCCTGTTGCACCACGACCGACTGGCCGACATCGACGGCGCCAAGGGCGCGGGCAACCTCGATCCCGCGGGCGATATCGGTTTCGGCCTGAGCATCCGGAGCCGGTCCGCCATACAGACCGGGACTGGCAAGACACGACGCCAGCACCTGATCGATACCGACGACACGAAAGCCCTCGCTTTCCAGTTCGGCAACGACGGCACGCAGCAAACCGTCATCACCCAGGGCCTTCAACCCGATCCGGGCGAAAAATCGGGCGGTGCGCAGATCGGGAGCCAGTTCCGACAGCGAGGGACGCCGCACCGGGCCGACCATCACCACGTCGCCCACACCGGCACGGCGCAGGCTGTCAAAACCGCTTCCGGCCTCGCCCAGACGGATCCAGTCGGCGGGCAAACCGGCGGCGGCGATCACCGCCGGATCGGCATGTCCGGTCAAGGCGAGGAAATGGGCCGGTCTTCCCTCGGCGCGGCAGGCGGCGGCGATCAGCCCGGGCAGGCAGCCGCCACCGGCGATAATGCCGAGCTTGCTAGACGCCATCGCCGGCGAATTTCGGCGTACTGAGCGAACGCGAGGTATCGGAGCGAATAAAGGCGACGATCTCCATCACCACCGCATTGCCCTGATACTGATCCTCGACGTCGGACAACCGCTCCTGCAATGTCCCCTCGGGCGCGAACAGCAAACGATAGGCGTTGCGAAGGGTGTGGATGTCGTCGCGCGAGAAGCCGCGCCGCTTCAGGCCGACGATATTGAGCCCGTTGAGATGAGCCCTATTGCCGATCACGACGCCAAAGGGAATGACATCGGCCTCGACCCCCGACATGCCGCCGATCATCGCATGCTTGCCGATGCGGACAAACTGGTGCACCGCCGACAGACCGCCCAGAAAGGCGTACTCGCCGACCGAAACATGCCCGGCCAGGGTGGCGTTATTGGCCATGATGACGTTATTGCCCAAGATGCAATCGTGGGCAACGTGAGCGCTGGCCATGAACAGGCAATTGTCACCGACCCGTGTCACCATCCCGCCGCCTTCGGTGCCGGGATTCATCGTGACATGCTCGCGGATCTGGTTGTTGGACCCGATCTCCAACACCGACGGCTCGTCCTTGTACTTCAAATCCTGCGGACGGTGCCCGATCGACGCGAAGGGGAAGATGCGGGTTCCGGCACCGATCCGCGTCCGCCCCGCGACCGCGACATGCGACACCAGCTCGACATTGTCCCCCAGGACAACCTCGGGACCGACCATGCAGAATGGACCGACCACAGCCGAAGCGGCGATTTCGGCCTTGGAATCGACGACGGCGCTGGGATGGATTTGGGTCATTATTCGTCCAAAATCATTGCGGCATAAGTGGCTTCGGCAACCAGAACTCCAGCGACCTTGGCCTCGGCGCGGAACTTCCACACATTGGCGCGGCTACGTTCCTTGAAGACATGGATCATCAATTGATCGCCCGGGCCGACCGGCTTGCGGAAACGACAGGTATCGACGCTCATGAAATAGACCAGTTTTCCTTCGGCCGACGGTCCCAACGTCTCGACCACCAGAACGGCGGCGGTCTGCGCCATCGCCTCGACGATCAGCACGCCCGGGAACACCGGACGAGAGGGGAAGTGCCCCTGGAAAAACGGTTCGTTGATGGTGACGTTCTTGATGCCGACGGCGCTTTCGTTGGCGATGACATCAATCACCCGGTCCACCATCAGGAACGGATAGCGATGCGGGATCATCTGAATGATCCGGTTGATGTCGATGACCTTGCCCCGGTCGGTGACGGTGGTGTCCATATCGATCCCTGCCCTCTTTCTAACCTTCCCTGACCGGCAACGGAGCCGGCAACCAACCTGTTCTCGGTCTCTCTACCTTTTGCGGCGAATCATCCGGCTTAACAGAGCCGACGTGCGCAGCCAGTCAGCCATCGCAACGGCGGGGCTTCCCCCGACGGTCTCGCCGGGAGCGATATCGCGCATTACCCCGGATTGAGCGGCAATACGGGCGCCCGATCCAATATGCAGATGCCCGGTCAGACCGGCCTGCCCCCCGGCGGCGACGAAATCGCCCAGGTGGGTCGATCCGGACACGCCAACCTGGGAAACCAGAACGCATCCCCGCCCCAGATGGACGTTGTGCCCAATCTGAACGAGGTTGTCTATCATACAGCCATCGCCGATCACTGTATCAGGTCCAGCGCCGCGGTCGATCGTCGTATTGGCCCCGATTTCGACGCCATTGCCGATCACAACCCGGCCCAATTGCGGCACTTTCAGATGCCCTTGCGGCCCCATCGCAAAACCGAACCCGTCCTGACCGATCCGCGCTCCGGGATAGATCACGACACGATGGCCCAGCACCGCGTGGGACAACGTCGCCCCGGCCCCGATGGTGCAATCGTCGCCGATGACGACCCCGTCGCCGACGACGGCGTTGGCAGCGATGCGACAGCGTCTGCCGATTTCCGCCCGCGCCCCGACCACCGCGCCGGGTTCGATCCGGCATCCCTCGCCGACCGAGGCGGAGGGATCGACCCAGGCGGTGGGAGCCTGCCACGGCTCGGGCGGCAGCACCGGGTAGAACGCCTGAGCGATCCGGGCATAGGCCCGATAGGGATCGTCGGACAGCAACAGAGCCATCCCCTTCGGGGCCTTCTCGGCCATCGCCGGAGCGACGACGCACAGCCCGGCCCGGCTGGCCTGAAAGGCATCGAGATATTTGCGGTTGTCGAGAAACGAGACGTGCTGGGGACCGGCGCTGTCCAGTGAGGCAACATCGACGAACAGGGCAGACGGATCGGACTCGTCACGACGGGTCGCGCCCGAAATCCCGGCCAAGGCCTCAAGGGCAAACGGCCCAGCGACGGTGAAGAAACGCGAATCGGCCATGGTTCTCTACTTTCTACCCGGTTTGGCCGACGGTGAATCTTCAACCACCGGCACAGGAAAGGTAACATTGGGTAAACGACGATTAACCCGTTCGATCACCAGCGTGGTGACGTCCATGCTGGGTTCGTGCAGCACGACCTGCTGCTTGGGCAGAACCAGGGTCGCCCCCATTTCTCCGGCGAGTTCCCCGGTGACGCTGAGAATAACATTCATCAGTTCGGTCACGGCGCTGTCGGTCGATTTTTCCAGGGCTCGAACCGCCATCTGGGTTCGCCGCTGAAAGGCGACCACCTGCTGCTCCAGGTCCTTGACCTTCTGGTCATAGGCTTCCTGCGACATCGTTCCTTTCTGCCGGGCAAGATCCTGGTCACTGACCTGGAGACGCTGCCGAGCCGAATTGAAGTCGTTCTGAAAGCTCTGCTGATAATGGTCGCGCTGGCTGACCAGGGCCTTCCCCGCCAGGGACTCGCGCTGAGCCTGCTGAACATCGACGATGATGATCGTGGCGGGAACGGCGGTGGCACGCTTTGCCGCCGGGGGATCGGCGGCGAAGGCGACCGAGGCGGCAAGCACCATCGCCAATCCACAGCCAGCCCAGCGTCCGGCGCCGCCGACTGCGGACAAGATTCCCATCGTCTCACGCCTCCTACTCATACCCATCGGTGCCAAAGTCCTCCTGGAGGTCGTCCGCGCCCTGTAGCTTTTAGGACCGGGCGACGCGTCCCCGGAAGGTCAGAATTTGGTGCCGAAATTGAATTTCAGGAATTCTGTCTTATCGTAACTTTCCTTCATCAACGGGACGCCGAGATCAAGCGAAACCGGACCCATCGGCGATTTCCATGAAACGCCGATGCCGCTCGACATCCGCAGCGAACTGCCCTGCTGCACACCGTTGGAATTCTCGACATCGGCCGAACCGACGGTACCGGCGTCGGTGAAGACCTGACCGGACACGCCGAACTCGTCGGGCAGACCGATCGGGAACTTGACCTGGGCCGACCCGGTCACCATCCACACGCCGCCCAGGGAATCCCCGGTGGTCTTATCGCGTGGCCCAACACCAGCACTTGCAAAACCGCGCAAGGTGTCGCCGCCGACAAAGAAGCGGTCGGTAATGTGAACCCGCTCGCCCAGACCGACGATGTATCCGTTGTTGGTCGTCAGCGCCAGAACGACCTGATCGTCGAGGGTATAATACTGACCGCCGGACAACGTACCGCGAACGAAATGAATGTCGCCACCCAAGCCAGCCCCTTCCGCCCCGACGCGAATGAAATATCCTTCGCCCGGTTCGATCCGGCTGTCGCGCTTGTCATAGGTCATACCCGTCGTCACCGACGACGTCACGCGCGATCCCAACTGGTCGAGAATATAGATCGAGGTGGAGGTGACGTTATACACCTTGTCCTGCTTCAGGGTGTACTTCCAGTCCTGACGCAAGGGCTCGCTGATCTGGTAGCCAAGACGAAGATTGCCGCCGATCGTGCGGGAATCATACGAGCTTTCGTCCGTAAGTTCGCGCGTGATGGCGTAGGCGTCGAAGCCCGCCGCGATCTCGCGTTCCATGAAATAAGGCTCGGTGAAGGAGAAATTGAGCTGGGTACGCTTGCTCGCCAACATCGAGGACAGGGTGATGTCCTGACCACGGCCGAGAAGGTTCCGCTCGCGGATCGACGCCTCGATCATCGGGCCGATCTGGCTGGACCAGCCCACGCCGAAGCTCAATTCGCCGGTCGACTTCTCCTGAACCTCGACCTTGATGACGGTCCGGTCGGGTGCGGTCTCGGACGGGACGTTGGTGACCTCGGCCTTCTCGAAGAAGTTGAGATCCTTGAGGCGCTGGCGCGATCGGCGCAGCTTCGCGGTGTTAAAGGCGTCGCCTTCGACCAGTTTGAATTCGCGCCGGATCACCTTGTCGAGGGTACGGACGTTACCGGTGATGTCGATCCGCTCGACAAAGACCCGCGGTCCTTCCTGGATGTCATAGGTGACATCGATGACCTTGGTCTCGCGGTTGCGGTTGACCTGGGGACGGATATCGACGAAAGCGTATCCTTTGGTTCCCACCGCATCGGTCAGTTTCTGGACGATATCCTCGACCTGATCGGCGTTGTACCAATCGCCTTCGCGGCTGACGATGATCGGCTGAAGCTCCTCGGGCTTAAGGTCGCGCAACCCGGCATTGATCGTCGATTTGCCGAACCGATAGCGCTCCCCCTCCTCGATCGTATAGGTGATGAAGAAGCCTTCGCGATTGGGAGTCAGTTCGGCGATCGCCGAAGCCACCCGGAAATCGGCGAAGCCTTGCTTCAGATAGAAGCGCCGCAGCAACTCGCGGTCATAGGTGACCCGGTCGGGATCGTAGGTATCGTCAGTGCTGAGAAAGCGGTACCAGCGTTCTTCTTTGGTCTGAAGAGTCTCGCGCAGCTTGCTCTCGTCGTAACGGCGGTTGCCGACGAAGGAAATGCGACGGACATAGGTGGGATCGCCCTCGGAAATCTCGTAGACGAGATCGACGCGATTTTGCTCAAGCTGGATGATCTTGGGCTCGACCGTCGCAGCAAAGCGGCCGTTACGGCGGTACAGATCGAGGATACGCTTGACGTCGGCCTGAACCTTCGAGCGGGTATAAACCGTTCGCGATTTCAACTGGGCTTCGGACGAAAGCTGCTCTTCCTTGATCTTGCGGTTCCCCTCGAAGGCGATCCGATTGATGATCGGGTTTTCCACCACCCGCACCACCAATTGGTCGCCCTCGCGCCGGATCGCGACGTCGGCGAACAGCCCGGTATTGAACAGCGCTTTCAGCGAGCGGTTGACCCGCTCGGTATCGAACTGGTCGCCATCGGTGATCGTCATATAGGATTTGACGGTTTCCGCCTCGATACGCTGGGTGCCCTGAACCACGACGGAGCGCACACGCCCGCCGTCGTCGGCCCAGGCGGCGGTCGAGGCCGCCACGAGACCGGCTGCTGCCAGACCGGTCCACTGCAAGAATCGCATCGGGTCCCCCCTCGTCAGCCCAGTGTACCGACCCGGACCCGGGTCACGAGAACATGCGTATAACGGCATCCCAGACCGGGAGGGCTACGATGTCGTTCCGAGTCGCGAAGACCATCAACGCCAATACCAGAAACAGCCCAATTCGAAAACCAAATTCTTGTGCCTTTTCCCCTAGGGGACGACCAAGGATCGCTTCGAAGGTATAAAAGAGAAGGTGGCCACCATCGAGGATCGGAATTGGAAAAAGATTAATCAGCCCCAGATTCAACGACAGCAGGATCGTGTAATAGATCACGCTGCTGATTCCAAGCTGGGCCGCTTCTCCTGCACCTTTGGCGATGCGGATCGGACCGCCCAATTCGTCTGAATTGCGGGTTCCGCTAATCATCTGGCCGATGCCGACAAAAGTCGAGCGGATCATGCTGCCGGTTTCGGCCAGCGATTCGCCCAGAGCCGACACCGGGCCATGATGGACGATTCGGGTGCTGGCCGGATCGGCCGAGACACCGAGCACCGGGACCTTCTCCATGTCGCCGAACAGACCCTTGCGGGTGTCGATCCGGGGCTGGGCCTGGATCGTGAAGGTCTCGTCGCCGCGCTTGATCGTCATCTCCAGCGGGCGCTCGATCTCAAGCCGCACCACCCGCTGAATATCCTGGAAGCGATCGACCGAACGACCGTTGATTGCGAGAATGCGGTCGCCCGCCTTCAGCCCGACCTCTTCGGCGGCGGTACCGGGATAGATCCCCCCGATCACCGGTTCGGTCACCGGTTGGCCCAGCACCATGAACAGCCCGGCCAGCCCCAGAATGGCGAAAAGAAAATTCGCCGCCGGTCCGGCAACAACGATCGCAGCGCGCTGCCCCACCCGCTTATGCTGGAACGACCAGGATTTTTCCTCGTCGCTCATCGGCTGCTCGTTCTGGGTCGCCGACGCGGCGTCGGCATCGCCAAAGAATTTGACGTAGCCGCCAAGCGGGATCAGGGCGATCCGCCACCGCGTCCCGGTTGAGGTGGTCCGTCCCCACACTTCCGGGCCAAAGCCGATCGAGAACACCTCGACCTTGACGCCATTGGCGCGGGCGACCAGGTAGTGTCCGAGTTCATGAACGAACACGACCACGGTGATGATGACCAGGAAGATCACCACGTAATACCACACGCCGTGAAGGACGTTGGAGAGCAGAAGGGACAGGTCCATGGGGCTCCGAACCGGCTAAAGGCGCCCGATCACCGACTCGGCAAAGCGCCGCGCCACCTGATCCTGGGCCAGAACGTCGTCGATCGAGAGTAACTCGCGATGATTGACACCTTCAATGGTGCGCTCGACGACGCGGGCGATATCAAGGAAGCCGATCCGACGCGCCAGGAACGCGGCGACCGACACCTCGTTGGCGGCGTTCAGCACCGCGGCGACCGAACCGCCGACGCGGAGCGCCTCGCGGGCCAAACGCAGCGACGGGAACAGGGTCTCGTCGGGGGCTTCGAAAATCAGGGTGCCGATCGCGGCCAGATCAAGCCGCGGCACCGGGGCGGCGATCCGATCGGGCCAGCCCAGCGCATAGGCGATCGGGGTCCGCATATCGGGCGATCCCAACTGCGCCAGCACCGAACCATCGGTATAAGCGACCAGGGAATGGATCACCGATTGGGGATGAACGACGATGTCGATCTTCTCTTCAGGCATGTTGAAAAGATGATACGCCTCAATCAGTTCCAGCCCTTTGTTGAACATGCTGGCGGAATCGACCGAGATCTTCGCCCCCATCGACCAATTGGGATGGGCGACCGCCTGCTCAGGCGTGACCGAGGACATGAATTCACGGGTCTTGCCCCGGAACGGCCCGCCCGAGGCGGTCAGGATGATCTTCTCGACCTGATCGTGCTGCTTGACGTCGAGCACCTGGAAAATCGCCGAATGCTCGGAATCGACCGGCAGCAGGGTGGCGCCATGGGTCTTGACCTCGGCCATCATCAACTGACCGGCACAAACCAGCACTTCCTTGTTGGCGAGACCGACCGTCGCGCCGCGCCGGATCGCGCGCAGGGTCGGGGCCAGACCGGCGGCACCGACGATCGACGCCATCACCCAATCTGCCGGAAGATCGGCGGCATCGGCCACGGCGGCGGCACCGGCGGCAACCTCGATCCCGGTTCCGGCCAAGGCATCCTTTAGCGCCGGATAGGCGGATTCGTCGGCGACGACCGCCAGACGCGCTTTCAGACGCCGGGCCTGATCGGCAAGGATGTCGACCCGGGAATTGGCCACCAGCGCCTCGACCCGGTAAAGGTCGGGGCTGGCCTCGATCAGTTCGACCGTGTTACAGCCGATCGAACCGGTCGAGCCGAGAATCGTAATCCCACGCCGTGCGCTCATAACCCCCCCACTCACTTTATCAGCTTACTGCCAAGTCAGGACCGCGCGGCCGGTGGCGAGCGTCAACGCCGCCACCACGATCGCTGCGGATAAAAGGCCATCGACGCGGTCGAGAACCCCGCCATGGCCCGGAATGATGTTGCTTGAGTCCTTGACGCCCCAGCGCCGCTTGACCCACGATTCGAGCAGGTCGCCCGCCTGCGCCACCACCGCGAGACCGGCGCTGGCGATCGCGACCCAGACCAGCGAAAAAGCCCCGACCCAAGCGACGCCGAGCCCAACCAGAGCCGCGCACAGCATCCCGCCCAGCAGGCCAGCCCAGGTCTTTTTCGGGCTGACACGCGGCATCAGCAGCGGGCCGCCAATCAGACGACCGGAAGCATAAGCGCCGATATCGGTGGCCCATACCGCCAGCAGCAGCCACCACACCGTCGCCGAGCCAAAATCGGGATCGCCGCGCAGCCACACCAGCGCCAGTGACGGCAGGCCGATGTATAGCGCCCCCAATCCGGACCAGGCGCGGCGGCCCGGTACCGGGCAGACCAGCAATACCGACACCAGCACCGCCCCCCCCGCCGTATAAAGGGCGGTCTGCGGCGCGGAAACCGTCAGCACCGACGCGGCGAAACAGAGAATCGCGGCGGCGCGGGCGGCATAGCCGAACCCGCCACAGGCGATACGGTGCCATTCCCAGCACATCAGCGCGGCCGCGATGGCGACCAGCAAGGCAAAGGGATATCCGCCATACCAGGCGGCAAGGAGGGCCGGCGGAGCCAGAGCCAGGGCGGACAGAGCGCGTGTTTTCAGCACTTGGACAATTTACCTCGCCCCGCCGAAGCGGCGGTCGCGACGATGGAAGTCGCGCAAGGCGGTTTCCAGCTCGGCGCGGCCGAAATCCGGCCATAGGGTCTCGATGAACACCAGTTCGGCGTAAGCCCCCTGCCAGAGCAGGAAATTGCTGATCCGTTTTTCGCCACTGGTGCGGATGATAAGGTCGGGATCGGGGATGCCCGAGGTGAACAGATGCGCGCCGACGACGGTTTCGTCGATGACGTCCGACGACAGGGTGCCCGCGGCAACCGAGCGGGCGACCGAGCGCATCGCCTCAACGATTTCCTGCCGCCCGCCATAAGACAGGGCCAGAACCAGCGTCAGTGCGACGTTGGATTCGGTCCTCGCCTCGGCGTCCTCGATCATCCGGACGATATCCGGCCCGAGCCGGGTGCGGTCGCCGATCACCTTGAGACGGATGCCGTTCTTATGCAGATTGGCAATCTCGTTGCGCAAATACAGGCGCAACAGCCCCATCAGGTCGGCGACCTCGCTGGCCGGACGCTTCCAGTTCTCTGACGAGAACCCGTACAGAGTCAGATAGGAGACCCCCATTTCTCGCGCGGCTTCGACGGTTCGGCGAACGGATTCGGCGCCACGCTTATGACCGGCGGTGCGGGGTAGCCCCCGCGAGCGCGCCCAGCGGCCATTGCCGTCCATGATGATGGCGACATGGACCGGTGGCGGAGGCAACTCGGCGGCTTGGGGCGAGGATTCCATTCTGCTCAGACCTGAATAATCTCTTTTTCCTTACTCGTCAGCAGATCGTCGATCTTCTTGATCGTCTCGTCGGTGACAGACTGGACTTCTTTTTCGTGCTTTTTGATTTCGTCTTCGGAGAGATGCCCGTCTTTTTCCATCTTCTTCAAAGAATCCATCCCGTCGCGGCGGACGTTGCGGACGGAAATGCGGGCAGCCTCGGCATATTTTCCGGCGACCTTCTGCAATTCCTTGCGACGCTCTTCGTTCAGGGGCGGAATCGGCACCCGGATCAACTGGCCGTCAGCCTGGGGATTGAGGCCGAGACCGGCATTGGCAATCGCCTTTTCAACCGCCTTGACCTGACCCTTGTCCCACACCTGTACCGTCAGCATCCGGGGCTCGGGCACACCGACGGTCCCGCATTGCGACAGCGGCATGGTCTGGCCATAGGCCTCGACCACGACAGGATCAAGCAGATTGGTCGAGGCGCGACCGGAACGCAGGCCGGAAAAGTCCTTTTTAAGAACCTCGACGGCGCTGTCCATGCGCCGGACGATATCCTTCCTGAGATCGCTCCAGGTGGTCGGAACAGACACGATCGAACCCCTTTTCTAATCGTTCGCGATAGTAGTAAACAGCCCGCGCCCCATCACCACTTGGGCGAATGCGCCCGGACGGTGCAGGTCGAACACGACGATGGGCATCCGGTTTTCGCGACAGAGCGCGATCGCCGACGTGTCCATCACCGCGAGGTCGCGGGACAGAACCTCGTTGAAGGTCAGGCGATCGTAGCGGACCGCATCCTTGACCTTCTTAGGGTCGGCGGAATAAACGCCATCGACCTGGGTGGCCTTGAGCAGCGCGTCGCAGCCCATTTCGACCCCGCGCAGGGCGGCGGCGGTATCGGTGGTGAAGAACGGGTTGCCGGTACCAGCGGCAAAGATCACCACCCGTCCCTTTTCCAGATGACGGATGGCCCGGCGGCGAATGAAGGATTCGCAAACGGTCGGCATCACAATCGCCGACTGAACCCGGGTTTCAACCCCATGCTTTTCAAGAGCGTTTTGCAGCGACAGGGCGTTAATCACTGTCGCCAGCATACCGACATTATCGGCTGCGGCGCGTTCCATCCCGGTCGAGGCGCCCGAGACGCCGCGGAAGATGTTTCCACCGCCGATCACGATACAGACTTCGACGCCGAGATCGCGGACCGATCGCACCTCGCCTGCGACTCGATCAAGAGTGACGGGATCAAGCCCGTACTCCTTGGACCCCATCAGGCCTTCGCCGGAAATTTTAAGAAGAACGCGTCGGTACTGAGCGTTGCTGGCCATAGGCTCCCTTTGGGGCTTGGTGGCACAAAGGCCGGGAAGCGCGGTCGGCTTCATTTGCACGGGACCGGGCGGCGGCGATCATACACTATTCCAGCAGCCTGTCGCGCCTGTTGTCACGGACGAGACCGCCCCCTGGATGAACAGGGGGCGGCCATCGCTAATCCAGTGCGAACCGTCTAGCGCCCGAGCTGGGCGGCGACTTCGGCGGCGAAGTCGGTCTGCTCTTTCTCGATGCCTTCGCCCAGGGCATAGCGGGCAAAACCAACCAACTTGATCGGCGCGCCGAATTCCTTGCCCTTGATTTCGAGCAGCTTGGAGATCTTGTTCTCCTGGTCGATCACGAAAACCTGCTCGACCAAGCAGACTTCCTCGTAATACTTGCGGATGCGACCTTCGACCATCTTCTCGATGACGTTGGCGGGCTTGCCCGACGCCTGAGCCTGCTCGGTCAGAACATTACGCTCGCGATCGAGCGCCGAGGTATCGACCGAGGTCGGGTCGAGGAACTGCGGGTTGGCAGCGGCGACATGCATCGCCAGCTGACGGCCGAGTTCGAGCAGACGGGCCTTGTCGGCGGTCGATTCGAGCGCGACCAGGCAGCCGATCTTGCCCAGACCGGGAGCGACCTGGGTGTGGACGTAGGACGCGACGACGCCGTCGGTCACTTCGAGGCGCACCGAACGGCGCAGCGACATGTTCTCGCCGATGGTGGCGATCAGGGCGGTCAGCTGCTCGCCGACATTCTTGTCGGAACCGGGGAACGCGGCGGCGCGGACCGCCTCGATGTCGCCGCCCTGGGCCAACGCCACCTGAGCGACGGCGGACACGAAGCCCTGGAACTGATCGTTGCGGGCAACGAAGTCGGTCTCGGCATTGACTTCGACGACAACGCCCTTGGTGCCTTCGGCGGCGACGCCAACCAGACCTTCGGCAGCGACGCGACCGGCCTTCTTGGCGGCGGCGGCAAGGCCCTTCGTGCGCAGCCAGTCGATGGCAGCCTCAAGATCGCCAGCGGCTTCGTTCAGCGCCTTCTTGCAATCCATCATACCGGCGCCAGTCTTCTCGCGGAGCTCCTTGACGAGCGAAGCGGTAATCTCGGCCATGGGGTAATCCTCTCTCGGCGTTTTCTTTCGTGGGGCTTAGAAGCGATCAAACGAATGGCGGCGACCTCGAAGCCGCCGCCATCCGGACACGACAGAACCGATCAGACCGGCTGAGCGGCGTCCTCGGAGGCCGAAGCCGCCTCGATCTCGGGAATCTGCTCGATCGGAGCCTCGGCGCTGGCGCCCAGGTCGCCACCGCCACGGGTGATCTCGGCCTGGATGCCGTCGAGAACCGCGCCCGACATCAGGTCGCAATAGGTCTGGATGGCGCGGATCGCGTCATCGTTGCCGGGAATCGGGAAGCTGATGCCTTGCGGATCGCTGTTCGAATCGATCACGGCCACCACCGGGATGCCCAACTTGTTGGCTTCCTGAACGGCCAGGGCTTCCTTGTTGGTGTCGATGATGAACAGGACGTCGGGCAGACCGCCCATTTCCTTGATGCCGCCCAGAGCGCGCTCGAGCTTATCGCGCTCGCGGGTCAGGTTCAGCTGTTCCTTCTTGGTCAGACCGGACAGGGCGCCGGTGCTGAGCTGCTCGTCAAGTTCGCGCAGGCGGCGGATCGACTGGGAGATGGTCTTCCAGTTGGTCAGCATGCCACCCAGCCAGCGGTGGTTGACGAAGTACTGGCCGCAGCGACGCGCGCTCTCGGCAACGATCTCGGAGGCCTGACGCTTGGTGCCGACGAACAGGACGCGGCCACCGGCGGCGGTGACGTCACGAACGGCCTGCATGCCGCGATGCAGCATCGGAACCGACTGCTGGAGATCGATGATATGAATCCCGTTGCGAACCCCGAACAGATAGGGGGCCATCTTCGGGTTCCAGCGGCGGGTGTTGTGGCCGAAATGGACGCCGGCTTCGACGAGCTGGCGCATGGTAAAGGTGGGAAGAGCCATCGGAAAGTCCTTTGCTTCTCCGGTTGAACCTCCGCGGGCGTCGCCGGGGAACCCCCGGCACCGGAGCGAACGGACGGCAAAAAAGCCGCCGCCGCGAACCCGCGTGCGGATTGATGCGCCGGTTGATACCGCCTTGCGCCACTTTTTGCAAGCGGGCTCGCGGGAATATTTGATTAAAGTCGGACTCTCAGTCCCGGGCGAGGTCGGTGCAGGCTGCTGGCAATGGCTTTACCTGACGGTGTGGCTTTTCCTTGGGGACCGCCAGCGGTTGGGCCAACCAGGATTCGATCTCGGCCCCGCACCCGTCGCCTTCGGGCACGGGGGCCTGCGGCTCGCACAATCCCGACTCGGCCGGACAGGATAACCGGACGTGAAAATGTTCATTATGCCCCCACCACGGCCGCAGCTTCGCCAGCCAGCCGCGCCGCTCGGGCGGGAGCGACCGACACAGAGCGCGCTTGATCGCCGGGTGGACGAATATTCGGTCGATGCCGGGAGACGTCGCCGCCAGTTCCAGCATCCGGGCTTGTTCCCGCCCCCAATGCGCGGACTCGATCCGGTTGCCCTCCGTCATCGACAGCGGCTTGGGCCGAGCGAGTTCGTCGGGGCCGAGCGGATGCGGGGCCAGACGGAACCAGATATCGACGTCCAGCCCATTCTGATGGCTGGCATGGCCGAACGGCAGCGGGCCACCGCGCGGCTGGGCCATGTCGCCGATCAGCAGCAACGGCAGACCCTCGGCCCGGCTGGCGGCGGCCAGGGCGCGGACAAAGGCGACGGTGCGGGGGTGGCCCCAGGCGCGGTTGCGTTCGGGACGCAGCACCTGATAGCCCGCGCCGGTGAGCGGCAGGGCCTCGGCCCCGCGCAGACAGCCCGCCGCCGCCGATCCGATCGCCTCGCCCGACCCGGATGCGGGACGACGCAACTCGGGCCAGGGATCGCCCGCCGCACTCGCGGCCCCCGCCCCGCCAATGACCAGTGCCGTTGCCAGCAGAAACGCCGCGAGCGCCCCCGTCATCCCACCCCCGTTTCGGCGAAACGGGACTGAATATCGAGAATTTCCGGCATACATTCAGCCAGAGCGGCGACACAATCGGCATCGAGCCGGTTCTCGGCCGCGTCGGCATTCAATGCCGCCATCGCCTCGGCATTGTTCCAGGCCGCTTTATAAGGGCGGCGCGAGGTCAGCGCATCGAACACGTCGGCAACGGCGACGATCCGGGCTTCAAGCGGAATGTCCCCGCCCATCAGCCCGCGGGGATAGCCGCTGCCGTCGATCTTTTCGTGATGACAGGCGACGATCTGGCGCAACATCTGAAGGTGGGCGGTCGAGATGAAGCCGAAATCACCCACCGCCAGATCGACGATTTCGATGCCATGGGCGACATGGCCCTGCATCACGGTGAATTCTTCCGGCGTCAGCGGCCCCGGTTTCAGCAAGATGTGGTCCGGCACCGAAATCTTGCCGACATCATGGACGGGGGCGAACTGGAACAGATATTCGACGAATTCGTCGCTAAACCCAAGCGGCCCCGCCAGCTTCAACCCGATCGCCCGCGAATAGCGGGCCATCCGGGCGAGATGCCCGCCGGTTTCGCCGTCGCGCACCGCCGAAATCTGCAACAGCACCTTGACGATAGATTGCATGCTGTGCAGGGCGTCCAATTCGCGCAGCACCATCTGGGCGATCAAATCGCCATAGGGCTTGAGGCGACGCAGCACCGTGGGCGTGAAAAAGCCGGGAACAGAGCCGTTCAGAAACAGAAAGCCGCGCAACCCCTCGCGACCGCAGATCGGCACCGTATGACTGGAACGATAGCCGAACGAAACCAGCCGGGCTGCATATTCATGCCCGGTGCGGGCAACCGCCTCGAGATCGTTGAGGGTCCGGGTGCCGCCGGAAAGGGCCAGTTCGACCAGACTGGGCAGCGCCGACAGAGGGGCGGTGGCATGGTCGAGCGGGCTTTCGCCATCGCTGGAATGGATGAAGGTTTTCAGCAGATCGGTGCGGGGATCGTAGAGGGCGACCGCAATCCGGCCGAGTTGGGATAATTCCATCTCGGCCCGAATCTCTTGGTGCAGAGCACCGACCTGAGCGGCCAAGCCCTGATGGAACGACGATGGTAGCTCGCCCTTCGCTAACGACGTCACGATCGCCACCCGGTAAAGCAGAAATGAACGAGAATGCACCCTCTCCTATAATCAAGATAGCCGATTCAATTTCATTGTAACATATGTCATCGGTCGCCCCCGTCCCTACCCGCTTGGACGAGGTTTTATACGAAAGATTGAACCTTTAGGCGATCATCTTCTTAGCCATTTCACGCAGGATGTATTTTTGCACCTTTCCCGTCGAAGTCTTGGGTAGGTTCGTGAAGATTACCGTCCGCGGGCATTTGTAATGGGCGAGCTTGGTCCGGGTGAACGCAATGATCTCCTCGGCGGTGATCGGGGCCGCGCCTTCCTTCAGGCCGACAAAGGCACACGGAGTCTCGCCCCATCGTTCGTCGGGACGAGCCACAACGGCGGCTTCGGCGACGGAGGGATGCTGATACAGCACGCTTTCGACTTCGATCGTCGAAATGTTCTCGCCGCCCGAAATGATGATGTCCTTCGAACGGTCCTTCAGCTCAATGTAACCGTCGGGATGCCAGACACCCAGATCGCCGGTGTGGAACCAGCCGCCCGAGAAGGCTTCGGCGGTCGCTGTCGGGTTCTTGAAATACCCTTTCATCACCACGTTGCCGCGGAAGAACACCTCGCCCATCGTGACGCCGTCCTGGGGCACCGGCACAAGACTGAGCGGGTCGGCGACCATCATCGCCTCCTGATTGACGTAGCGTACGCCCTGCCGGGCTTTCTTCTGCGCCCGCTCTTCCTGCGGCAGTTCGTCCCATTCCTCGTGCCAGGCGCACACGGTCACCGGACCGTAAACCTCGGTCAGTCCATAGACGTGGGTGATGCGGAATCCCTGCCCTTCCAGCCGTTCGATCACGGCGGCGGGCGGCGGCGCGGCGGCGGTCATGAAGGCAACATCATGCGTCAAGGGACGACGGTCCTTTTCCGGTGTGTTGATCAACATCCCCATCACGATCGGCGCGCCGCACATATGGGTCACTTTATGTGCTTCAATCGCCGAGAAAATCGCGCGGCCTTCGATCCGGCGCAGGCAGACATGGGTTCCGGCCAAAGCGGTGATCGTCCAGGGGAAGCACCAGCCGTTGCAATGGAACATCGGCAAGGTCCACAGATAGACCGGATGCCCACTCATCCCCCAGGTCACCGCATTGCCCAGCGCGTTGATATAGGCACCACGGTGGTGATAGACGACGCCCTTGGGATTGCCGGTGGTGCCCGAGGTGTAATTGAGGGCAATCGCCTCCCACTCGTCTTCGGGCCAACGCCAGACATAGTCCGGGTCGCCGGACGCCAGGAACGTCTCGTAATCGCATTCGCCGAGCAGGGTGCCGCTGGTCGTGTCGGCATCGTTGATGTCGATCACCAGCGGCGGCATCTTCATCAGCCCCAGCGCCTTGGCGATCACCGGGGAAAATTCGCGGTCGGTCAGCAGAACCTTGGCCCCGCCATGCTCCAGCATGAAAGCAATGGCTTCCGCGTCGAGACGGATATTGAGGGCGCACAGGACCGCCCCCAGCATCGGTACGCCAAAGGTCGCCTCGAACGCCGCCGGGATGTTGGGAGCCATTACCGCGACGGTGTCGCCGACGCCCACGCCGCGTTGCGCCAGGGCCGAGGCCAGCCGACGGCAACGATCGTAAGTCTGACGCCAGGTGAAGCGGCGCTGATCGTGGATGACCGAGACGCGGTCGGGAAAGACCGTCGCGGACCGCTCGAGAAATCCAAGCGGCGAGAGGGGAACGAAGTTGGCGGAGGTTTTGTCGAGATCGACGTCGTAAGGGGTTCTCACCGTCATTTCCGCTTCCCTATGTTCGTGGAATGGAGGATTTTTCCCTTCTGATGAAGGGAAAGATTGAGGCTCTCTCACAACTTTTTCAACCTTCATCTTGGGCGGAGAGGCTCGTGGTGCGAGAATCGCTCTTGACAGCCGAAGCGGCTCGGGCTGCTGTCGCATCATGCGCCTTGCTCTCGTCATCAACCGGTCCGCCGGAGGCTTTCGCCGCTTTCCACCCGCCGCCACCGTCGCGGCAATCCGCGATGCGTTTCTCGACAGAGGACATCAGGTTGAACTCCGGATGATCGGTCGTCGCGACCTACCCGCTTGCTTCGCCGCCTTGTCCGTCCGCAAGGATCTCGACGCTGTCGTCGTCGGCGGCGGCGATGGCACCATCTTGTCGGCGGTCGGCAACGGATTGGGTCGCGAACGCCCGCTGGGCATCCTGCCGCTCGGCACCCTCAATCTTTTCGCCCGCGACATCGGCTTGACCCTCGATCCGATCGACGCCGCCCGCGCTGTCGCCTGCGCCGGAACCGCCGCGATTGATCTCGCCGAAGTCGATGGGCGGCCCTTCGCGATCTGGGCCTCGCTGGGCATGCATCCCTGGATCGTCCGTCGCCGCGACCACCTCCAGCGCCGCCGGTTACACAAGATGACGGCAATGGCCATCGCCGCCCTGCGCGGGCTGATTCACTTCCCCCAAATCGATGTCACCTTGACATTGGACCGGGGCGACCCCCGCCGGGTGCGAACCCCGATGCTGTTCATCAGCAACAATGCCTGGCGCGACGAACCGCCGCCGCTGTCGCGCCGTTCGCTTGATACCGGACAGCTTGAAGTCCACATCGCCACCTGTTCCGGGCGGTTGTCGCTGCTGTGGCTGGCGGTCGAGACGATGCTAGGCCGGTGGCGAACCAGTCGGCGGCTTCAGACCTTTTCCGCCAGCGAAGTGCATGTCGCCAGCCCGCGACGACGGCTGATGCTGTCGCTCGACGGCGAGGTCGCGGTGATGCCGACGCCCCTGCTGTTCCGGGTCCGGCCTCGAGCACTGAACATCCTGGTCCCCGGACGGGGACATTAGAGACATGCGAACCGTCGCCCATTTGTCCGATCTCCATTTCGGCCGCACCGATCCCCGTCTGGTGGCGGCCCTGCTCGTCGATCTCGAGCGCACCCACCCCGATCTGGTGGCGATCTCGGGCGACCTGACCCAGCGGGCACGGTCGCATCAATTCGCCGAGGCTCGCGCTTTTCTCGACCGCCTTCCCCCCCCGGTGGTGCTGGTGCCGGGCAATCACGACCTGTCGCCGCTTTACCGCCCGCTCAACCGTCTGCTGCGTCCCCGCGACAAGTTCAATCACCACCTCCCTCGCCACGCGTTTCCCTCGGTCTGGCGCGACCCATCGCTGATCGCGATCGGGCTCGATTCCACCCGCTCGCTTCGCTGGAAATCGGGAGCGCTGACCGACAGCCATCTCGGCGAACTCGACCGCCTTCTGGCCGACGCCCCGCCCGAGGCGGCCCGGATGGTGTTTCTGCACCACCCTCCCGACGATGCGGGGGGCGGGCATCCCTATGAAGCCCTGATCGCCCACGGCATTGACGTTGTGTTGACCGGACACGCCCATCATGCCCGGGTCGAACCGATCGTCGCCGCGACCGGCGGATCGATGATTCTGGTTCAGGCCAGCACCGCCTGTTCGACCCGTCTGCGCGGCGAATCGAACGGCTATTGTCTGGTCCGCCTCGATTCTCACCAGATCGAGGTGACGGTCCAGGGCTGGACCGGAGAGATTTTCCACCCCATACGCCACCATCGCTTTGTCAAACAGGGCACCGAGTGGCGGAGACGCCCATGATCGACCTCGACCGCGATTTGGCCAAAGCGTCCGCCCTGGCCCAAGCCGGCAAGACCAAGCCCGCTTTGGCCCTGCTGGAGCGGGTGGTCGCGGCGGCCCCGAACGCGCTGGCGGCACGCTATGCCTTGGCGCTGACCCTGCTGACCTCGGGTCGGTATAGCGAGGCGCTGCCTCATCTCGATCGTATCCTGGCAATCGAGCCGACCAATCCGGCCGCGCTGTACAGCAAGGCGCGCGGCCTAATGGCGCTCGACCGCGCCGAGGAGGCGTTGCCGCTGTTGCGACCGCTGGCCGAGGCGGGGGATGCCGACAGTCTGCTGGCGATTGGCAACGCTTTGCGCAGCCTGAACCGGATGAGCGCCGCCGCCGAGGCGTACCGTACCCTGATCCGGCGTGCCCCCGGCCATCTTGGCGGCCACGTCAACCTTGGTTTACTTCTTGTCGCCAGCGCTCCCGATGCCGCCATCCCTGCGCTTGAAGATTCGGTGCGCCGCCATCCCGGTGTCGGTGAACTGCATGCCTTGCTGGGTCAGGCGTTGCTGCGGCAGAACCGGTTCGAGGAGGCCACCGTCACCTTAAGCCGGGCGCTGGAGCTTGACCCCCGTCTGCTCCCGGCCAAGGGTCATCTGCTCCGGGCCTGCCGCGAGACCGCCGATTGGGATCGCGAAGAGGCTTTGTTCGCCGAGATCCGGGCCGGACTGGATAGGCCCGCGCCGGGGCGGCTGGCAATCTCGACCCAGGACGCGCTGTTCTATCCATTCGACGGAACCGAATTACGCAAGATCGCGGCGGCCGAGGCCGCCTTTCGTGTTCCCGGACGGCCCCGTCCGGTGGCTCGGCCCCGTATCGCCGCCAATCCACCGCCGCTGACCGTCGCCTATCTGTCGCCGGATTTCCGCGACCATGCCACCATGCATCTGGCCGGGGATTTGTTTGCCCACCACGATCGAAGCCGGGTCAAAGTGATTGCAGCCTCGGTCGGTCCCGACGATGGATCGGACTGGCGGCAACGGGTCGTCGCCAACAGCGACCTTTTCCTTGATTTCAACACGTTAAGCGACCGTTCTGCCGCGCAACGTCTTGCCGACGAAGGCGTCAACATCCTGGTTGACATGTCGGTCTACACCCGGCATGCCCGCCCCGGCCTCGTCGCCCTGCGCCCGGCCCCGGTCCAGATCGCCTGGCTGGGATTGGCCGCCAGTTCATCGGCGCCTTGGATCGATTACGCCATCGTCGATCCGGTGCTGGTCCCTCCGGCGCATCGCAACCATTTTTCCGAAGCGCTGATCTCGCTTGCGCATGGATATCAGCCCAATCTAGCGTGGGAGCCTGTAAGAGCGCCGCCGCCCCGATCCGATCTGGGGCTGCCCGAAGACGGTGTCGTGTTCTGTTCGTTTAACGGCCATCGCAAGCTCGACCGCGCCACCTTCTCGCTGTGGATGGAGATTCTGGCGGCGGTTCCGGGATCGGTGCTGTGGCAGCTTGCCCCGCCCCCTCTGGCCCGCACCCGGCTGGAACAGGCCGCAAGCCGCGCCGGGATCGCGCCCGACCGGCTGATCTGGGCACCGCGTTTGCCTCGGCCCGAGCATCTGAAGCGTCTGCCCGCCGCCGATCTGTTTCTCGATGCCCTGGTCTGCGGCGCGCACACCACCGCCGCCGATTCCGTGCGGATGGGGGTTCCGCTGCTGACCTGCGCCGGCTCTCGTCTCGCCTCGCGAGTAGCGGCCTCGCTGCTGTCGGCGATCGGCCTGCCCGAGTTGATCGCCTCGTCGCCCCAGGAAATGCTCGATCTGGCGGTCGGGCTGGGGCTGGACTCGCCCCGTCGTACCGACCTGCGATCCCGGCTCGCTGCGTTGCTGCCCCAGGCCGCTTTGTTCGATCCCAAGCGATTCGCCGCCGATCTGGAGACGGCCTATCAACAGGTCTGGGCGCGCGCCGCCGCCGGTAAACCGGCGCGGGATATCGCCCTGACCTAGACCTCAACGGGCAATAAATTATTTATAATAAATGGCTTAACGACGTCTTTTGATGTTCAGCCAGAAGGAATTGCTGGGGGCGGGAAAGGCGTTGGTGCCGATTGCCTCCCACACCGGGGCGAGATGCGCCGACAGGCGGGGATCCTGGGCGGCAAAGAAGCATGGCAGCACCGGCTCCAGCCACGATGCCTCGCCCAGCAGCAATGCCGCCAGCAGATATTGCTCGTTATACATCAGCCCCTCGGCCTGGGCCGGATAGTCGTAGGGCAGATAGACGTCGTGGACGTGGACGATCACGCCGGGAGCCAGCTCCGGCAGCACGTCGAGAAACAAGGCGGTGACGTCGGAGTTTTCCAGGCTACGGTGCGAACTGTCGATGAACAGGATGTCGCCGGGCTTCAACCGGGCGAACAGGGACTGATCGACCGATTCGGCCGGGGCGCGGATCACTTCGTCGCACAGGGCGTCAATCTCGGCCCGTGGCCACTGCTGTCCGGTTAAACGTCACGGTCATAGCAGCACCATCTGATTGGGGTCGATTCTTGGTTGAGGATCTCCCCCGATCAGTCGGTCGATGCGCTTTCGGTGCATGAGATTGGCGCGAACGAGCCGGGCAAAGGCGAGCGGGCTTTGGATGGTTTTCTGGGTGGCCTGGGCCATTCGGAGCAAGAGGAAGGCGATCAGGGCGACGGCGATCTGGATTCGAACGGCATTCTCGCTGTTTCCGAGGAAATGGCGGATTTTCAGGGTCTGCTTGACCCATCGGAAGAACAGTTCGATGGCCCAGCGCCGTTTGTAGAGATCGG
>NZ_FNWO01000002.1 GCF_900108475.1 Magnetospirillum fulvum | reverse complement strand
CAGGCGATCGACGACGATTCGAACCAGACCGGCCAGATGCTGGCGGCGCTGCTGGGCCGTCCCCAGGGCACCTTTGCCTCGAAGATCGCGGTCGCCGACGGCACGGTGACGGTGACCCGCGAGATCGACGGCGGCCTGGAGACGGTGGCGCTCGAGCTTCCGGCGGTGGTGACCGCCGATCTGCGCTTGAACGAGCCGCGCTATGCCAGCCTGCCCAACATCATGAAGGCGAAAAAGAAGCCGATTGCGACGATGGCGCCGGAGGATTTGGGTGTCGATGTCGCGCCGCGCCTGATCACGCTATCGGTCGAGGAACCGGCGAAGCGTCAGGCCGGGATCAAGGTGGCCGACGTCGCCACCCTGGTCGAGAAGCTGAAGTCCGAAGCGAAGGTGATCTGAGATGAGCGTCCTTGTCCTCGCCGAACACGAAGCCGGGGCGCTGAAGCCCGCCACGCTGAACACCGTCACCGCCGCCGCCCGGCTGGGGGGCGAGATTCACCTGCTGGTCGCCGGATCGGGGGTTGGTCCGGTTGCCGCCGCCGCCGCCCAGGTCGCGGGAATCGCCAAGGTGCTGGTGGCCGAGTCCGAGGCGTTGGCCCATCCGCTGGCCGAGCCGCTGGCGGCGCTGATCGTCGCGCTGGCCCCCGCCTACGCCCACATCCTGGCCCCCGCCACCACCACCGGCAAGAACGTGCTGCCCCGCGTCGCCGCCCTGCTCGACGTCGCCCAGGTGTCGGAAATCGTCGCGGTGGTCGCGCCCGACACCTTCGTCCGTCCGATCTATGCCGGGAACGCGCTGGCGACGGTGCGCTCGACCGATCCGATCAAGGTCGTCACGGTGCGCTCAACCGGGTTCGAGCCCGCCGCCGCCACCGGCGGGGCCGCCGCGACCGAAGCGGTTGCGGTGCCGGGCTTGCCCGCCCAGTCGCGCTTTGTCGAGGCCCAATTGTCGAAGTCGGAGCGGCCCGAACTGACCAGCGCCCGGATCGTGATCTCGGGCGGTCGCGGCATGCAATCGGGTGACAATTTCCACCTGCTCGAAGCGATCGCCGACAAGCTGGGTGCCGCCGTCGGGGCCTCGCGCGCCGCCGTCGATGCCGGGTTCGTTCCCAACGATTTCCAGGTCGGCCAGACCGGCAAGATCGTCGCCCCCGACCTCTATATCGCCGTCGGCATTTCCGGCGCGATCCAGCATCTGGCGGGCATGAAGGATTCGAAGGTGATCGTCGCGATCAACAAGGACGAAGAGGCCCCGATCTTCCAGGTCGCCGATTACGGCCTCGTCGCCGATCTGTTCAAGGCTCTGCCCGAGCTGTCGGCCGCCCTCGACTAACCACCCACTCACCCCACCCCAGCCAACGCCCCTTGCGCGGGAGAACATGTCCATGGCCGTCATCAAACATATCGGTGTCATCGGTGCAGGCCAGATGGGCAGCGGCATCGCCCAGGTTTGCGCCGCCTCCGGGTTCGACCTCGTCCTGCTCGACATCAGCGACGAGGCGTTGGCGAAGGGAATGGCGGTGATCGGCCGTAATCTCGACCGCGCCATCTCGAAGGGCAAGATCACCGAGGCCGACAAGACCGCCACCCTGGGGCGGATCAAGACGACGCGGGATTACGCCGATTTCGGCACCTCGGATCTGGTGATCGAGGCGGCGACCGAAGACGAGAAGATCAAGCGGGCGATCTTCCAGCAATTGTGTCCGATGCTGCGGCCCGAGACGTTGGTTGCCACCAACACCTCGTCGCTGTCGATCACCCGCCTGGGCGCATCGACCGACCGGCCGTCCCGCTTCATGGGCATGCATTTCATGAACCCGGTTCCGGCGATGCAACTGGTCGAACTGATCCGCGGCATCGCCACCGGCGAGGACACCTTTGCCCAGGTCCGCGAGATGACCCTGACGCTGGGCAAGAAGCCGGTCGCCGCCGAAGATTTCCCCGCCTTCATCGTCAACCGCATCCTGCTGCCGATGATCAACGAGGCGGTCTATACCCTGTACGAAGGCGTCGGCTCGGTCAGCAGCATCGACACCGCGCTGCGCCTGGGGGCCAACCACCCGATGGGGCCGCTGGAACTGGCCGATTTCATCGGGCTCGACACCTGCCTCGCGGTGATGCAGGTGCTGCATGACGGTCTGGCCGACACCAAATACCGCCCCTGCCCGTTGCTGGTGAAGTATGTCGAAGCCGGTTGGCTTGGCCGCAAGACCGGGCGCGGCTTCTACGATTATTCGGGCGAGACCCCGGTCCCGACCCGCTGATTGCGACGGGGGACGGGCCAGCCCCGTCCCCCTGCGTCACCCCCACATCCCATCCGCCCCCTTGACCGCCTCCATCCCCTCGGCCATGCTCGCCGGATGGATGTGACGCCCCGCGTACTCTCGGCCACTGAACGACTGGACTGGTTGCGTCTGATCCGCAGCGAGAATGTCGGCCCGCGTACCTTCTCCCGATTGCTGGAACGGTTCGGTTCGGCTGCCGCCGCGCTCGATGCCCTGCCCCATCTGGCGGCCAAGGGTGGTCTGCGCCGCGCCATCCGGCTGTGTCCCCGCGCCGAGGCGGAACGCGAAATCGCCGCCGCCGAACGGATCGGTGCCCGCCTGATCGCCTGGATCGAACCGGCCTATCCCCGCCTGCTGGCCGAAATCGACGATGCGCCGCCGCTGATTTCGGTGATCGGTGCGGTCAGCCTGCTGAACCGGCCGACGGTAGCGATGGTCGGTGCCCGCAACGCCTCGCTGAACGGTCGCAATCTGGCCCGCCGCCTTGCCGCCGATCTGGGACGGGCCGGTCTGGTGGTGTCGAGCGGTCTGGCGCGGGGCATCGACACCGCCGCCCATGAAGGCGCGCTGGGCACCGGCACGGTGGCGGCCCAGGCGGGCGGCGTCGATATCGTCTATCCGCCGGAAAACGCCGGTCTGTGGAAACAGATCGCCGAGGCCGGAGCGCTGGTTTCGGAAATGCCGCCGGGGACCGAGCCGCAGGCCAGCCACTTCCCCCGCCGCAACCGGATCATCTCGGGCCTGGCCCTTGGCGTGGTGGTGGTCGAGGCCAACGCCCGCTCCGGCTCGCTGATTACCGCCCGGCTGGCCGCCGACCAGGGGCGCGAAGTATTCGCGGTGCCGGGCTCGCCGCTTGACCCCCGCGCCGCCGGTCCGAACGATCTGATCCGCCACGGCGCGACCCTGACCGCGTCGGCCGACGACGTGATGGCGGTGCTGTCCGACCTGATCCGCCGTACCCTGTCCGAGCCGGATCGGGGCGGATTTCGTCCCGCAACCGCCCCGCCGCCGGGCGAGGACGAGGCGGCACAGGCCCGCCTGTCGATCACCGAGCTGTTGGGTCCGACTCCGGTGACGGTTGACGAAATCATCCGCCAGTGCCAATTGTCTCCCTCCGTGGTGTCTTGGGTGCTGCTGGAATTGGAACTAGCTGGCCGCCTCGACCGCCACCCCGGCAATCGGGTGTCGCTTTTGATCGGGTGATCCGGGCGGCCTTGCCAAGGTGATTGGGTTCGGATGAAAATCGTCGTCGTCGAGTCTCCGGCCAAGGCCAAGACAATCAACAAGTACCTGGGAAGCGATTTCCAGGTGGTGGCCTCGTTCGGCCATATCCGCGACCTTCCCGCCCGTGACGGCTCGGTCCGTCCCGACGAGAATTTCGCGATGGATTGGGAGATCGACCCCAAATCCGAACGCCACGTCAAAGAAATCACCTCCCTGGTCAAGGGCGCGGATCATCTGTTCCTCGCCACCGATCCGGATCGCGAGGGCGAGGCGATTTCGTGGCATGTCAAACGGGTGCTGGAAGACCGCAAGGCGCTGAAGGGCGTCGAGGTCAAGCGGGTGGTGTTCAACGAGATCACCAAGACCGCCGTGCTCGACGCGATGCGCAATCCGCGCGACATTGATCAGGAACTGGTCGATGCCTATCTGGCCCGGCGCGCGCTGGATTATCTGGTCGGCTTTACCCTGTCGCCGGTGCTGTGGCGCAAGCTGCCGGGCTCGCGTTCGGCCGGGCGAGTGCAATCGGTGGCGCTGCGGCTGATCTGCCAGCGCGAATCCGAGATCGAGAGCTTCACCGCCCGCGAATATTGGACGCTGGCCGCCGACTTCCTGACGCCGAAGGGGGCGCTGCTGTCGGCGGGTCTGACCCATCTCGACGGGCGCAAGCTCGACAAGTTCGATCTGCCCAACGAAACCGCCGCCCGTGCCGCCGAGGCCCGCGCCGCGACCGCCGCCTACAAGGTGTCGGAGGTCGAGCGCAAGCGGGCCAAGCGCCATCCCTTCCCGCCCTTCACCACCTCGACCCTGCAACAGGAAGCCAGCCGCAAGCTGCATCTTGCCGCGGCGCGGACGATGCAATTGGCCCAGCGCCTGTACGAAGGCGTCGATATCGGCGGCGAGACGGTCGGTCTCATCACCTATATGCGTACCGACGGCGTCCAGATGGCCGCCGAGGCGATCGCCAGCGCGCGGGCCGTGATCGGGGCGACCTTTGGCGATGCCTATGTCCCCTCGGCGCCCCGCGTCTACAAGACCAAGGCCAAGAACGCGCAGGAAGCCCACGAGGCGATCCGCCCGACCGATCTGTCGCGGCGCCCCGAGGACGTCGCCCGTCATCTCGACCGCGACCAGTTGCGGCTGTACGAACTGATCTGGAAGCGGACCCTGGCCAGCCAGATGGCCTCGGCCGAACTCGATCAGGTCGCGGTCGATATCGACGGCGACAACCGCGCTGTGGTGTTCCGCGCCACCGGTTCGGTGGTGGTGTTCGACGGCTTCTTGAAGGTCTATCGCGAAGACCGCGACGATTCCGACGACGAGGACGCCGAGAAGCTGTTGCCCGACGTCACCGAGGGCGATGCGATGGAGCGCAAGGATCTGCGCGCCGAACAGCATTTCACCCAGCCGCCGCCCCGCTTCACCGAAGCCAGTCTGGTCAAACGGCTGGAGGAATTGGGGATCGGGCGTCCCTCGACCTATGCCTCGATCATTTCGGTGTTGCAGGACCGCGATTACGTCCGGCTCGACCAGCGTCGCTTCGTGCCCGAGGATCGCGGCCGTCTCGTCACCGCCTTCCTCGAAAGCTTTTTCGGCCGCTACGTCGAATACAATTTCACCGCCGAACTGGAAAACCAGCTCGACGACGTCTCGGGCGGACGGATCGACTGGAAGACGGTGCTGGAGGGCTTCTGGAAGGCGTTTTCCGCCTCGGTCGAGGACACCCGCGACCTTCGCGTTGCCCAGGTGCTCGACGCGCTCGACGAATTGCTGGGGCCGCATTTCTTCCCCGACGACGGGTCGGGTAAAGACCCGCGCGCCTGCCCGACCTGCCATACCGGCCGCCTGTCGCTGAAGCTGGGCAAGTTCGGCGCCTTCATCGGCTGCTCGACCTATCCGGAATGCCGCTTCACCCGCCCGCTGACCTCGGGCGGCGACGGCGAGGACGAAGTCCGCGAGGGGCCGAAGGAACTCGGCACCGATCCGGCCAGCGGCCTGCCGGTGACCCTGCGCAAGGGGCCTTACGGCCATTACGTCCAGTTGGGCGACGAGGCCAGCCTGAAGGCGCTGGCCCCGCCCGAGCCCGCCCCCGAACCGGACGTGGTCACCGAACCCGATGCCGCCCCGGCCAAGGGCAAGGCGAAGACCAAGGTTGCCAAGGCCCCGAAGAAGCCCAAGGCGGCCAAACCCGCCGCAGCGCCGAAGCCGAAGCGGGTGTCGCTCTATCGCGGGCTGGAACCGGCCGACGTGACGCTGGACATTGCCTGCCGCCTGCTTGAGTTGCCGCGCCAGATCGGAACCCACCCCGAGACCCAGAAGACGATCAGCGCCGGGGTCGGACGGTTCGGCCCCTATCTGCTCCATGACGGTGTCTATAAATCGCTGACCAAGGACGACGACGTCCTGGCGATCGGGATGAACCGCGCCGTCGAATTGCTGGCCCAGCCCAAGGGCGGACGCGGTGCCGCCGCGCCGTTGAAGACCCTGGGCGAGATGGACGGCAAGCCGGTGACCCTGCATCAGGGCCGCTATGGACCCTATGCCTCGTGCAACGGTGTCCACGCCACCCTGCCCAAGGACAGCCCGGCCGAGTCGGTGACGCTGGACGAAGCGATTGCCCTGATCCGCGCCAAGGCGGCCAAGGGCCCTGCTCCCAAGGGCGCGGCGGCAAAGAAACCGGCGGCGAAGAAGGCTGCCCCGGCCAAAGCCGCGACCGCGAAGAAACCGGCCGCGAAAAAGGCTCCGGCCAAGAAGACGACCGAACCGGCCTGATCGCCCCAGGCGGCGGGAGCGGAAGGACCTGACCACACTGGATTCGGAGGGAACCTCTCGTGACCGCCGTTTTCACCCTTCCGCCCGGCCTGCCTTTCGTCGAGTCCCTGGCCGCGTCCCTGCTGGCCGAAGCCGGGGACGATCCGCTGGTGCTGGCCGGGTTCGAGGTTCTGCTGCCGACCAGGCGCGCCTGCCGCGCCTTGTCCGATGCTTTCCTGCGCCTGACCGAGGGGCGGCCGCTGCTGCTGCCGCGCCTGACCCCGCTCGGCGACCTTGAGTCCGACGAGCCCGACCCGGCCGGAGCGGCCGAAGTGCCCCCGGCCCTGCCCGCGCTCGACCGCCGCCTGATCCTGACCCGGCTGGTGCTGGCGATGCAAGCGGGCCGGGGCGGCCAAACCCCGTTGCCCGATCAGGCGCTGCGGCTGGCAACCGAACTGGCCCGGCTGCTCGACGAGATCGGGGCGGAGCGGCTGGACCCCGCCGGGCTGGCGGCGCTGGTTCCCGAAGAACATGCCGCGCATTGGCAGGTCACCCTCGATTTCCTCTCGATCCTGACCGAGGTCTGGCCCCAGATCCTGGCCGAACGCGGCGCGATCGAGCCTGCGGAGCGGCTGAACCGGATCGTCGCCGCCCGAATCGCCGCCTGGGCGCGGACCCCGCCCACTCACCCGATCATTGCCGCCGGATCGACCGGATCGAACCCGGCGATCGCCGATCTGCTGGCCGCGATTGCCGCGCTGCCGCAAGGCCGGGTGGTGCTGCCCGGCCTCGACACCGAGATCGACGAGGCGAGTTGGACCGCACTCGATCCCAGCCATCCCCAATATGGCTTCAAGGCAGTACTGAGCCGGATCGGGATCGCGCGAAGCGCGGTGCGGCCGCTGCTCGCCACTCCCGACCCGCGTGCCGAGCGGGTGCGGCTGCTGGCCGAGGCGCTGCGCCCCGCCGCCACCTGCGAGGCGTGGCGCGATCTGGTTGCCCTGCCGCCCGAAACCGTCGCGGGGGTGACCCGGCTTGATGCCCCCGGCCCGCGCGAGGAAGCGGGTGCGATCGCCCTGATGCTGCGCGAGGCGCTGGAAATCGAGGGCCGCACCGCCGCCCTGGTTACCCCCGACCGCGCCCTGGCCCGGCGGGTCGCCGACGAACTGGGCCGCTGGAACATCCGCATCGACGATTCGGCCGGCCGCCCGCTCGGCCTGACCGAGCCGGGGGCGTTCCTGCGCCTGTCGGCCCGGATGGTGGCCGAGGATTTCGCCCCGATCGAGTTGCTGGCCTGTCTCAAACATCCGCTGGCGGCGGGCGGGCGCAATCCCGCCGCCTTCCGCGCCCTGGTGCGGCGGCTGGAGATCGCGGTGCTGCACGGCCCCCGCCCCGCCGCCGGAACCGCCGGGCTGCGCGCCGCGCTGAAGGACAAAACCCCGGCGTTGACCGGGCTGATTGACGATCTGGAAATTCTGGCCGGGCCGTTCGTCACCCTGCTGGAAGCCCCCGAAGCGACGCTGGCCGACCTTGCCCGCGCCCATCTCGACTTCGCCGAGGCACTGGCCACCGCCGACGACCGGCCCGGTCCGTTGCGGCTGTGGGGCGGCGAGACCGGAGAGGCCGCCGCCCGCTTCGCCGCCGAGTTGGTCCTGGCCGCCCCGGCGCTGGGAACCGTCGCCGGGCGGCATTATCCGGCGCTGCTGGAAGAAGTGATGGCGGGCGCGGTGGTGCGCTCGGCCTGGGAGACCCACCCCCGCCTCCACATCTGGGGACCGCTCGAAGCGCGGCTGCAACAAGCCGATCTGCTGATCCTGGGCGGGCTGAACGAGGGCACTTGGCCCGGCGCCGCCGAGGCCGATCCGTGGATGAGCCGCCCGATGCGGGCCGCCTTCGGCCTGCCTCCGCCCGAGCGACGGATCGGACTGGCCGCCCATGATTTCACCCAGGGCTTCGCCGCCCCCCGCGTCGTGCTGACCCGGGCGCGCCGGGTCGAGGGCACGCCGACGGTGCCGTCGCGCTGGCTGACCCGACTCGACGCGGTGATGGCGGCCTGCGGGCTGTCCTTTGCCGAGGACACCAGCCAATGGCTGGACTGGCACGACCGGCTTGACCGCCCCGGGGCCTGGGTCCGCCCCAGCCCGCCCGCGCCGCGTCCGCCGCTCGATGCCCGGCCCCGGCACTTGTCGGCGACCGAAATCGAGACCTGGATGCGCGACCCTTACGCGATCTATGCGCGGCGGATTCTGTCTCTGAAAATTCTGGACCCGATCGATGCCGACCCCAGCGCCGCCGAATACGGCACCATCGTCCACGAGGCACTCGAACGATTCCTGAAGGCGTTTCCCGACCGGCTGCCTCCCGACCCCGTCGCCGAACTGATCGCAATCGGGCGGGCACGATTCGCCGAAGCGGCGGTCTCGCCCGCGGTGGCGGCGTTCTGGTGGCCGCGCTTCGTCGCCATCACCCAATGGGTCGCGGCGCGCGAGGTCGAGCGGCGGCCCGATCTGGCCGCGATCCATCCCGAGGTCAAGGGGGCGCTGGAGATTGATGCCCCCGCCGGACCGTTCACCCTGACCGCCAAGGCCGACCGGATTGATTGCCGCAAAGACGGGACGCTGGACCTGATTGATTACAAGACCGGCCAGCCGCCGACGATCCGCGAGGTTGCCGCAGGCTATGCGCCGCAATTGCCGCTGGAGGCCGCGATCGCCCGCCATGGCGGCTTTGCCGGGATTGCCGCCGCCGAGACGGCCCGGCTGCTGTACTGGCGGCTGAAAGGCGGCGAGCCGGGCGGCGAGGAGCGCTCCGCCGGAGCCGACCCCGCCACCCTGACCGACGAGGCGCTGGACGGTCTGCGCGCGCTGGTCGCGGTGTTCGACGACGAGAGCACGCCCTATGCCGCCCGCCCGCATCCCGACCACGCGCCGAAATATTCCAATTATCTGCACCTCGCCCGGGTGCGCGAATGGGCCAGCGGCGGCGAAGAAGACGGGGAATAGGCGAAATTTACCTTTTGCTAACCCTGACCGTGCTTGCTGTATCCTCTCGATCCAAAATGTGGAGAACGACGATGCGGCGAGTGATCGCGTTGGCGCTGGCTTGCTGGCTGTCGCCGGTAGCGGCGATGGCCCAGACCGTCACCGACCAGAGCGTGATGGTCAATCGGGCGGTAACGACGGTGGAACGGCTGCGGGCCGATCCCAGCATGGCCGACTCGATGAACGACCTGCTGCCCAAGGCGCGGGGCGTGCTGGTTATCCCCGATCTGGTCAAGGGCGGCTTCTTCCTTGGCGCGCAATACGGCACCGGCCTGTTGCTGGTCCGCGACCGCAACGGCGGCTGGAGCGCCCCCGCCTTCTTCTCGATCGCGGCAGGCAGCTTCGGTCTCCAGATCGGGCTTCAGGACGCCGAGGCGGTCTATGCCATCATGACCGACGGCGGCTTGAACGCGGTGCTGGAAAACCGCTTCAAGACCGGAGCCAGCGCCGGTGTCGCGGTGACCGTCGTCGGCGCCGGAGCCGAGGCGGCGACCACCACCCATGTCGGCGCCGACATCTATGCCTTTTCCCGCGCGGTCGGGCTGTATGGCGGCCTGACCCTCGACGGCGCCGGAATCCTGCCCCGCCATTCCTGGAATGCAGCCTATTACGGCGGCAACCCGACGATCCAAGACATCTTGTACAACCGCGCGGTCAACAATCCCCAATCCGACCGTCTGCGCTCCATCCTCTCCCGTTAAGTTCGCCTTTTCCCGCCTCCAGGACATTTCCCCTCATGGTCCATCGTCCCTGTTTCGCGCCGCTGCGGCGGCTGTTTTCTATGCTGACATTGGCGGTTCTGCTGGCCGGTCCGGTCGCCGCCCTCGCCGCGGAGTCCAATCCGGCCGACACCCGCGACCTCGAACGGCTGGTCTCGACCCTGGAGGACGAGTCCGCCCGCGCCCGGCTGGTCAGCCAGTTGAAGACCCTGATCGCCGCCCAGAACGCGACCGACGACGAGACCGAGGATTCCCTACTCGGCCGCTTGACCGCGCAGGTCGGCGCCTTTGGCGATCAGGCGATGGAGGCGGTCGATAGCGTCCGCGACGCCCCCGAACTGGCCGCCGCGATCGGTCAGCGTCTGGCCGACCAACTGACCCGCCAGCGGATGGGACAGATGCTGTCGCTGCTGATCGGGCTGCTGGCGGCGGGCATTTTCGCCGACCGGATGGTGGCTTTCGCGATTCGCCGCTGGCGCAAAGCCCATCCGCCCGGTCCCGTCGGTCCCGGCCTCGCCCCCGTCCTCCATGCCCTGACCGGGCGATTGCTGCGCGACCTCGCCCCGCTGGCCGCCTTCGGTCTGGCCGCCTGGGGAACGGCCTGGGCGATGGAGATGAAGGGCAACGCCGCCAACGCCGCCCAGACGGTGATGGTGGCCTACGCCTCGGTGCGGCTGGTCAATATCGCGGCGCGGCTGGTCCTGTCGTCGCGCAGCCCGCTCAGGCGGCTGGTGTCGTTCGACGATGAGACCGCCGAATACGTCAAGATCTGGGTCCAGCGGGTCACCGTCGTCGGCGTGTTCGGCCCGCTGGCGGCCAGCGCGCCCCGATTGCTGGGGATGCCCGCCGGGGCTGCCTTCCTGACCCTCAAGATCATCGGGCTGGCGATGACCGCCCTGGTGGTGATCTTCATCCTGCAAAACCGCCGCGCCGTCGCCGCCCTGCTGCGCCGCAGTTCGGACGAGCCGATGTTCGGCCAGCATGTCCAGATGCTGAGAACCCGGCTGGCCGACATCTGGCATGTGCTGGCGATCTTGTGGGTGGTGGCGATCTATCTGGTGTGGGCGATCCAGGTCAAAGGCGGCTTCGAGTTCATGCTGCGCGCCACGATCCTGACCCTGGTGATCCTGGTGGTGGCCGGGCTGGTGACCTCGCTGCTGCGCCGCGTGATCGAGCGCGGCTTCGCCGTCAGCCAGGAGGTGCGCGAGCGCTATCCCCTGCTCGAAGCCCGCGCCAACCGCTATCTGCCGCTGATGCACCTGCTGCTGCGCGGGACGGTGGCGGTGGTGACGGTTCTCGCCCTGGCCCAGACCTGGGGGCTGCAATCGCTGAAGCTGCTGACCTCGCCCGCCGGGCGTCAGGTGCTGTCCTCGGCAATCAGCATCACCCTGGTGCTGGTGGTGGCGCTGGTGCTGTGGGAGACGCTGAGCAGCGCGATCGAGCGCTATCTCAGCGCCACCGATTCCGATGGCAACCAGCTCCAGCGCTCGGGCCGCGCCCGCACCTTGCTGCCGCTCGCCCGCAATGTGGTGATGGGCGTCCTGGTGATCGCGGTCACCCTGATCGTGCTGTCCGAACTGGGGGTCAACATCGCCCCCCTGCTGGCCGGTGCGGGCGTGCTGGGCATCGCGATCGGTTTTGGCTCGCAAAAACTGGTGCAAGACATCATCACCGGAGCCTTCATCTTGTTCGAGGACACCATCGCCGTCGGCGATGTGGTCAAGATCGGCGAGCATTCCGGCGTGGTCGAGGCGATCTCGATCCGCGCCATCCGCCTGCGCGACGTCCAGGGCTCGGTTCACACCATCCCGTTCGGAGCGGTGACGACCGCGATCAACCTGACCAAGGGCTTCAATTACGCTCTGTTCGACATCGGGGTGTCGTACAACGCCGATTGCGACCGGGTCGGCGTGGTGCTGTCGGACATCGCCGCCGAGATGCGGGCCGAGCCGCGCTGGCAGAGCGCAATCATCGACCCGATGGAGGTCCAGGGGATCGACCGCTTCGATGCCTCGTCGGTGGTGATCCGGGCCCGGCTGAAGACGGTGCCGGCAGAGAAATGGGCGGTGATGCGCGAGTTCCACCGCCGCCTCAAGAAGCGGTTCGAGGTGGAGGGAATCGAGATCCCTTTTCCCCAGCAGCAGATCTGGATCGGTCGCCAGGACGCGGCCGAGCCATCGGTGGCGATCCCCGCCGTCCCGATGCCCCCGGCGCGCTGAGCCAGGAGCGGAAACGAAACCAGCCCCGGGACGCGGTCCCGGGGCTGCCCGTCACGATCAGACTGTAATACATGCGGTACGGATCGAACCAGATCGCCGGGATTGCCTCAATCGCCGAGACGCCGCCATCCCTTTCCCCGCCCGAAGCGGTTACTCCGCCGCCGGTTTCTCGGTTTTGTAGATCTCCCCGCCCTCGGCGAGGAATTTCTCGCTCATGCTGTCCATTCCGGCCACCGCCTCCGCCTCGGCGTTGGCGGCGTCGCGGACTTCCTGGCTGATCTTCATCGAGCAGAATTTCGGCCCGCACATCGAGCAGAAATGGGCCAGCTTGGCCCCGTCGGCGGGCAAGTGCTGGTCGTGGAAATCCTGGGCCTTTTCCGGATCGAGCGACAGGTGGAACTGATCCTTCCAGCGGAACTCGAAACGGGCGCGGGACAGCGCGTCGTCACGCAGGCGGGCGGCGGGATGTCCCTTGGCCAGATCGGCGGCATGGGCGGCAAGTTTATAGGTCACGACGCCTTCGCGGACGTCCTGGCGGTCGGGCAGGCCGAGATGCTCTTTCGGGGTGACGTAACACAGCATCGCGGTGCCGAACCAACCGATCATCGCCGCGCCGATCGCACTGGTGATGTGGTCGTAGCCGGGAGCAATATCGGTCACCAGCGGCCCCAGGGTGTAGAACGGCGCTTCGCCGCACAGGGCCAGCTGCTTTTCGACATTGACCTTGATCTTGTGCATCGGCACATGGCCGGGGCCTTCGATCATCACCTGGGCATCAAGCGCCCAGGCGCGGTGGGTCAGTTCGCCCAGCGTTTCCAACTCGGCGAACTGGGCGGCGTCGTTACCGTCGGCGATCGAGCCGGGGCGCAGCCCGTCGCCCAGCGAAATGCCGACGTCATAGGCGGTCAGCAGCTCGCACAGCTCGTCGAAATGGGTGTAAAGGAAGTTTTCGCGGTGGTGAGCCAGACACCACTTCGCCATGATCGAGCCGCCCCGGCTGACAATCCCGGTGACCCGCTTCGCGGTCAGCGGAATGTGGGCCAGCCGCAACCCGGCATGGACGGTGACGTAATCGACCCCCTGCTCGGCCTGTTCGATCAGGGTGTCGCGGAAAATCTCCCAGGTCAGATCCTCGGCCTTGCCATCGACCTTTTCCAGCGCCTGATAGATCGGCACGGTCCCGATCGGCACCGGGCTGTTGCGGATGATCCATTCGCGGGTAGCGTGAATGTGCCGCCCGGTCGATAGATCCATCACGGTGTCGGCGCCCCAGCGGATCGCCCACACCATCTTCTCGACCTCTTCCTCGACCGAGGACGCGACGGCGGAATTGCCGATATTGGCGTTGATCTTGGTCAGGAAGTTGCGGCCGATGATCATCGGCTCGGCTTCGGGATGGTTGAGATTGGCGGGCAGAATGGCGCGGCCGCGCGCGATCTCGGAGCGGACGAACTCAGGCGTGATGATGTCGGGAATCTCGGCCCCGAAGGATTCACCGTCGCGCGGTCCACTGGCGATCGCGTCGGCCCGGCGCAGGTTTTCGCGGATCGCGACATACTCCATTTCAGGAGTCACGATCCCGGCGCGGGCATAGGCCAGCTGGGTCGGACGCAGGCCCGGCTTGGCCCGCAACGGCAGGCGGCCGCCGCGATCGAAGACCGGAACGCCGATGGTTTCGCCCGGCTTTAACCCGTCATCCTCGGGGCGGTGGGGACGGCCGGGATAGGTCTCGACGTCGCCCCGTTCGGCGATCCAGGCCGCGCGCAACGGCGGCAGGCCACGGGTGATATCGACGCTCGCCGCCGGATCGGTGTAAGGCCCGGAACAATCGTAGAGGCGGACCGGCGGTTCCGCCGCATTGGGGGCCAGATCGATCTCGCGCATTGCGACCCGCAGGTCGGAACGCGAGCCCTCGACGTGAATCTTCCGCGATCCCGGCAGGGGGCCGGTGGTGACCCGGGGAGAGACCGGGGGGGCAGCTTGGTCGGACATCCTCGCCTCTTTCCTGTAACGGATGTTGCGGGTCGGGCGGCGAAGTGGGGAGGATGGCGGTGATTCCGATCCCTTCGCCGGCATGACCCGGATCAGGTTCCAAGGGTCGCCGGCGCATCTGCCGACCTCTCAGCCTCCCATCGCGGAGGCTCCCCTTCGGTCTGTCAGGCAAGAGTGCGTGGCGGGCCGGGCCAAAGTCAAGCCCGGCGCTCGCCCTGGGGGTTTCCCCCGTCCGTCCGCGCCCGATCGGATCAGGCGCGGATCCCGTCGAGGAAGCGGGCCACCGCCTGTTTCAGAGCGGCGGAATCCCCCGCCAATTGTCCGGCCTGAACGCGGACGTCCTGGGCCGACTGCCCGGCTTTCGAGACGGCGGAGGCGACCCGCCCAACCGTCTGGGTGACGATTCCGGTGCCGGTCGCCGCCTGTTGGGTGTTGCGGCTGATTTCCTGGGTCGCCGCCCCCTGCTGCTCGACCGCCGAGGCGATCGCCGCGCCGATCCGGCTGATTTCCTCGATGGTGCTGGCGATGCCGCTGATGGCGGTCACCGCCTCGCGGGTGGCGCCCTGGACGCCAGACACCTGCTGGGCGATTTCGTCGGTGGCGCGGCCGGTCTGGTTGGCAAGGTGCTTGACCTCACCCGCGACGACGGCAAAGCCCTTGCCGGCGTCACCGGCGCGGGCGGCCTCGATGGTGGCGTTCAAGGCGAGCAGGTTGGTCTGCGAGGCGATGTCGTTGATCAGATTGACGACGTCGCCGATCTTCTGTGCCGCCTCGGACAGACCGCGGACGATGCTGTCGGTGTGGCGGGCGGCATCGACGGCGGCGCTCGAAATCGCCGCCGACTGATTGACCTGACGCGAGATTTCGGTGATCGAGGAACTGAGCTCCTCGGTGGCGGCGGCGACGGTCTGGACGTTGGCCGAGGCCTCTCCGGTGGCGGTGGCGACAGTATCGGACTGGCGGGTGGCATCGTCGGTGTCCGCCGCCATGCTTTCGGCGGTCGAACTGAGACGCCCCGCCGCGTTCGACACGTCTTCGACCACCCGGTTGACCGAGCGTTCGAATTCCTCGGCCAGCGACAGCAGCAGGGCGCGGCGCTGGGATTCGGCCTGACGCTGCGTTTCCTCCTGGGCTTCGGTGAGGCGGCGGATTTCGGCGGCATTGTCCTTGAAGATCTGGACCGCGGCTTGCATTTCGCCGATTTCGGCTCCCTGGTCGCGGGTAATCTCGACCGAGAGGTCGCCCCCGGCCAGGCGGCGCATCTCGCCGGTCAGAGTCCGCAACGGGCGGGCGATGGCGCGGCCGATCAGCGCGGCGAGCAGGACCAGCAGGGCCAGTTCGGCCAGGGCGCGCGCGCCTTCGCGCAGGGTCAGCGCCTGCACCGTCGCGGCGATGTCGTCGGTATAGACCCCAGTGCCGATGGCCCAGCCCCATTCGGGGATGCCCTTGACGAAGCTCAGTTTGGGTTCGGGAATGCTCGACCCCGATTTGGGCCAGTGATATTCGACCGAGCCTTCGCCCTTTTCGCGGACCACCTTGATCGTTTCGGCGATGAAGGCGATTCCGTTGACGTCTTTGAGGCCGATCAGGTTCTTGCCGACCAGCCCGTCGTTCGAGGGTTGCAACTGGACCACGCCGTCGAGGCTGACGATGAAGACGTATTCGTTCCCGGCGTAGCGCAGATCGTGGATCGCGGCCTTGGCGGCCTCCTGGGCCGCCTCGGTGGTCATTTCCCCCTTCGCGGCGCGGGCGGCGAAGTTGGCGGCGATCGAATGGGCCGCTTCCACCGCGGTCTTGACCCGGTCGAGGCGCGCGCTGTGGATCATGTCGGAATATTGTCTCAGGCTGCCGACCAGATCGAACATTGTGATGACGACAGCAACGATGACGATCAATCCAAGGCGGATATAAATAGGCATCCGCCGCAATTCGATAGCCATAAAGTGTGCTCCCCCGAAACGCGACATCCTGCGGTAGGGTTGCATATCATTCAGGTCACGGCTACCAGACCTTGCTGCATATGTAATCAGGGATAGTCTTGTGCGCGGATATTAGACATCGCCAATAAGTGCGGCGATTATTAATCTAAATATTAGATGTAATTTTACCTTTTACCGTGCGGCCTCGGGCGGGGCGTCATCAGTCTTGTGCGGACGGAAGGCGACGAAGGTCATGTCGTCGCGGCGCGGCTGCTCGCCCCGCCAGAGGTCGAGTTCGGCCAGCAGGAAGTCCTTTTGTTCCTCCAGCGGCCGGTCGCCGCAGCGGGCCAGTGCGTCTTGCAGGCGCTGCCGTCCGAACAGGCGGCGGCTGGGACCGCCGATCTGATCGGTGACGCCGTCGGTGTAAAGATAGAAGGTGCTGCCCGGCACGATCTCGACGACATGGCTGGTGAAGCCGCGCACCGGGCGGGTTTCGCGATAGCCCAGACTGCGGCGGTCGCCCCGGATCGAGCGGATGGCGCCGTTCTCCCAGATCGTCAGCGGCAGGTTAGCCCCGGCGAAGGACAGGCGACGGCCATCGGAATCCAGAACGCAGATTGCCGCGTCCAGCCCGTCGTCGGCGGGGCCGTCGCCGCGATCCTGACGCAACGCGGTGCGGACCAGCCCGTCGAGCAGGCCGAGGATGGTGGCGGGATCATCGTGGCCGTGATGGTGAAGGATGCGGGCGAGGATCGACGACACCACGGCGGTCATGAAGGCTCCGGGCACGCCATGGCCGGTGCAATCCATCACCGCGATTACCGCTTTGTCGCCGAAACGGCCGATCCAGTAATAATCGCCGCCGACAATGTCGAACGGCCGCCAGCCGATCACGATCTCATCGACCAGACCTTCGAGCGCGGCCGAGTCCGGCAACAGCGCTGTCTGAATCCGGCTGGCATAGCGGATGCCGTCGGAAATGAAGCGATTGGCCTTTTCCAGTTCGGCGTTGGCCCGCTCCACCCCCTGCTTTTCGCGCTCCAGTTCGGCGGTGCGGTCGACCACCCGGCGTTCAAGATCGCGGGCCAGCGCGGCCAGTTCGGCCTCGGCGGAATCGCGCTGGTCCAGACCGCGCTGCGACGCCGACAGCAAAGCGTTGACCGTCTCGCCCAGCCGCCCCAGCTCGTCATTGTGGTGACGGCGGGGCAATTCGATCGGAAACGCGCCGGGCCGGGCCGGATCGACCCGGGCGATCATGGCAATCAGCCGCAGCAGGGGCTGGGTGATCAGCCCATAGAACACCGCGACCACCAGCAGGCACAAGACGATGGTGCGGGCGGCTCCGGCGGCGGCGTTGCTGGCGATATGGCCGAGATAGCGGTTGAGCAGCCGACCGGGATCGAGCCGCAGGTCAAGCCGTCCGACCTCGGACATCGCTCCGCCGGTTCCATTGCGTAAGCCCAGCGAATGGGGGACCAGATCGCCGAACAGGGTTTGGGCCAGTTTGGGAAACGCCACCGACTCGGGCGGGCGGACATGCAGGGCCAGCACGCCGCCGAAATTGTCGGTGATGCGGATTTCCGCCGCCAGCGGGTCGAGCGACAGGCCATCGACGACCTCGCGGGCCAGATCGCCGTTCAGCATGAAGGCGGCTTCGGCGGCCATGCCGCGCACCAGCGCCATCTCGGCGGCAACGCCGGTGGAGACATCGGCGCGCAGGCGGCGGTAATCCGACACCATGTCCCAGGCACCGGTCACCACCCCCAACCCCAGGGCGATCACCAAGGTCGCCACCGCCTGTTTGAACGACAAACCGCGCCAGACCGCAACGGGACGACGGAGAGGGGAAGGTGGGGGAGGCGTCTCGGTCACCGGCATGATCCCGTAGAGGTCAATCGTGTCGGCGTCCATGATAGACCGGGTGGCGGCGCTGTCACGCCCCAAGCTGAGCTTTCTCTAGTTAAAATCGGGTTCGGTCCCGTCGCCGTCGATCACGGCGCGGGCGATCTCCCATGAAAATCCGGCGCGGCCCAGCGAGGCGAGATCGCGGTTGCGATGATCGGCGCGGGCCTCGGGCTGGCGGAAGGGGCCAAGGCGACGGCGGCGGGCAAAGGCCAGGGCGGCGGCGCGATCGGGATCGGGGCCAAGCTCGGTCAAGGCGGCGGCGACGGTTTCGGACTCGACCCCCTTGGCCGACAGCGTGGCGCGGATGGCGCGGACCGAACCGCCGCGCCGGGCCAGCCCGCGCACCTTGAGATCGGCATAGGCGGCATCGTCGAGATAGCCAAGCCCCATCAGGCGGATGATCGCCGCATCGACGATCGCCTCGGCCTCGGCCATCTCGCCGCCCCAATGGGCCAGCGAGCGCCGCACCTTGCCCATCAGCACCCGGCGCAGGTTGGCTCTGGACGAGGCGAAGCGTTCAAGATAATGCATCGCTGCATTCTCGATGTAGGATGCGGTGATCTGGGGCGGTATCCGCCCGGCCCTGCCGGTCATGGAGATGATCCTAACATGAATGACGACCCGACGCGCGGCCTGCCGCCCTGTCCCCGCCGTTACGGCGCGGTCAACTGGCTGGGCACCTGGACCCTGTTCATGAAGGAGGTCCGCCGTTTCCTCAAGGTCCATTTCCAGACGATCACCGCGCCGGTGGTGACGACCCTGCTGTTCCTCGCCGTGTTCACCCTGGCGCTGGGGCCGGTGGCGGCCCGCGTCGGCGGGGTCGATTTCACCGAATTCCTTGCCCCCGGTCTGGTGATGATGGCGATGGTGCAAAATTCCTTCGCCAACACCTCGTCCTCGCTGATCATCGCCAAGGTTCAGGGCAACATCGTCGATATGTTGATGCCGCCTTTGACCGGGGCCGAGATGACCGTCGCGATCGCGGCGGGTGGCGTCGCCCGCGGTGTGCTGGTCGGGCTGGTCGTCGCCCTGGCGATGGCGCTGTTCGTGCCGATGCACATTCATTCGATCGGGCTGATCCTGTTTCACGCGGTGATGGGCTCGTTGATGCTGTCGCTGCTCGGCATGATCGGCGGCATCTGGGCCGACAAGTTCGACCACATGGCGGCGGTGACCAATTTCGTGGTGACGCCGCTGTCGTTCCTGTCCGGCACCTTCTATTCGATCGAGCGGCTGCCCGAGCATTTTCACGCCTTCGCGCTGGCCAACCCGTTCTTTTATATGATCGACGGCTTCCGCGCCGGGTTCATCGGCCATGCCGACGGATCAATCGCGGTCGGGCTTGCGGTGGTGACGCTGACCGATCTCGTCCTTGGCCTGGTGACCTGGAAGATGCTTGCCAGCGGTTACAAGCTGCGGGGATAGCCCGGCCGGACCGGGCGGCGACGGGGGAAAAACGACAGGTCAGCGCCGCTGTCTTGGTCACAATGATTGACAGAACGGGAATTCGCGCCGATATTCTGCCGCTTTCCATGAGCGCGTCGGCTATTCCGCTCTCGCAGCGGGGCTACCGGCATTGCGGAAGGAGCGTTCCGGAGAGCTGCCATGGTTGCTGTCGTTCTGCCGACCTATGCGCGGGCCGATCTCGCCTTTGACCGGGGTGAAGGGGCCTACCTGATTGCCACTGATGGCCGTCGCTATCTCGACTTCGCTGCCGGAGTCGCGGTCAACGCGCTCGGACATTGCCACCCGCGCCTTGTCGCGGCGCTGACCGCCCAGGCGGGAAAGCTGTGGCATTGCTCGAACCTGTACCGCGTGCCGGGACAGGAGCGGGTCGCCACCCGTCTGATCGAGGCGAGCTTCGCCGACACCGTCTTTTTCTGCAATTCCGGCGCCGAGGCGATGGAATGCTGCATCAAGATGGCGCGGCGGTATCATTATGTCGGCGGCCATCCCGAACGCTATCGCATCATCTGCGCCGAGGGGGCTTTTCACGGCCGGACCCTGGCGACGATCGCCGCGGGCGGGCAGAAAAAGCATCTGGACGGCTTTGCCCCGGCGGTCGAGGGATTCGATCACGTTCCGTTTGGCAACCTCAACGCGCTCCGGGCCGCGATCACCGCCGAGACGGCGGCGATCCTGGTCGAGCCGGTGCAGGGCGAAGGCGGCATCGTTCCGGCCGAGCCCGACTATCTCCGCCGCCTGCGCGAGACCGCCGACGAGTTCGGCATCCTGCTGATGTTCGACGAGGTTCAGACCGGCATCGGCCGTTCGGGCAAGCTGTTCGCCCATGAATTGTCGGGGATCACCCCCGATATCATGGGGATCGCCAAGGGCCTGGGCGGCGGCTTCCCGGTGGGCGCCTGTCTGGCCACCGAAGCGGCGGCGCGCGGTATGACCGCCGGTACCCACGGTTCGACCTTCGGCGGCAATCCGCTGGCGATGGCGGTGGCCGAAACGGTGCTGGACGTGGTGCTGGAACCGGGCTTCCTGGCCGAGGTCGATCGGATCGCCGCCCTTCTGCGCCACGAGATCGAGGCGGTTGCCGCCCGCTTCCCCACCCTGATCGAGGATGTGCGCGGCCTGGGGCTGATGCTGGGGATCAAGCCCCGCATCCCCAATGGCGAGCTGATCGCCCGGTTGCGCGCCAACGGATTGCTGGCCGTCGGGGCTGGCGACAATGTGGTGCGGCTGGTGCCGCCGCTGATTATCCGCGAGGCCGAGGTCGCTTTGGCGGCCGAGATCCTCTCCCGCACTCTGAGCGAGCTGGTGGCCCCCTCATGACGTCCCAGACCAAGGCTGGCGGCCCTCGCCATTTCCTCGACCTCGACCGCTTCGAGTCCCAGACCCTGCGTCAGCTGATCGACCTCGGCAAGGCCTACAAGGCCGGTCGTACCGTCAACCGCCCGCTGACCGGCAAGTTGCTGGCGATGATCTTCGAAAAGCCCTCGACCCGCACCCGCGTGTCGTTCGAGGCCGGGATGAAGCAATTGGGCGGCGACGTCATCGTGCTGACCCGGGGCGATACCCAATTGGGCCGTGGCGAGACCGTTGCCGACACCGCGCGGGTGCTGTCGCGCTTCGTCGATGCGATCATGATCCGCACCGACAGCCCGGCCAAGCTCGACGATCTGGTTCGTTACGCGACCGTGCCGGTCATCAACGGCCTGACCGACGAATCCCATCCCTGTCAGGTGATGGCCGACGTGATGACCTATGAAGAGCATCGCGGCACCCTGGCCGGGAAGGTGGTGGCCTGGATCGGTGACGGCAACAACGTCGCCGCCAGTTGGATTCACGCCAGCGCTCATTTCGGCGCGACGATCCGCCTGGCCTGTCCCGACTCGCTGATGCCGTCGGAGAAGGCGGTGGCGTGGGCGCGCGAACGCGGCGGCCGGGTCGATCTGATGACCGATCCTGCCCAGGCGGCGGCGGGGGCCGATCTGGTCGTCACCGATACCTGGCTGTCGATGGGGTGCGGCGACGAGAACCGGGCGAAGATTCTCGCCCCCTATCAGGTCAACGAAGCGCTGATGGACCGTGCCGCGCCCGATGCCCTGTTCATGCATTGCCTGCCCGCCCATCGCGGCGAGGAAGTGACCGACGCGGTGATGGACGGTCCCCGCTCGGTGGTGTGGGACGAGGCCGAGAACCGGATGCATGTCCAGAAGGCGATTCTGACCTGGTGTCTGGCGTGACCGGCGCGGCCGCCGTAGCGACGGCGACCGCCGATCTGGTTTTGCCGTTCACGATCGAGGACGGTCTGGTGCGCGGTCGGCTGGTCCGGCTGGGACCGGCGCTCGACTCGATTCTCGACCCGCGCCACGATTACCCGCTGCCGGTGGCGACCCTGCTGGCCGAAATCTGCGCCCTGGCCGCCGCTCTGGCGGCGATGCTGAAGTATGACGGCGTCTTTACCCTTCAGGTCCAGGGCGACGGCCCGGTGCCGCTGGTGGTCGCCGACGTCACCAGCGAAGGGCGGCTGCGGGCAATGGCCCGTTTCGACGCGGTCCGGGTCGCGGCCGTTGCGGCCGAGGCTCCGGCGCGGGCCCTGCTGGGCCAGGGACACCTTGCCTTTACTGTCGATCAGGGCGCGGGCACCGAGCGCTATCAAGGCATCGTCGCGCTGGAAGGCGAGACCCTGGCCGATGCGGTCGGCACCTATTTCCGCCAGTCGGAACAGCTCGATACCGCCGTCGTCACCGCCGTCCGTCCCCCTGCTGACGGCTTGGGCTGGGCTGCCCAGGCGGTGATGATCCAGCGTCTGCCGCCCGGATCGGGCCGGGCTCCGATCCTGCTGGCCGAAGAGGCCGACGAAAGCTGGCGCCGCGCCGAAATCCTGCTCGGCAGTCTGACCGTCGCCGAAATGCGCGATCCGACCCTGATGCCGGAACATCTGCTCTATCGGCTCTATCACGCCGAATCGCTGGTGCTGTTCGATCCGCGCCACCTTGTCGCCGCGTGCCGCTGCTCGCGCGAGCGGGTGGTCGAGACCCTGGCCTCGCTGCCCGCCGACGAAGTGCCGTCGCTGGCCGATGCCGAGGGCAACATCACGGTGACCTGCGAATTCTGCCGCACCGACCATGTCGTCGCCTTGACCGAACTGGCCCCCGCCGTCTCGCCTTGACGTCGGCGGGTCCGCCGCAGACAATGTCCTCTGGACGTCCTCCAGCCAAGGGAACCCTCGCGATGCGCGCACGGCACTTTCGTCTGGCGGTAGCTCTCGCCGCCGCCCTGGCCGCCACCGCTTGCCAGAACGCCCCGCCGATGCAGAAGCTGCCGCCGATCAGCTTCGCCGACCGTCAGCCTTTCCGCCTCGACGTCGCCGAGTTGGAAATCCTGTCCGATTATCAGCCGCCGGGACGGTTGCCCAACATCGAACACCTGATGCCGGTCTCGCCCGGCGCGGCGATCGAGCGCTGGGCTCAGGACCGGCTGCGGCCGATGGGCCAGCGCGACAGCGGCTCGGCCCGGGTCGTGATCCGCGACGCCCGCGTCGTCGAAGTCCCGCTGAAGACCGACACCAGCATTTCCGGCGCCTTCAAGAAAGAGCAGGAGATGCGCTACGACGCGACGCTTCAGGTCGCGGTCGAGATCCTCGACGCCCGGCACATGACCGTTGCCGACGTCGTCGCCACCGCCCAGCGCTCGCGCACCGTGCCCGAGGGTCTGACCGTCAACGAGCGCGAACGGATTCAGTACGACATCACCGACGGTCTGGCCCGCGATATCGACCGCCAGATGGAACAATTGATCCGCAATTATCTCGGCCGCTGGCTGATCCGATAACGGTTCCAGACCGGGAGCACGACGAAAAACAGGGGCCGCACGGCCCCTGTTTTGTTATGCGCGGGCGAGTTGGTCAGTCGGTCGTGAAAAAGTCCTTCGGCCTTTGGCCTCAGTGTACTTTTCCCCGGTCCAAAAAGAATCCCCGTGCTCAATCAAGCTTTCCGCGCGGGGATGGATTTGGTTTCCTCCGAAGCCGATGGGCTTTGCCCACGGCATCGGAGGCGGGTTTTCACCAGATTTGCGCGCTTGTGCTTCGCAAAGCTGGTGAAACGAATGACACGAAAAATGGGCGCAGGGCCGCCCCTAGCCCATTTTTCTCCTTTTAGTCCAACGGGAAAAAGTACAGCGAGGGACTTTTTCACGGGAGACTGGTCAGGACAGGCCGAGTTCGTCGAGAATCCGTGCCGCGGCGGCGGCGGGATCGGCGGCGGTGGTGATCGGGCGACCGATGACCAGGACGTCGGCACCCGTGTCGCGGGCTTCGGCCGGGGTCAGGAACCGCTTCTGATCGCCGGTTTCGCTCCAGGCGGGGCGAATGCCGGGAACGACCAGGGTGAAGTCCGGGCCGCATTCGGCGCGGACGGCGGCGATTTCCAGCGGCGAGCAGACGATGCCGTCGGCCCCGTTTTCCTGGGCGAGACGAGCGAGGCGGCGGACCTGATCATTGACCGCACCAGAGAAACCGACCGCTTCGGCGGCGGCCTGGTCAAGGCTGGTCAGGATCGTCACCGCGATCACCTGGGGCCGGATCACGTTGTATTTGGCCGCGGTCTCCGTGGCGGCATCGGCGGCGGCGCGGATCATCTCGGCCCCACCCGAGGCGTGCAGGGTGGTGATCGAGACGCCGAGGCGGGTAACCGAGCGCATCGCAGCGGCGACGGTGTTGGGAATGTCGTGCAGCTTGAGGTCGATGAACAGCGGCAATCCAAAATCTTGGATTGCGGACAGACCGGCCGGGCCGTTGGCGGTGAAATATTCCAGTCCGACCTTCAGACCGCCGACCTTTCCGGTCAGGGTGCGGGCCAAAGCGGCGGCGGAGTCGGGCTCGGTGGTGTCGAGGGCGACGAAAACGGGATTGGCGGCGGTCATCTCAAATACTCGAAGGAAGGGGGGCTCAACCGCCGTCGGGACGGCCTTTGATCGCGCCAAGCTGACGTTCCAGGCTTTCGATCCGACGGGCCTGTTCGCGGGATTTGCGACGGACCGGGGTGGCGGCAAGCCAGGACAGCGTCATGCCGCCGATCAGCCCGAGGGCGAGGGGGATCAGCACGACCAGGAAGGCGGGCAACGCGACCGGTTCAATCGGCAACGGCCACAATTCCAGGGGAACCGAGGTGCGGTTGGAAATCGCGAACACGGCCGCCAGCAGGCCCAACGGCAGCCCGATCGCCCAACCGAGGAAACGGTTCATTCGCCGTCTCCGCCGACATTGAGGCGTTCGCGCAATTGCTTGCCGGTCTTGAAGAACGGAACGGTCTTGGATTCGACCGCGACGGCTTCGCCGGTGCGGGGGTTGCGGCCTTGGCGCGGATCGCGCCGCTTGACCGAGAACGCGCCGAAGCCGCGCAATTCAACCCGGTCGCCCCGGGCCAGCGCATCGGCGATTTCGTCGAAGATGGTGGTAACGATGCGCTCGACATCCCGCTGATACAGGTGGGGATTGCGCTCGGCCAAACGGGCGATCAACTCCGACTTGGTCATGGGTCAAGATCCTCGCATGCAATCGGACAATCTCGGGCAGAGCATGCCCCAGCCCCCTGATGCCGTCAAGTCAAGTCATTGAGGTCGAACGGTTTTTACTTCTGTTCGACCGGTGGGGTCACCACCTCCCAGGTGCCGTCGCCGCCCTGGCACGCGACGACGTCGCGGACAAAGGCGGGGCGGGTTCCGTCCTCGCCCCCGGTTTGCTGGCGCAAGGTGCGGCAGGCCCGGCCGCCCGCGTCGGTCCAGCCCGCGCCGATCATCGTCACCAGACCGCGATGGTCGCGCAGGCTCCACGCCACCGGCTCGCCGGGACGGGCGGCTTCGGCGGCTTCGATCGTCGCGGCGGCCCACATCCGGCTGGGGGGCGGGTCGATATATTCGCCGATCGCGTTGCCGACCGCCGCTCCGGCGACCAGCCCCGACCCGGCGAAGACCCAGGGGTATTGCGTGCCGATCGCGGCGGCGCGGCCGATCCCGGCCCCCAATCCGCCCCCGGCGGCGGTGCCGATCATCTGTCCGTCGGTGGGCTCGGCGCATCCGGCCAGCGACGCGGCGACCAGGACCAGCGCGAGCGTCCGGCTCAATCTCATCCTCACACTCCTTCGCTGCGGAAGGGCCGGGCCAGCAGGGCGCGGATCGCGCCGTCGAGATCGGCTCCGCGATTGAGCACGGCATCAATCGCGGCGCAGATCGGCATCTCTATTCCGGCCGTCGCCGCCATGCCCAGGACCGCGGCGGCGGAATGAACCCCCTCGGTGACCGAATGGCGGCCGCCGAGGATCTCTTGCAAAGTTTGCCCTTCGCCCAGGGCGAATCCCAGCGAATAGTTGCGCGATTGGGTTGAAGAGGCGGTCAGGATCAGATCGCCCAGCCCGGACAGTCCCATCAGGGTCTCGCGCCGTCCCCCCGCGGCCATCGCCAGCCGGGTCATCTCGGCCAGACCGCGGGTGATCAGAGCGGCACGGGCATTATCGCCCAGGCCGCGCCCCTCGACGATGCCGCAGGCGATCGCCAGGACGTTCTTGACCGCGCCGCCGATCTGAGCCCCGACCGGATCGTCGGACAGATAGGGGCGGAAGCTGGGGGTGCCCAACGCCTCGACCAGCGCCTGGCCCAGGCCGGGATCGGCGCAGGCCAGGGTGACGGCGGTCGGCAATCCGCGCGCCACCTCGATCGCAAAGGTCGGACCGGACAGCACCGCGATGGTCGCCTCGGGCAATTCATCGGCGACCACCCGCTCCATCAGGGCGCAGGTCGAAAGCTCGATTCCCTTGGAACAGATCACCGCCGGGGTGCCTGCCCGCCAGAACGGGGCCAGGGCGCGGCAGCCGGCGCGCAGATGCTGGGCCGGAGTCACCAGCAGCACCGCGTCGGCGCTAGCGGCCTCGGCCTGATCGGCGGTGGCGCGGATGCCGGGATCAAGGGTGATGCCCGGCAGAAACAGATCGTTGGTGCGGCGGGTGTTGACCGACTCCACCACTTCGGGCTCGCGCGCCCACAGCGTCACCGACAGACCGGCACGGCGGGCCGTCAGCGCCAGCGCGGTTCCCCAGGCCCCGCCACCCATCACTCCGATTCGCTCGAACCCACCCATCACCGTCCCCTCTCAGCCTAGACTGTCCGGTTTACCCTGTCGGTCGGGATGGGGCAAGTCGGGCGTGGTCAGGCCGGGCCGTCCGGCTCGTAAAGGCGGCGGACGATGAACAGCGGCCGCCCCTTGACCTCGTCGAACACCCGGCCGAGATAGTCGCCGATGATGCCGAGCGTCAGCAATTGCATCCCGCCCAGAAACAGCACCGAGACCAGAATCGATTCATAGCCCGGAACGTCGATCCCCCAGACCAGGGTGCGGACGATGCGGAACAGGATATAGAAGAAGGCCAGCGTCGAGATCACCGCGCCGATGACGCCCCAGACCTTAAGCGGGAAGTTCGAGAACGAGGTCAGGCCGTCGAAGGCAAAACGCAGCAGCTTCAGCGAACTGAATTTCGACAGACCGGCCGCCCGCTCGCCCTGGTGGTAGAGGATTTCGGTGTGGTTGAAGCCGACCCAGGCAAAGATGCCTTTCATGAAGCGCGAGCGTTCCGGCATCGCGTTGATCGTCTCGACCACCCTGCGGTCCATCAGGCGGAAATCGCCGACCTCGCGCGGCAGCCGGACGTCGGACAGATGGTCGAACACCCAATAGAACCCGTGGGCGAAAGTCCGCTCCTTCAGGCTCTGGCCGGTGCGGGCGTCGCGGCGGGCGAAGACGACGTCCCAGCCCTCGCGCCACTTCGCCATCATCTCGCCGATCACTTCGGGCGGGTGTTGCAGGTCGGCGTCCATCGGCACCACCGCCTGGCCCCGGCTGTGGGCCAGCCCGGCCGACAGCGCCTTCTCCTTGCCGAAATTGCGCGACAGATCGACGATCCGCAACGCCGGTTCGCTCTTTTGCATCGCCAGCAGGCGGGCCAGGGTGTCGTCGCTTGAGCCGTCATTGACGCAGATCACTTCGACCGTGACCTCCAGCGCCTTCAACGCGGGCATCAGCCGCCCGAACAATAACGGGACGTTCTCGCCCTCGTTGTAACAGGGGATCACCACCGACAGGACCGGGGCGGAGTCGATTTCGTTGTGTTGGGTCGTCATCGCTGGGTCCGCCGCTGGTCTTGGTCAAGAAAGGGGAGCATCGCACCCTCTGCCCGTCAGAGCAACGCGCGCGCCAGCCAGGGCGAAGGTGACCTGTCCGGCGGCGGTGCGCTTGGGCATCACCAGCACCGCTTCAGGTCCGGCGGCGGCCAAAGCGGCGGCTTCGGCGACGCCATGACAGCCGGTGGTGGCGAAGACGGCGTCCGAGGGGTGATGCAGGCGCGGCGTCTCACGCTCCAATTGCTCGGCGGAAAAGGAGAGCAGCGGGAGGTCGAGAGCGGCGGCGAGCGCGACCAGCGCCGGTTCGGCGGCGCGGCGATCAAGGCTGGCCAATCCGGCCAGTGCCGTCGGCGACAGCGCCTGCGCCGTCAGCATCTCGGCGGTGAGGCGGAGCAACTCGGCCGGGGCAAGGCCGGAGCGGCAGCCGATCCCCAGCCACAGCCCCCCCTGCATGGTCAGGCGTCCCGCGACAGCACGAACAGGGCCTGATCGGCGAACAGATTGGCGATCCCGGCGGCGCGGGGCAGCGGCAGCACCCGTCCGTCGCGGTCGAGCGCGATCGCCTTCTCGACCCGGACGTTCATCTCGCGGCACAAATCGAGGAAGTCGCGAATCGTGCAGAAATGGATGTTGGGGGTGTCGTACCACTGATGGACCAAGGTGTCGGTGACCGGCATCGTGCCTCGGAACAGCAGGTGGGCGCGGACCCGCCAATGGCCGAAATTGGGAAAGGACACGATCGCGTGCCGCCCGATCCGCAGCATGTTTTCCAACACCTTGCGCGGTTCGTGGGTGGCCTGGAGAGTCTGGCTGAGGATGACGTAATCGAACGCCCCGCTGGGATAATCCTTGAGGTCGGTGTCGGCGTCGCCCTGGATCACCGACAGGCCGTGGCCGACCCCGGCCGAGACGCCTTCCATCGACAGTTCGATGCCGCGCCCATCGACGCCGCGATGGCGGCCCAGCCAGTCGAGCAGGGCGCCTTCGCCGCAGCCGACATCAAGCACACGGGCGCCCGGCTCGACCATCTCGGCGATCAGCTTCAAATCGACGCGCAACGAACCGTTGGCCAAGGTCATCATCGTCCGTACCGCCTTTGTCCGGTCGAGGGCGGCAAGCCCCGGTGAGCGGCCGCGCCGTCGAGGAAGCCAGCGAGGGTGGCGTGGAATTCCGGCTCGTCGAGCAGGAAGGCGTCGTGTCCCTTGTCCGAGCGGATCTCGACGAAGCTGACATTGGCCGCGACCGCGTTCAAGGCGTGGACCACGGCCCGGCTTTCCGGGGTGGGGAACAGCCAGTCGCTTGAAAACGACACGACGCAGAAGCGGGTGCGGGTGCCGCGAAAGGCGTTGGCCAGCACCCCGCCATTTTCCGCGGCAAGGTCGAAATAATCCATCGCCCGGGTGATGAACAGATAGGAATTGGCGTCGAAACGATCGACGAAGGTCGAGCCCTGGTGACGCAGATAGCTTTCGACCTGGAAATCGGCGTCGAAGCCATAGGTGAAGCGGTCGCGGTTCTGAAGGTTGCGGCCGAATTTCTGGTGCAGCGCCGGTTCCGACAGATAGGTGATGTGGGCGGCCATCCGCGCCACCGCCAGACCGCGCTTGGGCCGCAATCCGTGGCTTTGGTAATCGCCGTCGCACCAATCGGGATCGGCCATGATCGCCTGACGGCCGACTTCGTTGAAGGCGATGTTCTGGGCGGAATGGCGGGCGGCGCTGGCGATCGGAATCGCCGCGAACACCCGGTCGGGGTGGCTGTGCGCCCATTCCAGCACCTGCATCCCGCCCATCGAGCCGCCGATGACGCAAAACAACTGGCCGATACCAAGATGGTCGATCAGCCGGGCCTGGACCTCGACCATGTCGCCGATGGTGATCACCGGAAAGGACAGCCCCCACGGCCGCCCGGTGGCGGGGTCGATATCGGCCGGGCCGGTGGTGCCCATGCAGCCGCCCAGCACGTTCGAACAGATCAGGAAATAGCGGTCGGTGTCGAGCAATCGTCCCGGCCCGACCAGATCGGCCCACCATCCCGGCTTGCCGGTGATCGGATGAGGGTCGGCGACGTAATGGTCGCCGGTCAGGGCATGGCAGATCAGAATCGCGTTGGAGCGGTCGGCGTTGAGCTGACCATAGGTGCTATAGGCGACGGTTACCGATGCCAGCTCGACACCGCAATCGAGCCGGATCGGACGGTCAAGCCCCAGTTCGACGCGCCGGTCATTGGCCAAGGCGGGATCGGTGGGGGAAGGGGTGTCTGCTGCGCTCATCAGGTCGCTTATCATTTTCGCGCGGAGGCGGGCAACGATTAGCTAGGTTCGCCATTCTCCAGTGTCAATGTTTTCTTTGATTTCCGGGCGCGGGGGCACTAAACCTATCCCCCTTGAACAGGATTCCGATCACCGCTTCGCCATGACCCAGGACAGCGCCAGTCTCGACCAGCTTCGCCGTGAAATCGACCGTATCGACGAGTCGATTCACGATTTGTTGATTCAACGCTCGGCGTTGGTCGAACGGATCGCCAATGCCAAGGGCGAAACGATCACCGTGCTTCGTCCCGGGCGCGAGGCCGAGATTCTGCGCCGTCTGCTCGCTCGTCATCGCGGTCAGTTCCCCCGCATGGCCCTGGTGCGAATCTGGCGCGAGATGATCGGCGCCCTGCTGGCGATCCAGGCTCCGTTTGCCGTCGCGGTTCAATCCACCGGCACCGGACCGGGAACCGATTTCATCGAACTGGCCCGCAATCATTTCGGCGTGGTGGTGCCGCTTCAGATCTGCCGTACCGCCGGTCAGGTGGTGCGCGCCGTCGCCGACGGCGAGGCCTCGGCCGGTCTGGTGCCGATGCCGGCCGGGCTCGAACTGGCCGACGAACCCGAACCGTGGTGGGCCAGTCTGGCCGTCGGCAGTGGCGAAGCCCCCCGCGTCGTCGCCCGTCTGCCGTTCGTTTCGCCGCCGCAATCGACCGGCGCGGCCGAGCCGACCCAGGCGTTGGTAATCGCCTGTCGCGATCATGACGAGACCGGCGACGACCGCACCCTGGCGGTGCTGGAAACCGGCCCCGATGTCAGCCGCGACCGCCTGCGCGCGGCGATGAGCGCGGGTGGTCTCGAATCGGCGGGATTGCTGGCGATCTGTCGTCGCGGCGACGTCTGGCTGCATCTGATCGAGATTCACGGCCATGTCGCCGTGGGCGATCCCCGGCTGGCGCGGCTGGCCGCGTTGCGCGAACCGGTCGCCCATGTCTCGGTGATCGGTGGCTATGCCACGCCGCTTCCCCCCGAAAGCATCGCCTGAGGTCACTTAAAACCGTTTTTGTGCCGTAACCAGGAGTTATGCCCGTGTCCGCTCCCGCGCCCCGTCCCGGCATCATGGATATCCGTCCTTATGTCGGTGGCGAATCCGCCCTTCAGGGCGTTAGCCGCGTCATCAAATTGTCCTCGAACGAGGGTGCCCTGGGGCCGAGCCCCAAGGCGATGGAGGCGCTCGCGGCGCTGGCTCCCGACATCCACCGTTATCCCGATGGCGGTGCCGAGGAATTGCGGGCCGCGATTGCCGCCCGCTTCGGCTTCAAGGCCGAGCAGATCGTCTGCGGTGCCGGGTCGGACGAGTTGCTGGGCCTGCTGTGCCGCGCCTATGCCGGTCCGGGCGACGAAGTGGTGTATTCGGCTCACGGCTTCCTGATGTACGCGATCGCCGCGAAAAGCTGTGGCGCGACCCCGGTCGCCGCGCCGGAAATCGACCTGACCGCCAGTGTCGATAACCTGCTGGCGGCGGTGACGCCGCGCACCAAGATCGTGTTCCTGGCCAATCCCAACAACCCGACCGGCACCTATCTGCCGAAGTCCGAGGTGGCCCGGCTGCGCGCCGGCCTGCCCGACGAGGTGTTGCTGGTGATCGACGCCGCCTATGCCGAGTTCGTCTCGGAGCAGGATTATTCCTGCGGCAAGGAAGTCGTCGATGCGGGCGACAACACCGTGGTCTGCCGCACCTTCTCGAAGATTTACGCGCTGGGCGGCCTGCGTCTGGGCTGGGCCTATTGCTCGCCCACGATCGCGGGTGTGCTGAACCGGGTGCGTGGGCCGTTCAACGTCTCGTCGGCGGCGCTGGTTGCCGGTCTGGCCGCCTTCAACGACACCGAGCACTATGCCCGCGCCAAGTCGCACAACGAATCGTGGCGCGCCTGGCTGACCGAGAAACTGACCGCGCTGGGTCTGACCGTGGTGCCCAGCGTCGCCAACTTCCTGCTGGTCCGCTTCCCGCAGGAGGCCGGGCGCGATGCGAGCGCCGCCGATGCCTATCTGCGCGGCAAAGGCATCATCGTGCGCGGCATGGTCGGCTATGGTCTGGGCGATAGTCTGCGGATCACCATCGGCAATGCTGAGGAAACCGAGGCGGTGGCCGAGACCCTGGCCGCGTTCTTTGCCGACGGACCGGCGGGATGACCGACGAGCCGTCCTTCGACACCGTCTGTCTGGTCGGGATCGGGCACATCTGCGCCTCGCTGGCGCTGGCGTTGCGCGGCAACGGTCTGGCCCGGCGGCTGGTGGCGTTGGAGATCGACCCCGACGCTCGCCGCGTCGCCCTGGAAATGGGGCTGGTTGACGAGGCCACCGACGATCCCGCCCGGGCGATCCCCGGCGCGGGGCTGGTGGTGGTCGGCGTGCCGGTCGGCGCGATGGACGCGGTCGGTGCCGCGATCGGGCCGCATCTGACCGCAGGCACGATCGTCACCGATACCGGCTCGGTCAAGCAGGCGGTGGTGCGCGACCTGGGGCCGCATATTCCCGACGGGGTGCATTTCATCCCCGGCCACCCGATCGCGGGCACCGAGCATTCCGGGCCGGGGAGCGCCGTCGCCGGTCTGTTCGTCGGGCGCTGGCAGATTCTGACTCCGGTGCCCGGCACTGACGAGGCGGCGCTGGAGCGTCTGGCCGACATGTGGCGGCGGATCGGCTCGGACGTCGAGATCATGGACCCGCAGCATCACGACAAGGTGCTGGCGATCACCTCGCATCTGCCGCATTTGATCGCCTATACCATCGTCGGCACCGCCAGCGATCTCGAAGGCCACCTTCAGCACGAAGTGATCAAGTTCTCGGCCTCGGGCTTTCGCGATTTCACCCGTATCGCCGCTTCCGACCCGGTGATGTGGCGCGACGTCTTCCTCAGCAACCGCGAGGCGGTGCTGGAGGTGATTCAGCGCTTCACCGAGGATCTGACCGCGTTGCAGCGGGCGATCCGCTGGGGCGAGGGCGACATTCTGCAACAAAAATTCACCGAGACCCGCGCGATCCGCCGGGCCATCATCGATGCCCGTCAGGCGTGAGGGCGGCGCGGGCCGCCAGCCGCCGGGGGGGTCCCATCCTTACGCAACGTGAAGCGCACTGGCATGACTGGCACCGATCTTAATCTCGATACCCTGACCCCGCTTGAAGCGGCGAGCGAACTGGAGCGGCTGGCCCGCGAGATCGCCCGTCATGACAACGCCTATCACGTTCTGGCGTCGCCGCTGATTGATGACGGCGCGTATGACGCCCTGGTTCGGCGCAACGCCCGGATCGAGGCCCGCTTTCCCGACCTGATCCGCGCCGACAGCCCGTCGCGCCGGGTCGGCGCGCGGGCGGCCGAGGGCTTTGGCAAGGTGGTGCACCGCACCCCGATGCTGTCGCTCGACAACGCTTTTTCCGAAGCCGACGTGACCGAATTCGTCCAGAAGGTCCGCCGCTTCCTCGGGCTGGCTGCCGACGACGCGCTGAGCTTTGTCGCCGAGCCGAAGATCGACGGACTGTCGATCAATCTGCGCTACGAGAACGGACGGCTGGTCCAGGCAGCGACCCGAGGCGACGGCGCCGAAGGCGAGGACGTGACCGCCAACATCCTGACCCTGGACGACGAAGAACTGCCGCGCGAGTTGCCCGACGACGCCCCCGCCTCGATCGAAATCCGGGGCGAAATCTATATGGCCAAGGCCGATTTCCTCGACCTCAACCGCCGCCAGGACGAGGCGGGCGACAAGCCGTTTGCCAATCCGCGCAACGCCGCCGCCGGATCGCTGCGCCAGCTCGATCCCACAGTGACGGCGGAACGGCGGCTCAGCCTGTTCGCCTATGCCGTCGGCGAGGTGTCCGAACCGTTCGCCTCCAGCCATTGGGAAGTGCTGACCCAATTGAAGGATTGGGGCTTCAAGGTCAATCCGCTGGTGCGCCCGTGCGGATCGGTCGCCGAACTGATCGCCTTTTTCCAGGTGCTGGCCGAACACCGCTCCAAGCTGGACTACGAGATCGACGGTGTCGTCTATAAGGTTGACGATATCGACCTGCAACGCCGCTTAGGGATGGTCAGCCGCTCGCCGCGCTGGGCGATTGCCCACAAATTCCCCGCCGAGCAGGCCACCACCCGGCTGGAGCGGATCGAGATTCAGGTCGGTCGTACCGGGGCGCTGACTCCGGTGGCGATCCTGGCCCCGGTGACGGTCGGCGGCGTCGTCGTCTCCCGCGCCACGCTCCACAACGAAGATGAGGTCGCGCGCAAGGGCGTCCGCGTCGGCGACATGGTGATCATCCAGCGCGCCGGTGACGTGATCCCCCAAGTGGTCGGCGTGATCGAGGGATTGCGGCCCGAAGGAACCGAAGCGTTCGTCTTCCCCACGGTCTGCCCGGTCTGCGGCTCCCATGCCGAGCGGCCCGAGGGGGAGGTGGTGCGCCGCTGCGTCGGCGGGCTGACCTGCGAGGCCCAGGCCAAGGAGCGTCTGCGCCACTTTGCCGCCCGTACCGCCTTCGACATCGAAGGGCTGGGCGAAAAGAACGTCGAGTTTCTGTGGGATCGCGGTCTGGTCCGCCAGCCCGCCGACATCTTCCGGCTGGAAGCGACCGATAGCGCGTCGCTGACCCGGATCGAGAATTTCGACGGCTGGGGCAAGAAATCGGCCGACAAGCTGTTTGCCTCGATCCGTGGCCGCGCCCGGATCGGGCTGGAACGCTTTATCTTCGCGCTCGGCATCCGCCAGATCGGCGAGGCCACCGCGCGGCGTCTCGCCCGCCATTACGGTACGCTGGAGGCATGGCGGGCGGCGATGGTCCAGGTCGGCCAAGGCGACGAGGAAGCCCGTGCCGAACTGACCTCGGTCGAGGATATCGGCCCGTCGGTGGCCAAGGATCTCGCCGATTTCTTCGCCGAGGCCCACAATCTGGCGGTTCTGGACGATTTGATCGCGGCGATGATCGCGCTGGGCGGCGGGATCGACCCCGCCCGCAAGATCGAGGCGGCGGATTCGCCGCTGTCGGGGCGGACCCTGGTGTTTACCGGCACCTTGACCCGGATGACCCGCGACGAGGCCAAGGCCCGCGCCGAAACGATGGGGGCCAAGGTGGTGGGACGGGTGACCCGCAAGACCGATTTCGTCGTTGTCGGCGCCGATGCCGGATCGAAGGCCACCGCCGCCCGCGATCTCGGTCTGGCGCTGTTGTCCGAGGATGAGTGGCTGGCTCTGTGCGGAGCAAACGGCTCCGCCCCGTCCGGCCGCCCGGACCCCGTTTCGGACGCATGAGCGGCGGTCCGCTCTCCGCTTATCGCGAGCGGGTGGCCGCGGGCGCGATCAAACCCGACATCGCCCAGGAAGTCGCGATCGAGAAGCTGCACGAGCTTCACCTCGCTCTGACCGGCTATCGCCCGGCCTTGGCCGGGACCGGCTGGCTGGCCCGGTTCGGGTTGCGGCGGGGGCGTTCGCTGCTGGGGGGCGACCGCTCCCGGCCCTATCAGGGCATCTATATCTTCGGCGAGGTCGGGCGCGGCAAGTCGATGCTGATGGACCTGTTCTTCGAAACGGCAACGATTCCCGGCAAGAAGCGGGTCCATTTCCACGAATTCATGCGTGATCTCCATGTCGAGATTCACCGCTGGCGTCAGGCGGCCAGCCGTCGCGACGCCGACCCGATCCCCAAGCTGGCCCGCGCCATCGCCGCCGAGGCGTGGCTGTTGTGCCTGGACGAATTGCAGGTCACCGACATCGGCGACGCGATGATCGTCGGGCGACTGTTCCAATGCATGCTCGACGAGGGCGTGGTGATGGTGATCACCTCGAACCGGCCGCCGTCGGACCTGTACAAGGACGGCTTGCAGCGCGACCGTTTCCTGCCCTTCATCGCCCTGATCGAGCAGCGCTTTGAAATCCTTGAGCTGAAATCCGAGCGCGATTACCGGTTGGGGCGCAAGCGCGGGCTGCGGGTGTTCCACTCGCCCAATGACGAAGCCGCCGAATCCGCGCTGGAACTGGCCTTCGCCCGCCTGACCGAAGGCGTTACCGCCGTCCCCCACAGCTTTGAAGTCAACGGCCACCCGGTGCGGGTGCCGCTGGCGGCGGTGGGCGTCGCCCGCTTTTCCTTCTCCCAATTGTGCGGAACCGCGTTGGGGCCGTCGGATTATCTGGCCCTGGCCGAGCGCTATCACACCCTGATCCTGTCCGACATCCCGATCCTGTCGCCCGCCAATGCCGACAAGGCCCGGCGCTTCGTCACCCTGGTCGATGCCCTGTACGAACGCCGCGTCACCCTGATCTGCTCGGCCGCCGCGCCGCCCGAGCATCTGTACCCGGACGGAGTCGGCGCGTTCGAGTTCCAGCGCACGGTGTCTCGCCTGATCGAGATGCAAAGCGAAAGCTGGATCGGGCGCGACGAGCGGGAAAACGCTGGACTCGGCCCCATCCTTTAGGGTGGCGAAAACCCCTCCGGGTAGGGTATATTCGAACGAGTCCAGTCATTGCGGACCGGTTTGCTGCAAGCGCGTTGGAATGAACGATATTTCGTAGGAGTTCGCCCTTCGGCAATGTCCTTGCCCTTGGGCTGAAAACGGGGTACCAAGGCCGACCGACGGTGTTTGCGGCGGCTGTTTTGCGCCCACCCGTCAGAGCAATTTGTTACCACGTTCGAGGGAATTTCCCATCATGGCTCGCAAGAAGATCGCTCTCGTAGGGTCCGGCAACATCGGCGGCACGCTCGCCCATCTGATCGGCCTGAAGGAACTGGGCGACGTCGTCCTGTTCGACGTCGTTGAGGGCGTGCCGCAGGGCAAGGGACTGGACATCCAGGAATCGACCCCGGTCGAGGGTGTTGACGTCCGCTATACCGGCGCCAACGACTATGCCGCGATCAAGGGCGCCGACGTGGTGATCGTCACCGCCGGTGTCGCGCGCAAGCCGGGGATGAGCCGCGACGATCTGGTCGGCATCAACCTCAAGGTGATGAAGGCCGTCGGCGAAGGCATCCGCGCCAACTGCCCCGACGCGTTCGTGATCTGCATCACCAATCCGCTCGACGTGATGGTGTGGGCGTTGCAGCACTTCTCGGGCGTGCCCGCCAACCGCATCGTCGGCATGGCCGGCGTGCTGGATTCGGCCCGCTTCCGCACCTTCCTCGCCGAAGAATTCAACGTCTCGGTCGAAGACGTCACCGCCTTCGTGCTGGGTGGCCATGGCGACACGATGGTGCCGCTGGTGCGCTACTCCACCGTTGCCGGTATCCCGCTGCCTGACCTCGTCAAGATGGGCTGGACCACCCAGGAGCGTCTCGACGCGATCGTTCAGCGCACCCGTGATGGCGGTGCCGAGATCGTCAATCTGCTGAAGACCGGTTCGGCCTTCTATGCCCCGGCTGCGTCGGCGGTGGCGATGGCCGAATCCTATCTGAAGGACAAGAAGCGGGTGATGCCCGTCGCGACCTTGGTCAAGGGCGGCACCTACGGTCAGCCCGACGACGTGTTCGTCGGCGTCCCGGTGGTGCTGGGCGAAGGCGGCGTCGAGCGGGTGGTCGAGATCAATCTCGATGCCGCCGAACAGGCTGCCTTCAATAAGTCCGCCGACGCCGTGCGGGGACTGGTCACGGTCGCCAAAGGCCTGATCGGCTAAAAAAAACACAGGGAGCAAACACGAATGAATATCCACGAGTACCAAGCCAAGCAATTGCTGGCCCGGTACGGCGTCGCCGTGCTGAAGGGGGGGGTGGCTTACACCCCCGCCGAGGCCGGTCAGGTCGCCGAAGCCCTGGGCGGCCCGGTCTGGGTCGTCAAGGCGCAGATTCATGCGGGCGGTCGCGGTAAGGGCCACTTCCTGGGCGACAGCTCGGGCAAGGGCGGCGTCCGCGTCGTCAAGTCGATCAAAGAGGTCGAAGAGACCGTCAACGCGATCATGGGCAAGGTGCTGGTCACCGCCCAGACCGGCCCGGCCGGTCGCGAGGTCAAGCGCGTCTATGTCGAGCAGGGCTGCGACATCAAGCGCGAACTGTATCTCGGCATGCTGATCGACCGTGCCACCTCGCGCATCACCATCATGGCCTCGACCGAGGGCGGCATGGAGATCGAAGAGGTTGCCGCTCATCACCCGGAAAAGATCACCAAGGTCGCGATCGACCCGGTCCAGGGCTTCCAGGCCTATCACGGCCGTCAGATCGCTTTCAGCCTGGGTCTTGAAGGCAAGCAGGTCAATTCGGCGGTCAAGTTCATCGGTGCGCTGTACAAGGCGTTCGTCGATCTCGACATGTCGATCGCCGAGATCAACCCGCTGGTCGTCTCGGGCGACGGCGACGTGATCGCGCTCGACGCCAAGATCAATTTCGACGACAACGCCCTGTTCCGTCACAAGGAAGTCGAAGAGCTGCGTGACGAGGCCGAGGAAGATCCGGCCGAACTCGAAGCGGCCCGTCATTCGCTCAATTACATCAAGCTCGATGGCTCGATTGGCTGCATGGTCAACGGCGCCGGTCTGGCGATGGCGACAATGGACATCATCAAGCTGTATGGCGGCTCGCCCGCCAACTTCCTTGATGTCGGCGGCGGGGCGACCAAGGAGCGCGTCACCACCGCGTTCAAGCTGATCCTGTCCGATCCCAACGTCGAAGGCATTCTGGTCAACATCTTCGGCGGCATCATGCGCTGCGACGTCATCGCCGAGGGCGTCATCGCCGCCGCGCGCGAAGTCAGCCTGAATGTCCCGCTGGTGGTTCGTCTCGAAGGCACCAACGTCGAACTGGGCAAGAAGATCATGGCCCAGAGCGGCCTGCCCATCATTGCCGCCGACAATCTGGCGGATGCCGCCGAAAAGGTGGTTAAGGCCGTGAAGGAGGCTGCGTAATCATGGCCGTTCTCGTTAATTCCGAGACCAAGGTGATCTGCCAGGGCTTTACCGGCGCTCAGGGCACCTTCCATTCCGAGCAGGCGATTGCCTACGGCACCAAGATGGTCGGCGGCGTCACCCCGGGTAAGGGCGGCACCTCGCACCTCGACCTGCCGGTGTTCAACACCGTCGCCGAGGCCAAGGCCCGCACCGGCTGCAACGCGACCGTGATCTATGTCCCGCCGCCGTTCGCCGCCGACGCCATCCTTGAGGCGATCGACGCCGAGATCGAGCTGGCCGTCTGCATCACCGAAGGCATTCCGGTCGCCGACATGCTGGCGGTCAAGCGCGCCCTGGTCGGCTCGAAGACCCGACTGATCGGGCCGAATTGCCCCGGCGTCATCACGCCTGGCGAGTGCAAGATCGGCATCATGCCCGGTCACATCCACCGCCGCGGCAAGGTCGGTATCGTGTCGCGTTCCGGCACCCTGACCTATGAAGCGGTGGCGCAGACCACCGCTGCCGGTCTGGGCCAGACCACCTGCATCGGCATCGGTGGTGATCCGATCAACGGGACCAACTTCGTCGATAGCCTGGAAATGTTCCTGGACGATCCCGAGACCGAGGCGATCATCATGATCGGCGAAATCGGCGGCGACGCCGAGGTTCGGGGTGCCGAGCTGCTGCGCGATTCGAAGATCAAGAAGCCGACCGTCGGCTTCATCGCCGGTCGGACCGCGCCTCCGGGCCGTCGCATGGGCCATGCCGGTGCGGTGATCTCGGGCGGCAACGACACCGCCGACTTCAAGATCGACGCGATGCGGTCGGCCGGAATCGCCGTCGCCGAATCCCCGGCGGCGCTGGGCTCGACGATGCTGGCCCTGCTGAAGGGCTGATCCCGTTCCTCCCCGGTCCGACGACGTCGGAATGTCGGGCCGGGGGGTCCATCGGCCACGCCGATGGTTCGAGACGCAGGCCAGGGCGGCGTCCCGGCGGCGCCGCTCCGCCCAACCGTGAAAGGGGCGCGGGCGATCCCCGCGTTGATTCCCAGGATGTCCAGATCCTCCGAGGAAATGTCCTTTCTGAGCGGCGGTAACGCCGTTTTCATCGCCGAACTCTATGGCCGTTATCTTGACGATCCGGCCTCGGTTGACCCGTCCTGGGTCCGCTTCTTCCACGAATTGCACGACGATCCCGGCGCGCTGGCGGGCGATTTCAAGGGTCAGGGCGCGCTCAAGCGCGACCTCAAGGTGATCGGTGCCGCCGATCCCGACGCCCCCCCGCCCGCCAAGAAGGATGCCAAGGCCGCGTCCGCCGCTGCGGCTGCGTCGTCCGATCCGGCGGCGATCCGTCAGGCCCAGCTTGATTCGATCCGCGCCCTGATGCTGATCCGCTCCTATCGCGTTCGCGGCCATCTTCAGGCCGAGTTGGACCCGCTGGGGCTATCGACTCCCGAGCCGCATCCCGAACTCGATTACCGCACCTATGGCTTTACCGATGCCGATCTCGACCGCGAGATCTTCATCGACAACGTGCTGGGGCTCGAAACCGCCAGTCTGCGCAAGATCATGCAGGTTCTGCGCGACACCTATTGCGCGCGCATCGGTGTCGAGTTCATGCACATCCAGGACCCGGACCAGAAGGCCTGGATTCAAAAGCGCATCGAATCGATTCACAACCGCACCGACTTCACCCCGCGCGGCAAGCAGGCGATCCTGGAACGGCTGACCGAGGCGGAAGGATTCGAACGATTCCTTCAGCTCAAATATACCGGGACCAAGCGATTTGGGCTGGAAGGCGGCGAGACGGTGATCCCCGCGCTGGAGCAGATCTTAAAGCGCGGCAGCCAGCTTGGCCTCAACGACGTGGTGATGGGGATGGCCCATCGCGGCCGCCTCAACGTGCTGGCCAACTTCCTGAAGAAGCCCTATCAGGCGATTTTCTCGGAATTCCAGGGCAACGCCGCCCATCCCGAGGACGTCCAGGGCTCGGGCGACGTCAAGTACCACCTTGGCACCTCGGGCGACCGCGATTTCGATGGCAAGGTGGTCCACCTGTCGCTGGTGCCCAACCCGTCGCACCTCGAGGTGGTCGGGCCGGTGGTGGTCGGCAAGGTCCGCGCCAAGCAGACTCATCGCGGCGATACCGAGCGGACCAGCGTGCTGGGGATCATCCTGCATGGCGATGCCGCCTTCGCCGGTCAGGGGATCGTACCGGAAACCTTCCTGCTGTCGCAATTGAAGGGCTATGCCACCGGCGGCACCCTCCACATCATCATCAACAACCAGATCGGCTTTACCACCGCGCCACAATATTCGCGCTCCGGCCCTTATTGCTCGGACGTCGCCAAGGGCTTCCAGGCCCCGGTGTTCCACGTCAATGCCGACGATCCCGAAGCGGTGGTGCACGTCGCCCGCATCGCGATCGAGTTCCGCCAAGAATTCAAAAGCGACGTCGTGATCGACATGCAATGCTATCGTCGCCAGGGCCATAACGAGGCGGACGAACCCGGCTTCACCCAGCCACTGATGTACCGCAAGATCGGCGGCCATCCGACGACGCGGGCGATCTATGGGGCCAAGCTGGTCGCCGAGGGGGTGATGAGCGCGGACGAGGTCGAGGCCCTCTACGCCGATTTCCAGGCGTTGCTGGAGCGCGAGTTCCAGGCCTCGAAATCGTTCAAGGTCAACAAGGCCGACTGGCTTGAGGGCAAATGGCAGGGCATTGTCCAACTTGCCGACGAAGAGGAATTCCGCGAGGAAAAGACCGGGGTTCCGATCGATCTGCTGCGCGAGGTCGGCGAGGGGCTGGCCCGGGTGCCGGACGGCTTTGCCGTCAACCGCAAGGTGCTGCGCCAGCTTGAGGCCAAGCGCGAGATGATCGCGACCGGGGCGGGCATTGATTGGGCCACCGCCGAGGCGCTAGCGTTCGGGACTCTGCTGGTCGAGGGCAATCCGGTGCGGCTGTCCGGCCAGGATTGCGGACGCGGCACCTTCTCGCAGCGTCATTGTCGTCTGGTCGATCAGGAGACCGAGTCCCGGATCGAGCCGCTCAACCATCTGCGCGCCGAACAGGCCCGGTTCGAAGTGATCGACAGCCCGCTGTCGGAAGAGGCGGTGCTGGCGTTCGAATACGGCTATTCCCAGGTCGAGCCGAATTCGCTGGTGATGTGGGAAGGCCAGTTCGGCGATTTCGCCAACGGTGCCCAGGTCATCATCGACCAGTTCATCACCTCGGGCGAGTCGAAGTGGCTCAGAATGTCCGGTCTGGTGCTGCTGCTGCCGCACGGCTATGAGGGCCAGGGTCCGGAACACAGTTCGGCACGGTGGGAACGCTATCTGCAATTGTCGGCCGAAGACAATTGGCTGGTCTGCAATGTCTCGACCCCGGCCAATTACTTCCACGCCTTGCGCCGCCAGTTGCGCCGCAATTACCGCAAGCCGCTGGTCATCATGACTCCGAAATCGCTGCTGCGGCACAAGCTGTGCGTCTCCAACCTCGACGAGTTCCAGGCCGGAACCCGGTTCTATCGGGTGCTGGCCGAAACCGGCCACCTGATCCCCGACGCCAAGGTGCGCCGGGTGCTGCTGTGCTCGGGCAAGGTCTATTACGACCTGCTGGAGGAACGGACCAAGCGCGCTCTCGACGATGTCGCGATCATCCGGGTCGAGCAGCTTTATCCCTGGCCGAAGGATGCGATCAAGCATCAGCTTGCCCGCTATCCCAACGCCGAATTGCTGTGGGTCCAGGAGGAACCGGCCAATATGGGGCCGTGGACCTTCGTCGATCGCCGCATCGAATTTATCTGCGAAGAACTCGATTTGAAGGCGAAGCGGGCGGTCTATTGCGGCCGCAAGGCGGCGGCCTCGCCCGCCAGCGGTCTCTACAAGACCCACGTCGCCGAGCAGCAAGCGATCGTCGAGAAAGCCCTGGTCGGCGATCTGGCCGATCTGTTCCAGCCGTTCCGCCGCGCCACCAAGCTGTCGCGCCTGCACGCATAGAAAATAAAAGACAATAGGATCAAGGGAAGCACCACCATGTCGACCGAAATCAAGGTTCCCACACTGGGCGAATCCGTCACCGAGGCCACCGTCGCCAAATGGTTCAAGGCGGTCGGCGACACCGTCCGCGCCGACGAATCGCTGGTCGAACTGGAAACCGACAAGGTGACCGTCGAGGTGCCGTCACCGGCCTCGGGCGTTCTGACCGAGATCATTGTCGCGACGGGTGCCACCGTCGGCGTCGGCGCGGTGCTGGGCTTGATCGGCGAGGCGGGAACCCAGCCGATCGTGCCTGCGACCAAGCCCGCCGCCGCTCCGGCTCCGGCTCCGGCGGCTCCCGCCGCTGCCGCTCCGGCCGCTCCGGCGGTGATGCCCTCGGCCAAGAAGATCGCCGCCGATGGCGGGCTCGATCCCGCCAGCCTCGACGGGACCGGCAAGGGTGGCCGGGTGACCAAGGGCGACGTGCTGTCGGCGCTGGCCGCCCCGGTTCCGGCGGCGGCTCCCGCTCCTGCCGTGACCGAAGGCCGCGAGGAACGGGTGAAGATGACCCGCTTGCGCAAGCGGATCGCCGAGCGTCTGAAGGACGCGCAGAACACTGCCGCGATGCTGACCACCTTCAACGAAGTGGACATGACCGCGCTGTTCGACCTGCGCAACCAGTACAAGGACGCGTTCGAGAAGAAGCACGGGACCAAGCTGGGCTTCATGTCCTTCTTCGTCAAAGCCTGCGTCGCCGCGCTGAAGGAATGGCCGGCGGTCAATGCCGAGATCGCGGGCGACGAACTGGTCTATAAGAAATATTACGATATCGGCGTTGCCGTCGGCACTCCCCAGGGTCTGGTGGTGCCGGTGGTGCGCGGCGCCGACCAATTGTCGTTCGCCGGGATCGAACAGACGATTGCCGGGCTGGGCAAGAAGGCCCGCGACGGCAAGCTGACGATGGCGGACCTGAGCGGCGGTACCTTCACCATCTCCAACGGCGGGGTCTATGGCTCGCTGATGAGCACGCCCATCCTCAACCCGCCGCAATCGGCGATCCTGGGGATGCACAAGGTGCAGCAGCGGCCGATGGTGATGCCGGACGGCAGCATCGTCGCCCGTCCGATGATGTATCTGGCCCTGTCCTACGATCACCGCATCATCGACGGCCGCGAAGCGGTGTCGTTCCTGGTTCGGGTCAAGGACGGGATCGAGGATCCGTCGCGTCTGCTGCTGGAGGTCTAAGTCCGATGTCCGACTCTTCTTTCGATCTCGTCGTCATCGGCGGCGGGCCGGGCGGCTATGTCGCCGCGATCCGGGCCGCCCAATTGGGATTGTCGGTCGCCATCGTCGAAAAGCGTCCGACCTTGGGCGGCACCTGCCTCAATGTCGGCTGCATTCCGTCGAAGGCGCTGCTGACCGCCTCGCACCATTACCACACCGCCGCCCACGGGCTGGGAGCCTTTGGCGTCAAGGTCGCCGGGGTCGAACTCGACCTGCCCGCGATGATGGCCCACAAGGACAAGGTCGTCGCCGACAACACCAAGGGCATCGACTTCCTGCTGAAGAAGAACAAGATCACCCGGATCCTCGGTGCCGGTTCGCTGGCCGGGAACGGTCAGGTGACGGTGACCGCGCCGGACGGGGCGGTCTCGACCGTGGCGGCGCGCGCGATCGTGCTGGCGACCGGGTCCGAAGTGACTCCGCTGCCCGGCCTTACCATCGACGAAGAGGTGTTCGTCTCCTCGACCGGGGCGCTGGCGCTGCCCCAGGTGCCGAAGCGGCTGGTGGTGATCGGCGGCGGCGTGATCGGGCTGGAACTCGGCACGGTGTGGAGCCGTCTGGGGTCCGAAGTGACGGTGGTCGAGTATCTCGACCGCATCCTGCCGTTCCACGACCTTGAAGTGTCGAAGACGATGACCCGTCTGCTCGGCCAGCAGGGGATGAGCTTCAAGCTGGCGACCAAGGTGGTCGCGGGCGAGCGCAAGGGGGCGGGCGCGGTCCTGACCCTCGAACCCGCCGCAGGCGGAGCCGCCGAAACGCTGGAGGCCGATATCGTGCTGGTGGCGATCGGTCGCCGTCCCTATGTCGAGGGATTGGGGCTGGAGACGGCGGGGGTTGACCTGACCAAGCGCGGCTTCGTCAAGATCGACGGCTCGTTCCGTACCAGCGTTCCCGGCATCTATGCGATTGGCGATGTCGTCGGCGGCGCGATGCTGGCCCACAAGGCCGAGGAAGAGGGCGTCGCCCTGGCCGAAATCCTGGCTGGTCAGCACGGTCACGTCAATTACGAGGCGATCCCTTCGGTGGTCTATACCTGGCCGGAAGTGGCCTCGGTCGGTCGCACCGAAGAGCAATTGAAGGAGGCCGGGATTGCCTACTCTGTCGGCAAATTCCCCTTCCTCGCCAACGGCCGGGCCCGGTCGATGAACGACACCGACGGCTTCGTCAAGATTCTCGCCGATGCCGCCACCGATCAGGTGCTGGGTGCCCATATCATCGGTCCCAATGCGGGCGATCTGATCGCCGAGATCGTGCTGGCGATCGAGTTCGGCGCGGCGGCCGAAGACATCGCCCGGACCTGCCACGCCCACCCCACTTTGTCCGAAACGGTCAAGGAAGCGGCGCTGGCCGCCAATGGGCGGGCGATCCACGTTTGATCCTTGGTTGGGTGGGGACAGGGAGCCGACCGCCCCTTGTCCACGCCTGACCGGACCAACGCATCGCCGATGCCGCCCTGCCCGGGTTTGACACCGGCATCCTCGCGGAGCGGGCTCGATCAGAACCTCTTGCTATTCGTGGCGTCTGGGGGAATTTGAGGGCCGGCGAGGAACCGGCAATCCGACTTGCAGTTCCTCGCCGCCCTGGTCGATTCGCACGTCGCAAGGGGGGGCTGCGGGGCGTGCGGATCGATGTGCCCGGTCCGCCAGGGGGGGTGGCGGATGAGGCGAAACCTCGGGGACGCAGGGTGGACTTTACGTCCCGTCGGTCTCTATGTAAGTAGAATAATTCTTATTTGATGCATCCGCAACACCTTTTTTAAGCCGCGCGAACGGACCTGTCGCCATGATCGTCGAAATCGCTGCCGCCATCGCCGCCGTGGCGTCGCTTGTCACCTTGGTCGCCGTATTGTGGACGGGGCGGCGCGGCGGCGAAAGCGAGCGGCTGGACTGGATCGAACGCAGCCTGCGCGAGGATTTCGCGGCGCAAGCCCGGCTGGGCCGCGAGGAAATCAGCGGACAAATCCGCGCCTTCGAGGCCGAAGCCCGTGCCGCCGCCGAACGGACCCACACCGACCTGCGTTTGCTGATCGAACAGAAGCTGGCCGAGGCGCGCACGGATCAGGCGGCGCAGGGGCGGGCATTGCGCGAAGAGGTCGCCACCGGCTTGAAGCAAGTCGGCGACGGGATGGCGGCAACCCTGCGCGAGCGGCTCGACACCGTTTCCAAAGCGGTGAGCGAGCAGACCCGCACCATTGCCGATCAGCTTGAGCGGATGCGCGGCGACAATACCGCCAAGCTCGAACAGATGCGCCAGACCGTCGATGAGAAGCTTCAGGGCACGCTGGAAAAGCGGCTGGGCGAGTCCTTCAAGCTGGTCAGCGACCGGCTGGAGCAGGTGCATAAGGGGCTGGGCGAGATGCAGACCCTGGCCAGCGGGGTCGGCGATCTGAAGCGGGTGCTGACCAACGTCAAGACTCGCGGCACCTGGGGCGAGGTCCAGTTGGGCGCGCTGCTCGACCAGATTTTCCGCCAGGACCAGTTCATGCGTGAGGCCAATTGCCGCAAGGATACGGCCGAGCGGGTCGATTACGCGATCCGCCTGCCGGGCAAGGGCGACGACGAACCCGAAGTGCTGTTGCCGATCGATTCGAAATTCCCCAACGAGGATTACGAACGGCTGCAACTCGCGGTCGAACGTGCCGATCCCGAGGCGGTCGAACAGGCCGCCCGGGCGCTGGAGACGCGGGTTAAGCAGTGCGCCCGCGAGATTCGCGATAAATACATCAATCCGCCGGTCACCACCGACTTCGCGATCCTGTTCCTGCCGACCGAGGGGCTGTATGCCGAGGTGTTGCGCCGCCCCGGCCTGATTGATCTGATCCAGCGCGATTACAAGGTCGTCGCCGCCGGTCCGACCACGCTGGGGGCGATCCTCAACGCGGTGCAGATGGGCTTTCGCACCATGGCGATTGAAAAGCGCTCGAGCGAGGTGTGGGAAATCCTGGGCGCGGTCAAGACCGAGTTCGGCAAGTATGGCGAGGTGCTGGACAAGGTGCAGAAAAAGCTTCAGGAGGCGTCAAAGACAATCGACGACGTCGCGGTCCGGAAGCGGGCGATCGACCGCCAGTTGCGCGCCGTCGAAGCCGCGCCGGAGACCGGAATCGCCGCCCTGTTGTCCTTCGACGATCCCGCCGAAGGAGAGGGCGGGGGGGCCTGATCCCTTTATTCCAAGCCTGGATTGATCAAATGACCTCAGATCAAGTGGCAGTCGGCACGGCGGCCCTGACCGGAGGGGTGTGGGACATCCGCCCACGGGTGATCGCCCAGGCGATCGAGATCACTGAACGGGTGCTCCCCCACCATTTTCGTCCCCGCTTCGCGGCGAAGGCGGCGGGAGTCTGGTATCCGAGGCCGCTGTGCGGGCGCTCCTCGTTGTAGTGGCGGCGCCACATCTCGATGATCCGGCGAGCCTCGGCCAAGCTGGAGAACCAGTTTTCGTTCAGGCATTCGTCGCGGAACTTGCCGTTGACGCTCTTGCCATAGCCGTTCTGCGTGGGTTTGCCTGGCTGGATGAGCCTAGATTTTGACGGTATCGCCTTTTGGGGCCGTCACCCCCGGGCCTGGACCCGGGGGTCGGGCTGGACCGAAAAGTCATTGGAAACATTATATTGGACGGCGCCATGGGGATGGCCGGGTCGGGAGTTTTCCCTTAACCCGGACAAACTTCCGGTCTTCGGCGACCACAGGCACAAGGCCTTGCTGGTGAATTTCCGCCGCGACACCATGCTCCATTTCTTCGAGCAGGCCGATCCCGCGACCGTCGGCATGGAAGCGTGCCCGGGGTCACAATGGCTGACACGTTATACCAAGCGGCAATGAGGTTCCCTCAATGCCGCTTGGTATCACATAACGACCGGGACCGGGAGCTTTCCCCCGCTCCCGGTGCGCCGATCAGACCTCGCCGTTCTCCATCGCCTTCAGCTTGGCGGCGGTGATCAGGGTGATCCCCTTTTCGGTGCGGTAGAAGCGGCGGGCGTCGAGCACGGGATCTTCACCGACGACCAGACCGGGCGGCACCACCACATCCTGATCGACGATGCATTTGGTGAGACGGGCGTGGCGACCGATGTCGCAGCCGGGCAGCACCACCGAATCCTCGACCAGGCAATAGGAATTGACCCGGACGTTCGAGAACAGCATCGACCGGCGCACCACCGCGCCCGAGATGATGCAGCCGCCTGCCAGCAGGGAATCGACCGCCATACCGCGCCGGTCGTCGGAATCGAACACGAACTTGGCGGGGGGCACCTGGGGCTGATCGGTCCAGATCGGCCAGGAATCGTCATAGAGGTTGAGCGACGGGGTCACCTTGGTCAGATCGACATTGGCTTCCCAATAGGCGTCGATGGTGCCGACGTCGCGCCAGTAATGCTCCTGGGCGCCCTCGTGCATCACGCAGGAATCGCTGAAATGATGGGCGACGACGTTATGGTTCTCGATCAGAGCGGGGATCAGATCCTTGCCGAAATCGTGCGAGCTTCCGGCAAAGCTGGAATCCGTCTCGAGCAGATCGAACAGCAGCGAGGCGTTGAAGATGTAGATGCCCATGCTGGCCAGGGCCAGATCGGGATGACCGGGCATCGGCGCCGGATTGGCGGGCTTTTCGTCGAAGCGGACGATACGGTTCTCGTCGTCGATCGCCATCACGCCAAAGCCCGTCGCGATCTCGCGCGGGACCGCGATGCAGGCGACCGTCACGTCGGCCTTGCTGGCAAGGTGCTGGGCCAGCATGCGACCGTAATTCATCTTATAGACGTGATCCCCGGCCAGGATCAGCACATGCTCGGGGCGGTGGGCGCGGATGATGTCGAGGTTCTGATAGACCGCGTCGGCGGTCCCGCGATACCAGTTGCCGCCCTCGGTGCGCTGCTGCGCCGGCAACAGCTCGATGAATTCGTTGAATTCGCCGCGCAGGAAGCCCCAGCCGCGCTGGATATGCTGCAACAGAGAGTGAGCCTTGTACTGCGTCAGAACGCCGATGCGGCGAATGCCCGAATTGATACAATTCGACAGCGCAAAATCGACGATACGGAACTTACCGGCAAACGGAATGGCCGGTTTTGCGTGCCAGTCGGTGAGATCCATCAGCCGGGAACCGCGCCCCCCCGCCAGAATAAGCGCCAAGGTCTTGCGTAACCTCTGATTTACTTCTAGATCAACACCTCTGTCCGACAGATCGTTCGTCAAAACATGCTCCCCTCATCGCGCCCATTGCCACCGGGAAATCCTCCCCCGGGTTGAGGCTGACCCTGCCACAAAACGCAGTGCGGCGACAACGACGCGCGAGAGAAATCTTGGTAAAACCAGCGTAAGGCCTAGCCGACATTGCCATCTGCCAAGACCGCCTCTACTGTTGGCGACTTGGGTTTATGTCCGGCGTGGTGGACTGATGGGAGACCGGGGTGGGCGTTTGGCATGACGGGATGAAGGTCGGCATCGAACAGATCGACGACGACCACCGTGGGTTGTTCGCGATTTTGCGGGAACTCGACCTTGCCATCCATGCCGGGACTGAGGTCGGGGCCGAGGTGCTGGGCGACATCCTCACGCGGATGGAACGCTACGCGAGCGAGCATTTCGCCCGCGAGGAAGAAATCCAGCAGGAGGTCGGCTACGAGGGCTACGAGGAGAACCGCCGCCACCACGTCGAACTGCTGCGCACCTTGAACGCGTTCATCCTGCGCTTCCAGGCCGACCCAAGCGACGATCCCCGCGTTACCGCCGAAACGATCCGCTCGTTCCTGATGGTGTGGATTTCCGAGCACATCGTCAAAGTCGATTGCAAGATGCGCGGACGCATCCTGCCATGGTGCGGTTAGCCGCCGCCCTGCTCCTGTCCGCCGTCCTGTTGGGCGGCTGCATCGCGAGTCTGAACCCGGCCGGACCCCAGCGGACGGATCCGATCTTGACCGCCGAAACGATCCGCACCGCCGACGGAGCCGAACTGCCGCTGCGGGTCTGGTCCCCGCCCGACCGCCCCCCCCGCGCGGTGGTGCTGGCGCTGCACGGGATGAACGATTATTCCAACGCCTTCGCCACGGTCGGCCCGGCGCTGGCCGCCCATGGCCTTGTCACCTATGCCTATGACCAACGCGGATTCGGGCGCGGCCCCCATCCCGGCCAATGGTCGGACAAGGCGGCGATGGCCGCCGACGCGATCGCCGCCGCCCGTCTGTTGTCCCGGCGCCATCCCGGCCTGCCGCTGTTCCTGCTGGGCGAAAGCATGGGCGGCGCGGTGGTGATCGAGGCGCTGACGATGGCTCCGCCGCCGCCCGCGATCGCAGGCGCGATCCTGTCCGCCCCGGCGGTGTGGGGGCGCGCGTCGATGGGACCGCTCCAGCGCTTTGCCCTGTGGCTGACCAACGCCCTAGTCCCCGGCCTAACCCTGACCGGGCGTGGGCTGGAGATTCAGCCGTCGGACAATATCGAGATGCTGCGCGCTTTGTCGCGCGATCCGCTGGTGATCAAGGAGACCCGGATTGATGCGATCTCCGGGCTGGTCGATCTGATGGACGCCGCCCAGGCCGATATTGCCCGCCTGCCGGTCGCCGCCCTGGTGCTGTATGGCGAGAAGGATCAGGTGATCCCACCCGATCCGATGTGGGAGGCGATCGCCGCCCTGCCGCGGCGAGGACACGACCAACGCGCCGCTCTCTACCCCGAGGGCTGGCACATGCTGTTGCGCGACCTTCAGGCGGCACGGGTGCTCGACGACATCGCCGCCTGGACCGCCGATCCGACGGCACCGCTGCCGTCGGGGGCCGACCGGCTCGCCGACGCGAAATCGGGTCAAACCGCCGCCAACACCCGGTGACGACATCGCGGCACCGTGCCATACTCGAAGATGTGACGTCATCGTGAAAGGAAACGCCATGCCGGCTCGGATCTGGCTGGCCTTGATGCTGGTTTTTTCGCTCGCCTCCCCGCTCTGGTCAACGGGAGCCTTGGCCGACCAGCGGGCGCTTTCGGCGCTGGCCCCCGGCCTGCCCAACCTGGGCACCCGGCTCGACGATGTCCGGACGATGGCGCTGTCCGAAGGCCAGCGACTGGTCTGCGACACCGACGAGGACGTTCCCAAACTGGCCGATCCGCTGTTGCTGAAGCGTCAGAACAGCCGCGACTCCACCCGGGTCAAGCTCTGTACGATCCTCGCCCCCGGTTCGGGCGCGGGATGGGAGTTGTCCTCGATCCCCAGTCTGGCCGGTCCGGCCCGGATGTGGCTGCTGTTCGTCGAACAAGGGGGCGGCGGACGCCACCGTCTGGCCCGGGTCAGCCTGTGGGCTCACCGCGACGGCTGGGACCGGGTGGCGGCGGCACTGACCGAACTGTTGGGCCGACCCGATGCGGGCGGCGACAGCCTGTTGATCTGGGAGGACGAACAGCACGAAACCCTGATGTTCCTCGACCCGAAAAGCCTGGACGAATTCGCCGTCGCCGTCGCCGATCTGCGCCTGCGCAAGCTGCTGAAATCGCCCGGCTTCTCCACCCGAAGCGACTAGCCCCGATGCCGCGCCCGCTGCCGGTCGTCCTCGCCCTCGCCCTGCTCGCCGCCGCCGCCCTGCCCGCTGCGGCCGATCCGCCGCCGCCACGCCCGTTCGATATCGGGCTGGCCCAGATCGGGATGCGGCTGAACCAATTGCGCTTCGCCGCCTTCCCCGCCAATACAAGGCTGGTCTGCGCCCAGGATCAGGAACGCCCCCCCGGAGCCGACCGCACCCCGCTGGCCCTGCCCGGCGCGATGCTCGCCGCCCGGGTCAATCGGTGTGCCCTGTTCACCGATGCGGGCAAGGACGATTGGGTCCAGCGCCAGGTGGTGCTGGCGGGCACGCCGACCGATTTCTGGTTCATGTCGATCGAGGACGAAAACGGGTCCGAGCGGATTTTCCAGATGACCGGCCGCCAGCCGCGCGAGGCGTTCGACAAGACCGCCGCCGCCCTGATCGAGCGGTGGGGACCGCCCGCGCTGAAGACCGCCCATTATATCCGCTGGATCAACGGGTCGATCGAGGCCCAGATGGCCGACGATAACGAGGGAACGGTGCTGTTCCTGATGGACACCAAGATGCACCAATTGCTCGAGTCGCGGATGCCCAAGCCCAAGCCGAAAAAAGAGAAGGACAAGAAGGAGGAGAAAAAGGAATAGAGGGACTCTGCCCTCTATTCCTTGTGCTGATCGGTCAGGGCCTTGCGCAGACGGCGCACCCCCAGCCACACCGCCCCGGCGACCAGCGGCACCGCCACCAGTTCGACGAAATCGTAGCGGAGAGGAACCCCGATATCGGCCAGCCCGCGGGCAAGATAGCCGATCACCCCCAGCAGGTAATAGGTGATCGCGACCACCGACAGCCCTTCGACCGTCTGTTGCAGGCGAAGCTGCAATTCGGCGCGGCGGTTCATCGATTTCAGCAGATCGCGGTTCTTTTCTTCGAGGGCGATATCGACCCTGGTGCGCAGCAGATCGCCCGCCCGCGACACCCGCGTCGCCAGCGATTGCTGACGCCGCGCGGCGGCCTCGCAGGTCTTCATCGCCGGACCGAGGCGGCGCTCGGTGAATTCGGCGATCGTCTGCAAACCGACGATCCGTTCCTCGCGCAATTCGCCGATGCGCGATTTGACGATGTTGAAATAGGCTTTGGCGGCGGCAAGGCGGAAGCTGGTGGTCGCGTCCAACTGCTCGGCCTCGGCGGCCAGCCGGGTCAGGCTGTCGAGCAGATCGCGATCGTTCTGCACCACCTTGGGATCGGCCAGTTCGGTGACGATGTCGGCCAGTTCGCGGTCGATCCGCCCGGTCTCGTTATTGGCGTAGCGGGCCAGCGGAAAGGCCAACAGCGCCATCATCCGATAGGTCTCGATTTCCAGCACCCGCTGCACCAACCGACCGGTCTGGCTGGGACTGAGACCGAAATCGCGCAGGACAACCCGGCCGAACCCGTCGCAATGGAGGCGGAAATCGGTCCACAATTCGCCATTGCCACCGGCAACCTTGCTGCCGACCATCGGATTGCCGCCGAACAGCGGGGCCAGATCGTCGGTCAGATTGCGGTTGGCGACGACATGGACGGCGGCCAGCAGCTCGCCCGGCAGCGCTTCCAGCCAGCCAACCGGCAGCAGGTCGAGCGCGGTGACCTCGAACGGCGCGGTGAAGGGATCGCTACGCGACACGGTATAGGTCGAGAACTCGCTGTGACGCTCCCAGCGCAGCCGGAAACCGCCCAGTTCGCGGCTGAAATAATTGCTCTCCGACGCCAGCAGTTCGGACCCGTGAACGGCAAGCAATTCCGACAGGTGCGCCCGTTCGGCGGCAGCGTCGGCATGAACCAGGGCCAGATGCGAAACGCGCAGCGGGCTCGACAGCAGGTCGAACGGGCGGGCGTGAATCTCACCCGCCAGGATACGGCGTTGTGCATGCTCACGCATGGCAATCGGTCGGAGTGGCAGAGCCTCGGCCATTGCCCATATATCCCTAATGGTGGATGTTCTACGTGGAAACCTTTACACACTTCCCGCCCGTCTGCCAATCACCACATCTAAACGTCACCGCACCGTCATTGCCGGAGTTCCCATGCCCCACGCCGCCCAGGCTCACGATCTGCTCTTTGTCCGCGCCGGTCTCGACCGTTCCCGCCTGACCCGCATCGTCGCCGACGCTCTGGCCGGGGCCGACGACGGCGAGCTGTTTTTGGAATATCGCCAGTCGGAAACGGTGGTTCTCGATGACGGCCGGATCAAGAGCGCCAATTTCGACACCGCCCACGGCTTCGGCCTGCGCGCGGTGGCGGGCGAAGCTCACGGCTATGCCCACGGCTCGGACCTCAGCGAAGACGCGATCACCCGCGCCGCCGCCACGGTCAAGGCGGTCCGCTCGGGCCATGCGGGACAGTTGGCCTTGGCCCCGGTCGGCACCGGCCGCCGCCTTTACGCCGATTTCAACCCGCTGACCCAGATGGCGTTCGAGACCAAGGTCGCCCTGCTGGGCGAGATTGATGCCTACGCCCGCTCGCGCGATCCCCGCGTCACCCAGGTATCGGCTTCGCTGTCGGGCTCGTGGCAGGCGGTGGCGATCCTGCGGGCCGACGGCTCGCTGGCCGCCGACATCCGGCCGATGGTGCGGTTGAATGTCAGCGTCGTTCTGTCCGAGGGCGGACGGATGGAAACCGGTGGGCACGGTCTGGGCGGCCGGATCGGCTATGACGACATCACCAGCCCCGCCACCTGGCGAAACAGCGTCGATGAGGCGTTGCGCCAAGCCAACGTCAATCTTGGCTCGATCCCCGCCCCGGCCGGAGAAATGCCGGTGGTGCTGGGGCCGGGCTGGCCCGGCGTGATGCTGCACGAAGCGGTCGGCCACGGGCTGGAAGGCGATTTCAACCGCAAGGGAACCTCGGCCTTCTCGGGCCGGATCGGCGAGCGGGTCGCCGCCCCCGGCGTCACCGTCGTCGATGACGGCACCCTGCCCGACCGGCGCGGCTCGATTTCGATCGACGACGAAGGCACGTCATCGGGCCGCACCGTGCTGATCGAGGACGGCATCCTCACCGGCTATCTCCAGGACCGCCTCAACGCCCGGCTGATGGGGGTCGCCGCCACCGGCAACGGCCGCCGCCAATCCTTCGCCCACCCCCCGATTCCCCGGATGACCAACACCTTCATGCTGGGAGGCGAAGCCGATCCGGCGGAAATCCTCGCCTCGGTCGAACGCGGTCTTTACGCCGTCAATTTCGGCGGCGGTCAGGTCGATATCACCAACGGCAAGTTCGTCTTCTCCGCCTCCGAGGCCTATCTGATCGAGAACGGCAAGATCGGCCCCGCCGTCAAGGGCGCCACCCTGATCGGCAACGGCCCCGACGCGATGAGCCGGGTGATGATGATCGGCAACGATCTGGCGCTTGATCCCGGCATCGGCACCTGTGGCAAGGACGGCCAGGGCGTCCCGGTCGGCGTCGGCCAGCCGACCCTGCGGATCGACGGGCTGACCGTCGGCGGTACGGCGATGTAGGAGCGGGGGTTCGTCACCCTGGACGATCCCCCACGTTGGGCTCTCGCCCAAACCCGCTCTGATCCCCGGAGCCCTGATGCGCCGGGCGGGGACACTTGCCTCCCGCGCCATAAGGCACGCGGCCCTTTGGGCCTAAACCTGCGACGCAATGAGGTCCGCTCAATGCCGCGTGGTCTTATCCTCCGGTGCGCAGGGCGCGGATCGTCGCGATCAGCCCGGCGGTCGAGGAATCGTGCGGGTTGGCCGCCGCTTCGCCCGACAGTTCGGGCAGGATCGCCTTGGCCAGCGCCTTACCCAACTCGACCCCCCATTGATCGAAGCTATTGATGTCCCAGATCACGCCCTGGACGAACACCTTGTGCTCGTACAGCGCCAGCAGCATCCCCAGGGTGCGGGGATCGAGGCGGCGATAGAGCAGGGTGTTGCTGGGGCGGTTGCCCGAGAACAGCCGGTGCGGCAATTGCGCCTCCAACTCATCCCCCGACAGACCGGCGGCAATCAGTTCGGCGCGGGCTTCGGCCTCGGTCTTGCCGCGCATCAGCGCCTCGGCCTGGGCCAGCACGTTCGACAGCAGCAGCAGATGGTGGTTGCCCAGCGGATTGTGCGTCTCGGCCGAGGCGAGGAAGTCGCAGGGAACCAGCCGGGTGCCCTGGTGGATCAATTGGTAGAAGGCGTGCTGGCCGTTGGTGCCGGGCTCGCCGAACAGGACCGGGCCGGTCGTCCAGGTCACCGGGGCACCGTCGCGGCAGGTCGATTTGCCGTTGCTCTCCATGTCGAGCTGCTGGAGATAGGCGGGCAGGCGGTGCAGATATTGATCGTAGGGCAGCACCGCGATCGCTTCGGCCCCCAGGAAATTGGCGTTCCACACCCCGACCAGGGCCATCAGCACCGGCATGTTGGCTTCAAGCGGCGCGGTGCGGAAATGCTCGTCCATCGCGTGGGCACCGGCCAGCATCTCTTCGAAGCGGTCGAAGCCGATTGCCACCGCGATCGACAGGCCGATCGCCGACCACAGCGAATAGCGGCCGCCGACCCAGTCCCAGAACGCGAACATGTTGTCAGTGTCGATGCCAAAGGCGGCAACCGCCTTGGCATTGGTCGAGAGCGCGACGAAATGGCGCTCGACCGCCGCTTCGCCCAGCGCCGAGACCAGCCAGTCGCGGGCGGTGTGGGCGTTGGCCAGCGTCTCCTGGGTGGTGAAGGTCTTTGAGGCGACGATGAACAACGTCGTTGCCGGATCGCACAGCTTCAGAATCTCGGCGGCCTGGGTGCCATCGACATTCGACAGGAAGTGCACCGCGAGGTCGGGGCTCTGATAAGGCTTCAACGCGTCGGCCACCATCGCCGGGCCAAGGTCCGAACCGCCGATGCCGATATTGACGACGCTGCGGATCGGCTGGCCGGTGGCACCCAGCCACGCACCGCTTCGCACCTGCTCGGAAAAGCTTTTCATCCGCGCCAGCACCGCCCGGATTTCCGGCATCACGTCGGTCCCGCCGACCCGGATCGCCCGGTCGGAGCGGTTGCGCAGCGCGACATGCAGCACGGCGCGGTGTTCGGTCAGATTGACCTGATCGCCGCCGAACATCGCGTCGCGGGCGGCCTCGATCCCGGCCTCGCGGGCGAGGTCGATCAGCAAGGCGCGGGTGGCGCGGTCGATCCGGTTCTTCGAATAATCGAGCAGAACGTCGTCTAGTCGGAGGGAGAAATCGGCGAACCGGTCGGGATCGGCGGCGAACAGGTCGCGCAGCGACGGCATGGTCTGCGGATCGGCCTTGTCCGCCAAAGCCTGCCAGGCCGGAAGTGTGGTGGGATGGGTCACGACGTCTCTCCCCCTACGAGCGTTCAAGCGGGGCGGACTGTACTCCGGTTCGGCCCCGCTGTCGCCCGCTTCGCTGTCGGGGACGCGATGAAACAACGATGACAAAAAGGGGGGCCAAAGCCCCCCCTGTCGTCTCGTCCTGTTATCCCCGTTCGGGGAACAGCGTCTTCAGTCCCTCGGGACTGGCCGGGCACACGCCGCGCTCGGTGATCAGGCCGGTGATCAGCCGGGCCGGGGTGACATCGAAGCCGTAATTGATCGCGGGCGAGCCGTCGGGAGTGACCTGAACTTCGGTGACGGTCCCCGCCTCGGTCTTGCCGAAGATGTGGGTCTGTTCGCGGGCCGAGCGCTGCTCGATCGGGATTTCCTTGACCCCGTCGGCGACGGTCCAGTCGATCGTCGGGCTGGGCAGGCCGACATAGAACGGGACATTGTTGTCCTTCGCCGCCAGCGCCTTCAGATAGGTGCCGATCTTGTTGCAGACATCGCCGTTGCGGGTGGTGCGGTCGGTGCCGACGATCACCAGATCGACCAGCCCGTGTTGCATCAGATGGCCGCCGGTATTGTCGGCGATCACGGTGTGGGGGACGCCGTGCCAGTTCAGTTCGCGCGCGGTCAGGCTGGCGCCCTGGTTGCGCGGCCGGGTCTCGTCAACCCAGACATGGATCGGGATACCGGCATTGAACGCCTTGTAGACCGGAGCCAGCGCGGTGCCCCAATCGACGGTGGCCAGCCAGCCCGCATTGCAATGGGTCAGCAGATTGATCCGCTCACCGCCCGCCGCCTGCTTCTTTTCCCACAGATCGGCGATGATGCGGCAGCCATTGTCGCCGAGCGCGCTGTTCATCGCGACGTCTTCGTCACAAATCTCGGCGGCGCGGGCATAGGCGGCGGCAACGCGCTCGGCCACCGGCAGCGGCGACAGGGCGGCGATCATCTCGTCTAACGCCCATTTCAGATTGATCGCGGTGGGGCGGGTGGCGTGCAGCCGGGCATAGGCGGCGGCCAGACCGGCATCGGAGGCATCCTCGCGGGTGGCCAGCGCCATGCCATAGGCGGCGGCGGCACCGATCAGCGGCGCGCCGCGCACCCACATGTCGCGGATCGCGGTTTCGGCATCGGCCAGCGAGCGCAGGGTCAGGACGACGAAATCGTGCGGCAGACGGGTCTGGTCGATGATCTCGACCCCGATGCCGTCGGCGGCAAGCCAGATGGTGCGGTACGATACGCCGTCAATCTTCATGTCTGTCCCCCGATCCTAAGAAGGCGCGAACTGTAGCCCATGGTCCCGGCGGTGGACAAGAGGGGGGCCGACAGGTAAACGACAGTGCACCACGACGTTAAGATCAGAGGGAGCTCGGTTCGTGACCATCATCGCCATCGACGGCCCGGCGGCGGCCGGGAAGGGAACGCTGGCCCGGCGGCTGGCTGCCGAACTGGGGTTCGATTACCTCGATACCGGCTTGATCTATCGCGCGGTGGGGATGAACCTGCGCCGCGCCGGAACCGATCCGGCCGACGAAGCCGCCGCCGAGGCGGCCGCCCGTGCCCTGGCTCCAGTCGATCTGGCCGCGACCGATCTGCGCGGCGACGACGCAGCCCAGGCGGCGTCGAAAGTGGCGGCGATTCCCGGCGTTCGCGCCGCTCTGCTCGACTTCCAGCGCCGCTTTGCCCACACCCCTCCGGGCGGAAAAGGCGCGGTGCTGGACGGACGCGATATCGGCACCGTGGTCTGCCCCGACGCCGAAGTGAAGCTGTTTGTCACCGCCTCGCTCGAAAAGCGAGCCGAGCGACGGTTGAAGGAGTTGCAGGCGGCGGGCCGGGGAGGTATACAGAGCGCCGTCCTTGCCGACATGAAGGAACGCGACGACCGCGACCGTAACCGGTCCGTCGCTCCCCTAAAGCCGGCGGATGGTGCCATCGTGCTGGATACCTCCGACCTCGACGCCGATCAGGCTTTTGTCCTCGCGCTGTCGTACATTCGGACCGGTGCTCCGGAATAACGCGAGACCGGCACCTGTAACAGTTTCGCCCGCCGTCCCGGATTTGCCTGGGCGGTGGGTTTCGTTTGCTTCGTAAAGACCGCCGGATACAACCGGCTGGCCAGTAAAAATACGACTCGAAAGGAACTTCAATTCCATGACCAATTCCCCCATTGACGCGGGCGATGATTTCGCCTCCCTGCTCGACGAGACTCTCGGCGTCGGCGGCACGTTCGAAGGCTCGGTGATCCGTGGCCTGATCGTCACCATCGACGGTGACCATGCGGTGATCGACGTTGGCCTCAAGTCCGAAGGCCGCGTTCCGCTGAAGGAATTCGCCACCGCTGGCCGCGCCGCCGAGATTAAGGCTGGCGACCGCGTTGACGTCTTCATCGAACGCTACGAGGACAAGAACGGCGAAGTCGTTCTGTCGCGCGAGAAGGCCAAGCGCGAAGAAGCCTGGACCCTGCTCGAGAAGTCGTTCCAGGACCAGCAGCGCGTCAACGGCGTCATCTTCGGCCGGGTCAAGGGCGGCTTCACCGTCGATCTGTCCGGCGCGGTGGCGTTCCTCCCCGGCTCCCAGGTCGATATCCGCCCCGTGCGCGATATCACCCCGCTGCTCGGCACCACTCAGCCGTTCCAGATCCTCAAGATGGACCGCTCGCGCGGCAACATCGTCGTGTCGCGTCGCGCCGTTCTCGAAGAGACCCGCGCCGAACAGCGCAGCGAGCTGATCGAGAACCTGAAGGAAGGCCAGATCCTCGAAGGCGTGGTCAAGAACATCACCGATTACGGTGCGTTCGTCGATCTCGGCGGCGTCGATGGTCTGCTCCACGTCACCGACATCGCCTGGAAGCGCATCAACCACCCGTCCGAGGCGCTGCATATCGGCCAGACCGTCCGCGTTCAGGTCATCCGCTTCAACCCGGAAACCCAGCGCATCTCTCTCGGCATCAAGCAGCTTGACGCCGATCCGTGGGAGGGTGTCGAGGCCAAGTACCCGGTCAGCGCCAAGTTCACCGGCCGCGTCACCAACATCACCGACTACGGCGCGTTCGTCGAGCTGGAGCCCGGTGTCGAAGGTCTGGTCCACGTCTCCGAGATGTCCTGGACCAAGAAGAACGTCCACCCCGGCAAGATCGTTTCGACCTCGCAGGAAGTCGAAGTCATGGTGCTGGACGTCGATCCGCAGAAGCGCCGCATCAGCCTCGGCCTGAAGCAGACCATCTCCAACCCGTGGGAAAGCTTCCTCGAGCGCTTCCCGTCGGGCACCATCGTCGAAGGCGAGATCAAGAACATCACCGAATTCGGTCTGTTCATCGGTCTGCCCGGCGATATCGACGGCATGGTTCACATGTCCGACCTCGATTGGGAAAAGCCCGGCGACGCCGCCATTCAGGACTTCAAGAAGGGCGACGTGGTCAAGGCGAAGGTTCTCGACGTCGACGTCGAGAAGGAACGCATCTCGCTCGGCATCAAGCAGCTGTCGTCCGATCCGTTCCATGACGCCATCGCTTCGATCAAGAAGGGAGACGTCGTGACCTGCACGGTGACCCATGTCACCGAAAACGGTATCGAAGTCACCGTCGAGGGTCTGACCGGCTTCATCCGCAAGAGCGACCTGTCGCGCGAGCGGTCCGAGCAGCGTCCCGAGCGTTTCGCCATCGGCGAAAAGATCGACGCCAAGGTCACCGCGCTCGAGAAGGGTGCCCGCAAGGTCAGCCTGTCGATCAAGGCCCGCGAAGTCGAAGAAGAGAAGCAGGCGATGGCCGAGTACGGTTCGTCCGACTCGGGTGCTTCGCTCGGCGACATCCTCGGTGCCGCGATGCGCAAGGCCCAGGCCAGCGAAGACAAGTAGTCTTCGTCAGCGCCTGACCGAATGAGGAAGGCCCGGAACCGCAAGGTTCCGGGCCTTTTTCTTTGATTGCCGTTTCGTGAGGCGGGGCGGTTGCTCCGACCCCGCTTGGAGGCCAAAGCCTCCAAACCACTGTTGGCCCATACCGGCTCTCGAAGAGCAGTCCTCATCGGGGGTTGGATAGGCCAATGAGGCCGCGCCTTCATTCGCGGCGGACGGGCCAACGTCCGTCAGGCGCTCTACATGCCCGCCCTCGTCGCGGCTCGCTTCAATCCCGATCTCAAAGCCAAATACGACGCTCTCGTCACAACCGGAAAACCCGCCAAGGTCGCCATCATGCGAAAGCTCGTCGTTCTGGCAAACGCCCCGCTCAAGGCAGGGCGTCTCTGGATGCCAAAAACCGCTTGATCAACACGGATACTCTAGCGCTTGATCCCGCAGGCCTTGTCGGCAGCGGCCAGCGCGTCGCTAAAGCCGCCGAGGGTAAGGGAGGCGGTCAGGTCGGCTCCCTTGGCCGGGCTGGCGCGCAGGCTGGCGTCCTTGCCCTTGCGCATCACGGCGATGATCGCCTTGTCAGTGGCGGCGTCGCGCGCCCAGGCGCGGTCACCACGGGTGAACAGGGCGAATTTCATCGCACCGATCTGAAGCTCGACCTCGGACTCCTTTTTGAAGCCATAGGCGCCGTTGAGGCTGATCTCGTCCTGTCCCTTGGCACCGGGGCGATGGGTGACGATCAGATAGGTGGTGGTTTTCCCTTTTTCTCCACCGACGACCTTGTCGGCGGCGGCGGCGAGATAGCAGGTCTTGGCGGCACCGTCGCCATAGGTAAAGGATTCCCAGGCCCCGAATTTCCCCAATCGTTTGGTGGCGTCGGCGGCGGCGGTAGCGGCGACGGCCGGGCCATGGAGAAGGAACGTGGCCGCCAGGGCGGCAGCGGCAAGACGGAACGTCATCGAATCCTCGTCATCAAACAGATATCGGAACAGGAATCGAAAAGGGCCCAGCCTCGCGGCGGGGCCCCTCTCGTGACTGTCGTGCCGACCCCCAATTACGGGAGGACGATCTCGACGCGGCGGTTCTGCGGCTCGCGGACGCCATCGGGAGTGGCGACCAGCGGGTCGGACTTGCCCTTGCCGACGACGTCGATCTGAGCAGCCGGGATGCCGAGCTTCACCAGTTCGGCCTTCACGGCATTGCCGCGCTTGATCGACAGAGCCTGGTTGTAACGCTCGCTGCCCGACAGATCGGTGTGGCCGGTCAGGTCGATGCGGGTGACGGCGGTGCTCTTGGAGGTACCGGCGGCCTGCTGGATGATGCGAGCGGCTTCCGGGGTGATCACGGCCTTGTCGAAGTCGAAGAACACGATGAAGTTACGCTTCGCCGCAACCGGCTTGACGGGGACCGGAGCCGGAGCCGGGGCCGCAACCGGGGCCGGGGCAGCGTAGACCGGAGCCGGAGCCGGCGGCGGGTTGAACTTGTAGGTGAAACCGACCAGCAGAGCGTGATCGCGATACTCGTTGTCGATCTTGCTGCCGTTGGCGACGGACTTGGTGTCGTAATCGAGGGTAGCGAAGTAACGATACTGCGCCTTCAACTCGACATTGCGGCTCACGTCGTAACCGACACCGGCGAAGCCCTGATAAGCGAACTGCCAATCGTCGCCCTTGTACTGATCGACACCGCCGACGGACACCTTGCCCGCATCGACGTTGGCGATACCGATACCGGCACCGACGAAGGGATGCCACTTCGACTCGGGCAGGAATTCATAGATACCGTTGGCCATCGTCGCCAGAGCGGTGGTGCTGCCATGGGCCTTGGCGCCGTCGTACTTGTTGACGCCGTTGTCGCGATAGCTCAGTTCGCCTTCGACCTTCCACGGGCCGAACGCATAACCGATCTGACCCTGGGCCAGCCAGCCGATGTCCGACGACGCCTTGTGGCTGCCATCGGTGGCCTTCATCTTGTTTTCCTCAAGAATGCTGGCACCGGCATCAACGCCGACATACCACTGAGCGTGGGCCAGAGTCGGCATCGTCGTAGCGACCGCCGCAGCGGCGAGCAGAATCTTAAGGTTTCGCATTTGGGGTAACCTTCCCGTTCAAATTAGTTGCCGCGAGTGCGGACGGCTATTGAGCAGATTTATAACGTGTGAGGGAGGGAGCGGCAAGGACACCCCCGTCCCGTGTGTCGCTTCGTCGGCAAGCGTTGCCAATAAGCAACAGTTTGCGCAAAGTACCTAGTCCCTGCCGCGACAATCGCGGCAGGGACGAATTCGGTACAATCGCCCGATCGGTCTGGATCAGGGTCCGGCCGGACTTACCGGCTCGGACGGGTTTGCTGCGGTTTCAGCCTGCGTCTTCAGCCGGTGAAGCGCGCTGATCGCCATCGGGATCGTGGCCAGATACAGCCCTCCCAATACCGACAGGGTCAGCCACGGCTCGGTGACCAGAAACGCCGCCGCCAGCCCGACGAACAGCAGGATCGGCAGCACCCATTTATGGGGAATCCGCACCTTCTTGAACGAGAAGGTCGGAAGCTGGCTGACCATCAGGAACGAAACGCCCATCAGGAAGACCGCGACGATGATCGGCTTGTCGAAGAAGCCCGACCCGAACTGGATGGTCAGGATCAACGGCAGCAGCACCAGACCGGCGGCGGCCGGAGCCGGAACGCCGGTGAAGAAGTTCGATGCATAGGGCGGCAGATCGGGTTCGCCGATCATGGTGTTGAAGCGGGCCAGCCGCAGGGCGCAGCAGACCGAGAACAACAGCACCAGCGCCCAGCCGAACCCTCCAGCGTCGCGCATCGTCCAGAAATACAGCACCATCGCCGGGGCGACCCCGAAGCTGACGAAGTCCGACAGCGAATCGAGTTCCGCCCCGAATTTCGAGGTGCCGTGGAGCAGCCGGGCGACCCGCCCGTCCAGCCCGTCGAGGATCGCGGCCAGCACGGTGGCGATCACCGCTTCCCGCCACAGGCCGTGAACCGCGAACCGGATCGAAGTCAACCCGGCGCAAAGCGCCAGCAACGTCATCACGTTGGGTATCAGCCGCTTTACCGAAAGGCCGGGAATGCGGGGCTGGCGCTTGCGACGGAAGATCATCAGCGAGTCTCGAACGGACGCGCCGCCTCGGTCGAGGCAAGATCGGCCACCACGGTTTCACCGGCGACGATCAACTGACCGGCGGCCACCAGAGCAACGCTCCCGGCGGGCAGGTAGAGATCGAAGCGGCCATGGAGATGGCTGCCGCACTGGCAGAGCGAGGCACCCTGGCCGGTCAGGCAGGATTTGAAGTTGCACGCCTTCAGATCGCACGCCTTGAACGAACCGTCGCACAGCGCGATCTTCTCGCCCTTGAAGAAGCGGCGATAGAGCTTGTCGGCCAACTGCTTGGCCGGTTCGATGTTGAAGCGAAGCACGCCGAAACGCTCGCCGGCGGCGACCGTCTGGCCTTCGGTCAGATCGAACCCGACGTCACGGGCAATCGCACCGGCATACTGCACCACCGCGATCTTGGCCCCGTTGGCCCGGTTGAACACATAAGCGGCGCGCGTGTTTTCGGTTTCAGCCTGGGGCTGCGACACCAGATGGAAGGTGCCTTCGGTGAACACGGCCTTCGACACCGTCGCATCGGTGGGCACGCGGGCGATCTGGACCGCAGCCAGGCTGCGCAGAACGGTGACGCGCGGCAGCGGCGCATCGCCCAACCCCAGTTCGGCGGGCGGAACGGCGCTATCGACCGCGCTGACGGTGCCGTCGGCGGCGGCGACGATCAGACCGTCACGGGTGGGGGTGACGCGCTTGGGGTCTCGGAAGAACCACACGGTCCACAGGGTGGCGAAGAAACCGAGCCAGCCCAAAAAGCCCCAGATGTGGCCGAGAATGTAGGCGACCACCGCCACGGCGGCGATGAACGGCCAACCGGCGCGGTTGATGGGGAACGACAGATACTTTGTCAGAGATGAGAAGTCCTGGGTCTGCATTGACACCCTCCGGATCATGGGCCCGGCCTTTCCGGCCGGGACATTGCCCCCTTATACCGCCGCCCCCGAGCCATTTCACCCCGAAAACACTACGAATCGTGGGGAGAATGACCCCGCTCGGGGCCAACGGCGTGCGGAATTCATCGTTGGGGAAGAGTAAAGACCTGCCCTGGGTAAATCAGGTCGGGATTGCTGATGCGGTCGCGGTTGGCGGTGAAGATCGCGGTGTAGGCGACCCCTTCGCCGTAAACCCGCCGCGCGATCCGCCACAACGAGGTGCCGGGAGAAACCACCACTTCGCCCGCACCGAGACGAGCCAGCGGCGCGCCCGGGGTCCAGGGGGTTTCGATCCGCGCCAGCACCTTGCCCTTGGGATCGACCAGATCGACCCGCAGCCGGTGGGACTCGCCGTCCGGGCGCGTACCGGCGATCCGCCACGCCCCCTCGGCATCGGCCTCGGCGCGGCCGATAAAACGATCGTCGATATAAAACTGGACCCGCCCACCCGCCGGAGCCTTGCCCGACGCGAACAGGCGGCCCTTATCGTCGTGATCGACCAGATCGAGCGACAGCGCGCCACTGGTCAGCCCGCCCGGTCCTTGCAGCAGCGTGGTCCCCCCGGTCGGCGCGGTCTTCAGCGCCAAAGCGGCACCACCGCCGCGCTCGGGCACCACCAGCACCACCGGATCGCCGGATTCCAGGACTTCACCATCGGGATTGACCGCGCGCAACCGCAATTCGCGGCCGCCCGGCGGCAAAGCCCCCTCGGGCACGAACACCCATTCGCCCCGGGGATCGGCGGTGACCCGCCCCAATTCGGTCCCGCCGTCCAGAATGATGACCTGTGCCCCCGGCTGGGCGCGACCGGCCAGCACCGAATTTCCCTCGGTACCGATACGGACGACGTCGAAGCTGGGGCGGCGGGCATCGGGGATCGGCGCGGCGGCGGGCGCGGCGACAGGGGCCGACGCCGTGGGCGCGACCTCTTCGCGCTCGTGCTCGAACGCGAGCAAGGCCGCGACGATCGCAACGGCAAGTCCGAACAGGGCGACTAGGGTTGGCCGGGTCAAAGGAGCCTCGAAGGCTATGACGGAACGTAGCGAAGCCTATCAGGTCGGCACCCCGCTGTCACGGCCATGCGACGGCATAGGACTTTCCCTGACTGGAAAAGACCATGAGGTGGCACTACTTTATAGACCCCCTATGGAATAAGGAGTGCCCCGATGTCCGAGACCGTTCCAACCGCCGGTCCGACCCAGCGGGTTCGCGTATGGGATTTGCCGGTGCGGCTGTTTCACTGGTCGCTGGCCGCCCTGTTCGCCGTGCTGTGGATCAGCGGCTATAACGGCCAACTCGGCCTGCATATCAGCGCCGGGGCCTTGATCCTCACCTTGTTGCTGTTCCGGTTAGCCTGGGGCGTCACCGGCAGCCCCACCGCCCGCTTTTCCGACTTTGTCCGCGGGCCGGGGACGGTGCTGGCCTATCTGCGCGGCGGCAAGGAATCCGGCGTCTGGTCCGGGCTGGGTCATAATCCGCTGGGCGGCTGGAGTGTCTCGATCCTGATCGGGTTGCTGCTGTTTCAGGCGGGCACCGGCCTGTTCTCGGCCGACGATATCGCCACCGACGGACCGCTGGCCTGGGCGGTGTCGAGTGCGACGGTGAAGTCGCTCTCCTCGCTGCACCGGCTGACCGGCTGGGTGCTGCTCGGGCTGGCCTCGCTCCACGTCGCCGCGATTCTCTATTACCGCTTTGGCAAGAACGAGGATCTGATCACCCCGATGATCGGCGGCGACGTCGATCTCGATCCCGCCACCGCCGCCCGCGCGCCCAAGGAGCCGTTCGCCAGCGGGCAAAAGGCCCTGGGTCTGCTGATCCTGGCCGCGTTGCTGGTGTATGGCGGGCTGGCGATCTGGGGGCGGTGATCCTTCATACCAACCGGCCAAAGACTTGGCCGGTTGTATTGTCCCTTGGCCCAAGCGCTCGCCTCCGCTCGCTTGGCCGCCGCCGCAATGGCGGCCGGATACCGGCCAGTCGCTTAAGCCGAGGCTTGGCCGGTATCTTTCCTTGCCAAAACGAGGTCGGACGGTGTAAACGACCCCCTTTCAAGCGCGGCACCCCTGGAGGCCGCGCCTTTTGTCCTGTCAGGAGTAAATCCATGTCTGATGCGATCTCTATCGTCGCTGAATTGCGCGATCGGAGCGGAAAGGGGGCCGCCCGTGCCGTTCGTCGTTCCGGTAAGGTGCCCGGAGTTATTTACGGCGAAAAGCAGGCTGCCGTCCTCGTCCAGTTCGATCCCCGCGTTCTGTGGGCCCAGCTGAACAAGCCCGGTTTCTACACCCAGCTGTTCGACATCGATCTCGGCAACGGCAGCCGCGAGCGCGCCCTGGCCCGCGACGTCCAGTTCCACCCGGTTTCGGACCAGCCGGTCCACGTCGATTTCCTGCGCGTGTCGGCCGACCATGCCATCCACGTCAAGGTGCCGGTCCACGTCGCCAACGAGCTGAAGTCCCCGGGCGTCAAGAAGGGCGGCGTCGTCAATATCGAACTGCACGAAATCGAGCTGGTGTGCAGCCCCGATGCGATCCCGCACGGCCTGACCGTCGATATCTCGGCGCTTGAGATCGGTCATTCGGTCCACCTGAAGGACATCGCTCTCCCCGCCGGGGTGAAGCCCTACCACCTGTCGCCCGAGGTCACCGTGATCTCGATCTCCGCGCCGACCGTGGCTCTGGCCGCGGCCGAGGGCGAAGCGGCGGCTCCGGCCGCTGCCGGCTGACATGCTGTTACTGGTGGGACTGGGCAATCCCGGCCCGGACTACGCCAGGAATCGGCATAATATCGGCTTCATGGCGGCGGACCTTCTGGTCCGCCGCCATTCCTTCGGACCTTGGCGGTCGCGCTTCCAGGGCGAGACCGCCGAGGGAAGCATCGGCGGCGAGAAGGTGCTGGTCCTCAAACCCGCCACCTTCATGAACCTGTCCGGCCAGTCGGTCGCGGCGGCGGCCCGCTTCCTCAAGATTCCCCTGTCCGACATCGTCGTGCTGCATGACGAACTCGATCTGCCGCCCGGTCGGCTGCGGGTCAAGACCGGCGGCGGGGCCGGGGGCCATAACGGCCTCAAAAGCATCGATTCCCATCTCGGCAAGGACTATCGCCGGGTCCGGCTCGGCATCGGCCATCCCGGCGACAAGGATCGGGTGGCGGGCTATGTGCTGTCCGATTTCGCCAAGGCCGACGAAAGCTGGCTGCCGCCGCTGCTCGACGCCGTGGCTGAGTCCTTGCCGTTGCTGCTCGGCGGCGACGAGGCCGGTTTCATGAACCGCGTCAGCGTCCTGACCCAGCCGCCCAAGCCCAAGACCCCGCGCCCCCCCGCGCCCGCGCTCCCGTCGGGAGCCGCGCCCGTCGCGCCTCCCTCCGAACCGCCCCCGCCCCCCGGCGGTGCCTTGGCCGAGGCGCTGCGTGCGGCGATGACCAAACCCTTCAGGAAGGATTAGACCCAAATGGGCTTCAATTGCGGCATCGTCGGCCTGCCCAACGTCGGCAAGAGCACCCTGTTCAACGCGCTGACCCAGACCGCGGCGGCTCAGGCGGCCAATTACCCCTTCTGCACCATCGAGCCGAATGTCGGCCGCGTCGCCGTGCCCGATCCCCGGCTCGACCGGCTGGTCGCGATCGCCAAGAGCCAGAAGGAAATCCCCACCCAGCTTGAATTCGTCGATATCGCCGGTCTGGTGCGCGGCGCCAGCAAGGGCGAAGGGCTGGGTAACCAGTTCCTCGCCAACATCCGCGAGGTCGATGCGATCGTTCACGTCCTGCGCTGTTTCGAGGATGGCGACATCACCCATGTCGAGGGCAATGTCGATCCGGTCCGCGATGCCGAGACGATCGAGACCGAGTTGATGCTGGCCGACCTCGATTCGCTCGAACGCCGCTTCACGCCGCTCGAGAAGAAAGCGAAGAACAACGACAAGGACGCCAAGGCCCAGGTCGAAGTGATGGCGCCGCTGCTGGCCGCCCTGCGCGAAGGCAAGCCCGCCCGCACCGTCCGCTTCGACGACGAGGAACAGCGCCGGATCGTCCGCACGCTGGGCCTGATGACGACCAAGCCGGTCCTTTATGTCTGCAACGTCGATGAGGCCAGCGCCGCCACCGGCAACGATTTCTCGGCCAAGGTCGCCGCCTTTGCCGCCGCCGAGGGCAACAGCCATGTCGTGATCTCGGCGGCGATCGAAGCCGAAATCGCCCAGATCGGTTCGGACGAAGAGCGGACCGAGTTCCTCGAAACCCTGGGGCTGGGCGAAACCGGCCTGACCCGGGTGATCCGCGCCGGGTACGAGTTGCTCCACCTCGTCACCTTCTTCACCGTCGGTCCCAAGGAAGCCCGCGCCTGGACGGTGCAGAAGGGGGCCAAGGCTCCCAACGCCGCCGGGGTGATCCACACCGATTTCGAACGCGGCTTCATCCGCGCCGAAACCATCGCCTATGACGATTTCATCGCCTGCGGTGGCGAGGCCGGATCGAAGGAAGCAGGCAAGATGCGGCTGGAGGGCAAGGAATACGTCGTCCAGGACGGCGACATCTTCCACTTCCTGTTCAACGTCTAGATTGTTGGGGGCGTTTGCCCCCAAACCCCTAATCGGGAGGCTTTGGCCTCCCGAACCCTCCGGATATCTAGCGTTTTGGGGTCGTCACCCCCGGGCTTGACCCGGGGGCCGGCCATGACGGGTCGGCTGTTTCTAAATCATTGAAATAAAAAGAAACGGGTCCGGGCGGTCGCCCGGCCGCGCAGCGGAATTTGTCCGCTCCGCCTTCAATCGATCCCGTAATCCTGGATACGGACGACGTAATCGGTGCTGCCGCCCAACTGGCTGCGCAAGGTGGCGGCGTCCTCGCAATCAATGACGAAGGTTCGGATCGCGTCGAGCGCGCATTCCTCGGGTTTGCGGCCCAGAGTCCGGGCGGCAGCGTACAAGCGCTGGGCGAGATCGAGGGGGATGTCGATACGCACCGACAAGGCTCCTTTGCTATTTTCTTGATTCTCGCTCCGGTTCCGACGAAAACCCAGCACCATGAGCTCGCTGACCGACCATATCGCGCTTCGGCGCACTTTCGCCATCATCTCCCACCCCGATGCGGGTAAGACCACGCTGACGGAAAAGCTGCTGCTGTTCGGCGGAGCGATCCAGTTGGCCGGTGCGGTGCGTGCGCGCGGCGAACAGCGCCGCACCCGCTCGGACTGGATGGCGATCGAAAAAGAGCGCGGCATTTCGGTGTCGGCCTCGGTGATGACGTTCGAGCATGAAGGGCTGACCTTCAACCTGCTCGACACCCCCGGCCACGAAGACTTTTCCGAGGACACCTACCGCACCCTCACCGCCGTCGATTCGGCGATCATGGTGCTGGACGCGGCGAAGGGCATCGAGACCCAGACCCGCAAGCTGTTCGAGGTCTGTCGTCTGCGCGACGTGCCGATCGTCACCTTCATCAACAAGGTTGACCGTGAAGGCCGCGAGACCTTCGACCTGCTCGACGAGATCGAGAAGACGCTGGCGCTCGACGTCTCGCCGGTGACCTGGCCGATCGGGATGGGGCGCGATCTGAAGGGCGTTTACGACCTGACCCGCGACCGCGTCATTCTGTTCGATCCCGGTCGCGGCGATCACATCGCCGAAATCGGCCTCGACGCCACCCTGGATTCGCCCGAACTCGACCGCGCCGTCGGCAAGGTGGCGGCGGAAAAGCTGCGCGAAGAGGTCGAACTGGTCCGCGCCGGCTTCCCCGAATTCGATATCGAGGCGTTCCGCGCCGGCCACCAGACCCCGGTGTTCTTCGGTAGCGCGCTGAAGACCTTCGGCGTCGCCGAATTGCTGCGCGGCGTCGGACGGTTGTCGCCGCCGCCGATGGCGCGCAAGGCCGCGACCCGCACCGTCGCTCCGGACGAGGCCAAGGTCACCGGCTTCGTGTTCAAGGTCCAGGCCAACATGGACCCCAACCACCGCGACCGGATCGCCTTCTTCCGCATCTGCTCGGGCACCTTCCGGCGCGGCATGAAGCTGCGCCACATCCGCACCGGCAAGGCGATGGCTCTGGTCAACCCGGTGTTCTTCCTCGCCCGCGACCGCGAACTGGCCGAAGAGGCGTTCCCCGGCGACATCATGGGCATCCCCAATCACGGCCAGTTGCGGATCGGCGACACCTTGTCGGAAACCGAGGATCTGAACTTCCTCGGCATCCCGACCTTCGCCCCCGAAGTGCTGCGCCGGGTCCGCCTCGACGATCCGATGAAGGCCAAGCAGCTGAAAAAGGCGCTGGAGGATCTGGCCGAGGAAGGCGTCAGTCAGGTGTTCAAGCCGCAGGACGGCTCGACCTGGATCGTCGGCGTGGTCGGCCCGTTGCAGTTCGACGTGCTGACCACCCGGATCGAAAGCGAATATTCGATCAAGGCCGGGTTCGAGGAAGCACCGTTCGTCACCGCCCGCTGGGTCGCCTGCGACGACGACGCGATGTTGCGCCGCTTCATCGATTCCAACAAATCCAACATGGCCGAGGATCGCGACGGCGGGCTGGTCTATCTCGCCCGCAATTCGTGGCAATTGACCCGCGCCCAGCAGGATTTCGAAACCGTCCGCTTTACCGCGACCCGCGAGCAGCACTAACCGAACGGATTAGGGCGACCGTTGAAATCAAAGGTTCGCCGAAATCGAACACGGACGGCACTGGACGGGGGGCGATTCGCCCCCCAGATTGTGGGCGGTTTGTCGCAACCATCTCTAAGGCAAAGACCATGACCCCCCAGGAACGATCCTTGATCCAGAGCGTCTTCGACCGGCTGGCGCGTCTGGCCGGCTCCCCCAAGGATTCCGAGGCCGAGGCGCTGATCCTCGCCTCGATCAGACAGATTCCCGACGCCCCCTACCAGTTGGTCCAGGCGGTAGTGGTGCAGGAGCAGGCCCTCACCGAGGCCGAGGCCCGCATCGCCGAATTGCAGCGCCAGTTGGCCGAGGCCCAGGCCCGCGCCGCTCAGCCCGCGCCGCAGCCCGCGGGCGGGGGATTGTTCTCCGGCCTCAACCCGTGGGGCCGCTCGCGGGTGCCGCAGACCCCCGCCGCCCCTCCTCCCAACTACGGCCAGCCCGGCTTTGGCGGCGGTCAGCCCGCCTATGGCCAACCCGGCTATCCCCAGCCCGGTTTCGGTCAGCCCCAGCAAAGCCCGTGGGGCGGCGCGCCGTCGGCGGGCGGCAGCTTTCTTAGGACCGCAGCAGGAACCGCTGTCGGCGTCGCGGGCGGCGTGATGCTGGCCGAGGGACTGTCCAACATGTTCGGTGGCGGCCATGCCGCAGCGGCGGCCGCTGCGCCCCATGTCCCCCCCGCCGCCGATCCTGCGGCTGCTCCGGTGTCCTATGACACCCAGGTCGCCGATACCGGCGGCTATGACGGCGGCGGCGATTTCGGCGACAGCGGCTTTGACGGCGGCTTCGACGACAGCGCGTTTTGATCCAATCGCGGGCGCTCGCTGACGGGGAACCGATCGGCGGGCGCCTTTTCGCGACGGGGCCAAGCCCCCGCGCCACCCCTTCGGGTTGGGCGCCTCGCCCCACCCCACCCGGCTTTCCCCGGAACCGTCACCAAATCGAAACGAATTAAGGCTGACATTACAGGATGTTAGCCCGAATGGTTTCCGGCCTTGACACGGGTGGGCCTACCCCTTATGGTGCCCGCGCTTTTGGCACCGTCGGGCCAATGGGGGCTTTTCGAGGATTACGGCATGGCTGACCCCGAGACGACCCCGTCCCTGGACGAATTCGAGTCCCGTCTGCGCGAAGCGCGGAAACGGGAGGAAGAAGATTCCGGCCGGGAGGCGGAGCGCAAGGGCGGCCCCACCAGCATGGGGCTGGGCTTTCGCATCGGCATCGAACTCGTTGTCGGGCTGGTGCTGGGGACGGGGCTTGGCTGGGTGCTTGACCTGTGGCTGAGAACCGGTCCTTGGCTGATGCTGCTGTTTCTCTTCCTGGGAGGAGCAGCCGGTATCATGAATGTTCTCCGCGTCATGCGCGGCCTGGATCAGACGGTCGGTTTCGGCCAGGCGCAACGGCGCGCCGGACAGGCGCAGGACCATTGAAAGAGGCGTGCAGTGGCTAATCCAATCGAACAGTTCAAGATCCTGCCGTTGGTTCCCCTCAAGGTCGCGGGCGTGGACATCTCGTTCACGAACTCGGCGGCGATGATGGTGCTGGCGGTCTGTCTGACCACCCTGTTCCTGACGCTGTCGGTCCGCTCGCGCGCCCTGGTTCCGGGGCGCTGGCAGTCGTTGGCGGAAATTTTCTACGAATTCATCGCCGGAATGTTGCGCGACAATGTCGGGTCCGAAGGGCGACGCTATTTCCCCTTCATCTTCACCCTGTTCATGTTCGTGCTGTTCGGCAACGTGCTGGGGCTGCTGCCGATCCCCGCGATCGGCTTCACCTACACCAGCCATATCATCGTCACCTTCGCCCTGGCGGCGGTGGTGTTCGTCGGTGTGACCCTGATCGGCTTCTGGCGTCACGGCTTCCACTTCCTGCGGATGTTCTTCCCGGAAGGGGCGCCGCTGGTGACCGCGGTCGTGTTGGTTCCGATCGAGATCATTTCGTATCTGTCGCGTCCGATCAGCCTGTCGGTCCGACTGTTCGCGAACATGACCGCCGGGCATATCATCTTGAAGATTCTGGGCGGCTTTGTCGTCACCCTGGGGTCGATGTATATCCTGCCGGGCGTTCTTCCCTTCGCCTTCCTGTCGGCGGTGACGGTACTGGAAATCGGTATCGCCCTCTTGCAGGCTTATGTCTTCACCGTGCTGACCTGCATTTATCTGCACGATGCCATCCACATGCATTAAAGCCGGCGGCGGGTCCGAGGCTTGATTTTCTGTCCTTGAAGGAGCTTGAGGAACATGGATTACGAATCTGCGAAAGTGATCGGTGCTGGTCTGGCCGCCATCGGTGTGATCGGTTCGGGTGTCGGCGTCGGCTCGGTTTGGTCGTCCCTGATCGCTACTGTTGGCCGCAACCCGTCGGCCAAGTCTAACGTCGAGCTTTATGCCTGGATCGGCTTTGCGGTGACCGAAGCCATCGCGCTGTTCGCCCTGGTCATTTCGCTGATGATCCTCTTCAAGTAGGACGGCGGTTCTCCTCGGAGGACGGGAACGGCGCCGCGCAGGGATTTCCCGGTCGCGGCCCACCCCGTCTTCGGGGGGGAGAAAAGCTCGCTCGTCCCTCATTCTCCAGGAGCTTCCGGGATGCCCCAGTTCGACCCGGCATTGTTCACGCCGCAGCTATTCTGGCTGTTGCTCACCTTCATCGCGCTCTATGCGTTGATGGCCCTGGTGGCCCTGCCCAAGATCGGCGCCGTTCTCGACGAGCGTCAGCGCAGGATCGACGACAACCTCGACAAAGCCGCGCAGCTGAAGGCCGAAGCCGACGCCGCCGTGGCCGCCTATGAAAAGGCGCTGGCCGAGTCCCGGGCCCAGGCCCAGAAAGTCATTCGCGAAGCTGCCGACCGTCTCGCCCGTGAGGCCGACGAACGCAGCCGAGCCCAGGCCGCGCATCTTGCCGACCTGATCAAATCCGGCGAGCAGCGCATCGCCGCCGCCAAGACCCAGGCCCTGGCCAACGTCCGTGCCGTCGCCATCGACGTCGCCGCTTCGGTGGTCGAGCGTCTGGTCGGACAGGCGGCCGATCCGGCCCGGCTGGACGCTTCGGTGACCGCCGCGTTTAAGGAGCAGGGCCGATGATCTCCACCGCTTATGCCGCGAGCGAGGCCGCCGCCCACGCCGGTCCGTTCTATACCGAGGCCCATTTTTGGGTCAACGTCTCCTTCCTGCTGGTGATCGGTCTGGCTTGGCGTCCGGTGGCCCGCGCCATCGCCGCCGCCCTCGACGCCCGGTCCGCCAAGATCAAGGGCCGGATCGACGAGGCTCATCGCCTGCGCGAGGAAGCGCAGGAGCTGCTCGCCACCTATCAGCGCAAGCAGCGCGACGCGATGCGCGAGGCCGAGGAAATCATCGCCCACGCCAAGGCCGAAGCCGAGCGTCTGGCCCATCAGGCCGCCCGCGATCTGGAAATCCAGATGAAGCGGCGCGAACAGATGGCGCTTGACCGCATCGCCCAGGCCGAAGCCCAGGCGCTGAAGGAAGTTCAGCACACCGCCGTCGATATCGCGATCGCCGCCGCCACCAGTGTGATCGGCGACAGCCTGTCCGCCGCTCAGCGCGGCGCTCTGGTCGATCAGTCGATCGGTGGCCTCCAGGGCAAGCTGCACTAAGCACGCGCGCCTAGGAATACGCTTTGCGACAGGGCGGTCCGCACCAGCGGGCCGCCCTGTTCGTTTGAGGCTCGCCCTACCCCGTCGGTCGTGAAAAAGTCCTTCGGCCTTTGGCCTCAGTGTACTTTTCCCCGGTTGAAAAAGAATCCCCATGCTCAATCAAGCTTTCCGCGCGGGGATGGATTTGGTTCAACACGAAAAATGGGCGCTGGGCCGCCCCTAGCCCATTTTTCTCCTTTTAATCCAACGGGAAAAAGTACACCGAGCGACAGCGAGGGACTTTTTCACGGGCGACTAACCCGCCAGAGCGGTCTTGTCGCGCAATTCCTCGGCCTGGGCCAGATCGACCGAGACCAATTGCGACACCCCGCGTTCGGCCATGGTGACGCCGTACAGGCGGTCCATCCGGGCCATCGTCATCCGGTGATGGGTAACGATCAGGAAACGGGTGCGGGTGGACGCGGCGATACTGTCGACCAGGGTGCAGAAGCGATCGACATTGGCGTCGTCGAGCGGGGCATCGACCTCGTCCAGCACGCAGATCGGGGCCGGGTTGGTCATGAACACCGCGAACAGCAGGGCCAGCGCGGTCAGGGCCTGTTCGCCCCCCGACAACAGCGACAATTGCTGCATCCGTTTGCCGGGCGGGCTGGCCATGATCTCCAGCCCGGCGTCAAGCGGATCGGCGGATTCGGTCAGGGCCAGATGAGCCCGCCCACCGCCGAACAGCCGGGCGAATAATTGGCGGAAATCGCGATCGACCGCCTGGAACGAGGCCAGCAGTTTGTCGCGGGCCTCGCGGTTCAGTTCGCCGATGGCGTGGCGCAACCGGGCAATCGCGGCGACCAGATCGTCTTTTTCCGCCTGCATCGCGGCAATCCGCCCTTCCAGGTCCGTCGCTTCCTGTTCGGCGCACAGATTGACCGGCCCCATCTGGTCGCGTTCGCGAGTCAGCCGGTCGAGGCGGCGTTGCAGATCGGGCGGATCGGGCCGCTCGTCTTCGAGTGTCGTCACCAACGCGCGCAATTGCTCGGGCGTCACCTCCAGCCGCTCGGCGATCCGGGCGGCGACGGCGCGGCAGGCCTGATCGGCGGCGGAAACGGCGGCCTCGCGACGGATGCGCTCCTCACGGGCGGTGGCGACCGCCTGCTCGGCGGCGCGGGCCGCGCGATCGGCTTCGGCCAAACCATGCTCTGCCGCCTGAACCCGGTCCTCGGCGGCATGGGCGGCGGCATCGGCGGTTTCGGCGCGGTCAAGCAAATCGGCGCGGCGGCGGTCGAAGCTGTCGGGCAGACTGGCGAGGCGCTCGATCTCGAACAGCACCGTCTCGCGCCGTTCCTCCAATTCCTCGACATGCTGACGGGCGGATTCGGCCCGGGTGCGCCACGAGAGCAGATCGGCCTCGACCGCATCGCGGCGACGGCCCCGGTCGGCGGCGTCGCGGATGATCCGGTCAAGCCCGGCCTTGGCCTCGATCAACCCGGCCCGCAATTCGGCCAGAGTGGCGCGCAGGCTCGCGATCTGGCCGCGCCCATCGTCGGCTTCGGGAAAAGCGGCGGCGGCGGCATGCGCCTCGGCCAGTTCGGCTTCGGCCTGGGCCAGATCGTCCTCGGCCGCCGCGCATTGCTCGGCCACCGCCTCCAGCCGGGTCTCATGGGCGGCGGCACGCTGGGCGAGGCGGCCATGGGCGTCGCGGGCGCGGGCGGCCTCGGTTTCGGCGCGGCGCACCGCATCGCGGGCGGCCCGTTCGGCCTCGGCGGCGCGTTCGGCGTCCATGATCGCGGCCCCGGCCTCTTCCTCGGCGGCCTCGACCCCAAGATCGGCATCTTCCAACCGGGCATCGAGGTCGCGCAGACGGTTGCGCTGGGCCAGACGCAGCGCCATCGGGCTGGGCGCCCCCGCCCGCGCGGTATAGCCGTCCCAACGCCACAGATCGCCCTGGGGCGTCACCAGCCGCTGCCCCACCGCCAAGGCATGGCGGCGGATGTCCCCCTCGGCCGCGTCCTCGACAACCGCGATCTGGGCCAGCCGCCGCGCCAGTACCGGCGGCGCGGTGACGAAGGCGGCAAGCGAACGGGTACCGGGCGGCAGCGGCGGACCGGACTCGACCGGGCCGAGATCGTCCCAACGCACCGGGGCGGCCGGATCGGTGGGAGCCGCCAGATCCTCGCCCAACCCCGCCGCCAGCGCCGGTTCGTACCCGGCCAGGGCGGAGACGTCGTCGAGCACGGGGCGGAACCCGGCGCTGCGGCCCTGGGCCAGCACCTGACGCAACGCATCGGCCTCGGCGTGGAGGCGGTCGCGGGCGGCAATCGCGGCGGCGTGGGCATCGCGGGCGCGGTCGCGGGCAGTCTGGGCCGCGCCCCGCTCGGCATCGGCGCGTTCGGCCTGCTCGCGGGCTTCGAACAGGAATTCCTCGGCCCCCTCCAGCTCCATTTCGAGCGCGGTAAGATCAGCGCGGTCGATCGCTTCGGCCTCGATTTGCGCCCGCTGCGACAGCGCCAGGGCGGCACGGTCGCGCAGACGGTCGCGGCGATTCTCGGCCTCCTGCAACCGGCGCAACGCGGCGGCGCGCTCGGCATCGGCGGCGGCGACCTCTTCCATCCGCGCCGTCAGCGCCTGATCCGCCGTCGCAACCTCGGCGGCGGCGGCGGCGACCCGCGCCTCGGCCTCCTGCCGGGCGTCGTTTTCTCCGGCGGCCTCCTCGGCCAGGGCCTCGCGCTCGGCCTCCAGCCGGGCCACCGCCTGATCGGCATCGGCGGCGCGGGCATGTTCGCGTTGCAGGTCCGAGCCGACCTGGGCCAGCCGGGCATCAAGGTCGCGCCGCATCTCGGCCATCCGCCCCGCCTCGGCCTCCAATTGCTCGCGCTCGGTCAGCAGCGTCCGCACCTGCTGGCGGGCCTCGTCAAGGGCGGAACGCAGCGGCGGCAGATCGGCGGCCAGGGCAATCGCACGAGCAGCAGCGGCGGCGGCGGCGGCGGTCGCATCCTCGACGCCGGTTTCGATCTGGCGCAAGGCGACGCGAGCAGCATCAATCGAAGTCAGCGCGTCCAGCCAGCCGAGATAGAGCAGCCGGGCCTCCAGCGCGCGGATCTGTTCGGACAAGGTGCGATAGCGCGCCGCCTGCTTGGCCTGCCGCTGGAGCGCGCGCAATTGTTCGGCCAGAGTGGCAAGAACGTCGTCAAGCCGCTCCAGATTGCCTTCCGCCCCTTTCAGCCGCCCCTCGGCCTCGTGGCGGCGGGCGTGCAGCCCGGCGATCCCGGCGGCTTCTTCCAGCAACAGGCGGCGGTCGGCGGGGCGGGCGTTGATCAGGGCACCGACCCGGCCCTGGCTGACCAGACCGGACGAGCGCGCCCCGGTGGCGGCGTCGGAAAACAGCAATTGGACGTCGCGGGCGCGGGTCTCGCGGCTGTTGACCCGATAGGTCGAGCCGTTGCCACGCTCGATCCGGCGCGACACCTCGATCTCGTCCTGGTCGTATTGCGGCGGGCCGGTGCGGGCGGCGTTGTCGAGGGTGACCCCCACTTCGGCGATGTTGCGGGCAGGCCGTCCGGCGCTGCCGCCGAAGATGACGTCGTCCATCTCGCCGCCGCGCATCTGCCGGGCCGAGGTCTCCCCCATCACCCAGCGCAGCGCCTCGATCAAATTCGATTTGCCGCAGCCGTTGGGACCGACGATGCCAGTCATTCCCGGCTCGATCCGCAATTCGGCGGGATCGACGAACGACTTGAACCCCGAAAGGCGCAGCCGGGAAAACTGGAGCACCGCCGCCCCCTTAAGCGGGCGTTACTTCGACGCCGCCTTCAGGGCCTTGTCGATCTCCTCGAACGGTCGGGCTCCGGGCAAGACCTTGCCGTCGATGATGAAGGCGGGGGTGCCGTCGATGCCGCGCTTCTCGAACGCATCGCGGGCGCGCGCTTCCAGCGCGTTGGCGAGATCCTGACGGCGCAGGCATTCATCGACCTTGTCCTCGCCCATCCCGGCCAGCTTCGACAGCTTCTTCAGTTCGGCCAGCGGATTGGCCGACCCCATCCAGCGTTCCTGCTGGTCCATGATCAGCCCCAGCAGCCCGAAATAGCGATCCGGCCCGGCGCAGTGCGGAATCATCGACGCCCCCAGCGACAGAGCATGCGGCCCGGTCGGGTAATCGCGGAAGATCAGCTTGGCGCGGCCGGTGTCGATCCATTCCGCCTTCACCCGGGGCAGCACGGTCTTGTTGAAGGTGGCGCAATGGCCGCAGGTGGTCGAGGCGTATTCGATGATCGTCAGCGGCGCGTCGGGCCGCCCCAGCACCTGATCGGTCGGATAGGTCTCCTCGGCGGCACGGGCCGTCGGAGCGGCGGTCAGCACGACAAAAGTGGCAGCGGCGGCGAACAGGCGGGCGAGCGTCTTCACCGGAAATCTCCCTCGCGGATAATGGTTCGAACGGATATTAGGGCGGTTGCCCCGGGAATGGAATAATCCTTAGCGTTGTGAAGCAACACCCGCGCCGGTGTCGGGCAGATCGACGGTGAAGCGCGCCCCGCCGCCCGGGCGGTTCTCGGCGCGAATGCGGCCGTTATGCGCCTCGACGATCTGGCGCGAAATCGACAGGCCCAACCCGGAATGGGTGCCGAACTTTTCGCCCTCGGGCCGTTCGGAGTAAAAGCGGTCGAAGATCGCGTCCAGCTTGTTGTCGGGAATGCCGGGACCGTCATCCTCGACGACGATGCTGACCCAGCCGCCGTTGCGTTCGGCGGTCAGGTGGATCGCGCCACCCGGTGGGCTGAACGACATCGCGTTGGCGATCAGGTTACGCAGCACCTGGACCAGCCGGGATTCGATCCCATTGACGATCAGCGGATCGCCGGGGGGCCGGTCGAGGGTAAAGGTCGGCCCCGTCTCGCCACCGGTGACCCGATAGACGTCGGCCAGGGCGTCGAGCATCGCCGCGACCGCGACCGGAGCGCTTTCGGCCCGCGACATCTCGGCGTCGATCCGCGAGGCGTCGGAAATATCGCTGATCAACCGGTCGAGCCGCCCGACATCGTCCAGCACAATCGCCATCAGACGGCGGCGCTGGTCGGGATTGTCGATCCGGGCGGCGGTCTCGACCGCCGAGCGGAGCGAGGTCAGCGGGTTCTTGATCTCGTGGGCGACGTCGGCGGCAAACGCCTCGATCGCGTCCATCCGCCGCCACAGCGCCTCGGTCATCTCCTTCAGCGCCACCGACAATTCGCCGATTTCGTCGCCGCGCCGCGACAGATCGGGGATCAGCAACGTGCGGCCCTGGCCGTGGCGGACCCGCTCGGCGGCCAGAGCCAGCCGCCGGATCGGCCGGGCGATCGTGCCTGCCATATACAGCGACAGAGCGATGGTCAGGCCGAGCGCGACGGCGAAGACCTGAAAGATGGCAAGGCGGACCTGGAACAGAGCGCGGGTGACGTTGGTGCCGTCGGCGGTGATCAGCACCGCGCCGCCGACCTGCTTGTAGCGCTGGACCGGCACCGCGACCGACAGGACCAGACCGCCGCCCGAACGGGTGCGGACCTGGGCTCCGCTGCGGCCGTCGAGCGCGGTGGCGACTTCGGCAAAATCGCTGGCGCGGGCGCGGGGCCGGTCGCGGTAGAGCGGCAAAGCGCGGTCGAAGCGCATCCAGTGCGCGGTACGCTCCCACCATTGGCGCACCTCGTCGGACCAGTTCGGCTCACGGGGCGGCGGCAGCATCTCGACATGGACGACGCCGTTGGCCCCCAGGCGGAAGCGCGAATCCGCCACCAATTCGCCGTCCGAGCCAAACAGCCGGACCCGCAGTTTGGCCGGTTCGGCCAGACGGCGCACCATCTGGCGGGCGGTGTCGGCGTTGAATTCCAGCCCTTCGATCTCGCCTTCGACCAGCGCGCCTTCGCCGACGGCGGCGGCGACCATCTCGGCCTGGGTCGCCAGCCCCTCCAATTCAGAGCGGATCAGCGCCTGTTTGTAGCGGTCGAGATAGAGCAGACCGCCGACTAGCACCACCGGAGCCAGCAAATTGACCGCGAGAATCCGACGGGTCAGCGGCGAGGCGAGCAATCGCCAGCGCGGCCAACGGCGGCGGGTCTCGACCGGTGCGAGCGGGACGTCGCCCCCGGCCGCCTCACTCTTCACGATAGCGGTACCCGACGCCGTACAGGGTCTCGATCTGGGCGAAATCGTCATCGACCTCGCGGAACTTTTTACGCAGCCGCTTGATGTGGCTGTCGATGGTGCGGTCATCGACATAGATCGATTCGCCATAAGCGGCGTCGATCAACTGGTCGCGGCTTTTGACATGGCCGGGCCGGGCCGCGAGCGATTTCAGCAGCAGGAACTCGGTGACGGTGAGATCGACCCCGGCTCCGTTCCAGGTGCAGACGTGGCGGGCGGGATCGAGCACCAGCGGCCCCCGCGTGATCACCTCGCCCGCCGGTTCGTCGGGACCGGCGGCATTGGCCTCGAGACGGCGGATCAGGGCGCGAATCCGCTCGATCAGCAGCTTTTGCGAGAACGGCTTCTTGATGTAATCGTCGGCTCCCATCCTGAGGCCGAGCAATTCGTCGATCTCGTCATCCTTCGAGGTCAGAAAGATCACCGGAATCGAGGATTGCCGCCGCAACCGCTGCAACAGTTCCATCCCGTCCATCCGCGGCATCTTGATGTCGAGCAGGGCCAGATCGGGCGGCTGGGCGGTCAGGCCGCGCAATGCCTCGGCCCCGTCGGTATAGGTCCGCACCTTGAAGCCTTCGGCTTCCAGGGCCATCGAGACCGAGGTCAGGATGTTGCGGTCGTCATCGACCATCGCGATGGTATGGGTCAAAAGGAGTGCCTCCGCTCGGACGTTCGGCTACCAGGATAGCAGGACGATACGGGTTTGCATCGGGATCGTGGCGAAATTATAGTGACCGATGATGGTTCCCTGCCGGTCACGATCCCGGCAGGGTGAAAATGGGAACACGGTACGGCCCCGATCCGGGACCAAAGCCGGGACTGCCCCCGCAACTGTAAGCGGAGAGGGTCCGACCCCGAAGGCCACTGGCTCCCTTGTGCGGGCTGGGAAGGCAGGGTCGAATCCGACGACCCGCAAGTCAGGAGACCTGCCATCACGAGAGTCGTCGCGAGCCTGCCGGACGGGGTGTGCCGGGAGGTTTGAACCAGGGTCCGTTTCGCGACGACAGCGATCTCTCGACGAACGGAGTCTGCCCGCTATGCATATTATGGAAGGTTTTTTACCTGCGGCTCATGCCGTGGCCTGGAGTTGCGTTGCCGTCCCCTTTGTCGCGGCGGGCGCATGGAAGCTGAAGAAAATCGTCGTCGAGCGCCCCGAGGCGCGGCTGCAACTGGCCGCCGCCGGGGGATTCGCCTTCGTTTTGTCGGCCCTGAAACTGCCCAGCGTCACCGGATCGTGCTCGCACCCCACCGGCACCGGCTTGGGCGCGGTGCTGTTCGGCCCCTCGGTGATGGCGCTGCTCGGCTCGATCGTGTTGCTGTTCCAGGCCCTGTTGCTGGCCCATGGCGGCCTGACCACGCTTGGCGCCAACATCGTCTCGATGGCGGTGGTCGGCCCCTGGGTCGCCTATGGCCTGTGGCGGGCCTCGACCGCGCTGGGCTTGCCGATGGCCGTCGGCATCGCGCTGGCCGCGACGCTGGGCGATCTCGCCACCTATGTCGTCACCTCGGCCCAATTGGCCCTGGCCTTCCCTGACCCGGTTTCGGGCTTTGTCGGCGCCTTCGGCAAATTCGCCGGGATCTTCGCCCTGACCCAGGTTCCGCTGGCAATCGCCGAAGGTCTGGTTACCGTCGTCGTGATCAACGCCCTGGTCGGGCGCGGCTTCCTCAAGACCGAAGGGGTGAAGGCATGAACGCCCGTCTCAATTATGCTCTGATCGGTCTCGCCGTGCTGATCGTCGCCGCGCCGCTGGCGCTGACCCCCAACGCCGAGTTCGGCGGCACCGACGATGCCGCCAAGGATGCCGTCGCCGCCGCCAATCCGTCCTATGTCCCCTGGGCCGAACCTTTGTGGGAGCCGCCGGGCAAGGAAGTCGAAAGCCTGCTGTTCGCGCTTCAGGCGGCGATTGGGGCCGGTCTGGTCGGCTATGCCATCGGACGTCGTCACGGTCGCGGCGAACGGTGAGCCTCGCCATCGACCGGCTGGCGCAATCCAGCCGGTGGCGGCGACGCTCGACGACGGAAAAGGCGGTTCTGGCCCTGGGCCTGTTGGCCCTGGCGCTGGCTTTGCCCCCCTGGCCGGGAGCGGTCCTGGTGCTGCTTGTTACCTGGACCGCCGCTTTGGCCGGAGCCCGGATCGGCTGGCGCGACTGGCTTAGGCTGGTCGCGGCACCGCTGGGCTTTGCCCTGACCGGGGCGGCGGCGCTGGCGGTCGAGATCGGCCCGGACGGGGTGGCTCTCGCCCGCGACGGCGGCAGGGCCGCGCTTTCCGTGATCCTGCGCGCGGCGGCGGCGTTGTCCTGCCTGCTGCTGCTCGCCGTCACCACGCCTGCCCCCGATCTGGTGCGGGGGGCTCGCCGGTTGGGTCTGTCGCCCGAAATCACCGAAATGGCTCTGCTGATCTGGCGGTTTCTGTTCCTGCTGCTGGAGTCCGCGATCGCGATCCGCCACGCCCAGGAGGCGCGGTTGGGCTGGCGCGGCTTTCGCCGTTCGATCCGCTCGTTGGGATTGCTGGTGGCGCTGCTGCTGCCCCGCGCGCTCGACCGGGCGAGACGGCTGGAAACCGGGCTGGCGGCACGCGGCTTCGACGGCTCGTTGCCGATGCTGTCGCCCCGCCAGACGGTATCCACGTATTTTATCGCCGCCACGCTGGGGCTTCAGGCGGCGGTGCTGGGGGTTGGTCTATGGTGGAGTTAAGTCTGGAGGCCTGCGGGCTGGTCTTTTCCTGGCCCGGCGGGGGGCGGGCGCTCGACGGCCTCGACCTCGCGGTGCGGCGCGGGCGGCGGCTGGCGGTGCTTGGCCCCAACGGTGCTGGCAAGAGTACCCTGTTGCTGCATCTCAACGGCACGCTGCGGCCCGAAGCGGGCGAGGTCCGGGTCGATGGCGCCGCCCCCGGCTATGGCCGTGCCGCCCTGGCCGGGTGGCGCAAGCGGGTCGGGCTGGTGATGCAAGACCCCGACGATCAAGTGTTCGCCGCCACCGTCGCCGAGGATGTCTCGTTCGGGCCGCTCAATCTCGGCCTGTCCGAGGCCGAAGCGGCCATGCGGGTGGCCGAGGCGCTGGACGCGCTCGGCATCGCCGATCTGGCCGAGCGCGCCACCCACCACTTGTCGTTCGGACAGAAAAAGCGGGTGGCGATCGCCGGAGCGTTGGCGATGCGGCCCGAGGTGCTGTTGCTCGACGAGCCACTGGCCGGGCTGGATCATCGCGGCGGAATGCTGCTGCAAGGGGTTCTGGCCCGATTGGCCGAGGCGGGAACCACCCTGGTGCTGACCACCCACGACGTCGATCTGGCCTATGCCTTCGCCGACGAGGTGGCGCTGTTTTCGAACGGACGGACACTGCGCCAGGGCGAGGCCGCCGCCGTGCTGGGCGACCGCGCCTTGACGGAAGCGGCCGGGCTGGAAACGCCGTTGCTGCTTGAGCTGGGCGTCCGCGACCGCGCCGAGGCGCTGGCCCGGTTCGGGCGGCGATGAGCCTGATCGGGCCGATCCGGCAGGGTCTGCGCGTCCTCCTCGACGCGATCCTGCCCCCGGTCTGTCTGCGCTGCCAGACCCTGGTGGCCGATCCCGGCACGCTGTGCCCGGAGTGCTGGGGCAAGATCGCCTTTGTCTCGGCGCCGCTCTGCGCGGTGTGCGGGCGGCCGTTCGAGATCGATCCGGGGGCACAGATGGTGTGCGGCGCGTGTCTCGCCACACCGCCCCGTTTTGCCCGCGCCCGCGCCGTGCTGCGCTATGACGACGAGACGAAGCCGCTGATCCTGCGCTTCAAGCATGGCGACCGGCTGGAGGGAGCCCCGGCCTTCGCCCGCTGGCTCGCCCGCGCCGGGGCCGACCTGCTGGCCGACGCCGATTTTCTGGTCCCGGTGCCGCTCCATCGCTGGCGGCTGGCGGCGCGGCGCTATAATCAGGCGGCAGTGCTGGCCCAGGCGTTGGCCCCGCTGGCGGGACTCGAATCCGTGCCCGATCTGCTGGTCCGCCGCCGTCACTCACCGTCGCAGGGGCATCTTGGCCCCGATGCCCGCCGCCACAACGTCGCCGGGGCGTTCGAGTTGCCGCCGCGCCACCTTGACCGCGTCAAAGGTCGCCGGATCGTGCTGATCGACGATGTGATGACCACCGGGGCCACCGTCAACGAATGCGCCCGTGTCCTGCTGCGCGGCAAAGCCGCGGCGGTCGATGTCCTGACACTGGGTCGGGTCGTGCGCTAAATATATCCCCCTCGCCGGGCGTGCCCTCCGGGCACTTGGCCGCGGCCGCAATGGCCGCAACCGCATCGTGCGTCATGCATGACACACGATGCGCTAAAGGACTCTGGTCAAATCGGCCCGCCGACCTCATATATCGATCAATCCACCCCTAACCACCCCGGGGATCATGACTGAAATCGATATCTACACCACCAGAGTGTGCCCCTATTGCGTCCGGGCCAAGCAATTGTTCAAGCGCAAGGGCGTTGCTTACACCGAAATCGACGTCAGCAACGACGAAGCCTTGCGCAACGCGATGGTCGAGCGCGCCGGAGGTCGCCGCACCGTGCCGCAAATCTTCATCAACGGCCACCATGTCGGCGGCTGCGACGATCTGTACGATCTCGACCGCAAGGGCGGCCTCGACCCGCTGCTGGCGGGCGCGGCGGAATAATACCGGCCGGGAGGCCCCGCCTCCCGGCCCCTCCCCTCGATTTTCTCACATCAATCACAGGGGTGTTTGCGGGCTCGCCCGCAAGCGGGCCAGGGCGGCAGCCCGGTCGCGACAGCGACACTCCCCCCCACACGGCCTTACAGTTTGACGCTGTCGGCGGCTTCGCGCAGCACCAGGGCCGAGCGGCGCAGCGCTCCCCGTTCCTCGTCCGAAAACGCGGGATTGAGGGTTTCCAGCACGCCGCCAGCCCCGACGATCCGCGGCAGCGACAAGGTAACGTCGGCGATCCCCTCGATCTCGGGGGTCAGCGCCGACACCGACAGCAGCAGGCGCTCGTCCTTGTTGATAGCGCGGATAATCCGGCTGAGACCGGCCCCGATGCCGAACCAAGTCGCGCCCTTGCCGTCGATGATGCGATAGGCGGCGCGGCGGACCGATTCGTCGATGGTGGCCCGCGCCGCGTCGTCGAGCGGGCGGCCAAGCTGGGCCGCGACTTCGGCCACCGGAATTCCGCCCGCCGTCGCCCCCGACCACCACAGCACTTCGGAATCGCCGTGTTCGCCCAGGACATAGGCATGGACCGAGGTCGGCGAAATCCCCAGATGCTCGGCCAGCAAGGCACGGAAGCGGGCGCTGTCGAGGATGGTGCCCGATCCGAACACCCGTCCCGCCGGCAAGCCCGACAGGCGGGCGACGATATCGGTGACGACATCGACCGGGTTCGAGGCGACCAGCAGGACCGCGTCCGGAGCATTATCGAGGACGGCGGGGACGATCTGGCGGAACACGGCGGCGTTGCGTTCCAGCAGGTCGAGACGGCTGTCGCCCGGCCGTTGCGCCGCTCCGGCGGCCAGCACCACCACCTGCGACCCGTCCAGATCGGCATAGCCCCCGGCGCGGACCCGCGACGACCAGGCGAAGGGGGTGGCGTGCTGGATGTCCTGGGCCTGGGCCTCGGCCAGCTTGGTGTTGAGATCGACCAGGACGATGTCGCTGGCGGTTCCCTGGAGGACCAGGGCATAGGCGGCGGTGCTTCCCACCGCGCCCGCTCCGACGATGCCGACTTTCATGTGCGTCGTTCTCCCGTTTCAGGCGTTGACCCGTATTGTAGGCCAGCCCCGCAAGAGGGGGAAGACGATGCTGAGACATTTACCGCGACGGGGGGATAATGACTTAATCGGTAACATACGGTCGGAATAAAACAAAAGCGAAGGAGAGAGGCTCTCCTTCGCTTTGCCGGACATGCCTTATTTAGGCTGCATTTCCACGCTAGGTATCGAGGAAGCTCCGCAGCTTGCGCGAACGCGACGGATGCTTCAGCTTGCGCAGCGCCTTGGCTTCGATCTGACGGATACGTTCGCGGGTGACGCTGAATTGCTGCCCGACCTCTTCGAGGGTGTGGTCGGTATTCATGCCGATGCCAAAGCGCATCCGCAGCACCCGCTCTTCGCGGGGCGTCAGGCTGGCCAGCACGCGGGTGGTGGTTTCGCGCAGGTTGGCCTGGATCGCGGCATCGAGCGGCAGCACCGCATTCTTGTCCTCGATGAAGTCGCCGAGGTGGGAATCCTCCTCGTCGCCAATCGGGGTTTCGAGCGAAATCGGCTCCTTGGCGATCTTCAGCACCTTGCGGACTTTTTCCAGCGGCATGCTGAGCTTTTCGGCCAGCTCTTCCGGGGTCGGCTCGCGGCCGATCTCGTGCAGCATCTGGCGCGAGGTGCGGACCAGCTTGTTGATCGTCTCGATCATGTGGACCGGGATGCGGATGGTGCGGGCCTGATCGGCGATCGAGCGAGTGATCGCCTGACGAATCCACCACGTCGCATAGGTCGAGAACTTATAGCCGCGGCGGTATTCGAACTTATCGACCGCCTTCATCAGGCCGATATTGCCTTCCTGGATCAGGTCGAGGAATTGCAGGCCACGGTTGGTGTATTTCTTCGCGATCGAGATGACGAGGCGGAGATTAGCCTCGATCATTTCCTTCTTGGCCTTGCTGGCCTCGCGCTCGCCCCTCTGCACCGTCTGGACGATGCGACGATATTCGGTGATCGGCAGCCCGGACTCGCCCGAAATCCGCGAAATGGTGGCGCGGATATCGGCGATCTCGGTGGCGTGGCGGGCCGAGAATTCTTTCCAATGCTTGCCGCGCACCGCGACATGCTCGACCCAATTGGGGGCCAGTTCCGAGCCGTAATAGGCGTCGAGGAAGTCGGGACGCTTGATCCGGCAGGATTCGGCCAGACGGAGCAGGCGGCCTTCCTGGGTCATCAGGCGACGGTTGATCCCGTTCAACTGCTCGACCAGATGTTCGATCCGGGCATTGTTGAGGTGAATGCCCTGCATCAGCTTGATCAGCTCGGTCTTGAGCTTGTCGTATTTCTTTTCGATCGCGGGGGTGGCGGCCTCGCCCTTCGACAAAGCGGCGAGGCGCTGTTCCTGGACCTTCTCCATCTTCTGATGGGTGGCGGCGATCGCCTGGAAGGTCTCCAGCACCTGGGGCAGCAATTGCAATTCCATCGCGGCGAGCGAAATCGAGTTTTCCTCGCCTTCCTCGGCTTCGCCCTCGCCCTCGACCTCGGGCAGCGCGGGGTCGCGCTCTTCGCCTTCGACGACGGGGGCGGCGGGATCGCCCGGCTCGGTCGGCTCGGCCGGACCGCGCTCCAATTCCTCTTCGGACAATTCGCCGCCGGGACCGGCGCCATAGGTGGCGTCAAGGTCGATGATGTCGCGCAGCAGCATCTTGCCCTCGACCAGGGCGTCGTGCCACTCGACGACGGCGCGCAGCGTCAGCGGGCTTTCGCAGATGCCGCCGATCATCATGTCGCGACCGGCTTCGATCCGCTTGGCGATGGCGATTTCGCCCTCGCGGCTCAGCAGTTCGACCGAGCCCATTTCGCGCAGATACATCCGGACCGGATCGTCGGTGCGGCCCAGATCCTCTTCGTCGACGTTGCCCGCGCCGGAATAGCCCTCGGTCTCGGTGGCTTCTTCCTCGCCCTCGGGCTGGGCCTCTTCGCCGTCTTCGCTTTCGACGACGTTGATGCCCAGTTCCGACAGCATCGCCATCGTGTCCTCGATCTGCTCGGACGAGACTTCCTCGGGCGGCATGGCGGCGTTCAGTTCGTCATAGGTGACGTAGCCGCGCTCCTTGCCGCGCGCCACCATCTTCTTGACGGCGACCCCCAGGGTGTCGAGCAAAGGCCCATCCATCGACTCGTCCTGGTTCTCCGAGACTTCCGCCGTATTCGTCGATTTGGTCGCCATGAAAACCGTTACTCCTGAAGTCTCCGGCCCCGTCCCCCCGACGACGCCGAACCGGCCGGGGCGAGAGCCCCTGACCTTTATTTTATTCCGTCCGGGACGGTGGGGCCTCGGTCCCCGCCGCCTCGTCGTCGCGGGCCGATGCCGAGCGTTCCTGCCGTTTGACCGCCTGGAAACGGGTCCAGGCCGCCGGCGACGCCTCTTCAGCCAGCCGCGCGTTGGCCTCGCTCACGTCTGCCTGCAAATCCTTGCGGGTATAGCGGTGGTAGACATCGTTCCAGAGAGCCCGCGCGTCCTCGATCCTGTCATAGCCACGGACCGAGTGCATTCGCCGTTCGCTCGCATCCAGCAAGGACTCCAGAACCGGGGATAATCCATCCGCCCGTAGATGGGCGGCAAGCTCGTCCGCGTCAAGCCCGCGCCCGGTCCCAAGGTGCTTTAGAATCCCGCGTCGAAGGTTGTCAAGCGACTCATTTGAAAACAAGCATCGTCCCAGCTCTTCGTGAATCGGCTCGACCAGCCCCGGATTCGCCAAGGCAAGGGCCAGCATCACCCGTTCCTGCCGTTCGTAGGGGGGCCGCAGCCCCGAAGGCGCGCCGACTCCGACCAGCCGTCCGTCCTGACCGCGCATCCGCCCCGGCTGGGCCCGGCCGCCCTTGCCGGTCCACGGCAGGGGCGCGGGCCGCGGCGGACGGAACGCCTGCCACAGCCGGTCGCGAAAGGCCCGGACGTACTGCCAGCGCACCGTTTCGTCGGCAATGGACATTGCACGGTCCATCAGGGCCTGTTCCAGCGCAGCCCGACGTTCCGGGGTGTCGATGGCGCGGCCCTCGGCCTCCAGCCGCCACACCGCCTCGACCAGCGGACGCGCCTGCTCCAGCACCTGGGTCATCGCCGCCCCCCCCCGGTCGCGCAGCAGCGAGTCCGGATCGTCGCCGCCGGGCAGGATCGCGAAGCGCAGGCTGTGCCCCGGCTTCAACAGCGGAAAGGCCCGCTCCAGCGCCCGGCCCATCGCCCGCTGACCGGCGCTGTCGCCGTCCAGGCACAGGGTCGGCTCGGGAGCGAGACGCCACAATTCCTCGATCTGCGCCTCGGTCACCGCCGTTCCCAGCGGCGCGACGGCATGGGTGAAGCCCGCCTGATTGAGGGCGATCACGTCCATATAGCCTTCGACCACCACCACCGCGCCCCGGTCGCGGGCGGGCTGACGGGCCAGGGCCAGCCCGAACAGGACGTGCCCCTTGTGGAACACCGGGGTCTCGGGCGAGTTCAGATATTTCGGCTGACCGTCGCCCAGGGTGCGGGCGCCAAAGCCGATCACCCGGCCGCGCCGGTCGGTGATCGGAAAGATCACCCGGCCGCGGAAATAATCGAAGGCGGCACCGCCGCCTTCGGGGCGACGCAACAACCCGGCCTCGACCAGCAGGCTTTCCGGCAGGCTGGCACTCATCAGCGACGAGCGCAACGCTTCGCGCGCATCCGGTGCCCAGCCGAGACGGAAGCGGGCAATCGTCTCGTCGGTCAGCCCGCGCCCGCGCAGATAGGCCAGTCCCTCGCGCCCGCCCGGCTTGCGCAGATTGGCCTCGAACCAGGCGCAGGCGGCTTCCAGCGCCTCGTGCAGCCCGGCGCGGCGGGTCTCGCGGGCACGCTCCTCGGGGCTGGCGCGCGGTACCTCCAGCCCGGCCTCGGCCGCCAGCCGCTCGACCGCCTCGGTAAAGGGCAGGTTCGAGATCCGCATCTCGAAGCCGATGACGTCGCCATGCGCCCCACAGCCGAAGCAATGGAAAAAGCCCTTGTCCTCGTTGACGGTGAAGGACGGGCTTTTTTCGTTATGGAAGGGGCACAGGCCGGAATGTTCGCGGCCCTTGCGGGTCAGCTTGACCCGCCGCCCGATCACCGACACCAGAGACAGGCGGGTCCGCAGCTCTTCGAGAAAGGACGGGGGAAAGGCCATCGGGCCGGTGTCCTGCTGTTGCCGCCGCTGAAAGACCGGGGAAAGACGACGGACTGCGCCCGGTCAGCCGCCCAGGGCCGACTTTACCACCACGCTGGCGCGGGAAAAATCCATCAGACCGGCATGGCGCTCCTTGAGCGCGGCCATCACTCTCCCCATGTCCTTGATACCGGTGGCACCGATATCGGCGATCACCGCCCGGATCGCTTCGGCCACTTCGTCGGCGTTCATCTGACGGGGAAGGAAGCGTTCGATGATAACGATTTCCTCGGCTTCCCGTTCCGCCAGTTCCAACCGCCCACCTTGTTCGTAGATGGTAATGCTCTCGCGCCGCTGCTTGATCATCGACTGGAGCATCTGGAGGATCTCCGTGTCGGGGATGCCATCGGCCAGCCCGTTCGGCCGCGCCGCAATGTCCCGATCCTTCAGCGCCGCCAGGATCAGCCGCACCGTCGACACCGTGCGGGCGTCCTTGCCCAGCATCGCCGTCTTCAGCGCATCACTCAACTCCTGCCGCAGCATCGCATCCCCCTGTCAGCCGTTCCAATCCCCCTATTCGCGGGAAAGGGAACAAGCTAGCGCAAATCGGCCCCGAAGGAAAGTCCTGCACCCCCGGGCCAAACAGTTGAAATCTTGTGGATTTTACCCGGACACGGGAAGGCTTGACTTCCCTCCTGGCCCTCTTTATAAGCCCCGCAACCACCTGCCGCCGACCGGGCGCACCCTGCCCAACTGTTCCCCGGGCATCCCGCGCGTTGCGAGATGATCCGGCGCTTGTCTGCGGCCGCGCCAGACGAAGGAACCATCATGCCGAACCTTGACGCCTCCGCACTCAGCCCCACCGGCGAGGGGCCGGGTATCGTTGCGACGCGCCCGCCGGGTGCCACCGGGGTTCTGGTCCTGGCCGACGGCACCGTGCTGTGGGGCAAGGGAATCGGCGCGACCCGCAGCCAGGTCGGCGAAGTGGTGTTCAACACCGCGATGACCGGCTATCAGGAGACGCTGACCGATCCGTCCTATGCCGGGCAGATCATCACCTTCACCTTCCCGCATATCGGCAATGTCGGCACCAATCCCGAGGATCTGGAAACGCTGACCCCCGCCGCCCGCGGCCTGATCCTGCGCGCCGACATCACCCAGCCCGCCAACTGGCGCTCGGCCAAGCCGCTCAACGACTGGCTGATCTCGCACGGGATCAGCGGCCTGTGCGGCATCGACACCCGCGCCCTGACCCGCCGCATCCGGACCCACGGCGCCCCCAACGGGGTGGTCGCCCACGCTCCCGACGGTCAGTTCGACCTGCCCGCGCTGGCCAAGATCGCCGCCGAATGGCCCGGCCTGAAGGGAATGGACCTCGCCCGCGAGGTGACCTGCGCCCAGTCGCACGTCTGGACCGAGACCGAGTGGGATCTGCGCAACGGCTATGGCCAGCAGACCGAACCGAAATTCCACGTCGTTGCCGTCGATTTCGGGGCCAAGCGCAACATCCTGCGCTGCCTCGCCGCGTCGGGCTGCAAGGTGACGGTGCTGCCCGCCGAATCCACCGCCGAGGACGTGTTGCGCCACCAGCCGGACGGGGTGTTCCTCTCCAACGGTCCGGGCGACCCCGCCGCGACCGGCCGCTATGCCGTGCCGATGATCCAGGGCGTACTGAACGCCGGAACCCCGATGTTCGGCATCTGCCTCGGCCATCAGATGCTGGCGCTGGCGCTGGGCGCCAAGACCTTCAAGATGGACACCGGCCATCGCGGCGCCAACCATCCGGTCAAGGATCTGGCGACCGGCAAGGTCGAGATCACCAGCCAGAATCACGGCTTCGTCGTCGATGAGGACTCGCTGCCGGCCGGAACCGCCGTCACCCACCGCTCGTTGTTCGACGGCTCGGTCGAAGGCATCGCCGTCGCGGGCAAGCCGGTCTTCTCGGTCCAGTACCATCCCGAGGCCAGCCCCGGCCCGCAGGATGCCCATTACCTGTTCGAGCGCTTCATCGAGACGATCGCCGCGTCGAAATAGTGTCTGTCTGAATTAAGAAAACCCGGGAACCCGCCGCCATGCCCAAACGTACAGACATCAAGTCCATTCTCATCATCGGCGCCGGACCGATTGTCATCGGCCAGGCCTGCGAGTTCGATTATTCCGGGGTTCAGGCGTGCAAGGCGCTGAAGGAAGAGGGCTACCGGGTCATCCTGGTCAATTCCAACCCGGCGACGATCATGACCGATCCCGGGCTGGCCGACGCGACCTATGTCGAGCCGATCACCCCCGATTTCGTCACCCGCATCATCGAGAAGGAGCGTCCCGACGCCCTGCTGCCGACGATGGGCGGCCAGACCGCGCTCAACACCGCGATGAAGCTGGCCGACATGGGCGTGCTCGAGAAGTACGGCGTCGAGATGATCGCGGCCAAGCGCGACGTCATCGCCAAGGCCGAGGACCGGCTGCTGTTCCGCGACGCGATGGACAAGATCGGGCTGGACAGCCCGCGTTCGCGGCTGGTCCGCACCCTGGCCGAAGCGCGCGAGGCGATGCCGATCATCGGGCTGCCCGCGATCATCCGCCCCAGCTTCACCCTGGCCGGGACCGGCGGCGGCATCGCCTATAACGTCGCCGAGTACGAACAGATCGTCGCGGGCGGTCTTGCCGCCAGCCCGGTGCACGAGGTTCTGGTCGAGGAATCCGTCCTCGGCTGGAAAGAGTACGAGATGGAGGTCGTCCGCGACCGCAAGGACAATTGCATCATCATCTGCTCGATCGAGAACGTCGATCCGATGGGAGTGCATACCGGTGACTCGATCACCGTTGCCCCGGCGCTGACCCTGACCGACAAAGAATACCAGATCATGCGTAACGCCTCGATCGCGGTGCTGCGCGAGATCGGGGTCGATACCGGCGGATCGAACGTCCAGTTCGCGGTCAATCCCAAGGACGGCCGGATGACCGTCATCGAGATGAACCCGCGCGTGTCGCGCTCGTCGGCGCTGGCGTCGAAGGCGACCGGCTTCCCCATCGCCAAGATCGCGGCCAAGCTGGCGGTCGGCTACACCCTGGACGAGTTGGCCAACGACATCACCGGGGTCACCCCGGCCTCGTTCGAGCCGACGATTGATTACGTCGTCACCAAGATTCCGCGCTTCACCTTTGAAAAGTTCCCCGGCGCCGATACCAACCTGACCACCTCGATGAAGTCGGTCGGCGAGGCGATGGCGATCGGCCGCACCTTCCAGGAAAGCCTCCAGAAGGGCCTGCGCTCGATGGAAACCGGGCTGACCGGTCTCGACGATGTCGAAATCCCCGGCTCGAACGCGGGCGACATGAAGGACGCGGTGAAGAAGGCGCTGGCCCAGCCGCGCCACGACCGCATCCTGGTGATCGCCCAGGCGTTCCGGCTTGGCCTCACCATCGACGAAGTCCATTCCGCCTGTTTCTACGACAAGTGGTTCCTGGGTCAGATCAAGGGCATCATCGATGCCGAGGAAGAGGTCCGCGCCCACGGCCTGCCGATCGACGCCCCCGGCCTGCTGCGGCTGAAGAAGATGGGCTTCTCCGATCAGCGCCTGTCGCAGCTGTCGGGCAAGACCCTGACCGAGACCGCGTTCCGCCGCGAAGTGTTCAACGTCAAGCCGGTCTATAAGCGGATCGACACCTGCGCCGCCGAGTTCCCCTCGTCCACCGCCTATATGTATTCCTGCTACGAGGGCGACGGGGTCAACCCGGCGGAATGCGAATCCGAACCGACCGGCCGCGACAAGGTGGTGATCCTGGGCGGCGGGCCGAACCGGATCGGCCAGGGCATCGAGTTCGATTATTGCTGCGTCCATGCCGCCTATGCCCTCGAAGAGGCCGGCAAAGAGACCATCATGGTCAATTGCAACCCGGAAACGGTCTCGACCGATTACGACACCTCGGACCGGCTGTATTTCGAGCCGCTGACCGCCGAGACGGTGATCGACCTCGTCAAGGTCGAGCAGCGCAACGGACGGGTGCTGGGCTGCATCGTCCAGTTCGGCGGCCAGACTCCGTTGAAGCTGGCCCACGCGCTGGAACAGGCCGGGATTCCGATCCTGGGCACCAGCCCGGATTCGATTGATCTGGCCGAGGACCGCGAGCGCTTCCAGCATCTGTTGCAGGATCTCAACCTGAAGCAGCCCGCCAACGGCACCGCCCGCTCGCTCGACGAGGCGAAGGTGATCGCCGAGCGGATCGGCTATCCGGTGGTGATCCGCCCCAGCTTCGTGCTGGGCGGCCGGGCGATGCAGATCGTCTATGACAACGAAGCGCTGGAACGCTACATGCGCGAAGCGGTGGTGGTGTCGGGCGACAATCCGGTGCTGATCGACCTGTATCTGAAGGACGCGATCGAGATCGACGTCGATGCGCTGTCGGACGGCACCCAGGTCTATGTCGCCGGGATCATGCAGCATATCGAGGAAGCGGGCATCCATTCGGGCGATTCCGCCTGCTCGCTGCCGCCCTATTCGATCGACCACGCCACCATCGAGGAATTGGAGCGTCAGACCGTCGCCCTGGCCAAGGCGCTGGGCGTCATCGGTTTGATGAACATCCAGTACGCGATCAAGGACGGGGTGGTTTACATCCTGGAAGTCAATCCGCGCGCCTCGCGCACCGTCCCCTTCGTCGCCAAGGCCACCGGCGTTCCGATTGCCAAGATCGCGGCGCGGGTGATGGCGGGCGAGACGCTGGCTTCGTTCGGCCTGACCACCCGCCCGGTGATGAAGCATGTCGCGGTCAAGGAAGCAGTGTTCCCGTTCGCCCGCTTCCCCGGCGTCGATATCCTGCTTGGGCCGGAAATGAAATCGACCGGCGAAGTGATGGGGATCGATTCGGACTTCGCCCGCGCCTTCGCCAAAAGCCAGCTTGGGGCCGGAACCAACCTGCCGATCGAAGGCGGCGTGTTCCTGTCGGTCAAGGAAGGCGACAAGCCCTCGATGGTCGATATCGCCCGCCGCCTGCTGGGGATGGGCTTTACCGTGATGGCGACCGAGGGAACCGCCCGTTACCTGCGCGAGCACGGCATCCGCGACATCGGCATCCTCAACAAGGTGCTGGAGGGGCGGCCGCATTGCGTCGATGCGATGCTGAACGGGCAGATCCATCTGGTGGTCAACACCACCGAGGGAAGTCAGGCGGTCAAGGACAGCTTTTCGATCCGCCATACCGCGCTGATGAACAACATTCCGCACTACACCACCGTGGCGGGTGCACGTGCCGCGGTCGAGGCGATCGAAGCGCTTCGGTGCGGCACACTTGATGTAGCGCCGTTGCAGTCGTATTTTGGGTCTTCGTTCTAGGGAGCGGCTAGGATGCGGCAGCCAGGGGGCACCGCCATACGGTCCCGTCTGACCGGGGTTTGTTAATGGAAAAAATCCCTATGACTCCCGCCGGGCTGGCCCAGCTGGAGGATGAATTACGGACACTCAAGACGATTGAGCGTCCGGCCGTGATTCGTGCGATCGCAGAGGCGCGCGAACATGGCGATCTGTCGGAAAACGCCGAGTATCATGCCGCGCGTGAACGCCAGAGCTTTATCGAAGGGCGCGTCGCCGAGTTGGAGGACGTCATCTCCCGCGCCCAGGTGATCGACGCCTCGACCCTGACCGGGGATCAGGTGCGCTTCGGCGCTACCGTGACCCTGGCCGACGAGGATTCCGACGACGAGGTGGCCTATACCATCGTCGGCGCCCACGAGGCCGACATCAAATCCGGCAGAATGTCGGTCCAGTCTCCGCTGGCCCGCGCTCTGATCGGCAAACATGTCGGCGATGCCGTCGAGGTCACCACCCCCGGCGGGTCGAAATCCTACGAGATCGTCAACGTCCGCTTCGGCTGACCGGAGAGACGGAAGGAACCGACTAAGCTTTCTTTTTGCTGGAATCCTGCAAATCACCTCCGTAAAATGCACGCCTGTGCATTCGGAGGTGATTTTGTCATGCTGCTACGCTTCCGGGCCAAAAATCACCTTTCCCTCCGAGATGCCGAAGAAATTTCACTGGTTGCATCGACAGCTATTGATGACGATCCAGATGGATTGATCGCCTGCCCAGCAATCCATGGTCATGTACTTCCGGTCTCGGTGATTTATGGCGCCAATGCCTCGGGTAAAAGCAATTTTATCCAGGCACTTCGCTTCATGTGCTCCGCAGTCCTTTTCTCACACAGCAAATGGGATCCAGGTGGGATTGTTCCCAGGCACACATTCGCGCTTGACCCCGAACTTCGGTCAACTCCAAGCCAATTCGAAATCGACTTCGTCGTCGAAGGCGTGCGCCACCATTACGGTTTCATCGCCACCGATGACACTTTTACCGCAGAATGGCTGTTTGCCTTCCCTAAAGGGCGTCGCCAAATTTTATTTGACCGAAATGAGCAGAAATTTGATTTCGGAAGAAATCTAAAAGGGAAAAACAAATCTATTGAAGAAGTCACTAGACCTAATAGCCTCTTCATATCTGCTGCCGCTCAAAATAACCACCAAACAATTTTGCCGATAATCAGCTTTTTCCGTTCAATTTATGGCGTAACGACTGTATCGGCATCCCCGGCGCATGTTTCAAATGCGCTGCAAAACGCAGAGATGGATCAGCGCGTCATTCACTTTCTTTCTCAAATGGACACTGGCGTTACATGCCACACAAAGATTGACATAGATATTCCCGATGAGATGCGAAATTTTGAAAATGAAGTTACTCTCGCCGCTAAAAAAGCGGGAGTTGACATTCAGATAGGTAAACACAAACATATTATTAAACTTGGACACAATACACGCGACGGGAGCACAGCTTTTTTTAATCTTGACCAAGAAAGCGAAGGGACACGCCGCCTCCTCATACTAATGACGTCCGTTTTTAATTCCCTTGATAACGGATCACCTCTCGTAATAGATGAGCTTAACGCAAGCCTTCACACCTTGGCATGCGAGTCTATCTTGGGCTTGTTTAACTCTTCATCTACAAACCCACGAGGTGCGCAATTGATTGCCACTACTCATGACACCAATCTATTACGGTCGGCTCACTTACGCCGGGATCAGGTGTGGTTTGCGGAAAAGGATCACGACGGCGCAACGCACATTTATCCATTGACCGACATGCGTACACGCAAGGGCGATAATTTAGAAAAGGGGTATTTACAAGGTCGCTTCGGCGCAGTTCCGTTTTCTGGCCCTATGCCCTAAAGGTCAAATGATGGCACGGGATCGCTCTTTTTCACTCAAACGCAAACCGGCGATTCGTGACCCCAAGCATCGTTTTTTCATTTTCTGTGAAGGTGAAAACACCGAATACGCTTATTTTTCGGCACTCAAACGTGATTTTCCTGGCGCATTGATTGAACTAAAAATAATTGCGCCAGCAGGCGCTGCGTACACCTGTGCTGAAAAAGCAACCAGCGCTGTCCACAAGCGTGGATACGCTCGAGATTCATTCGAAAAAAACGATCAAATTTGGGCCGTGTTTGATAGAGATGAGACTGACCGTTACCAGGATGCCGTGTCCTTATGTCAGCGCTCTAATGTTGGGATCGGACGATCCAATCCTTGCTTCGAAATTTTTCTGATTTTGCATATCGAAAATTTCAACAAAGACTGCACAACACGTGATGTCGAACGATATCTTCAGAAAATTCACCCAGCCTACAACGCTGACCGAAAGAAGATACCGGACTGTCAGGCATTGGTTAAAGAGATCGAAATAGCGGAACGCCGCGCGGAGGACCAATTAGCAGAGCGAGACCGGGAGGGAAATTCTTTTGGCGCACCATCGACTACCGTCTTTCTTTTGACACGGGCAATCCGCTCTGCTGCAAAAAAATCGGCGAGGTGATTGTATAGGGAAGTTTCCCAAAATCTACGCTGTCCAAAAGGCACTTGTGTCAATCGCACATACCCCCCCGATCCCCGCTGGTTTCCGGCTCCGGTCTCGGCTAAAAAGCAGGACCATGCTTCCCGCGCTTCTCCGCAAGACCCGTTCCTTGAGCGCCGATCCCGTGTTGCGGCGGTGGCTGGGAGCGCGTCTGCTGTTGCGGACGCCGGGAGAACCCGCCTTCACCGCCCATCGTCCCCCGGTATTGGGGGCGTCCTGGGCCGGATTGCCGCTGGAATCCCCCCGCGCCGCATTCCCCCCGCTCCCCCCCGGCCCGCCCGACCGGCCGATCCGGCTTAGGCTCCCCGGCACCACGGTGACGTTGGAGCCCGGCGCGGCGACGTCGCTGTTCGAGCGGAAGTTCGCCGATCCCGAAGCCGAACGCGGCCTGCACCGCTTTGGCTGGGTGCCGCTGATGGACCCAGGCGACGACCCGCGCTGGGTCGGCGCGATCTGGGCGGCGTGGCGAGCCCGGTTCGGCGATGCCCCGTCGCTGGCGGCATGGCGGGCCGATGTCGCCGCCGACCGCGCCGCGACCCTGCTGACCTTTGCCCAGACCCACGGCCTGCCCGGCCCGGCCGCCGATACCCTGGCGGTGCTGGCGGCGCATGGCCCGGCGATCGCGGCGCGGCTCGATTATTTTGGCCCGCGCCGCACCACCAGCCGCCTGTTCAAGAACGGGCGGGGCCTGTATCGGCTGGGACTGGCGCTGGGACTGCCCGCCGCCACCGATGCCGGAGCGCGGCTGATGCTGTCCGAGGCCGAGCGGATCTTCCGCCCCTCCGGGATGCTGGACGAGGGCTCCAGCCACGACCATCTGCTGATGACCCGCGCTTTGGCCGACGTCTGGCTGGCGGCGACCGCGCATGGTCGGCCCGAGGCCGTCCCGTTCGAAGCCCGGCTGCGCGCCGCCGCCGGGCATCTGGTCCATCTCTGCCTGCCGGGCGGACTGCCGCTGATCGGGCGGATCGCCGCCGACGCCCCGCCCGCGCATCTGGCCTGTCTGCTTCCCGGCGGCGACCGCGATTCCGGCTGGATGGCGACCTTGCCCCGGCCCGACCGCGACCGCCTCGCCACCCTGCTCGACGGGCTTCCGCTTGGCCCCGGCGCAATCGACGATGGCTGGCTGTCGGCCCGCTTTGGGGCGTGGTCGGGACTGTGGCACGCCGATCCCGAGGGCTGGGGCTCGCTGTCCGGCCATGGTCACCAGGATTGCGGCGGGTTCGAACTGCATCATCAGTCCGAGGCGATCCTGATCGATCTCGGCAACGGCCCGGACAGCGCCGCCGATGCGACCGCCTCGGCTCATAACGGGCTGACGATCGACGGGGCCGATCCCTATCCGCTCAACCGCCCCTGCTATGCCCCCGCCTTTCGCGACAAGATCGCCGGACCGGCGGTGCTGGCGCTGGACGACAGCGGCGTCGCTCTGGCCCATCACGGCTTTCGCCGCCTGCGCAATGTCGGCATGACCGAGCGGCGCTGGCTGTTCTCGGGCGACCGGGTGGTGATCCGTGACCGCATCGACGGCCGCGACCGCCATACCGTGGTGCGGCGGCTCTACACCCCGTGCGCGGTCGAGCGGGCCGAGCGCGGAGTGATCCTGACCACGGCCAGCGGTCGCCGCTTTCACCTCGCGGCGGGCGATGCCCCGCTGCTGCCCAGCCCCTGCCGCCGCTGGCTGGCCCATGGCGAGTCCGTCCCGGCGACCGGGCTCGTGCTGTCGCTGTTCCCCCAGCTTCCCTGGACCGGAACCCTGACCATCGAGGCGCTGTAACCGATGCCGCCGCCCCCCGATCGCCGTTGGTACGAAGGACTCCGTCGATGATTTCTCAGCTTCCGTTGCTGGATCAGGGGATGCTGGCCCGCGCCCGGCGTCCCGCCTTCGGCGATGCCTCGCTGATCGCGCCATGGCGGCGGCCAGAGGACGAAGCCCGCCTGATCGACCGCTCCGCCCATGGTCTGGCGGCGCTGGCCCGCGCCCTGGCCGAACGGCTGGGTCGCTCGCCCCGGGTTGCCCTGCCCGGCTGGATTGGCAGTCAGGCGTTGGAGCCGCTGCGCCACAGCGGAGCCGGACTGACCTATTTGCCGGTTTCGGCCAAGACCGGCCAGATTGATTGGGAGGTCGCCGACCGCTGCGGTCCGTTCGATATCCTGGTGGTGGTCCACACCTTTGGCCAGCCGGTCGATCTGGAACCGGCCCGCGCCCTGTGCGCCCGTCACGAGTGCCTCCTGGTCGAGCAATGCGACCATGTCCTGGCCCCCGCCGCCGGTCTGGGCGACGCGGGCGAGGTGGCGCTGTTCAGCCCGCACCTGCTGTTCCCCCTGCCCGAGGGCGCGGTGATCAGCCTGACCGGTGCCGCGCGCGACTGGGCCGACGATCTCGACCGCGCGCTCGGCCGCCCGCCGCTGGCCGAGGACGACCGGGTCTGGCTGAAACGACGGTTGTTCCACGACGCGGTGCCGGATTCGCTGCGCCGCTTCGTCCCGCAAAGCGGGCCGTCGCGCTTCGAGGCCGATCCGCCGCTGTCCGATCCGCCCGCGCCGATCTCACCCACCGATCTTGCCCGCCGTCTGCTGGCGGCGGTCGATCTCGCCGAGGAAGCCCGCCGCCGCCGCGACAATGCCGAGGCGCTGGCGAAGGTAGTCGCCCGGCTGAAGGACGTCCGCCTGCTGTTCCCCCACGCGACGGCAGTGCCCTATCGTCTGGCGCTGCGGGCCGACAGCGCCCAGGTGGCGGCGGCGCGCTTCGCCGCCCTGCGCGAGGCCCATCTGCCGGTCGAATCCTGGCCCGATCTGCCGCCCCGCGTCGTCGCCGATCCCAACCACGCCGCAGGCGCGATCGCGCTCCGCAACACGGTTCTGCTGTTGCCGGTCCATGGCAGCCTGCTCACCGACGAGCTTGCCCGCGCCTATCGCCGGGTTCTGAAGTAGGAGCCCTATAAGTTCGCGCGGATTTGATCGCGTAGCCGGTCGATCGGCGACAGAGCGCCGCTATCGTCCTCGTAATGCCAGAAGGTCCAGCCGTTGCAGGCCAGCGCCTCCTGCACTTGGGCGCCGACCTTGTGGATCGAGCCGCGCAAGGCGCCGCTGCACAACGACCCGTCGGCGGCGATGATCGCGCTATGCGCCCGCCGCGCGCCTCCGAACAAAGTCTGGCCGACCGTCAGCAGCCCGGCCTCGAGCAGCGCCCCGAACGGGATGCGCGGCTCGGTGCGGCGCGACGGCGTCAGCAACAGGGAGGGATCGGGGGCGGGACCGATCTCGGCCAGCCGGGACCGGGCGGCCTTGATGTAGTCGGGATCGCGTTCGAAGCCGACATAATGCCGCCCCAGCTTCAGCGCCGCCGCCCCGGTGGTGCCGGTGCCGAAGAACGGGTCGAGCACGACGTCGCCCGGCTTCGTCGTCGCCAGAATAACGCGGTACAGCAGGGATTCCGGCTTTTGGGTCGGGTGGGTCTTGCGCCCATCGGTCTTTAGCCGCTCTGGCCCGATGCACAGCGGCAACATCCAGTCGCTGCGCATCTGGAGATCGTCGTTCAGCGCCTTCATCGTCGCGTAATTGAAGGTCGGCCGCGCCTCGGCCGAGCGGGCACACCACAGCAGGGTCTCGTGGGCATTGGTAAAGCGGGTACCCATGAAGTTCGGCATCGGGTTGGTCTTGCGCCAGACGATGTCGTTCAGCAGCCAGAAGCCCTGATCCTGGAGGATCGTGCCGACCCGGTGGATGTTGTGGTACGAGCCGATCACCCACAGCGCGCCGTCAGGCTTCAACACCCGTCGCGCCGCCGCGACCCAGTCGCGGGTAAAGCAATCGTAGGCGGCAAAATCGGCGAAGCGATCCCAATCCTCGTCCACCCCATCGACTCGGGTGGCGTTGGGACGGATCAGATCGCCGCCGAGTTGCAGATTATAGGGCGGATCGGCAAAGACCAGATCGACCGAACCGGCTGGCAACCGATTCATTCCGGCGATGCAATCGCCCTCCAGGATGGTATCGAGAGGAAGGGACATCGGGCCAATGTCGGCGAAGGCGACGGTGGCGTCAACCCCGAGCCTCGGCGACGGCAAAGGCGCGATGGATCCCGGCGCAGGCAGTCCACAGATCGCACAGACGGCGGTCGGCGCACCGGCACCCATCCTCGACCAGGGCGGGAACATCGCAATCGGCTCCCCGGCACAAGGCCGCCATCATTGCCTGGACTCGCTGCGGTAAGCAGTCTCTGGTTCCGCTGTGCATCGGTCGTGCCCCCTCTGCCAGTTCGACGCAAGTGTACCTGCGCGCATCGCGAGAGAAAAGCATCTATTGATGTCACCCTGTGGCAAAGTGATCCTCATCCGGGGCTGGCTCGCCCCACCCGGCCCGGCGCATGATGGGAAGGCTGGAAAGAGTGCAGGACAGGGAAAGGACCGCCGCCATGATCGCCCGTGCCAGTGTGACGCTGCTGACCGCCCTGCTGCTGGCCGCCCCCGCTCTGGCCCAACAGGTCCGGGTCAAGGACATCGCCAGCGTCGGCGGGATGGCCGAAGCGGGCTTTTCCGGCTTTGGCATGGTGGTCGGCCTCGCCGGAACCGGGGATTCGCGCCCTGCCGCGCCGGGGGGAGCCTTCCCGTCCGGGCGCAATTCCGCGATGGTGATGGTCACGGCACGGCTGGCCCCGGGCCTGCGCGCCGGAAGCCGGGTCGATGTCACCGTCGCCGCCACCGGCGACGCCCGCTCGCTGGCGGGCGGCACCCTGGTTCCTACCGCGCTGGAAGGCGGCGACCGCCGCATCTATGCCGTTGCCGAAGGCCCGGTCTCGGCCGCCGGATCGTGGGCGGGCGGAGCCAGCGCCTCGGTGACGCGGGGCAGCCCGAGCAGCGGCACCATTCCCGGCGGAGCGACGATCGAACGCGACCTGCCCCAGACTCTGGGGGCCGAGGGCGAGGTGCGCTTTCTGCTGCGCCGTCCCGATTTCACCACCGCCCGGCGGCTGGCCGAGGCGATCAATAGCGCATTGGGGCGGAAACTCGCCCGCCCGCTCGACAATGCGGCGGTCGCGGTCGCGGTGCCGCCCGATTATCCCGATGGCGCGGTAGGACTGGTCGCCACCGCCGAGAACGCGCTGCTGACCCCGGATCGGGGCGGGCGCGCGGTGGTGATCGACAGCCGGACCGGGGCGGTCGTCGCCGGGCTCGACATCCCGCTGGCTCCGCTGGCGATCAGCCATGGCGACCTGACCGTCCGGGTGCGGGAAACCCCGCAAGTGTCGCAACCGGCACCGTTCTCGTCGGGCGGCAAGACGGTGGTGGTGCCGCGCAGTTCGATCGAAATCGACGAGGCCGACCACAGCGTGACGATTCCGCCGGGCGGCACCGTCGGCGACCTGTTGACCGCGTTGAGCAAGGCCGGGATGTCGGCCCTGGACCGGATCGCGGTGCTTCAGGCGGTCCGGGCCGCCGGCGGCTTCGACGCCGAGTTGGTGACGCGCTAAAGCGCCTTACTTTCCAGGCGTCCAGTCGGACCAGCCGCCCCCGGCCAGCGGCGCACGGCAAAAGCCGATGTCCCAGGTCTGGGTGCTGACCTTGGGATGGACGCTGTCGAAGGTGAAACCGCCGTCCTTGATCGCGGGCAGTTCTTCCGAGACGGTGACGGTGACGCGGTTATCGACGCAATCCTGCGATTCGGTGGTTTCGTGGCGGGTGGTGCGGACGACGACACGCAAGGTCGCGTGCTTTTCCTCGGCCGCCGCTTCCGACGACTTGCCGGGCACGCTGTCTTCGAGGTTGGACACCCGATTGCGGATCGCCTTCAACGCCAGATCCTTGGCCACGCCGCTGGTCAGGCGGTTGGCCGGGCCATTGGGAGCGGCGTAGAAAGCATCGACCCGGGCGAACGTGCTCTCGACCACCGCGACCGGAAGCTTCGTCTCGCGGGCGACGTCCGAGGCATCGGAGGCCAGCGCCGGAACGGCAAGAACGGCCAGGACCGCCGTCAGCGGCAAAATTGATCTGGAAGCGACGGGCATGATTAAAGTCCTCCTTGGGGGTTCGGACGGGACGCGACACTGTGACGAAGGAGAGGTGCGATGACAAGACCGGCGATCGTCTGGTTCCGCCGCGACCTTAGGCTGGCCGACAACCCCGCTTTGGCCGAGGCGGCGGCGAGCGGATTGCCGCTGATCCCGCTCTATATCGACGAGACCGGGCGGCCGGAGTCCGAAGCCGACGGCGCGGCCACCCGCTGGTGGCTGCATCATTCGCTGGCGGCGCTGGGTCGTGATCTCGCCCAATTGGGCGCGCCGCTCTGTCTGCGCCGGGGCGAACCGCTGGCGGTGCTGGGCGCGCTGATCGCCGAGACCGGAGCCGCGCGGGTGCTGTGGAACCGCCGCTATACCCCGCACGCAATCGCCACCGACAGCCGGATCAAGGCCGCCCTGACCGAGCGGGGGATCGAGGTCCGCTCGTTCAAGGCCGGATTGCTGTTCGAGCCGTGGGAGATCGCCACCAAGGGCGGCACCCCGTTCCGCGTCTTCACCCCGTTCTGGCGCGCCTGCCTCGCCGCGCCTCCGCCCGAGCCACCGCTCGCCGCCCCCACCGCTCTCTGCCCCTGCCCCGACGCGCCCTCCGCTGACGCGCTGGACTCCTGGGGGCTGCTGCCGACCAAGCCGGATTGGGCCGGGGGGCTGGCGGCGGAGTGGCAGCCGGGCGAAGCCGGGGCCGAAGCGCGGCTGCGGACCTTCCTCGATCACCGGATCGAGTCCTATGCCGTCGCCCGCGACCACCCCGGTCAGGCGGGCACCTCGCGCCTGTCGCCCCATCTCGCTTTGGGCGAACTCTCGCCCCGCCGCGCCTTTCACGCCGCCCGTGACAAGGCGGTCGAGGGAGCCGGGCTCGACCGCTTCCTGGCCGAGTTGGGCTGGCGCGAATTCTGCGCCCATCTGCTGTTCACCCAGCCCGATCTGGCCGACCAGCCGCTCCGGGGCGAGTTCGCCGCCTTTCCCTGGCGCGACGATCCGGACGGGCTGCGCGCGTGGCAGCGGGGCCGCACCGGCATTCCCCTGGTCGATGCCGGGATGCACGAATTGTGGACGACCGGATGGATGCACAACCGGGTGCGGATGGTGGTCGCCTCGTTCCTGGTCAAGGATCTGCTGCTGTCGTGGCAACACGGTGCCCAATGGTTCCACGACACCCTGGTCGATGCCGACCCGGCCAGCAATGTCGCCAGTTGGCAATGGGTGGCCGGGTGCGGGGCCGATGCCGCTCCGTTCTTCCGCATCTTCAACCCGACGCTTCAGGGCGAGAAATTCGACCCCGACGGAGCCTATGTCCGCCGCTGGTGCCCGGAACTGGCCGGACTGCCCGACCGCTGGGTCCATCAACCGCACCGCGCCCCCGAGGCGGTGCTGCGTCAGGCCGGACTCAGCCTGGGCCGGACCTATCCCCGGCCGATCGTCGATCACGATGTCGCCCGTCGCCGCGCCCTGGCGGCAATGGAGAATTGTCATGGCGGCGAGGACGGGCGAGGACGCTAGACTCGTCGAAACCATCTTTCAGGAGAGCCCCATGAGATTGCGAACCGTTGCGATCGCGCTGCTGCTGGCCGGAGGGCTCGCGGCCTCGACCCCGGCGCGGGCCGAACCGGCGGCGGGAACGCTCTGGACCGATCCCGCCACCGGCATCGCCTTCGTCTGGGTGCCGGGCGGCACATTTGAAATGGGCTGTGGGGCGGGCCCCGGCTGCCCCGAAGCCGAGTCGCCCGCCCATTCCCGCCGGGTCGGCGGCTTCTGGCTGTCGCGGACCGAGATCACTCAGGGGCAATGGAGCCGCCTGATGGAGACCAACCCGTCGAAATTCCGCAAGGGCGACGATTACCCGGTCGATCAGGTGACCTGGGAAGACGCTCACGCCTTGATCGCCAAGATGAACACGCGCGGCAGCGGCACCTTCCGCCTGCCCAGCGAAGCCGAGTGGGAATATGCCTGCCGCGCTGGCAACCCCACCGATCCCTATTGCGGCGGCACCGCCCCCGACGCGGTGGCGTGGTTCAATGCCAATTCGAAAATGGCGACGATGCCGGTGGCGACCAAGGCGGCCAACCGCTTCGGCCTGTTCGATATGAGCGGCAATCTCTACGAATGGGTCGAGGATTGCTGGCACGACAGCCATGCCGGAGCCCCCGCCGATGCCAGCGCCCGCACCGGCGGCGAATGCCTGTCGCGGGTGCTGCGCGGCGGATCGTGGGGAAATTACCCGACCCTGGTCCGCGTCACCACCCGGCGCAGCGACAGCGACGTCAAATGCCCGTTCATCGGTCTGCGGCTGGTTCGCGAGCGGTAGGGCGGGTGAAATCGGAAGCGGACGAAAAGATTTTATCGAACCGTAAAAAACAGCGTTGACAGGGAGAGCGCCCTCGAATATTTCTCTGGGCCTCGGACGGCAGCGGTCGTTCGCAGGCTACCTGCCCAGGTGGCGGAATTGGTAGACGCGCTAGATTCAGGTTCTAGTGGCCGAAAGGTCGTGGAAGTTCGAGTCTTCTCCTGGGCACCATCGCCTTGGTCTTCGGATCAAGGTCGGATGGATAAAAATGGACGCGGTGCCGCTCCTCCCTGATTTTCATAGGAGCAGCCCGTGTCCTTTTTTTATTACCGTGACGATCTTCCCGCCGATCTCGATCTCGGCCCGGTGGTCGCCATCGACACCGAGACAATGGGGCTGAATCTGCATCGCGACCGCCTGTGCGTGGTGCAATTGTCGTCTGGCGACGGCAACGCTCATATCGTCCATTTCCCCGAACCGCGCTGGAACTCGCCCAACCTGACCCGGCTGTTCGCCGATCCCACGGTCACCAAGCTGTTCCACTTCGCCCGCTTCGATCTGGCGATGATCCGCCGCCATTTCGGCGTGCGCTGCCAGCCGGTCTATTGCACCAAGATCGCGTCGCGGCTGACCCGCACCAACACCGACCGCCACGGCCTCAAGGATCTGTGCCGCGACTTGGTCGGAATCGAGCTGTCGAAGCAGCAGCAATGCTCGGATTGGGGCGCGCCCTCCCTGACCGAGGAACAGATTGCCTATGCCGCCTCGGACGTGCTGTATCTGCACCAGATGCGCGCCCGCCTCGACGATTTGCTGGCGCGCGAAGGCCGCACCGAGCTGGCGCGGGCCTGCTTCGACTTCCTGCCCGACCGCGCCGAGCTCGATCTGGCCGGTTGGCCCGAGGAAGACATCTTCGCGCATTAAGACATGCGGTAGTCCGGGGGGCTGCTCTCCCCAGTGCGATCAGCGATGATCGGATTGGAGAATAAGGCAAGGGAGAGCGGCTCGATGACGCCGTTTCTGTGGCACGGTTTGCGGCCACAGGGTTTTGCGGTGGTGTGCCCTGACGCGCGTTGAGCGAAGAAGGCTCTGTCGCCGAATCCGGTGGCGAGAGACGAGGTTCTGACCATGGTGACCGAGACCTTGGTGGCGGCCATGGCCGATCTGGAGAAACGGATCGAGGTTCTGGACAAGCGGTTGCGGGCACCGGCGAAAGGAATGACGGAGGTCCGGTCCGCCGCCTGATGTCGGTGCTTATCTGGGGAGGGCTGGTTCATCCCCGCAGGCGCGGGGAACGGGCCTGGGCCGAGGAATTCGCCCGCATCGACGCCGGTTCATCCCCGCAGGTGCGGGGAACGGTCATGGGGGCATCCCCGGCAGTATTTCGTGCACGGTTCATCCCCGCAGGTGCGGGGAACGGATCGAGGCCGGGATGCGCGGCTTGGACGGGGGCGGTTCAGATTGGCGCCGGCGGGGCGACGTCCGCCTCGGACGCCAGGTAGGGGAGTTGTACGCCGGTGCCGCTCAATCCCATGACATTGCCCAGTGTGCCGACGATGGCCGTGGCGTCGAACGGGGCATCGGGCAGGCCCCGGCCCCAGGCTCCGGTCTGGGCACAACCGTTATAAGCAGTGGACAGATCGCTCATAAGGGCCTGCAACTCGGAGCCAGCCGCTGTCCAGGTGTCGGTGCGGTCGATTTTCAGCTTCTCGAAAATGTCGGCCAGCAAGACCGGAGTGGTGCCCGGCAAGCGGCCGAGCAGGGCCAGGAAGTTGGGATTGTAGTTCTTCGCGAACCCCGTGTTGATCAGGGCCAATGCCCCGGTCACGTTGCTGATAAAGGCCACTGAAGTGGGCAGCAGCGCATCGCGATAGGCCAGTAGCCAGCGGATGGTGGCATAGGACTGACCGTTCGCTCCGGCGACAACGACGAAGGTTTGGAGAAATTGCAGATGCAACAATAATGTGGGCATGAAAGCTCTCCTACCACCCCAGGTCGATTTCGGCGATCATGGCGAAATGAACATCGCTTTTGAAGGGCGCGGGGATGGCGACGTCCTGCACGCCCACGTTGCTCAGGATGGCGTCAAGGTTGTCGGTCACCGCATTCCATCCGGGAAAGAAGGGATTGCGCAGCGCAGTCTGGGCCGGAACATTGAAGTCCCCGACGATCACATCCGTCGTCGCTGTGCCGATATAGGTGTTATGCAGCCCGGCCATGCTCAAGGTCGCCCGTGCACCGGCTTCGTTGTGCCAGACCGAAAAGCGGCAGTTGGCCGTATTGGCGACGTTGCGTATCGAACAGGCCACCGGCGGCCGCGATTGTGCGGCGCCCCGCAGGGGCACAAAATTTGTCGGCATGAGGAAGTCAAGGGCTGTGGTCGGAACCACCCGTGCCGCGTTGTAGAGCACCACATAGCCGACTGTGGTCGCGCTGGCCGGGGCGGGATTGGCCGGGGTCGGCGGGTATTCCGAATTCATCGAAAGCGTGGTCCAACCGGGCGCGGCAATGGCCAGGGCGCCGGTCGGCACCTCTTGGAACCCGATAACATCCACATTGACAGTTGCACAGTATGCGGCAAATGCCGTCATCCGCGCATCTGGCGTCATCCCGGCGAGGGTGCCGTTGTATACGTTCCAGTTTGCAATACGTAGTGGCATATTACCCCCATAACATTTTAAAATCGTGCGCCATTTCATGGCGCTATTAAACATTTTGGTAAATAGCGGTGACGCAATCATAGCTATAAGGCGCATTATAATCAACCCATTAAATTGCATTTCGTCACATTGTATCATGTAATACGATTAATATGCCGCGCATACTCGATTATTGGGATAAATTTATGCGCAAATATCAGGTAAATAGTGCACAAAAAGAGTGCCGATGGAGATTCGGAGGGTCGCCCGAGAGGCCGTGTCGGAACTCCAAGTCGCACGCCGAATTGGTCCATCAGGACGTGTAAGGGGAGCGACCCATCGGGGGCGGCCCGAGGCAAACATTTGCCGGCAGCGAATGGAGCAGGACGAAGAGGGAGTGCCGTCCCGCATGGGTTTCCGGAGGCGTCCTTCTGCCGACGGCCAGACCGATCAGGCCGTAAGGCCCGCCGTCTTCGCGTTGAGCCCCCGAAGGGTGCGAATAAGCCCAGAGCCCCCAAGGGGCGACGCGTGGTGGGCCCACCACGCCTATCCTGCCCAAGCACGACAGGAGAATGTTCGGCTCAAGTAAGGGAAACTACGGAAAATTTAGGGAAAGATAGGGAATGACAAACATAGGTCATAGTCTGCCGGTAATCATATTGCACGACTGAACTGGCGTTGTGATAACCATTTTTATGAAGCCAGATATCCCTCGTCGAATTGCGATCTATGCTCGCTATTCGAGTGACCTTCAAAACCCATCTTCAGTTGATGACCAGATCGACCTGTGTTGTCGGATCGTTGCGGACCAACTGCAAAGCGACCCGGATCAGGCTTTGGTTTTTTCCGACGCGGCGATCTCCGGTGCAACGATGGAGCGCCCGGGATTCAATCGGCTCCTGGCGGCGGCCAAGGCCGGTCGGATCGACCTAGTGGTGGCTGAAGGGCTCGATCGCCTGTCTCGCTCGTTAAAGGACATCGCGAGCGTCTATGAGACATTGAGCTATCATGGGGTGGGTATCTGGACCGCTCATGAGGGCCGGATCACCGAACTGCATATCGGGCTGAAGGGGACGATGAACGCCCTGTTCCTGCGCGACATGAAGTCCAAAGTCAAACGCGGACACCGGGCCCGGATCGCGGCGGGGTTCGCCGCCTCGTCCTGTGCCTATGGCTACAAGGTCGTGCGAGGTGTGGTTGACGCGAAGGGGCGCAACGTCAATGGCGTGCGCGAGATCGACGCGGCGGCGGCAGTGGTGATCCGCCGGGTCTATGAGGAATTCATCGGCGGTCGGACGGTCTTGCAAATTGTCGAGGGATTGAACCGCGATGGCATTCCGGCTCCCAATGGCGGGCTGTGGAAGCGTAACGCCCTGATGGGCGGAGCCAAAAAGCAGGAAGGCATCCTGCGCAACGAAATCTACCTGGGAAAGCTGATCTTCAATCGGTCCCATGTGGTCCGTGATCCGGTCACCAACCGGAAGCGGTTCATCCTCAATCCGGAATCCGAATGGACCAAGGTGGACGTCCCCCATTTGCGGATCGTTTCCGACGAGATGTGGACCGCCGTGCGCGAGATGGACCTGCGCAAGCCGCCTGGTCAGAAAAAGCAGGAGCCGGAGGAGCCCCGAATCCTGACCGTCCACAACCAGCACGCTTTGACCGGTTGGGTCAAATGCGGCTGGTGTGGCGGTTCAAAGTCGCTGGCCAACAATTCGCGCTATCTCTGCTCGACCCATCGCTATGCCAAGAAGTGCCGCAACTCGCGGGGAACGCGGGAGCCGGTGCTGATGACGGCGGTGTTTGAAGCTCTTTACGAGCGACTGAGGGGCGGGCAGGCGTTGCGGCCCCAACTCGTCAGGGCGTTCGCCCGCGAGGCCCGACACGGAGAGAAGCTCCGCAAGAAGGAAGCTGATCTCCTGGCCCGGATCGAACGCCTGCTGGATGCCGTTGAGCGTGGCGTCGATACCGAGAGTGCGACCCAGCGCATCCTCGTCCTGCAGAACCAGTTGAAAACAGTCCTCCAGGACATCCAGTGCGACCTTCCGGCCGAATTGCCGGATGAGGCGACGATCCGGAGCACCCTGGTTCGAGCCCTCCAGGCAATCGAGGTCGGCGATGATGTCAGGCGCACACGGTTGATGTTTCAGTGCCTGCTTGCGGAAATCGTGCTGACTCCGATCCCAGGGAGCTCACGGGGTGAAACCTGCGACATCACCTTGCGGGAAGAGGGGTGGTCGGAGTTCTGGCGGATGGTAATGGACGGACTGGCTTACGTTCCACGTCACCCGAGATAGCATTACCTTGACGGCGAAAACCCAGCCCCGATGCTCCGATGTATTGCAAAATGCGATACATCGGAGCATCGTATCGGTCTGGTTCAAAGGAGATTTCGACCATGGCCGTCACCGCTCCTCGCAAAGACCATCCGTTATCGATGCGCCTGCCCGATGCCGATCTGGCGATCATTGATCGGGCGGCCCGGTTACGGGGACGCTCGCGGACAGATTTCGTCCGCGACGCTGCCGTGCGAGCGGCCGAAGACGCGCTGATGGAAACCGGACTGGTGCGAATGAGCGAGGACGGATTCGCCGCCTTCATGGCGGCGTTGTCCGCGCCAGCCGCGCCGGTGGAGTCGATGGTCGAAATCCTTCAGCGCCCGTCACCGTGGGACACGGACAGCGGGCAAGGCTGATCACACCATGCCGCTGTCCGCGCCGGAGCCGCTGAACAAGACCCACGACGTTTCGACGTTCTCCTGCGGCAAGCCCGCGCTCGATCACTGGCTTCGCACCCGCGCCCTGTCCAATCAGGAAAAAGGGTTCACCGTGGTGATGGTTGTTCACGATGGCGGTCGGGTGGTCGGGTATTACGGCCTCGCCCCCACGGCAGTCGTTTCGACGATGTTACCTCGGTCGATCAAAACCGGTCAGCCGCCCGATCCGGTTCCGTGCCTGCTGCTGGGGCAGTTGGCGACCGATCTCGACTGGGCGGGGCATGGTATCGGAACCGGTCTTCTCCGCCACGCCTTGATCCGCTGCGTCCAGGGTGCCCGATTGATCGGTGGCCGCGCCCTGATGGTCAATGCCATCGATCCCGAGGCCGCTTTGTTCTGGCAGCGGCGCGGGTTTCTGCCGTCCAACGACGATCCGCTGATCCTGTTCCGGTCGATTGCCGACATCGCCGCGTCGGTGGCGAGGGCCGGGATCGGGATGCATGCCCCCGATTCTTGAGCGGTCTTTGCTCCAATGAGGTCCACCAGGAACGACGGCTTCGCACCCAAGGTGGATGGTCAGTGGACCTGCCTCTTCTCCCGATAACCGACTTTGCCCAGAGTCCACCCACAACCTACATCGAACAACACGAATCTTCCCGCCCCTTCCCTTCCATGCAATAACATCAAAAAGTGATAGGTTGGGGAGGCGTCAGTGTCCCGGATTTCAGATTTTATTACAAAGGTTCAAAGCGTCTATCAGACCCGTGCCGCAACCGAGCACTCGTATCGCTCAGCGCTTGAGACGCTGCTTGACGGGCTCGAACACGACGTGACAGCCATCAACGAGCCTAAGCGCGTCGCTTGTGGTGCGCCGGATTTCATCGTGCAGAAAGGTGATATCGCTATTGGACATGTCGAAGCCAAGGATATTGGCGTTAGTCTGCGGGGTATGAAAGATACAAACAAGGCGCAGCAGGATCGCTACCGGAAGGCTCTTTCGAACCTAATTTATACGAATTGCCTGGATTGGGATTTCTACCGTGACGGCGCATTGGTCGCCTCCGTGACGATTGCTGACTTGCTCACGGGCATTCAGCCTATCCCCGAGAAATACGAAACACTTGAAAATCTGCTAAAAAATTTCATTGCGCAACAACCGCAAACAATCACCAGTCCGCGTGACCTGGCTGAGCGTATGGCGGGCAAAGCGCAACTTATCAAGGATGTCCTGCAAAACACTTTGAAGGACAAAAGCTCGCCGAGAACTGAACTGGCCGATCAGTATGAAGCGTTCAAAAAGAACCTGATTCACGACATTACGCTGGAAGACTTCGCCGACATTTATGCCGAAACCATCGCTTACGGCATGTTCGCGGCGCGGTTGCACGATACGACGCTTGATACGTTCAGCCGACAGGAGGCTCTGGAACTCCTGCCGAAGTCCAACCCGTTCCTGCGCAGTCTATTCACCTTCGTCGCAGGCTATGATCTTGACGGCCGTATCGCATGGATCATCGACGATCTGGCGCAGGTCTTCCAAGCCTGCGATGTCGCCAAGCTGATGGAGGGCTTCGGCAAACTCACAGGCCAACAAGATCCATTTCTACACTTCTACGAAACCTTTCTTGCCGCCTATAACCCATCGAAACGAAAGGCGCGCGGCGTCTGGTACACGCCAGAACCAGTCGTCAACTTCATCGTCCGAGCGGTCGATGAGGCGCTCAAAACGGAATTTGGGCTTCCCGACGGCCTTGCTGACACATCCAAAGTCACAATCGACTGGGACACCGGCCAGCGTGCACGGACGAGAAAAGGCGATTTCAGAAAAGATGGCGCGAATGTCATCGAAAAGCGAGACGTCCATCGTGTTCAAATTCTCGACCCTGCAACTGGCACCGGCACGTTTCTCGCCGAGGTCATCAAGCAGATTGCGCCAAAGGTGAAAGACGTCGCGCCTGGAATGTGGTCACAATACATCGAGAAGGATCTGATCCCGCGCGTTCACGGGTTCGAGCTTCTAATGGCGTCCTATGCCATGTGTCACATGAAGCTGGATATGATCCTGACCGAGCTAGGCTACCAGCCGACATCGACACCACCGCGGCTGTCAGTCTTTCTGACTAACTCGCTGGAAGAGGGCGAACCGGCAAATCAGACGCTACCTTTTACCCAATGGCTCAGCCGCGAGGCGAAAGGAGCAAACACGATCAAGCGCGACATGCCGATCATGTGCATTGTGGGAAACCCCCCGTATTCGGGTATTTCCCAAAATATGGGAGAATGGATTTCCGAAAAAATTGAGAGTTACAAGTACGTTGATGGCCAGCATTTCGGCGAGAAAAAACACTGGCTTCATGACGACTATGTTAAATTTATTAGATTATCAGAATCACTTATCGAGAAGAACGGAGAGGGCATTCTTGGTCTCATTACAAATCACGGCTATTTGAGCAATCCCACTTTTAGGGGCATGCGCAACCATCTCTTAAAGACCTTCGACAAAATTTTTATTTTTGATTTGCACGGCAATGCCAATCGAAAAGAGATATGCCCGGACGGGACTAACGATCAAAACGTATTCGATATTCGACAGGGCGTAGCGATCATCATAGCTATCCGGAATCGAGGCGAAGATTCAGGTCAGGCGCGGGTATATCGCCAAGACCTGTGGGGTCGTCGCAGCAAAAAATACGAAGAACTATTCGCCAAGCGCATTGACACGTCAACTTGGACAGAAATTGCGCCATTTGCACCGTACTATATGTTCTATGAAGTCAGTAAGTCTGAGTTGGAAGCATATGAGAACGGAACGCCCCTAACGGAAATATTTTCTGAGTACTCAGTTGGCGCGGTGACCGGACGAGATGGAATAAATGTTTCATTCTCAATGGATGAAGCCATAGACAAGATATCAAGATTAAAAAGCCAAAGTGAATATGAGCTCCGGCGCTATTTCGGATTGAAAGAAAATGATGCCCGAGATTGGAAGCTCCCTAACGCGATTAGGGACGCCAAGACGGCCGAATCCAATTGCTTTCGAGTTATGAGCTATAGGCCATTTGATGAACGGATTACCTGCTATACAGGAAATTCGCGCGGCCTATATGCCAGCCCGCAAAAAAGGGTTCTGAGCAATTTTCTATCAAACGATAATATTGGCCTATGCTTTAACAAAACAATAGAGCAGGATCGACCATTTTCCGACTGCTTCGTTTTTTCCAACTTGATGCAGCACCACTCTCTGAGCCTAAAGGAGGTTAATTACATTGCCCCGCTATATATTGTCAATGCCGGCAATGGAATTGGCTTCGATAGGGCGTCGAACATCAAGCCTAAATATATTCGAGAATTAAGAAGAATTGTGCCGGAGCTAAGCAAGTCTGGTGGACAAGAAGAATTGACTGTATTTGATTTTATTTACGGCATTCTGCACTCACAGGATTTCAGAAATCGCTTTCACGAATTCCTTCGGATCGATTTTCCGAAGATCCCTTGGCCTTCTAGCCCGGATGAATTTTGGGAAATTTCCAGTGCTGGATCGCAGTTGCGAAAGCTACACCTCATGGACCCTTCGATGATAGGCCAGACGCCATACCCTTTTGTTGGGGACGGAGACAACGTAGTATCTACAACGAACTTCAAGGACGGCAAGGTCTGGATCAACAAGACCCAGTACTTCGACAACGCTCCCGACGTTGCTTGGGATCTCTACATTGGTGGTTACCAGCCAGCGCAAAAGTGGCTTGTGGACCGCAAGGGCCGAGCGCTTAGCTTCAGTGACGCGAAGCATTATCAGCGTATCTTGAAGGTTCTCGCCGAAACCGACCGGATCATGAAGGCAATCACCGTGACGCTCGAAATGTAGCGATACCGCCGCCAACGGATAACTGTGCCGAAGCCGCCCTCGTTGGCGGTGTCCGCTTATCCCCTTTCCTCATTGAACAGAGAACCTTCCGCTGTCGGCCCATCCGACCCATAGGCGCAGGCAACCGATCGGCACCAAAACGGTCGCCGATGCTCGCTTCCAACACCTCCCTTCTCCCTGAACGCGACGATTCATCGTATCATCGACCGCAACCGTTCGAAGGGCCAGTGCTTCCACTCAGGTCCCGTCGGGGGTTGAGGTGAGTCGGACGACTCATCGTTCGGTGTTTTTCGTTTCAGGGGAGGGGGTATGAGCTTCGAATACGGCCAGCGGGATGGAAGGCTGACTCTCCCCAATCCCCTCAAGACACATAATTATTTCCTGGCGGCGGCGTCCGCGTCTCTTTTCCTCGGTGCCATGGTCCTTCTCTTCGATCTTCGAAGTGAACTCCAGACCGGGGCGCGGCCGTATGCCGCTCTGGCTCTTGCCGTGGTGATGTTGGGTGCGTCGATCCGCTACCTTTACACGTGCCTGAGCCAGCTTAGATTTTATTTCGGACGCGGTCGGCCGGTGGGACTTGCCCCGGTTCTCACCGACGATTCTTTTGGCACCAGCTATGAAGCTGATAAAGTCGTCAAAGAGACAATGCGTCAGCAGGCGATCGAATATCCGGAACCCGTGGGGCCGATTTCAACCCTCCTCCATTCCATTGTCCCCAATCTCATCTATGCCCCGCTTCCCTTGCGCCGTTTCGCGGAGTGGCAATTCAAGGGCATGATTACCCTCTTCGTACTTCTGATCGGGTTGGGCGCAACTCTGTTGCTCGGCGCTCCGGGCCAGACCTCCAAAGGACTTCTCGACTGGATCGGCCTTGCCTTCGTCATCATCGGAGCCTGGACTCTCGTCCGTCCTTCGGACGCCGCTTTGTCGGCACCGAATCCGTCTCTTCTCTCCGTTCGCTGGATGACCCTCCTTGTCGCGTTCTCCGTCGTGGGGCCCGTTATCCTTTCGTTTTTAGGACCAACTCTGCCCAAGCCTTTCTTCGTCGATCCTTACCCTCACGTCTTCATTCTTCTCTCACTGGGGCTTGCCGCGCATGCCCTGTTCTTCTTCGCCATCGTTGGGCAACTTCTTCCGCCACCCCCCACCGCAACCAAGATGATCCAGGACACCTGGAATATTTCGAACTCTCCCGCCCTGGTAATCGGCGAGTTCATGCGGGCGATGCAGGAATCATGGCCAGATAAAATCCCGAACCGACGTTATATCCGTATCGACCCCGTGATCGATCTCACGGCCGAAACCGGATCGTTCAAAGGGGAGATCATGGAGGAAACGCAACCGTTTCCGATTCGCCTGAGCGAAGAAGCCACCCAGGTCCACCCTTCGGGAGTTCCTGCCCTGATCCTCGCGCTCGACGCAGTGGGGGTCGCTTTTGTCCTCGCTGCGACTGTCGCATCCGTCCAAATCGGCTCCGGGCTGGCGCATCAGCTGGGTTTTCCATCAACGGCCGCGCTTTACGCTCTGTTCTGCTGGGCTCTTGGCAGTTTCGCGTTGGAAGCCGCCCGGCACCTTCTGCTTCGGTTCGACTTCAAATCCCTCGTTCACTGGCTCGAACTGTCCGGCATCTACGTTTCCGGTCGAGTCGATCAAGGGAACGTGATCAGCGGGACCCTGCGTTCCACGAGCTCGGTGGTGCAGGTCGAAAGCATGACCTTCCGCCTTTGGTCCGCTCAGCTCCATACCGTCGCCTTCGGCAAAGATGCCCCGCGTCACATCGTCGCGATGGCTGGAGCACCGGACGAAGCCGAAGCCCTGGCCGCGCGCCTGAAAGCGTTCGCCACCAATCAGGCTGTGGTGACAAATCTTTCGAACGCAGCCAATGCGGAACGAATCTATGGCAACTCAACCTTGGCGGCGAACGCGGCTCAGGCTGGAGCGTCGGCTCTCGGTGCCCCAGAGCTCAACGCGGCGCTTCAGGTATCTTCTGTCGTCGCCGAGGGTGAGTCTGTTCCCCGGGTCTGATGGCGGACTTCGGCATGTCCGCCAAGGGGATTGCCGCTGGAATTGGCCGGTGTGACGTGCCGCGTCACACCGGACTCCCCACCCAGGGCTGCGACCCAGACCAGGACATCGACCAGTCGGATGAGGCCGTTACGGCTAATCCGGGAGCCCTTCGCGGACTTCGCGACCTTAGGGGCGTCCGATACGGCGATTGGGGCGTCCGACCAGTGCGGCGGGTGTAACCATGCGGAAGCACCATCCGGTGCCCAGGCCGCGCGGCTGGAACAGGAAGAGGGTGTCGAGCATATCGTCGTCAGTCATGCCCGCGTTGTACATCGTGGACAACGGGCTGTTTAACAACGTGCCGAATTTTTCTTTGAAATCAACGCCTTAACGGAATTGGCGTCCCCAAGGGGATTCGAACCCCTGTTACCGCCGTGAAAGGGCGGTGTCCTAGGCCTCTAGACGATGGGGACGGCGCGAGGCGAGGGCGACTGAATACCCGCGCTGAAAAATAAAATCAAGGCCGCTGTCGCATCTTTTTTAAAAAATCGTCATCGACGCCGCGCGGGGCGAGGTGGTGGCGACGGCGCATCTCGGTTACAAAGACGTCCATGTCTCTCCTGCGCTCCGTCGCCACGGTTGGTGGCCTGACCCTGTTATCCCGCATCACCGGACTGATGCGCGAGATGATGATCGCCCACTATCTGGGAGCGGGCGCGATCGCCGACGCCTTTTTCGTCGCCTTCCGCTTTCCCAACCTGTTCCGCTCGCTGTTCGCTGAGGGAGCCTTCAACGCCGCCTTCATCCCCCTGTTCACGAGCAAGCTGTCCTGCGAGGGACAGGCCGAGGCCCGGCTGTTCGCCGAACGCGCCTTTGCCGTGCTGGCGCTGACGCTGACCCTGTTCGTCATCGCGATGGAACTGGCGATGCCGTGGGCGATGCGCGGGCTGGCCCCCGGCTTTGACGCCACCCCGGACAAGATGGAGATGGCGGTCGCCTTCTCGCGCATCTGCTTCCCCTATCTGCTGTTCATCTCGCTGGTGTCGCTTCAGGCTGGCGTTCTGAACGCGCTGGGCCGCTTTGCCGCCGCCGCCGGAACCCCGGTGCTGCTCAATTTGACCTCGATGGCCGGGCTGTGGGCGCTGATGCCCTATACCCCCACCGCCGGGCACGCGATGGCCTGGGGCACCTTTGCCGCCGGGATCGTTCAGTTCCTCTGGCTGGTGGTCGGGCTGCGCCGGGTCGGGATGATGTTACGCCCGGCGATGCCGCGCCTGACCCCCGAGGTCCGGCTGTTGTTCCGCCGCATCGTGCCGGGTGCGGTCGGAGCCGGGGTCTATCAGATCAATCTGGTGATCAACACGATGATCGCCTCGACCGTCGCCGACGGCGCGGTCAGCTATCTCAATTACGCCGACCGGATCAACCAATTGCCGCTCGGCGTGGTCGGGATCGCGATCGGCACCGCGTTGCTGCCGTTGCTGTCGCGGCAATTGCGCGACGGCGAGGACGCCCAGGCCCAGGACAGCCAGAACCGGGCGATGGAATTGGGCCTGCTGCTGACCCTGCCCGCCGCGGCGGCGTTCATGGTGATCGCCCATCCGGTGGTCCAGGTCTTGTTCGAGCGCGGCAGTTTCGGCCCGGCCGAGACCGCCGCTACCGCCGCCGCCTTGGTCGCCTTTGCCATAGGGCTGCCCGCCTATGTCCTGGTCAAGGTGCTGGCGCCGGGCTTCTTCGCCCGCGAGGATACCGCCACCCCGGTCAAGATCGCCGGGCTGTGCATGGCGCTGAACGTCGCGCTCAACCTGTCCCTGGTCGGCACGCTGGCCCATGTCGGGATGGCGCTGGCCACCGCGCTGGCCGCCTGGGCCAATGTCGCCCTGCTGGCCTGGGTGCTGTGGCGGCGGGGCTTCCTGGTGCTGGATGCCCGGCTGAAGCGCCGCGCGCCGCGTATTCTTGCCGCCGTGCTGGTGATGGCGGCGGTGCTGTGGGGCGGACGCACCGCGCTGGCTCCGCTGGCCGGGAGCGGGAGTTTGGCGGCGTTGGGGACGCTGACGGCGACGATCGCGGCGGGCGGTCTGGCCTATGCCGTCGCGGTTCTGCTGTTCGGCGGAGCGAATCGGGCCGATATCAAGGGGATGATCAGGCGGCAGCGTTCTTGACGCCGCGACGCGGCAGGGTATAGGTGAAACCCTCGTTATCCTCCCGGAGTGACAGGGGCCATGCAGCGCATTTTTTCCGGCGTTCAGCCGACCGGAAACCTTCATCTCGGCAATTATCTGGGCGCGATCCGCAACTGGGTCCATCTCCAGCATCAGTATGAATGCATCTTCTGCATGGTCGACATGCATGCGATCACGCTGTGGCAGGATCCCAAGGACCTGATCCGCAACACCCGCGAGGTCGCGGCCGGGATGATCGCCGCCGGGATCGACGCCGAGAAGCAGATTCTGTTCAACCAGTCGATGGTCCCCGCGCACGCTCAGCTGGCCTGGGTGTTCAATTGCGTCGCCCGGATCGGCTGGCTGAACCGGATGACCCAGTTCAAGGACAAGGCGGGCAAGCACAAGGAAAACGCCTCGGTCGGGCTTTATGCCTATCCCAACCTGATGAGCGCCGACATCCTGATCTACAAGGCGACCCACGTTCCGGTCGGCGAGGATCAGAAGCAGCACCTGGAACTGGCCCGCGACACCGCGCAGAAGTTCAACAGCGATTACGGCGTCGAGTTCTTCCCCCTGCCCGAACCGCTGATTTTCGGTGCGGCGCGGCGGGTGATGAGCTTCCGCGACGGCACCAAGAAGATGTCGAAATCGGACGAGTCCGATTACTCGCGCATCAACATGACCGACGATGCCGACACCATCGCCCTGAAAATCCGCAAGGCCAAGACCGATCCGCTGCCCCTGCCCGAGACGATCGAGGGATTGACCGAGCGGCCCGAGGCCGACAATCTGGTCGGCATCTTCGCGGCCCTGTCCGATCTGGAGAAGGCCGCCGTGCTGGAGCGTTTCGCGGGCAAGCCGTTCTCGGAATTCAAGCAGGATCTGACCGATCTCGCCGTTTCGGTGCTGGGGCCGATCAATGCCGAAATGAAGCGGCTGATGGCCGACCCCTCGCATATCGACGCGGTGCTGCACCGGGGCGCCGAGCGCGCCAACGCCATCGCCGAGCCGATCCTGAAGGACGTCTATGACATCGTAGGATTCCTGCGCCCGTGACTGTTCCGGCCACCGTCTCCGCCCTGATCGTTAACCTGGGTCGCCGCGCCGCCGTGCTCGGTGCCCAGGTACGCGATATGCCGCGTCGGCGCTGGCCGTTGATCGGGGTTGGGGCCTTGCTCCTGACCCTGGTTGTGATCTTCCCGGTGACGATGCTGTTCATCAGCCGGGTTGACGACAATCTTCAATTTACCCCGCCGCATTCCAGCCTGGGCCAGCCCCACGCGCTGGAGGTGACGGCGGCACTGATTACCCGCGAGCTTGAGGTCAACAAGTGGCGGGCCAACGATCCGTTCTTCATTCCTGGTGGCTGGCTGCGGGCGATGCCCGCCTTCCAGATCGGGATGGTCACCGCGCTGGCTCACATCACCGGGGCGATGGCGGCGGAAAACGGCGCGGGATGGGGTCCGAACGGCTGCGAGGTCAACCTTGAACACGCCGCCGGCCTGTTGAAATATCCCGGCACGGTGTGGAAGTTCGACACCCGCAAATCGTGGATGCCGACCGCCTCGTCGGAAAAGCAGTACCGCAATGCCCAGCGCGGGATTGACGCCTACAACGCCAAGGTCGCATCCGGCATCGCGACCTATAACCGCAGCCCCGAGGCCCTGGCCCTGGTGGTCACCGCGCTGATCGGCGATCTGGACGACACCACCTCTGCAATTAACTCCCACATGGAAAAAGACCTTTCGGTGGCCCTCGATTTCTCGATCACCAAGGTGTTTTACCGCAACAAGGGACGGCTTTACGCCAACGCGGTGGTGATGCGCGACATCGGCCGCGATTTCGAAGCCGTACTGGCGCAAAACAACCTGACCGAGAATTGGGTCAAGATGGTCGAGTATCTCGCCATCGCCGCCCGGCCCAAGCCGTCGGTGGTGTGGGGAGCGCGGCCGGAATCCGGGTTCTTGCCGAACCACCTGATCGCTCAGGGCTATCCGACGCTTCAGGCCCGCCAGCTCGCGACGGGTATTCTGGCGACCCTGAAAAGCCGGGCGGCGCAGCAGCCTTAAGCGCGGCCGGGGATCGGAGCGGCCACCGCCTGGGCCGACCCGATCCTTGCGGGATCGAGACCGCTCTGAAATGATCCTCTCTGCCGGATCGTTCCAGAGATCCCGCGGCAAGCGAGAGACGGGCGCGGATGCAGATCTATCTTCCCATCGCCGAGATGTCGGTCAACGTCTTCGTCATCCTGGCGGTCGGCTCTGGGATCGGCTTTCTGTCCGGTCTGTTCGGAGCCGGGGGGGGCTTTCTGCTGACCCCCCTGCTGATCTTTCTGGGTGTTCCCCCCGCCGTTGCCGTCGGCACCGGCAGCAACCAGATTGTCGCCTCGTCGGTCTCGGGAGCCATGGCGCAATGGCGGCGCGGCAATGTCGATCTGCGGATGGGACTGATCCTGATCCTGGGCGGTCTGGTCGGGTCGGGGTTGGGGGTGATGCTGTTCCACTGGCTGCGCCGCCTCGGCCACATTGATCTGGTGATCTCGGCCAGCTATGTCGTCCTGCTGGGCAGTATCGGCGGCCTGATGGTGGCGGAAAGCATCCGCGCCCTGCTGCGCCGCCGCGCTGGAGCCGAGGCCCAGCCGATGGCCCGCCCCCACGCCCGGGGCTGGATCGACCGGCTGCCGCTGAAGGTCCGCTTCCGCCGCTCGCAGCTTTACATCAGCGCCCTGCTGCCCGCTTTGGTCGGTGTCGCCGTCGGCATCATCTCGGCGGTGATGGGAGTCGGCGGCGGCTTCGTGCTGGTGCCCGCGATGATCTATCTGCTGGGGATGCCGACCGCGGTGGTGATGGGCACCTCGCTGTTCCAGATCGTCTTCGTCACCGCCAACGCCACCTTCCTCCATGCCACCGTCAACCACACCGTCGATGTGGTGCTGGCGCTGGTGCTGGTGCTGGGAGGGTCGGTCGGAGCGCAGTTCGGGGTGCGGGTCGGCGCCCGCCTCAAGGGCGAGCACCTGCGCGCCCTGCTGGGGCTGCTGGTGCTGGCGGTCGCGGTCAAGCTGCTGGTCGATCTGCTGCTGCCGCCGACCGAGCCGTTCTCGCTGGCGGCGACGGTCGGGAGCCTGCGGTGAGACGCCCCCGCCTCCGAATCGCGCTGGGCGTGCTGCTGGCCGGGCTGGCGCTGCTACTGGCGGTCCCGCTGACGGCGCGGGCGGCCGAGGAGCCGCTGGCGGTCGATCTGTCGCGCCATCTGGTCGAGATCACCACCGGCTTCGCCGGGACCGACCTGTTGCTGTTCGGCACCGCCGAGCCCGGACGCGGTCCCGCACCCGCCGATATCGTCGTGGTGGTGAGCGGGCCTTACATCGCCGAGACGATCCGGCGCAAGGATAGCGTCGCCGGTCTGTGGCTCAATACCGGCTCGGCCCGGATCGAGGGAGCCCCCGCATTCTACCGCGTCGCCTCGACCCGTCCGCTGGAACAGGTCGCCGCGCCCGCCCTGCTGCGGCGGCTGGGGATCGGGCTGGACCAGCGCGCCATCGCGATCGAGGTCGAGGACAAAGGGGCCGATGCCGCCGCCTATCGCGCCGCGCTGATGCGGCTGATGCAGGCGCGCGGCCAATATGACGAAACCGTCGGGTTGGTGTCGCGGCCGGGACGGCGGCTGTTCCGCACCGAAATCCACGTCCCCGCCACGGTGCCGGTGGGGATCTACAAGGTCGAAATCCATCTGATCGGCCAGGGACGGCTGATCGGAACTCAGGAAACGCCGCTGGCGGTCGATCGGGTCGGGCTGGGGGCCTCGATTCACGATTTCGCCTATCGCCAGTCCGGTCTGTACGGTCTGGCCGCCGTGGTGCTGGCCGCCTGTGCCGGATGGCTGGCCGCCTGGATCTTCCGCAAGGGATAAGTCTTCGAAGGGGGGATCGAATGTCGAATCGCCGTGTCTTCCTGGTCGTCGTCGATGACACGCCGGAACAGGTCGCCGCTTTGCGCTATGCCAGCCGTCGTGCCCGTGCGACCGGCGGGCGGGTGGCGCTGTTGCGGGTGATCGAACCGGCGGAGTTCCAGCAATTCGCCGCGATCGGCGCACTGATGCGCGACGAGGCCCGCGCCGAGGCGGAAATGCTGCTGACCCGGCTTGCCGCCGAGATCGAGGCGCTGTCGGGCGACATTCCCGCCCTCTATGTCCGCGAGGGCGACCCCCGCGACGAGGTGATCCGCCTGATCGCCGACGAACCGTCGATCTCGCAATTGGTGCTGGCCGCCGACCCCGGCACCAGCGGACCGGGGCCGCTGGTGACCGCCCTGACCGGGCGCTATGTCGGACGGCTGCGGGTGCCGGTCACCATCGTTCCCGGCAGTCTGACCGATCCGCAGATCGACCAGATCACATAAAAGCGCATTCCCCTCAAACGAAGTCGCAGAGGAATGCGCGACAAGCCCGAGCGACTCTAGAAGCGATAGCCCATGCCCGCGCCGAACATCACACCGGGATAGGCCCCGGTTTCGCTGCCGGTCGGGCTGAAAGCCTCGGCGACGCCCCCCAGGCTGAAGGTCGGGGTGACCTGATGGCGCAGACTGAGGCTGAGGTTGAGGTCCGACGTCCGCGACGCGGGCGGAGTCATCGTCGCCAACCCCAGCGATTGGGCCGGATTGGGGCTGAACCCGCCCGAGAGCTGATTGCGCCAACGCGCGCCAAGGCTGACCGCAGCCGTGGCGTCGGAGCCGATCATCCCGCCGCTATAAGCGGCGGAGATGTCGGCGACGGCCAAGGCCCCGTCGCTGCGTAACGACGAGGACAGGCTGGTCTCGCCGCCCAGGCTATAGGCGACATAGCCGCCGACCGCCAGCGATCCCCGCCCGCCGGAGAAAGGCAGCGCCCCGGCCGGACGCGGCGGTTCGGCGACAAGGCCAACCGAATAGCCGCCGGAACTGTGCAGGGGAAGACGGGTTTCGGCCAAGGTGCTGCGGAAAGGATCCGGACTGCGGACGGCGGGGGCTCCCCCCGGGACAAGACGGTTGCCGTTCTCCAGCGCGATGGCAGGCAAGGCCACCGTGAGAAACGCCAAAGCAAGAAGAGTCCGAACGGGAGACATGATACGCCACACTAAATCGACCAAACTTTACCATAGCGCATCCGACCGATTTTGTGAAGACGCACGAGCGGGACAACGGCGACACTCTCAGCGCGGGAAAGATGGTCTGCGGTCCGTCTCGGTCTGGGGTTGAACGGCACCAACCCAGTCACTACCTAGCGCTCATTGCGATTTGTCATACGGCTGCAATATGACGCTCAAACGTCACGGACGGGGTTGACCCCCCTTTGCCCCGCCGCTATCGTCTCGGTGCGAATGCGTCTGCGATTTATTATCGCCGACTCTGACAGAAGGATTGCAATGACATGGCAGCGATTGCCTCAGCCCTTCCCGGACGCTTGAGACTGCACGACCCGGCATGGCGCCTGCCGAGCCGGAACGAGGCGCTCCGGGCCGAACTGGCCGGATGGGACAAGGTCCGCTCGGTCGAGGGCAACCCGCGCGGCGGCAGTCTGCTGCTGCGCTACGATCCGGCCGAACTGGCCCCGTCCGAGATCGAGGCCCAGGTCACCGCCCGCTTTGCCATTGCCCCCAAGACAGCGAAGACCGCCGCCGCCCCCCGCGCCGCCTGGTCGAGCGATGGGCTCATCGACAGCCTGGCGACGCGCGAGGCCAACAAAATCTCCAAAATCGGGCTGCTGGCCTCCACCGCCGTGATGCTGGCCAGTCTGGGGTTCAGCAAGCGTCTGCACGCCGCCGCCGGTGGGGTCAATCTGGCCCTGCTGCTGGTCCACCTTGCCTATAACCGTCAGAAGATGCTGAGGTAGTCCCGGATGTCCTCTCCCGCCTCCTGCGCCGCCGAACCGACCGATGATTCGTGGGAGATCGCCCGCCATGCCATCTGGCTGCGGGTCGCCCATCACATCCCCGGCCGGATCCGGCTGAAACTGGCATCGGAAGTCGAAACCGGCCTGCGCGACGCCCTGGCCGAGGTAAAGCGTTTCGTTTCCGCCGCCTCGACCGCGCCCGGCATCCGCTCCGTCTCGCTGAACCTGCTGGCGCGCTCCTGCCTCGTCGAATACGACCCGGCGCAAATCGCACCGACCGCCTGGACCGATCTGATCGCGGGCACCCGCTCGGACGAGGCCCTGGCGCTGACCCACCGGCTGGCCGGATCCAGCCGCCTCTCCGCGTGACTCTTAGCCCGAAAGGACCTCCGGACATGCATCCCGTTCTGCTTTTCGCCACCGGTCTGGTGACCGGAATTATTGGCGTCCGCGCCCTCAAACACAGCGGCAAGGGCGAAGAGACCCTGTCCGCGCTGGGGCACAAGACCCGTCACGGCCTCGATCAGGCCAAGAGCGGCCTGCGCGACGCCACCGTCTCCAGTCTCGCCGCGATCGAGAAATCCTCGGCCAACCTGCGCGGCAAGCTGGCCCCGGCCGCTCCGGCCGCCGCCGAGCCGCCCGAAAGCGGAACCGCGCCGTGAAACGGGCCAAGGGCAAGGCGAAGCGTCAGGCCGAGGCCGAGGCGGCGGTCGCCTTCGCGCGCGGCTTCGTCGCCACCGGATTGTTGAGCCTGTTTCAGGACCGGCTGGAGCCGGTTCGGTCCCGGCCCAACCCCCGCAAGATCCTGCGACACGCCCTTCAAGGCGGCGCGGCGCTGTCGGCCGCGACCCTGCTCGCCGAGGCGCTGCGCCGCCGCGATTATGCCACCGTTGCAACCGCAGCCGCGTTAGGTGCGGGCGGCGTGCTGGCGGCGGAATACCTGCTGACCCACCGATCGAACGAGGAGGCCGACCTTGGCCAAGAAGAAGAAAAAATCTAAGAAAAACAAATACGGCAAGCGCGGCGTCCCGATGGGATATGTCCCGGCCGGCAATGGCGGCGTGTTCGCCGGTCTGGCCCGGATGCTGCCGTCGGGACGGACCGAACAGTTCCTGCTGGGGGCCGCGATCGGAGCCGCCGCCGCCTATATCCTCAGCGACGAGGACTTGCGCGGCAAGCTGATCAAATCCGGGGTCAAGCTCTATGCCGGTCTGGTCGGCGGACTGGAGGAAGTCAAGGAGCAGGTCGCCGACATTCAGGCCGAGTTGCAGGCCGAACAAAGCGGCGCTGCATGAATCGGGCCGTCGGCGGAGACATCGGCGCGGTGGAGGTGATCCACCGCGTCCCCGGGCGGGTGCGGCTGCGCTATCGTTGTTCGGACGGCCCGGTCGCTGCCCAGCCGTTGCAGCGGGCCGCCGCGACGCTGGACGGCGTCACCGCCGCGCGGATCAATCCCAAGGTGCGCGCGCTGATCCTGACCTACGACCCCGCCGAGACCGATGCCGATCAGTTGCGGACTCAGGTCGCCGCCTTGCTTCCTTCGGTCCAGGTCAAAGGGGCCGCGCCCCTCGCGCCGCCCACCTCGTCCGGTCTGGGCAGCAGTCTGGCGACCCTGTTGATGACCCCGCTGCTGCCGCTGCCGCTACGGCTGCCGGTGGCCCTGGCCACCGCCATACCGCTGCTGCGCCACGCCTTTCACGATTACGCCGAGAACGGGGTGACCTCGCACGGGCTTGAAGCGATGGCGGTCTCGATCTCGCTGGCGCGGGCCGATTACACCGCCGCCAACACCACCACCTTCTTGCTGGCGCTGGGCGAACATCTCGAACATTCGGTCGCGCGCCGCTCCGACGATTTGCTCAAGCATCTGCTCCGCCCGGCCTGCACCGAAATCTGGGTGATGCGGGGCGACGAGGAAGTGCTGATCCCCGCCGCCGAGGTCGCCGTCGGCGACACCGTGATCGTCGGCACCGGCACGGTGATCCCGGTCGATGGCACCGTTCTGGCGGGTGAGGCCACCGTCAACGAGGCGGCGATGACCGGCGAAAGCGTCTCGGTCGAAAAAAGCCGGGGATCGCTGGTGCTGTCGGGAACGCTGGTCGAAGAGGGCCGGTTGTCGATCTATGCCGAGCAGGTCGGCCGCCGCACCGCCGCCGCCCGCATCGCCGATTACGTCGAGCAATCGCTGGTGGCCAAGAGCGAAGCGCAGTTGGAGGCGTCGCGGCTGGCCGACCGTCTGGTGCCGCTGGTGCTGAAACTGGCCGGAGGAGCCTTCGCCGTCTCGGGCGACTGGCGCCGCGCCGCCGCCGTGCTCCAGGCCGATTATTCCTGCGCCCTGAAGCTGGCCACCCCGGTCGCCTTCAAATCGGCGATGTACGGCGCGGCGCGGGCGGGCATCCTGGTCAAGGGCGCCACCGCGCTGGAACGCCTCGCCCAGGCCGACACCTTCGTGTTCGACAAGACCGGCACCTTGACCACCGGCCTGTTGCAGGTGACCGACGCGATCGCCTTCGATCCGACCTTCACCCCCGACGACCTGATCTGCCTTGCAGCCTCGGTCGAGGAACATTACTTCCACCCGCTGGCGATGGCGGTGGTTACCGCCGCCCGCGCCACCGGGCATCATCGCCATTTCGATCATCAGGAAGTGCAATTCATCGTCGCCCACGGCGTCGCCAGTGTCATCGACGGCCAGCGGATCGTCGTCGGCTCGCGCCATTTCGTCCAGGAAGACGAAGGGATCGACATCGCCCCACAGGCCGAGTTGATCGACCGGCTGTACCGCGAGGGCAAGACCCTGCTGTTCATCGGCTTTGGCGGACGGCTGCTCGGCGTCATCGCGCTCAAGGATTCGCTTCGCCCCACCACCGCCGCGACGCTGCGCCGCCTGCGCGACTTGGGGGTCCGCCGCATCTTGCTGCTGACCGGCGATCATCGCGACCGGGCCGCCGAACTGGCCGAGGAATTGGGCCTGGACGAGTGCCATGCCGAGTTGATGCCCGAGGACAAGGCCAGCATCATCGAAACGCTGTCGGCCCAGGGAGCCCGGATCGCCTTTGTCGGCGACGGCATCAACGATGCCCCCGCTTTGGCCGGGGCTCATGTCGGCATCGCGATGATGAAGGGAGCCGACATCGCCCGGCTGACCGCCGACGTCGCCCTGCTCGAAGACGATATCGAATGCGTCGCCGACGCCAAGGCCGCCGCCAACGCCGCGATGGACCTGATCGCCACCAATTACCGCCTGACCGTCGGCCTCAATACCGGCATCTTGTCGGCGGCGGCGCTGGGGATGCTGTCGCCGGTCTCGACCGCGATCCTCCATAACGGCACTACGCTCGGCATCTTGCTCAACGCGCTGCGGACGCGTCCCTTGCGCCAAGACCGTCACCCGCCCCCCCAGAAAACGATTATGGCGGGATAAGGGTCGCAGCAAACCTGCGGCCCTGCTTCCGGCGCAGAGCGCTTCGGTTCAGCCCGCGATTGCGTCGGACCACCGACCATGGCACAACTGCGCGGCTGGGACCGGCGGCTCGCGCCCGCTGGCCGGCAGGCAATTCCGGCGCGAAGGAGTGGTTTTGATGGCTCGTCATGTGCGCAAGGCCGTATTTCCCGTTGGCGGCATGGGCACCCGCTTCCTGCCCGCCACTAAGGCGATGCCCAAGGAAATGCTGCCCGTGGTCGACAAGCCGCTGATTCAATACGCGGTCGAAGAAGCCGCCGCCGCTGGCTGCGAACACTTCATCTTCGTCACCGGGCGCGGCAAGAACGCGCTGGAGGATCATTTCGACCACGCCCCCGAGCTGGAGCGCACCTTGAAGGAGCGCGGCAAGTTCGATCTGGTCGAGGCGGTCACCAGTTGGATGCCGAAATCCGGTCAGATTTCCTATACCCGCCAGAGCGAGCCGCTGGGTCTCGGCCATGCGGTGTGGTGCGCCCGCGATCTGGTCGAGGACGAACCGTTCGCGGTTCTGCTGCCCGACGATCTGATCTTGTCGAAGACGCCCTGCCTGCGCCAGATGGTCGCGGTTCACACCGAAGTCGGCGGCCATGTCGTCGCCGTGTCCGATGTTCCGCGCGAACACACCAAGCGCTATGGCATTCTCGACGTCGAGACCGATAACGGCCGCATCGCCAAGGCGCGCGGTCTGGTCGAAAAGCCCGATCCCGAACTGGCTCCGTCGACCCTGTCGATCATCGGCCGCTATATCCTGCATCCGATCGTGTTCGAGGTACTCGACCGCAAGGAAAAGGGGGCTGGCGGCGAAATCCAGTTGACCGACGCGATCAGCCAGACGATCGGAACCGTTCCCTTCCACGGGCTGCGCTTCGAAGGCAACCGCTACGATTGCGGCGACAAGGTCGGTTGGCTCGAAGCCAACGTCGCCTTCGCGCTCGACCGCCCGGACATCAGCGAAGCGGTCCGTTCGGTGCTGCGTCCGTTCCAGTTCTGACCCCAGGGAGCCTTCGCGTCATGCGTATCGCCATGATCGGCACCGGCTATGTCGGGCTTGTGTCGGGTACCTGCTTCTCCGAGTTCGGCATTCAGGTCGTCTGCGTCGATAAGGACGCGCGCAAGATCGACCTGTTGCGCCAGAACGTGATGCCGATCTACGAGCCGGGGCTGGACGAACTGGTCGCCGCCAATGTCGAGGCGGATCGGCTGTCCTTCACCACCGATCTGAAGACGGCGGTGGCCGAGGCCGACGCGGTGTTCATCGCCGTCGGCACGCCCTCCCGCCGTGGCGACGGTCACGCCGATCTGTCCTACGTCTATGCCGCCGCCGAGGAAATCGCCGACGCGCTGAACGGCTATACCGTGATCGTCACCAAATCGACGGTCCCGGTCGGCACCGGCGACGAGGTCGAACGGATCATCCGGGCGCGGCGCCCCGATGCCGAGTTCGACGTCGTCTCCAACCCGGAATTCCTCCGCGAAGGCTCGGCGATCAACGATTTCCTCCGCCCCGACCGGGTGGTGATCGGCACCGAATCCGAGCGCGCCCGCAAGGTGATGAAGCAGCTTTACCGGGTGCTCTATCTGATCGAGACCCCGATCGTCTTCACCTCGCGCCGCACCTCGGAACTGATCAAGTACGCGGGCAATACCTTCCTCGCCACCAAGATTTCGTTCATCAACGAAATCGCCGATCTGTGCGAGAAGGTCGGCGCCGACGTCCACGACGTCGCCAGGGGGATCGGGCTGGACGGCCGCATCGGCAAGAAGTTCCTTCATCCCGGTCCGGGCTATGGCGGGTCGTGCTTCCCCAAGGACACCCTGGCCCTGGTCCAGACCGCGCGCGATTTCAACTCGCCGCTGTCGATCATCGAGCAGGTGATCGCGGTCAATGACCGGCGCAAGAAAAGCATGGCCGAGCGGGTGGTCGCCGCCTGCGGCGGCTCCGTCTCGGGCAAGACCATCGCCGTGCTGGGCCTGACCTTCAAGCCCAACACCGACGATATGCGGGATTCGCCCGCGATCGACATCGTCGCCGGGCTGGTCGAGGCCGGGGCGACCGTCCGCGCCTTCGATCCCGAGGGCATGGGCGAGGCGAAGGCGCTGCTGCCGTCCCAGGTGATCTATTGCGACGATGCCTACGCCACCATGCCGGGGGCGGAATGCCTGGTGATCGTCACCGAGTGGAACGAGTTCCGCGCCATTGATCTCGACCGGATCAAGACGCTGCTCGCCGCGCCCCGGATCGTCGATCTGCGCAACGTCTATGAGCCGACCGAAATGCACGAACTCGGGTTCGAGTATCGCTGCATCGGTCGGGGGTAGAGGGAACCGCCCCGCCGCTTCGCCAAGGAACCGCCATGAAACGAATCGTTTTGCGTGTTGGTATCGCCCTGGCCCTGATCGTCGCGATCGTTGTCGCGCTGGCTCTGCGCCAGCAGAGCAGCGATCCGGCCCCGGCGGCGGCGAGCGACCCCGCTTTGCGCATCACCGGCACCTATGCCGACGATTGGCAGGGCAATTGCGGCCCGCTGACCGGCCCAGACCAGACCGCCTGCACCGACCGCCTCAACGCCAAATATGGCCATACCGAGGATGCTCCGGTGCCGAAGGCGGACAAGTAGGCGAGAGGGTCGCCCCCCAGAGCGGGCGGACTCAGCCCAATCCGCGCCGCGACTGAATCAGCGCCATGAACTCGCGCCTTGTTTCCGAATCGTCGCGGAACACGCCGAGCATCCGGCTGGTGACCATCGTTACCCCGGCCTTGCGGACGCCCCGCGTCGTCATACATTGGTGGGCTGCCTCGATCACCACCGCGACGCCCTTCGGCTGCAACACCTCGTTGATGGTGTTGGCGATCTGGGCGGTCAGCTTTTCCTGAATCTGAAGCCGCCGAGCATAGACCTCGACAACCCGGGCCAGCTTGGAAATCCCCACGACGCGACGGTCGGGCAGATAGGCGACATGGGCAACGCCGATGATCGGCACCATGTGGTGCTCGCAATGGGATTCGAGGCGGATGTCGCGCAGCAGCACCACCTCGTCATAGCCGTCGGTTTCCTCGAAGGTGCGGTGCAGGATATCGACCGGATCCTGTTCGTAGCCCGAGAAGAATTCCTCGTAGGCGCGGGTAACCCGATCGGGGGTGCCGACCAACCCTTCGCGCTCGGGATCGTCACCCGCCCAGCGGATCAGGGTACGGACTGCCGCTTCGGCCTCGGCGCGGGAGGGCCGCGACAAAACCGTCGCAACGGGAGAGGAAAGCGGACGCCGGGGGGTGTCGTCTGCGGTCACGGGAGAGAACCTCCGTACAATCAGTTAAGGCTGGGCCGGTCGTGCGGGCTGTCCAGCGAAAAGGCGGGGATGACGATCTCGAAGCGTTCGCCCCCCTCGCTTTCCATTTCGTAGCTGCCGTGCATGATCCCGGACGGAGTCGCGAGCGGCGCGCCGCTGGTATATTCGAAACTCTCGCCGGGGCGAAGCACCGGCTGGGCGCCGACGACGCCCGCTCCGCGGACGTCCTGGCTGCATCCGGCGGCGTCGGTGATGATCCAGTGGCGGTTGAGCAATTGGACGGTGCGCGGGCTGAAATTCTCGATGCGGATACGATAGGCCCAGACATAGCGGCCCTCGTCCGGAGCCGATTGCTCTTCGAGAAAAAACGGACGCACCGTCACCGTGATGTCGCGGGTAGTGTGGCTGTACATGGCGGGGGGAGCCTCCTCGAACCGGACGGGGCCAAGCGGGGATGAGGCGGCGGCACCCCGCCAACTCACCCCCTCCACTCTATTCTTTTGTCCGGTTCCAACCCAGCCTTATCGGTATCAGCCCAGGGCTGAATCGAGCGCGGCCCCTAGATCGGCGGTCAAATCGACGACGTCCTCGAGCCCGACCGACAAGCGCAGCATCCCCTCGCCGATCCCCATCGCCAGCTTGTCCTCGGCGGTCAGGCGCTGGTGGGTGGTGGTCCAGGGATGGGTGATCAGGCTTTTGGCGTCGCCCAGATTGTTCGAGATGTCGATCAGGCGGAGCGCGTCAAGCAGCCGGTAGGCCGCCGCCTTGCCGCCCTTCAGCTCCAGCGCGATCATCGTCCCGCCGCCCCGCATCTGCCGCATCGCCAGATCGTGCTGGGGATGGCTGGCCAGAGCGGGATACAGGGCACGGGCGACGGCAGGATGGCCGTCGAGCAACTGGGCCAGGGCCAGGGCGTTGGCGGACTGACGCTCGACCCGCAGACCCAGCGTCTCCAGCCCCTTCAACAGCAGCCAGGCATTGAACGGCGACATCACCGGGCCGGTATGGCGCAGATACGGCCCCAGCACATCGTTGCAGAAGGCGGCATCGCCCAGGATCGCGCCACCCAGGCAACGGCCCTGGCCGTCGATATGCTTGGTGGCGGAATAGACGACGACATCGGCCCCCAGCTCCAGCGGGCTTTGCAGGATCGGGGTGGCGAAGACGTTATCGACCACCAGCCGTCCCCCGGCACGGTGGGTCAATTCGGCCACCGCGGGAATGTCGATAATCTCCAGCGTCGGGTTCGACGGCGTCTCGATCAGCACGCAGGCGGTGGGGCGGGACAGCGCCCGTTCCCAGCCGGGCAGATCGCCGCAATCGACGAACTCGCGCTCGATCCCGAACCGGGGCAGCAATTCGTCGATGATCCATTGCGACGAGCCGAACAGCGAACGGGACGCCACCAGCCGGTCGCCCGCCTTCAACTGGCACAGCAGGGCACAATGCACCGCCGCCATCCCCGACGCGGTGGCGCGGCAGGCCTCGGCCCCCTCGATCGCGGCCAGACGGTCCTCGAACGCCGCCACCGTCGGATTGCGAAAGCGGGAATAGACCATCCGATCGCGCGTCCCGTCGAAGCTCTCTTCGGCTTCCTGGGCGCTGTCATAGACATAGCCCGAGGTCATGAACAGGGCTTCGGACGTCTCGTGAAAGCCGGTGCGGGACAATCCGGCGCGGATGGCACGGGTCTGGGGGGTCCAGCTTTTCGGATCGGGGGGAAGTCGGTCGCTCATCGGTCTTGCCTCCTTAAGGCATGCACATTCTGCTGGTCTGACCGGCAAATGGCCGCGCTCTGAGGCACCGTGGCTCCATAATCGGAGCCGGACCTCTTTAGCGGTTTTTTTAACGTGGCCGCAATCCGGTCGGACAAATCACCACGGGTTCAGTGATAGACCTCCGCCGACCCGGCCGTCAAGCGCCTCTGCTGGCGAAGCGCGTGCGTTGCTGTAGGATGGGGGATGCTTGAACCGGGGCCGCTTCGCTGCGTCCCGGAACGACGAAATCGAGGAGACGTTGGATGGAACGACGGACTTTTCTGACCTCTGCGGCGTTGGGCGCGGCGGCAAGCACGCTCGCCGCCCCGGCACTGGCCCAGACCCAGCCCGAGATCAAATGGCGGCTGGCATCGAGCTTTCCCAAAAGCCTGGAAACCCTGTTCGGCACCGGCGAATACATCACCCGGCGGGTCGCCGAGGCCACCGACGGCAAGTTCCAGATCCGCAGCTTTGCCGCGGGCGAACTGGTCCCCGGCCTTCAGGTGCTCGACACCGTCCAGGCCGGAACCGTCGAGTGCGGCCACACCGTCAGCTATTACTATGTCGGCAAGGATCCGACCTTCGGCTTTGAATCGACGATGCCGTTCGGCTCCAACACCCGGCAGCAGAACGCCTGGCTGTATCAAGGCGGCGGGCTGGAACTGATGCGCGATTTCTTCCGCGCCTACAACGTCATCAACTTCCCCGCCGGGAATACCGGAACCCAGATGGGCGGTTGGTTCCGCAAGGAAATCAAAACCGTCGATGATCTGAAGGGGCTGAAGTTCCGGATCGCTGGCTATGCCGGACGGGTGCTGACCAAGCTTGGCGTCGTGCCGCAGCAACTGGCGGGCAGCGACGTCTATCCCGCTCTGGAAAAAGGCACCATCGACGGCGCCGAATGGGTCGGCCCGGCCGACGACGAGAAGCTCGGCTTCTACAAGGTCGCGCCCTATTACTACTATCCCGGCTGGTGGGAAGGCGGCCCGACCGTGACGATGCTGGTCAACATCGCCGCGTGGGAAAAGCTGCCCAAGACCTATCAGGCGATCTTTGAATCCGCCTGCGCCGACGCCAACCTGCATATGAGCACGAAGTACGATGTGCTGAATCCGCCCGCGCTGAAGCGGCTGGTCGCCAACGGGGCCAAGCTGCGCCCGTTCTCGAAGGAGATCATGCAGGCCTGTTACAAGGCGGCGCAGCAGACCTATGCCGAGGATGTCGCCAGCAATCCCGCCTTCAAGAAGGTGTTCGAGCATTGGAGCGCGTTCCTGGAGGAACAGCGCTCGTGGTTCCGCGTCGCCGAATACGGCTTCGACAATTTCGTCTTGAACGGAATTCCGAAGAAATAGGCACGGCAAAAGCAGACGAGGGAGCCGGGGTCCGGCTCCCTCGCTGTTTCTATTGCGATTCGGCGGGGCTGCCGCCGTAATCTTCCTGCTGAATTTCGATCTGCACCTTCGAGGCATCGACCGCCTCGGCCTTGTCGATCGAGCCCAGCACCAGATTGGGGAAGGCGATCACCAGACCGACCATCACCAACTGGATCAGCACGAACGGCACCGCCCCCCAATAAATCTGGCCGGTGGTGACCTTGGGAATCAGCCGCCCGGTGATCTTGTCGATCGTGTCGGTGCGCGGCGCGACGCTGCGCAGGAAGAACAGGGCGAACCCGAACGGCGGATGCATGAACGAGGTCTGCATGTTGACCGCCAGCAGCACCCCGAACCAGATCAGGTCGATCCCCAGCTTGTCGGCGACCGGGGCCAAGAGCGGCACCAGGATGAAGGCCAGTTCGAAGAAATCGAGGAAGAAGGCCAGCACGAAGATCAGCAGATTGGTGACGACCAGAAAGCCGACCGCGCCTCCCGGCAGGGCGGTCAGCAGATGCTCGACCCAAAGGTCACCGTTAACGCCCCGGAACACCAGACCGAACACCGTCGAGCCGATCAGGATGAACAGCACGAAGGACGACAGACGCGCCGTGCTCTCCATCGCCTGGGACAGCCGCGCCCAGCTTAACTTCCGCCGGATCACCGCCAGCCCCAGGGCTCCGGCCGCGCCCATCGCGCCGCCTTCGGTCGGGGTCGCGATGCCGAGGAAGATCGTCCCCAGCACCAGGAAGATCAGCACCAGCGGCGGCAGCAAAGCGGTGACCACCCGCCCGACCAGCGGCAGACCGTGCAGGGTGCGGGCCGACAGCGGCAAGGCCGGTACCGCCTTGGGATAGACGACACTGATCAGCAGGACATACCCGGCATAAAGCGCGGTCAGCAGCAGGCCGGGAGCCAGCGCGCCCTGATACATGTCGCCGACCGAACGGCCCAACTGATCGGCCATGATGATCAGCACCAGCGAGGGCGGAATGATCTGGGCCAGCGTGCCTGAGGCGGCGATCACCCCAGTGGCGACGCGAGCGTCATAGCCATAGCGCAGCATGATCGGCAGCGAGATCAGCCCCATCGAGATCACCGAGGCCGCCACCACCCCGGTGGTCGCCGCCAGCAAGGCCCCGACCAGGATCACCGCATAGGCCAGCCCACCGCGAATCGGGCCGAACAACTGGCCGATCGTGTCGAGCAGATCCTCGGCCATCCCGCTGCGTTCGAGGATCAGCCCCATGAAGGTAAAAAACGGCACCGCCAGCAGGGTGTCGTTGCGCATGATCCCGAACACCCGCTCGGGCAGGGCCTGGAACAGCGAGGGCGTCAGCAGATCGAGCCCGATCCCGATCAGGCCGAACAAGATACCGTTGGCGGCAAGCGCAAAGGCGACCGGATAGCCGAACAGCAGGAACAGCACCAGCGCCCCAAACATCAGCGGCGCGATATTGGCGATGATGAAGGCGGTCACAGCGCGCCTCCCGCCGTGGGGCTGGCCGGGCCGGGATCGGACGCGGCCGGATCGGGACTATGCCCGGTCAGGATCGCCGCCTTTTTGATCAGTTCCGACAGACCTTGCAGCAGCAGCAGCGCGAACCCGGCCGGGATCAGCAGCTTGACCGGCCAGCGCAGCAGGCCGCCCGCGTCGCTCGACACTTCGCCTTGCAGATACGACGCCGTCACCATCGGCCAGGACAGGACGATGATGATCGTCGCCATCGGCACCAGGAACAGCACGGTTCCGATGATATCGACCCAGGCTTGGCCGCGCCGGGTCAAGCGCTGGGACAAGATGTCGATCCGGATATGCTCGTTACGCCGCAAAGTGTCGCCCGCTCCCAGCAGAAACACTGCCGCGAACAGATACCATTGCACTTCAAGCCAGGCGTTAGAGCCGACATTGAACAGATAGCGCATCATTGCGGTCGCGGCACACACCACCACCATCGCCAGAATCAGCCATCGGACGCTACGTCCGACCCGCTGGTTGAGCCCGTCGATCAACGCGCTGCATGACATTAAAAGGTTCACCGGACTTACGTCTCCCCAAGCAGCAGCGAAGAGCCGCCGCACTCCCTTGTCGGGGCTTTATCCCCGAACCCGCCACAAGCTATCGTTTTTAGACCCGGCTTGCGAGGGGCTGATACCGGACGATAAAGTCGGTCGTGAAAAAGTCCTTCGGCCTTTGGCCTCGGTGTCCTTTTCCCAGGTTCAAATCGATTCGGCTGGCGGGCAGGGTACGGCGGTTCCTATACTGCCCCGTTGATTTCCCCGGACGAAACGCCCCAGCCATGCCCCGCATCATCTCTCAGCGTGCCATCATCAACCGCCGGGCCGTCTTGGCCCGGCTCGACGCGTTGGCGTTGGACGATCTGCCCCGCAACCGCCGCCGGGGGAAGGTGCTGGAATTATTCAAGCAGGTGCTGGCCGAGGGTAGAACCGAAATCCGCCGCCGGTTCGACCAGAGCGGCGACGGGTCGCAGACGGTGCGCGAAGGCTGTTTTCTGATCGACCAGTTGGTCCGGCTGATCCACGATTTCGCCGCCGACCACGAATTTCCCCAAAGCGTCCGCACCCTGGGCGAAACGATGACCCTGGTCGCGGTGGGGGGCTATGGACGGGGCGAACTGGCGCCCCATTCCGACGTCGATCTGCTGTTCCTGCTGCCCTATAAGCGGGTGCCCTATCACGAGCAGATGGTCGAGTTCATTCTTTACATGCTGTGGGATCTCGGGCTGAAGGTCGGCCAATCGACCCGCTCGGCCGAGGAATGCATCCGCGGTGCGAAGGAAGATCTGACCGTCCGCACCGCGCTGCTGGAAATGCGCTGGCTGTGGGGCGACCAGGATCTGTTCGCCGAGTTGCAGGCCCGCTATCGCGCCGAGGTGATGTCCAATTCCGGCGTCGAATTCATCGAATCCAAGCTGTCCGAACGCGATGCCCGCCACGCCCAGATGGGCGATTCCCGCTATGTGCTGGAACCCAATATCAAGGAAGGCAAGGGCGCCCTGCGCGACCTGCACACCCTGTTCTGGATCGCCCGCGACATGTACGGCGTGGCCGGAATCGACGAACTGGCCGAAGCCGGGATCATCAGCGCCCAGGCCGCCAGCCATTTCGCCAAGGATCAGGCGTTCCTGTGGACGGTGCGCTGTCATCTCCATTATCTGACCGACCGGCCCGAGGACCGGCTGACCTTCGACGTTCAGCCCGAAATCGCAAGGCGGATGCAATATGTCGATCGCCCCGGCTCGCGCGGGGTCGAGCGCTTCATGAAGCATTACTTCCTGATCGCCAAGGATGTCGGCGATCTGACCCGGCTGGTCTGCGCCCTGGTCGAGGAGCGGCACCGGCGCAAGCCCCGTCGTCTGCCGTTCCGGCGGCTGTTCGCGCGCAAGACGATGCTGGATGGCTTCGTTCAGGAAGGGGGACGGCTCGATGTCGCCGCCCCCGATCAGTTCGAGACCGATCCCGGCGCGATGATCCGGCTGTTCCATGCCGCGCTGGAAAACGACGTCGATATCCACCCCCGGGCGCTGGAATTGATCCACCGCAATCTGAAGCGGATCGGCTCGACGTTGCGCTTCGATCCCGACGCCAACCGGCTGTTCGTCGAGATGCTGACCTCGCGCAAGAATCCCGAGGTGGCGCTGCGCCATATGAACGAGGCCGGGGTTCTCGGCCGCTTCCTGCCCGATTTCGGTCGGGTGGTGGCGCAGATGCAATACGACATGTACCACGTCTTCACCGTCGATGAGCACACCCTCCAGGCGCTGGGCATCCTCCATTCGATCGAGAGCGGCGACCTGACCGAGGAGGCCCCCGCCGCCTCGGAAGTGATCCACCAGATCAGCTCGCGCAAGGCGCTCTATGTCGCCACCTTCCTCCATGACATCGCCAAGGGACGCGGCGGCGACCATTCCCAGATCGGGGCCGACGTCGCGCTGAAGCTGGGGCCGCGCCTGGGCCTGACCGACGAGGAAACCGAGACCGTCTCGTGGCTGGTGCGTCACCACCTCGCCTTCACCCGCGTCGCCTTCAAGCGCGACATCGACGATTCCAAGACGATCCAGGATTTCGTCGCCCTGGTGCAATCACCCGAACGATTGCGGCTGCTGCTGTGCCTGACCGTCGCCGACATCCGCGCGGTGGGGCCGACGGTGTGGAACGCCTGGAAAGCCGGGCTGCTGCGCGAACTGTTCCACCGCACGATGGAGGTGATGACCGGCGGTCTGGCCGGGCTGGCCCATTCCACCCGGGTCAAGGCGGCCCAGGACGCGTTGCGGGTCGAATTGCTGCGCCAAGGCTGGCCGCAGAGCGAGATCGAGGCTCATCTGGCCCGGGGCTATCCCGGCTATTGGACCGGCTGCGACACCGCCACCCAATGCCGCCACGCCCGTCTGGTGCGCGAGGCCGAGATCACCGGCGCGCCGCTGACGATCGAACCCCGGATCGACGCCCAGCGCGCCGTCACCGAAATCGTGGTCTATACCGGCGACCATCCCGGCTTGTTCTCGCAGATCGCCGGGGCGATGGCGGTTTCGGGAGCCAATATCGTCGATGCCAAGATCATCACCCTGACCAACGGGATGGCACTCGACACCTTCTTCATCCAGGATTCCGAGGGGTCGCCGTTCGACAGCCCGGCCAAGCTGGAGCGTCTGGCCGGAACGATCGAACAGGTGCTGTCCGGCCGCCTGCGACTGGCCCAGGAACTGGCCGCGCGCAAAGGCAACCTGCCCAGCCGCGCCCACGTCTTCAAGGTGCCGCCCCGCGTGCTGGTCGATAACAAGCCGTCGCGCTCGCACACCGTGATCGAGATCAACGGTCGCGATCGGCCGGGCCTGCTGTATGACATCACCTCGGCAATGACCCAGTTGGGGCTGCAAATCTCGTCGGCCCATATCTCGACCTATGGCGAGCGGGTCGTCGATGTCTTTTACGTCAAGGACGTGTTCGGCCATAAGGTCGAGCACGAGCGCAAGCTGGAGCGTATCCGCGTCACCTTGCTCGCGGCACTGAAGGAACAGCGCAGCGCCGACCCGAAATCGCGGGCGGCAGAGTAGCGGGGAAGGCGAGACGGGGACTCCGTCAGGCCGGGAAGTCGATCGTAACCATCGTCCCACCGCCCGGTACGGCGGCGAAATCGACCGTGCCGCCCAATTGCCGCGACAGGGCGCGGATCAGACCGAACCCGATGCCGCGCCCCGGCTCGTCGGGAATGCCGCTGCCATCGTCTTGGACCACCAGCCGCCAGCGCCCGCTGTCGCGATGGAGCGACACCCGGACGATGCCGTGACGGCCGTCGGCGAAGGCATGTTTCAACGCGTTCGACAGCGCCTCGTTGGCCAGCATCCCCAGCGGCACCGCCCGTTCCAGTTCCAGAGTCCCGCTGGCATCGACCTCGACGGTGACGCCGCCCTTGCCCGAACCGTAGCTGCCCGCCAGCGCCTCGGCCAACCGACCGAAATAGGCGCCGAGATCGACATTGGCGGCCAGATTGCGCTCGTACAGGGTTTGATGGACCAGCCCCATCGAATGAATGCGGTCAAGCGCGTCCTTTAAGGTGTTGCGGGCGACCTCGTCACGGACATGGAGCGACTGCATCGTCAGCAGGCTGGAAATCACCTGAAGATTGTTTTTGACCCGGTGATGGACTTCCTGGAACAGCACGTCTTTGTCGGCCAGCGCGGCGGCCAGTTCGTCGGCCTTTTGCTTGACCGAGCGGAGCAGGCGGAATTCGTGGCGCATGCTTTCATCCGCCACCGCCGTCAGCCCCAGCACGAACAGCAACGCCACCGCCACCAGCGCCGTCGCGTGCTGGGTCCGCACCTGCCAGCCATGGAACACGGTATCGACCAGCAGCCCGGCGGTGACCACCAGATCGAGATCGGGCAAAACGCGGTACGAGGCCAACCGCTCGCCGCCATCGACCACCGACACGGCGCGGTACACCCCTTCCGAAGTCTGGGCGAATTTGGTGAAGGGATGGATCGCGCTGTCGAGCCGGTTCACCCCGGACATCATCGGATAGCGGGCGATCACCATCCCGTCGCGGCGCAGAACCGAGAACACCGCGCCGGGCGGCGGATTGAGACCGCGATACATATCGTTGAAATAGGACACCGACACCAGAATCCGCGCCACCCCCAGCGCCCGACCGGACGGACCGGAAAAGGCGCGGGTCAGCACGATGGTATGCCCGCCGGAGCGGGCTTCGGGCGGCAAGGTGCCGATCACCGTCCGCCCCGGCTGCGACAACGCGGTGCGGATGTCGGCCAGTTCGATCTCGCTGGGCGGCAACGCATTGTCGGTCGAGATGATGGGATCGCCCTTGGCGTTTTCGATCCGCACCGCCTCGATATAGGGGACGTCCTCGACCAGAGTCGCCAGCCAGGGCCTGATCCCGGACCCGCTGGGATTGTGGAGATAATAATCGCCGATCCGGGCCAGAACCTCCTGCCCGGCCTGGTTCAAGGCGCGGACATGGCTTTCGGCCAGCCGCGACGACAGCCGCAACCGGTCGCTGGCTTCGGCCAAGGTCGCCTCGCGGTCGAGCCAGGAAATGGCGACAAGGCCGCCAACCCCACCCAGCAGGGTAACGATCGCGACGATGGCAAGCAAAATCCTGGGACGTGGAAGTACGACCATTCCGCTAGAATCACTCCCGCTTCCGCCGCTGTCTACCGGATTCGGCGCCCCCCAACCGCCTGCCCGTCATTGAACAGGTCAGCCAGTTGTTGCATCATCGTTCCGCCCAATTCCTCGGCATCGGTGATGGTGACGGCGCGACGGTAATAGCGTGTGACGTCGTGGCCGATTCCGATCGCCGCCAGTTCGACCGGCGAGCGGGTCTCGATCGTCGCGATCACCTCGCGCAGATGCTTTTCGAGAATGTTGCCGGAATTGGCCGACAAAGTGGAATCATCGACCGGGGCACCGTCCGAGATCACCATCAGGATCTTGCGCAGTTCGGGCCGTCCCAGCAGCCGGTCGTGCGCCCACAGCAGCGCCTCGCCGTCGATGTTCTCCTTCAAGATGCCTTCGCGCAGCATCAGGCCCAGATTGCGCCGCACCCGCCGCCACGGCGCATCGGCCGCCTTATAGACGATGTGGCGCAGATCGTTGAGGCGACCGGGCGTGGTGGGTTTGCCCTCGGCCTGCCACGCCTCGCGGGCCTGACCGCCCTTCCACGCCTTGGTGGTGAAGCCCAGCACCTCGACCTTGACCCCGCAGCGTTCCAGCGTCCGGGCCAGGATGTCGGCGCTCATCGCCGCGACGGTGATCGGGCGGCCCCGCATCGAGCCGGAATTGTCGATCAGCAGCGAGACGACGGTATCGCGGAACTCGGTTTCCTTCTCGACCTTGAACGACAGCGAATGGGTCGGGTTGGCAACGATCCGGGCCAGCCGCCCGGTATCGAGGATTCCTTCCTCAAGGTCGAAGGCCCACGACCGGGTCTGCTGCGCCATCAGCTTGCGTTGCAACCGGTTGGCCAGCTTCGACACCACCCCTTGCAGCCGGGCCAGATGCTGGTCGAGTTGGCTGCGCAAACGGCCCAATTCCTCGGCATCGCACAAATCCTCGGCCCCCACCACCTGGTCGAACCGGGTGGTGTAGGGACGATAGGGCGCGTCTCCCGCATTCGCCGCGCCCAGATCGCGCCGTTCCCGCGACGGGCCGCCGGGATCGTCCATTCCGGCCCCGGTCAAGGTCAGTTCGTCGCCGCTTTCGCCGCCCTCGTCCTCGTCGGCCTCGCCTGCCGACCCCGGCGCCTCGGCGTCGGTGCCATCGGACGGCGCGTCGCTGCCCTCGCCCTGATCGTCGGATTCCTTACCCGCCGCCGCCTCGGGACTGTCCGCTTTGCTTTCGCTCTCGCCGTTCTCGCCGGACTCGGACTCAAGGTCGCCGCCGACCTCCAGTTCGCGCAAGAGGTCGAACAGCCCACGCGAAAAGGCGTCCTGGTCGCGCAGCAATCCGCTCAGCCGGTCGAGCGCCGCGCCCGCCTTGGTCTCGATCTCGGTCCGCCACAGATCGACGGCATGACGGGCCGACGTGGGCGGAACCTGACCGGAAAAACGCTCGCGGGCGATCAACGCCACCGCTTCGGCCAGGGGAACCTGATCGCGGCGGGTGACGCGGTCCAATCCCTCGGCCAGAATCCGGCTTTCCAGCAACTCGCCCAGATTGGCGGCAACCCCGGCCATCCGCCGCGTCCCCAGCGCCTCGACCCGGGCCTGCTCGACCGCCTCGTAGACCTGCCGGGCCTCGGGCTGGCGCGGCATCCGACGCAGATGCAGGGAATCGTCGTGATAGCGCAGCCGCAGCGCCACCATGTCGGCGGTGCCGCGCAGCCGGGCCAGATCAGAGGCCAGCACGGTGCGCGGCAACGCCGGCAAGCGAACCTCGGCACCGCGCACGCTGCCCTGTCCGGCGCCGTAATCGACCTCGACATCAATGCGGCCGGACACCGCCTTCAGCGTCGCGGCGGTGGTGCGGCGGATCAGATCGGCCGGGCTTTCGCTCTGCCCGGTGGCGATTTTCGGCCCGTCGGTACGGTGCGGGGGGACGGTCATCGCGTCAGGCCAATTGCCGCGCCGGTCCCTCGGGCAGATCCTCGCCGAAGCAACGCTGGTAATATTCGGCCAGGACCGGCCGCTCGATCTCGTCGCACTTGTTGAGGAAGGTGACGCGGAAGGCAAAGGCGCGGTCGCCGAAAATCCGGGTGTTCTCGGCCCAGGTGATCACCGTGCGCGGGCTCATCACCGTCGAGATATCGCCGTTCATGAAGCCGGTACGGGTGAGATCGGCCAGCATCACCATCTTCGACACCAAGGCACGGCCCGCCTCGTTATCGAGCTCGGGCTGGTTGGCGACGATGATCGCGCATTCGGCGTCGTGTTCGAGATAATTCAGCGTCGCAACGATGTTCCAGCGGTCCATCTGGCCCTGATTGATCTGCTGGGTGCCGTGATAGAGCCCGGTGGTGTCGCCCAGACCGACCGTGTTGGCGGTGGCGAACAGACGGAAGGCCGGATGCGGCCGGATCACCCGGTTCTGGTCGAGCAGGGTCAGGCGGCCTTCGACTTCCAGCACCCGCTGGATCACGAACATCACGTCGGGGCGACCGGCATCGTATTCGTCGAACACCAGGGCGCACGGATGTTGCAGCGCCCAGGGCAAAATCCCTTCGCGGAATTCGGTGATCTGCTGGCCGTCCTTCAGCACGATCGCGTCCTTGCCGATCAGATCGATCCGGCTGACATGGCTGTCGAGATTGATGCGAATACAGGGCCAGTTCAGCCGCGCCGCCACCTGCTCGATGTGGGTCGATTTGCCGGTGCCGTGATAGCCCTGGATCATCACCCGGCGGTTATAGGTGAATCCGGCCAGAACCGCGCGGGTCGTATCGGGATCGAAACGGTAGGACGGGTCGATTTCGGGGACATGCTCGCTGCCCATGCTGAAGGCGGGCACCAACATATCGGTGTCGAGACCGAACACGTCACGCGCGGAAATCTCGATGTCGGGCTCGGCCATCGGATGGTCCGAGGCGAGCGGGATCTGGGTTTTGCAGGTCATGCGATCGTCCTTGAGGGGAATCGTCCGGCTGGGCGCGGTCAGACGTCCAGGCTGGTCTTCAGGATTTGATAGGCTTGGTTGATCTGTTTGAAGCGTTCCTCGGCATCCTTGTCGCCGCCGTTGGCGTCGGGATGGTGACGCTTGACCAGGGCCTTGTAGCGGGCTTTCAGCCCCTCGGCGGTCAAGGGCGGCCGCAGGTCAAGCAGCTTCATCGCGTCGTCCTCGGGCGTTGCCGCCGCGCGGGCCTTGCGCGTCTGGGCCTCGGCCTCGGCGTCGTCGAACAGGTCGAACGGATCATCGACAACAAAGGAAAACCGGCGATTGGCCCCCTGACGTCCCAACGGCCAGGTCGGGCGCTGCCAGGTGCTGTCGCGGCGCAATTCGGCCTCGATCGCCTCGGGCGGCATCCCGGCATAGTAATCCCAGGCCGAATTATAGGCGCGGACGTGATTGAGGCAGAACCAGTAATACTCGTCGAGCTGGTCGCGCGAGCGCGGAGCCCGATGCTCGGCCGTTTGATCGCACCCAGGGTGGTCGCAACGGCGGGCTTCGGGCTGGGGGGACGTCTCGGCGGTGGCGTGGCGCCAGGAGCGGCGCGTGTTGGCAGCTTTCATCGTGTTACACATAATGAGGGCTGGCGTCGCCCAAGGCAAGGTAGGGCAAGGTCGTATGTCACCCGCCGATTCCCGGTGCCCCGAATCGCTTTGCCATGAATCCTTCACCTTTTTCGAATTGCGTCCGGTCCGATGCCCGCTATAACCGGGCGTGACATCGTCACCGCGAGGATCAAAGGAACCCGGCATGCCCGACCAAGGGCCCCCCTCCCCCAAGATGACCGCCCGCCATCTGGCCGTCCGCTATGGCGGCAAGCTCGCCCTGAAGGACGTCGATCTCGACATTGCCGCCGGACGGGTGACGGCGTTGATCGGCCCGTCGGGCTGCGGTAAATCGACCTTCCTGCGCTGTCTCAACCGGATGAACGACACCATCCCCGGAGCCAGCGTCACGGGCGAGGTCACCCTGGACGGCGAACCGGTCTATGGCCAAGGCGGTCTTGATCCGGTGCTGCTGCGCGCCCGCGTCGGCATGGTGTTCCAGCGCCCCAATCCGTTCCCCAAAACAATCTATGACAACGTCGCCTTCGGTCCCCGCCTGATGGGGCTGTGCCGCGAAGGGGCCGACATGGATGCGGTGGTGCAATCCAGCCTGGAAAGCGCCGGATTGTGGAACGAGGTCAAGGACCGGCTCGGCACCAAGGGGACCGGCCTGTCGGGCGGTCAGCAGCAGCGTCTGTGCATCGCCCGCGCCATCGCGGTCGGGCCCGAGGTGATCTTGATGGACGAGCCCTGCTCGGCGCTCGACCCGATCGCCACCGCCAAGATCGAGGAACTGATCGATTCCTTGCGCGATCATTATACCATCGTCATCGTCACCCACTCGATGCAACAGGCGGCGCGAGTCTCGCAGATCACCGCCTTCTTCCATCTGGGGGCGATCATCGAAGTGGGGGCGACCGAACAGGTGTTCACCGCCCCCGCCAAGGAACTGACCCAGGGTTATATTACAGGCCGATTCGGCTAAAGGACGGGCGCAATGACCATCGGCGAGCAGCATATCGTCAAATCCTACGACGTCGAACTCGGCAAGCTTGGCGACGCGCTGGCCCGGATGGGCGGTCTGGCCGAAACCCAGTTGGCAAGCGCGATCCAGGCGCTGGAGAACCGCGACGGCGAACTGGCTGGCGAAGTCGTCGGCGGCGATTCCCGCATCGACAGCCTCGACACCTTCATCAACGAGCAGGCGATCAAGGTGCTGGCGCTCCGCGCTCCCGTCGCCGACGATCTGCGTACCGTCGTCACCGCGCTCAAGATCGCGGGCGAGGTCGAACGGATCGGCGATCTGGCCGCCAATGTCGCCAAACGCTCGCTGGTGCTGAACCAATTGCCGCCGGTGGCGCAGACCCGGTCGGTCAGCCGCCTCGGCCGTCTGTCGCTGGCGATGGTGAAGGACGTGCTCGACGCCTATCTCGGCGGCGATGCCGAGCGGGCGCTGGTGGTGCGCGACCGCGATCAGGAACTGGACGAAATCCACTCTGCCCTGTTCCGCGAAATCCTCACTTATATGATGGAAGACCCCCGCACGATTACCCCGTGCAGCCACCTTCTCTTCATCGCCAAGAATCTGGAACGGATCGGCGACCACGCCACCAACATCGCCGAGATGACCCACTTCCGCATCACCGGCAAGGCCCTGTCCGAAGAGCGGATCAAGTGCGATACCACCGCCAGCCTGACCGGCATGCCCGGTCACGACGAACTCTGACGCCGACGCCAAAGCCTGCGCCGCGTGCGTTCGTCAGAGTTTCCCGTGTCGCCGTTTGGTTCCGTCCCCCCCGGGCTTGACCCGGGGGTCGGTGCGGCCAGGACGGGCAGGGGGACGCACGCCCCCCGGATGCCGACGCGGCCTTTTTAAACCGGCTTGACGATCATCGGCCCCAGCTTGCGGCCGCCAAAGACGTGGATATGGAGGTGGGGGACTTCCTGTCCGCCATTGATCCCGACATTGGACAGCAGACGCCAGCCTTCGACGGTAACGCCCGCGATCTCGGCAACCTTCGACACGGCGCGGAACAAGGCGGCGATCTCGCCATCCGAGGCGCGCTCGGTGAAATCCATCATCGAGATGTAAGCGCCCTTGGGGATCACCAGGATATGGGTCGGTGCCTGGGGATTGATGTCGTGGAAGGCGAGGGTATGCTCGTCCTCATGAACCTTGTGGCAGGGAATTTCGCCCCGCAGGATGCGGGCGAAGACGTTATTGTCGTCATACACCATCACCGGTCTCCCCCTTCGTCCCCGTCCCAGCCTCAGCTTTTCTTGGCGCGGGACTTCTTCTCGTCGATGCCCGAAGTGCCGAGGCGGCGTTCCAGTTCGGCCCACACCTTGCCCGGTTCCACGCCGCAATCGGCCCACAGCACCAGCAGATGATACAACGTATCGGCGCTTTCGGCCGCCAGTTCGTCGCGGCCCTCGGACAAAGCGGCGACGATGGTCTCGACCGCTTCCTCGCCGAACTTTTGGGCGATCTTGCCGCGGCCGCGCGAAAACAGCTTGGCGGTATAGGATTTGTCGGCATCGGTGCCACGGCGGCTGAGGATGACCTTGTACAGTTCGTTCAGAATTTCAACGTCTTGGGCCATGCGTCTCGCCCCCTGATTGAATTTGGCACCGGGTGCCAGTGTCTATTGTCTGGGTTGGTAGCAGATGCGGTCGGTCCTGTCACCCCCGGACCTATGACCGATGGGTTAAGGCCGCACCGGAATCCCGGCGGCGGCAAGATGGGCCTTCGCCTCGGCGATCGAAAACATCCCGAAATGAAAGATCGAAGCGGCCAGCACAGCGGTGGCGTGGCCGTCGCGAATGCCTTCGACCAGATGGTCAAGGGTCCCGACCCCGCCCGAGGCGATCACCGGTACCGTCACCGCGTCGGCGATGGCCCGGGTCAGCGCGATGTCGAAGCCCTGGCGGGTGCCGTCGCGGTCCATCGAGGTCAGCAGGATTTCGCCCGCGCCGTTCTCGACCATCCGCCGCGCCCAGCCGACGGCGTCGATCCCGGTGGGGGTGCGGCCGCCATGGGTGAAGATCTCGAACTTGCCGGGAGCGACCTGCTTGGCGTCGAGGGCGACGACGATGCACTGGCTGCCGAACTTTTCCGCCGCCTCGCGGACGAAATCGGGGCGGTGAACCGCGGCGGTGTTGATCGAGACCTTGTCGGCTCCGGCCAGCAGCAGCTTGCGGATGTCGTCATTGGTCCGCACCCCGCCGCCGACGGTCAGCGGCATGAAGCATTGCTCGGCGGTGCGGCGGACGACGTCATAGATGGTGTCGCGATTATCGACGCTGGCGGTGATGTCGAGGAAGGTCAGTTCATCGGCCCCGGCGCGGTCGTAAATCCGCGCCTGCTCGACCGGATCGCCGGCATCGACCAGATCGACGAAATTGACTCCCTTGACGACCCGCCCGTCCTTGACGTCGAGACAGGGGATGATCCGCATCTTCAGCATGATGCCTCAGCCTTTCAGCAGGGCGATGGCGGCGGCCAGATCAATGCGGCCGTCATACAGGGCGCGACCGGAGATCACCCCTTCCAGACCCGGAACGGTTTTCAGCGCGCGCAGATCGTCCAGCGACGACACCCCGCCCGAAGCGATCACCGGAATGCGGATCGCGGCGGCCAGTGCCGCAGTGGCGGCGACGTTGGGACCGGCCAGCACGCCGTCGCGGTCGATATCGGTATAGATCAGCGCGGCGACACCGGCGTCCTCGAACTTGCGGGCGAGGTCGAGCACGGTGATATCGGCAGTTTCAGCCCAGCCTTCAACCGCGACCTTGCCGCCCTTGGCGTCGATGCCGACCGCGACCCGGCCGGGAAAGCGGCGACAGGCGTCTTTGACCAGATCGGGATTTTTAAGCGCGACGGTGCCGAGAATGACCCGGCGCACCCCCTGCTCCAGCCAGGATTCGATCGTGGCGAGATCGCGGATGCCGCCGCCAAGCTGGACCGGAACCGAAACGGATTTCAGGATCGCCGCGACGGCGGCAGAATTGACCGGCTTACCAGCAAAGGCGCCATTCAAATCGACGACGTGAATCCACTCGGCCCCGGCGGTGGCAAAGGCGACCGCCTGGGCGGCGGGATCGGTGTTGAACACCGTCGCCTCGTCCATCAGGCCGAGCTTCAGGCGGACGCAGGCACCGTCCTTGAGGTCGATGGCGGGAAACAGAAACATCGCTCACGGCCTCCAGGTCAGGAAATTCTCGATCACCCGCAACCCGGTCGCCTGGGACTTTTCCGGGTGGAATTGGGTGCCGACGATGGTGTCGCGGCCAATCAGCGCGGTGACCGGCCCGCCATACTCGACATGGGCGAGACGGTGAGCGGGATCGGCACAGGCGAAGCGGTAGGAATGGACGAAATAAGCGTGGGCTCCCACCGGCAGACCGGCCAGGATCGGATGGTCGGGCCGGTCGGCGACCAGTTCGTTCCAGCCCATGTGCGGCACCTTCAGCCCGGTCTCTTCGACCGCCAGCGGCAGCACTTCGCCCGCGATCCAGCCCAGCCCGCGATGCTCGCCATGCTCGCGCCCGGTGGTGGCCAGCAATTGCATCCCGACACAGATGCCGAGGAAGGGACGGCCCCGACGCAACACCGCCTCTTCCAGAGCCTCGACCATGCCGGGCAGGCGGTCGAGCCCGGCCTTGCAATCGGCAAAGGCACCGACGCCGGGCAGGACGATCCGCTCGGCGGCGGCGATGTCCTCGGCCCGCGCGGTGACGATGATCTCTTGCCCCTGGCCACGTTCCGCCGCGACCCGTTCGAACGCCTTGGCGGCCGAGCGCAGATTGCCCGAACCGTAATCAACGATAGCGACGCGTCCGCTCACAGGCTCCCCCCCAGCGTCCCCTTGGTCGATGGCACCGCATCGGCCTTGCGGGAATCGATCTCGATCGCCTCGCGCAGGGCGCGGGCCAGCGCCTTGAAGCAGCTTTCGGCGATGTGATGGTCGTTTTCGCCATACAGGCATTCGACGTGCAGGGTCACCCCGGCGGCCTGGGCGAACGCCTGGAACCACTCGCGCACCAATTCGGTGTCGAGCGTGCCGAGCCGGTCGCGCGAAAACGCCACCTTCCACACCAGATAGGGCCGGTTGGACAAATCGAGCGCGACGCGGGTCAGGGTCTCGTCCATCGGGACGTAGGCCGACCCATAGCGACGAATGCCCTTGCGTTCGCCCAGCGCGCGCGCCACCGCCTGGCCGAGCGCGATGCCGATATCCTCGGTGGTGTGATGGGCGTCGATATGCAGGTCGCCCTTCGCCTCGACCACAAGGTCAATCAGCGAATGCCGCGACAATTGTTCCAGCATATGGTCGAGGAAGCCGATGCCGGTTGCCACCTGATAGCGTCCGCCGCCGTCGAGGTCGACCGAAACGGCGACGGCGGTCTCGGTGGTGGTGCGCTCGATCTTTCCCTGGCGCATACTAGCCTCCTGATCGCAAGGGCCTCGGTTTAGCAGGTCTCGGCGGCGGCCTCAAGCACTTGACGGACGGGAGCTTTTCGAGCCCGTCCGGCACCGTTGCGAAAGGGCCTTGCTTGTGTTGGCCGCGCGCGCGGCCTATAAGTCTAAAGCGTCCCCCCTCGCGGTCATCGTCAGCATGCTGATCACCTGCCCCAATTGCGGAACCAATTTCTCGATCCCCGATGCTGCGCTCGGCACCGATGGGCGCAAGCTGAAGTGCGCCAAGTGCGGGCACAAATGGTTCCAGACGCCTCTGCGTCTCGAGATCGAAGAGAACGACGTCCTCGACCTCGACTTTATGCCCCAGCGAGAACCGGCCGCCGCGCCGTCTTTCTCTTCCCTGGAGGCGGACGACCCTTTCCCGCCCCAGCCGCGCCCGGCCTTTTCCTCTTTTCCCGACCTCGAACCGCCGCCGGTGCCAAGCTTCGGCTCGCGCCTGCCGCCGGAACGGTCGCCGGAGATCGACCTGTCGCACGGGCTGCTCGACGAGGATCAGAGCCCGGTGCCCGATGTCTTCGCCACCCATCACGAAAAAAGCCGGGGCGGCACCGCCGCTTTGTGGGTGGTGCTGGTCCTGCTGGTGCTGGGCGGATTGGGAGGCGCCGCCTATTACTTCCAGGATCATATCGTCGATCTGGTGCCCGAAGCGGGTGACCTGCTGACCCAGGCCGGGCTGCGCAACGAAAAGCCCGGCGCCGGGCTGGAATTGCGCAAGGCCGGAACCCCGGAACGCTTTGTCCTCAACGATGTCGATGTCTTGGTCGTGCGCGGCATCATCGCCAATATCAGCGACCGGATTCGCGCCGTGCCGACGATGAAGCTGGTCCTGCTCGACAAAGCCGGCCAGCCGGTGCAGGAAAAGCTGGCCCGGCCGCCCGCCACCGCGCTCGACCCCCAGGGCACCACCAGCTTCAAGATTTTGCTGGAACGGCCCGATCCCAGCGCGGTTGAAGTGGTGGTGGTGTTCGTCGAATCCGCCGATGCCGCCGCCCTGCCCGCAGCCAGGCCCGCCGCGCCGTCGTCTGCTCCCGCTCCGATTGCTCCGCCGCCTGCCTCTGCGCCGACCGTTCCGGCTCCGGCTCCGGTGGTAACGCCGACTCAACCCGCGATGACGCCGCCGCCGCTTCCGGTTCAACCGACTCAACCGGCACAACCTGCCCCCTAGCCCGGCTTAGTCCTTGACGGTTTCGTTCCTGGCTGTCAGAAGAACCCCCCGGAGCGGGTGCCCCGTTCCCGTGGAGATTTTGACCGCTTGCCGCCACGCCAAAACGGCTAAGTGGGTGCATCACGATGGCGACGTTCCCAGCGTCTGATGCCCCTGGTCCCCTATGTATTGGGTCGAGGAGGGCTTGCCCGTGTCCAAAAAGAATTTCCTTTTCACCAGCGAATCGGTGTCCGAAGGGCACCCGGATAAGGTCAGCGACCGCATCTCCGATGCCGTGGTCGATGCCTTCCTCGCCGCCGACCCCCAGTCCCGGGTCGCGGTCGAAACGCTGTGCACCACCAATCTGGTCGTTCTGGCCGGTGAAGTGCGCGGCCCGGCGTCGGTCACCAAGGATCTGCTGATCGAAGCGGCGCGTCACGCGATCAAAGACATCGGCTACGAGCAGGACGGCTTCCACTGGAAGAACGCCGAAGTGCAGTATCACGTCCACGCCCAGTCGGCCGACATCGCCGTCGGCGTCGATGCCGCGGGTGACAAGGACGAAGGCGCGGGCGACCAGGGCATCATGTTCGGCTATGCGGTCGATGAGACCGAGACCCTGATGCCGGCCCCGATCTATTATTCGCACGAAATTCTGAAGTCGATGGCCGAGGCCCGTCATTCCGGTGCCGCGACCCAGTTCCTGCCCGACGCGAAGAGCCAGGTCACCCTGGAATACCGCGACGGCAAGCCGGTCCGCGCCGCGTCGGTGGTCGTCTCGACCCAGCATATCGAAGCCGCCACCCAGGCCGAGATTCGTGAACTGGTCCGTCCCCACGTCCAGAACGTGCTGCCCGAGGGCTGGTTCCCCGACGAAGAGCATTTCTACGTCAACCCGACCGGCCGTTTCGTCATCGGCGGTCCCGATGGCGACACCGGCCTGACCGGCCGCAAGATCATCGTCGATACCTACGGCGGCGCCGCGCCGCATGGCGGCGGGGCTTTCTCGGGCAAGGATCCGACCAAGGTCGATCGTTCGGCGGCCTATGCCGCCCGCTATCTGGCGAAGAACGTCGTCGCCTCGGGTCTCGCCACCCGGTGCGTGATCCAGCTCAGCTACGCGATCGGCGTGTCCAAGCCGCTGTCGGTCTATGTCGATACCTTCGGCACCAACCAGGTCGATGAGGACAAGCTGTCCTCGGTGTTGCAGCAGTTGGTCGATCTCAGCCCGCGCGGCATCCGCACCCATCTCGGCCTCAACAAGCCGATTTACGCCCGGACCGCCGCCTATGGCCATTTCGGCCGCGCCCCCGAGGCCGATGGTGGCTTCTCGTGGGAACGGACCGATCTGGTCGATGCGCTGAAGCGCGCTTTCTGACGTCGGTGTGATGGCCGAGGATAAGGATAAAAGCGGCGCGGCCGGAGATCGGCCGCGCTTCTTCGGACGGCGCAGCGGGAAATCCCTGCGCCGCACCGCCCTCGGCCTGATCGACGGCCTGCTGCCCCGTCTCGCCATCGCCATTCCGGGACCCGGCGAGCAGATCGACCCGGTCACCCTGTTCCCGTGCCCGGTCGAGGATATCTGGCTGGAAGTCGGATTCGGTGGCGGCGAGCATCTCGCCACCCTGGCCGAAGATCATCCCGATATCGGAATGATCGGGTGCGAGGTCTTTCGTAACGGTATCGCCAGCCTGCTCGGCTATGTTCAGGCCCAGGAACTGGATAACGTCCGCGTCTTCCCCGACGACGCCCGCTTGTTGCTGCCCGCCTTGCCCGACGCGACGCTGGGCCGCGTCTTCGTGCTGTTCCCCGATCCCTGGCCGAAATCGCGCCATTCCGAGCGCCGGTTCATCAATCCCGACAATCTCGACCAGATCGCCCGCGTCCTCTCCGACGACGGCGAATTGCGCGTCGCCAGCGACGACCCGATCTATGTCGCCTGGGCCACCCGCCAGCTTGACGCCCACCCCGCCTTTCGCCGCGAGCAATTGACCACCCAGCGCGCCACCTTGCCGCCCGACTGGCCCGCGACCCGCTATGAGGTCAAGTGCCTCGCCGGTCGCGAACCCACCTTCTTCCGCTATCGCCGCCTTCCCCGCTAAGGCGTCTGGTCGATCCCGTTGCGGGCTGCCGCGGTGAGGTAGGCCCTAGCGGGTGCAAGGCGCGGAGCCCTGCTCATTTTATCCTTTCCGCCTTGGGATCAGCACGGTGTAATCGAAATCGAGCACGACGGCCGGGTCGGTGTCGCGACCATTGTCGGCGAGCAAGGGGAAGTCGGCACACGGGCGGTCGCGGGTGGCGATCAGACGCAGGCGCAGGGCACCGACATCGTCGCGACCGGGAAACTCGATCCGCTCCAGCACTTCGGACCAGGCGAAGATGGTATCTCCGGCGAAGGTCGGGTTGGCGTGGCGGCCGCCATTGATCGCGACCAGCTTGAAGGCGTTGCCGAGACCGTTGAACGAGAGCGAGCGGGCCAGCGAGATGATGTGACCGCCATAGATCAGGCGGCGACCGAACCGGCCCTGTCCCTCGGTGAATTGGTTGAAATGGACCCGGGCGGTGTTCTGCCACAGCCGGGTTGCCATCATATGCTCGGCTTCTTCGATGGTGCAGCCATCGACATGGTCGATCCGCTCGCCCGGACTGTAATCGTCCCACAGATAGGGGCTTCCGGCCAGGACGGCATCGTAGCGTTCAAGCTGCAATTCGGCGGGCAGGATCAGATCGGCGGCGGCAACGGCGATGGGAAAATCCGGCACCAGGGTTTCGGGCAGGCTTGCCGCCGGGTCGCGTTTGCGCACCATCACCCAGCGAATATATTCGAGCACGGTTTCGCCGCGCTGGTTGAGGCCGGTGGTGCGGACATAGACAACGCCGCTCTGGCGGTTCGAATTTTCCTTGATCCCGATCACGGTCGAGATCGCCGACAGGGTGTCGCCGGGAAAGACCGGGACACCGAACCGTCCGGCGGCATAACCGAGATTGGCGATCGCGTTGAGGCTGATATCGGGAACGGTTTTGCCGAACACGATATGAAAGGCGAGCAGATCGTCGATGGGAGCGCGACCCTTTTCGGCCAGCCCGATCGCGCTGGCGAATTTCGCCGAGGATTGGGGGGCAAAGCGCGAGCCGTAAAGCGCGATGTACAGGGCGACGTCGCCCTCGGTCACGGTGCGCGGCGTGGCGTGGCGGATCACTTGGCCGAGGCGGAAATCCTCAAGGAAATTGCCTTGATTGGTTTTGCTCATGACGACGAATCTTTCAAAGCGGATTCCAGACGGGCGATGCGGGCGGCCAGATCGACCAATCGGCGGGCGTTTTCAACGTGGAGAAGCTCGATCAGCCGACCGCCGACGACAACGACGCCCTTCCCGGCGGCGACGGCCTCGGCATGGGCGGCGATGATCGCCTTCGACCATTCGATTTCCTTTTCGGTCGGAGCGAACACCCGGTTGGCGGTGGCGATGGTCTTGGGATGAATCAGGGTCTTGCCGTCGAAGCCAAGCTCCTGGCCCTGGCGGCAGGAATGTTCGAACCCTTCGTCATCGTCGAGATCGAGATGAACCCCGTCGAGCGCCGCCAATCCGCTGGCCCGCGCCGCGAGCAGACAGAGCCCGAGCGCGGTCAGCATCGGCTGGCGGTCGCGGGTGTGGGCGCAGTGGAGATCCTTGGCGAGATCCGAGGTGCCCAGCACGAACCCGGCCAGACGCGGAGTCGAATCGGCGATTTCGGCGGCGCGCAGCACACCGCGCGGGGTTTCGATCATGCACCAGATCGCCATCGCGGCAGGCGCACCGGCGGCATTCATCGTCGCTTCGACCTGACGGACCATGTCGGCGCTTTCGACCTTGGGGATCAAGATCGCGTCGGCGCCCGATTTCGCGGCGGCGACGATGTCGCTTTGTCCCCAGGGCGTGGCCAGACCGTTGACGCGAACCAGAAGCTCGCGGTCGCCATAGCCGCCCGCCATCAGCGCCTCGACCACCTGTCGGCGGGCGTCGTCCTTGGCGTCGGGAGCGACGGCGTCTTCGAGATCGAGGATCAGTCCGTCGGCGGCCAGGGTCCGGGCCTTGTCGAGCGCGCGCGGGTTCGATCCCGGCATATACAGAACGGAACGGCGGGGCCGGGTCGTGGCGGCCATGAGGAAGATCCTCCGATCATGATAAAAAGGGTGTGAAGGGTAACAATCTTGCCCTGGGATGGCAAGGTTGCGGCGCAACATTGCGTCCTATATACCGGGGGGACGATGAAAATTGTTTCGCTTCAATCCGCCGTCGCCTACGGGCATGTCGGCAATTCCGCCGCGTTGCTGCCGTTGCAGCGGTTGGGACACGAGGTCTGGCCGGTCGATACCGTCCAATTCTCCAACCATCCGGGGTATGGCGTCTTTGACGGGATGCGGTTTCCCGCCGCCCATCTGATCGCGATGGTCGAGGGGTTGGCGGCGGTGGGGGCGCTGGATCAGTGCGACGGCCTTCTGACCGGCTATCTGGGCGAAGCCGCGACGGTCGAGGCGGCGGTTCTTGCCGCCGGCCTGATCCGGTCTAGGCGGCCCGACGCCCTTTATCTATGCGATCCGGTGATGGGGGACGCACCGCGCGGCCTGTATGTCGATCCCGCTCTGCCCGAGGCGTTTCGAACCCGCCTGCTGCCGCTGGCCGATATCGTCACCCCCAACCGGTTCGAACTGGAATGCCTGACCGGGCGCGCGGTGGGCGATCTGGCCGACGCGGCGGCGGCGGCGCGCTCGCTGTTGGCTGGGCCGGACCGGCGCGGGCCAAGGCTGGCGCTGGTCACCGGACTGGAAGACGGACGTGACGGATTGATCGTGCTGGCGGTGACGGCGGAGCGGATCTGGCAGGTTCGCACGCCCCGTCTGCCTTTTTCGCCCGAGCCAAGCGGAACCGGCGATCTGCTGGCGGCGCTGCTGCTCGGGCGTCTTTTGTCGGGATATGCGGTGCCCGAAGCGCTCGATCTCGCGGTGTCGGGCCTGTTTGCGGTGCTGGAGCGGACCTGGGTCGAGCGGCGGCGCGAACTGGCGCTGGTCGCGGCTCAGGACGCAATGATCGCGCCGTCCCGCCGCTTTGCCGCCGATCCGGTCGAGCCATGAACCAAGGAGGTTGCCTTGCGCGGCCAATTGGTTTTTGCTGACGCCCGCATCGTGACCGCAAAGGTTTCCCATCTTGGACGTCAATGTCGATCTGATCACGTTCCTGCGCGGCATCGCGATCGGCTTTGCCGTCGCCGCGCCGATCGGGCCGGTGGGAATTCTTTGTATCCGCAAGGCGCTGGCAGAAGGTCGGCTGGCCGCGTTCGTCGCCGGACTGGGGGCGGCGTTGGCCGATACCTTGTTCGGGGCCGTCGCGGTGCTGGGAATCGGGGCCATCGTTGAAGGTCTGCAAGGTCAGACCGCGACGTTAAAGCTGGTCGGCGGCCTGTTCATGATCGGACTGGGCGTGCATACCTGGCGCAGCGCCGCCTTTGACGTCGGTCCGGATGGCGAGACAGCGGGGAAGTGGCGCGATTTCGTCACCACCTTCTTCATCACCATCACCAATCCCGGCACCATCTTGGGCGTTGCCGCCGTGTTCGCCGCGTTGGGACCATCGACCCGCACCGAGGGACAAGTGCAGTCCTGGCTTTTGATCGCCGGAATTTTCGTGGGCTCGGCGCTGTGGTGGCTGGTGCTGTCGGCCGCCGCCGCCGCCGCGCGCGGCCACGTTACACCGTCGCGAATGACGCTGTTCAATCACGGGTCAGGCGCGATGCTGATCGTTTTCGGTGCCGCCGCGATGGGTAGCCTGCTGCTGTAGAAAAGCTTCGCTATCGCGACAGGGTGGGGAACCGAGTCCTTAGGCCATCTCCGGCAACGGAGCCGGTCAAGCGGAGGACAGGGGTGTGCAGGCCGTAACGCAAGTGAACCTATTGAGCCTCGAAAATTCGCGCGGGAGCCGACCGAGAGCCCGCCCCGCATCGACTGTCACAGTCCCACCAGGGCTCGCACCTCGGCAGCAGAGCACCCCTGTTCGCGCAACGAGCGCAGCGTCTGGGCACGGTCGCGCTTGGCGAGGCGGCGGCCGTCGGGGCCGGTCAGCAGCGGATGATGGCGATAGTCCGGCACCGGCAGATCGAACAGCGCCTGAAGCAGGCGGTGGATATGGGTTGCCTCGAACAGATCAACTCCCCGCGTTACCAGCGTCACCCCCTGGCGTGCATCGTCGAGGGTGACGGCGAGGTGATAGCTGGTCGGGCACTCCTTGCGGGCCAGCACGACGTCTCCGAACAGATCGGGGCGGGCGACCACCGCCCCGGCATCCTGGTCGTGCCAGAGCAGCGGCCCGACCCGCCGGATTGCCGCCGCACAATCGAGGCGCAACGCGAAGGGCTGGCCGGACTGGCGCCGTTCCGTCCGCTCCGACTCCGACAGGGTGCGGCAGGTGCCGGGATAGAGCGGGCCGTCGGGGCCGTGCGGGGCCTGACCGGCGGCGGCGATATCCTTGCGGCTGCAAAAACAGGGATAGAGCAAGCCCTCGGCGGCAAGGCGGTCAAGGGCTGAGCGATACTCGTCGAAATGCTCGGATTGCCGCCGCACCGGCTGCTCCCAGACGAGGCCGAGCCAAGCCAGATCGGTCAGGATCGACGGGGTGAAAGCCGGGCGGCAACGGCCCTGGTCGATATCCTCGATCCGCAGCAGGAACCGCCCTGCCGCCGCCTGGGCCGCCGCAAAGGCGGTCAGAGCGGAAAAGGCATGGCCGAGATGAAGCTCTCCGGTCGGGCTGGGGGCGAAACGAGTCACGATCATGAGCGAACGCGCGGATTGGTCCTTCACAGGCGGCGGCGGGGCATGGTCTTATTGCCGCCCCGTTCCGGTTCCGGCCCAGTCTAGCATGGCCGGAGATCGGGCGCGCCTTGTTGGAGGTGTCATGACCGAACCGTCCCCGACCTTGCCCCCGCTGACCGGCCCCGAGGTCGCCCCCGCTTCCGGCGGACCGGCGGCACAGTTGGTGGTGCTGCTGCACGGAATCGGCGTCGATGGCTCCGATCTGATCGAATTGGCCCCGTTCTTCGCCTCGGTACTGCCCGACGCCGCTTTCGTCGCCCCCGACGCGCCCGAGCCGTTCGACCTCGCCCCGTTCGGGCGGCAATGGTTCAGCCTGCAAGACCGCAGCGGTCCGGCAATCTCGGCCGGTCTGCGCGCCACCGCGCCCCGGCTCGATGCCTATCTCGATGCGCAATTGGAACGCTGGGGGGTCGGCGACGGCGATTTGGCCCTGATCGGCTTTAGCCAGGGGGCGATGATGGCGCTGCATGTCGGCCTGCGCCGGGCGAAATCCCCCGCCGCGCTGATCGGCCTGTCCGGTGCGCTGGTCGATGCCGGGTCGCTGGCGGCCGAAATCACCGTCCGCCCCCCGGTGCTGCTGGTTCACGGCGAAGAGGACGAGGTGGTCAACCCCGCCAGCCTCGCCAATGCCGAGCGGGCATTGATCGCGGTGGGGGTGCCGGTGCTGGCCCAGCTCCGCCCCGGCCTCGGCCACGGCATCGACGATTCGGTCGCCCGGCTGGCCCAAGCCTTCCTGGCCCAGACCTTCGGCTGCACGGCTTAAAGGAAACGTCACGACGTTAGCATGGATTATCCAGGGCAAAACGGCTATCGTTTCTCAACCCGTGAAGGGAGAGGCGTTTGGTCGCGTTCGAAAGCCATCCTGCCCTGGTGCTGAATGCCGATTTCCGGCCGCTCAGTTACTTCCCGTTATCGCTGTGGTCGTGGCAGGACGCGATCCGGGCGGTCGTGTCCGACCGTGTCTGCGTGGTGTCGGAATATGACCGCGAGATTCGCTCCCCCACCTTCACGATGCGGTTGCCCAGCGTCATTTCGCTGAAGGAATATGTCCCCACCACCCGGCGGCCAGCCTTCACCCGCTTCAACGTCTTCCTGCGCGACCGCTTCAGCTGTCAATATTGCGGCCAGTCGTTCCCCACCCACGAACTGACCTTCGATCACGTCGTGCCGCGCGCCCGGGGTGGCCGGACCACCTGGGACAATGTCGTCACCGCCTGTTCGCCCTGCAATCTGCGCAAGGGATGTCGCTCGGCCCGCGCCGCCGGAATGACCCTGCTGACCCGACCGGAACAGCCGACGACGTTCCAGCTTCAAGTCAACGGCCGTTCGTTCCCGCCCAATTACCTGCACCAATCCTGGCGGGACTTCCTGTATTGGGATACCGAACTGGAGCAGTTTTAAGCGCTATACCCGGTGATAGGGATGGCCGGACAAGATCGCCTGGGCTCGCCACAATTGCTCGGCCAGCAGGGCACGGACCAGCATATGCGGCCAAGTCATCGGACCGAACGAGAGCAGCAGATCGGCGCGCGACCGCACCGCCTCGCCATGACCGTCGGCACCCCCGATCAGAAACACCAGATCGCCGCAGCCGGACTCGCGCCAGCCTTGCAGCCGGGTGGCAAACGCCATCGAGCCCAGCGCGCCGCCACGTTCGTCGAGCGCCACCGCCACCGCGCCCGGCGGGACGCAGCCGAGCAGAAGCTCGGCCTCGCGCGCCTTGAGACGGTCGGACGGCAGCGGTCGGCGTTCCTCGACCTCGCGCAGGGTCAGCGGCGGGGTCAGGCGGCGGACATATTGCTGGAACAGATCCAGCTCCGGACCGGGACGAGCCCGGCCCACCGCCGCCAGGGTCACCCGCATCAGACGCCCGGTGCGGCCTGGGGACGCGGGGCGGGAGCAGCGGCGATCTCGGCCGGACGGGCCCAGATCTTTTCCAGATTATAGAAGGCGCGGACTTCGGGCCGGAACAGGTGGACGATGATGTCGCCGCCATCGACCAGAACCCAGTCGCATTGCGGTTCGCCCTCGGACGAGACATGGTATCCGGCCTGTTTCAGCGCGCGGCCGATATGGTCGGCCATCGCGCCGACCTGACGCGACGACCGCCCGCTGGCGATCACCATGCCGTCGGCGATCGAGGTACGACCGCGCAGGTCGAAGGCAACGATGTCTTCGGCCTTGAGATCTTCCAGAGCGGCGGTGACCAGGGCGATCAGATCGGTCGCCGGGGTGGACTCGGAAGGAAGAGGCTGGGTAATGGCGGGCTCCTGTCGCTTAGGCCTGACTTACGGGAATGGGCGCGGCCGCTCGCAGCGCGGTGGAGGAAGCGGGGTGACGCCGAATGTGGAGAAACACCCAGGCGGGAAGCTGCTTCCGCCCAAGCCCGCGCGCCGCCCCCGAAGGGCAACGGAAGCGGGCGAATCGCCGCGATGCCTTTGCGGCCAAGGCTGCTTCAGAATACGGTTCCCGCGCCAGAATCGCAACTGGAACCGTGCGAAAGATCGCGGTCCAGCGGGTCCAGCGGTGAATTTGGGCCAGATTGTCGGCCCCCATCAGCCAAACGAAGTCGATCCGGGGAAAGCGGCGGACCAGGGCGGTCAGGGTATCGGCGGTGTAGCGGGTGCCCAGGCTGGTTTCCAGCGCGGTGACCCGCAAGCCGGGATGACCGGCGGCGATCGCCCTGGCCGACAAGACCCGGCTGGCCAGCGGGCGGGTCTCGGCAGCGGATTTCAGCGGGTTTTGCGGGCTGACCATCAGCCAGACCTGATCGAGACCCAACAGCCGCATCGCCTGAAGCGCGACGTGACGGTGCCCGTCATGGGCGGGATTGAACGAGCCGCCCAGCAGCCCGACCCGGGCCCGGCAGCGACTGCCCCACGGATTGGGCGGCAGAGGAAGGGGAGACAGCGGGGCCATGTCCTATCCCAGCAGCAGGTCGCGGGCCTGATTGAGCCGGGCGGCAATCCAGGTCGAACCGCCCCGATCGGGATGGTTGGCCTGCATCAGCCGCAGGTGAGCGGCGCGGATTTCCTCGCGGCTGGCATGGGGAGGCAGCCCGAGAATTTCATAGGCCTGGGCTCGGGTCAGCGCGCTGTCGCCCGACGATGACGGCGGCGGCGGAGCCGACCGGGCCGAACGGCCCCCCCGGAGCAGCCGCCAGATCTGGTGCAGCCGGGTCGCCCGCGACAGCCAGGGCGACAGACCGGCGATCAGGGCGACCAGACCGGCCAGCCGACCGCTGAGCAGCAGGGCCAGCCCGACCGCCGCCACCGTCAGCATCGCGACGGCGATCAGCGCGGATTTGACCTTTCCCGGCGGCTGGCGGGTCAGCCAGCCCAGACCGGCCAGACCCAGCAGAACCCCCGCCGCGCCTAGAAGAATCCAGGCCAGCATCGCCATCCTCGTCCAATCGGGGGGAGAACGCAGAGCGGCGCGGTCATTCGATCTCGAACACCTGATCGCTGCCGGTCAGCACGAACAGACGCCGCACCGCCGGGCAGGCTCCGCGCAAAGTCAACCGCGCCCCGATCCCGGTGACGGCATCGCGGACCAGATGCAACATACCCAGCCCGACCGAATCGACCCGCGCCACCAAGCTGAGATCGACGATGACCCGGCTGGCCCGAATCGGGGCGATTTCGTCGATCAGATGTTGCCAGGAGCTTCCGGCGGTGTGATCGAGGCTGCCGTCCAGCGAAACGGTCAGAATGGACTCGGCGTGCGACAGATGAGCCTTCATGAGTCCTCGGGACCGGGGAGAGGGGGGATACTCGGAACCGAGTATGCCCTCAGACGCGCCGCTTCTCCAGACTCTCGTGCGGCGAGCGTCTGGTTCCCCCTTCCGTCACATGTCATACTTGAGTCCGGGTTCTTCTTCGCACTGTCGAGGCGTCATGGAGCTGTTTCCTCCGATCGATCCCAGACAGATCGGGCTGCTGCCGGTCGGCGACGGCCATCAGCTTTATTGGGAGGTGTCGGGCAACCCCTCCGGTCCGGCGGTTTTGTTCGTCCATGGCGGACCGGGAGCAGGAACCCAACCGGCCTATCGCCGCTTTTTTGACCCCGTCTTCTGGAAGATCGTGCTGGTCGATCAGCGCGGCTGCGGCCGTTCGCTGCCCGAAGCCTCGGTCTTCGCCAACACCACCGCCCATCTCGTCGCCGATCTCGACGCGTTGCGGGACCATCTCGACATCCCGCGCTGGCTGCTGTTCGGCGGATCGTGGGGCAGCACCCTGGCCTTGGCCTATGGTCAGGCGTTCCCCGAACGCTGCCTCGGCTTTGTCCTGCGTGGGGTGTTTCTGTTCTCCGCCGCCGAAATCGAGTGGTTCATGAGCGGGATGGGGCGCTTCTTCCCCGAGGCCGGGCGGCGCTTCGCCACCTTTCTGCCGCCGCCCGAGCGCGCCCAGCCGCTGGCGGCGTGGCTGGCGCGGCTGAACGATCCCGATCCGCTGGTCCATCTGTCGGCGGCGCGGGCGTGGTGCGCCTATGAGGAAGCCTGCGCCCGGCTGCTCCCCCGCCCCGACGACGGCGTCCCGGTCGGACCGGGCGTCTTGTCGATGGCCCGGCTCGAAGCCCATTACATGGCCCATGCCGGGTTCCTTGCCCCCAACCAATTGTTGGACGGAATGGGAGCGATCGGCCACCTCCCCGCCATCATCGTCCAGGGCCGTTACGACGTGATCTGTCCGCCGGTCACCGCCTTCGACCTTGCCCGGGTCTGGCCGGGGGCGGTGCTGCGGATCGTCCCCGATGCCGGGCACGCCGCGATGGAGCCGCCGTTGCGGGCCGCCTTGGTCGAGGCAGTCGAACAGATGAAAGCCGTTGCCATCGCGTAACGGTCCAGACGAAGCGGCGAAGGTGTCCAAACATCACCGTCACGGTTCCGCCGCTTGCGGAAGCCGCGGCGGCGGGCCTATAACCGCGAGAGTCCCCCAAAGGTCGCGGAGCGTGCGATGATTTTAGTCACCGGCGGCGCCGGCTTCATCGGGTCGAACATCCTGGCCGCGCTGGAACAGCGCAAGGCGGGAAAACTGGTGGCCTGCGATCGGCTGCGCAGCAACGACAAATGGCGCAACATCGCCAAGCGCGAGCTGGCCGACATCGTCCATCCCGAGCAATTGTTCGATTTCCTTGAGGCCAATCGCAAGAGCATCGAGGTCATCTTCCACATGGGCGCGATTTCGGCCACCACCGAGACCGACGCCGACAAGATTGTCGCCAACAATTTCTCGCTGACGCTCGCACTGTGGAAATGGTGCGCGATGAACAACGTGCGGATGATCTATGCCTCGTCGGCGGCGACCTATGGCGACGGCAGCAACGGCTTCGACGACGATGCCTCGATCGAGCATCTGGCCAAACTGCATCCGCTCAACGCCTATGGCTGGTCGAAGCATCTGTTCGACCGCCGCGTCGCCCGCAAGCTGGCGGTCGGGTCGCGCCGCCCGCCGCAATGGGTCGGGCTTAAATTCTTTAACGTCTATGGCCCCAACGAGTATCACAAGGGCAACCAGCAGAGCGTGGTGGCCCAGATTTACCCCCACGCTGTCGCTGGCGCGGCCTATCAATTGTTCCGCTCGCACAATCCGAAATATCCGGACGGCGGCCAGTTGCGCGACTTCATCTGGATCGGCGACGTCGTCGACGTGATGATGTGGGCCTACGACAATCCCCAGGTCAATGGCCTGTTCAATGTCGGCACCGGCAAGGCCCGCTCGTTCCTCGATCTCGCCACCTCGGTCTATCGCTCGGTCGGGCGCGAGCCGCAGATCAAGTTCCGCGACACCCCGATCGAGATCCGCGACAAGTACCAGTACTTCACCGAGGCGCGGATGGAGCGGCTGCGCGAAGCGGGCTACGACCGCCCCTTCACCGGGCTGGAACAGGGCGTCGAGACCTATGTGAAGCAATATCTGGCCGCAGCGGATTCCTACCGATGAGCTTCGCCCTCACCTATCCCCAGATCGACCCGGTGGCGCTGCAACTGGGGCCGTTCGCGATCCGCTGGTATGCCCTGGCCTATATTTCCGGGCTGCTGCTGGGCTGGCGCTATGTCAAGGCGCTGGCCGCCCGCCCGCCCCACGCGATGAGCGAGACCGAGGTCGATGACTTCCTGGTCTGGGCGACGTTGGGGGTGATCCTGGGGGGACGGCTGGGCTACGTCCTGTTCTACAAGCCCGCCTATTTCTTCGCCAATCCGCTGGAAATCCCGATGCTGTGGCATGGCGGAATGTCGTTCCACGGCGGCGCGCTGGGCGTGATCCTCGCCATCGTCCTGTTCGCGAGGCTGCGCAAGCGCAACCTGTTCCTGATCGGCGACGCGATCTGCTGCGCCGAGCCGATCGGCCAGTTCTTCGGTCGCATCGCCAATTTCATCAATGGCGAATTGTTTGGCCGCGTCGCCCCCCCCGATCTGCCGTGGGCGATGGTGTTCCCCCATGGCGGCCCCGAACCGCGCCATCCCAGCCAGCTCTACCAGGCCGGTCTCGAAGGCGCGGCACTGGGGCTGACCCTGTTCCTGCTGTGGCGCTTCACCGGTATCCGCCACCGTCCCGGCGCGCTGTCCGGGGTGTTCCTGGCCGGGTACGGTCTGGCCCGGATGGTGGGCGAGGTCTATCGCCAGCCCGACGCCCATCTCGGCTTCCTGTGGGGCGGCTTTACCATGGGCCAGTTGCTGTCGGTGCCGCTGGTGCTGGCGGGCGCCGGTCTGATCGCCGCGGCCTATCGGGGCAAGACCGCCACGACGTAAGACCACCCGGCCAAGGACTTGGCCGGGTGTATTGCCCCTCGCCGGGCGCGGGCATCCGCCCGCTTGGCCGCCGCCGCAATGGCGGCTGGAAAGCGGCGAACAGGTCAGGTCGCGGGTTGGCCGGTATCAGACGCCGCCCGTCTACGAGCCAAGGTGACATCATGACCCAGGCATTGGCGCGCATTCTGGCCGAGACGATCCGCGAGCAGGGGCCGATTTCGGTCGCCGATTACATGGCGGCGGCGCTGGGTCACCCCGAGCACGGTTATTACACCGGGCACGACCCGTTCGGGCTGGGCGGCGATTTCACCACCGCGCCGGAAATCAGCCAGATGTTCGGCGAACTGATCGGGCTGTGGTGTCTGCTGGCGTGGCAGGCGATGGGATCGCCCGAGCGGCTGGTTCTGGCCGAGATCGGGCCGGGACGCGGCACGTTGATGGCCGACCTGCTCCGCGCCGCCCAGATCCGCCCCCCCTTTGCCGCCGCTCTCACCGTGGTGCTGGTCGAAACCAGCCCGGCGCTGCGCAACCGTCAGGCCCAGACCCTGGCCGAACACAAAATCGCCTGGGTCGAGCGGGTCGAGGATCTGCCCCCCGGCCCGCTGCTGGTTGTCGCCAACGAATTGTTCGACGCCTTGCCAATCCGTCAGTTCGAGCGCCGGGGCGGACTCTGGCACGAACGGCGGATCGGGCTGGACCCGGACGGCGGTTTTGTCTTCGTCGCCGGACCGCAGACCGACCGCACCGATCTGCCCGCCGAAGCCGACGACGGCGCGATTGTCGAAATCGGCGAGGCCGGTCTGGCCCTGGCCGGATGGCTGGGGCAGCGGGTGGCCGACACAAGCGGGGCCGCCCTGATCGTCGATTATGGCCACCAATCGGGCGGAATCGGCGACACCTTCCAGGCGGTGCGCCGCCACCGCTATCACCCGGTGTTGCGCGATCCCGGCCATGTCGATCTGACCGCCCATGTCGATTTCGCCCGGTTGGCGGCGGCGGCACGCAGGGCGGGAGCCCGGGTCGATGGGCCGGTGTCCCAGGGTCTGTTCCTGTCGCGGATGGGGCTGGAGGAACGGGCGAGGATGTTGATGCAGATGGCGACGCCGGAGCAGGCCGCCGCCCTGGCCGCCGGTGCACGGCGCTTGATCGATCCCGGCGAAATGGGCACCCTGTTCCGTGTTCTGGCCTTGGCCTCTCCTTCCCTGCCCATGCTTTCTGCTCTGGACGTGCCTCAAGGATCATCCCCCCCATGATCACCCTATCGATTCTGAACGAGATTTCGTGCCTGCGGCACGGCTTCTTCACCCGCGAAGGGGGCGTTTCGACCGGTCTTTACGGATCGCTCAATTGCGGTCCCGGTTCGAAGGACGACCCCGCCGCGGTCGCGGAAAACCGCGCCCGCGTGATGGCGATGCTGGACCAGCCCGCCGACGCATTGTGCACGCTGTATCAAGCCCACACCGCCGAGGTGGTGGTGGTCCGCGACAAGTGGGATCCGGCCCATCCTCCGGTCGCCGATGCGATGGTGACCGACCGTCCCGGTCTGGTTCTGGGCATCCTCACCGCCGATTGCGCTCCGGTGCTGCTGGCCGACGGCCGCGCCCAGGTGATCGCCGCCGTCCATTCCGGATGGCGCGGCGCGTTGGGCGGCGTGCTCGACAACGCCGTCGCCGCGATGGTCGGCCTGGGAGCGAAACACGACCGCATCGTTGCCGCGATCGGCCCCTGCATCGGCCAGCGCAGCTATGAAGTCGGCCACGATTTCCCCGAACCCTTCATCGATTCCGACATCATCAACGCCGATTTCTTCGCGCCCTCGCCCTTTACCGAGGGACGCTATTTGTTCGACCTGCCGGGCTATGTCTCGCGGCGGCTGTCGCGGCTGGGGGTGACCGAAGTGTCGCGGGTGCCCGCCGACACCAATCGGGACGAGACCCGCTTTTTCAGCTATCGCCGCGCCACCTTGCGGGGCGAGCCGGATTACGGCCGTCAACTCTCGACCATCCTGCTGGAGGGCTGATCCTAAGTGCGCCTCGCGATGCTGGTGCTGCCCGTGGTGCTTGTTCTGACCGGCTGTGGCGACCTCCCCAAGCCGTTCCGCCACGACGGCCCCAATGTCGCCCTGGCCCCGATTGCGGCCCGCGCCGTGCTGGTGCGGCGGGTCGGCGACGATCCGCAGGGCGCGATGCTGGCCGACGCGGTGGTCCGCCGCCTGCTTGAGGCCGAAATCCCCGCCACCACCCGCAGCGGCGGCGGCGGCGGCTGGACCCTGGTCGCCGACGCCGAAGAGAGCGCGGACTCGATCCGTCTGCGCTGGCGGCTGCTCCGCGCCAATGGAGACAGCGCCGCCGAGCAGACCCAGACCGTGCCCGCCGAGGCGTGGCGCCGCCCCTCGCCCCGGCTGATCGACGGACTGGCCGCCGATCTGGTCGTCACCCTGATGCCGGTGTTGAGCGGAACGCCGCCCACCCCCGCCACCCCACCCCCGCCGCCGCCGATCACGGTGCGGCTGACCCCGCTGTCGGGCCTGCCCGGCGACGGCAATCTCGCCCTGGGCAGCGCGTTGCGGCGGCTGCTGGAAAAGTCCGGCTTCAAGCCGGTCGAGGGCGACACTGCCGCCGATTTCGTCGTGCGGGCCCAGGCGACCGTCATCCCCGCCGCCGGGGGACAGGAGACCCTGACGATGGTGTGGATCGTCGGCGGCACCGATGGAGCCGAATTGGGGCGAGTGTCGCAACAAGGCGCGGTGCCGAAGGGACGTCTGTCCGGGTCGTGGGGCTCGCTCGCCTCCGACATCGCGGCGGGCGGCGTCGAGGGGATCACCGAGCTTGTCCGCACCGCGACGCGCAAGTAACGCCCCTTCCCGCCCGGAAGCGGCGGGTGTAGGGTGTCGGCCAGTTTTCAGACCCACGGAATCCTCATGACCGATAACGACAGCAAGGCCGCCGCGTCCAAAATGTGGGGCGGCCGCTTCGCCGGTGGCCCGGCCGCGATCATGCGGCGGATCAACGCCTCGATCGATTTCGACCGCCGCCTCTATGCCCAGGACATCCGGGGCTCGCAGGCGCATTGCCAGATGCTGGTCGCGCAGAAGATGATTGGCGCCGACGATGCGGCGGCGATCCTGGGCGGGCTCGACACGGTGCTGGCCGAGATCGAGGCCGGAACCTTCCCCTTCCGCGCCGAACTCGAAGACATCCACATGAATGTCGAGGCAAGGCTGGCCGAACTGATCGGCGAACCGGCGGGACGGCTGCACACCGCCCGCTCGCGCAACGATCAGGTGGCGACCGATTTCCGCCTGTGGGTCCGCGATGCGATCGACGGAATGGAGGCCGGGCTGAAGGAACTGGTCGAAGCCCTGCTCGACCGTGCCGAGGAGCATGCCGCGACGGTGATGCCGGGCTTTACCCATCTTCAGGCGGCCCAGCCGGTGACCTTTGGCCATCACCTGATGGCCTATGTCGAGATGATCGGCCGCGACCGCAGCCGCCTTGCCGACGCCCGCAAGCGGCTGAACGAATCCCCGCTGGGTTCGGCGGCGCTGGCCGGAACCTCGTTCCCGATCGACCGCGAGGCCACCGCCCGCGCCCTGGGTTTCGAGCGGCCGATGCGCAATTCGCTGGACGGGGTGTCGGATCGCGATTTCGCGCTGGAATTCCTGTCGGCCGCGTCGATCTGTGCGGTGCATCTGTCGCGGCTGGCCGAGGAACTGGTGATCTGGACCAGCGCGCAATTCCGCTTCGTCTCGCTGTCCGACGCCTTCACCACCGGCTCGTCGATCATGCCGCAAAAGCGCAATCCCGACGCCGCCGAACTGATCCGGGCCAAGACCGGGCGGGTGATCGGCGATCTGGCCTCGCTGCTGATCGTGATGAAGGGCCTGCCGCTGGCCTATTCGAAGGACATGCAGGACGACAAGGAACCGGTGTTCGAGGCCGCCGACACGATGGAACTGGCGATCTCGGCGATGACCGGGATGATCCGCGACCTCACCGCCAACGAAGCGGTGATGGCAGCCGCCGCCGGAGCGGGCTTTACCACCGCCACCGACATCGCCGATTGGTGCGTCCGCGCGCTGGGGATGCCGTTCCGCCGCGCCCACCATGTCGCAGGCTCGCTGGTCAAGCTGGCCGAGGACAAGGGAGTCGGGCTGGAAGACCTCTCGCTCGACGAGATGCGGGCGATCGAGCCCGGCATCACCGCCGAGGCCCAGGCGGTGCTGACCGTCGCCTCCTCGGTCGCCAGCCGCACCAGCCAGGGCGGCACCGCCCCGGTGCGGGTGCGGGCCGCGATCGCCGAAGCGCGGACCCGGCTGGCGGAGGAAGGGCGGTGACCCGGCGCGGGCTGCTCGGACTTCTGGCGGTCGGGCTGGGGACGTCGCTCCTCGGCGGGTGCGGCCGCCGGGGCAAGCCCGAAGAGCCCGAGGGGGCGACCTACCCGACCACTTATCCCTACACGCCCTATCCCGGACGCAAGCAGACGCCCCGGAACAGCGAGGCTGGCTCATCGCCCGCCCCAGAAACGGACCTGACCCGATGAACCATTTCGACTATCAGGGCGGCATACTGTTCGCCGAGGACGTTGCGATCCCCGCGATCGCCGCCGAGATCGGCACCCCGTTCTATTGCTACTCGACCGCGACGATCGAGCGCCATTACGCCGTCCTGGCCGACGCCCTGGCGGCGGCAGGACTGGAAACGACGATCTGTTTCGCCTGCAAGGCCAATCCCAACCTGGCGGTGATCCGGACCCTGGCCCAGCTTGGGGCCGGAGCCGATGTCGTCAGCGAGGGCGAGTTGCGCCGAGCCCTGGCCGCAGGCGTTCCCGCCGAGCGGATCGTCTTTTCCGGAATCGGCAAATCGCGCGAGGAACTGGCCTTCGCCCTTGACGCCGGGATCATGCAGATCAACGTCGAGTCCGAGCCGGAACTGCTGATGCTGTCCGAGCTGGCGGTCGCGGCGGGCCGGGTGGTCGAGGTGGCGCTTCGGGTCAATCCCGACGTCGATGCCAACACCCACGCCAAGATCACCACCGGCAAGAAGGAAAACAAGTTCGGCATCGAATGGACCCGCGTCCGCGAGGTCTATGCGATCGCCCGCGCCCTGCCGGGGATCGCCCCGGTGGCGGTGGCCTGCCATATCGGCTCGCAATTGACCGAGATCGGCCCGTTCCGCGAAGCCTTCCTGCGCCTGCGCGATCTGGTCTCTGACCTGCGCGCCGACGGCACCGAGATCAGCCGCCTCGATCTCGGCGGCGGTCTGGGCGTGCCCTATGATGGCGAGACTCCGCCCTCTCCCGCCGTCTATGCCGAAACGATCGCCCAAACGCTGGGCGATCTCGGCTGCCGCTTCATCGTCGAGCCCGGCCGGTTGCTGGTCGGCAATGCCGGTCTGTTGGTCTCGTCGGTGGTGCGGGTCAAGCGAGGGGCCACCCGGACCTTCGTCGTCGTCGATGCGGCGATGAACGATCTGATGCGCCCGGCGCTGTACGACGCGTTCCACGCGATCAGGCCGGTGGTCGAACCCGCCGCCGATGCCGCCGCCGCCCCGGTCGATATCGTCGGCCCGGTGTGCGAGACCGGCGATACCTTCGCCCGCCAGCGCGACCTCACCCCGGTCGAAGCCGGCGATCTGCTGGTGTTCGAAACGGCGGGCGCCTATGGCGCGGCGATGGCCTCGACCTACAATTCGCGCCCGCTGGTGCCCGAAGTGATGGTCAAGGGCGACCGGTTCGCATTGGTGCGGGCCCGGCCCAGCTATGAGGATATGATCGCGCTCGACCGCCGACCCGACTGGCAGACCGCATAGGGTCTGACCTTAAGACCGGGCGGGCTTACTTCGCGACGCGGTCGATCTCGTGCGCCAGCGAGAGATCGCGCTCGGTCAGCCCGCCGGATTCGTGGGTGGTGAGCGTGATCTCGACCCGGTTCCAGCTATTGCTCCAGTTGGGGTGATGGTCCAGCCGCTCGGCGGCGAACGCCACCCGGGTCATGAAGGCGAATGCCTCGGCGAAATCGCGAAAGACGAAATCGCGCGACAAAGCGGTACCGCCGTCGCGTTCGACCCAGCCGGACAGGCTGGCCAAGGCGGCGGCGCGGTCGGCACCGGCCAGTACGGGACTCATCAGCGGGTCTCCTATCCCAAAAGTTGCGAACCACCTGATAGATGGGTGACGCTGGCACCCTCGGCAAGGACACGATAAACTTAAGGCCATGATGAGCAGACTGATCCCGCACCACGCCTCGCCGCCCTCAATCGCCGATCTCGACACGATCGCCGCCGCCGCTTTCGCCGAGATTCCCGAGGAATTGCGCCGCCACGTCGCCGACGTCCTGATCCGGGTCGAAGATTTTCCCGACGAGGATGTCGAGCGCGAGATGGAGTTGGAAAGTCCGTTCGATCTGCTCGGCCTCTATCGCGGCTCGGCGATGGACATCCATGCCTTTGGCGGCGTACCGGGCTCGGTCGATATGATCCTGCTCTACCGCCGTCCGATCCTCGATTACTGGTGCGAAACCGGCGAAGATCTGTCGAGTCTGGTCCGCCATGTCCTGATCCACGAAATCGGCCATCATTTCGGCCTGTCCGACGACGACATGAGCCGAATCGAGGACGAGGTCTAGGGTCCTGTCCTCATAAACCTCGCGCGGCGCGCTGCTGGAAAAAATGGCGCAATGGAAGGAGAAACGCGATGGGCATAGTGGTGCTATGGACAAGCGTTTCGACGCACCAGTGCGTCGTTTTTTCCGCAGCCCGAAGGGACGCGGGCCTTTTGGCGGCCGGGTTCGTTGCTTGCCCCTGGTGGACGACCGGTCCAATGCGGGTCAACCGCCTGCCCGGCCGCCAAAATTCCTCGCGTCGCGACCGTGACGTTTATGGGTACAGGACCTAAAGCGTGACGCGACCCCGCCGACCGGCGCTGGCGGCCCTGCTTGTCCTGCTGGCCGCACTGCTGTTGTCGGCGCATCCGGCCCAGGCGACAAGCGAGCTTTTCGTGCTGGCCCGCAGCGCCACCCTGTCCCCCGATTTACTGCACCGGTTCGAGCGCGAGACCGGCATCGCCGTCCGCCTCACCGAAGTCGGCGATCACGCCGAGATGATCCGCCGTCTGGATGGCAACGCGTCGGGATTCGACATCGCTTTTCCCCCCGACCATCAGATCGCCGGATTGATCGAACGCGGCGGGCTGGAACGGATCTGGGCCGACCGTCTCCCCGGCTTCTGGAACATCGAAGATCCCTGGCGGTCGCGCTCGTTCGATCCCCGCAACGAATACACGATCCCGCATCAATGGGGGACGATCTCGTTCGCCGTCGATACCTCGGTCCACAAAGGCGATATCGACAGTCTGTCGCTGCTGTTCTCGCCGCCGCCCGACCTCGACCGCCGCATCGGCCTGCTCGACGATTCGGCGATGCTGCGTCTGGCCCTGATCCAGGCGGGCGAGCCGCGTTGTACCACCGATCCCGCCCGACTCGACCGCGCCGTCGCCCTCCTGGTCCCTTTGCTGGCGCGGTCGCGGCTGATCCCGGTCGATCAGGTTGCCACCGCCCTGCGAACCGAGACGCTGGCCCTGGTGGTCACCACCAGCGGCGACGCGATGCGCGCCCGCATCGCCCGTCCGTCGCTGGCCTTCGCCTATCCGCGCGAAGGCAATCTGGTCTGGACCGACGTTGTCGCCGTGCCGCGCCATCCGCCCAATCGCGCCAACGCGCTGAAATTCGTCGCCTTCATGCTGCGGCCCGAGAATGCCGCCCTCGGCACAAACCATAACGGATTCGCAACGATGATCCGGGGGGCCGAGGCGCATCTAAACCCCGAGGTGCTGTCGGCTCCCGAACTGGTGGCCCCCTGGCCGGCCAAGGTCGGATTCCTGGTGTCGTGCAGCCCGGACATCCATCGCCGCCACGACGAACTCTGGTCCCGCATCCGCCAGCCCGAATAAGGGCGCGGCACGTTTACCCCTAATTGGCGTCGCCGATCCAGGGCAACGGACAGACCGTCACCCCTTCCTCGGTGAGATCATGGGCTTCGGCGCGGGTGGCTTCGCCATAGATCGGGCGAGTTTCGGTTTCCCCGTAATGAATCCGGCGAGCCTCCTCGGGGAAGCGGTCGCCGACATAGTCGCAATTGGCCTCGACCTGCTTCTTGATCTGGAGCAGGGCGCGGCGGACCTCTCCGGCAACGCGGTCGGGATCGGGCGGCGCGGGCTCGCCCCGGCTGTGGACCAGACGCGGCGCCATCGGCGCCTTCGACACCGCGCTATCGCCGCAAACCGGGCAGGCGATCGCACCCGCCGCCGCCTGGGATTCATAGGCGGCCCCGTCGCGAAACCACGCCTCGAAATGGTGGTGCTGCGCGCACCGCAGCTCGAACAGAATCATGGCCGCACCGTCATGCCTCTCCCCCGCCCCGATGGCGTGGGATTGTCACATCATACATCCGCGACGGCAGTCACGTCAGTCATGTCGTCCGCAGGGAGGCGAAGGAGCGGTCATGGTCAAGGCTGGGAATCTTCTTGCGCGCCTCGCCGACGCGGCGGGGATCGATTTCGGCAATGACCCAGCCCGGCTGTTCCAGCGCATCGGCGAGGATTTCACCCCAGGGCGAGACGATCAGGGCATGGCCGTAGGTCTGGCGGTTGTTGATGTGCTCGCCGCACTGCGCCGGGGCGAAGACATAGCATCCGGTCTCGATCGCCCGCGCCCGCAGCAAGACATGCCAATGCGCCTTGCCGGTGGTGCGGGTGAACGCCGCCGGAACCGCCAGGAAGTCGCATCCGGCCTGGGCCAGACCCCGGTACAATTGAGGAAAGCGCAAATCGTAGCAGATCGACAGCCCCAGCCGCCCCCACGGCAGGTCGGCGGCGACGGCGCGGTCACCGGGGGCAAAGGTGGTGGATTCGCGGTAGACCTCGCCCAGGCCGAGATCGACGTCGAACATGTGAATCTTGTCGTAGCGGGCGCGGATGCCCCCCAGCGAATCGATCACAAAGCTGCGATTGGCGATCATGCCGCCCTCAAGCAGGATGTGCAGGCTGCCCAGATGCAGCCACGCCCCGATCTCGCGGGCCAGATCGCGGAAAAAGGTCAGGGCGGGGTGATCCTCTTCGGCGGCGGCATTCAGCACCAGCGCCGAGCGGCCCCATTCCATCAAAGCGACGTTCTCGGGCATCAAGATCAGATCGGCCCCGGCGGCGCGGGCCTCGACCGCCAAGGTCGCGGCGATCTCGCAATTGCGCATCATCTCAGTGCCGGAATTAAGCTGAAGACAGGCGGCCTTGAACGGTTTCATTCCAGATCCTCTTCGGCTGGGGATTCGTCGGGAAAACCGTCGAGGCGGCGCAGCGCCTCTCCGGTGACCAGCGCGGCGGCCAAGGCGACATTGATCGAGCGCGGTCCCGTCACCATCGGGATGCGAATCCGCGCCGCCGCCGCCGCCGCGATGTCGGCCGGAACGCCGCTGCTTTCCCGTCCGACCATCAAGGTGTCGCCGGGAAGAAAGGAAAACTGATCGTGGCGATGCTCGCCTTTGGTGGTCAGCAGCACCAGCCGCCGCCCCGCCGCCGCCAGACTCGCCCGGAACACCTCCCACGAGGGATGGCGGACCACCCGCGCCCGGTCGAGATAATCCATTCCGGCGCGCTTTAACTTGCGGTCGTCAAAGACAAACCCGCACGGTTCGATCACATCGACCCCAAGGCCGAGACAGGCGGACAGGCGAAAAAGAGTCCCTGCATTCTGGGGGATGTCGGGCTGAAACAGGGCCAGACGCAGCCGCTCCATGGGGTGAATCTCCTTGCGCGTCAAGGTCTGGCGGCAAATGTGAGCCGATTGGCTGGCCGACGGCGGGAAATCAGGTATCATAACAGCTTGGCCCTGGGGCTAGAGGGCTGTTGAATCGGGCCATCCATTGTGTTTAATAGTCTCGCTTCCGCGGGCCAACAAGAGGATTTGAAATGGCTGATACGGCAAAGAATGCCCAGCCCTCGGCGGCGGACGGGCAAACGCGGCGGGATTTCCTGCTGCAGGCCGCGTCCACCGTCGGCGTGGTCGGGACGGGCATCGCCCTGTGGCCGTTCGTGCATAGCATGAACCCGGCCGCTGATACCTTGGCGCTGTCCACCACCGATGTAGACCTGTCGGCGATCAAGCCGGGACAGGCCATCACTGTGGTTTGGCGTGGATCTCCGGTTTTCGTCCGGAGCCGCACGGCCGAGGAAATCGCTTCCGCACAGGCGGTAAACCTGTCCGAACTGCGTGATCCGCAAGCCGACGCCATTCGGGTGAAAAACCCGCAATGGCTGATCGTGGTGGGTATTTGTACCCATCTCGGCTGCGTTCCGCTGGGCCAGAAGCCGACCGACCCCCGGGGGGAATGGGGCGGCTGGTTTTGCCCGTGTCACGGGTCTCAGTATGATACCTCGGGTCGCATCCGCAAGGGTCCGGCGCCGAAGAATCTGGCTGTGCCCGCCTATCAATTCACCAGCGATACCACCGTACGGATCGGCTGAGGGGGACCGTCATGAGTGGCTTCAAGAGCAACAACACGGTAGTCAACTGGGTCGAGGACCGGTTGCCCGTGTTCTCGATGCTGCGCCACAGCGCCATTGAGTATCCGACGCCGAAAAATCTGAATTACTGGTGGAACTTCGGCTCTCTCGCCGCGGTCACCCTGGTGATCATGATCGTGACCGGCCTGTTCCTGGCGATGAGCTACACGCCGCACAGCGCGCTGGCGTTCGATTCGGTCGAGCGCATCATGCGCGACGTCAATTACGGTTGGCTGCTGCGCTATCTGCATTCCAACGGCGCCTCGATGTTCTTCATCCTGGTGTACATCCACATCTTCCGCGGCCTCTATTACGGTTCGTACAAGGCGCCGCGCGAATTGCTGTGGTTCATCGGTATCGCGATCTACCTCGCGATGATGGCGACCGGCTTCCTCGGCTATGTGCTCCCCTGGGGCCAGATGTCGTTCTGGGGCGCCACCGTCATCACCAACCTGTTCTCGGCCTTCCCGCTGATCGGTGACTCGATCGTCACCCTGCTGTGGGGCGGCTTCTCGGTCGACAACCCGACCCTGAACCGGTTCTTCGCGCTGCACTTCCTGCTGCCCTTCGTCATCGTGGGCCTGGTCGCGTTGCACGTCTGGGCGCTGCACAGCGTCAAGTCGAACAACCCGCTCGGCATCGATATGAACGGCCCGCAGGATGCGATCCCGTTCCATCCTTACTACACCATCAAGGATCTGTTCGGCATCGGCGTGTTCCTGATGGTCTACATGGCCTTCGTGTTCTGGGCGCCCAACTTCTTCGGCGAAGCGGACAATTACATCCCCGCCAACCCGATGCTGACGCCCCCGCACATCGTGCCGGAATGGTACTATCTGCCGTTCTATGCGATCCTGCGCGCCTTCACCGTCGATCTTTGGTTCATCCCGGCCAAGCTGCTGGGCGTGGTGGCGATGTTCGGCGCGATCCTGATCCTGTTCGCCCTGCCCTGGCTGGACTCCTCCAAAGTCCGTTCGGCGACCTTCCGGCCGCTGTACCGCCAGTTCTTCTGGCTGTTCGTCCTCAATGCCTTCGTTCTCGGCTATTGCGGCGCCAAGCCGACGACCGATCTTCTGGTCACCGTCAGCCAGGTCGCGACCGCCTACTACTTCGCTCACTTCCTGATCGTCCTGCCCTGGCTGTCGCGTAAGGAAAAGACCCTGGCCCTGCCGGCGTCGATCTCCGCTCCGGTGGTCAAGGCGATTGCGATCGGCGCCATGTTGCTGATCGGTGCCACCGGCTTCTCCGGCACCGCCCAGGCGAACACCGCGACCCACGAGCTGCTGAAGCCGGAAGGCGGCTTCTCGTGGACTGGCGTGTTCGGCCGCTATGACCGTGCGTCCCTGAAGCGCGGCTGGCAGGTCTATCATGAGGTCTGCGCGAACTGCCATGGCCTGAAGCTGGTCGCCTTCCGTAATCTCGCCGCCGTCGGCCTGACCCCGGAAGAGATCAAGGCCATCGCCGCCGAGAAGGAAGTCCAGGACGGCCCGAACGACGAAGGCGCGATGTTCCAGCGCCCGGCGCGTCCGTCCGACCGCATGCTGTCGCCCTATGCCAACGACAAGGTGGCGGCGTCGATCCACGGTGGTGCGGTTCCGCCCGATCTGTCCCTGATCACCAAGGCGCGCGTCAACGGTCCGAACTACGTCTACTCTCTGCTGCTCGGCTATCCCGACGTCCTGCCCGAGGACGCCGCGATCCCCGAAGGCAAGATGTACAACACCTACTTCCCCGGCTATGCCATCGGCATGCCGCAGCAGGTGTTCGAAGACGCCGTGAGCTATGCCGACGGCACCAAGGCGACCAAAGAACAGATCGCCAAGGACGTCGTGACCTTCCTGAACTGGGCCGCCGAACCCGAGCTGGAGGCCCGCAAGAGCCTCGGCGTCAAGGTGATGGTGTTCCTCGCTCTTCTGACCGCTCTGCTCTTCGCTCTGAAGCGGCAGATTTGGAAAGACGTGCACTAAGACTTTGGTCCGGACCGGTTCGGTCTGGACCAAATGACGACAGAGCGGCCGCCATCGGGTTCGATGGCGGCCGTTTTCGTTTCCCCGCCGGGTATGGGAGCCGCCCCCACACCCGACGCCATCGTGTCAAGCCCCGAGGGTCGGGGTTCGTTTGATTTGGCCCGGGCCTGCGGCCATGCTATGGTCCGCCGCGCCGAAAAAACCGACCGGGCGGAGCCTTGACCAAGCAAAAAATCACTTTCGACCATTCGACTCGTGTTCTGGTGCGGCGTCTGTTCCGCGAAGGCATGCGTCCCTATCTGGGCAAAGTCGCCCTGGCGGTTCTGTGCATGGTGGTGGGAGCGGCAGCCAACGCCGCCTATGCCCTGCTGATGGACCCGGTGGTCAACAAGATCTTCACCGAGCGGCAATCGGCCTTCCTGCTTCCGCTGGGACTGGCGGTTCTGGCCGCCTTCGCGGTGAAGGCTCTGTGCAATTACGGCGAAGCGGTGTTTCTGTCGCGGGTTGGCCTCAGGGTCATCGCCGACATGCAGATGCGGCTGTTCTCGCATCTGATGCGACTGGACGTCGCCTATTTCCAGGCCAATTCGACCGGCAAGATTCTGTCGCGCCTGACCAACGACATCTCGCAGATGCGCTTTGCCGTCTCCGACGCGCTGACCGGGGCAGGCAAGGACGCCTCGTCGCTGATCTTCCTGATTGCGGCGATGTTCTATCAGGATTGGGAATTGTCGCTGTGGACCTTCTTCGTCTTCCCGCTGGCGATCCTGCCGATCAGCAAGCTGGGGCGGCGGATGCGCAAGGTCACCGCCAACACTCAGGAGCAGATGGGGCTGCTGACCACCTATCTTGAGCAATCGGTCCAGGGGATCCGGGTGGTCAAGGCCTATGGGATGGAGGATTACGAGAAGACCCGGGTCCGCACGTTGGTCGAGACCTTGCAGGATCTGGTCTATCGGGCGGCGCGGGTGCGCTCGGCCTCGTCGCCGATCATGGAATTCCTGGGCGGCGTCGCGATCACCGTGGTGATCCTTTATGGCGGCTCGCGGGTGATCGACGGGCATACCACCCCCGGCGCGTTCTTCTCCTTCATCACCGCGCTGATGCTGGCCTATCGCCCGCTGAAATCGCTCGCTTCGCTCAACACCAACCTCCAGGAAGGTCTGGCGGCGGCGGCGCGCACCTTCTCGGTGCTGGACGCCCAGCCGGAGATTCAAGACCATCCCGGCGCCCGCGACTTGCTGGTGCGTGAGGGCAACGTCCGCTTCGAAGGCGTATTCTTCACCTATGACGGCAGCCGCGCCGTGCTGGACGGGATCGACCTTACGGTTCCGGGCGGGCGCACCGTGGCGCTGGTCGGACCGTCGGGCGCAGGCAAATCGACCCTGCTGAACCTGCTGCCGCGCTTCTTCGACGTCACCGACGGCCGGGTCACCATCGACGGCCAGGACATCCGCGACATCACGATGACCTCGCTGCGGTCGAAGATCGCCCTGGTCAGCCAGGAAATCACCCTGTTCGACGACACCATCCGCGCCAACATCGCCTATGGCCGCCCCGGTGCCAGCGATGACGAGATCATCCAGGCCGCTCATGCGGCGGCGGCGCACGAGTTCATCATGGGCCTGCCCGATGGCTATGACACCATCGTCGGCGAGCGTGGGCTGAACCTGTCGGGTGGACAGCGCCAGCGGATCGCGATCGCCCGCGCCATGCTGAAGAATGCGCCGATCCTGCTGCTCGACGAGGCCACCAGCGCCCTCGACACCGAATCCGAGCATCAGATTCAGGCCGCGCTCGACCGGCTGATGCGGGGACGGACCACCATCGTCATCGCCCACCGGCTATCGACCGTGGTGGGGGCCGATCTGATCCATGTGATGGATCGCGGCCGGGTGGTCGAATCCGGCACTCATGCGATGCTGGTCGAGCAGGGCGGGCTGTATGCCCGTCTCTACGCGATGCAGTTCGCCGAGGAGACCGCTGCGAGCGGTACACATTAAGGGAGACCCGGGGGGATGGGGCTGGCCAAGCGAATCGGCAAAAGCGAGACCTTGCGGGGAGCGTTGTGCTGGCTGGGCGCGCTCTACATCCGGCTGGTCGCGCTGACCGGGCGCTGGACCATCGTCAATGGCGGCCCGGCCGCCGCGTTGTGGGACGAGGGACGGCCGTTCATCCTGGCCTTCTGGCACGGCCGCATCCTGATGATGCCGCGAATCTGGCGGCCGGGCGTGCCGATCAACATGCTGATCAGCCAGCACCGCGACGGGCAATTGATCGCCCGCACCGTCAGCCATTTCGGGATCGATACCATTGTCGGCTCGACCAGCCGGGGCGGCGGCGCCGCGCTGCGGGCAATGCTGAAATCGTTGAAATCCGGTCAATGCGTGGGCATCACCCCGGACGGGCCGCGCGGCCCCCGGATGCGGGCAACCGCCGGAATCGTCGCGGTGGCGCGGCTGTCGGGCTGTCCGGTGCTGCCCGCGACCTGGGCGGCGCGCCCGCGCCGCTTGCTGGGAAGCTGGGACCGCTTTGCCGTCGCCTTGCCGTTCGCTCGGGGCGAATTGGTGTGGGGCGCGCCGATCCATGTGCCCGCCGATGCCGACGCCGCTGGGCTGGAGCAGGCGCGCCAGCAGATCGAAGCCGCGCTGAACGCTCTGACCGCCGAGGCCGATGCCCGGCTGGGCGTTGACAGCCCCGAACCGGCCCCGTTGGACGCGATCGGGGCGGAGGAATCATGATTTACAGCCTATATCGACGGGTTACCGATCTGGGGGGGCCGCTGATCTCGCTGTACCTCGACAGCCGCCGCGCTCGGGGCAAGGAAGATCCGGCCCGCTTTGGCGAGCGGCTGGGCCAACCCGGCCAGCCCCGCCCGCCCGGCCCGCTGGTGTGGATTCACGCCGCCTCGGTGGGGGAATCGCTGTCGGTGCTGCCGCTGGTGGGACGATTGCGGCGGCGCGGGCTGGGGGTACTGCTGACCACCGGCACGGTGACCTCGGCCCGGATGGTCGCCGACCGGCTGCCCGCGGGAGCGATCCACCAATATCTGCCGGTCGACCGCACGCCTTATGTCGATTCCTTTCTCGACCATTGGCGGCCCGATCTGATGCTGTGGACCGAGTCGGATTTCTGGCCCAACATGCTGGTCGAGGCTAAGCGGCGAGCGATTCCGATGGTGCTGGTCCAGGGGCGGATTTCGCCCCGCTCCTATGCCCGCTGGCGCTATCTGCCCGATTTGATCGGGTCGATGCTGGGCGGCTTTGATTTGTGTCTGGCCCAGACCGAGGCCGATGCCGGACGGTTGCGCGGGCTGGGCGGCGGCGACGTCCGCTGCCTGGGCAACCTCAAATACGCAGTGCCGCCACTGCCGGGCGACGAGGCCGAACTGGTTCGTCTGCGCGCCGCGTTGGCGGGACGGCCTTTTTGGCTGGCGGCCAGCACCCATCCCGGCGAAGAGACGATCATCGCCTCGGTTCATCGCCGTCTCGCCGAACGCTTTCCCACCCTGCTGACCCTGATCGTGCCGCGCCATCCCGCGCGTGGCCCCGACATTGCCCGCAAGCTGATCGCTCAGGGTCTTTCGGTGGCGTTGCGCTCGGGCGGGGAAACGCCCCAGGCCGGAACCGCGATCCATATCGCCGACACGATGGGCGAGTTGGGGGTGTTCTACCGTCTGGCCGACATCGTCTTCATGGGCAAGAGCCTGACCGTCGGCGGCGGCCAGAACCCGTTCGAACCGGCGCGGTTGGGCTGCGCCGTGCTGTTCGGGCCACAGATGGAGAACTTCCCCGACATGGCGGCGCAGATGATCGCGGCGGGAGCGGCGATCGAGGTAAAAGACGCTGAAGGCATGGCGGAGACGCTGGGCGCGCTGCTGGACGATCCCGCCCGGCTGGAACGGATGAAGAGCGCCGCCGCTGGCTGGGCCGAGGCCGAGGCCGAAGTGCTCGACGTCGTCGAAGCGGCGCTGGCCCCATTCCTGCGCGACGCCGAGAGGCGACATGCGCGCCCCTGACTTCTGGCGCCGGGACGGACGGCTGGCCCAAGCGCTGGCCCCGTTGGGCACGCTCTATGCCTGGGGCGCGGCCCGCCGGTTGGAACAAGCCGAACAATACCGCCCGGCGGTGCCGGTGATCTGCATCGGCAATGTCGTCGCCGGAGGTGCCGGCAAGACCCCGGTGGCGATCGCGCTGGCCAAGCGCCTGATCGCGGCGGGTCGGCACCCCCATTTTCTCAGCCGGGGGCATGGCGGGACCGAGATCGGCCCCCGCGCCGTCGATCCGCTGCGCCACGATGCCGCCCGTGTCGGCGACGAACCCTTGCTGCTGGCGAGTTGCGCGCCGACCTGGGTCGCCCGCGACCGGCGCGAGGGCGCGGTGGCGGCGGTCGCCACCGGGGCCGATCTGATCGTAATGGATGACGGCTTTCAAAGCGGACGGATCGCGATCGACCTTGGCCTGCTGGTCGTCGATGGCACCTATGGCTTTGGCAACGGGCGGGTGATCCCCGCCGGTCCCTGCCGCGAGCCGCCCGAGCGGGCCTTTGCCCGCGCCGATGCGCTGGTGATTGTCGGCGAGGATCGGGCCGGACTGGCCGAACGGGCCGCCGCCGCCGACCTGCCGGTGATCGCGGCCCGGCTGGTCCCCGCCGCCGACGCCCCCGATCTGGCCGGACAGCGGGTGGTCGCCTTTGCCGGGATCGGGTTGCCGGAAAAGTTCTTCGCCACCCTGCGCGGAGCCGGGGCCACACTCGTCGCGGCGCATCCGTTCGACGACCATCATCCCTATGCTCGCGCCGAGATCGAAACGATCCTGGCCGAGGCCGAGGAAGCGAAGGCGCGGGCGGTGACCACCGCCAAGGACCGGGTCCGGTTGCCGCCCGACCTGCGCGAGCGGGTGCTGGCGTTGCCGGTGGAATTGGAATGGCGCGACCCGGCGTGCCTGACGCCTTTGTTCGACCGGATCGGAGTGGTGGTATGACGGGCAAGGAAGTACGGCAACGCCTGGAAGCCGGGCTGGCCTGGGGCATCTGGCTGCTGTTCCGCGCCATGCCGCTCGATGCCGCCTCGGCGCTGGGGGGCTGGCTGGCACGGATGGTAGGGCCGCGTCTGGGCGTCACCCGGATCGCCCGGCGCAACCTCGCCCGCGTCTTCCCGGAAAAAAGTGAGGCCGAGCGCGCGGCAATATTGCGCGGAATGTGGGACAATCTTGGCCGCGTCGCCGGTGAATTTCCCCATCTGGAGCGGATCGCCGCCGAACGGATCGAAACGATCGGGGGAGAGGAAATCGACCGGATGCGCGACGACGGCCAGCCCGGCATCTTCATTTCCGGCCATCTGGGCAATTGGGAACTGGGTGGAGCGGTGGCGATGCAGCGCGGCGTGCCGCTGCATCTGGTCTACCGCGCCGCCAACAATCCGTGGATCGAAAAGCTGTACCGCAAGGGCCGCAAGGGCGCGGCGGGGGCCCAGATTCAAAAGGGATCGGAAGGCGCCCGCGAGGCGCTCAAGGTTCTCAAAGCCGGTGGCCATCTCGGCATGCTGGTCGATCAGAAGATGAATGACGGCGTGCCGATCCCATTCTTTGGCCGCGATGCGATGACCGCACCGGCGATAGCCCAGTTCGCCACCCGGTTTTCCTGCCCGCTGGTTCCGGCGCGGGTCGAGCGGTTGAAGGGCGCGCATTTCCGCCTCACCGTCCTGCCGCCGCTGGATTTCCCCCATACCGGCGACCCTCACGACGACAATCGTCTGTTGCTGGAGCGGATCAATCTGTTGATGGAGGAATGGGTGCGGGCGACGCCGGATCAGTGGTTGTGGCTGCACCGCCGCTGGCCGGACTAGAGCCGGAAACAGCGCGCGAGGGGCCTTCGCCCCACCTTGCGGGCGTCAGCGGCCGGGCTTATAGTTCCGCGCCATGACCGACACCCGCTTCCAGCATCGTCATCTCCTCGGAATCCAAGGCCTGGGGCCGGAGGAGATCACCACCCTGCTTGACATCGCCGATGGCTATGTCGAGCAGAATCGCTCTGTCGACAAGCGCAAGAACCTGCTGCGCGGTCGCACCGTCATCAACCTGTTCTTCGAGAACTCGACCCGGACCCGGACCAGCTTCGAACTGGCGGGAAAGCGGTTGGGGGCCGATGTCATCAACATGCAGGCGGCGGGATCGTCGGTGCAGAAGGGTGAAACCCTGATCGACACCGCGATGACGCTGAACGCGATGCATCTCGATGTGCTGGTGGTGCGCCACCCCGATTCCGGTGCGGTCAAGCTGTTGTCGGAAAAGGTCAATTGCGCCGTCATCAATGGTGGCGACGGCAGCCACGAGCACCCGACCCAGGCTTTGCTCGACGCGCTGACGATCCGGCGGCGCAAGGGGCGGCTGTCGGGTCTGACCGTCGCGATCTGCGGCGACGTGCTGCACAGCCGGGTGGCGCGCTCGAATATCCATCTGCTGAACGTGATGGGAGCGCAGGTGCGGCTGATCGGGCCGCGCACTCTGTTGCCGTCCGGGGTCGAACGGATGGGGGTCGAGGTCTTCCACGACATGCGCCGGGGCCTCGAAGGTGTCGATGTCATCATGATGTTGCGGATCCAGAACGAACGGATGCGCGGCAATTTCATCCCCTCGATCCGCGAATACTTCCATTTCTTCGGGCTCGATCAGGCCAAGCTGGCCCTGGCCAAGCCCGACGCGGTGATCATGCATCCCGGCCCGATGAATCGCGGCGTCGAGATCGATTCCGACGTCGCCGACGACGTCGAACGCTCGCTGATCCGCGAACAGGTCGAAATGGGCGTCGCTGTACGGATGGCCTGCCTCGACGTCCTTACCCGTCATCTTCCCAATCGGGACGGAGCCGCCTGATGCCTAACCGCGCCTCCACCGGTCTGGTGGCCTATGTCAATGCCCGCCTGCTCGATCCCGCCACCGGGATGGATGCCAGGGGTGCCCTGCTGATCAATGGCGAGACCATCGCCGATGTCGGACCCGGCCTGTTCCAGTCCGGGGTGCCGAGCGGAATCGAGGTGGTCGATTGCAACGGCCTGTGCCTCGCCCCCGGCCTCGTCGATATGCGGGTCCAGATCCGCGAACCGGGCGAGGAGCACAAGGAAACCCTGCGCTCCGCCGGTGAATCGGCGGTGGCGGGCGGCGTCACCTCGATGGTCTGCCTGCCCAACACTCACCCGGTGATCGACGACGTCGCCACGGTCGAGTTCGTCGCCCGGCGCGCCCGCCAGATCGGGCTGGCCAAGGTCTATCCCTATGCCGCCGCGACCAAGCAATTGGCCGGAAAGGAACTGGCCGAGATGGGGATGCTGTCCGAGGCTGGCGCGCTGGCCTTTACCGACGGAACCCGCGCCATCGGCGACGCCAAGGTGATGCGCCGCGCTCTGTCCTATGCCGCCACCTTCGGCCTGCTGATCGTCCAGCATCCCGAGGAACCCTCGCTGGTCGAGGACGCGGTGATGAACGAGGGCGAGTTCGCCACCCGCCTGGGCTTAGCCGGAATGCCCGCCGCCGCCGAAGCGATCATGATCGCGCGCGATCTGCGGCTGGTCGCCCTGACCGGGGGGCGCTATCACGCCGCCCATCTCTCGACCGCCGAGGGAATCGAGTTGATCCGCCGCGCCAAGGCGAGCGGATTGCCGGTCACCTGCGACACCGCGCCGCCCTATTTCGCCTTGAACGAGCAGGCGGTCGGCGATTACCGCACTTTCGCCAAGCTGTCGCCGCCGTTGCGCGGTGAACCCGACCGGCTGGCGGTGATCGAAGGGCTGAAGGACGGCACCATCGATGCCATCGCCTCGGATCACGCCCCCCAGGACCAGGATTCAAAGCGGGTGCCGTTCACGATGGCCGAATTCGGCGGCACCGGGCTGGAAACCCTGCTGCCGGTGACGCTCGATCTGGTCCATGACGGGGCGCTCCCTCTGGTTGAGGCTCTGCGGCTGGTCACCTGCGCCCCCGCCGCGATCCTGGGGCTGGCCGCCGGGCGGCTGAAGACCGGGGCTTCGGCCGATTTGGTGCTGTTCGATCCCGACCGCGCCTGGGTGATCGATGCCAAGGCCACCCGCTCGAAATCAAAGAACTCACCGTTCGACGGGCGTCTGGTCCGCGGCATGGTGACCCGTACCGTTATCGACGGCCGCACGGTGTTCCATCATGAGTGCTGATCTTTTCCTCGGCCTGATCCTCGCGCTCGCCGCGATCGGCGGCTATTTGCTGGGCAGCGTTCCGTTCGGGCTGGTGCTGACCCGCGCCGCCGGACTGGGCGACATCCGCACCATCGGGTCGGGCAATATCGGCGCCACCAACGTGCTGCGCACCGGCCATAAGGGACTGGCGCTCGCCACCCTGTTGCTCGATGGCGGCAAGGGAGCGATCGCGGTCGGGCTAGCCGCGCTGCTGACCGGTGGCGAATCCTATCCGATGCTGCTGGCCGGGTTCGCTGCCGTGCTGGGCCATAATTATCCGGTGTGGCTGGGCTTTAAGGGCGGCAAGGGCGTCGCGACGACGCTGGGCACCCTGGCCGCCGCCTCGTGGCCGGTGGGCATCGCCTGCGGCCTGACCTGGCTGGCGGTGGCGGCGGCGTTCCGCATCTCGTCGGCGGCGGCGCTGGCGGCGCTGGCGCTGGCCCCGCTCTATGCTTGGTATTTCTCCGGTCCCGCCGCCGCGTTGATGGCGTTGGGACTGGCGGCGATGGGCTTTCACCGCCATCAGGCCAATATCGCCCGGCTGGTCAAGGGCGAGGAACCCCGCATCGGCGCTGGCCGAAAGGCGGGTTAAACCCGACCGTCATTGTACCCAGACAACCGGGTGCGTTAGAGTTGCGCCGTTTTTCACACACTGATCGCCAGGAGAGGCCATGACCCAGAATTCCGAAGACAAGGTAAGAGACCTTGCCTACCACCTGTGGGTTGAGGCGGGACAGCCCGAAGGGCGCGCGATGGATTTCTGGCTGGCGGCCGAACTGCATGTCTCGGGTCTGGTGGCAGCCGCCCAGGTCGCCGCGCCGGTGAAACCCCGCGCCGCGAAGCCGAAGGCCGCCCCCAAGGCCGCCCCGTCCGAGGACAAGCCCAAGGCGGCTCCGCGCGGGCGCGCCAAGGCGAAATAGAGTGCGGCGAAACCGGACCGGGCCGCTGGCCCGCTCCGGTTTTCTTTTGGGGGCTCGCCTATTTCGATCCGATGATCAGATCGAGCAGGGGAGCCCACTCGGCGGCATAGGATTTAGCCCGGCTTTCGGTGCTTTCCAGCACACTTGATCCCCGCGCCGCCACCGTCGGATAGAGCTGGGTATCGCGCAGCCGCGCCACCACCGGAAAGCCGAGACCGCCGAAAAAACCGTCGAGACGGTCGCTGGCCCGGGTGCCGGGGCGCAGACGGTTGCCGACCACCGCCACCACCCGCTTGTTCTTGCGCACCGCCTTGACCTTCGACAGCCGTTCGAGGAAGCGGGCGGTCGCATCCTCGTCGAACGCCCCGGGCAGCACCGGAACCACGACGATCTCGCTGATCTCGATCAACGCCTCGACATCTTTGTGATGCATTGCCGCCGGGGCGTCGATCACCAGCCGTTCCAGACCCTTAGGCGGATCGCCGACCTCCTTGGCCCAATCGAGCCCGAGAATTGCCGGGGCGTCCGGGGCGCGTCGCCGCAGCCAATTAAGGCTGGACCCCTGACGGTCGCAATCGCCGATCGCGACAAAGCTGCCTTCGGCGGCGAAAGCGGTGGCGAGGTGGGTCGCCAGAGTGGTCTTGCCGCATCCGCCCTTGATATTGCCAACCAGAACCGTCCGCATTTGTCTCGCGTTCTCCCCTCGAGCCACGGCCTATTGGCCGGTAATGACAAGGTTGGACACCTGCCGCAGCTTGAATGGGCAGGGGCTTGTATTTTCGCCTTCGACCTCACAGATGCGGGGATATCCGTAATCGCTGGTGCGGTCGAGTTCGAGCGTATCGCCCGGAATTACACAGGCATACAGCCGCTCGGTCTGGCCCTTGGGCGGGATTCGCGTGGTGGTGACGAACCAGGCGTCCTTCTCGACCCCTTTCAAAAAGGTGCGGAACTTGCCGGAAAATCCGATCGACACCGGGGTCTTGTTCTCGATCACCACCCGGAGACGACAGCCGCGCTTTTCCGACATGCCGGGAGAGACGAAGGACCAGGTGCTGACGACGACCTCTCCCTCCTCGGCCCCGGCTGCGGCGGCGGGCAGGGCGGGCGGTAGCAGCAGAACCGCAAGGAGTGCGGCAACGGTGAGACGGCGCATAGCCCCCACTCCCGCGACAGAATTTCGATCCGGTCAGGGTAGAAGTCCGTCGCGACGGGCACAAGCGCCTAATCGGTCGCCACCAGTCGAACCGCCTGTAACGGAACGGTCATGTATGATATGCAGACGGCGCTCGTTCGCGGGCTTTTCTGGAACTGTCGGGGGCCTGGTTGATGTTCTTTCGCCTGTTTCGGTCGTTGATGCCGCGCGAAGAGCGATTTGTTGAACTGTTTGAAGCGCATTCCGCGAAAATTCTTGAAGCCTCGCGCGCTCTGGAAGACATGATGGCCGAAGGGGCCGACATGAACCTTCACTTCCGCCGCATCTGTGCGATTGAGGGCGAAGCCGACAAGATCACCCGTGAAACGCTTCAGGCCCTGCACCGCAGCTTCATCACCCCCTTTGACCGCGATCAGATTCACAAGCTGATCACCACGATGGACAACACCGTCGATGGAATCGAAGAGGTGGCCCAGCGCGTCGATCTGTACGGGGTGCGCGATTTCAGCCACGACATGCGCGAACTGGCCGCCGGTATTTCCGGATGCGCCGGATTGCTGGTCCAGGCGATTCCGATGATGCAGCAGGCCACCCGCAACGCCGACGAGATCAACCGTCTGTGCGAAGCGATCGGCCAGGAAGAAAGCGCCGCCGATCAGCGCCAGCGCGACGGGCTGCGCGCCCTGTTCGCCTCCGAGCGCGACCCGGTCCGCCTGATCGCCCGCAAGGAAGTCTATCAGCGGCTCGAAAAGGTCACCGACCGCTTCGAGGACGTCGCCAATGTCATTGAAACCATCGTGATCGAGCTGGTCTGAACGCATCATGGACGGATCCGTCGCTCTACCGATCATCGTGGCGTTGGTTTTTGTTGCCCTGGTGTTCGATTTTCTTAATGGCCTCCACGATTCGGCCAATTCGATCGCCACCGTGGTCTCGACCCGGGTGCTGTCACCCAAATACGCCGTGGCCTGGGCGGCCTTCTTCAACACAGCCGCCCTGTTGTTCTTTGCCCCCCACGTCGCCACCACCATCGGCACCGGCATCGTCGAGCCCACCCTGATCGACACCCATGTCATCTTTGGGGCGCTGGCCGGGGCGATCTTGTGGAACATCGTCACCTGGGTGCTGGGGATTCCGTCCTCTAGCTCGCACGCTTTGATCGGCGGCATCGCCGGGGCCGGAATCGCCAAGGGCGGCTTCTCCGCCCTGGTCACCTCGGGCTTCATCAAGGCCGGGTCGGCGATCGTTCTATCGCCGCTGATCGGGCTCAGTCTGGCGATGTTGCTGATTCTGGCGGTGTCGTGGCTGTGCCGCCGCACCTCCCCCTTTGCCGTCGATCGCCGCTTCCGCGTCCTGCAATTCTTCTCGGCGGCGATGTACTCGCTGGGCCATGGCGGCAATGACGCCCAGAAGACGATGGGCATCATCGCGGTGCTGCTGTTCAGCCAGGGCCTGCTGGGGCCGCAATTCCACGTCCCGATCTGGGTCGCGGTGGTCTGTCAGGTCGCAATGGGCCTAGGCACGCTGTTCGGCGGCTGGCGCATCGTCAAGACAATGGGATCGAAGATCACCGACCTGAAGCCGGTCCAGGGCTTCTGCGCCGAAACCGGCGGGGCGATCACCCTGTTCGCCGCCACCTGGGCCGGGATTCCGGTCTCGACCACCCACACCATCACCGGCGCGATTGTCGGCGTCGGTGCCGCCCGCAAGCTGTCGGCGGTGCGGTGGAACATCGCCGCCAACATCGTCGTCGCCTGGGTCATCACCATTCCGGCGGCGGGCTCGGTCGGCGCGCTGGCCTGGTGGGTCTCGACCAAATTGTGGTAGTCGGTCGTGGAAAAGTCCTTCGGCCTTTGGCCTCAGTGTACTTTTCCCCGGTTCAAAAAGAATCCCCGTGCTCAATCAAGCTTTCTGCGCGGGGATGGATTTGGTTTCCTCCGAAGCCGATGGGCTTTGCCCACGGCATCGGAGGCGGGTTTTCACCAGATTTGCGCGCATAAGCGACGCAAAGCTGGTGAAACGGATAACACGAAAAATGGACGCCGGGCCGCCCCTAGCCCATTTTTCTCCTTTTAATCCAACGGGAAAAAGTACACCGAGCGACAGCGAGGGACTTTTTCACGACCGACTAGAACGTCGCCGGGGCCGGAGCGATTTCCCGCGCCCCTTGCGGGGTGATCTCGCGGATCGCCAGCCCCCGTTCCGCCAGCCCCGCCGGGGTAAGGCGAAACAATCCCCCCGCCCCCAGGAAACCCAGCGGCGATTGCAGCGCGGTGACGCTGTAATCTCCGCCGCCCTGACGCGCCATCAGCGCCGCCAAGGCGGTGGCGTCATAGGCGATCCCGGCCAGCAGACCGGGGACACGGGCGGGCATCGGCCCGAACGCCTTGGCGTAACGCTGCTCGAACGCCTCGTAAGACGACGACGGCGGCGCGGGATACCAGCCGCCGGACAAAGACGGCTCGGACGCCAGCCGGGGATCGTCCCACAGCAAGGTGCCCAGCAGCCGCGGCGGCTCGCCCGCGGTCAGGTAGTAGGACAGCAGCGAAGAGAGGTTACGCAGCCGCACCCCATCATCGGCGATCAGAATCGCGTCATAGGCCGCTTTCTCCCCCGGTGCCGGGCGGCGAGCGGCCAGTCGCTTGACCAAAGCGGTAAAGTCGGTCTGGGCCGGATCGTAATATTCGACCGCGATCAGATCGACCCCCAGACTCGACGCCGCCAATTGGGCGGCATCGGCGACGGCGCGGCCGTAATCGTCGGAGCGGGCCAGCACGGCGATGCGGCGGCGGCCCTGATCGCGGGCATGGGCGATCACCCGGGCCACCTGGGGACCGGGCAGGTAACCGAGCGCATAAATTCCGTTGCCTGCGACGCTGGCATCGGTGGTGAAGGCCAGCATCGGCACCGCATTATCATGCGCCAGCGGTGCCGCCGCCTTGACCTCGAAGCTGAACACCGGGCCGAGGATGATATCGGCCCCTTGCGCCACCGCCTGCGCCATCGCGGCGGCGGCTCCCTCGGCGGTGCCCTTGGTGTCGAGCGGGATCAGGCTGAAATGGGAATCGGCGATCTCGAACAGCGCCAGTTGGGCGGCATTCGACAATGCTTGTCCGGTCGCGGCCTGCGGCCCCGACAAGGGCAGCAGCAACGCCGCCCGCGATTCGGTCTTCACCGCCTTGGGGGCTGTCAGCGACAGCGGAGCCGATGCGGCCGGGGCGAGCGTGATCTCGGGCAGCGGCGGCGGTTCGGGCAGGGTGGGGGCGGGGGCGGCCTGAACCGGCGGCGCAACAGGCGGCGGCACCGCCGCCGGGGATGCGGGCTTGGTTCCGAGCGCCCAAGATGATACGTCTGCCGCTTGTTGACAGCCCGAAAGCACCAGGAAAGCGGTAAGCCATGACAAGGCAGCGACACGGCGCCACCGAAACGCGGACCGGCGCAAAGCAACCCTCCCTGGACCAAGCGGGCGGCGACACCGCCGCCGCGGAAACGTCCGGCGAAATTAGCCCGTGGGGACGCGGAAGTAAACCGGCGGCGGGCCTCTATCTCGTCGCCACCCCCATCGGGAATTTGCGCGACATCACGCTGCGCGCGCTCGACGTGCTGTCCGCCGCCGATCTGGTCGCTTGCGAGGATACAAGGGTCACCGGCAAGTTGTTGCGACTGCTGGGGCTGAAGGCCAGCCTGACCCCCTATCACGATCACAATGCCGATCAAGCCCGCCCGGCGCTGCTGGCCAAGCTGGAACAGGGTGCGGTGGTGGCGTTGGTGTCCGATGCCGGAACCCCGCTAGTGTCCGATCCCGGTTACCGGCTGGTGCGCGATTGCGTCGAACGCGGCATCGCCGTCACCGCTTTGCCCGGAGCCTCGGCGGTGCTGACCGGGCTGCAATTGTCGGCCCTGCCGGTCGAACGCTTTCTGTTCGCTGGCTTCCTGCCGCCGCGAGGAGCCAAACGGCGGGCGGCATTGCAGGAACTGGCGGCGGCCCCTGCCACTCTGGTCCTCTACGAAGCGCCCCACCGCGCCGCCGAAACCCTGGCCGACATGGCGGCGGTGCTGGGCGACCGCGAGGCGGCGCTGGCCCGCGAACTGACCAAGATGCATGAGGAGGTCGTGCGCGGCCCCCTGTCGGAGCTGGCCGCCCGCTTCGCCGCGACTCCGCCGCGCGGCGAGGTGGTGATCGTCGCCGCTCCGCCCGGCGCGGCCGAGGCCCCCAGCGCACTGGATGTCGAAACCCGGCTGCGCCAGCAGATCGAGGGGGGCGCCAGCGTGAAGGATGCCGCCGCCCTGATCGCCGCCGAGACCGGCCATCCCCGCCGCGACGTCTATGCCCTGGCACTAAGACTGTTCCGGGGAAGCAACGAAGAGTGAGGGACGCGACCGGTCAGAACCGGCCCGACCCGAACCGCCGGGCCGCTCACAGGCGGGGACGGGTGGCCGAGATGGTCGCGGCGCTGTGGCTGCGCCTCAAGGGCTATCGTCTGCTCGGCCACGGCGCGGTGACCGGGCGTGGGTCGGGGGCGGGCGAGGTCGATCTGGTCGTCCGGCGTGGCACGGTGGTCGCCTTTGTCGAGGTCAAGTCGCGCCCCAGCCTGGAGCAGGCGGCCCACGCCCTGACCCCGGCGCAACGGCGGCGGATCGAGCGGGGTGCGGCGGCCTTCCTCGCCCGCCACCCCGCTTTGGCCGGATGCGATCTGCGCTTTGATCTGATGCTGCTGGCTCCGGGACGGCTGCCCCGCCACCTCCCCGACGCTTGGCGTCCCGGGGATTAATGGAGCGCAGCGACTGGCACGCCCCGTGCCCGCGAGCCCATGCGAGCGAAAGCCAAGCGAGGGGACCGAGCGCCCGGCGATTGAGGGGAATTAACAGCACTCTTCCTGGAACCGCCGCTTCCCTCTAAACTGCCGCCCAACCGCTTTGTACGCCTTCGGAGGATCAGACCGTGCCCTTTCCGCGCCCTCTGCCGATTGTTCTGGTCGCGACCGCGCTGGCGGGTCTGCTGTCGGGCTGCATCCCGATGCTGATCGGCGCGGGGGCCACCACCGGCGTTGCCGCCGCCGAGGAGCGGGGGATGGGCGGCTCGATCGATGATCTGAAAATCCGCACCGAGATCAATCAGAAATGGTTCGACCGCGATGTCGAGATGTACCGCAAGGTCACCCTTAACATCAGCGAGGGTCGGGTGTTGCTGACCGGGGTGGTGCCGACCGAGAAGAACCGCAACGACGCCGCCGAACTGGTCTGGCAGGTCGCAGGCGTGCGCGAGGTCTATAACGAGATCGTCGTGCGCGGCGACGACGAACCGGGCGGCAGCGGAGCCAACGATCTGTGGATTCAACAGAAGCTGAAGGCCCGTCTGTTGGGCGATGGCGAGATTCGTAATATCAATTTCGTCGTCGATGTCTGCGATTCGGTGGTCTATGTGCTGGGGATCGCCCAGAACGAGGCCGAGATGGAGCGCGTCATCGCCCACGGCCGCGACCTTAACGGAGTCCGCCGCGTCGTCAGCCATATCCGGCTGAAGACCGATCCCCGCCGGACCGGTGGCTGATGACCGAGGCGGCCGGACTGCGACGGCGTCTGGCCGATCTCGGCCGACAGGACGACGCGGCGGTCGCTCCGGTCGAGGCGGCTTTGTGGCTGGCCGCGCTGGTGCGGCCGACCGCAATCGGCGCGATTGCGGCCCAACTCAACACCCTGTCTACCCTGGCTGACGACGTCCGCGCCGCCACCCTGACCGGCTCGTCCGATAGCGCGGCGGTCGAGCGTCATACCGCCGCTCTGACCGGAACCGTATTGATCCGCCACGGCTTTCAGGCGGTCGCCGAGGACGGGAACGAAGAGGACGAGGGCGACCTGGGCAGCGTGATCGAGCGCCGCTGCGGCGACCCGGATTCGCTGGGTCTGGTGTTGCTCGACATTGCCCGGCGCGCCGGACTGAACGCCGAGGCGCTGGCCTTTCCCTGTCGCTTGCTGCTGCGGATCGAAGACGAATCCGGTCGCCGCCTGATTCTCGATCCCGCGGCCCCGGCCCAGCGGCTCGACACCCCCGATCTGCGCGCCCTGTTGAAGGCGGGACGGGGGCTGAGCCACGAATTGGAGCCGTCTCACTTCGTCCCGCTCGGTAACCGCGCCGTGCTGATCCGGGTCCAGACGGCGCTGAAGCAACGTCTGCTGCGGCTGGGACGGCTGGACCGGGCGTTGGCGCTGGTCGAGGGTCTGTTGCTGGTCGCCCCCGACCAGCCGCCGCTGTGGCGCGAGGCCGGGTTGATGCATCTGCGCCAGGGCAACCCGCGCGGGGCGGTCGCGGCGCTGGAACAGTTCGTGATCCGCACCACCGACCCCCAGGCCCGGGCGCGGGCCTTGTCCTTGATGGCCGAATTGAAGACCCGGCCGCACTGAATTTCCGTTAGGAGCCCCCCCGATGAGCCTTGTCGTCGCCATCCAGATGGACCCGATCGAATCGATCGATTTCGCGGCTGATTCCACCCTTGCCCTGGCGCTGGAAGCCGAGCGGCGCGGCCATTCCCTGCTGCATTACCTGCCGACCGATTTGTCCTGGCGGGCCGGTAAGGTCGAGGCTCAGGTCCGGCCGCTGTCGGTCCGCGCCCAGGCCGAGGATTACTTCACCCTGGGCGCGCCGGAACGGATTGATCTGGCCAGCGTCGATGTCGTGCTGATGCGCCAGGACCCGCCGTTCGACCTCGCCTACATCACCGCGACCCACCTGCTCGACCACATCCATCCCCGCACTCTGGTCGTCAACGACCCGACCGAGGTCCGCAACGCCCCGGAAAAGCTGCTGGTCACCCGCTTTCCCGATTTGATGCCGCCGACCCTGATCAGTTCCGACCGCGCCGCGATTGCCGCCTTCCGCACCGAGCATCGCGACATCATCCTCAAGCCGCTGTTCGGCAATGGCGGGGCCGGGGTGTTCCATCTGCCGCCCGGCGACGAGAACATCAACTCGCTGCTCGACCTGTTCGGGCAGCTTTCGCGCGAGCCCTTGATGATTCAGCGCTATCTGCCCGAGGTCCGCCAGGGCGACAAGCGGATCATTCTGGTCGATGGCGAGCCGGTCGGAGCGCTGAACCGGGTTCCGGCGGCGGGCGAGGCCCGCTCGAACCTGCATGTCGGCGGCGAGGCCCGGCCCTCGGCGCTGACCGCCCGCGAACGCGACATCTGCGCCGCGATCGGCCCGACCCTCAAACAGCGCGGCCTGATCTTCGTCGGGATCGACGTGATCGGCGATTACCTGACCGAGATCAACGTCACCTCGCCGACCGGGATCCGCCAGATCGACCGCTTCGACGGCGTCAACCTTGCCGGGCATATCTGGGACGCGATCGAGGCCCGCCGCGCCGAAACGCCAAGAAACTGATTTCAAACGATTTTGTCGCCCTCTGTCTGCACATGATGTTGACGGGGGCGGCGGATCGCCCCGCCTAACTGCGAAAGCGGTTGTCATTTTGGGCTGCACCGACGAATGCAGTCAAACTCGTTGCGGCACAGAACGGAAACTGCCGCCGCGATTCGCGGAGTCCCGCCCATGACCGCCCGAATGGTGATCTTCGATTTCGACGGCACCCTGGCCGATTCGTTCGGCTGGTTCCTCGCCGTGCTTGACGACGTCGCCAAACGCTATGGATTCCGCCGGGTCGGAGCGGACGAGGTGGCGGATTTCCGCCGTCTCGACGCCCGGCAGATCCTGGACCGCCTTGCCTTGCCGCGCTGGAAGCTGCCGCTGGTCGCCGCCCACATGTGCAGCCTGCAAGCCAAGGCCGACATCCGCCCCTTTCCCGGCATCCCCGCTTTGCTCGACGATCTGTCCCGCAGCGGGCTTCGCCTCGCTTTGGTCAGTTCCAACGCCGCCGCCAATGTCCGCCGGGTGCTGGGACCGGACACCATCACCCGGTTCGATCATCTCGATTGCGGTGCGGGATTGTTCGGCAAGGCCGGGCGGCTGAAGACAGTGCTGCGCCGCGCCGCGATCCCCGCCGCTCAGGTCATCGCCATCGGCGACGAAATCCGCGACATCGAGGCCGCCCGCGCCTGCGGAATTGCCACCGGGGCGGTCAGTTGGGGCTACACCGACGGCGACGCCCTGGCCGCGCATTCACCCGATTTCCTGGTCCACAGTCTTGACGAGTTGCGCGTCACGCTGCTGACACAAGCCGGGATTGGTCCTTTTCAGGGCAGAGCCGCCCCTCCATAATAACCGAAACGATTGTTCACTGACCGTCGCTTGTCTGGATTCCGATGACCGCCCACGCCCCCACTGTTGCCTTTGCCGGGATCGACTGTCTCGACATCGACGTTCAGGTTCAGATCGCCGCCGGGCTGCCCGCCTTCATCATCGTCGGCCCCATTGTATCTGTCAGGACCCAGCTCAACGGGATGTGGCGATCGATCCAGACCGCGTTGCTTGGAACGATGGTCCTGCTCTACCCGATGACAGCCACAGCGGTCGATCTGTTACCTCTCAAACGCGGCTATTACGTCGACAAGAGCGTTTCCTGCTCCGAGGCATCCCATGCCACACTGGAATTATTCACTGGCCGGTCTTTCGGGGCTAATTGCGAAGTGAAGATTTTGCGGAAGGTGGGTCAATCCTTCCGCATCATGCAGACCTGCGATGTCAGGGGCGATGTCGCTGACTCGTCCTTCCTTTACACCGTTTTGAACAGGAGGGAATTCCTTCTGGAAAATGATGAGCGCAAGTTTGATTTTCGCTTCTGCGACCAAAAAGACCTCCCTTATCCTTGGTCAAAGAACGACCTGAGTCATATTTTGAAATGAACTCCATGACTGATCACGGTGCCACCGTCGCCTATTCAATTATCGAAATCCTATCGCAGAACTGCGGCTTGAGGTTCAATCATGCGTGCATTCGCAGCTGTCATTAAAGTCGGCTGCCTTTGCCTGACGGTCCTCTTCGGACTAATTCTTGCTGTCGTCGTTTTCAGCGATTCGCCGCCGATCGGCTGTCCAAACTACGGTATTGTTCTCACAAAAATTTCTCCCGATGGGGCGTGGACTGCGGAGAGTGGTGTCGAAGGGTGCCTTCAAGGGGGTGACACGTTTATTTTAATACGAAAATCAGATGAACCCTTTGATTATAGACCAAGAAAACGCGTTGTCTCATTTTCAGACTTTCCCACCATTCGTTTTAATTGGGTGTCGCAAGACGTTTTAGAAATCGGTGTTTCCCGCGACATAAGTGACATGGCCTTTCCGCCCGAATGGCGTGGGATAAAACTACGGTTCAGTTCATTCGATGAAAATAACGAAGAGAAAAGTCGGCATCTGGTGATCGGCCATGGGACAGCTTGGTATGAGAGATAATTGGATGAGTTGGCGAGCTCGGTCATGACCGCCCACGCCCCTACCGTTGCCTTTGCCGGAATCGACTGTCTCGACATCGACGTTCAGGTCCAGATCGCCGCCGGGCTGCCCGCCTTTACCATCGTCGGGCTACCCGACAAGGCGGTGGGGGAAAGCCGGGAACGGGTGCGGGCCGCCTTCAACGCGCTGGGGCTGGCTCTGCCGCCGAAACGGATCACCGTCAACCTCGCCCCGGCCGATCTGTTGAAGGAAGGCAGCCATTTCGACCTTCCCATCGCGCTGGGATTGCTGGCGGCGATGGGGGTGGTGCCGCCCGACGAGATCGAGGGCTATGTCTCGCTGGGCGAACTGGGCCTCGACGGGCGGATTGCCCCGGTGGCGGGGGTTCTGCCCGCCGCAATCGCCGCCCGCACCGCCGAGAAGGGGCTGATCTGCCCCGCTGCCCAAGGCGGCGAAGCGGCCTGGGCCGGAGAGATCGAGGTGCTGGCCCCGTCCTCGTTGCTGGCGCTGATCAATCATTTCAAGGGGAGCCAGGTTCTGTCGCCGCCCGAGCCGCAGATTGCCGAGGACACCGAGTCCCTCCCCGATCTGCGCGACATCAAGGGGCAGGAAACCGCCAAGCGGGCGCTGGAAATCGCCGCCGCCGGTGCCCACAATTTGCTGATGATCGGGCCGCCGGGATCGGGCAAGTCGATGCTGGCCGCCCGCCTGCCCGGCCTGATGCCGCCGTTGGAACCGGCCGAGGCGCTGGAGGTCAGCATGATCCACTCGGTCGCCGGGCATCTGGCCGAGGGTAAGCTGCTGCGTCGCCGTCCCTTTCGCGATCCCCATCATTCCGCCTCCGTCCCCTCGCTGATCGGCGGCGGGCTGCGCGCCAAGCCGGGCGAAGTCTCGCTGGCCCATCACGGCGTGCTGTTCTTGGACGAACTTCCCGAGTTCCAGCGCGGTGCGTTGGAAGCGCTGCGCCAACCGCTTGAGTCCGGCCGTGCCGTCGTCGCCCGCGTCAACGCCCATGTCACCTACCCCGCCCGGATCCAATTGGTGGCGGCGATGAATCCCTGCCGCTGCGGCCATCTGGGCGACCCGGCGCTGGCCTGCACCAAGGCGCCGAAATGCGGTCAGGACTATCAGGCGCGGATTTCGGGACCGTTGTTCGACCGCATCGACCTTCATGTCGAGGTTCCTGCGGTCAGCCCGGCCGATCTGGCCCTGCCCCCGCCCGCCGAGGGATCGGAGCGGGTCGCCGCCCGCGTCGCCGCCGCCCGCCTGATCCAGGCCGAGCGCTATCGCGACCAGCCGATCCGCACCAATGCCGAGGCCGACGGCGCGCTGCTCGACGCGGTCGCCGCCCCGGACGAGGCGGGCCGCCGTCTGCTGGCCGAGGCCGCCGAGCGGATGCGGTTGTCGGCGCGGGGCTGGCACCGGGTGTTGCGGGTGGCGCGCACCCTGGCCGATCTGGAAGCGGTGGAGCGGGTCAACCGCCTCCATATCGCCGAGGCGCTGTCTTACCGCCGACTGATGCCGGGCCGGAACGGGTAGGGGGCGCACAGCCCCCAAACGGTTCTTTATGCCAAGGCCCGGCGATCGGTGCGCCAGCCCGCCGCCATCGCCGCCAGCCCGGATTCGAGACTGACTGGCGGGGTCCAGTCCAGCTCGGCGCGGATCAGGCAATCGTCGATTTCAAGCGAGCCGGTCAGCCGCTGAACCGCCGCCGACCGCCCGGTCACCCGCCCGGCCAACCGCAGCCAGTTGACCGGCACCGGCAGCAGCCGGGCCGGACGGCCCAAAGCGGCGGCAAGGCGGCGGATCAACCCCGGGGTCGAGACCGTTTCGTCATCGCACAGGGTATAGATACGGCAGATGCCGGGGGCGGGGGGGCGATCCAAAGCGCGCCCGATCGCGGCGGTCAGATTGCCCAGACCGATCAGGGCGCGGCGATTGTCGATCGAGCCCAGCGGCAACGGCAGGCCGCGATCAACCGCCTGGATCAGACGGCGCAGATTGCCCTTCACCCCCGGCCCGTACACCAGCGGCGGGCGCAACACCGTAACCGCCAGCCCGGTCCGGGCCGCCAGCGCGGCCAGCCCCAGTTCGGCCTCGCGCTTCGAGATGCCATAGGGATCGACCGGCGCCGCCATATCGGGACCGAACGGAATCGCTCCGGTCTCTTCGCCGTTGGCTTTGATCGAACTGAGGAAAACGAGGTGACGCACTCCCGCCGCCGCCGCCTGCTCGGCCAGGGCCAGGGTCCCGGCGACATTGGCGGCGCGGAACTCGGCCAGCGGATCGGCACTGGTATCGTGCATCACATGGACGCGGGCGGCGAGATGAACCACCGAATCCGCCCCGGCCAGCGCGCCCTGCCAATCGGTCGAAGCCGCCAGTCCGGCAACGGACCGGCGCTCGATACCTTCGGGCAAAGCAGCGTGGGGCCGCACCGCCGCGACGACCTGCTGCCCGGCCTTGGTGAGGTCGGCGCAAAGCGGACGCCCAACGAATCCATTGGCTCCGGTCACCACAATCGTCATCGCACGATCCCCTTGGCCCAGCGGGTCAACAGCGCCAGCAGCAGGGCGACCGTCAGCGCCGCGCCACCACCGGCCCAGGCGGGAAACCCGGCGGCAGCCAGAGCGGCCCAGCCGATCAGGGCCAGATTGCCGACCAGAATCGCCCGGGTCACATCGGCATGGGAGCGGCCGCCGCGCACCGCCCGCTGATAGAAATGGCGGCGGTGCGGTTGCCAGATCCGTTCGCGGTCAAGCGCCCGCCACAGCAAGGTGATCGTCGCGTCGGCAAGGTAATAAGCGGGCAGGATCAGAGCGGCGGCGACCTGCCCTTGCGCGGCCAGCCCCACCAGCAGCGCGCCCAGCAGGAACCCGAGCGGGATCGAGCCGCAATCGCCCAGGAAAATCCGCGCGGGCGGCCAGTTCCACAGCAGAAAGCCGAGCCCGGCGGCGGCCAGGGCAAGGGCGAAGGGCAGGGAGCCCAGGCCCAGCCCGGCGATCACAGTTACCAGGGCGATTCCGCCGCCCACACTGGCGGTCTCGGTGCCGGTGATGCCGTCGATCCCGTCCATGAAATTGTACAGATTGACGAACCACAGCCAGCCCAGCCCGGCGAGCAGACGGTCGCCCCACAGCGGCAGCAGGCCCTGGAACACCCTCTGATCGGGACCGAGCAGCGACAGCCCGACCACCACCGCCAGGGCATGGGCGGCAAAGCGGGGCAGCGGCGGCAATCCCCGGCGGTCGTCCAGCCAGGACAGCCCCATCAACCCCAGGGCCAACCCGGCCAGGATCAGGAAGGTGCTTTGTCCGCTCCACGCCGCGACGGCAAGCCACACCAGGGCGACGACGGGAGTCACCGCCATTCCGCCGCCGCGCGGCACCGCGATTGTGTGGCTGGAGCGCTCGTTGGGACGGTCGAGAATCTGTTTGCGGGTCAGCCAGCCCAGCACCTGACGGGTCGCCAAGCCGGTCAGGGCGAACGAGGCTCCCGCCGCGACGGCACCGGGGAGCAGATCACCCGGCACCATCACCGGGCCTCGTCGCCGCCGGATGCCGCATCGACCAGCGCCGGACTGACCGGGGGCTGGCCGTTGGGCTGATATTCCGGCACCAGCCGCCGCAGGATGCCCAGCGCCATTTCGACCTGACGGGACCGGCAGGACTGGCGCAATTCGTCGATCGCCCGGCCCAGCGCCTCGGCATCGACGGCGCGCGGCGTCGCCACCAGCAAACCGGGTTGCCCGGTCGCCACCGGCGGCTCGGCTCCGTGGAAAATCTCCTCGAACAGCTTTTCGCCGGGCCGCAGGCCGGTAAAGGTGATCGCGATGTCGCGGTCGGGCCGCAACCCGGCCAGCCGGATCATCTGCCGGGCGAGATCGACGATCCGCACCGGCTCGCCCATGTCGAGCACGAAAATCTTGCCGCGATAATCGGCGTTACGCGCCCCGAATTGCGAGGCGTGCAGCACCAGTTCGACCGCTTCGCGCACCGTCATGAAATAGCGGGTCATGTCGGGATGGGTGACGGTGATCGGCCCGCCCGCGGCCAGTTGGCGCTGGAACAGCGGCACCACCGAGCCGGTCGAACCCAGCACGTTGCCAAAGCGGACGGTGACGAAGCGGGTGCCGCCCGGCCGTTGCCCGGCGGCAAGGTCGAGCGCCTGGGCGTACATTTCCGCCACCCGCTTCGACGCCCCCATCACATTGGTCGGATTGACCGCCTTGTCGGTCGAAATCTGCACCATCAGCGCCGTTCCGGCCTCGATACAAGCATCGGCGACAATGCGGGTACCGATTGCGTTGGTCAGAATCCCCTCTTCGGGATTGTGCTCGACCATCGGCACATGCTTCAGAGCGGCGGCATGGAACACCAGATCGGGGCGGTGGTCCGCCATTGCCTGACCGACCCGCCCGGCGTCGCGGACGTCGCCCAGCAACGGCACCACCTGGGGCGCGTCGGGCCGCGCGCTCAGTTCCTGGTCGATGGTATAAAGGTTGAACTCGCAGGCTTCGAACAGGACCAGCCGTTCGGGCGCAAACGTGGCGATCTGGCGCACCAGTTCCGAACCGATACTGCCCCCGGCCCCGGTGACCATCACCCGGCGGCCCCGGATCAGGACTTCCAGTCCGGACCGGTCAAGCGCCTGCTGCGGCCGCCCCAGCAAATCCTCGACCGCGATCGGGCGGATCGGAATTTCGTCGCCCAGACCGTCCTTGAGGTCGGTCAGGCGCGGAATCCGCCCCATAACCATCCCGAGACGGTCGGCGGCGTCGAACAATTCGCGGACGATCCCGCCGTCCAGCCGGTGGTCGGTGATGATCAGACGCTGCGGGGCCTGACCGCGCCGCTTCAATTGCTCGACCACCGCGTCAAGCTCGTCGATCGAGCCCAGCACGTCGATACCGTGGATATTGCGTCCGACTCTGGCGCCCCGTTCGCTGACCAGCCCGACGGCGCGGTATTCGGCATCGACCGAGCGAGTGGCGCGAATGAACAATTCGGCCTCGTCCCCGGCCCCGACCAGCAAGGCCGGAATCGCCTCGGTATTAAAGGCGCGCCGGGCCTGACGACGGTCCTTGAGGCTACGATACAGAAAGCGCGGCCCGCCCAGCAGAGTCAGCAGGACGAACCAATTGATGATCAGCACCGAACGCGGCACCGTCTCCAACCGGTTGACCAGGAACAGCACCACGGTAAAGACCAGGATCGTCAGCGTGGCAGCGCGCACCAACCCGGCCATGTCGCTGGTCGAAGCATAGCGCCACACCCCGCGATAGAGCCGGAGCGACAGAAACACCGGGATCGCCACCGCAACGAACAGACCGGTCCCGATCAGCAGGTCCTGGTCGCTGCGGAGCGACCACTGGTCCGATCCCAGCCGCAAATAAAGCGCGGCGAGAAACGAGAACGCGGCCATGACGACGTCGTGGGCAAACGCGATATAGGCACGCGACAGCTTCAGCTTCATTCCCAGACCTCGGGACGACAAACGGTTCCCTTCTTTAGACCCTCTTGCCCCCTCTGTCACGACGCCTCCGCCGCTGACAGGCCAAGGCGCTGCGCTTTTCGGTAAAGCTTCGCCACCTTGCCTTCAACGGGAACGATCAATAATCGATCGAAATCCGGACCTCGCCGCCCTCGCCGATCCCGTCTGACCCTGGGGCAACCCGGATTTTGCGCGACGACACCCCCATCTGGCCCAACGCGGCGACGACGCGGCGGATCGTACCCGGCTCGACCGAGCCGTCCAGCCGGATCACACCCCCGGAGCGACGGTTCAGAGCGGCGACGTTGCGCAATTGGGACAGATTGTCCTCGCTCAGTCCGCCATCGTAATCAGGGTAGAACGAGGCAACCTGAAAGCTGGCGGCCGGTGCGGGCGGCAGCACCGCTCCCTTAGCCCCGCGCACGCCGCGCGGTGGGATCAGCACCGGCGCGACCTCGTCGGGCGAGGCATAGGCGGTCGCGGGCAGCGGCTGCTGGCTGCGATAGGTGATCGGCGCGTTGGCGGGAACCGCATAAGCCGAGGCCGGCTGCGCATAAGACGAGTCCGGCCGGGACGGCGGCACCTGATCGAACGTCCCGCTCTTGGTCGTGGCGGCGGAGGATTCGGTCAAGCGCTGCTGGTAATGATCGACCAGGGTGCTGCGGCGGGTCGGCACCGTCTCGGGAAGATTGGGCCGGGGCGGCGGCGCGCTGGCGATTTGGGTCGGAGCCGCGTTGGGGCCTTCGTCGCGGGCGGTCCGCATCGGGCGGTCGAGCGACGGCATCTCGCGCGCCGTCGAGGCGGCGACACTGGCCGAGGTCGCGCCGGGCGGCAGCGGCAGCGGCGTCGCCGCGACCGGAGCGGGAGCGGGGACCGGAACAGACGGCGTCGCGGCGGCGGTCTGCACCGGAGCGGGAACGGTGCGACGGGCCAATTGCTTGGTCGGCGCGGGCTCGCGCCGCGAGGCGCTGGCGTATTTGGCGTTGTCGCGGTCGGCGGCAAGGCCGCGTCCGGAGCCTTGGGCGGTTGTCTCGACGCTCTTTCCATCCGAGCGGCGGGGGCTGGCGATATCGGACGCGCTGACGTCATCGTTCGAAGACCCGGCGATCCCCCGATACCACTCGACCGGGTTCAATGCATCAGGCACCCACGAGCAACCAGAAATCAGCGCCGCCGTGGCGATGCTGGTGCCGACCGCGAGCATCCGGCGCCGGGCGTTGCGGCGCATGATCTCGATGGACTCGAACATGGTGGGACGACAACCCCCGATAAGGACAACAGAAATTGGTCTCTGCCGGGTTTTACGGCAAGTTCACGTTTATCAGGCGGGCGATAGAAAGTATATAGATTGTGTGTAACGTGTAAAGAGAGGACGATTTTCTCGTCCCCCTCCGGACCGGTCGGTCTGACCGGTGGCGGCGGCGTTTCTTCCTGCAACATCCATGGGGTGCGACATGACCGATCCAAAGGTCGCGGGAACCAAGCTGCTCGATCCCTCCGAGTTTTCTTCGGCGATGACCAGCATCGCCGAACGCAGTCAGCGTCTTGTCAGCGACTTCATCACCCGTCAGGCCACCGATCCGACGATCGCTTCGCTCGATCCGCTCAATATCGGCAATGCCTTCCTTGAAATGACGACCCGGATCATCAGCGATCCGGCCAAGATCGTCGAGGCGCAGGTGTCGCTGTGGCAGGATTACGCCGCGCTGTGGCAAAACACCACGTTGCGAATGATGGGGCAGAAGACCGAGCCGGTGGCGGCCCCGGATGCGGGCGACCGTCGCTTCAAGGACCAGATGTGGAACGACAACGAGGTGTTCGACTACATCAAGCAATCCTACCTGTTATCGGCGCGGTGGATGCAAAACGTCGTCCGCGGCGTCGAGGGGTTGGACGAGCGTTCGGCCAAGAAGGTCGATTTCTATACCCGCCAGTTCGTCGATGCGATGTCGCCGAGCAATTTCGTGATGACCAATCCCGAAGTGTTGCGGGCCACCGTCGAATCCGGCGGCGAAAACCTGCTGAAGGGGCTCGACAACCTGCTGGGCGACCTTGAGCGCGGCAAGGGCAATCTGGCGATCCGGATGACCGATTACGACGCTTTCCGCGTCGGCGAGAACATCGCGGTGACGCCGGGCAAGGTCGTCTTCCAGAACGACCTGATGCAGCTGATCCAATATACCCCCACCACGCCCTCGACGTTCGAAACGCCGCTGCTGGTGGTGCCGCCGTGGATCAACAAATATTACATCCTCGATCTGCGGCCGAAAAACTCCTTCCTGAAATGGGCGGTCGATCAGGGCCACACCGTCTTCGTGATTTCGTGGGTCAATCCCGACGAATCGCTGGGGGGCAAGACCTTCGGCGATTACATGCACGAAGGCCCGCTGGCCGCGCTTGACGTGATCGAGCAGATCACCGGCCAGCGTCAGGCCAATATCGTCGGCTATTGCCTGGGCGGCACCCTGACCGTCTGCACCCTGGCCTGGATGGCGGCGAAGGGTGACGACCGCATCGTCTCGGCCACCCTGCTGGCGACGATGACCGACTTCAAGGAACCGGGCGAACTCGGCATCTTCATCGACGAAGAGCAATTGGTCAGCCTTGAAGCGCGGATGTCGCAAACCGGCTTCCTCGACGGCCGCGACATGGCCACCACCTTCAACATGCTGCGCGCCAACGATTTGATCTGGTCGTTCGTCGTCAACAATTACCTGCTGGGCAAGGATCCGTTCCCGTTCGACCTGCTGTACTGGAACTCGGACTCGACCCGGATGCCGGCGGCGATGCACAGCTTCTACCTGCGCAAAATGTATCAGGAGAACAAGCTGATCGAGCCGGGCGGGATCGAGGTCGATGGCACCCCGATCGATCTGGGCGCGATCAAAACCCCGATCTACATGCTATCGACCCGCGAGGACCATATCGCGCCGTGGCAAAGCACCTTCTCGCTGACCCGCCACGTCTCCGGCCCGATCCGCTTCGTGCTGTCGGCCTCGGGGCATATCGCCGGTGTGGTCAATCCCCCCGTCGCCAACAAATACAATTACTGGGTCAATGCCAAGAAGGCCAAGACCCCGGAAACCTGGCTGGCGGGCGCGTCCGAAACCGCGGGATCGTGGTGGACCGACTGGCAAAGCTGGGTCGCCAAGAACGCCGGACCGCAGGTCGCGGTGCGCCAGCCCGGCGAGGGCCCGCTCCCGGTGATCGAGGACGCACCCGGCAGCTACGTCACCGTCAAGGCGGTGTAGCGGAGCCTTCGTCCCGGTCGATCAAGTGAACGAACGACCCGGCAACGGTGCCGGAGCAAAGCCCACAGCGGCCCAGCCCGGCACCGTCAGCCCCGGAAATCGCGAACAAAGGCTCGCCCTCCTCGGCCAGAACCGAAGCGTAATGAAATTCGTGGCCGCGAAACACCGCCCCGGCCGCACCCAGTGCACCCGCTGTTTCCAGCACGGCGCGGCGATAACCGAGGTGAAGCCGCCGCCGGGCGAATGAGCTTTCCAGCCCGAGCAGACCGGCCATCGCGTGGCGGGTACCGGTCTCGTCCTCGATCCCGCGCCCCAGCACCATATAGCCGCCGCACTCGCCGAACAGGGCCGCACCCCGGTCGGCGGCAGCGCGCAAGCCCCCCAGAAACCGACGATTGCCCGCCAGCAGCCCGGCGTGAAGCTCAGGGTAGCCGCCGGGAAGATAGACCGCGTCGGCGGCAGGGTCCGGCCCCTGATCGGCCAGGGGCGAGAACGGAACGATCTCGGCCCCGGCGGCGCGCCAGCCGTCCAGCGTCGCCGGATAGGCAAAGGCAAAGGCGGCATCGGCGGCCAGGGCGATCCGCTGGCCCAACGGCGGCAGCGGCACAGCCGGAGCCGCTGCGGTCAGCCGGGCCGGACGAGCCAGGGCGCACAAACGGTCAAGGTCGAGATGCGCCTCGACCAGCGCCGCCGCACCGTCGAGAAAGGCGTCGAGGTCGGGCCGCTCGCAGGCCTGGACCAATCCGAGATGGCGGCTTTTCATCTCCAGCGCCGGAGCGGGCGGCAGAAAGCCCAGCAGCGCGACATCGGGACAGGCGGCACGGCAGGCGCTTTCGATCGCGGCCTGGGCGCGCGAACTCCGGACCCGGTTGAACACGACACCGGCCAGCCCCGGACCCGGCCGCAACCGGTCGAACCCGGCCAGCACTGCCGCCGCCGAGGCGATCATTCCGCGCCCGTCCAGCACCAGCACCACCGGCCAGCCGGTCGCCAGCGCCAGTTGGGCGGTGCTGCCATCGGGCTGGCCCGGCGCGGTCAAGGCCCCGTCGAACAGCCCCATCACCCCTTCGCAGACGACCAGATCGACCCCCGCCCCCACCCGCGCCGTCAGCCCGGCCAGGGTCGCGGGCCGCATCGCCCAGCCATCAAGATTGAAACAGGCTTGGCCGCTGGCAGCGGCATGAAAGGCGGGGTCGATGAAATCGGGACCGACCTTGGCCGACCCCACCCTCCGCCCGCGCCGGGCCAGGGCGCGCAGCAATCCCAGGGTCACCGAGGTCTTGCCGCTGCCCGACGACGGGGCCGAAACGATGAGTCCGGGTGCGCCCATATCGGTCATCCCATCGCCAAGCGAAACGCCAGCAGACCCAGCCACCCGGCATTGAGCAACAGCAACAGCGGGGCGAAGCGCAACAACGGTCGCCGCCAGCGCGTGAGCGCGGCATGGCCGATCGCCGCGACCAGGACCAGCACCGGCATCGTGCCGATGCCGAACGCCAGCATCGCGGCAGCGGACAAGAGCGGATCGCCCGCCGAGGCCGCCGCCGCCAGCGCGGCATAGACCATCCCACAGGGCAGCAGGCCCAACATCATCCCGAGCAGAACGCCCCGCCCCCCGGTCGGCGCGGCAAACAGCGGCTGGACGAGACGCCCCAGCCCGGCCATCCCGCCGCCGAAACCGTCGCTGCCCCGGCGCGGCCAGGCCTGAAATGCCAGCAGCAGCGCCGCCAGCGCCAGCAGCGCCACCGCAACCCAGCGAAACAGCGGCAGATCGCGGACCAGACCGGCGACACCGCCCGCGACCGCTCCCAGCGCGGCATAGGTCAGAACGCGACCGAAATGATAGGGCAACAGCGCCGCCCCGGCCAGCCGCCGCACTTCACCGCCCGGCCCGGCCGGAACCGCACGGGTTCCCGCCATCACCTGAGCCAACACCAGCGGCCCGCACATCCCGCCGCAATGGATCGCCCCGCCGATCAGCCCGGTGACCAGCAGCGTGGCGATCAACCCGCTGCCGCCGCCGCATTGGGCCAGCAGCATCTCGTAGGTGGAGTGGGTCATGTCATGCATTTAGGCCACCCTCCGCCTGCGGATGCCACCAATCGAGCCGCTGGCGCAACGCCACCACCGGACCGACCACCACCAAAGCGGGCGGCTCCAACGCGTGGGCGGCAGCGCTTTCGGCCAGATCGGCCAGCCGGGTCTCGACCACCCGCTGGCGCGGCGTCGCCGCCGAGGCGACCAGCGCCGCCGCTTCGTCGGGCGAGCGCCCCGCCGCCACCAGACGGCGGCTGAACTCGGCCAGATGGGCCAACCCCATGAACACCACCAGCACCGGCGCCAGCGCCACCCGGTCGAGATCGTCGGGCAGGCCGCCATCGGGACCATGGCCGGTGACGAAAGCGAAGGCGGAATTGGCCTCTCCCGCCGTCACCGGCAGACCGGCATAGGCCAGCCCGCCGATCCCGGCCGTGATCCCCGGCACGATGCGAAAGGGAACCCTGGCGGCGGCCAGCGCCAGCGCCTCTTCGGCACCACGGCCGAATACGAACGGATCGCCGCCTTTCAGCCGCAGCACCCGCCGCCCTTGCCGGGCCAGCTCGATCAGCCGGGCGGTGATTTCGCTTTGATGGGGCGAGGCGCGACCGCCGCGCTTGCCCCAGGCTTCGATTGCGGCATCGGATCGGACCAGCCCCAACAAGCGGGGATCGAGCAGGGCGTCGTGAATCACGATATCGGCGTGGCGCAGACCATGCAGCGCGGTCAGGGTCAGCAGACCGGGATCGCCCGGCCCGGCCCCGGTCAGCCAGACCGACCCCGGCTCGAACGCGGGCAGGGCAAATGGAAGATCATCCAGGCCGGGCATCTTTCATCTCCCCAGGAGAGGACGCGGGCGCGGCGGGCCTACCCGGCGATCCGCTCGGCGGCGGTCTGGACCAGGGTTCCGATCAACAGATCGAGCAAGACCAGCAGACCGGCGGCGAGATAGGTCACCCCCAGCGCGACGCGGGCGATATAAGCCTGATAGAATAGCAGAGCCACGGTGACGATCAGGCCGAGCAGGGCCAAAGAGGGTCCGGGCACCAGCCAAGCCAGCAGCGTCACCGGCACCAAAGCGGAGATCTGGATCACCGCCGACCAGTTATAGGCGACCAGATAGCGGGGAAAGTTCCCCCCGCAGCCGATTTCGTCGCAAATCCGGGCCACGGCCAGGGGATAGGCGGTACAGCCGATGACGAAGGCGATCAACTGGACCGCCAGGGCAAAAAAGATGTCTCCCTCGAAGGCACCGTCCAGAGTCTGGAGCACCAGCACGCCGGGCAGCACCAGCGCCGGACCCCAGAACGAGCGCAGCACGCCGCCCGGCGAGGAATCGAACCATTGCATCCCGCTGGACTTGCCGCAGGCCAGCCGCCAACTGCCATAGACCGAGCGGACGATTTCGGCGAAGGCGATCATGCTCCCACCCATTCGTCGAGCAGGCGACGATAGATCGCGGTCAGGCCGGTCAGATCGGCGACTGCGACATTCTCGTCGGCCTTGTGGATGGTCTGGCCGACCAGACCGAATTCGACCACCGGGCAGACCGAGCGGATGAAGCGGGCATCCGAGGTGCCGCCGCTGGTCGATAGGTCGGGGCTCAGCCCGGTCTCGGCCTGGATCGCGGCGATCAGGCTGTCCGACAGCCGCCCCGGCGGAGTCAGAAACGCCTCGCCCGAAATTTCGACGCTCACTTCGACCTGCCCGCCCGACTCGCGGGCCACCTGCTCGATCCGCCGCGTCAGCGACAGGCCGCTATGCAGATCGTTGAAGCGGATGTTGAACCCGGCGCGGGCCTCGGCGGGAATGACGTTGGTGGCAGGATTGCCGACATCGACGGTGGTCAAAGCCAGAGTCGAGGGCTGGAAGTGGTCGGTCCCCTGGTCCAGCGGCGCGTCGGTCAAATGCCGCAGAATCTCAATCAAACGAGGAATCGGGTTATCGGCCAGATGGGGATAGGCGGAATGGCCCTGGGTGCCGATCACCCGCAGCCGGGCGTTGAGGCTGCCCCGGCGGCCGATCTTGATCATCTCGCCCAGATGGCGGGGGTTGGTCGGCTCGCCGACCAGGCAGGCATCAATCGTTTCGCCCCGGGCTTTCAGCCAGTCGAGCACCTTGACGGTCCCATCGACGGCACGGCCTTCCTCGTCGCCGGTAATCAGCAGCGAGATCGAGCCTGACGGCTCGCCCTCGGCCAGCTTTTGCGCCACCGCCGCGACGAAGCAGGCGATGCCGCCCTTCATGTCGGCGGCACCCCGGCCGAACAAACGGCCGTCGATCACCTGGGCGGCGAACGGATCGACGCTCCAGCCCTGGCCGGGCGGCACCACGTCGGTATGACCGGCAAAACAGAAATTCGGCCCGCCGGTTCCCCGGCGGGCGTACAGGTTGCGAATCTCCGGCCCGCCGGTGGCCGAGCGGATCTCGTGACAGACGAACCCCATCGGCGTCAGCGCGTCGATCAGCAGATCAATCGCCCCGGCATCCTCGGGAGTCACGCTGGGACGACGGATCAGCGCCTGGGCCAGCGTCAGCGGGTCGAAGACGGCGCTCAATCGCGTAACAGCTCGTTGATCGAGACCTTGGCGCGGGTACGGGCGTCAACTTTCTTGACGATCACCGCGCAATACAGGCTCGGTCCCGGCGTGCCGTCCGGCAGCGGCTTGCCCGGCAGGCTGCCCGGCACCACGACGGAATAGGGCGGAACCCGCCCGATAAAGGTCTCGCCGGTCTCGCGGTCGATGATCTTGGTCGAGGCGCCGAGATAGACGCCCATCGACAACACCGCTCCGGTCTCGACGATCACCCCCTCGGCGACCTCGGCGCGGGCACCGATAAAGCAATCGTCCTCGATGATCACCGGACCGGCCTGAAGCGGCTCCAGCACACCGCCGATCCCCGCGCCCCCCGACAGATGGACGTTGCGGCCGATCTGGGCACACGAGCCGACCGTGGCCCAGGTATCGACCATCGTACCGGATTCGACCCGGGCTCCCAGATTGACGAAGGACGGCATCAGCACCACGCCCGGCGCGATATGGGCCGAGCGGCGCACCACCGCGCCCGGCACGGCGCGAAAGCCGGCGGCGCGGAAACGGGCCTCGTCCCACCCCTCGAATTTGGTCGGAACCTTATCGAACCAACACGCCCCGTTGGGGCCGCCGGGGATCGGAGCGGACTCGGTCAGGCGGAACGACAGCAGCACCGCTTTCTTCAGCCATTGATTGACAACCCAGGCGCCGTCCTGCTTCTCAGCCACCCGCAACGAACCGCGATCGAGCCCGTCCAGCACCGCGTCAACGGCGTCACGCACGGCGCCCCGGGTGGCGACAGTTACGGTGTCGCGCGCCTCCCAGGCGGCGTCGATGGTCGATTCGAGGGCGGCGGGGTTCATCTGCGGACTCCTGGTTGAAACGCGTCCCTATGGCGGGAGGTCACCATACTCTGCGAAAAGGGCCTGTCAACGAAGCGGATTCGAATCGTTTTAGTCTCCCCCCTGGCACTCTGGCTTATCGACCCCCACCTACGTCTGACGACAAACACCCAGACGAGGGAGCCTTCGCGATGAATGCAACCACCGTTTCGATCCGTCCCGAGCGACCCTGGTCCGAAGATCGTCCCAACCGCGCCGAGGCCGAATCCGCGGTTCGCACCTTGATCCGCTGGGCTGGCGACGATCCCGACCGCGAAGGTCTGGTCGATACACCGTCGCGGGTGGTGCGCTCCTACGAGGAATTCTTCGCCGGGTACGAAGCCGATCCGGTCGATATCCTGGCGCGGACCTTCGAGGAAACCGACGGCTATGACGAGATGGTGATGCTGCGCGGCATCCGCCTCGAATCCCATTGCGAGCATCATATGGTGCCGATCCTGGGCGTCGCCCATGTCGCCTATCTCCCCGACCGCCGGGTGGTGGGGATTTCCAAACTGGCCCGCGTCGTCGAGGCGTTTTCCCGCCGCCTCCAGATCCAGGAAAAGCTGACCGCCCAGATCGCCAACGCGATCGAAGAGGTGTTGCAGCCGAAAGGCGTCGCGGTGGTGATCGACGCCCAGCATCAATGCATGACCACCCGTGGCGTCCACAAGACCGGTGTGTCGATGGTGACCAGCCGGATGATCGGCGCGTTCCGGACCGATCCGGCGCTGCGTCGCGAATTCCTGTCATTGACCAACGCGCACTCAAACTAACGCTCATGTCGATCCGATCGGAGGGGGGGGATATCCCCCTCCTCCGTTTGGACGCTTGCCGGATCGGGGCTGCTCCGGTCACGATGACGATTACGGACCCGTCGGATCCTTTGCTTCCGCCGACGGCCGTGGAGGATTCGAGACCATGACGACCCTGCTGACACTCGTCGCCCTTGTCATCCTGCTGATTTTTCTCCGCAGCTTCATCCGGATGAGGCCGTCAGACTTCGCCGATGCCGAAGTCCCGTTGCGGCTTGAGGAGTATTTCACCGGCCGCGCCCGCTCGTGGGGGATGTTCGAAGATCGCTTTGGGCGGATCCGCCGTCAATTCACCGCCGAAACGATCGGTCGGTGGGACGGACAGGTGCTCGAACTGGACCAGGACTTCACCTATAACGACGGCGAAACCCTCCGGCGGGAATGGTCGATCACCAGGCGCGAGGATGGCAGCTACAACGCCACCGCCAACGATGTGATCGGCAGTGCGGTGGGCATGGCCTCGGGCAACGCCCTGTCGCTCACTTATGTCGTCCGGCTGACCTATTTCGGGATTCCGATTCTGGTCAACGTCGAGGATTGGATGTTCCTGCAACCCGGTGGCGTGATGCTGACCCGGGCCAGAGTGTCGAAATGGGGCGTAACGCTGGGACGGGTGACCCTGGTCTACGCCACCGATTTCTAAATCAGCGGAGAGCCCACACCCCGCCGCGAGTCCGGCAGCGGACCGCGACGGGGGTGGACACTATCCGTCCGATTACTTCTTGTCGCCTTCGGGCAGAGCCGCGCCGTCGGGACCAAAGCGCTTGATCTTCGCCTTCTCGCGCAATTCGGTCACCGTCTGCTGGGCGGCGGCTTCGGCGAGCTGCTGGCTGATCGGATTCTTGGCCTGTTCGAAGGTCGGCAGCGACGACATGCGGCGGTCTTCGACCTTGATCACATGCCAGCCGAACTGGGTCTTGACCGGGGTCTTCGACACCTGGCCGGGCTGCATCGCGAACGCGGCGGCGGCGAATTCCGGCACCATGTCCTTCTGGGCGAAGTAGCCGAGATCGCCGCCGTTCTGAGCGCCCGACGGATCCTTCGACTTGGTACGGGCCAGATCGGCGAAATCGACGCCCTTGTTAAGGTCGGCGATCACGCCCTTGGCGGCCTCTTCGGTCTCGACCAGGATGTGGCGGGCATGAACTTCCTCGGCCGGAACGAAATCCTTGGCCAACAGGTCGTAGCGGGCACGGACCGCCTCTTCGCTGACGGCGGTGCGCATCTTGCGAGCGATCCAGGCCTGACGCATCAGCGAGCTTTCCGCCTGCTTCAGCGCCGCCTTGACCTCGGGATCGGCGTCCAGCTTCTCTTTCCTGGCCTGCTCCAGCACCAACTGATTGTTGATGACGACCTCGAGCAGGGCCTCGTAAGGGGGCTGGCCGACACTCGGTGGCAATTGCCGGGCGAAATCCGCCATCTGGGACATACGCAACTCGGTCCCGTTGACCACGGCGACAACCGTGTTCTTGTCGGCGGCAAGGGCGGGAGCGGCGGCCAGGCCCAGGGCCAGGATCAGCGCCTGACCGCTCGCGGACAGCTTGTTCATTGGCGGTTTTTCCTTTTTGCGCGAAAGACCGGAGGGCATTGGGATGGCCACGGCCTGACAGGGGATAAGAGGGGTTGAAGCACAACCGGAGGTCCGGCACAAGGCCCGCGTTTCCGTCGCCATCTGACTGTAACCGTTCAGGCCAGTTGCTCGGCGGTTCGACCATGTCCGCGGGAATAAAGGCAAGATTCCTTGAAATCCGAAGCGCCCAGGACGCGACCGACCAGAATCAGCGCGGTGCGCGAGATGCCGGTTTCGGCGACCTTGGCTTCGATATCGGCAAGGCAGCCCCGCACCAGACACTGGTCGGGCCAGCCAACCCGGAACGCGACCACCACCGGGCAATCGGCCCCGTAAGTCGGGGTCAGTTCGCTGACGACGTGAGCGAGATTGTGAACCGACAGATGGATCGCCAGGGTCGCCCCGCTGGCTCCCATCACCGCCAGGGACTCGCCCTCCGGCATCGGCGTCGCCCGCCCGGTGGTGCGGGTCAACACCAGCGACTGGCTGATCCCGGGCAGGGTCAATTCGGTCGATAACGCGGCGGCGGCGGCGGCAAAGGCGGGAACGCCGGGGGTAACGTCATACTCGATGCCAAGCGCGTCGAGGCAGCGCATCTGCTCGCCCAACGCACTGTAGATCGACAGATCGCCGGAATGAAGCCGGGCGACGTCTTGCCCGGCATCGCGGGCGGCGGCGAATTCGGCGGCGATCTGATCGAGTTCCATCAGAGCGGTATCGACGATCCGGGCGTCGGCGGGGGCTTCGGCGATCACCTCGCGCGGGACGAGCGAACCGGCATACAGCACCACCTTGCAGCGGCGGATCAGAGAAAGACCCCGGACGGTGATCAGATCAGGGGCTCCGGGTCCGGCCCCGATGAAATGGACCTTCATGACGGAACTGGCTCCGGTGCCCCTCTCCCGCCAAAGCGGAAGAGGGGATAAGGAGTGGCGGGAACCTGAAACCTCAGGCCCCCTGGGACAACGCGACAATGCCGGGCAGTTCCTTGCCTTCGAGCCATTCGAGGAAGGCCCCGCCGGCAAGAGAGATATAGGAGAACTTGCCCTCGACCCCGGCCTTGGCCAGCGCCGAAACGGTGTCGCCGCCACCGGCAACGGTCAGCAGACGGCCCTGCGCGGTCCGCTCCGCCGCCCACTGCGCGACGGCGGTGGTGGCCTTGTCGAACGGCTCGATCTCGAACGCGCCGAGCGGGCCGTTCCACACCAGAGTCTTGCAGCCGCCCAGGCGATCAATGATCGCTTCGGCCGACGCCGGACCGGCATCCAGGATCATCTGATCTTCCGGCACCGCATCGACGCTGACCACCTGGGTCGCGGCACCGGCTCCGAAGCGATCGGCCACCACGACATCGACCGGCAGGACGATGTGGCAATGGGCGTCCCGCGCCTTGTCGAGAATCTCGCGGGCGGTATCGGCCAGATCACGTTCGCACAGCGACTTGCCCACCGCCTTGCCCTGAGCGTACAGGAAGGTGTTGGCCATGCCGCCGCCGATGATCAGATAATCGACCTTGGCGACGAGATTGCCGAGCAGGTCCAGCTTGGTCGAAACCTTCGACCCGCCGACGATCGCGGCGACCGGCTTCTCGGGCTTCTCCAGCGCCTTGCCCAACGCCTCAAGCTCGGCCTGCATCAGCAGACCGGCCGCCGACGGCAGCAAGTGGGCCAGCGCCTCGGTCGAGGCGTGGGCCCGGTGGGCACAGGAAAAGGCGTCGTTGACGTACAGGTCGCCGAGCAAAGCCAGCTCGCGGGCGAAAGCGGGGTCGTTCGCCTCTTCCTCGGCATGGAAGCGGACGTTTTCCAGCAGGCAGATTTCACCGTCGCGCAACGAACCGACCAGACGGGCGGTGTCGCGGCCGATGCAATCCTCGGCCCAGGCGACCGGCTGCCCGACCGCCTTCGACAGCGGATCGACCAGGAAGCGCATCGAGAAGGCCGCATCGACGCCCTTGGGGCGGCCGAAATGGCTCATCACGATGACGCGGGCGCCGCGCCGGGCCAGTTCGATCAGCGTCGCGGCGGACCGTTCGATCCGGGAATCGTCGGTGACGATTCCGTCCTTGGCCGGAACGTTGAGGTCGGCGCGCACCAAGACGCGCTTCCCCCGGACATTCAGTTGGTTGAGAGTGCGGAACATCGCGGCGACCCTTTCGCTTTAGATCAGCTTGGCGATGGCGATGGCGGTGTCGGCCATGCGGTTCGAGAAACCCCATTCGTTGTCGTACCAGGACAGAATCCGGACGAAGGTGCCGTCGATGACCTTGGTCTGGGTCAGATCGAAGGTCGAGGAATTGGGGTTGTGGTTGAAATCGACGCTGACCAGCTGAGCCGATTCGGCCCCCAGCACGCCCTTCAGGCGGCCCTTGGCGGCTTCGACCATCGCCTGATTGATCTGCTCGGCGGTGACCGGGCGCTCGGTGACGACGACGAGGTCGATCATCGAGACGTTGGGGGTCGGCACCCGGACCGAGGTTCCGTCCAGCTTGCCGGCCAGTTCGGGCAGCACCAGGCCGATCGCCTTGGCGGCGCCGGTCGAGGTCGGGATCATCGACAGCGAGGCGGCGCGGGCGCGACGCAGATCGCTATGCAGGGTATCGACGGTGCGCTGGTCGCCGGTGAAGGAGTGCACGGTGGTCATGAAGCCGTGCTTGATGCCGCACAGCTCGTTGAGGATCTGCGCCACCGGAGCCAGGCAGTTGGTGGTGCAAGAGCCGTTCGAAACCACCAGATGGTCGCGGGTCAGCTTGTCGTGATTGACGCCGTAGACGACGGTGAGGTCGGCACCATCGGCCGGAGCCGACACCAGCACCCGCTTCGCACCGGCGGTCAGATGCGCCGCCGCCTTGTCGCGCTTGGTGAACAGACCGGTGCATTCCAGCGCCACGTCGATGTTCATCTCTTTCCACGGCAGATTGGCCGGGTCGCGCTCGGCGGTAACGCGGATCGCCTTGCCGTCGATCGTGATCGAATCGGCGGTGGCGGAAATCTCGTTGGCAAGCACGCCGTGAACCGAATCGTACTTCAACAGATGGGCGTTGGCTTCAGCCGACCCCAGGTCGTTGATTCCGACGACTTCGATATCGCTGCGCTTCGATTCGACAATGGCTCGCAACACCAGGCGGCCGATACGGCCGAAGCCATTAATGGCAACGCGAACAGTCATAGAAATCCTCCACAGGGTCCGGGACGGGGCGGTCATGATATTGCACAGACTCGCCCTCGAATCCAGTCCTCAAACCTGAATTTTCCATCCCGATCAAGGGGGAGAGTGAATACCGAGGGGGCGCCCGGCCATGGGGGAGGCCGGGCGCCGCGCTCCTTGGGGGGAGCGTGCGGCGGGGCATGCGCGGAGGGAGGGGGGGGTGCCCCACCGCTACCGGGCCAATGGAGGGGACGGCCCGGTCTCGATCCCCAACAGGTAGGGCGTTGCGGGCCAGAGCGCATCCCCTGACCTCGACATGGCTTGCATGCCCAAACAACATGAAGCGGCGGAGCCGACCGAGATTAATTCGCGTTCAGGTTCAGCGGCGATTTCGTCATGTTGGGGTCGATGAACTTGAACAGCTTGGGATCGAGCGGCAGACCGGTGCGGCTTTCGAACAGCGATACCGTCGTCAGTTGATGCTGGGCGTCGCGCACCTGCCACTGACGCAACTCGAACGGGCGGTCCGAAAACACCAGGGTGATCTCGCCCGAGGCCGGGTCTTCGGTCTCGACCGCCGAAATCCGCACCACGCCGGGCAGACGCGCCACCCGCGTTACGGTAACCGCGCCACCGGTCAGGCGCAAATTGGGCTGGACCAGCATGCCGGCCGGAGTCGAGCCGAGCGGAATATAGCTGGGCGCGCCCAACTCGCGGTCGTGGACGATCAGGAAGCTGCCGTCGGCGACCACCAGCAGCGGGCTGGGCGGATCGTATTGCATCCGCAGCCGACCCGGCCGCGACAGAAAGACATCGCCCTCAACCGAAACGCCGTTGGGCGAGGTCTGGAGAAAACGCGCCTTCAAGGTGGTGATCGCGTTCAGATACTCTTCGGCGCGGGCGATGTCGGCACGGTCGTCAGCCGACAGCAGCGCCGCCTTGGACTCGGCTGCCGCAGCCCCTGCCGCCGTTGCCACCGCCAACAGCAGCGCCGTGAAGATCGTCCGGAACCAGCGCCGGGTCATGGTGTCGCCTTTCATCAATACTCGCCTCCGCCGCGGGCCAGAACCTCGCGCTTGCCGACATGGTTGGGGCGGCTGACCACCCCTTCGGCTTCCATCCGCTCGACCAGCCGGGCGGCGCGGTTATAGCCGATCTGAAGGTGACGTTGGACGAAACTGGTCGAGGCCTTGCCTTCCCGGATCACCAGCGCCACCGCCTGATCGTACAGATCGTCGCCCGAGCCGCCTTCGGCCCCGCCGCCCGCACCGGGGCTGGCCTCTTCCTCGGTCACCGCCTCGATATAAGTCGGTTCGCCCTGCGAGCGGAGGAATTCGACCACCATCTCAACCTCGGAATCCGAGACGAACGGGCCGTGGACGCGGGTGATCCGCCCACCCGAAGCCATGTAGAGCATGTCGCCCTGCCCCAGCAATTGCTCGGCCCCCTGTTCGCCCAGGATGGTCCGGCTGTCGATCTTCGAGGTGACCTGGAACGAAATACGGGTAGGGAAGTTGGCCTTGATCGTTCCGGTGATGACATCGACCGAGGGACGCTGAGTCGCCATGATCAGATGAATCCCGGCGGCGCGAGCCATCTGGGCCAGCCGCTGCACCGCCGCCTCGATCTCCTTGCCCGCGACCAGCATCAGATCGGCCATTTCATCGACGATAATGACGATGAAGGGCAGCGGTTCGAGCGCCAGAGTCTGGTCTTCGTAAAGCGGCTTGCCGGTCTCGGGATCAAAGCCGACCTGAACGGTCCGGGTCAGCACCTCGCCGCGACCGCGCGCTTCCAGCAACCGGTTGTTGTACCCGGCGATATTGCGGACGCCCAACTGGCTCATCGCGCGGTAACGGTCTTCCATCTCGCGCACCGCCCATTTCAGGGCCAGCACCGCCTTGCCCGGCTCGGTCACCACCGGGGCCAGCAGATGGGGAATGCCGTCATAGACCGACAATTCCAGCATCTTGGGATCGATCATGATGATCCGGCATTCCTCGGGCGGCAACCGGTACAGCAGCGACAGGATCATCGTGTTGATCGCCACCGACTTACCCGAACCGGTGGTGCCCGCGATCAGAAGATGCGGCATCCGGGCCAGATCGACCATCACCGGCCCGCCGCCGATATCCTTGCCCAACACCAGGGTCAGCCGGGCCGGAACCTTCTCGAACGGTTCGGACGCCAGCAACTCGCGTAAGTAGACCGTCTCGCGCCGGGCGTTGGGCAGCTCGATCCCGATCACGCTTCGGCCGGGAATGGTGGCGATCCGCACCGACAGCGCGCTCATCGAGCGGGCGATGTCGTCGGCCAGACCGATCACCCGGCTGGTCTTGGTCCCCGGCGCGGGTTCGAGTTCGTACAGCGTCACCACCGGGCCGGGTCGAACCTTGACCACCTTGCCGTTGACGCCGAAATCCTCCAGCACCGCTTCCAGCATCCGGGCGTTCTGGGTCAGCCCCTCGGGATTGAAGCGGGGGCCGCCCTGGTCCGGACTGGGGGCCAGCAGGGTCAACGGCGGCAATTGATAGGTTGCCGACGGCACCGCGACCGGACGGGTCGGCGGCGCCTCGCGCCGGGGGGCGGCGGGAGCCGGGGGGGGCGGCGGAACCGACGGGACCGGTTCGCTGTCGGAATGATCTTCGTCGTCGGCCTCTTCGGCCGGAGCGAACGGATAAGGCTGCGGGATCGGATTCGGCGCAGCCGCCCGGACCGGAGCGCGGTTCGGCATCGTCTGCGCCACCGGCGGACCGCGCCGGGCCGGGATCGCCGCGCGGAGCAGCCGCAACAGGGCGGCGGGAAGGCGCCGGAACAGGCCGATCCACTCGCCGGGCGACAGGCCGACGACGAACAGCATCAAGCCCAGCGCCAGCAGCGCCGCGCCGGAGCCGACCAAAGCCCCCAATCCTTCGGGAAGCAGCGCGGTCAGCCCGTCCGAGATCAACCGCCCCAATGCGCCGCCCCACCCGGCCGGAAGCGTCTCGGATTCCGGCAGCGGCAGCGCCGCCAGCGTCACCGCCAAGGCCACCATCGCCACCGGCAGCACGGCCAACCGCCCCGACCACGCCCGCGGCGGCTTGGCCCGGACCAGGATCAGACCGCCCCAGACCAAGGCGGCGACGATCAGGGCGACGGCCCCCCATCCCACCGTCTGAAGCAGCAAATCGGCCAGGGTCGCGCCGGGACGGCCGAGCAGATTGTGGATCGGCCCTTCGGCAGCGGTGTTGATGCTGGGATCGTGGGAATCCGCGCTGCTGAGCGCCGCGCCCAGGGCGGCGGCGGCGGCGATCAGCACCAATCCGCCGGATTGGGCCAGACGGCGGCGCAGGAATTCGACCGAGCCGCGCGGCAGGAAGCCGCCGCGACCCTTGGACTTGCGGGCGGGAGCCGCCGCCATCGCGTCAGCCGTCGAGCAACGCACCGAGACGGGACAGCGCCGTCTCGGTGGTCTGAAGATCGTGAACCAGCGCCACCCGGATATAACGCTGACCGGGATTGCGTCCGTCGGCCCCGGTCCCGGCGAGATAGGCCCCGGGCAGCACCCGGATCGCCGCCTCGCGCCACAGGGTCTTCGCCGCCGCCTCGCCATCGCCGACATCGAGCCAGAGGAAGAAGCCGCCTTCGGGACGGACAAAGCCGAAACGACCGCCCAGCAGACGCTCGGCGAGATCGGTTTTGGCGCGGTAAAGGTCGCGGTTGGCGACAACGTGGTCTTCGTCGTTCCACAGGGCAGTTGCGGCGGCCAGCACCGGCAGCGGCGTCGCCGCTCCACCATAGGAGCGCAGGCGGGCAAACGCGGCGATCACCCGCTCGTCCCCGGCGACAAAGCCCGAGCGCAGACCGGGCAGGCTGGAGCGTTTCGACAGCGAATTGAACACGACGACGTGAGACAGCCCCTCGCCCAGCGTGGCGCAGACCGAAAGCGCGCCGGGCGGCGGAGCCTGGTCCCAAATCTCGGAATAGCATTCGTCGGCGGCAAGGACGAAGCCATGGCGCCGCGCCGCCCGGATCGTCCGCTCCAACAAGGCAGTATCGGCGACCTTGCCCTGCGGATTGGCCGGGCTGCACAGATAGGCCAGCGCGGTCCGTTCCAGCAAGGCGGGCGGCAGGGTCGAATAATCGGGCAGTCCGGTCGGACCGTCGCCACTGGGCACGAACACCGGCTCGGCCCCGGCCATCGCCGCCGCCCCGGCATAGACCTGATAAAACGGGTTGGGCAGCAACACCACCGGCGGCTTGCCGTCGTCGCGACGGCCACAGACCGCCTGGGCGATCAGGAACAGCGCCTCGCGGGTACCGGCCACCGGCAGAATCGCCCGGTCGGGATCGACCAGACCGGCGGGCAGATCATAACGGCGACCCAGCCACCCGGCGACGGCCTGGCGGAACGCCTCGGTCCCAGTCGCGGGCGGGTACTTGTTCCACAGCCCAGCCTCGCGGGCGAGGATTTCGGCGGCGAGTGGCGGCGGCGCGTGCTGCGGCTCGCCAATCGACATCACCGTCGCCCCCGGTCCCGACGGCGCGCCCAACAAGGCGGTCAGCCGCGCAAACGGATAATCCGGAAGCGTACCCAGTCGATCGTCGAGCAGCAGCGGTTTCACCATGGCTCCAGAAGAACAGGAAAGGAACGGACTGTTGTTTTACCCTATTCCCCCGCCGCCCCCCAACGGAAAGTTGGCGGGGCCGCCCTCCCACCCGGTCGCAAGGAGAGGAGCGGCCCCGTCGGAACCGGTCTAATCGTCACCCATTTTGAGCGCGGCGAGGAAGGCGCTTTGCGGAATCTCGACCTTGCCGAACTGACGCATCCGCTTCTTGCCCTCTTTCTGCTTCTCGAGCAGCTTGCGCTTACGGGTAGCGTCGCCGCCGTAGCATTTGGCGGTAACGTCCTTGCGCAACGCGCTGATCGATTCGCGGGCGACGATGCGGCCGCCGATCGCCGCCTGGATCGCGATCTGGAACATCTGACGCGGAATCAACTCCTTCAGCCGCTGGCAGATGCCGCGCCCGCGCGCTTCGGCATTGGCGCGGTGGACGATGAAGGACAGCGCATCGACCGGCTCGGCATTGACCAGGATCGACACCTTGACCAGATCGCTTTCGCTGTAGGAATCGATTTCGTAATCGAAACTGGCATAGCCGCGCGAGATTGATTTCAGCCGGTCGTAGAAATCGAACACCACTTCGTTCAGCGGCAGACGATAGACCGCCATCGCCCGCGCCCCGGCATAGGTGAGGTCAAGCTGCTGGCCGCGCCGTTCGGTGCACAGCGTCAGCACCGGCCCGAGATATTCGTCGGGGACCATGATCGTCGCCTTGATCCACGGCTCGTCCATCCGCTCGATCCGGCCCTGGTCGGGCATATCGGCGGGATTGTGCAATTCGTGCAATTCGCCGTTGGTCAGGTGGACGCGATAGACCACCGACGGCGCGGTGGTGATCAGGTCGAGGTTGAACTCGCGTTCCAGCCGCTCCTGAATGATTTCGAGATGGAGCAGGCCGAGGAAGCCGCAGCGGAAGCCAAAGCCCAGCGCCGCCGACGTTTCGGGTTCGTATTGAAAGCTGGCATCGTTCAAACGCAGCTTGGCCAGCGAATCGCGCAAATCTTCATAATCGGCGGCGTCGATCGGGAACAAGCCGCACCACACCACCGGCACGCTCGGCTTGAAGCCGGGCAGCGGTTCGGAGGCCGGACGCTTGTCGTCGGTGACGGTATCGCCGACCTTGGTCTCCGCCACCGCCTTGATCCCGGCGGTGAAAAAGCCCATCTCGCCCGGCTTCAGATCGGTACATTGGATCATTTTGGGGGTGAAATAGCCGACCGTGTCGATCTGGTAGGCCGCCCCGGTCGCCATCATCCGGATCTTCTGGCCCTTCTTCAGCACGCCATTCTTGATGCGGACCAGAATGATGACGCCCAGATAGGAATCGTACCAGGAATCGACCAGCAGAGCCTGCAACGGCTCGTCGATCTCGCCTTCCGGCGCGGGCAGGCGCTTGACCAGCGCTTCGAGCACGTCGCCGATACCCAGACCGGTCTTGGCCGAGATCATCACCGCGTCGGTGGTGTCCAGGCCGATCACGTCCTCGATCTGCTGCTTGATCCGCTCCGGCTCGGCGGCGGGCAGGTCGATCTTGTTCAGCACCGGCACCACTTCGTGCCCGGCGTCGAGCGCGTGATAGACATTGGCCAGCGTCTGGGCCTCGACCCCCTGACTGGCATCGACCACCAGCAGCGAGCCTTCGCACGCCGCCAGCGAGCGCGACACCTCATAGGCGAAATCGACGTGGCCGGGCGTGTCCATCAAATTCAACTGATAGGTTTCGCCGTCCTGGGCGCGATACATCAGGCGCACCGTCTGGGCCTTGATGGTGATGCCGCGCTCGCGTTCGATATCCATCGAATCGAGAATCTGTTCCTTCATGTCGCGCGCCTCGACGGCGCCGCAAGACTGGATCAGCCGGTCGGCCAGGGTGGATTTTCCGTGGTCGATATGGGCGACGATGGAAAAATTGCGGATGTGGGTCAGTTTGGTCATGGCGATCGGTTTATCCTGAAGCTGCCGGACCATAAAGCCCGCCGGACATTTTTGGAAGGGGGCGACGCTCGATGGGAACGGCAACCGGCGCAAGGGCGCATTTCAGGCGATTGACGCCAACCCCCTCGCTTTTACCAGATTGAGCAGTTTGAGGGAGGGCCCGTCTGGCCGCTTCTCGCCGCGCTCCCATTTGCTGACGGCGTCTTTGCGCACGTTGAGGTAATGCGCAAACACCGGCTGCGACACCTGTTCGCGTTCCCGCAATGCCCGGATTTCGTCGGGCGTCATCGGCTCCACCGGAGTAAGGCACAGAGCGTCGAATTCCCGCATCGTCGCCTTATCCACCAAACCGGCTTTGCTCAAGCCAATCGCGGTTCGATGAACCGAAGCGAGAATTCCATTATCAGCCTTTTTCTTGCTTGCCGCCATCGCTCATCACCTCAATCAATTCACCGGCATCAATTGCCGTCTGTCGCTCCACATCAGAGTAGCCAAGAATAAGATCGGCCAGCCTCCTCAACGCTCGGAGTTCCTGCGTCGATATGTTTGCTTTGTCGCTTTTCTTGAAACCGTGGACGAAATAAACATCACATCCGACTCGAAACAAAACGATCGTGCGGAACCCGCCTGATTTTCCGCCCCCGTCGCGAGCCACCCGTTGTTTGTAAACCCCACCTCCCAGATCGGCATCATATCGCCCGCCTCCAGCATCAGAGGCAGCTTGAAGCATTTTTTCTTCGGGTATCCTTGCCTTTAGGGCAAAACGGAGGAATGTTTTTGTCATATACACACGTGTCATTTCCGTTCCTGCTCCATGAACTGGGACAAACATCTAAATCTTTAATTTTTATAATTATTTTTGAAATTTAGTGTCTAGTCGCGGTTCATGGACAAGGCGAATGAGCCCCCCTCCCCACTCAAGGTAAAAACCTTCAGAATTCGCTTTTGATCGCGCACAAAGAGTAGCTCTTAGAGCTATATGTGTCAAGCGCGCCGATCCCTTGTGCGGAAGGACCGGCCCCCGACCAAGGCGGCCGGGACGGGCTTATTTCTTGTGCTTCTCCAGCCGCTCCAGCGCGTGCTCGAGAGCGTTGGCAACGGTGTTCATCACCTTGACCCGGGCGTAGGCTTTCGAATTGGCCTCGACCAGGGTCCAGGGCGCGGTGCGGGTCGAACTGCGCTCGACCATCTCGTTGACCGCCTGCTCGTACTCGCCCCACTTGCTGCGGTTGCGCCAATCCTCGTCGGTCAGCTTCCACTTCTTGTAATCAATCTCGCCCCGCGCCTTGAAGCGGGCCAATTGCTCTTCCGAGGTGATGTGGAGCCAGAATTTGCACAACACGATGCCGTGACGGGTCAATTGCTCTTCGAAATCGTTGATTTCGTTATAGGCGCGCCGCCACGCTTCTTCCGAGCAGAATCCTTCGACCCGTTCGACCAGAACCCGGCCGTACCACGAGCGGTCGAACACCGTCACCCGTCCGGCGCGGGCGATGTGACGCCAGAACCGCCACAGATAATGCTGGGCGCGCTCCTCTTCGGTGGGGGCGGCGATCGGGATCACCTGATAATCGCGGGCGTTCAGCGCATTGGTCAGGCGGCGGATGGCACCGCCCTTGCCCGCCGCGTCCCAGCCTTCGAACACCAGCACGGTCGATAGTTTGGCCTCGATCGCGGCGCGATAGAGGTGGGCCAGCCGTGCCCGCTGTTCCTGCAACGCCTGGGCATAGACGGCACTATCAATATCCTGGCTCATGTCGAGCGAGGACAAGATCGTCGGCTGCGGCGGCAATGCCACCGGAACCACCGCCTGTTCATCCGTGCCGCGGGTCGCCTGCTTCAGTTCGGCGGCGATCTTGCTGGCCGCGGCGCGGGTGGCGAGATGGCCGGCGATCGCCTCCTTGATCGTTTGCAGCACCACCGCCGAGCGATAGCGCGAATCCGCCCCCTCGACGATCCGCCACGAAGCGTGGCCCTTGCTGGTCTGCATGATCATCTGTTCGGCGGTGGCGACGAACTTGTCGTAGAGTTCGTAATGCTTCCAGTCGGTCTCGGTGACCTGCCACGCCGTCAGCGGTTCTTTTTCGAGGCTCTTCAGCCGTTTTTTCTGAGCCGGGCGCGACAAATGCATCCAGAATTTGAGGATCAGCGCGCCTTCGTCGGCCAGCGTCTTCTCGAACCGGATGATCGGCCGCAGCGATTCGTCGAACTCGATGGCGGACGCATGGCCGTGCACCCGGGCGATCAGTGGATCGTGATACCACGAGGACAGGAACAGCCCGATCTTGCCCTTGGGCGGCAGATCGCGCCAGAAGCGCCAGAAGGTGGGGCGCTCGGCCTCTTCGTCCGAGGGCTTGCCATAGGCCCGAGTCACGATCCAGCGCGGGTCGAGCCATTCATTGATGAGGTTGACGCTTTCGTTCTTGCCCGCGCCATCGACCCCGGCAAAGACGATGACGACGGGAAAATCGGCCTCGCGCAATTGCTGCTGCAAATCGAGCAATTCGGTGCGGAGCGAGGGCGCCAGGGCGTCGAACTCTTCCCGCGAAATCTTGCGTCCCAGTTCCGCCGCTTCGAACATCGCCCTACTCCCGATCCGGTCCGAACCATCCTGATGAGCCTAGGCCGAACGGCTGGGTCGAGCAAGCCCGTTGCCGGTCGAATTCGGACGCGACCGGGGCAAGATCGCGGCGGTGGAACTGGGCGGTAACTGAGCCCACGGCCTAGAAAGCAGTCGATTCTTCGCCCGCGCCGCGCTAAACATGACCCCTTTCCCGAGGCCAGACGCGCCCCGCCCCCGTCCGCTACCCGCAGGTTCGGCCATGAGCATCGAGCAGGATTTCCATCGGATCAAACGTCTTCCGCCCTATGTGTTCGCGGAGGTCAATGCGATGAAGGCCCGAGCTCGAGCCGCCGGAGAGGACATCATCGATTTCGGGATGGGCAATCCCGACCAGCCGACGCCGCCGCACATCGTCGAAAAGCTGATCGAGGCGGCGCGCAATCCCCGCGCCCACCGTTATTCGATGTCGCGCGGGATTCCGGGCCTCCGAAAGGCGCTGTCGGGCTATTACCAGCGCCGCTTCAACGTCGATATCGACCCCGAATCCGAGGCGATCGTCACCCTGGGCTCGAAGGAAGGGCTGGCCAACCTCGCCAACGCGATCACCAGCCCCGGCGATATCGTGCTGGTGCCCAATCCCAGCTATCCGATCCACCCCTACGGCTTCATCATCGCCGGCGGGTCGTGTCGCTATGTGCCGGTGACGCCCGACGCCGAGTTCCTGCGCGCGCTCGACCGCGCCGTCCGCCATTCGGTGCCCAAGCCGATCGCGCTGGTGCTGAACTATCCCAGCAACCCCACCGCTTTGCTGGCCGACCTCGATTTCTATGGTCAGGTGGTCGAGTTCTGCCGCTTCCATAAAATCTGGGTTCTGTCCGATCTGGCCTATTCCGAGATCTATTTCGACGTCGCCCCCCCGCCGTCGATCCTTCAGATTCCGGGCGCCAAGGACATCGCGGTCGAGTTCACCTCGATGAGCAAGACCTACAACATGCCGGGCTGGCGGATCGGCTTTGCCGCCGGGAACAAAACGCTGGTTTCCGCGCTGGCGCGGATCAAATCCTATCTCGATTACGGCGCGTTCACCCCGATCCAGGTCGCGGCCAGTGCGGCGCTGAACGGGCCGCAGGACTGCGTCGATGAGATCCGGGCGATGTACAAGGATCGCCGCGACGTGCTGATCGAAGGATTGGCCGCCGCCGGGTGGGACGTCCCCAGCCCCCAGGCGACGATGTTCGCTTGGGCCCCGATCCCGCCCGCCTTTGCCCATCTCGGCTCGCTTGAATTCTCGAAGCTGCTGATGAGCCACGCGCAGGTCGCGGTGGCGCCCGGCATCGGCTTCGGCGAATATGGCGACAGCTTCGTCCGGATCGGACTGGTCGAAAACCGTCACCGCACCCGCCAGGCGGTCCGCAACATCAAGACTTTCCTCGCCAGCGCCGACACGCTGATCGAGTCCTCGGAAAAACAGCGCGCAGGAACCGACCGATGACGTCCACCCCCCTGAAGATCGCGATCGCGGGCCTTGGCACCGTTGGCGGCGGCACCGTCGAACTGCTGACCGAGCAGGCCGATCTGCTGGCCGGACGCGCCGGACGGCGGCTGGAGATCGTCGCCGCCTCGGCGCTGGAGCGCCCGGCCGGGCTGGCGCTCGACGGCGTGCAGTTCTTCACCGACGCCCGCGTGCTGGCCCGCGAGGCCGAGTATGACGTGCTGGTCGAACTGATCGGCGGCGCCAGCGGGGTTGCCCTCGACGTCGTCCGCGCCGCGCTGGAACGCGGCAAGAGCGTCGTCACCGCCAACAAGGCGATGATCGCCCATCACGGCGTCGAACTGGCCCGTCTGGCCGAGCAGACCGGAGCCAATATCGGCTTCGAAGCCTCGGTCGGCGGCGGCATCCCGATCATCAAATCCCTGCGCGAGGGACTGGCGGGCAACCGCGTCACCAAGGTGATGGGCATCCTCAACGGCACCTGCAACTTTATCTTGTCGACGATGCAAGATACCGGGCGCGACTTCGCCGACGTCCTGGCCGAGGCCCAGGCGCTGGGCTATGCCGAAGCCGATCCCACCTTCGACATCGACGGAATCGACACCGCCCACAAGCTGGCGATCCTGGCCAGCCTCGCCTTTGCGATGCCGGTTTCGATCGACGCGGTCACCTGCGAGGGGATTCGCCACGTCAGCGCGCTCGACATTCGCTATGCCCAGGAACTGGGCTATCGGATCAAGCTGCTGGGCGTCGCCACCATCAGCGACATCAACGGCGAGATGGCGGTAGAGTGCCGGGTCTATCCGGCGATGGTGCCGCTCAGCTTCCCGCTGGCCCATGTCGGCGGCCCGTTCAACGCGATCGTCACCGAGGGTGATTTCGTCGGCCGCACCGTGCTGGAAGGCCGGGGTGCCGGAGCGCGTCCGACCGCCTCGGCGGTGGTCGCCGATTTGATGGACCTCGCCACCGGCCGCGTCGGCCCCACCTTTGGCGTTCCGGTCGATCGGCTGGAGCCACGCCCGACCGCGCCGCGCGGCACCGGCCGCAGCGCCTGGTACATCCGCCTGATGGTCAGGGACGAGCCCGGCGTGTTCGCCGACATCGCCGCCGCCTTGCGCGACGAGAAGGTGTCGATGGAACAGATCATCCAGCGCGGCCGCGCCCCCAACCAGACGGTGCCGGTGGTGATGACGGTCCACGAGACCGACGAGGCGGCGATGTTGCGCGCGGTGGCGCGGATCAACGGCCTGTCCTCGGTGGCCGAGCCGCCGCGCCTGATCCGCATCGAGAGCCTGTAACCGCCGTTCCCCACCGGCCCGGCGGCCCCGGGCCAGCGATATTCCGGGAGAGCACGACCGACATGTCCGTCCACACCCAATTTACCCCGGTGTTGGACCGCAACCTCGCCCTCGAGGTGGTCCGCGTCACCGAAGCCAGTGCCCTCGCCGCCGCCCGCAGGACCGGACGCGGCGACGAGAAAGCCGCCGACGAAGCCGCCTGCGGCGCGATGCGCCGTGCCCTCAACGGGGTGTCGATGACCGGCGTCATCGTCAATGGCGAAGGCGAGGACGAGACCCAGCCGCTCCATACCGGCGAGCGGGTCGGCACCGGCAAGGGACCGAAGATCGACATCGTCCTGACCGCGCTGGAAGGACGCTCGATCTGCGCCCGAGGCGCCAGCAACGCGCTGTCGGTGGTGGCGATGACCGAAGAGGGCTCGTTCCTCAAGGTGCCGCAGCACACCTATATGGAAAAGCTGGCGGTCGGCCCCGGTCTGCCGCCCGGCGTGATCGACCTCGATTCGACGCCTGAAGAGAATCTGGCCCGGATCGCCGCCGCCCGGAAGGTCGAAATCGCCGATCTCACCGTCAGCATTCTCGACCGTCCCCGCCATGTCGATCTGATCGACCGGGTGCTGGTCGCCGGGGCACGGGTGATGCTGTTCGACGATGGCGACGTCTCGGGCGCGCTGGCGACCGGCCTGCCCGACACTGGGATCGACATTTATATGGGATCGGGCGGCGCGGCTCAGGGCGTTCTCGCCGCCGCCGGGCTGAAATGCCTGGGCGGGCAGATGCAATGCCGCCTGCTGATGCGCTCGGAAGCCGACCATGCCCAGGCCCGCCGCGCCGGAATCGTCGATTCCCGCCGCAAATGGGACATCGACGACATGGTCAAGGGCGAGGTGATGTTCGCCGCCACCGGGATCACCGACGGCCATGTTCTGAAGGGGGCGCGGTTGCTCCCCGGCAACCGGGCGATCAGCCATTCGCTGGTGATGCGCTCGCTGTCGGGCACGATCCGCTATCTGACGGTGCAGCACGACCTGAACCGAGGTCTGATCGCGTTATGAGCGTGGCCCCGGGCGACGCCTTTCTTGGCGTCGAGCGCTCCCTGACCGGGCGGCGCTGGCAGTCCCGCCCCGGCGATGCCCGCGTCGCTCAGGCTTTGTCCCAGCGTCTGGCTCTGCCCGAACTGGTCGGCCGCGTCCTGGCGGCGCGCGGCATCGGCCTTGACGAGGCGGCAGCCTTCCTCTCTCCCACCCTACGCGACCTGCTGCCCGATCCCGGCCATCTCCGCGATATGGACAAGGCGGTCGCCCGGCTGGCCCAGGCGGTGCAGACCGGCGAGACGATCGGCATCTTCGGCGATTACGACGTCGATGGCGCCACCTCGACCGCCGTCCTCACCCTGTATCTCGAAGCGGCGGGAGCGCGGGTACTGACCCACATTCCCGACCGGGTGGTCGAGGGCTATGGCCCCAACGCCCCAGCGCTGGCGCGGATGCAGGCCGAGGGCGCCCGGCTGGTGATCACCGTCGATTGCGGCACCACCGCCTTTGCCGCGCTGGAAGCCGCCGCCGCCGCCGGGCAGGAGGTGATCGTCGTCGATCACCATGTCGCCGAATCCAGCCTGCCCCCCGCTTTGGCGGTGATCAATCCCAACCGACTGGACGAAGACAGCCCGCACCGCCACCTTGCCGCCGTCGGCGTCTCGTTCCTGCTGGCGGTGGGGCTGAACCGCGCCCTCAAACAAGCGGGCTGGTTTACGAACCGGCCCGCACCCGATCTGCTGCGCTGGCTCGATCTGGTCGCGCTCGGCACCGTCTGCGACGTCGTGCCGCTGGTCGGCGTCAACCGCGCCCTGGTCGCCCAGGGGCTGAAGGTGATGGGACGGCGCAGCAATCCCGGTCTGGCCGCCCTGGCCGACGTGGCCGGGGTGAAGGAACGCCCCGACGCCTATCATCTCGGCTATGTGCTGGGGCCACGGGTCAATGCCGGGGGCCGGGTCGGCGAGGCCGGGCTGGGGGCACGGCTGATGACCACCGCCGACCCGATCGAGGCGGGCGACATCGCCCGCCGTCTCGACGGCTATAACAAGGATCGCCAGGAAATCGAGGCGGCGGTGCTGGCCGAGGCGATCGAGCAGGTCGAAACCCGCCCCGATGACGGTCTGCCCCTGCTGCTGGCGGCGGGCGAGGGCTGGCATCAGGGCGTGATCGGCATCGTTGCCGGACGGCTGAAGGAACGCTATGGCCGTCCCGCCTGCGTCATCGCGCTCGACGGCGACACCGGCAAGGGCTCGGGCCGCTCGGTGATCGGGCTCGATCTGGGGGCGGCGATCATCGCGGCGCGTCAGGCCGGTCTGCTGGTCGCAGGCGGCGGCCACGCGATGGCGGCGGGCTTCACCCTGGAGCGGGACAAGCTGGCCGATCTGCACGCTTTCATCGCCGACCGGCTCCAGGCCCAATTGAGCGGGGAACTGGTGCCCCTGCTCGACCTCGACGGGGCGCTGGACGCCGGAGCCGCCTCGGTCGAGCTGATCGAAACCTTGGCCGGAATCGGCCCGTTCGGATCGGGCAACCCCGAGCCGGTGTTCGCCGTCACCAACGCCCGCATCGTCCGTGCCGATGTGGTGGGATCGGGCCATGTCCGGCTGATCCTGACCGGAGCCGGGGGCAAGCGGTTGAAAGCGATCGCCTTCCGCGCCGCGGATTCCGAAATGGGCATGACCTTGCTGGCCTCGGCCGGGGCGTCGTTCCATCTGGCCGGAACCCTGCGGGTCGATAACTGGCAGGGCGCCAGCACCGCGCAATTGGTGGTGACCGACGCGGCGCTAGCCCGCTAAAGCAACCCCGCTCTTCCCCCCCGGCTATGGCGTGGTATAGTTTCGCCGCCAGCGGCCTTGACGACCGCCCCCTCGCATCCGAACGAGCCCCCATGAGCCTTGCTGTCCTTTCCCAGCGTTTCGCATGCCGCCGCATCCGGCTGGCCCAGGCGATGGGCTTCGGCCTGCTGATCGCCCTGTCCGCCTGCGCCGACAAAAAAGAGGACTATGTCGAGAAGCCGGTCGAGGAGCTGTATAACGGCGCCATGGACCTGATGGACAAGAACGAGTACCAGCGGGCCGCCAAGCAGTTCGAGGAAGTCGAACGCCAGCATCCTTATTCGGCCTGGGCGACCAAGGCGCAGTTGATGTCGTCTTATGCGCTGTACGAGCGCAACAAGTACGACGAGGCGCTGATCGGCCTTGACCGCTTCATCCAGCTCCATCCCGGCAACAAAGACGCCGCCTATGCCTATTACCTGAAGGGACTCTGCTATTACGAGCAGATTTCCGACGTCGGCCGCGATCAGAAAATGACCGAGCAGGCGCTGAAAAGCCTTCAGGAAGTGGTTGATCGCTTCCCCGCCAGCCCCTATGCCCGCGACGCCCGGCTCAAGATCGACCTGTCGCGCGACCACATGGCGGGCAAGGAAATGTCGGTCGGCCGCTATTATCTCAGCACCAAGCAATATCTGGCCGCGCTCAACCGCTTCAAGATCGTCAGCGAGCAGTTCCAGACCACCAGCCACGTCCCCGAGGCGCTGCACCGGATGGTTGAGATTTACACCATCCTCGGCCTCGAAGACGAGGCGCGGCGCACCGCCGCCGTGCTTGGCCACAATTTCCCCGGCTCGGACTGGTATCAGGACAGCTACGCGATCTCGGTCGAAGGCGACCACGATCCGTCAAAAAGCCTCCAGCAAACCAGTTGGACCGACTCGCTGGCCTTCTGGTCCGACGGCAAGAAGAAAGCGCCGCCCCCCAGCGAAGACCCGGCCAAGACCAGCGGCGGCTGGTTCAATTGGGCCAAGTTCTGGTAGGCCGATGCTGGCCTCGCTCGCCATCCGCGACATCGTCCTGATCGAACGTCTCGATCTCGGCTTCGATCCCGGATTGTCGGTGTTTACCGGCGAAACCGGCGCGGGCAAGTCGATCCTGCTCGATTCGCTCGGCCTTGCCCTGGGGGCGCGGGCCGAATCCGGGCTGGTCCGCCACGGCGCGGCCCAAGGCAGCGTGATCGCCGAATTCGACCTCGCCGCCGACCATCCCGTCCGCACCCTGCTGGCCGAGCAGGATGTCGATAGCGGCGAAGGCGGCCCGGTGCTGTTGCGCCGGGTGCTGACCGCCGACGGTCGCTCGCGCGCCTATGTCAACGACCAGCCGGTCAGCATCACCCTGCTGCGGCGGATCGGGGCGCAATTGGTCGAAATTCACGGCCAGTTCGAAAGCCACGGCCTGCTTGATGCCTCGACCCATCTGGGCGTACTCGACGCCTTTGCTGGCCTGAACACGCCGCGAAGCGCCGTTGCCGCCGCCTGGGACGCCTGGAGGGCTGCCCGCGCCGCCCGCGCCGAGGCCGAAACCGCCCTGGCCCAGGCCCGCGCCGAAGAGGAAACCCTGCGCGCCACCGTCGAGGATCTGACCTCCCTCGACCCCAAGCCGGGCGAGGAAGCCGAACTGGCCCGCTCCCGCGCGATGCTGATGCAGGGCGAAAAGCTGATCGAGGCGATGAATACCGCCCAGACCGCACTGAACCGCAGCGGCGATGTCGAAGGCAGTCTGCGCAACGCCCGCCGCGCCCTGGAGCGGGTCGCCGACCGCGCCGACGGACGACTGGACCCGGTGATCGCCGCACTTGACCGCGCCGCGATCGAGGCGGCCGAGGCGATTGGCCAACTGGAACGGGTTTCGGCCGGAATCGATCTCGATCCGCGGCGGCTGGAAAAGGTCGAGGAGCGGCTGTTCGCCCTGCGCGCCGCCGCGCGCCGCCACGCCATCGCCGTCGATGATCTGGCCGCGCTTCGCCAGCGCCTGACAAGGCGGCTGGAGCAACTTGACGATGGCGGCGGCGATCTGGCCCGACTGGCCCGCGCCGAAGAGGCCGCCCGCGCCGCCTATGTCGAAGCCGCCCGGACCCTGTCCAAGGCCCGGACCAAGGCCGCCCGCTCGCTTGACAAGGCGGTGGCGGCGGAACTGCCGCCGCTGAAGCTCGACAAGGCGACCTTTCACACCGTGGTCGAGCCGCAAGACGACGCGCAATGGGGGCCGGACGGGCTGGACGCGGTCGGATTCGAGGTCGCCACCAATCCCGGCAGCCCACCAGGGCCGCTCGGCCGCATCGCTTCGGGCGGCGAGCTTGCCCGCTTCATGCTGGCGTTAAAAGTGGTGCTGGCCCGCATCTCGCCGACCGCCACCATCGTGTTCGACGAGGTCGATGCCGGAATCGGCGGTGCGGTCGCGGCGGCGGTGGGGGAGCGGCTGGGCCGTCTCGCCGCCGAATTGCAGGTGCTGGTGGTGACCCATTCTCCCCAGGTCGCGGCGCGCGGTGCCCATCACTACCGCGTCGCCAAGCGCAGTTCCGGCTCCACCACCGTTACCGGTGTCGATACCCTGTCGCCCGAGGCGCGGCGCGAGGAAATCGCCCGGATGCTGGCGGGCGAGACGATCACCGATCAGGCCCGCGCCGCCGCCGACTCGTTGATGACGAACGGGTAGGGGGGAAACGAAGGCGCGCGCGTCAGCTCTTGAACGAACGGGTCAGCAATTCCTGAAGCTGGCGGCCATTGACCGGCTTGTGCAGGATCGGCATCCCCTCGGACGCAGCCAGACGCAGGCGATCGACCGTTACCGTGGTATCGCCGGTCACCACCACGCCGGGAATATCGGGACCGAACGCTTGACGGACCCGCTCGATCGCCTCGGTCCCGGTCTGGCCGTCGCGGAGACGGAAATCGGCCAGGATGAATCCGGGCGGCATCGAGCCAGCCTCCAGCAACCCCAGCGCCTCATCGGCGGATTGGGCGGCGATCACGACATAGCCCCAGCTTTCGAACAGCATCTGGTAACCGGCAAGGACAATTGCCTCGTCCTCTATCACGACCACCAGGCGAACACCGGGGCCAGGACCACCGGGGCCGGCGATTTCATTGCCGAGCGCAGACACCTTCACGGTCTCCCCAGGAGAATTCTATCTCCATCATGTGGGAAAGCAGGGGCCAGAGAAAACATGCCTATGGGCATAGGCCATTCGCATGAGGGTTGCATACCCGACCAAAAATGCCCTTATACTTGCCGCCCTTGACCGCACACGGGGCTAAAATAGCCCCCGGGAGACGCCAACCCGAGATGACCGACACCATCGTCCTGCCGCCCGCCGGGGCGAAGACAGAGCGCGACATTGATCCTTCGCTGGACCTTGTCGCCGAAATCAACCGTTTGCGACGCGAGCGCAACGCGGTCATTCTGGCCCATTATTACCAGGATGGCGAGATTCAGGATTTAGCCGATTTCGTCGGCGATTCGCTTGATCTGTCGCGCAAAGCCGCCGCCACCGATGCCGACGTGATCGTCTTTTGCGGCGTCCGCTTCATGGGCGAGGTAGCGAAGATCCTGTCGCCCACCAAGACGGTGCTGATTCCCGACGCCGATGCCGGTTGTTCGCTGGAAGAATCCTGTCAGCCCGAGACCTTCCGCGCCTTTCGCGAACGCCACCCCGATCACATCGCCGTCACCTATATCAATTGCTCGGCCGCGATCAAGGCACTGTCCGACGTGATCGTCACCTCGTCGAACGCCGAGGCGATCTTGCGCCAGCTTCCCGCCGACCGGCCGATCCTGTTCGCCCCCGACCGCCATCTCGGCAGCTATCTCGCCCGCATCTCGGGACGCGAGATGACGCTGTGGCCGGGCAGTTGCATCATCCATGAGCAATTTTCCGAGCGCGAATTGGTCAAGCTGAAGGTGCGCCACCCCAACGCTTTGGTCGCCGCCCATCCGGAATGCCCCGAGGCGGTGCTGCTCCACGCCGATCATGTCGGCTCGACCCGCGCCATTCTCGAATATGTGCTGGCCAGTGACCGCGACGAGTTCATCATCGCCACCGAGCAGCACATCATTCACCAGATGACCAAGGCCGCGCCGCACAAGACCTTCCTGCCCGCGCCCGGAGCCGATGGCGGCTGTTCCTGCTCAAGCTGTCCGTTCATGGCGCTCAACACGCTGGAAAAGATCTATCTTTGCCTCGTCAACGACGCCCCCGCGATCACGGTGCCCGAACCGTTGCGGCTGGAGGCGCTGAAACCGCTGGAGAAAATGCTGGAGATGAGCCGCTCGGTGCCGATGTCGGGGAACGCCAATGCCTCCTGAAATTGATTGGGATGACGCGCGGCGGGTGATTGATGCCGCCTTGGCCGAGGATACCGGCGCGGATAAGGGCGGCCCCGGTGCCGACGTCACCTCGGCGCTGGTGATCCCGGCCGATTTGCGCTTCAAGGGCGTGATGCAGGCCCGCCACGCGATGGTCGTCGCCGGTCTGCCCGTCGCCGAGGAATCGTTTCGCCGGGTGGTGCCCGACGCCCGCTTCACCGCCCGCGTCGCCGATGGCGACCGGGTCGCGGCCGGAACCGTGCTGGCCGAGATCGAGGGACCGGCGCGCGGGCTGCTGACCGCCGAACGCACCGCCCTTAACCTGCTTCAGCTTCTGTCCGGCATCGCCACCGAGGCGGCGCGCTATGCCGAGCGAATCGCCGGAAGCGGTTGCACCTTGCTCGATACCCGCAAGACCATTCCCGGCCTGCGGCGGTTGTCGAAATACGCCACCCGCTGCGGCGGCGCGACCAACCACCGGATGGGCCTGTTCGACGGCGTCCTGATCAAGGACAATCATATCGCCGTCTGCGGCGGGATCGGCGCGGCGGTGCGGCGGGCCAAGACGGGCGGCGTCACCGTCGAAGCCGAATGCGACACCCTGGAGCAGGTCGCCGAGGCGGTCGAGGCGGGAGCCGATATCGTCTTGCTCGACAACATGCCCCCCGACATCCTGCGTCAGGCGGTGGCGCTGGTGGACGGACGCTGCAAAACCGAAGCGTCGGGCGGCGTGACGCTGGAAACAATCGGCGCGATCGCCGCGACCGGCGTCGATTACGTCTCGGTCGGGCGGATCACTCAATCGGCACCGGCTGTGGATATTGGCCTGGATTGGACCTGACATGAGCGAGTTGGTGACAGCGCCTTTCGACCTTTTGGTGATCGGCTCGGGCGCGGCCGGGATGTCGGTGGCGCTGGGATTGCTGGCACAGCGTCCCACCGCGCGGGTCGGGGTGCTGTCGAAGACCGATCTGTCCGAAGGCAGCACCAAATATGCCCAGGGCGGCATCGCCGCCGTGCTGGACGCCACCGATTCGATCGAGGCCCATATCCGCGACACCCTGATCGCGGGCGGCGGGCTGTGTTACGAACCGGCGGTGCGCGCCGTCGTCGAGGGGGCTCCGGCGGCGATCCGCTGGCTGATCGCCAACGGCGTGATGTTCGACCGTGAGGATGGCGACCTCCACCTCACCCGCGAGGGCGGCCATTCCCACCGCCGTATCGTCCATTCCGCCGACGCCACCGGGCTTGCGGTCCAGACCAGCCTGGAATCCAAGCTGCGCGCCAGCGGTGCCCTGCTGTTCGAAAATCATAACGCTGTCGATCTGATCCGCGAGAAGCTGCCGCAGGGGCGTCAGGGCCGCTGCGTCGGGGCCTATGCGCTCGACCGCCGCGACGGACGGGTCCACCGCTTTCCCGCCCGCTCGGTCCTGCTGGCCAGCGGCGGCGCGTCGAAGGTCTATCTCTATTCCTCCAACCCCGACGGCTCGACCGGCGACGGGATGGCGATGGCATGGCGGGCGGGTTGCCGCGTCGCCAACCTGGAATTCAGCCAGTTTCATCCGACCTGCCTGTACCATCCCCGCGCCAAATCCTTCCTGGTCACCGAAGCGGTGCGGGGCGAGGGCGGGCGGCTGCTGCGCCCCGACGGCACCCGCTTCATGGACGAGTACGACCCGCGCGGCGAACTGGCACCCCGCGACATCGTCGCCCGCGCCATCGACGACGTGATGAAGCGTCTGGGCTGCGAGTGCGTCTATCTCGACATCAGCCACCGCCCGGCCGAGTTCATCACCCACCATTTCCCCACCGTCCATGCCGAGGCGCTGAAGTTCGGCTTTGACATGACCCGCGAGCCGCTGCCGGTGGTTCCGGCGGCGCATTACACCTGCGGCGGGGTGATGACCGATCTGCGCGGCCATACCGACGTCGATAATCTGTATGCGGTGGGCGAAGTGGCCTGCACCGGCCTGCACGGGGCCAACCGGATGGCCTCGAACTCGCTGCTGGAATGTCTGGTGATCGGGTCCGCCGCCGCCCGCGACATCGCCGAGAAGCTGGACGCGATCCCCGCGCCGCCGCCGCTGGCCCCGTGGGACGAAACCTGGGTCACCGATTCCGACGAAGAGGTGGTGGTCGCCCACAATTGGGACGAGCTGCGCCGCTTCATGTGGGACTATGTCGGCATCGTCCGCTCGACCAAGCGGCTGGAGCGGGCGCGTCACCGCGTCAAGCTGCTGCTGAACGAGATCGGCGATTATTACGGCAGCTTCCGCGTCACCAGCGATCTGCTCGAACTGCGCAACCTCGCGATGGTCGCCGACCTGATCATCCGCTCGGCGCTGGCCCGACGCGAGAGCCGGGGCCTGCATTACACCATCGACTACCCCACCCTCGACACCGTGGCCCCGCCGCAAAACACCATCCTGGTCCCCAAGACCTTCGCCGCCCGCCGGGAGGGCTGAGCGCGATGGCCGCCCGCCGCCTTGTCTTCCCCCCCGGCACGGTGATCTTCACCGAGGGTGAGGCCGGCACCACCGCCTTTGTCGTCGAACTCGGCAAGGTGCGGATCTACAAGACCCGCGAGGGCCGCCAGATCGAAATCGGCGAGGTCCGCCGCGGCGGCATTTTCGGCGAGATGGCGCTGATCGACGATCAGCCCCGGATGGCAACAGCCGAGGCGGTCGAGGAAACCACCTGCGTTCTGATCCCCAAGGATCGGTTGGCCGGGCAGCTCGACCTCGCCCCCAAGGGGGTCAAGGTGATCGTCAACGCCCTGCTTGGCAATATCCGCGCCATGGGAGCCGAACTGGCCGAGGCCGCTCTGCTGCTCGCCCAGTACGACAAGAAGCCGTAAAGGAACCGCGATGCACCGCCGAAGCTTCCTCCTCGCCACCCTGGCCACCCTCCTGGCTCCCGTCGCTCTTCGCGCCGAGGAGAAGAAGGAAAAGAAGAACGATCGCCTGCCGGTGCCGGTCAAAGGCGACCGCTATGTCCGCCTCCCCACCATGGCGCTGGAACTCTACGACAAGGCCGGTCAGTACCACATGTCGTCGATCGACCTGATCCTCCAGGTTCCGGAAGAGGCCAAGTTTTCCGAAAAGCACCTGTCCGACAAGATGCGGATGGCCTTCAACGTCATTCCCTATGAGGAATATGCCCGCGCCAACCCGGCCCCGATGGTCAAGTCGCTGGCGCTTGAAATCGCGCGCAAGGAACCGGGGACGGAAATGACCCGCGACGTCCTGATTTCAAAAATGTTGTTCAGGTAAAATAGTATCGGCTCAGACGTATCCATCTGAGCCGATAATACCAGACCCCCGAACGGTGCTCGAATAACGGCCTTTCGACATAGGCGTCGCGCCAGCCCCAGGAGCGGCAACCAAAAAATGCGCACACCCTCCCCAAAGACCCTTACGGCGAAAGAGATCGGACCGACGAAATAATTTAAGGCGGAAAAAACCACCCCCTGTTTTTAATCGTCCGGTTCGGCAAAGGGAACACGCGGCTTCTTCATGGCCAAGGGAGTCGTTTCCCGGACCTGCCTATGGTATGCATTGGGTCTGTCGGGGACTATCCTGGATTTGCTGACATGACGGCACGCGACCACAGATCACGCGGCGGATCGTCACAGGGGGAACAACTCGCTTTGTCCCTGGGAATGGACGGACTGTCCGCTTTCCCCGGGCCAGCGGTCGTGATCGATTCCCAAGGGTCGGTGATCGCCTGCAACGGTCGCGGCGAGGGGCTGGCCGCCGCGGCCGCCCAGGGACGGATCGCCTGTCTGGCCGATCTGCTGTCGATGCCCGGAACCACCTCGCTCGAATGTCTGCCCCTGACCGGCGGCGGCGCGCTGGTGTTCGATCTGGTCGCCCTGCCGGTCGGCGACGGCCGGTCGGTCCTGATCGGGCGCGACGTGACGCTGGAACGCAATCTGCGCGCCGCTTTGGTCGAATCGCGCCAGCGGTACAAGGATCTGGTCGAAATCTCCAGCGACTTCGCCTGGGAGATCGGACCGGACGGCCGCTTCGTCTTCGTCAGCCCCAAAGGGGCGCTGGGCCATGCCGCCGACGAACTGATCGGCCGCCGCCCCGCCGAGTTCGTCGTTCAAGATACCGCCACCCCCGAAGCCAATCCGTTCGAGGCCAACGGCCCGATCGAAGATGTCGAGGTGTGGATGCGCCAGAGCGACGGGGCGCAGGTCTGCGTGCTGATCTCGGCCATGCCGTTGCGTGGCGATGGCGGCGAGTGGCGCGGCACCCGCGGCGTCTGCCGCGATGTTACCCAGGAGCGCCTGCGCGATGCCGCTTTGTCGCGCGCCAACGCCCGCGAACGCCTGCTGAGCTATATCGTCCGCACCATTCGCGACGAAGTCGAGCCGTCCGGAATGTTGCAGGCCGCCGCCGAAGCCACCGCCCGCGCTCTGGGGGCGTCCGGCTGTCAGATCTTCCGCCTGCGGCCCGAAGATGGCGGCTTTGCACTGGCGGCGGCGTTCGGCGAGGCGGGAGCGGGAGAGGACGTGCTCGATTCCCTGGCTGATTCCGATCATTTCGACAGCGATTATAAATCCTGGCGCGTGCTGGCGACAGTGTGCCGCTATCGCCACTCGGTCAACGGCGCGGTTCTGCTGTGGCGCTCGGCCGAACGCGCCGCCTGGGGCGACGACGACCGCCTGCTGATCGACGACGTCGCCAATCAGGTCGGGCTGGCCGCCGAGCAGATCGCCAACCACGAACGGGTACTGAAATTGTCGCGCACCGACGGGCTGACCGGCCTGTTCAACCGCCGCGCTTTTTTCGAGGAAATCGCCCGCCGCTTCCAGCGCCTGCTGCGTGAGGGACGCCCGGCGGCGCTGATCTACGTCGATCTCGACAATTTCAAGGCGGTCAACGACGTCCACGGCCACCAGACCGGCGACCGCGCCTTGCTGGCGGTGCGCGATCTGATGGTCCAGCACACCCGGCCGACCGACCTGATCGCCCGGTTGGGCGGCGACGAATTCGCGATCTGGCTGGAAGCGGCCGAGGAAAAGATCGCGGTGCGCCGCTGCGAGGAATTGCTGACGGCGGGAGCGCAATTAACCTGTTATTCCGGCAGCCCGGACAAGCCGCTGCTGTTCTCGCTGGGGGTCGCGGTCCATTCCGGCGGCGAAGCCGAAACGATCGAGGCCCTGATCGCCCGCGCCGACAAGGCGATGTATGAGGTCAAACGTGGTGGCAAGGGAGCCTGGCGACTGGCCCCGCAATTGTCAGGCCAGCCCAGGCCGGGGGAGAGCGAGCCATCGTGGCGGGATTCCTGAAACGGCTGTTCGGCGGCAACAAGGAACCGATTGATTACGATCGGGCCAAGGATCTGGCCGCCCATCCCGATTCCAAAATCCGCACCGATCTGGCCCGGCGCGACGACATCCGCCCTGAAATCCTCTATTTCCTTGCCGAGGATGCCGACCCCGCCGTCCGCCGCTCGGTTGCCGCCAACGATGCCGCCCCGCCCCAGGCCAATCTGCTGCTGGCCGCCGATTGCGACGATTCGGTGCGGGGCGACCTCGCCGCCAAGATCGCCCGGCTGGCCCCCGGCCTGTCCGCCCACGACCAGGACCGGCTGCGCCGCCTGACCTTCGAAGCGCTGGAGATCGTCGCCCGCGATCAGGTCACCCGCATCCGCCAGATTCTGTCCGAGGCATTGAAAGACGTCGCCAACGCCCCCCCCGACGTGATCCGCCGCCTGGCCCACGATGCCGAACTGGTGGTCGCTGGACCGATCCTGCGCTTTTCCCCCGTCCTCACCGACGAGGATCTGCTGGAAATCATCGGGGCGGAACCGATCCCCGGCGCGCTGGCGGCAATCTCGCGCCGCGCCGGGATCAATACCCAGGTGTGCGACGCCATCGCCGCCACCGACGATACCGAGGCGATCGCCGTCTTGCTCGGCAATCCGCTGGCGCAAATCCGCGAAGAGACGCTGGACCGTCTGGTCCACCGCGCCGCCGACATCGAAGCCTGGCACCGTCCCTTCGTCGAGCGGCCCAAACTTCCGGCGCGGGTGGCCCAGCGTCTGGCCCGCTTCGTCGCCGCCGACCTGTTGCGCTCGCTGGCCGAACGCGACGATCTTGGTCCCGAGGCCGCCTCGCTGGTGGCGCTGGCGGTGGAAAAGCGGATCGCCGAAGCCGCCCTCTCGCCCGAGGCGAAGGCTTCGACCCGTCTTGCCGCCGATCGCAGCGAGGCCGAAGCCCGCGCCCGTGCCCTGATGGATTGCGGCCAACTGACCGAAACCACGATCGACACCGCGCTGGCTTCGGGCGATCTCGCCTTCGTCACCGCCGCGCTGATCTTGCTGGCCCATCTGCCCGCCAAAAGCGTGGTCAAGGCGATCGACACCCAAAGCGCCAAGGGAATCATCGCGATAAGCTGGAAGGCCGGGCTGTCTCCCGGTTTGGCGTTGCAGCTTCAGACCCGGCTGTTGCGCCTGCCCGCCGCCCGGGTGATCCCGCCCAGCGGCGGAGATTTCCCACTGACCACCCGGGAAATGGAGTGGCAACTCGAATTTTTCGGCGCGGCCGAGTAGGGTTCCTCTCCCGCCGCCCCAGGAGCGCCCCCGATGCGAGAAATTGTTCTCGATACCGAAACGACCGGCTTCGATCCGCTGTCCGGCCACCGTCTGGTCGAAATCGGCTGCGTCGAGTTGCTCAACCACCTGCCCACCGGCGAGGTGTTCCACCGCTATGTCAATCCCGAGCGCGACATGCCGGAGGAGGCGTTCAAGGTCCACGGCCTGTCGGCGACGTTTCTGGCCGACAAGCCGCTGTTCTCCGACATCGCCCAGTCCTTCCTCGACTTCATCGCCGATTCGACGCTGGTGATTCACAATGCCGAGTTCGACATGCGCTTCCTCAATGCCGAACTGGCCCGGATCGGGCGGCCGACCCTGCCGATGGCGCGGGCGATCGACACGGTGGCGATGGCACGCAAGCGCTTTCCCGGTGCCCAGGCCAACCTCGACGCGCTGTGCCGCCGCTTCGACATCGACAACACCCACCGCACCCAGCACGGCGCGCTGCTCGATTCGGAATTGCTGGCCGAGGTCTATCTTCAGCTGATTGGCGGACGCCAGCCCGGTCTGGAACTGGGAACGCTCGACCGCCAGGGAGCATCCCGCGCCACCCCGGTGGTGCGAATTGCCCGACCGGCGCGGCCGCACGCCGTGCTCGAGGCCGAAGCCGAGGCCCATTCCGCCTTCATCGCCAAGCTGAAAAACCCGATCTGGACACGGGACGGCGCGGACTAACCATCGAACGTCTCTCTCCCGTTTTGGGAGAGAGACGAGTCCCGGGCCGGATCAGGCGGTGCCAGCGGCAGCCTGTTCCTCAAGACGGGTCCGATAGAGCGTGACGAAATCGAGCGGCTGGAGCACCAGCGGCGGGAAGCCGCCGTCGCGGGTCACATCGGCAATGATGGCGCGGGCGAACGGGAACAGCAGGCGCGGGCATTCGATCAGCAGATAGGGGCCGATCTGTTCCTCGGGCAGGTTCAGCGCGAACAGCCCGGCATAATCAAGCTCGGCGATGAACAGGGTCTTGCCGCTGACCCGCGCTTCGACGCGCAGACGCAGAACGACCTCGTACAGATCCTGCCCGACGCCCGCGGCGCTGACATCGACATGGATCGGAATTTCCGGAGCCTCGCCCTGCATTTCCAGAAACACCTGGGGGGCATTCGGAATTTCGAACGAAAGATCCTTGATGTACTGGCCGTGAATCTTCAGCGCCGGAGCATTCTCCGTCGGGGTTTGGGAATCGGTCATCTGCTTCTCCTGCGGACTGTGCGGGCCGACGCAGCCGGCACAGTTCGGGTAGCACGGATCGCGTTCCGGTACAACACGAGGTATGTCCTCATGTTACACTGTCTCTGTTCTGTCCCAATCGGTCGCGATGATTATTCCGGATTTGCTTGAAGAGGGTCTGGCCCTCGTTCTGTGTGGGACCGCCCCCAGCCGGGCCTCGAAGGAGGCTGCGGCCTATTACGCCCACCCCGGCAACCTGTTCTGGACGATTTTGCACACGGTCGGTCTGACCCCGGTTCGGCTTGAGCCCGCGCATTATCCGGCGCTGCTTGGCTTCGGCATCGGGCTCACCGACCTCAACAAAATCGAATGGGGGGCGGATTCCGATCTCAGCCGCGCCGGGTTCGACGTTCCCGGCTTTGCCGCCAAGATGCGACGCTTCCGCCCCGGCCTGATCGCCTTCGACAGCAAATTCGCCGCCTCAACTTATTTCGGCAAGAAAACGATCTCCTACGGTCTCCAGGCCGAAAGCCTGGACGGAATCCCGCTGCTGGTCGTTCCCTCGACCTCGGGCCGGGCGCGGGGCTATTTCGATCCCGCCCCCTGGCACGACCTCGCCCACCGCGTCCGCGCCGTTCAAGACGCCGCCCCCGGGCTGGATCGACCTCGGCTCTAATTCTCCCCGGCGCGGGCGGACTGCACCGCCTTCAGGCACTCGGGCTCACCCACCGGCGCGCCGGTCGGGCCGCGCACGGCGGCATGCGACACCGTCACGCTTTTGTTGGGCTGGCGGTAGAGAAACAGGTCGAGCGAACAGAGCCGGGTACGGTATTGCCACATTTCGGCGGGCGGATCGGCACGGCGAAAGGCGGGGGGACCGAACCGCCGCTCGATCTCGGCGGTGCTGAGACCTTTCAATTGCTCCAGCACGGACGAGGTCGGCCGCCCCGCCGCCCCGCTTTCGGGGACGGTGGTGGAGCGGTCGAGCCGACCGTCGCCACCACCACCGCTCGGGCGCGACGGCCCCTCGGCGCAGGCGGACACCAGCAGGGCCAGTCCGGCCAGCGCGGCGTGGCGCAGCAGCCTGCTCATACCGGCACCCGCTCGGGCGGTGGCGCGGGCGGCAGTGATTGCTCGACATGGACCATGAAGGCGGTGGCCAGCACCGGCGCGGCCAGATTGAGCAGCGGGATCTGGAACAGGAAGTTGATCACCGCGCCGCACAGCCACAGCCGGGTGAAATGGAGGTGAAGCTGGGCCCGGACCTGATCGGGCGTGAGGCGACGGCTGGCGACCAGTTCGTAATATTCGCGGCCGAGCAGATAGCCGTTGACCAGATAATTGAGGATCAGTCCCAGCCCGAAGAACAGCAGGGCGAGATAGACCGGGGCGGCCAGGAGCGTCACCGCGACCATCACCACCAGGAAGCGGGTCGAGGCGACCAGCGTCTCGCGCCATGGCACCCGCCGCGACGGAGCAAGGCCGGGATAATGGCGGGATTCAACCACGGCGGCGATGTCTTCGAGAAAGAAGCTCATCACGAAGGTCGCCAGCGCCGAGAAGAACAGCACCGGCACCACCACCGCCACCAGGCCGAGGGCCAGACCGGTCCCGGCATCGGCCCAGGATTGGTCGAAGAAATGGGTGTGCTTCACCGCCACCGAGGCGATCACCGCCAGCGCGGCCCAACAGGCCAGGGCGGACAGGATGCCGATGCGCAGCACCCGCCTCAGGCGGGGGTCGCTCAGTTGGGCGAATGCCTTGAACAGGGCGGAAATCACGACAGAGGCCTTTCGGTTAGGGTCGAACTGCAATTCAATCATGATCGTCCCGGTCGGCCAAGCCTGTCGCAAAGCCAATCCGGTGAGGGTATGGTCTGGGCCATCGCTCCCGCCATCCGGACTTTCGCCATGACCGCCTCCGCTCCCCTGATCGTGATTCCCGCCCGCCTGCATGCGACGCGTCTGCCGGGCAAGCCGCTGGCCGACATCCACGGCGTGCCGATGATCGTTCACGTCTGGCGCCGCGCCGTCGAGGCCGGTCTGGGGCCGGTTCTGGTCGCGGCGGGCGAGCCGGAAATCGCCGACGCGGTGCGCGCTCATGGCGGCGAGGCGGTGCTGACCGATCCCGACCATCCCTCCGGCTCCGACCGGGTGTGGGAAGCGGTCCAGCGCTTCGACCCCACCGGACGTCACGGCGCGATCGTCAATCTCCAGGGCGACCTGCCCACCCTCGACCCGGCCCTGGTCGGCGCGGTGCTGGCCCCTCTGGCTGATCCCGCGGTCGATCTCGCCACCCTGGTGGTCGAGATCGTCCGGCCCGAGGAACGGACCGATCCCAACGTCGTCAAAGCGGTTCTCGGCCTCGCGCCCGGCCAGAAAATCGGCCGCGCCCTCTATTTCAGCCGCGCCACCGTGCCCGCCAATGACGGGCCGCTTTATCACCATCTCGGTATCTATGCCTATCGCCGCGAGGCGCTAGCCCGCTTCGTCGCCTTGCCTCCGGCGATTCTCGAACGACGGGAAAAGCTGGAACAGCTCCGCGCCCTGGAAAACGGCATGAGAATCGATGCCGCCCTGGTTGACACGGTTCCTCTCGGTGTCGATACTCCGGCCGATCTTGAGCGGGCGCGAGCCCTGCTCGCCGCGCGCTCGTGAAAGCGGTGACGATGAACGACATTCCCGATCCCGGCAGCGCCATCGCCTTTCAGGGCGAGCCCGGCGCCTATTCGCATCTCTCTTGCCGCAACGCCTATCCGGGAATGGCTCCGCTTCCCTGCCGCACCTTCGAGGACGCCTTCGCCGCCGTCCGCGAGGGGCGCGCCCGCTATGCGATGATTCCGATCGAGAACTCGCTGGCCGGACGGGTCGCCGACGTCCACCACCTGATTCCCTATGCCGGGCTCCACATCATCGCCGAGCATTACGAGCGGATCAGCCACCACCTGCTGGGCGTGCCCGGCGCGACCCTGGCCGACGTCCGCACCGTCAAAAGCCACGTTCACGCTTTGGGGCAATGCCGCAATCTGGTCCGCGAACTGGGCCTGACCGCGATCGTCGGCGCCGACACCGCCGGAGCCGCCGCCGAAGTCGCCGCCCGCAACGACCCCTCCTTCGCCGCGATCGCCTCGGAACTCGCCGCCGAAATCCACGGTCTGGTGTCGCTGCGCGCCCATATCGAGGATGCCGAGCACAACACCACCCGCTTCGTCGTGCTGGCCCGCGAAGCCCGCGAACCCAATCCCAACCTGCCCTGCGTCACCACGTTTGTGTTCCGGGTGCGTAACGTCGCCGCCGCGTTATACAAGGCGCTGGGCGGCTTCGCCACCAACGGGATCAATATGACCCGGCTGGAAAGCTATATGGTCGGCGGCGAATTCGTCGCCACCCAGTTCTATGCCGACGTCGAAGGCCATCCCGCCTCGCACGCCCTGCGCGCTGCCCTCGAAGAACTCGATTTCTTCAGCCACGAAGTCCGCATCCTCGGCGTCTATCCCCAGCACCCCTTCCGCATCCACAAACGCTTTTCATTCGAATAATCCGCCGGTCCCACCTCGGGCCTGATCCCCTCTTCACGGCGGCGGGGATGTGATCTAAACCTGTCCGACAGGGCACTTTTCCAGACGAGGATGACATGAAGATCGGGATCTGCGGCTGCGCCGGACGGATGGGCCGGATGCTGATGGAATCGGTTCTCGACACCGACGGCAGCACGCTTTCGGGTGGATCCGAGCGGAGCGGAGCGGCCGCGCTCGGAACCGATCTGGGCACATTGATCGGACGCGAGGCCCTTGGCGTCTTTGCGACCGACGATATCGCCGCTTTGTTCGCCGCGTCGGACGCCGTGATCGACTTCACCGCTCCGGCAGCGACGGTGGCCCATGCCGCCCTGGCCGCCGAACACGGCAAGATTCTCGTCGTCGGCACCACCGGCCTGACCCCGGAAGACGAACAGGCGCTGGCCGCCGCCGCAGGGCGCACCGCAATCGTCCACGCGCCCAATTACAGCGTCGGCGTTACCCTGCTGACCGCGCTGACCGAGCGCGCCGCGCACATCCTCGGTGATGATTTCGACATCGAAATTGTCGAGATGCACCACCGCCATAAGGTCGATGCTCCCAGCGGAACCGCTTTAGGCTTGGGCCGTGCCGCCGCCGCGGGGCGCTCTGTCGCGCTCGATCAGGTCTGGTGCAAAAGCCGCGACGGCCATACCGGGGCGCGGACGCGGGGCGAAATCGGCTTTGCCACCCTGCGCGGCGGCGACGTCGTCGGCGATCACAGCGTGATCTTCGCCGCCGAGGGCGAACGGGTCGAGCTGACCCACAAGGCGTCGAGCCGGGTGGTCTTCGCCCGGGGCGCGGTGCGGGCCGCGTTGTGGGCGAAGGGACGCGCGCCCGGCCTTTACACGATGCGCGACGTCCTCGATTTGTAGCAGGCCGGGCGGGGGCGCGGCGGCCCCCGCCTGCGACCGCTATCGCGCGAAGCCCGCCGAGGCAAGCCGCACCGGCAGCACCCGACCCAACCGGGCATTGTCGAGGGCGACAAGATCGTTGCGGCGGATCAGCGAGCGGATCGTGCCGACATAGGCCTCGCCGCGTTCGGAATAGGCCTTGAGCGCATCGGCCAATTGGTGCCCATCGACCGGATGGCCTTTTGTGCGGGCCTTCATCCGAGCCCGGCGCAGTCCGTCATAGGCGCGGTGGGTGTTGAGATTGAGCAGATAGGCCCGCACCGCGTCCTGCAACGATCCGAACTGACGCATGCCGGTTTCGTCGCTGGCGGAATCGGCGGTGTGGCCGAACAGGTTGCGGCTGCGCCGCACCAGCCGCGAGGTGCCCCACCCGGTTTCCTCGGCCGCCTGCGCCAACGCCAGCGACGGCGGCACGATATCGACCCGGGCCAGCAGACGGCTCATATCGCCGTCCTCGACCTCGTAGCGCTCGGCCAACGCCTTCAGCCACACCTGATCGGGATGAGTCAGCGACTGACGCGAGGCCTTGCGGGCCAGCAGGGCCTGAAGCCGGGCCCGGTCCTCGGCGATCTCTTCGTTGGCGGCCAGCACCAGCGGCAACATCACCCGCAGAAACAGCTCCTTGCGGCTGTCCGAATCGGGCATGTCATCGATGTCGTGCGGAACCTGGGTCAGAAACAGCGGCGGCACCTCGGCGCTGCCGACCCGAATCGCGTCGAGTTGATACCCCATCCGGCGGAACGCCCGATCCAGTCGGGCGGCGGTGGCGACATCCTCGCCGCTCAGACCCACCGGCACTTCGGCAACGGGAGCGGTCGGGCGGACGGCAACATCGACAACTGGTCGTGATCCCTGCAAAACCGTGGCGTACATCCCAACGGTTCCGCCAATCACGACGGCAAGACAGAGTACAGAAAACAGTTTTGAACCGTGTGAACCGGTGGCCATGCCGGCGGCGCCCCCTTCATGTTGCACTGCAATATTAAGGTGTATATTAACGGCGTGTTTACAAAAGTGCAACCTAACCAAACGGACGAGGGGCCCGAACGCACAACGGGCCCCGGTCTGGAGAGACCGGAGCCCGTAGAAAAACCTGGAAAAGTGGCAGAAGCTAGGCGACTGCCTGCACCGCCTGCACCTCGGGGACATAATACTTTAGCATGTTCTCGATACCATGCTTCAGGGTGGCACTGGCACTCGGGCAACCCGAGCACGCCCCTTGCAAACGCAGATAGACGATGCCGTCGCGGAAGCCCCGGAAGGTGATGTCGCCACCATCCTGCGCGACCGCCGGACGCACCCGAGTCTCGATCAATTCCTTGATCTGAGCGACCAGGGCATCGTCCTCGCCCGCCTCGGCGGCGTCGGCCGCCCCTTCGATCACCGGCTGGCCCGAGGCGAAATGCTCCATGATCGCCGCCAGAACCTGCGGCTTGATCACCTGCCACTCGGCCTCGTCGGCCTTGGCGACCGAGATGAAATCGGCGGCCAGAAACACCCCGGCGACACCGTCGATGGCGAACAGGCGCGTGGCCAGCGGCGACGACGCGGCGGACTCGGCACTGTCGAAATCAGCGGTTCCGCTCGGCATCACGTCGGTGCCGGGCAGGAACTTCAGCGTGGAGGGATTGGGGGTCGGTTCGGTCTGGATGAACATGGCGATCCTTCGCGGTCGAGCATGAATTGTTTGTAGATGGTCCTTGGCGCGGCCCAAGTCAAGCCGGGTCAGGCCGAACCGTCCCCTCTCGTCTCAATATCGCGGCGTGATCCGCAGCAGGCCGGGCCGCCTGGGCAAAAGTTTGTTTTTGGGATCGTTCAGCGGCGGCTGCCAGCCTTTCACCAAGGTCATCAGATCGTCGATCCGTTTGAACGCCGCCTGCCGGTTGGCCAAGCTCGAACTGCCATAGGACGCCGGGTTGTTCAGATAGGCCTCGATGAAGTTGCTGTAGGTTCCGGGCGTCCCGGCGTTGCCCCAACTGGCCTGGGCCTGAAGCAACGCTTCCTCCAGCGCGCCATAGGCGCTGAGGAACCGCCGCCACCGGTGGTCATCGAAATCGAACGGGTAACGGTCCTGGTCCTGGGTGGCAAGGGCGGCGGTCGCGGGGTCGGTCGGTGTCGTTGCGGTCATCAAATGACCGGCCCGCAACCCCAGATCCAGTAGAGTGTCGATCCGTTCGGGCGGCATGTTGAGGTTGAGCCCGCCTTCGTCATCCTTCAAATAAACGTGGGCGACCCGCTCGCGATAGCCGGGCAGAACGGTGCGAAGCTGGTCCTGCCAATCCTTCGCCGCATTGACCAGCGCCATCACGAACGACGCCACCCCGGGAATTTTCCCAATCGAAAGATCCCTTTCCGTCCCGCCGCTTGCCTTCATCGGCAGGTAGACCCGGCGGGTCGGCTTGGCGTCGTCGAACTCTTCGAGGCTGATGCCAAAGGTGGGACGGGTAGGGAACAGAGCATCGAAGAAATGGATCGGGAAGTTGCTCGACAGCCCACCGTCGCTGAACAGCACCCGCCGGATCGGCGGATTGGCCGGGATCGTGTAATCGACCCGGTAGAGCGGCACCGCCGCAATCAGGAAGGGAAAGCTGAGGCTCATCCGCGCCGTCACCACCACCGGCAGATCGTCGGCGAGCGGGAAGGGGATCAGATCCTCGTCGCCATCGCGGCGCAGCTTCTCGTCGTCATCGCGCTTGGCGTTGACCATCTGATCAACCACCCTTTGGGGAAAGATGCGCCGAAATTCGCTCGCTTTAAAATAGTAATTACGGTCGTTCATATTGGGCAGGGTATAGGGACGGCGCATGTTGAGGTTGGTGGTCACCGTGCGCAGGTCGATCGCCGGATGCAGCGAATCTCCTGTCCGCCCCTCTGGCCCGCCCGCGACCAGATCGCGGATCAGCAGCGGACCGCGCTTGGCCGAATCCAGTCCGGCAATCGTGTCGATTGCTGTGGTCAGCCAGTCGGACAGCGGCGGGAACGAGGTATCCTCGCTGTTTTCCGCTCGCGATCCTGGGCACAAGCCGTAATCGAGCACCGGCAGGAGGTTGCGCAGCTTGAACACCAGCGCCACCAGCGCGAACAGTAAGCCGAGGAATATTGCAGCGACCAGACCGGTCAGCCAAGCCCCGACCCCGCCGATCAGAATGGCAGGGATCAATCCCACCACCGCGCCGAGGATGGTCCAGGGCAGACTGACCCGGGCGACCCGCAGCAGGGCGGTGACGTATTTCTTGTCGAGCGCCGCCCTGAACACGTCGTACACGGATTGGGCGCGGGGATCAGGCTGGAAGAGATTGATCAGATTGGTTTTGAGCTCGGCGGTAATGTGGTCCAGCCGCTGATACCCGCCGCTGTGGCGTCCATATTCCGCCGCCGCCGTCACCACCGCGACCACCGCCCCGGCCGAGGTGCCGCCGATGCAGCGGAAAATATAGGATTCGCTGAGGGTTTTAATCGCCTTGGGATAGACCAACCCCGAGGTGATTCCCCCCTTCATGATGATGTCGCACTCTTTCAACGCGCTCATCCGACCCTCCGCAACCGATACGGAACAAGATCGGCGATTATTGCGCCTCCTCGGTTTGAAATACCACTGTCGAGCCCGTGCCTCGATCAAATTTAGGGGGGCAAAACGACACAGGGGGCGGACCCGCGTCGGCGGCCGCCCCCTGTCGTTGCTGCAATGGCGGGACCGGGTCTTGCTCCCGATTCCGCCAATGCCTTGATCTTAATCGCTGTTCTTCGAGGCGCGGTCGGCCTTCTTGCGCTCGTTGGGATCGAGCAGGCGCTTGCGCAGACGGATCGATTTCGGCGTCACTTCGACCAGTTCGTCGTCCTCGATATAGGCGATCGCCTGCTCCAGGCTCAACCGGCGATGCGGGGTCAGCTTCACCGCTTCGTCCTTGCCGGCGGCGCGGATGTTGGTGAGCTGCTTGGCCTTCAGCGCGTTGACCTCGAGGTCGTTGCCACGCGTGTGCTCGCCGATGATCATGCCTTCATAGATGCGGACACCACCGGGGATGAACATCGTGCCGCGATCTTCGAGGTTCCACAGCGCATAGGTCACCGCCTCGCCAGTGCCGTTCGAGATCAGCACGCCATTGCGGCGGCCCTCGATCGGACCCTTGTAGGGGGCGTAGCCGTGGAAGACGCGGTTCATCAGGCCGGTGCCGCGGGTATCGGTGAGGAACTCGCCGTGATAGCCGATCAGGCCGCGCGACGGAGCCAGGAAGGTGACGCGGGTCTTGCCGCCGCCCGACGGACGCATCCCGGTCAGTTCGGCCTTACGCAGGCTCATCTTTTCGACGACGACGCCGGAATATTCTTCATCGACGTCGATGAAGACCTCTTCGATCGGCTCGAGCCGCTTGCCGTTCTCGTCGGTCTGGAACAGCACGCGGGGGCGCGAAACGCCAAGCTCGAAGCCTTCGCGGCGCATCGTCTCGATCAGCACGCCCAACTGGAGTTCGCCACGACCGGCGACTTCGAACGCGTCCTTGCCCGGAGTCTCGCTGATCCGGATCGCGACGTTGCTTTCGGCTTCACGATAGAGGCGGGCCCCGATCACGCGCGAGGTGACCTTGTCGCCTTCCTGACCGGCCAGCGGGCTGTCATTGACCGAGAAGATCATCGCCAGCGTCGGCGGATCGATCGGCTGAGCGTGCAGGGCTTCGGACTGTTCGGGAGCGCAGATGGTGTCGGCGACGGTGCACTTGGTCATCCCGGCCAGGGCGACGATGTCACCGGCCTCGGCGCTTTCGACCGGCACCCGCTCGATGCCGCGGAAAGCCAGAATCTTCGAGATGCGGAACTGTTCAAGCAGGTCGTTGTCGCGCGACAGGCTCTTCACCGCCATGTTCAGCCGCGCCGTGCCGGAATGAATCCGCCCGGTCAGCACGCGGCCGAGATAGGGGTCGGCTTCCAGCGTCGTCGCCAGCATCGCGAAGGGAGCTTCGAGATCGCGCTTGGGCGGCGGAACGTGGCGAACGATCAGGTCGAACAGCGCCGACAGATCCTTGCGCGGGCCATCGAGCGAATCGTCGGCCCAACCGTCGCGACCGACCGCGAACATGGTGGGGAAATCAAGCTGATCGTCATCGGCGTCCAGCGCCGCGAACAGATCAAAGCATTCATCGTGAACCTGATGCGGCCGGGCGTCGCCACGATCGACCTTGTTGATGACGACGATCGGACGCAGGCCGAGGCCCAGGGCCTTGCCGGTCACGAACTTGGTCTGGGGCATCGGGCCTTCGGCGGCATCGACCAGGACGACGACGCCATCGACCATCGACAAGATGCGTTCGACTTCACCGCCGAAATCGGCGTGGCCGGGGGTATCGACGATGTTGATGCGGATGCCGCTCCATTCGACCGAGGTGCACTTGGCCAGAATGGTGATGCCGCGTTCTTTTTCCAGGTCGTTCGAGTCCATCACCCGATCGGCCACGAGCTGGTTCTCGCGGAAGGTGCCCGACTGTTTCAGCATGGCATCGACCAGGGTGGTCTTGCCGTGGTCAACGTGGGCGATGATGGCGATGTTGCGCAGTTCCATGAACGGGCCTGTGAATGAGGGGGGAAGGGTGAAGCAGCCAGCCGACCTTATTTACGGCGTTCCGCAAGGTAACCGGTGCCCAGTCGGGACTGGGCCAGATCGGCCAGCGGCGCCACCGGGCGGGCGCCAAAATGCGAGATCACTTCGCCAGCGGCGATACCGCCCAGCAAAGCGCAGGTCGTCAGATCGAGCCCCTGGGTGAAACCATAAAGGAACCCGGCGGCATAGAGATCACCAGCCCCGGTGGTATCGACCACCGATTCAACCGGATCGGCGCCGACAACGTGGGTTGCGTCGGCGGTAACGACGACCGAGCCACGCGGGCCACGGGTCACCGCGGCAATCTGAGCGTGGCCACGGACCTGACGCACCGCGTCGTCAAACGAGTCGGTGCGATAGAGCGCACACAGTTCCGCCTCATTTGCGAACAAAACATCAACATGGTTGGCGATCAGATCGAGAAAGGCATCGCGGTGGCGATCGACGCAGAACGGATCGGACAAGGACAGCGAAACCAGACGGCCAGACTCATGAGCGATTTCGGCAGCACGCTGGAAGGCACGCTTCGCCTCGGGCCGGTCGAAAAGATAGCCTTCGAGATAGGTGACGGCGGCTCCGGAAATCACCTCGGCATCGACATCGTCCGGTCCCAGTTCGACGCAGGCACCAAGATAGGTCAGCATCGTCCGCTGGGCATCGGAGGTCACCAGAATTAAGCAGCGCGCGGTGGGCGACCCGCTGGTGGAGTCCTTGGTATTGAACACGATTCCAGCGCTGCGGATGTCATGGCGGAACACCTGACCAAACTGGTCGTTATGTACCTTGCCGATATAGGCGGCGCGTCCGCCCAGGGCGGCGATTCCGGCGATGGTGTTGGCGGCGGACCCGCCCGAACATTCGATCGCGGCGGGCAGGCGGGCGTAAATCGCCTCGGCCTGGTCGGCATCAATCAAGGTCATGACGCCCTTGGTCAGGCCCAATTCGGCCAGCAGGGACTCATCGACCTGGACAAGCACATCGACAATCGCGTTGCCGATACCGGCGACGTGGGTGTGGGTCTCAGCCATCGTCAAAAGGAGCCTTTCGCGCGGTTCGACCGGCTTGCCAGCCGGTCATGCCGCCGGGGTAACGCAGACCCGGGCGGCGACAGTGTCGGCACTCTATAACGCCGGTCGCGACGGGAACAACGAAAAACTGCCGGTCTGCCGCAATGTCGGTGACCGCTCGGCTCCCGCACGATGACCGGTCCGCGCCGCGCTCTACCCTCTTTGAGGGCTATTGCCAACAAAGTGGCAGTCGTAAGGTTGATATCAACCTAACTGATACATACATTCCAGTCTTGATACGCCTATAGCGGTGAAGTCATCGGGGGCGTTACGCGCGATAACGGCATGCCAAAAATTAATCAATTAATTCGTGTTATTGCGATCGTCGCGACGGTGCTGGTTCCCGTTGCCGCACCGGCGCGGGACGAGTTGGCGTGCCGCAGCCAGACCGCCGCGCTCGATCTGCCCTATCAAAGTCAGGTTCCGCCGGGCTGGGAGCACGACCGCTTCGGTACCGAACCGCCGGGCGAACAGCAGATCGTCGCCGGACCGTTCGTCAGCGCCTTTCCCGGCCCCCAAGCCGAGCGCGACGGATCGCCCTATCGCGCCATGCCGCGCTGGGTCGCTTATGAAATGCGGGCGCTGGTCGATGCCGACGGGCACCCTCGGCATCCCCAGGGGGCGCGGCGGCCGTCACGCTGGTACGAATTGCGACAGACCGCGTTCCTGTGGACCGACCGCCCCGACATCGCCCATTCCGGACTGGACCCGTCCTATCGCGGCTTTGCCACGTTATGGAATCGCGGTCATCTCGCCGCCCGCGCCCACGCCAACCGGATCGCCTGGCAGGAAGGCTGCAACAGCCATGTCTTCGTCAACGCTTTGCCGCAACATGCCCGGCTGAACCAAGGCGACTGGCTGGCGCTGGAGAATTATGCGGCGGCGGCGGCCAATCGCTTTGGCCGGGTGTGGACCATCGCCGGGCCAGTCTTCGCCCCCGACCGCCCGGTCGAAACGATCGGCCAACCCGGCACGGTGCCGCTGCCGGTGCCGCACGCTCTATTCAAGATTCTGGCGATCGAAACCGAAGCCGGACTCGAGGCCCGTGCGTTTCTGTTTCCCCAAGCCGACGAGGGCGACCTCGCCGCCTATCGCCGCTGTTCCGGCACCCGCCAGGATTCCTACGATCTCGGCCGCTACGGGATCGCGATCGACCGGCTCGAAGCCCTGACCGGGCTGCGTTTCTTTACCAGGCTTGACGAATCGCACCGCCGCGCCATCTTTTCGGCGTCGGACGCAGAACTCTGGCCGATCCCCCCCAGCTTTTACGACGACCGCTGCGGAGGCCGCGCGGCGGCTCGATAAGCCTTTGGTTTTCCATGGCTCCGCGACCGTCAACCGCCCCCCTACAGGGGATTGCGCCCAGGCGCGGGGTGGGCCATCATTGCTTTTTTCCCCCCCGGAGAATCCATAACGATCATGGCGGATACGTCATTCCCCTCGTGGCACGGCACCACGATCTTGTCGGTTCGCAAGAACGGACGGGTCGTCATCGCCGGCGACGGTCAGGTCAGCCTGGGGCCGACCATCATCAAGGCCAACGCCCGCAAGGTGCGGCGGCTCAGCGGCGATCAGATTCTGGTCGGCTTTGCCGGAGCCACCGCCGACGCTTTCACCCTGCTGGAGCGGCTGGAAGGCAAGCTGGAAAAATATCCGGCCCAATTGACCCGCGCCTGCGTCGAACTGGCCAAGGATTGGCGCACCGACCGCTATCTGCGCAAACTGGAAGCGATGATCGCCGTCGCCGACAAGGACGTCTCGCTGGTTCTCACCGGCCAGGGCGACGTGCTTGAGCCCGAAGACGGGCTGATCGGGATCGGCTCGGGCGGCAATTACGCCCTGTCGGCCGCCCGCGCCCTGATCGACATCGACGGACTCGACGCCGAAGCGATCGCCCGCAAGGCGATGGCGATCGCCGCCGATATCTGCGTCTATACCAACCGCAACTGTATCGTCGAAAGCCTATGAGCTCCGCCTTCAGCCCCCGCGAGATTGTCTCCGAACTCGACCGCTTCATCATCGGCCAGCACGACGCCAAGCGCGCCGTCGCCATCGCGTTGCGCAACCGCTGGCGCCGCCAGCAATTGCCCGATTCGCTGCGCGAGGAGGTTCTGCCCAAGAACATCTTGATGATCGGCCCGACCGGCATCGGCAAGACCGAAATCGCCCGCCGCCTCGCCCGCCTCGCCCAGGCCCCGTTCCTGAAGGTCGAGGCGACCAAATTCACCGAGGTCGGCTATGTCGGCCGCGATGTCGAACAGATCGTCCGCGATCTGGTCGAGGTCGCGATCACGATGACCCGCGAGCGTCTGCGCAAGCAGGTCGTCGCCAAGGCCGAAATCGCCGCCGAGGAACGCCTGCTCGACGCCCTGGTCGGCGAGACTGCCGGTCAGGACACCCGCCAGAAATTCCGCAAGATGCTGCGCGAAGGCTCGCTCGACGACAAGGATGTCGAAATCCAGTCCAGCGATGGAGCCGGGCCGGTTCCCACCTTCGACATTCCCGGCATGCCGGGGTCGCAGATGGGGATGGTCAACATCAACGAAATCCTCAGCAAGGCGCTGGGCAGCCGGACCAAGACCCGCAAGATGCCGGTCAAGGATGCGATGGTGGTGTTGACCGCCGAGGAATCCGACAAGCTTCTCGACCAGGACCGCGTCGTCAAGGACGCGATCTGGGCGGTCGAAAACAACGGAATCGTCTTCATCGACGAGATCGACAAGATCTGCGCCCGCTCGTCCGAACACCATATCGGCGGCGACGTCAGCCGCGAAGGGGTCCAGCGCGATCTGTTGCCGCTGATCGAGGGCACCACCGTCGCCACCAAGCACGGTTCGGTCAAAACCGACCATGTGCTGTTCATCGCCTCGGGCGCGTTCCACCTCGCCAAGCCGTCGGACCTGCTGCCCGAGCTTCAGGGCCGCCTGCCGATCCGGGTCGAGCTAAAGCCGCTCGACCGCGACGATCTGGTCCGCATCCTCACCGAGCCGGAAGCCAGCCTGATCAAGCAATACAAGGCCCTGCTCGCCACCGAGGATATCGAACTCGATTTCGAACCGGATGCGATCACCGCACTCGGCGACCTTGCCGCCGAAATCAACGCGACGGTCGAGAATATCGGGGCGCGGCGGCTGCACACCGTGATGGAACGGCTGTTGGAAGAGATCAGCTTTTCCGCCCCGGATCAGCCTCCCGGAACCCGGATCATCATCACCGCCGAACTGGTGCGCGACCGGGTCGGCGAGCTGTCGAAGCGGACCGATCTCGCCAAGTTCATTTTGTAGCCGGGAAAAAGGGAGCGGGTGCGCGAGTCTCTGCGGGGGCGTTCGCCCCCGCACCCCCAATCGGGAGGCAAGCCTCCCGAACCCTCCCTCTCATGTATTCATAAAAAACGGGGGGTTCGGAGGCCCGAGCCTCCGAACGGGTCTGGGCAGAGCCCCGCAGCAGGCTCCGTTTCAGCAACCGCAGCGCCGGGCCGCGTCCCAACCCGGTTGGAATCACGATATCGGCGCGGCGGATTTTTTCTGCATCAGGCATTTGTCGCGCGCGAATTTGGGCCAGACGCTCGGGACTCATGCCGGGGCGGGCCAGCACCCGCTGCGCCTGAAGAAAACGTGGACAGGTGACGACGACGACGACATCGCAGCGACGCGCCCCGCCGGTTTCGAACAGAAGCGGGATATCGAGGACGACGGCGCGAGAGCGGCGGCGGCGCTGGCGCCTAAGAAAATCCTGTTCGGCAGCACGGACGAGGGGATGAACGATCGCCTCTAGCCGCTTCAGCGCCGCCGCATCGCCAAACACCATCCGCCCCAGGACGGCACGATCGACCGCGCCGTCACCGACCGCGCCGGGAAAGGCGGCGTCAATCGCCGCCACCGCTTTACCACCCCGGCCGAACATCGCATGGACGGTCGCATCGGCATCGTGAACCGGCAGACCGAGCCGGGCCAGCATCCGCGCCGCCGTGCTTTTGCCGGTCCCAATCGACCCGGTCAGGCCGATGATCTTCATCGGTCGGACAGGACAAAGGCGCGCAGGGCGTCGGTGACCTCGGGCTGTTGCCCGAACCAGGCCGAAAAACCCGGCACCGCCTGCCATAACAGCATCCCCAGCCCGTCCACCGTTCGATTGCCGCGTTGCCGCGCTAGCGCCAGCAACGGGGTTTCGAGCGGAACGTAAACGATATCGGTGACGATCGCGGAAACGGGCAGGGCGGCAAGGTCGAGATCGAGCGGCGGCTGGCCCGCCATCCCGAGCGAGGTGGTGTTGACCAGCAGCGCCGCGCCGTCGAGCAGAGCGGCGCGCGAATCCCAATCGCCGACGACAATCGGACCGCCGAGATCCTGCGCCAGCCGCTCGGCGCGGTCGCGGCTGCGGTTGACCAGACGAAGTTCGCCGACCCCGGCATCGCTCAGCGCGGCAATCACGGCGCGGGCCGCACCACCTGCGCCGATCACCACCGCCGGACCCTGGCTCGGCTGCCAAAGCGGCGCGCCCCGGCGCACATTTTCCAAAAAGCCGAACGCATCGGTATTGCGGCCCTCGATCGTCCCATCCTCATTGATAATCAAGGTGTTGACCGCACCGATCCGCGCCGCCAGCGAATCAACCACGTCCAGAAGCGGGATCACCGCTTCCTTATGAGGGATGGTGAGATTGACGCCGCGAAAGCCCAGCTTGGGCAGGGCACGAACCGCCTCGGCTAAATCGTCAGGGGCCACCGCCAGCGGCAGATAGGCTCCGTCGATGCCCATTTTTTCCAGCCAATAGCCATGCAATCGGGGCGAGCGCGAATGCCCCACCGGCCACCCGATCACACCGGCCAGCCGGGCTTTTCCCGTCAGAATCATCTCGGCAATGCTCCGTCGATCCGCAAGAATTCGAGCAGCGGCAACAGCGGCAGCCCGAGGATGGTGAAAAAATCGCCGTCGATGGCGGTAAAGAGCTGCGCGCCCAACCCTTCGAGCTGATAGCCGCCGACCGAGGACAGCGCCGCCGACCCGACGCGGTCGAGATAATCGTCGAGAAAAGCGTCGGAAAAATCGCGCATGGTCAGGCGGGCTTCGGCGACATGCTGCCAGCGGGTCTGGCCGTCTCGAACGACCGCGACCGCGCTGTAGAGACAATGGGTCCGGCCACGCAAGGCCAACAACTGCGACCGGGCCTCGGCCCGGTCGCGCGGCTTGTCGAAATCGGCCCCGTCCAGGTCAAGAGTCTGGTCGGCCCCGATCACCAACGCTCCCGCCATGCGGGCCGAGACGTCGAGCGCCTTTTCCACCGCGAGATGTTCGGCAATCGCGGCGGGATGAGTCCGGCGTTCGCGCAGACTCTGCTTAACCGGGCTTTCATCCAGCCGCGACGGTTCGACCGTAACGGTCACTCCGGCGGCGGCGAGCAGCGCCCGTCGGGCGCTGCTCGCCGAGGCAAGAACGATCATTCCGTTTGCTCGCGCAATTTGGCCAGACGCTGATCGTGCAACTGAATGATCGTCGCCGAGGCTTCCTCGATCGATTTCCGGGTCACATCGACCACCGGCCAGCCGAGACGGGTGAACAAACGCCGCGCGTTCTGAACCTCTTCCTTGACCCGTTCATACTGGGCGTAATCGGCTTCCTCGGTCTGATTGAGCAGCCGCAGCCGGGCTCGACGGATATCGGACAGGCTTTTGGGATCCTTGGTCAGGCCGACCACCAGCGGATTCTTGGCATGTTCCAATTCGTGAGGGATCGGAACGCCGGGAACCAGGGGGTAGTTGGCGCATTTAAGACCGCGATTGGCGATATACATGCTAGTCGGAGTCTTCGAAGTCCGCGACACCCCGACCAGGATCACATCGGCTTCCTCGACCAGTTCGATCAACTGGCCGTCATCGTGGGCCAGGGTGAATTGCATCGCGTCGATGCGGCGGAAATATTCGGCATCAAGCTGATATTGCCGCCCCGGCAGGGCATTGACGGTGGTGCCGAGAAAGGCCGACAGCCCGGCCATCACCGGATCGAGCACCGAAATGCACGGAATCGAGCGACGGCGACAGGCATCCTCGAGCATCACCCGAACGGTACGATCGACCAGGGTGAACAGGACCAGACCGGGTTTTTCCTGAATTCCGGCGATGACGCGCTCGACCTGTCCCTGGGTCCGAACCAGCGACCAATGGTGCAGCACCGGATGCACCGTTTCAAACTGAACCAGACAGGCACGGGCGACCGAGGTGATGGTTTCGCCGGTGGCGTCGGAAACGAGATGGAGATGATAGTCGGCCATGTCAGTGGACAAGTCCCAATCATGGGGATAACCGGGGTCTGGGCGAAACGCGCTGGATTCGCTCCCCGGAGCCTCATATTCCACGCCCCGACTGATGAGTCTGTCCAAAAGTTTCGTACCCGTCGGCGAGAATAACGTGAATCAGCCGGGCGGCCACGGGTTTTCCCCATTATCCCCAGCTTTATCCGCAAGGCGTCGTCCCGCTTGGAATCAAGCACTTGGCTCGGATCGACTCCGAAATGCCCCCGATCCGCGGGTCCGTCGCCGCCCGACCGGACAAGCCTGGGGATAATTTGGGGGCAAGGGCTAATCCCCGTCATCCACAGGCATCCTCTACACACTGCCTTCTTTTCCTTAACTCCTAAAGAAGGTAAGAGAGGGGGACCACTCGAACCAAGGCTGACCCCGTGTCCAACTCAACCAAACCCTTCCTCCGCGCCCTCGCCGGCGAAATCCTCACCCCTCCGCCGTTCTGGCTGATGCGTCAGGCTGGTCGGTACCTTCCGGAATATCGTGCCACCCGCACGCAGGCCGGCAGCTTCCTCGATCTGTGTTACACGCCGGATCTGGCGGTCGAGGTGACGTTGCAGCCGTTGCGCCGCTATGGCTTCGATGCCGCGATCCTGTTCAGCGACATCCTGGTCGTCCCCGACGCGCTCGGACAGAAAGTCTCCTTCAGAGAAGGCGAAGGTCCGGTTCTGCCCCCGATTCGCTCGGCAGCAGACCTTGACCGTCTCAACCTCTCGGGCTTCCACGACCACCTCGCGCCGGTCTACGCCACGATGGCCGGTCTGTCGAAGGCGATCCCCACCACCACCGCTCTGATCGGCTTTGCCGGGGCTCCCTGGACGGTGGCGACCTATATGGTCGAAGGCAGCGGCTCGAAGGACTTCCCCAACGCCAAGGGGATGATGTTTGCCCAGCCGGAACTGTTCGGCCGCCTGATGGCTCTGCTGGTCCAGGCGACCGGCGATTATCTGATCCGTCAGATCGACAACGGCGCCGAAGTCATCCAGATTTTCGACACCTGGGCCGGTGCGCTGCCGGAACTGGAGTTCGACAAATGGGTGATCGCCCCGACCCGTGCGTTGGTCGAGCGCATCCGTGCCGAACGTCCCGGCGTTCCGGTGATCGGCTTCCCGCGTGGGGCCGGTGTTCTCTACAAGCGCTACGTGCTTGAGACCAAGGTCGATGGCGTTTCGATCGATTCGTCGGTCCCGCTGGATTGGGCCGCCGCCGAATTGCAGCCGCATTGCACCGTTCAGGGCAATCTCGACCCGCTGTTGCTGGTCGCGGGCGGCGAAGCGCTTGACGCCGGAATCGATCGGGTTCTCACCAAGCTCGGCAAGGGTCCGTTCATCTTCAATCTCGGGCATGGTATCGTCCCCCCGACCCCGCCGGAAAACGTTGGCCGGTTGGCAGAGCGGGTCAAAAACTGGAAGGGATGATGACCGACGCAGCGGGCAGTAGAACAGCCGTCGTGCTGTTCAACCTCGGTGGTCCTGACAGTCCCGAGGCGGTCGAGCCGTTTTTGTTCAACCTGTTCAACGACAGGGCGATCATCGACGTCCCGGCCCCTCTGCGCTGGCTGATCGCCAAGATGATTTCCAAGCGGCGGGCGCCCGCTGCGCGCGATATCTACGCCAATATCGGTGGGCGATCCCCTTTGGTCGCCCAAACCGAGGCCCAGGCCCGCGAGTTGGAAAACTTGCTTGGGCCTGGCTATCGCTGCTTCATCGCAATGCGGTATTGGCATCCCTTTACCAGCGAAACGGTCGAATCCGTCAAAGCGTGGAAAGCGGATCAGGTCGTTCTTCTGCCCCTGTACCCGCAATTCTCGATGACGACGGCGGGATCGTCGCTGAAGGAATGGCAATCGCAGGCCAAGCGTCTGCGGTTGCGGATTCCATCACGGCTGTCGTGTTGCTATCCGACTCAGCGCTACATGGTCGAAGCCCTGGCCGATCTGGTCCGGCTCGGCTATGACGAGGCCAAGGACAAGGGAAAGCCGCGGATCCTTTTTTCGGCGCACAGTCTGCCCAAAAAGATGATCGACAACGGCGACCCTTATCAGGTCCAGGTTGAGCAAACCACCAAGGCGGTGGCCAAGGCTACCGGCATTCCCGATCTCGATTGGGCGTTGTGCTATCAAAGTCGGGTCGGCTCGATGGAATGGATCGGACCGTCGATCCAAAGCGAACTGGAACGTGCCGGGAAAGATCAGGTTCCCGTCGTCGTCGTTCCGGTCGCCTTTGTCTCCGAACATTCGGAAACGCTGGTCGAACTCGACATCGAATATCGTCAAGAGGCCGAAACGCTGGGAATTCCGGGCTATATCCGGGTACCTGCGCTGGGCTGCCATCCCTTTTTCATCAAAGCCCTGGCCGAAGTCGTGCGCGATCCCAAGGCCGGATCGGGCGAAGGCGGATGCAGTTCCTTGGGCCAAACCTGTTTGGGAGGGGGCTGTCAATGCTGAGTGGTGAATCTTATCTTTGGGTCAAATCGGTTCACGTCATCGCGGTTATTTCGTGGATGGCGGGAATGTTGTATTTGCCCCGTCTGTTCGTCTATCACACTCAGGTTCAGCCTGGGTCCGAGGCGTCGGAAAAGTTCAAGGTGATGGAACGCCGCCTGCTGAAGGCGATCATGACTCCGGCGATGATCGTCAGTTGGGCGCTCGGTCTGTGGATCGCGATCGATTTCGAGATGTTCTCCCAGCCCTGGTTCCACGCCAAGCTGGCCTTCGTCGTCCTGATGACGCTGGCGCACCTGTTCCTGATCCGCTGTAAGAACGATTTCGCCGCCGATCGCAATAAGCGGCCGGAAAAGTTCTTTCGCGTTCTGAACGAAGGTCCGACCCTGCTGATGATCGCAATCGTTATTTTGGTGATCGTTAAGCCGTTCTGATCCTACCGTCCCGGACCCCGCCGTTGGTCCGGGACATTCTCACCAGCGTTAATCCCGTTTGACAGCAGACGAGTGTTTGGCTAAAGGTGAGCGAATATTCCGGGTTTCCCCTCGCCCCGGCTGATTTACCGTCCCGCCCCCTTGCCGGATCGATTCCGACCGGCCTTGCTTTGGCCCGTGGCCCAAGACCGTATCCGGTCAGCGCCCGTCGGACCGATGATCCGCTCCAAGGCATTTGAACGGATACCAGCTCCATGCATCTTCAGGACCTGAAAAAGAAGTCTCCCGCCGAGCTATTGGCATTCGCCGAAGAGCTAGAGGTCGAGAACGCCAGCACGCTCAGAAAGCAGGACATGATGTTCGCGATTCTGAAGCAGCTCGCCGATAACGATACCCCGATCTATGGCGACGGCGTTCTGGAGATCCTTCAGGACGGTTTTGGATTCCTCCGCAGCCCCGAGGCGAACTATCTTCCCGGCCCTGATGACATCTATGTCAGCCCGAGCCAGGTGCGCCGCTTTGGTCTTCGCACCGGTGACACCGTCGAGGGACAGATTCGCGCTCCCAAGGATGGCGAGCGTTATTTTGCCCTGCTGAAGGTCAATTCGATTAATTTCGAGCCGCCGGAAAACGTCCGCCATCGGATTAATTTCGACAATCTGACCCCGCTTTACCCCGATGAAAAGCTGCGGCTTGAGATCGACGATCCGACCAAGAAGGATCTCACCACCCGGGTGATTGATCTGGTGGCGCCGATCGGCAAGGGCCAGCGCGCGCTGATCGTCGCGCCGCCCCGCACCGGTAAGACGGTGATGTTGCAGAACATGGCCCATGCCATTTCCGCCAATCACCCCGAAGTCTATCTGATCGTTCTCCTGATCGACGAGCGCCCCGAAGAAGTCACCGACATGGCGCGCTCGGTGAAGGGCGAAGTGATCAGCTCGACCTTCGACGAACCGGCCTCGCGCCACGTCCAGGTTACCGAAATGGTGCTGGAGAAGGCCAAGCGTCTGGTCGAGCACAAGCGCGACGTCGTGATCCTGCTCGATTCGATCACCCGTCTGGCGCGGGCCTACAACACGGTGGTGCCGAGCTCGGGCAAGGTGCTGACCGGTGGTGTCGATGCCAACGCGCTTCAGCGTCCCAAGCGCTTCTTCGGTGCCGCCCGCAATATCGAAGAGGGTGGGTCGCTGTCGATCATCGCCACCGCCCTGATTGATACCGGGTCGCGCATGGACGAAGTGATCTTTGAAGAGTTCAAGGGCACTGGCAATTCGGAAATCATTCTCGACCGTAAGCTCAGCGATAAGCGGACCTTCCCGGCGATCGACATCACCAAGTCGGGCACCCGTAAGGAAGAATTGCTGGTCGAGAAGGGCACCTTGTCGAAGATGTGGGTGCTTCGTCGCATTCTGATGCCGATGGGCGTTGTCGATGCGATGGAATTCCTGGTCGACAAGCTGAAGCATTCGAAGAACAACGCCGATTTCTTCGATGCGATGAATTCGTAAGATATTTTGAGAATCGGGGGGAAATTCCCCCCGATTTTCTTTTTGACTGGGAATTAAGGAAGCGAGGGGCAAAGCCCTGCTTTTTATTCCCCGGTAAAGACCGGGGCGCGTTTTTCCCGGAACGCCTTTACCCCTTCGACATAATCGTGGCCGTCATAGACCTTGCGGCGCAGGCCCTGAACCCGTTCGAACATCCGGGGCGTGATTGCGTGGGCAGAGGCCAACACCCGCAATTCCTCTTTCATCACCGCAATCGCCAGCGGGGCCAGCTTGGCGATTCCCCGCGCCATTTCGAGGCAGAAATCGGTGATTTTATCGGCCGGTTGCAGGTGATTGATGATGCCCAGGGTTAAAGCGCGGTCGGCCGCGACTGGTTGGGCGCAGAACGCCATTTCCTTGACCGCATGCAGACTGGTGGTGTTGATGAAGGTCAACAGCCCCACGATATTGTAGGGTATTCCCAATTTCGCCGGGGTAATGGCAAAGCAGGATTCCGGGGTTGCCACCAGGATGTCGCAGGCCAGCACCATTTCGAAGGCTCCGCCCCAGACTCCGCCTTCGATCAGGGCAATGATCGGGGCGGGGAATTCCTCTAACGCCCGTATCACTACCCGGAGTGGATCGCTCCAGCCCAGCGGATCGCGGTGGCTGTGGGGCAATTCCGAAATATCATGTCCGGCGGACCACACCCGAACGCCGGGTTCGGCTCGCAAGATCACGGCGCGGGATTTAGCGGCGCGGGCCTGATCCAATCCGGCCAGAATTTCATTGATCATCGCTTCGCTGAGGACGTTACGGCGTTCCTGATTGGTCAGGGTAATCGTCAGCACATGTCCGTTCTGCTCGATTTTGGTCAAGCTCATCGCGGGCGTTCTTTCCTGCCAGATGGGGGGGATTGGCTGGTCTATCTAGTCGTTCGTGAAAAAGTCCTTCGGCCTTTGGCCTCAGTGTACTTTTCCCCGGTTCAAAAAGAATCCCCGTGCTCAATCAAGCTTTCCGCGCGGGGATGGATTTGGTTCCCTCCGAGGCCGATGGGCGACGCCCACGGCTTCGGAGGCTGGTGAAACATACAACACGAAAAATGGGCGCTGGGCCGCCCCTAGCCCATTTTTCTCCTTTTAGTCCAACGGGAAAAAGTACACCGAGCGACAGCGAGGGACTTTTTCACGGGAGACTATCTAATCGTGACGGCTGCTGGTGCGCCGATGATAGCGGCGGCGATAATGGGACGGGCTGGTCCATTCGTCGCCGCCAGCACTGGTGCCGTCGTCATCGTCGCGCCGCCGCCCGGTGAAATTCAAGGCACCGATCAAAAGAAGCGGCGGCAGAACGACAATAACGATCCGACCGATCATGTTGAGGAACGTCATCCGGTCGGTCTCGATGACGATAGTGTTTTTGCAATCGTAGCGTTGCTGAAAGGTTCCCGAACAATCGTTCATCCGTTCCCGTACCGAGAGGGAACTGTGATTTTCAACGTCGCCGGTGGGAATTGTCAGGAACTGGCTCCACACCGCCCACGCCATCCACGCGCCGCAAATGGCGTAGAGACCGATTTGGCGGGCGGAGAATCGGCTCACCTCTGGCCTCCGTTCTCCAACCGCAGCAGGGCCGCCTTGGTCTCGGTTCCGTCGATGCCGGAATAGCCGCCCAGGCTGCCGTTGGCGCCAAGGACGCGATGGCAGGGAACGATGATCGGGATGGGGTTACGCCCGCATGCCCCGCCAACCGCGCGCGGGCTGCTGCCAAGCGCCGTAGCGATCTCTCCATAGGTGCGGGTCTCGCCGAACGGAATCGCCGTCAGCGCGGCCCAGACGCGCTTTTGGAACGCTGTGCCCTCGGCGGCCAGCGGTAGGTCAAAGCCGGTGCGAAGCCGACCGTCGAAATACGCTTCCAATTGGTCGCGGGCGCGCAGCAGCAGCGGTGTTTCTTCCGCTTCGGGCAGCCAGCCCCAATCAAGCGCGACAATCGCGCCGTCCTGTTCGAATAGCGCCAGCGGGCCGACGGGCGAGGTAAACGACAAATGAGCCATATCAACAGAGTAACTCAAACCGGCGTTGCCCCGAAAGACTCCTTTTCGATTGGGTTCCAAGGGCACTGCCCGCGGCGGGTGTGGGCAGAGCCCACAAAATTCAGGATCGCAGGATTTGCTCCAGCGCGGATTCGTCCTCGACCGGGGCAAGACAGACCGGACCCTGGCAAACCAGGGCCTGGGCCGTGCCGTGCCGCCGTTGGCGGATCAGCACCAGCGGGCTCAAGCCCGAGGTCACGGCGCAACGCACCATGCGGGTGCAGGCTTCATCGTCGGCCGGACCGGAAATCGTCACCTTCAGCGGCCGCTCGAGCAGAGCGGCGGCGTCGAGAAACACCGCCATCGACGAACCATGATCGGGCAGGGCGGCGGAGAAGGCCGCCAGCACTGCTTCGGCCCGCTCGCGCCACACCGCTTCGCCGCTGACCAGATGCATCAGCGCCAGGGTTTCGGCCATCGCCCCATTGCCGGAAGGGACGACGGAATCGAAAAAGGGCTTGGCCCGCACCGGCACGTCGGCGGCATCGTCGGCCGAGAGGAAATAGCCGCCGCCAGCCTTGTCCCAATGATGACGATGAGCGCTATCGAGCCAAATCCGCGCCTGATCGAGAAAAGCGACCTCGCCCCCATCGGCATAGAGCGCGATCGCCGCGGCGGCCAGATGGGCGTAATCGTCGATCACCCCGACCGGACCGACCCGACCGGCGCACCAGACATGGGCGAGGCGGCCGCCGGGCAAGGCCGACCGGGCGACAATTGTGGCAAAGGCGGTCCGGGCCGCCTCGCTCCAATCCGGCCGCTCGAAGGCCAGCCCGGCCTCGGCCAGGGCGCGGATCGTCAGTCCGTTCCAGTCGGTCAGAATCTTGTCGTCGCAGGCGGGGCGGGGGCGGGTGGCGCGGTGGGCTAGCAGCAGCGATTTGGCTTCGTCCAGGCCGCTCTCGTCACCGCTGCCGTGGAGGTGGTTGCGGTGAAGGATCGAGCGGCCCTCCCAATTGCCGCCGTGCCTCACGTCGTACAGGGTGAGGAAGCGGGCGGCGAGGGCAGGGGGCAGCGCTTGCTCGATCTCCTCGGCACTCCAGGTATAGAACGCGCCTTCGCTGCCCTCGCTGTCGGCGTCGAGGGCAGCGGTGAACCCGCCGCTCTCGTCGCTCATCTCGCGTCCGAGCCAGCCAATCGCCTCGCTCACCGCGAGGCGATAGAGCGGGCTGCCGGTGCGCCGCCACACTTCGGTCAGCAGCCCGATCAATTGGGCGTTGTCGTACAGCATCTTTTCGAAATGAGGGACGATCCAGGCGGCATCGGTGGCATAGCGCATGAACCCGCCGCCCAGTTGGTCGCAGATCCCGCCCCGGCACAGGCAATCCAGCGTCAGGATCACCTGTTGCCCCAGGCGGGGATCGGCTCCGGCCAGGGACGAGCGCCACAAAAAGCGCAGCAAGGCCGGTTGGGGGAATTTTGGTGCCGAGCCAAAGCCGCCATGGACCGGATCGGCCAGTCGCAACATCGCTTCGGCGATTTCGCGTCCTTGGCCGGAAACGATTCCGTCTCCGCCGGGAGAGAGCGCCAACGGAGCCAGGGCGGCCCGCATCCGCTCGGCCTGAGTGGTAATCGCGCTGTCGTCGCGGCTCCAGGCGGCGGCGATCCCGTCCAGCACCTCGGCGAAGGAGGGGCGGCCATAGCGCCGCTCGGGCGGGAAGTAGGTGCCACCCCAGAACGGCACCGTGTCCGGGGTCAGGAACAGTGTCAGCGGCCATCCCCCCGGCTGACCCATCATCGCCAGGGCATGCTGATAGACCGTGTCGAGATCGGGCCGTTCCTCGCGATCGACCTTGATCGCGACGAAGCAATCGTTGATCCGGGCGGCGATGGCGGGATCGCGAAAGCTCTCGTCGGCCATCACATGGCACCAATGGCAGGCGGAATAGCCGACCGACAGCATGATCGGCCGATTGAGGCGTTTGGCCTCGGTTAGGGCTTCGCTGCCCCAGACCTGCCACGCCACCGGATCGGCGGCATGGTGGAGCAGGTAGGGGCTGGTCTCGTTGGCGAGGCGGTTGACCGGCATGTCCTGCTCTCCTTACACGGCGTCTCTGGTGGCGACGGTCCCGGTTTCCCATCTGGAGATCGCGGGGCCGTGATTGCGCCATTTCGGCACTAGGCTTAGTTTGGGTGCCGGGCCGCTGGCGACAAGAGCGGTCCTCCCCTGCGACCCCGCCAGATCGGAGCCAGCATGAAGATCACCGTCGATTTGGACTGCACCCCGGAAGAATTGCGCAGCTTTCTCGGTCTGCCTGATGTCAGGCCGATGCAGCAGGCGATGATGAGCCAGATTCAAGAGCGGATGGAATCCAGCCTCAACGCCGTCGATCCGGAAACGATGTTCAAGGTCTGGCTTCCGGCCGGGGTTCAGGGGATGGAGCAATTGCAAAAGCTGTTCTGGTCGCATTTTGCCACCTCTGGCGGCCGACCCAAGGAGACCTGATCCGTGACCTCGTCCGTTGATTCCGAGCTTTATTTCCGTCTTCACGTTTTTGTCTGCACCAATCAGCGTCCCCCCGATGCCGCCCGCCCCGGCTGCGGCGCCCACAAATCCGACGCCGCCCGCGATCATTTGAAGACCCGGGCCAAGGCGCTGGGGCTGAAGGACGTCCGGGTCAACAGTGCTGGCTGTCTCGGCCGCTGCGAATTGGGGCCGCTGCTGGTGGTCTATCCCGACGGGGTGTGGTACCGCTTCGACACCCTTGCCGACATCGACGAGATTTTGGAAACCCATCTCGGCCGGGGCGGTCGGGTCGAGCGTCTGCTGCTCCCGCCCGACGCCCACCCCGTCCTGACGGCGTAATCCGCGCGATGGCCGATACGATTTATGCCCTTGCCAGCGGAACCGGACGCGCCGGGATCGCGGTGTGGCGGCTGTCGGGGCAGGGCAGCGCCGACGCTCTTCTCGCCCTGACTGGCCGACCCTTGCCGCCGCCACGCCGTGCCGTCCGGGCGGTGCTGACCGACCGCGATGGCGAGCCGATCGACGACGGTCTGGCCCTGTGGTTTCCCGCCCCGGCCAGTTTTACCGGCGAGGATGTCGTCGAGCTTCATCTTCATGGCGGCCGCGCCGTGGCCCAAGGGCTGGGGCGGGCGCTGTCCGGATTGGGGCTGCGTCCGGCCGAACCGGGCGAGTTCAGTCGCCGCGCCTTTGCCAACGGCAAGATCGACCTGACCCATGCCGAGGCGATTGCCGATCTGGTCGCCGCCGAAACCGCGGCGCAGCGCCGTCAGGCGTTGCGGCAGATGGACGGCGCGCTGGCCGCGCTGATCGAGGAGTGGCGGCGACGGCTGGTGTCGATCCTGGCCCGGCTGGAGGCGGCGATCGACTTCGCCGAGGAAGACCTTCCCCCCTCTCTGATCACGCTAACCCAGACCGAGGCGGCGGCGTTGGCCGCCGACCTTGCCGCCCATCTCGCCGATGATCGCCGGGGCGAAATCCTGCGCGACGGGCTGCATATTACTCTGCTGGGAGCCCCTAACGCCGGGAAGTCCAGTCTGCTCAACCGGCTGGCCGGGCGCGAGGCGGCGATCGTTTCGGCCGAAGCGGGGACGACGCGGGACGTGATCGAGGTTCATCTCGATCTCGGTGGCTGGCCCGCGATCCTGGCCGACACCGCCGGTCTGCGCGAGGCCGAAGGCCAGATCGAGGCGGAGGGGGTGCGCCGTGCCCTGGCCCGGGCCGGAATGGCCGACCTGAAACTGGCGGTGTTTGATGCTGCCCTGGTTCCGGTTCTGGACGAAGCGACCCGCGAGGTGATAGACGATTCGACCCTGGTGGTGCTGAACAAGCGCGATCTTGCTGCCGCCCCTCTCCCCGATCGCGTTGCCGGGCGTCCGGCGGTCGCAGTGTCGGCCAAAACCGGCGACGGTCTTGACCAGCTTGTTGGCTGGATCGAGGGGGAATTGCAGCAGCGATTCGCGGTTGGATCGGCTCCGGTGCTGACCCGAGCCCGGCATCGGGCGGCGGCCGAAGCGGCCTTTGTCGCTCTGTCCGGCTTTGATCCTTCGGTCGATCTTGGCCTTGCCGCCGAATCGCTGCGGGCAGCGGCAACCGCTTTGGGCCGGATCACCGGCCGGGTTGAGACCGATGAGGTGCTGGGCGCGATCTTCGCCGAGTTCTGCATCGGCAAGTAATTTGGATCAGAAAGGTGTGTTTCACGTGAAACAGACGCTCGAACGGGGCCGGGTCGATGTCGTGGTGATCGGCGCCGGTCACGCCGGATGTGAGGCCGCTGCCGCCGCGGCGCGGGTTGGGGCGACAACAATTCTGGTGACCCAGCGTCTCGCCACCATCGGTGAGATGTCGTGCAATCCGGCGATTGGCGGGCTGGCCAAGGGTCAGTTGGTGCGCGAAATCGATGCCCTGGATGGGGTGATGGGACGGGTGATCGACCGCGCCGGGATTCAATTCCGGATGCTCAATCAGGCGAAGGGACCGGCGGTGCGCGGTCCTCGTGCCCAGGCCGACCGTGCCCTGTATCGCAAGGCAATGCGCGCGGTGCTGGACGAGGTCGCCGGGCTGACCCTGCTCGAAGGCTCGGTCGAGGATCTGATCGTCGAGCAGGGCAGGGTGGTCGGGGTCACGCTGGCCGACGGCCAGGACATCGCCTGCGGTGCGGTGGTGATCACCACCGGAACCTTTCTGCGCGGAATGATCCATGTCGGCCCCAAGACCTGGCCCGCTGGTCGCGTCGGCGAGTCTCCCGCACTGGGACTGGCGGCGGCGTTGGAGCGGCTGAAGCTGCCGCTGGGGCGGCTGAAGACCGGGACTCCGGCCCGGCTGGACGGGCGGACGATTGATTGGGCGTCGCTCGAGATGCAGGCGGGAGACACGCCGCCCCGGCCGTTTTCCTTCCTGACCGAGGCGATCACCACCCCGCAGATTAGCTGCGGCATCACCGCGACGACGCCCCAGACCCACGCGATCATCCGCGACAATCTCGACCGCGCCCCGATCTATTCCGGCCAGATCACCGGAACCGGGCCGCGCTATTGCCCCAGTATCGAGGACAAGGTGATCCGCTTTGCCGACCGCGAGCGGCATCAGATTTTCCTCGAACCCGAAGGTCTCGACGACCCGACCATCTATCCCAACGGCATTTCAACCTCACTGCCCGAGGATGTGCAAAAGGCGATGATCGCCAGCATTCCCGGTCTGGAGCGCTGCGTGATGCTGCGCCCCGGTTATGCGATCGAGTACGATTACGTCGATCCCCGCGCGCTGCTCCGTTCGCTGGAACTGCGCGACGTGCCGGGCCTGTATCTGGCCGGACAGATCAACGGCACCACCGGCTATGAGGAGGCGGGGGCGCAGGGGCTGATCGCCGGGATCAATGCCGCCCGCGCCTGCGGCGGGCAGGAACCGCTGATCCTTGACCGCGCCGACGCCTATATCGGGGTGATGATCGACGATCTGGTCAGTCTCGGCACCAGCGAACCCTATCGGATGTTCACCTCGCGGGCCGAATATCGCCTGCTGCTGCGGGCCGACAATGCCGACCAGCGCCTGACCCCCAAGGGTCTCGCGGCAGGCTGCGTCGGCTCGATCCGGGCCGAGGCGTTTGCCGCCCGCTTCAAAGCGCTGGAGCAGGGCAGGGTGCTGTTGAAGGGTCTGTCGGCCTCGCCGACTCTGCTGGCCCGGGCGGGGCTGGAGATCAACCAGGACGGAGTGATCCGCTCGGCCTGGGATCTGCTGGCCTATCCCACTCTCGATCTGGACCGGCTGGCCGGGGTATGGCCCGAACTGGCCGACCTCGATCCTGGGTTGGCCGAAGTGCTGGAATCCGAGGGAACCTATGCCGGTTATGTCGAGCGGCAGGAGGCCGACATCCGGGCCTATCGCCGGGAAGAGGCGATGGAGCTGCCTGCCGACCTTGATTACGATGCGATCGGCTCGCTCTCGACCGAGGTGCGGACCAAGCTGAAAGCGGCCCGGCCCGCCAGTCTGGCGGCGGCGGCGCGGATTTCCGGCGTCACTCCGGCGGCGGTGACGGCGTTGCTGGGTCATGTCAAGCGCCAGACCGCCGAGAGGAAAAGCGCATGAGTGACCCTCGCAAGGCCCTGGCCGGGCTCGGCGTTTCACGTGAAACAATCGGGCGGCTGGAGATTTACGCCGGACTGCTGACCCGCTGGCAGGCACGGATCAATCTGGTCGGGCCGGACACGCTGCCCGATCTGTGGACCCGCCACATTCTCGATTCGGCCCAGCTTTGGCCGCTGTTGCCGCCCGAGGCCCGCCGTCTCGCCGATCTCGGCAGCGGGGCCGGATTCCCCGGTCTGGTGCTGGCCATCCTTGGCGCGCCCGACGTCCATCTGGTCGAGAGCGACGCCCGCAAATGCGCCTTCCTGCGCGAGGCGGCCCGCCTGACCGGAACAACGGTGACGATTCTGAACCGCCGGATCGAGCAGGTGGAGCCGCTGGGCGCCGACATCGTCACCGCCCGCGCCCTGGCTCCGCTGTCGCGATTGCTCGACTGGGCCGCGCCCCACCTCGGCCCCGGCGGGCAATGCCTGTTTCTCAAGGGGCGGGGAGCGGAAGACGAATTGACCGCGACTGCGAAAGAATGGAAGATCGGCCACCGCCGGATTAGGTCGCTGACCGATCCGGAGGGGGTTGTCCTTCAGCTTCGAGAGGTATGCCGTGGCTCAGCCCAGCACTAGCAGCGCCGTCACCCCGACGGCGCGGGTCATCGCCATCGCCAACCAGAAGGGCGGAGTGGGCAAGACCACCACCGCGATCAATCTGGCGACGGCGTTGGCGGCGACACGGCGCAACGTCCTGATTATCGATCTCGATCCCCAGGGAAACGCCAGCACCGGGCTGGGCATCGACCGGGCGTCGCGCGCGACCAACATCTATCACGTCCTGATGGGCGAGGCTTCGCTGAGCGATACCGCGATCACCACCGACATTCCCGGTCTGACCGTGGTGCCGTCGGGGGTCGATCTGTCGGGGGCCGAGATCGAACTGATTGATTTCGACCGGCGCGAACACCGGCTGCGCGACGCGCTGGCCGGATCGCTCGAATCGTTCGATTACGTCCTGATCGATTGCCCGCCCTCGCTGAACCTGCTGACGCTGAACGCCCTGGTCGGGGCCGACGCGGTGCTGGTGCCGCTGCAATGCGAGTTTTTCGCGCTGGAAGGCATCAGCCATCTGGTCAAGACGATTGAGCGGGTGCGTCAGGCGTTCAATCCCGGTCTGGTGCTCCAGGGCATCATCCTGACGATGTTCGACAAACGCAATAATCTGTCCGATCAGGTCGCCGCCGATGTCCGCGACTTTTTCGGCGACAAAGTCTACAACACCGTGATCCCGCGCAATGTCCGGGTGTCCGAGGCTCCCAGCCATGGCAAGCCGGTGCTGCTGTACGATATGAAATGCAGTGGCTCCGAGGCTTATCTGCATCTGGCTTCGGAAGTGTTGAAACGCGAGCGGGATTTGAGGACGTAAGAATCGTGGCCGAGGAAAGAAAAAAGGGTCTGGGGCGCGGTCTGTCCGCTCTGCTGGGGGACAATGCCGCCACCGCCGTCGCCGCGGTCAATACCGCCGTCGCCGCCGGGGCAGAGGTTGCCGCGTCGGCAATCGGTCTGCGCACGATTCCGGTCGAGTGGCTCCAGCCGGGGCGGTTCCAGCCGCGCCGCCATTTCGACGAGGATCAGATTGCCGATCTGGTCGAATCGATCCGCGACAAAGGGATTCTCCAGCCGCTGCTGGTCCGCCCGCTGCCCGACCATCCCGGCCGTTTCGAGATCATCGCCGGTGAGCGGCGTTGGCGCGCCGCCCAGCGGGCGCGGCTGCACGAGGTTCCGGCCATCGTCAGCGAGCTTTCCGACCGCGAGGCGCTGGAAGTCGCCCTGGTCGAGAATTTGCAGCGTCAGGATCTGTCGGCGCTCGAAGAGGCCGACGGCTATCGCCGCCTGATGGAGGAATTCTCCCACACCCAGGAAGAACTGGCCAAGGCGGTCGGCAAAAGCCGCTCGCACGTTGCCAACATGATCCGGCTGCTGGCGCTGCCCGAACCGGTGCGGGCGTTGCTGGAGAAGGGCGAATTGACGGCGGGTCATGCCCGCGCTCTGCTGACCGCCGACGATCCGGTCGGACTGGCGCACGAAGTGGTGTCCAAGGGCTTGAACGTCCGCCAGACCGAAAAACTGGTGGCCAGCCAGAACAAGCCCAAATCCACCGCCGCCGGTCGGCCGGTCGAGGGCGGTAAGGACGCCGATCTGGTCGCGCTGGAACGCGATCTGACCGAAATGTTGGGCTGCCGTGTCGCGATGAAGCCGCTGGGCAAGGGGGGCGAACTGACGATCGCCTATGGCTCGCTCGAACAATTGGACGATCTGCTGTCGCGTCTGGCCCGTCGCCCCGACCGGTCGTGCGAAAGCGAGAGCGAGGGCGAACCGTTCTTTGGTTAAGATCGGTAGCGGGACTGTTCAGACCGGGCCACTCTTTGTAAAATGGTCTGTCCGACCGATGAGGGACAAGTCCGATGAGGCCGAGCGAGAGCACCGCACCGCTTGACGCATTGCTGGCGAACCTGCCCGACGACGTGGTGAAGTCTTTCACCCCGGAGCAGAGGGCCGCGCTGTGGAATGCGGCCAAGCCGATCAGTTGGCGTTATCACCCGATCAACATCCGGCTGTCTTTCCCGTTTTTTGGCGGCCGCCATTTCATCACGATTGTCGGCGGCCACGAACGCCGCGCCCCCGAGCGGGTCAAGCGCGAACGGTCGCGACACCCGATCCGGACGGTGGGCAATCTGCTGTTCATGCTGGGAGTGGGCGGTGCGTTCTATCTGTTCGCCGTTCTCGGCATCTTTCTTTTCTCCAACCTGATCGAGTTTTGAGATTTCCATGACGTCTTGTCCCTGCGGCTCCGGACGGAGCTATGACACCTGCTGCGAGCCCTTCATCACCGGCGCGGCGCTGCCGCCCACTGCCGAAGCGTTGATGCGCTCGCGCTACAGCGCTTTCACGGTCCAGGCGATCGATTATCTGGAACAGACCCTGGCGCCCGACCGTAAAAATCCGTTCAATCGCGCCGAGACCGAGAAATGGGCGCGCGAGTCCGAATGGCAGGGCCTCGATATCCTGGGCACCGAAGCCGGTGGGCCGGACGATCAGGAGGGCAGGGTGGCCTTTCGCGCCCGCTTCCATTTCGACGGCAAGGACGAGGTTCATCTCGAACTGTCGCGGTTCCGCCGGATCGACGGACGCTGGCTCTATGTCGATGGCGACGTCGGCAAGGTGATGCCGGTAACCCGCCATAACGATCTGCCCGGCCGCAACGATCCCTGTTCCTGCGGATCGGGCAAGAAGTTCAAGAAGTGCTGCGGCGCTTGATGGCGGTTTAGTCGGGTCCAAAGCCGTTCTGGTGCGGTCTTTGGAAATTCAGACAGGCAGGCGGACCCCCGTTTCATGAGCCGAACCCTTGATGTTTCTCTCCGGCCTCAATCCGAGGCTCCTCGTCCCGTGATCGCGGTCGATCGCGCCATCGCCGAATTACGGCGGGGCCAGATCGTCACGATCGTCGATCAGGGACGGTCCGTCGCGCTGCTTGCCGCCGAAGCGGTGGCCGAGGACAGTCTGGCCCGGCTGTCGGCGCTATCTGCCACGGCGCCGGTGGTGGTGCTGACCGGCCGCCGCCTTGGCGCGCTGGGGTTGGCGGAATCGGAAACCGGGGTGGCGCGATTGGTCTCCCCAACAGGTTTCGATGCCGAAACGATATCGATCCTGGCCAATCCGTGCGCCGAAATCGAACCGGGAACCAGCCTGGGCGACTTTACCGTCACGCCGGGCGGGGTGGTGGAAGAAGCCTGCATCGCTTTGACGAAACTGGCCAGACTCCTCCCCGCATCGGTGATCGTTTCGCTGTCGCAGCCATTGGGAGACGACGTCGTTTGCGTCGAGTCCGCCGCTATCTTGCGCCACCAGACCGCCGTCGCCCGCTCGCTCAGCCCGGTGGCGGAGGCGCGGGTGCCGCTTGAACAGGCGGAAAACGTCCGGATCATTGCCTTTCGTCCCTCGGACGGCGGAATCGAACACCTCGCCATCGTGATCGGCGAACCCGATCCCGATCAGGCGGTGTTGTGCCGGTTGCATTCCGAATGCTTCACCGGTGATCTGCTGGGATCGTTGCGCTGTGATTGCGGCGACCAGTTGCGCGGCGCGATCGGCGAGATCGCCGCCGCCGGCAGCGGGGTTTTGCTCTATCTCGCCCAGGAGGGGCGGGGGATCGGACTGGTCAACAAGCTGCGCGCCTATCAGCTTCAAGATGCCGGGTTCGACACGCTCGACGCCAATCTTCAGCTCGGCTTCGACGATGACGAGCGGATCTATCTCCCCGCCGCGCAGATGCTCGATCTGCTCGGCATCCACCGGGTCCGGCTGATGACCAACAACCCGGCCAAGGTCGCGGCCCTGGCTCGCCACGGCATCGCCGTCGCCGAGCGTGTTCCGCACATCTTCCCCTCCAACGACCATAATCAGGGCTATCTGCTGACCAAGGCGACCCGCAGCGGGCATCTGTTTTAGCGACGGCGGGCGGGACGAAGTCCGATCTTGCAACGGTTCTGGCCGACCGTTACGCTGACCCCACCGAAATTCGTGTGTTTTATCGAGGTATCACAGTGCTTGAGGGCCAGCGGGTTCTGCTGATCGTCTCGGGCGGCATTGCCGCCTACAAGTCTCTCGACCTGATCCGCCGCCTGAAAGAGCGCGGCGCGCGGGTTCGTTGCGTGCTGACGAAGGGAGCGGAAAACTTCGTCACGCCCCTGTCGGTCGCAGCACTATCGGGCGAGCCGGTTCGGACCGAGATGTTCTCGGCCGCCGACGAAAGCGAGATGGATCATATCCGTCTGACCCGGGAGTCCGATCTGGTGGTGGTGGCTCCGGCCACCGCTCATTTGCTGGCGCGGATGGCGGGTGGTCTCGCCGACGATCTGGCCACCACTCTGCTGCTGGCGACCTCGGTTCCGGTGCTGGTGGCCCCCTCGATGAACACCCGGATGTGGGAGCATCCTGCCACCCAGGCCAATATCGCGACGCTGGAAGCGCGCGGGATCCACCGGATCGGCCCCAATGCGGGCGATCTGGCCTGCGGCGAGACCGGCGGCGGGCGGATGGCCGAGTCGGCCGAGATTCTGGCCCGGATCGAGGCGATTTTAGGCAGCGGTCCGCTGGCCGGACGTCATGCCATCGTCACCTCGGGACCGACGATCGAACCGATCGACCCGGTCCGCTATATCTCCAACCGCTCGTCGGGGCGTCAGGGCCATGCGATCGCCGCCGCCTTGGCCGAATTGGGGGCCGAGGTCACCTTGATCAGCGGTCCGGTCGCCCTGGCTGATCCGGCCGGGTGTCGGGTGGTCCGGGTCGAAAGCGCGATGCAGATGCTGAACGCGGCGCGGTCGGCCCTGCCTGCCGATATCGCCGTCTGCACCGCCGCCGTCGCCGATTGGTCGGTGGTCAATCGCAGCACGGAAAAGCGCAAGAAAAAGATCGGCGAAGCGCCGCCGGTGATCGAACTTGGCCCCAATCCCGACATTCTGGCGACGTTGTCGCGGGCCGAGACCGCGCGGCCGCGTCTGGTGATCGGCTTTGCCGCCGAAACCCAGGCCTTGATCGAAAACGCCCGGGACAAGCGGCAGCGCAAGGGCTGTGACTGGATTGTCGCCAACGACGTGTCGGAGGGAAGCGAATCGTTTGGCGGTGAATCCAACACCGTCTATCTGATCGACGAGACCGGGGTCGAGGACTGGCCCCGGATGAGCAAGCTCGAAATCGCCCGCCGTCTCGCCCGCCGCATCGCCACGGTTTTTGCCAGCTAGGACTCCCATGCCCGCTTCCGTTCTCGTCCCCCGAATCGAGTTGAAGATTCTCGATCCCCGTCTGCACGAATGGGGGATGCCCCGCTATCAGACCGAGATGGCGGCGGCGCTCGATCTGCATGCCTGTGTGGACAATCCGATCATTCTACACCCCCAGGCACCGGCTCAGTTGATCCCTTCCGGAATCGCGGTGTATATTGGTTGCGAGCATATCGCGGCTTTGTTGATGCCGCGGTCGGGGCTGGGCCACAAAAAGGGGCTGGTTCTGGGCAATACGGTCGGACTGATCGATGCGGATTATACCGCCCAGGTGATGATCAGCGCCTGGAACCGCAACCCCGTTGGATCCGACCCGATTGTCGTTTCTCCCGGAGAACGGATCGCGCAATTGATGTTCGTTCCGGTGGTGCGTCCGTGTCTCGACATCGTCGATCACTTTTCGGCGACGACGGAGCGAGGCGAGGGTGGGTTCGGTTCGACCGGGACGGGAAGGGAACCATAGGGCGATGCTGAGGCCGTCCAAGAAGATGCTGTTCGCGATCGAGGCTGTCCTCGATATCGCCTACCACGCTGGCGGCGAGCCGGTGCAGAGCCGCGAAATCACCCGTCGGCAGGGCATTCCCCGCCGTTATCTCGAACAGACCCTTCAGCAATTGGTGCGGGCGGGCATTCTGGTCGGCGTGCGCGGCCCTCGTGGCGGCTACCGGTTGGCCCGCGAGCGGCGGCGGATTTCGGTGGGCGAGATCGTTCGCGTCGTCCGTGCCCTGGAATCCATCGAGGATGCGGCAGAGGAAAGCCCAGCTTCGGCGCTGGGTCGTCAGGTGATCCGCCCGATGTGGGGCGATCTGGGCGAAGAGATCATGTCGAGGCTGGACGGGATCAGCATCGACGAATTGTGCATGCGGGCCTATCGCGACGGCGTGCCCAGCGAAGCGACGCAAAAGCTCGATTTCACCATCTGATACCAACCTGCATTGAGTTGAACTCATGCAGGTTGGTTAGGCCCGAAGGGCCGCGCGCCTCGTGGCGCGAAGCCAAGGGACGCGGAGGCGTCCCGCCCGGCGCATGAGGGGCTCGCGCGGATCGGTTCCGATCAGCGCAGCTTGGTATGACGTTCGTATCAGCGGCTACAGCAGCAGATCGACGCGCGGGCCTTTGTCGTTGTTCTCCTCGATCACACCCCGGCAGGTGAACAGACGATCGGCGGCGATTCCCGCCTGCTCGCTCAGGTAATTCTTGGCGGTCGCGGCACGGCGGTTGGCCAAGCCGATCAGGGCGTCGCGGTCGGCTGGTTCCACTCCCGTAACGGATGGCTCGGAGCCGATCAGTCGTTCAAGGCGGCTGAGCAGCGGCCGCTCCTCGTTGCGGCGCTGCAAGGTCAGCGCCTGCCCTTCATTAATCACCGCTTTGCCGCACAGGGTCAGACGCAGGCTCTCGCGCCCGCGCATCAGGATGGCGACCTGATCAAGGGTCTGGCGCTGCTCGTCGGACAGGGCGGCGCTGCCGGGGGGAAAGCCGAGCGGGGCCAGCGAAAGGTGGTTATCGCCGCCGAGATCGGTGACCAGCGAAATCAGCGCGGTGAAGGGAAAGGCGACCTTGAGCGTCGCCATCACCGTCGAGGACACCGCTCCGGCGACGGCCTGGGCGACGGCGTCGCTGACATCGAAATCAGGCGAATCGAGCCGTCCCCGCACCGGAATCGACAAGCGGATACGGTCGTCGCTGCCGCGGAGCAGGTCCAGCATCGTCTCGACCGGCATTCCGGTCTGGCGCACCAGCGGAGCGTTGGGATCGGGGGCGGCGATGAACAGATTGGACAAGGTCAGCTCGATCTGGCCGTCGAGAGCGCCGTTCGTGGCTCCCCCCCGCACGGTGCCGTCGAAATGGCCGGTGCTGAGATGAACCCCCAGCGCCTCGGCGAGATAGGGCGACAAAGGCGGCAGTTCAAGCGAGGTGATGCGGGCATCGACCCGGCCGCCGGGCGAGTCGGCGAACGGACGCAGCGCGCCGGAGGCAACGACCGTCGCATTGCCGATTGATGCGGACAGATCGAACGGACTGTCGCGGTCGGGATGGGCGCTGTCGAGTTGGGTGACGGTCAAAACAAGCGGGCGCGCCATCAGTCGGACCGGCTCGTTCAGGCTGCGATCCTCGAACCACAGCTTGCTCCCGTCGCCGATGGTCAGCCGGTTGAGCGCAACGGTGAGGGGCGCAGCGGGAGACGACGATTCCTTGCCCGAGGCGGGGAAGGAGAACCCGAGCAGGCCGGTCTCGGTCCGGGTCACCCGCAGGGTCAGTCCGGCGATGTCGGCAGACCCGGCCGAAACGGCGCTCGTTCCGTCGTAAGCGGGGCGGTCGAACCGCAGCGAGCGGGCTTCGACCCGCCAGGGATACCCGGCCGGGCCGCCCCGGCGTAGCGCCGTCAGTCCCTCGACCCCCATTCGGGTTGCGGCCAGCCCGCCCGCCGGACTGAGGGTCAGACCGGCCGCTTCGATCCGGTTCGCCGCCATCCAGTCGCGCGCGCCACGGGTGGCCGAGGCGGCGATCTTGTCGGCGGTCAGCAGCTTCAGATGGGCCCCGATGGGCAAAGCGGCCTTGGCCGGGCCGGTCTCGATCTTCCCTTCGGCGCGGGCCTTGCCCAGCGTGACCGCGAAATCGGACTCGGCTAGCCGTCCGGATTCCAATTCCAGCCGCCCGTCGGCGTTGGCCGAGGCGATGCCGTTGGCCTCGGCCTGCCCGGTCCAGCGGATCGTGGCGGCGGCGATGTCGGGACCGGACCCGGTCAGGGCCAGCCCGGTGGCATTCAGGCCGCCCCGCCAGATCAGATGGTTGCCGTCGAGCCGCGCCGGGGCGGCGTCGAGATGCAGGGCGGCGGCGGCGATGTCTGGGCCCGAACCCTTCACCGCCAGCGTTTCGGCCCCCAGGCTGCCCTGCCAGCTCCATTGGCGACCTTCCCAGCGCAACGGGGTAGCCTCGATCCGCAGCGCGGCGGCCGACACCGTCACCGGGGGGGCGGACATCGTCAGTCCGGACCCGGTCAGATCGGCGGAAAGCTCCAGGCGGGTGCCGTCCCAGACCGCCTGCTTCAGATCGAGGGCGAGATGATCTCCGTTCAGCCCGACCGGTTCGACCAGACGCGGGGCTTTGATGTCGGCCTTGCCCGTTGCGGTCACGGTCGGACCGGTGTCGGTCAGCTTGCCCACGACCGCAGCCTCAAGATCGACGGCCCCTTTGGCACCGCCTAGTCCGATCTCGCCGAGAGCCTCCTGGAACAAGGCAAGATCAAGCCCGCCCGAGGTCAGCGTCAGGGTAAAGGACGGCTCGGGGACAAAGGGCAGAACGGTCCCGGTCATGGTCACCGGTGCGCCGTTCAGGCTGCCCTCAAGGGTGAAGGCGACCGGCAGGTCGGGGTCTTGGCTGTGCAGGTTGGTGACGAGCAGGCGGCGGATCGCGATGTCGGCCTTCAGCGAGCCGCTGGCGAAGAGAAGCCGACTGTCGGTCAGGTCCAGTTCGGCAAGATCGATTCCCCACGCCGTTTTGGCGACAACGACGGGCGGCGCGTCCGCCGTCGGCGGCGGCTCGGTCGATAGGGCCAGCGGAAGGCCGTTAAGGACGAAGACATCGCTGCCGGCTTCGCGGCGCAGGTCGATGGTGACCCCGGTCAGTTCCAGATGGTCGATCGCGAGCCGTTTGCTGAACAACGGCCCCCAGCGGAAACGCAGGGCAATATCGCCGACCCCCAGCGCGGAACTGCCCAAAGGCGCCCGGGCAAGGACGTCCTTGACCTTCAGATGGCCGTCGAACAGTGACAGATTGCTGCCGGCGATGCTGACATCGACCATGCCGAAATCGCGCAAGGTGCGGATCAGGCCCCAGCGCAGCCCGGCATCGGGCAGGACAAGCCAGCCCGCCGTCAGTCCGCCCACCACGATGGCGGCGGCCAACCCCCATTTCCCCCGCCGACTCAGCCGGAAGTTCCGCCAGCTGTACGCCACATCGCCTCCGCATGCATCCGACCCATATCTTATGATCGTGCTGCGGAGAAAAAAGGCAAGCCCGGATCGCGTAGAACGCAACCCGGGCTTGCCCGAAACAGACGATGCAGCGGCTTATTCGCCGGTAATGATCCGCTCCACCAACTGGCGGACGGTGGGAACGAACCCGTTGGCGTAATAAGGATCCTGACCGAACCGATAGGCGTTGTGACCGGCGAACATCAATTCGGTCTCGACGTCGCCACCATGGCCGATGTTCTGAAGCGTCTTCTGGATGCAGAAGCTGCGCGGATCGGCCTTTTTGCCGGTGGTGCCGGATTCGCCCTGAGCCCAGTTCGAGAACTGGCACTGCGACAGGCAGCCCATGCAATCGACTTGGTCGCGGCGGATCGCCTCGGCCCGCTCGGGTCGGACGAAGACCAGGGTCGAGGACGGAGTCCGCAGCCCATCGGAAAAGCCCTGCGCAACCCAACCCAACGCCCGTTCCTTATCGTGCGGGGTGACCCAGACGATCCGGCCGCGCGCCCCGATCGGCAGTTCGGCGACATGATCGCCGACACATTCGGGGGAATAGGGAATCTGGTGGTCGAGCCGCTCGCACAATTCGCCGATAAAGGCGTTCTTGACCGCCGAGGAATAGAACCCGGTCGGGCTGAAATGGTGCAACAGCACGTCACCCGGCTTTAACGTCAGCAGGCGCTTCTTCCAGGCGTCGGAGATCGGGCTTTCCTGGGTCAGCAGCGGCCGGGTTCCGTATTGGAAGGCGACCGGGCCAAGCTCGGGATTGCCGATGAAATCTTCCCATTCCTTCAGCCACCACACGCCACCGGCCATGAAGATCGGCACGTGGGCAAGACCGCATTCGGTCATCACCTGACGGACTTCGCGGACTCGGCCATAGGGCGGCTCGGGAGTCTGGGGATCTTCGCTGTTGGACAGGCCGTTATGACCGCCCGCCAGCCAGGGATCCTCGTACACCACGCCGCCCAGCAGAGCGGGGAACTTGTGGTACGACCGCTTCCACAGGGCGCGGAAGGCGCGGGCCGAGGAAATGATCGGATAATAATAGACGTTGTTGCGGGCGGCGATTTCGGCGACGCGATAGGGCATTCCCGCCCCGCAGGTGACGCCGTGGATCAGGCCCTTGGACCCTTCCAGCACCCCTTCGAGGATCGGTTCGGCACCGCCCATCTCCCATAGCACGTTCATGTGCAGGCGGCCTTTGCCACCGGCAATGTCGTGGGCGATTCGCGCCTGGGAAATGCCGCCCTTGATACCAAAGGCGATCAGTTCCTGATGGCGCTCGGCTCGGGTCTTGCCCAGATAGCGCATGACGACCGGATTGCCGTCTTCGTCGTAATGGTCGGCATTGACGCCCGAAAAGGTGCCGACGGCCCCGGCCGCCGCCCAGGCGCCTGAGCTTTCGCCGGTGGAGATATTGACCCCCTTGCCGCCCTCCACGACGGGAAGGACCTCACGACCGGAAATAATAATGGGATCGAGGGGTTTCAAGGCGACGATCACTCCTTGGCAGGCCATGGCCGCCGTCGCGGCCGGACGAGAGGGGACGACATATATAGAGCCATGGCGGGGGGGATCACCAGTGACATTACGAATTCATGACGAAGAAGGATAGTCGGTGCAGATCGCGGCAATCCCTTCGCGCCACAGCATCCGCATCCTCTCTCGATCGTTGAGGGTATAAACCAGCAAACCCATTCCTGCCGCTCCGATCGCCCCAATCAGCGAGCGATCCAGCTTGGCCTGATCGGCGACCAGAACAGTGCAATCGAGCGCCTGGGTCCGCTCGCGCCAGTCGGGGGGAATCGCGCCGACCAACAGACCACGCGGCCAAGAGGGAACGATCTCGCGCGCCATCGCCAGCGCCTCGGGGGAAAAGCTGGTCACCAGCGGCGGCGGCCGGTCGGCGGGCCACAGCGCCGCCGCAATCGTCAAGGCGATCCGGGCGGTTTCCGCTTCCTGCCCGACCGAGGGCTTCAGTTCGATATCCACCGCCAGCCCGAGGTCCAGGCACAGGCCAAGCGCCTGTTCCAGGGTCGGGATCGGCTCTCCGGCGAAGGCCGGACCGAACCACGATCCGGCGTCGAGCATCGAGAGCGCGGCGCGGGTATGGGCATCGACCGGGCCGCTTCCGTTGCTGGTGCGGGCAAGATCGTCGTCGTGGAACAGCACCGGGCGGCCATCGGCGGAGAGACGGACGTCGAACTCGACCATTTCGGCTCCGGCCCGTGCCGCCGCCCGCAAGGCTGCCAGGGTGTTCTCGGGGGCCAGACCGGCCGCGCCGCGATGCCCGATCTGGAGCGGAACCGCGATCATCGGGCCAAGTGCTCCAGCACCGCCTCGACGGTGATGGCGGTCATGCAGCGGGCTTCGGTACAGGCCGACTTGCGGTGATTGGCCGCCGAGACGCAGGGCGAACAGGCCAGACCGGCAAAGACGAAGCGGGCGTTGGGGTTAAGCGCGCCGTACAGCGCCGGAATCTCCGGCCCGAACAGCACGACGGTCCGCAATCCGGACGGCGCGGCGAAATGGGCCGGGCCGCTATCGTTGGTCACCATTGCCTCGGACAAGCTGTAGAGCAGCGGCAGTTCGGTCAGTTTGGTAAAGCCGCACAGCACCGCGACCCGGGACGAGCCCAATTGGGCGGCGATCGCCTCGGCCTCGGGGCGTTCGGACGCGGTTCCGGTCAGCAGCAGGGCGACACCCTCCTGCGCCAGCAGGCGGCGGGCCAGTTCAAGGTAGCGCTCGACCGGCCAACGCCGCAGCGGCATCAATTCGCTGCTGTTGGGGTTGAGGATGATCCAGCGCGGGTGGCTGGCCAGGATCGGATAGGACTCGACCAGCCGGGCGCGGAATGCAGCCAGTACCGTCGGCTCGGGCACATGCGGCAGCAGACGGATATCGTCGTCGCTGAACACGCTTTTGCTGAAGGGAACGGTGTCGGCAGGCTCGGACAGCGCCTCGACCAGCGCCAGGAAGTTCTTGGCGATGTGGAGGTGGGGGTTATAGGCGACGCGATGGGTCAGCAACTCGCCGCGATAAAGCCCCTCATTGTGGAAACGGTGAAAGCCGACCCGCCGCTCCGCTCCCGACAGGAAGGTCAGCAGCGCGCTATAACGCGAAAACAGTTCGAGATCGATCGCCGCCATCAGGTTGAGGCGCCGCATCGTCCACACCGCCCGCAGCGAATCGAGCGCCAGCGTCACGAAATTGTCGGCGCGGATCGTCAGCACCCGCTCGGGCGGAATGGTGCCGGTGATCTCCAGGCTGGGGCGGTTGGCGGCGAAGATCAGGAAATACAACTGGGCGTCGGGAAACCGGGTCTGGACCCGGCGCATCGCCGGATCGGCCAGGATGGTGCTGCCCATCTCGGACAGTTCGATCAACACGATGTCGCGACCGGACGGCGGCGCGGCCGGGCGAATCCGCCGCCACAGCCACCAGAACGCGGTCAGTAGAGCGCAGAGCGGCACGCCCACCCAGAAATCGATCCGGCGCATCGTGTCGACCTTCACTGCACGTCCCTCCGATCCTTGAACAGACCCGTCTGATAGGATTCCGCCAGCCAGATTTCATAGCGGTCGATGGTGCGGCCGCCCCATTTCCGCTCGATCACATCCAACAGGGTAACCCGCTCGAAATACAGCGAAATATCCTCGATCGCATGACGTCCGGTCCGCGACACAAAGAGTGCGTTGCGACCGGCCAGGGGAACGACGTCGTCACGGCCATAAGACGGAATCCGCGGCACACCATCCGAACCGGTGAGAAAGACTACCGGATGGTCGGGCAGATAATAAGACAGTAGGCCGCTCAATTCATGCTTGGCGACAAAGACAAAGGTATCGGGACGCTCGACCCGATGCGTCTGGACCGCTTCGGCCAGCCGATCCCAGCCGCCCAGACGCCCCAGCGGGTCGAGCTTGGGCGGAATCGGCAGAATCGCCGTCGCCATCTGGAGATAGACCACCGCCAGCAGGATTCCGGCCAGAGCGGGCGCGGCCAGATAAAGACGGCGCAGCATCACCCAGCGCGGCCCCAGCCGCACCGGCCCGCTGATCGCGACCCAGCCCCCGGCGGCGGCGGCGATGCCGCCGATCCAGGCCGGACCGGCCCAATGCGGCTGAACCAATCCGCCCCAGGAATGATGGACGAAAAAAGCGAGAACCGGGGCCGAGGTCGCGCCCAGCAGGAACCATTCGGCGCGGCGGCGGTGCCATCCCGCCCACAGCGCCCACACCATCCCCCACAGACAGAAGCCGAACAGCAGCGGTGTGATCAGCCCGATCTGGGTTCCGGCAAAGGTGGCAAGGCTGAGCAGCGGATCGGAGACCGCGCTGTCGAACGAGTGGGACAATTGCTTGCGGAACGACACCCAATCATGCTGCCAGTTCCACACCAGCACCGGGGCGGTGCAGGCCAGCGCGAGCAGGGTGGCGAGGATCAGATGCTGGGCGCGCGCCCACCAGCGCCAGCCCTGACGGAACAGCACGAACAGGCTGAGAATGCCGGGAACGATCAGCACCATCGTATATTTGCCGGTAAAGCCCAGACCCAGCGCGATCGCCAGGAGATAGAGCCAGACCGCGCGGTCCTCGCGCAGCAACCGGACCGAAGCCCACAGCGCCAGCGCCCAGAACACCAGCAGCGGCGCGTCCGGGGTGGCGATCACCGAGGCGGCGCCGAACAGCAGGGTCAGATTCAGCCACAGCGCGGCGGTCAGACCGGCGGCGGAACTGTCGAAGGCGCGGCGGGTGATATCGTAGATCAGCAGGGTGACGAGCGCCGAGGACAGGATCGAGGGCAGCCGGACCGCCAGTTCGGAGGTGCCGAACAAAGCGGTGGTGCCCGCCAGCCACCAGGCGGCCATGCCGGGATGGTCGAAATAAGAGAGCTGGAGCTCGCGCGACCACAGCCAGTAATAGGCTTCGTCGCCGGAGAGCAGGCCAAGGCCAGCTGTCAGGGTGTGAACCAGCCCCATGACCGCCACCAGGGCGGCCAGAGCGGCGATATGTGTCCAGGGGGCCGCTTTCCGGTCGGAAGCGGTCTTCGTCGCATTGTCCAAATCCTGGCCTCCGGGGCGGTGTGATGCCGGGCGAGGTGAGGCGGGGCAATAACACGAATCAAGGCGCCAATGCCAGGGCAACAACACAAAAACCGCCCGGACACGTGGTATCCGAGCGGTTTTAGCCCGCCGCAAACGAAAAGAAGGATCAGCCGTCGACGCGAACGATCACATCAACCCGGCGAATGGTATGGCCAACGGGGGCGCAAGGGACTTTCGACACCGAAATCATTTCGGCCGGGATATCGCACAAACGACCGGATTTCTCGTAAAAGAAATGATGGTGGTCGGTGGTGTTGGTGTCGAAATAGGATCGGCCGGATTCGACGACGATCTCGCGCAGCAACTCGACTTCGGTGAATTGGTGCAGCGTGTTGTACACGGTGGCGAGCGAAACGCGGATATTGTTCGACAAAGCTTCGGAATGGAGCTGTTCCGCCGAGATATGGCGGTCGCCGCCGTCGAACAGCAGGCGGGCCAGAGCGAGACGCTGGCGGGTCGGACGCAAACCCACGGCGCGAAGGCGGTCGAGGGCTTGGCTATAGGGTCGGACGGTCATCATCGTCATCGGCTGGCACCTTATGCCTGATCGGAGGCTGATCGAAACAGATAATACCTGGAACCGTTCGAAGAAGCCAGCGCTGATGCAGAAATCATTGCCATAAGGATGGACTAGACCTTCGGGTTGGGCCATGTGGCCAGCCACCGACCTGGACGTTCAGGTCGCATTCCGCGACAATCGCGACTGGACTGCCGGATGCGGGATAAGGAACGGAAGAGATGGCAAGATTGGTGCTGGCCGTGGTCGAGGAAGCCGATGTCAACGGACGCGAGATCGTCGGGACCGGCGTGGCGATGTTGGGGCTGGAAGGCGACGACGTCATCTGCGGTCGTTGTGGCCGCGAAATGATGTCGCAGATGCCGATCCGCACGATGCCGAGCGGTCTGCTCTATCGCTGCGAGGTGTGTGGGGCGCTGAACGAAGTCCCGCCCGAAGAGCAGCCCTGAATCGCGGTCGTCGGGGACAAGACGTCCGCTGTTGCCGTCAGGTCGGGCTGTCTCCGTTGACCGCGTTCAAAACGGCGCGGGCTTCGTGCTCGTCGATCTGGTGAACGTCGGTCAGGTGGGTTTCCCACGCCTCGACATATTCGCGAACCGCGACCAGCAGGCATTCCCCAAGGGTCTGCCCGGTTTCCGCCGCCAGCGCGTCCAGACGGGCCTTCAGGTCAGGGGGGAGTGTGACCGCAAGGGTTTCCATCGTCCGTCCTCATTGACAAAGTCGGGCGCACTCTAGCGCCTTTCGTGTGTCCATGCCAGTTCCGACCGGCGCGAGCGGACGATCGGACCGGTGCCGCGGCGATGAGGAGGCTGGGCCGGGGCCGGTTCGGGTTGCCATGTGATGAATTGGGGACGGTAGAGAAAGCCCTGGACCAGATCGGCACCCTGGCTTCTGGCCCAGGCGAGATCGGCTTCGGTCTCGATTCCCTCGAAAATCAGCCGTTTCCCGGTGTCGCGGCCAAACCCGGCCAAGGCGGACAGCAGACGCTGCGCCACCGGATCGTCGCGGCGGTCGAGCCAGTCGCGGGCGATCTTCATATCGTCGATCCCGGCCAGCACGGCGAAGGAAAGCAGGCTTTCGCCGCCGCCGATATCGTCCAGCGCGACGCGGACCCCCAGCACCCGCAAGTGCCGCAGCATCGCAAGGCTGAGGCGCGAATCCGCCACCGAGGAATTCTCGATGATCTCGACCCCGATATCGTTGCGCAGCGACAACAAAGCCATCAGCGGATTGTCGGGCGAGTCGCCGCCGCCCGCGACAAAGGCGTCGGGATCGAGATTGACGAACAGGGGAACTCCTGTCGGCGCATGAGCGATCTGGTCGCGCTTGGCGCGGAACTCGATGTCGTATAGGGCGGGCAGCGACTGGTGCAGCGCCTTGAACACCCGGTCGGGGGGAACCGGTTCGCCCATCCGAGTGCGAAAGCGGCTGAGCGCCTCATACCCGGCGATTTGACCGGTGACGACATCGACCAACGGCTGGTACTCGGCCCCGACCGAGGGTTGCGACAAGATATCGGCGATCACCGCATCCGCGAGCCCCTCGGGCGAAGCGGCAAAGCGGGGCCGTGGCCCCGCCCTGGTCACGGCCGCACCTCTGGGCCGCCCCGAGTCAGCAGCGCGATCGTATGGGCCAGCGTTTCCCGCGACAGGCCCAGCCCGTCTTCGGTGGCCCGCTCGGTCAGATCGTCCAGGCTGGATGCCTTGTCGGTGCCCAGCATGTTGCGGGCGACCCAAAGGCGGGTGTGGGTGGGGATCAGCCCCGCCGCTCGCACCAGAGCGACGGCACCGGTGAATGCGCTATAATCGGTCATTGCAGCCCCCTGGCTTGTCGTCGTGCAATTAATAACCATTATTAATATGGCGTCAAGCCCTGATCGGAACTGACATTTGAACTATCCTAAACAAATGCGTAAACGCCCATATTGAAATGTGAAAAGAGTTAGCGCACAATCCAGCATCATCGAAACCGAGGAGTTCACCATGAGTAAGGACAAGAATCGTGGGACCCACCACATCGATATCGGCATCGACGAGAAGGCGCGCGAGCAGATCGGCGAGGGCCTGTCGCGGATGCTGGCCGACACCTATACGTTGTATCTGAAGACTCATAATTTCCATTGGAACGTCAAAGGGCCGATGTTCAGCACGCTGCATCTGATGTTCGAGACGCAGTATAACGAACTGGCCCTCGCGGTTGACCTGATCGCCGAGCGCATCCGCGCCCTGGGCTTCCCGGCCCCCGGCAGCTATCGCCAGTTCGCCGATCTGACCTCGATTGCCGAAGAAACCACCGTTCCGTCGGCCGAAGACATGATCCGCCAGCTGGTGAAGGATCAGGAAGCGGTGGTCCGTACCGCCCGCTCGATCTTCCCGGTGGTCGATGAGGCTCACGACGAGCCGACCGCCGACCTGCTGACCCAGCGGATGCAGGTTCACGAGAAGACCGCGTGGATGCTGCGCAGCCTGCTCGATTGATGGTGACGGCCTGCGCTGGTCGGACCCCGATCAGCGCAGGCGATAAAAAGAAGGGGCGCCGGGTTTCCCCGGCGCCCCTCACTGTTTTCCGCGCCGCCCGAAGGCGGAAGAGGATCAGTGGACGGTTTCGCCATGCAGAGCGATGTCGAGACCTTCGCGTTCCTCTTCGGGGGTGACGCGCAGACCGATGGTCCAATCGACCAGCTTCAGCAGGATGTAGGTGGCGATCGCGGTATAGCCCGCCGTGATCAGCACGCCCCACAACTGGGTCAGCACCTGGCCGGAATTGCCTTCCAGCGCGCCAGCGGTGCCGCCGATCGCTTCGACCGCGAACACGCCGGTCAGAAGGGCACCGATGATGCCGCCCACGCCGTGGACGCCGAAGGCGTCGAGCGAGTCGTCATACTTCAGGGCATGCTTCAGCGTGGTGGCGGCCCAGTAGCAGCCGATGCCGGCGGCGAAGCCGATCACCAGAGCGCCCTTGGGGCCAACGAAGCCAGAGGCCGGGGTGATGGCGACCAGACCGGCGACGGCACCGGAGATCAGGCCGAGAACCGACGGCTTCTTGCGCAGGATCCATTCCGCGAACACCCAGGACAGGGCGGCGGCGGCGGTCGCGATGTGGGTCACCAGGAAGGCCATGCCGGCACGACCGTCGGCGGCGACGGCGGACCCGGCGTTGAAGCCGAACCAGCCCACCCACAGCAGCGAGGCACCGATGATCGACAGGGTCAGGTTGTGCGGAGCCATGTTATCGACGCCATAGCCCTTGCGCGGGCCAAGCACCAGAGCGGCGACCAGACCGGCGACACCGGCGTTGATGTGGACGACGGTACCGCCCGCGAAGTCGAGCACGCCCATCTTGCCGAGGAAGCCGACGGCGGCGGCGTTGGCGTCAAGCGCCCATACCCAGTGAGCGATCGGCGAATAGACGACGATCGACCACAGGCCGATGAACACCAGCATCGCCGAGAACTTCATACGGTCGGCGAAGGCGCCGGTGATGAGGGCCGGGGTGATGATGGCGAAGGTGCACTGGAAGGCCCAGAACACGGATTCAGGAATCGGGCCGCTGAGCGAGCCCTTCTCGAGACCGTCGAGCAGAACCCGGCTGAACCCGCCGATGTACGGATTTTCGCCGGTGAAGGCGAGGCTGTAACCGATCACGGCCCAGATCACCGTCACCAGGGCGGTGATGGCGAAGCTCTGCGCGGTGATGGCCAGGACGTTCTTCTTGCGGACCATGCCGCCGTAGAACAAGGCGACGCCGGGAATGGTCATCAGCAGCACCAGGGCGCTGGAGACAAGCATCCAGGCGGTGGCGCCGCTATCGAGCGTCGGCGCGGCGGCAGCGACAGTGGCGGCGGCAGCGGCCACCGGCTCGGCGGCCTCTTCTGCCCGGGCGGCGGTGGCAAGCAGGGCCGTGCCCAGCGCCGGGCCCGCGCCCAACAGGAAAGATTTGAAACGGTGAATCATGTTTACCCCCGAAGCGGCTCTGCGAGAGGACGTGCCGACGAGGGTTGGGACTATCCCGTGCTCGGTTCGGCGCGTTTAATTCAGTAACAAGAACCGTGCCAACAGGCGCGGCGGCGAAAAACCCCAATCCCTGGGTCCGTTGCCCCCGACCCTGGACCGGGATCACCCCGGTCCGTGGCGTTCATTTAGGCAACACCCCCGCCCCGTGGCGTAAAATTATGCAGCGGGGTGGATCGGACCTGAGACTCCGGACAGAGACAAGCCCCGGCCGACCCAACGGATGGGTCCGGCTGGGAACAGGATTTCTAATCCGGGGCCAACCATCATGATGACGGTCAGATCGCCTCGGCGTTGGTTTCGCCGGTGCGGATGCGGAACGCCTGCTGGATTTCGGTGACGAAGATCTTGCCGTCGCCGATCTTGCCGGTGCGGGCCGAAGTCTGAATCGCTTCGATCACGCGGTCGGCCAGGTCGTCGTTGACGGCAACCTCGATCTTGACCTTGGGCAGGAAATTAACGACGTATTCGGCGCCACGATAGATCTCGGTTTGACCCTTCTGGCGTCCGAATCCCTTGACCTCGCTCACGGTCAGCCCCTGAACTCCCAGCGGCGTGAGGGCTTCACGCACCTCGTCCAACTTGAAGGGCTTGATGATGGCCATGATCAGCTTCATCGTGTGGTCCCCATGCAAATCCTGTGGACCCGCCGCCCCCGGTGCGGAACCCGCCGCGTGATGCGGCGGTGGGAGGGCGGATCACGGTTGATCGGTCGCAAGCTCGTTTGCGATGTTCCGCACTCTCCCGCCTTTCAAGGAGCGTGCCGAATGGCCCGCCCCCGGCCGCGACAGGGATTTCCGCGGCCTTTTGCTACAACGGAACAAAGACGGCGGAACAGTCTGCCCGATTTGTGGGCTGTCCTCCGCCGCTTTGCCCGTTTTATGCGCGTTGACCCGCAGCGGGTTCAGCCGTTGCTGCCGGACTCGAGCGCGCGGGCTTCGTCGGCCAGCATGATCGGAATGCCGTCGCGGATCGGATAGGCCAGACCGGCCTTGTCGTCGATCAGTTCCTGGCGGCCGGCATCATAGCGCAACGGTGCGTGGGTGCCGGGCGCAACCAGGATTTCCAGCAGCTTGGGATCGAAAGAGGACGAACGATCGGGCATCTTTTGCAACTCCTGTCAGTGAATCGAGGTGCTGACGCACTCGGCCAGCAATTCCTTTTGGATCAACGAGGTCATCAGGCGGCAGCGTTCGGCGTTATCCGCCGCCTCCAGCAGGGCCTGCTTCTCGTCGGGGGTGAACGGGCAGGCCAAAGCCAGACGCACCGTCAGTTCGGTGTCGTCGGCTTTTTCCAGTTCGGCCAGATCGGCCCCCATCCCGTGCCCGGTCAGATAGCGCCGCAGCACCGCCAGCAGGGGCTGGCGGTCGATCGGGGATTCGTCGCGGGCGGTCAGATCAGCCGAAAAGGGGGAATAATCGGCGATCACCCGGCGATACCCCGCGCGCTCGTCGCTTTCGCCGCACAGACGGAAGCGGGCCATCCCAGTAACGGTGACCAGATAGCGGCCGTCGCCGGTCTCGACAAAGGTGGTTACCCGCCCGACGCAGCCGACCGCGTGCAACCCGCTGACCGGCCCGCCGGGTTCGGAGCGGGGCTGGACCATGGCCAGCATCCGTCCCTCGCCCAGGCAATCGTCGATCAGGGCAAGATAGCGCGGCTCGAACACGATCAGCGGCAGCGCGCCACCGGGCAGCAGAATCGTCCCCGGCACCGCGAACACCGGCACGACGGCGGGGAGGGGAGGGTGGCCGCTCCGCGCCATCACGAGAACATCAGCGACGACAGCCGCCGCCGTCCCGCCGACACCGCCGGATGGGCCGAACCGAGGGCTTCGAACAGCTTGACCAACTCGGCGCGGGCGGCACCGTCGTTCCAGGTGCGGTCGCGGCGGAACAGCTCCAGCAGCGACTCAATCGCCGCTTCGGGCTGGTTGGCGGCGAAACAGGCCAGGGCCAGATCGAACCGGGCCTGATGATCGTCGGGATTGGCCTCGACCCGGCTTTGCAAGCCCGCGGTCTCGCCGATCTCGGCGGCGCGACGGGCCAGTTCCAGCGCGGTGGTGACGGCGGCAATGTCGGAATGACGGGCCAGTTCGGGCGACAGAGCGGCGATGATCTCTCCGGCCTCGGCGCTTTCCCCCATCGCGATCAGGCAGCGCAGCAGACCGGCCAGGGCGGCGGGGTGCTCCGGCTCGGCCTCCAGCACCTGCTGGAACAGACCAATCGCGGTATCGGCGTCGCCATCGGTCAGCAAGGTGCGGGCCTCAGCGACGATCTCGTCGAGATTGGGGCCGACCGGGCCGAGATGCGGCTTTAGAAAGGCGCGCAATTCGCTTTCCGGCAGCGCGCCGGTAAAGGCATCAATCGGGCGGCCGTCCTTGAAGGCATAGACCATCGGCACCGACTGGACCCGCAATTGGGCCGCCAATTGCTGGTTGGTATCGACGTTGATCTTGACCAGGCGGGCCGCGCCCTTGGCCTCGCGCACCACCTTTTCCAGCGCCGGGCCAAGCTGTTTGCACGGCCCGCACCAAGGTGCCCAGAAATCGACCAGAACCACCGCCTTCATCGACGCTTCGATGACGTCGGCGCGGAAACCGGCGGTGCTGCCTTCCTTGATGAGATCCTGGCCGTCGGCCGCTCCGCCCCGTCCCGTTTTGGAGCCGCCGGGAGAGAAAAGAAGATCCATGGTTTGTGCTCGTTCCTGCTGCGGCGAAAGACCCGCAATAGATGGACTGTCGTCGCGCGGCTGGCAAGCGTCTCGCGACTCATCAGCGCGGCTCTGCATGGCTCTATCGCCCTGGGGCTGGGGTTGCAGCCTAATCTTGAGTTATAATGATTCTATATTGAATGCGCTCGAAAGACCATATACTCTGCGTGGCATTAGGTTCATTCGCCCAAACGAGGGAGACCCGAGAATGTCTGAAGCGATCGCCGCGCCGTCCGTCCTGGTCGGCCATTCCGCCCCCGATTTCACCGCCGCGGCGGTGCTGCCCGATAACGAGATCGACGAAGCGTTCAATCTGAAGTCGTACCTGAAGGGCTCTTACGGGGTGCTGTTCTTCTACCCGCTCGATTTCACCTTCGTCTGCCCGTCGGAAATCCTCGCCCACGATCACCGCGCCGCCGCGTTTGCCGAGCGCAACACCAAGCTGATCGCGGTCAGCGTCGATTCCCAATTCACCCACCTCGCCTGGCGCAACACCCCGGTGGAAAAGGGCGGCCTGGGGCAGGTCCGCTTCCCGCTGGTAGCCGATCTGACCAAGCAGATCGCCCGCGATTACGGTGTGCTGCTGCCGGGCGGTGTCGCCCTGCGCGGCACCTTCCTGATCGACAAGAACGGGGTGGTGCAGTCCCAGCACGTCAACAACCTGCCGCTTGGCCGCAATGTCGATGAAGCGCTGCGTCTGGTCGATGCCCTTCAGTTCCATGAAGAGCATGGCGAGGTGTGCCCCGCCGGTTGGGTTAAGGGCAAGGCCGGGATGAAGGCCGATTCGAAGGGCGTGGCCGATTATCTCGCCACCCACGGCGCCGAACTCTAATCACGGTGGGGGCGTGCCGCTTGTCGGGGGCGCGCCCTCTTCGTATGCTGACAACTTCAATCGGGATGAAACGGGCGGGAACGGAAGTCCATGGCGCACCATCACAGCAAGGTTCTTATCCTCGGCTCCGGACCGGCGGGATGTACTGCCGCGATCTATGCGGCACGGGCCAATCTCGAACCGATGCTGGTGGCCGGATTGCAGCCGGGCGGCCAGCTCACCATTACCACCGACGTCGAGAACTTCCCCGGCTTTGCCGAGGCGGTTCAGGGTCCGTGGCTGATGGAGCAGATGCAGCAGCAGGCCGAACATGTCGGCACCCGCTTTCTTGACGATCTGATCGTTTCGATCGACCTGACCCAGCGCCCGTTCCAGGCGGTGGGGGATTCCGGCGACACCTATTCCGGCGATACCGTGATCATCTGCACCGGGGCGACCGCCCGCTGGTTGGGGATCGAGAGCGAGAAGAAATTCTCGGGCTTTGGCGTCTCGGCCTGCGCCACCTGTGACGGTTTCTTCTTCCGGGGTCGCGAGGTCGCGGTGATCGGCGGCGGCAATTCGGCGGTGGAAGAGGCGATCTATCTGTCCGGCATCGCCGCGAAGGTGACGCTGATCCACCGTCGCGACAGCCTGCGCGCCGAACGGATCGCCCAGGAACGCCTGTTCGCCAACCCCAAGATCGCGGTGGTGTGGGACAGTGTCGTCGATGAAATCGTCGGCACCGAGCAGCCGACCTCGGTTACCGGGGTCCGGCTCAAGAACGTCAAGACCGGCGTGGTCAGCGATCTCGCGGTCGATGGTGTGTTCGTTGCGATCGGCCACACCCCCAATACCGGCCTGTTCGCCGACGCGTTGACGATGGACGACGAAGGCTATCTCGTTACCGTTCCCGGATCGACCGCGACCAACATCCCCGGCGTGTTCGCGGCGGGCGACGTGCAGGACAAGATCTACCGTCAGGCGGTCACCGCCGCCGGAACCGGCTGCATGGCCGCGCTGGAAGCGGAACGCTTTCTCGCCCTGCATGGACATAATTGATCGGCTACGGCACAGTAGGGAAACGGGGATCGAGCGGAACGGAGGCCGGGGGGCGACCGTTCGCCGCTTGATCGGCCCACAATACCAACGCCCCGCGCCCCAATCCCGTTATCCGTCCCATCCGGGCCGGTCTGCGGGAATGGGGGACGGGGCGCGGGGGCTTTGTCTTAGGCCCCCGCCGGGAGGAGTCGTCGCGTCGCCATGGACTGGGACAAGCTGAGGGTTTTTCATGCCGTCGCCGAAGCCGGTAGCTTCACGCATGCCGGGGAGGTGCTCAACCTGAGCCAGTCCGCCGTCAGCCGACAGATCAGCGCGCTGGAGGAAAGCCTCAATCTGCCGCTGTTTCACCGCCATGCGCGGGGGCTGATCCTGACCGAACAGGGCGAACTGCTCTACAAGACCGCCCGCGACGTCTTTTCAAAACTGGCGATGACCGAGGCGCTGCTGACCGAAAGTCGCGAGCGCGCCCAGGGACCGCTGAAGATCACCACCACCGTCGCCTTCGGCTCGCTATGGCTGACGCCCCGGATCAAGGATTTCCTCGATCTCTATCCCGATATCGCGGTGTCGCTGGTGCTCTATGACGGCGAACTCGATCTGGCGATGCGCGAAGCCGACGTCGCAATCCGGATGATGCCGCCGCGCCAGCCCGATCTGGTCCAACGCCATCTGCTGACGATGAGCTACAGCGTGTTTGCCTCGCCCGAATACATCAACGAATACGGCAAGCCGCAGACTCCCGCCGATCTCGACCACCATCGGATCATCGTGTTCGGCGAGGATGCCCGGGTGTCGGCGCCGGTCGCCAACGTCAATTGGCTGCTGGACGCGGGAATGACCCCGGATCGGCCCCGCCGCCCGGTACTCGAGGTCAACAACATCTACGGCATCTTCCGCGCCGTCAAAAGCGGGCTGGGCTTGGGCGCGATGCCGGATTACATGATCAATCCGGCCGACAATCTGGTCCGGGTGCTGCCCGATCTGGCCGGGCCGAAATTCGATGCGTTTTTCGTCTATCCCGAGGAACTGCGTCATTCCCGACGCATTACCGCATTCCGCGATTTTCTTCTGACCAAGATCGCGGAATCGCACTAAGTTCTCGGCGTTCGATTCATCTTGTGCTTGAGTTATGCGCTGTCTGCATGCCCCGGCCGAGATAATTGGAATGGTTGGCGGCGGCAACTTGCCTTAGATACACAGGATGACTTACTGCATTGCAGTCGGTTTTAGAGTTTCGGTGGTTTTTCCGCCGTCTCGTTCCCGGACCTAGCGTCCGGGTTGGGGGTCCTTGGATCCCTACGTCTCCTAGACGTGAAGCCTCCCTGTTTGACTTTGCCCCCGGGTTCTTACCCGGGGGTTTTTTTTATCAAGGGGTTAGCGGTTTCACGGGCCGCGATCATGATCTGGCCCGAATCCACAAAATGATGATCGTACGAGCATCGCAAATGGGATTTATGCGCTGCGGTGCCTTCCAGTGCCGGAGCTTCTCACCGAGAACCCATCCCGATATGGCTCTCTGTCTTTACGTATAACGCAAACTCCGTTGACAGTGGGCTAGTGAAGCATGATATCAAATCATGCGACTGTTTCTATAATTCGAGCGCAGTATCACACTGTCGGGTAATTTTATGCGTCAGACCAAAGAAACCCACACCAAGACGGTTTTGAAGCTGGGCTTCGGTCAGGGCTTTTGCCTCGGTCTCGGCTCGCTAGCGCTGCTCGCTGTCCCGAATTATATCCCCCCCCGCATTGACGGGAACGGTTTGGCCTCCGACTGGCGGGCTGTGGGCCGCGACATTCGGACGGCGATGCGACGGGCTGATGAGTTCGGAAAAGCAGGCTGAGAAGCTACAGACCGAAATGGTGAAGACGGGGGCGGCCTTGGTTCCTGGGGCAGATCTTCATGTTGTGCTGTCCCCGGATGTCGAGCAGGAGTTGCTCGGTCAACTTCATGAACTGGGTATCGACGCACCTCAATTAGACGGGGTCCTGACTGTCGTTGCGCAGACCATTTCGCGCGAGGTTGTTCATAGTGGACCCCTTCCTCCGCCTCAGCAATTGGCGGCGTATAACGAGGTGGGGGAGGATTTTGCCGAGCGCATCGTCCAAATGGCGGAGCGCGAACAGAATCATCGGCATAACATTGAGCGCCGTGTTGTGACCGCAAGCGTCACAACCCATTGGGCTGGTTTGCTTTGCGGTCTGCTCGTAAGCATGGGTCTGATGACTGGGGCGTATTACAGCGGTGTCCACGGCCAGCCGTGGGTTGCGGCGGCATTTCTCGCTGCGAGCGCTGTCGGCATGGTTTCGGCCTTTGTTAAAGGAAGCCAGATGGGACTCGGAGGAGGGGGGCGAGACGAGTCACCGCCGAGTTCCGCGCCCAAGGGCGAGCGACCGAGTCTTCCCGCTAAGGGTTCACTCCAGGGAAAACCTGCTGGAAAAACAAAGGCGCGCCGGTGATCGTAACCCATCTTAAGGCGGCCTAAAGCCGCCTTTTTCATTTCCAACGGGTGGGGTGTTATTTGCTGGCGATGGCCGCCACGATCGCTCCGGTCGCGTCGATCAGGTCGAGCGGGGCGGCCTTGATCTGAAGGCCGCGCTGGCCGCCATTGACGACGATGAAGGGGAGCAGCAGGGCGCTCTGGTCGAAGATCGTGCGCAGGCGCTTTTTCTGGCCGAGCGGCGAAATGCCGCCGACCTTGAAGCCGGACAGGCGCTCGGCATCGGCGACCGCCATCATCTGCACAGATTTCTTGTCGGTGGCGTGGGCCAGCGCCTTCAGGTTCAATTCGTGGTCAGAGGGAACCACCGCGATCATCGCCTCGTCGCCCGCGGTAACCATCAAGGTCTTGAACACCTGCGACGGCGGTAACCCCAGCGACTGGGCGGCATGGAGGCCGATCGAGGGGGCGTCGGGATCGTAGTGATATTCCAGCAGATCGAACGGCTTTTTGGCCTTGTCCATCGCGGCGGTGGCGGGGGTGCGTTTGCTCATATCGGTGTTTCCCGAAGCGGAGCCGTCGTTGCACTATCGAAACAACAGCCCCAGTGGCGGTTGGTCGCCTCAGTCAGTAATGCCGGGGCGGATCGTCACCGCGTGACCGGCTGCCTGTCCGGCCTCGAAGGCGGCGGCGGCGACCTTCTTGCCCGAGGCGCGACCGCGCCGCAGCGACAGGTCCAGTTTGGCGAATTCGGCTTCGACGATGGCGTGGCGGACGACGACAAGGTCGCGACCGCTGGTGCGGCGGTTGGACTCGTCGCGCTCCGCCTTCATCGCGACCAACTTGTCGGCGATCGAGACCGCCATGCCGAACAGGAACGATCCCCGTTCGTCGTGGCCGTAGCGGATGAAGCGCTGCTGAAGGGCATAGGCTTCCCAGGCGGTCTGCATCGCGGTGGCGATCACGTCATGGACATAGCGGGCCATTTCGAGGCTGGGGCGCAGACCGAAAAAGACATAGCGGATTCGTCCGCTCTCGTCTTTCTCGCGCCAGACCTTGCAATCGCAATAATCGGCGATCGCCGGGATGCAGGCCGAGATCGGCTGGCGCTGCTTGCGGTTGGTCTCCAGCGCGGCCTGCTCGCACTGCTCTTCGCGCAGTTCAAGATCGCTGAGCGACAGATCGTGACGGTCCAGCAGTTCGGCGACTTTCGCCGCCGCCGCCAGCGCCTCGTCCTCGGTGCAGCCGTTGGCGGTGGTTTTCGCCCGCAGCGCCTGAAGTCGCGATTTGAGCTTGTCGAGATCGTCTGCCATGCCGACTCCTTCCGCCTGCGGGGGAGGGCGTTGGTTCAGCCGACCGGTTTCGACCAGCGCGAGGCGGGATAGCGGTGCTGAGGCTGGGAGTCGCTCGTCGCGGCCTCGCTCGCGTCGCTTGGCGCGGGCGTCCGGTCGGGACGGGGCTTGGTGCCCAATCCGATCGACTTGGCCAGTTCCGAGCGGCGGGCGGCATAGGTCGAGGCCACCATCGGATAATCCGACGGCAACGACCATTTGGCGCGATACTCGTCCACCGACAGAGCGTGGGCGGTCTGGAGGTGCCGCTTCAGCATCTTCTGCGGCTTGCCGCACTCAAGACAGTAGACCGCGTCCGGGGTCACCGATTTGCGAACCGGCACGGCGGGCTGCTGCCGTTCCGGCGCTTCGGCGGCGGGGGTGTCGATATTGACCAGAGTGGCATAGGTATTGCGGATCAGGTCGGGCAGATCGGCCGTCGCCACGGCGTTGTTGCGAAGGTAGGCGGCAACGATTTTCGATGTCAGGCGGATCATACAGACAGACTCCAATCAGGCGGTCACGGTGCAGTGATCACCGTGAATGTCGCGGCTGGGCTGACGAGGACGGCATCGGCAGCCAAGTCCGGGCCTCTGCTCCTGCAAGATCAGCGTTCAGCGCGTCAGCGATCGCCGCGTCCGGACCAGTCATGTTCATGACTGATTTCCGATGATAATTACAAGTCTTACCGATGCCATGCGACTCTTGTTGGCATCAAAGCCAGATTTTGGCGACGAGGACAGCAAAAAGGCCGGACCCGAGGATCCAGCCTTTTGATGGTGCTCTCACTCTCGTGAGAGACTTGGAGCGGGCGAAGGGATTCGAACCCTCGACCCCAACCTTGGCAAGGTTGTGCTCTACCCCTGAGCTACGCCCGCTCTGTCTGGCGACCAGGGCCGGGAGGTCCCGGCGTCTGGAGGCCCGCATATTACGAAAAGAATCGACCGGCGCAAGCACTTTTTTCATTTTTTTGGCAACAGGGGCATCGTCTCGCCGGATCGGTGAAATCAGGGCATCATTCTCCGATCCCCAAGCACGGTATCGGACAGCAAAGGATAGAGAGTGCGGGCATCGTGCATTTGATAGTGCCACCATTCGTGGCGATAGAAATCCCATCCGGCGGCAATCATCAGTCCCAGCAAGATGGCGCGGTGGCGTTGGGCTTCGGGGGCGAGGTCGAGGCGGGCGTGGTGCGATTGCGGGGTGAAGGCGTCGAAACCGGTTCCCATGTCGAGCGGCTGGCCGGTGGTGATATCGACCAACTCGACATCGACGGCGACGCCCATCGAGTGGGTCGAGCCCTGATGAGGGTCGGCGAGGAATTCGGGATCGGGGCAGATGCTCCACAGCGCCCATTGCGCCTCGGTGGGGCGAAAGGCGTCGCGGATGCGCAGACGCAATCCCAGCGGATGGGCCAGCGCCGCCGCCCGGGTCAGCAACGGGGCGGCGTCGGCATGAAGCCAGCACTCGGCATCGGGTCGATAGACCGGGCAACCGGTGAAATTGTCGGCGGTGGCATAGGCCAGGGCCAGCTCGATATTGAAGGCGGTCGGGGAAATGGATACCAGAGACGACATCTTAGGCCTTTCCTTGATTGGCCGGGCGCAGTATAGCCGCGTGATGAATGTTCTTGCCATCGACACCTCGACCTCGGCCTGTTCGGCGGCGCTGCTGCGCAACGGGCAGGTCGTCGCCCACCGTCTGACCGTGATGTCGCGCGGTCAGAGCGAAGCACTGATGCCGATGATCAAGGCCGTGTTGGACGAATCCGGTCTGACCGTCGCCGGGCTCGACCTGCTGGCGGTGACGGTCGGTCCGGGTGCCTTTACCGGCCTGCGTATCGGACTGGCCGCCGCGCGCGGCTTTGCCCTTGCCGCCGGTCTGCCGCTGGCCGGGGTGCCGACACCGCTGGCGGTCGCGGCCGCTATTCCGGAGTCGGAACGAGAGGGACGCACTGTGGTGGTCGCGCTCGAGTCGCGGCGCGACGATCCCTGGGTCCAGTTGTTTCGCGCCGATCTGACCCCGCTTAGCGCGGTCGAAGCGCTCAGTCCCGCCGCCCTTGCTCCACGGCTGACCGGCCCGGTGCTGGTCGCGGGCGATGCTGCGGCGCGGATTTTGGCGGCGATTCCCGGGGCGGTGGCAGCCTCGTCGCCGGGTTGGCCCGACGCTGCGATCGTCGCGCGGGTGGGCGAGGATTTGTGGCGCGAGGGGCGAGCGCTCCCGGCCGAGCCGCTTTACCTGCGTGCCCCCGACGTCACCCTGCCCGGACCGCCGTCATGATCGAGTTGATGCCAGCGGCGATGGTTCATGCCGAATTGCTGGCTGGGATGCATGCGGTGTGCTTCGCCGAGCCGTGGAGCGTCCGCTCGATGGCCGAGGTGCTCTTGATGCCCGGCACCAGCGCGCTGATCGCCGTCGATGGGGGGCGGTTGCAGCCCAGCCCGACCGCGCCGGGACCGGCCGGGCTGGTGATGTGGCGGCGAACCTTCGACGAGGCCGAGATTCTGACCCTGGCGGTGTTGCCGCCCTGGCGCGGCCAGGGGGTGGGGGGGCGGCTGCTCGACGCGGCGATGGCCGATTCGGCGGCGCAGGGGGCGACGGCGATGTTTCTGGAAGTTGCCGCCGACAATGTCGCCGGTCAGGCGCTCTATCGCCGCCATGGTTTCGCTCAACTTGGGCGGCGTAAGGGATATTACGGAGGTGTTGACGCCTTGACGATGCGTCGGACACTGGAGCAGCCCCAATTCATCGGTTTGTCGTCTGAGTATCTCGATAAAATTACTTAAACTATTTCTTGCATATCAGAAGGCGATGCGGCCCGAGCGGATCGTTGTCCGAGTGACGCGTCATCGCCAGAATTTCGTGTCCCAGGTCGCGGATGGATCTCGGCACATTTTCAATAGGTTCCCAACCCTTTAGCCATATTTCGGCTGTTTCTCCCGGGGCCATCCGTTCGATCAGCAACTTGGCTTTGACGAAGGTCATCGGACAGACCTCCGCTGTGATGTCAAGGCAGTAGTTCGGATTTTCAGTCATGTGATTCCAGTCGTCTTGCTTTGTCATATTGGTTATTGCTTCCCCCGAATGAAGGAATTATATAGGGCCGATCGTTAGGAAATGGGAGGGGTGCTCTAAATGTCGGAGCGTTCGAGTAACAATGAACTTCTTGCGCTCACCACCGAGATCGTGTCGGCGCATGTCGGCAACAATAGTGTGGCGATCGGAGAACTGCCCCACCTGATCCAGGAGGTCTACCGTACCCTGTCGTCGGTCGGGACCACTCCGGCGATTCCCGAACGGCCCCAGCCCGCCGTCGCGGTGCGCAAGTCGGTGACTCCTGACTACATCATCTGCCTCGAAGACGGCAAGAAACTGAAAATGTTGAAACGGCACCTCAAGACCGCTTACAACATGACCCCGGAAGAGTATCGCGAGCGTTGGGGCTTGCCGCCCGATTACCCGATGGTGGCCCCGAATTATGCTCAGCACCGGTCCAGCCTGGCCAAGAAAATCGGCCTGGGGACCAAGCCGCGGACGCGCAAGCGGGCGGTCTGAGGATAGGTCGCGGAACTCGGGCGCCGACCGATCAAGGTGCGGCGGCGCCCGCTTGTGGGGTAACAGGCGCTCCCGTCGCCGTTCAACGGATGGGCCATGGTTTCGCGCATCGAGCAGCGCTGTATCGACAAAGGGATGAAGATGACCGAGCAGCGGCGGGTGATCGCCCGTGTGCTGTCGGATTCGATCGACCATCCCGATGTCGAGGAAGTCTATCGCCGCTCCACCCACATTGATCCGAATATCAGCATCGCGACGGTCTATCGCACCGTTCGCCTGTTCGAAGAAGCGGCGATCCTGGAGCGCCATGATTTCGGCGACGGCCGTGCCCGCTATGAAGAGGCCGCAGGCGACCATCACGACCACCTGATCGACATGCAATCGGGCGCGGTCATTGAATTTTCCAGCAGCGAAATCGAGGCGTTGCAGCGCGAGATTGCCCGCCGCTATGGCTTTCGGCTGGTAGGCCACCGGTTGGAACTGTACGGAGTTCCGTTGACTTCCGACGACGAACGGGCAGAGAAATAGACAGCGCGGCCGACCCGCGCGTCCCGACGGACTCAGAGGAATCATGCCATCCGCTCTTTCGGCAGATGAACCTACCGACCGCCTCGACGTCAGGCTCGCCGATGGCCCGGAAGAAATTGCCGCCGCCCAGGCCCTGCGCTATCGCGTCTTCTATGAGGAGATGGGGGCCCATCCCACCGATGCGACCCGCGACCGTCGTCGCGACATCGACGATTTCGACGCGGTCTGCGACCATCTCCTGGTGATTGATCGCGCTCGCGGCAGCGGGGCGGCCGGCGTGGTCGGAACCTATCGCCTGATGCCACGCGCGGCGGGCGAAGCGTTCGGCCGCTTCTATACCGCTGGCGAGTACGACATTTCCCCGATTCTGGCTCATGGCTGCCGGTTCATGGAACTGGGGCGGTCCTGCGTCGATGCCGGATATCGCAACGGCGCGACGATGAAGAAGTTATGGGACGGCATCGCCGCCTATGTCTTCGAACACGATATCGAGCTGATGTTCGGGTGTGCCAGCCTGCCCGGAACCGATCCCGGCAGCTTGGCCGGGCATCTCGGCTATTTGTACCATTACCATTTGGCGCCCGAGCATCTGCGTCCGCGCGCCTTGCCCCATCTCTATGTCGATATGGAACTGGCGGCGAAGGACAGCCTCAATCCCCGCCGCGCTCTGGCCGAGCTGCCGCCGCTGATCAAGGGCTATCTGCGTCTGGGTGGTTTTGTCGGCGACGGTGCCGTGATCGACCATCAATTCAACACCACCGACATTTGCGTCCTGGTCAAAACCGACCTGATCACCGACAAGTATCGCAGCCACTACGGACGCAACGTGCGTGACGCCACCTCTGAAGTCTGAGACCGTTATGGTCTCGCCATTCCTCGGCCTGGTCCGGTTCGCCGCCTTCACTGCGTGGACGTTGCTGTTGGTTCCCCCCTATCTGTTGACGCGGATGGTGTCCTGTCGCCGCGCCGGGCAGATTGTGCTGTTCTATTGGCGGGGCGTGATCCGGCTGATCGGCTTTACGGTGGTGGCGCGGGGTGCCCCCGAAGCCGGGGCGGGACCGGCCCTTTACGTGGCCAATCACGCCAGCTATCTCGACATCATCGTGCTGGGCAGCCTGATCCCCGCCTGCTTCATCGCCAAGGCCGAAGTGGCGGGCTGGCCGGGCTTTGGCCTGCTGGCCCGGCTGGCCCGCACCGTGTTCGTCGATCGTCGCCCCACGGCGACGGCGCGCGAGCGCGATAGCGTCCGCCATCGGCTGGAAAACGGCGATTCGTTGATCTTGTTCGCCGAGGGGACCAGCAGCGACGGCAATCGGGTGCTGGCGTTCAAAAGCGCGCTGCTGTCGGTCGCTGAAACCGGCCTGACCGGGGCGGACGGCATCGTCCGCCCGCTGCCGGTCCAGCCGGTGTCGCTGGCCTATACCCGGCTGGACGGGTTGCCGCTGACCCGGGCGATGCGGCCGTTTCTTGCCTGGTACGGCGACATGACACTGGCCGGTCATCTGCTGGGGGCGCTGGGATTGGGTCGGGTCACGGTCGAGGTGACCTTTCATCCGGCCACGTCGCTGGCATCGTTTCCGTCGCGTAAGGATTTGACGGTGCATTGCCACGACCTCGTCGCCAACGGCGTCGCCACCATGCTGGCCGGTCGGGCTGCCTGACGCGCGTGCCCGGCGGGCGTCGCGCGCTGTCCGCGACGGCCGACCGGGAAGACCGCCGGTTCCCTTTTCCCCTGTGTCCGGGACATGTTGTAAACCGCCATGGCCGCTCCCTCCTCTCCCCGCGTTGTGTCAGAGACCGGCCCCCGCGCCGAACCGTCGTCCGCGCCGCTGTCGGTCGATCCGTCCGACCGTCTGCTGTCGAGCGACAGCGCGCCACCGCCCAAAGCCTTTCCCGCCCTGGCGCGCGATCCCAGCCGCGAGCCGCGCTTTTACCGTGAGGCGCAGCACCAGCCCCGCCCGTCGGCTCCACCGCCGCCCGAGCGGCCACGGGGAACCGTGCCTCCGCCGCTGTCGGCGTCGCGGCAGCCCGAGCCCTCGGCCGGGTCCGAACCGCGCCTGTCACGGAGCGCGGCGAAACCGCAGGAGGGACGGCTGCGCCCCGAACCGATGCCGCCCGGCGCGGGCCGACCGCCCAAAGAACCGCGTCGCCGCTCTGGCGGGGGCGGCCGCTGGGGGCGGCGTCTGCTGATCTGGGGGCTGACCCTGGCGATCTGGGTCGGGATCGGCATCGGTGGCGTTGTCGCCTATTACGCCGTCGATCTGCCCGACATCGACAAGATGACGGCGACGACAAGGCGGCCGAGCGTGGTGTTCCAGTCGGTCGAGGGCGAGGTGTTTGCCGCCTTTGGCGATCTGTATGGCGAAGCGCTGACCTTGCCCGAGATTTCGCCCTATCTGGTCCAGGCGGTGCTGGCGACCGAGGATCGCCGCTTCTTTAGCCATTTCGGAATCGATCTGTTCGGTCTGGCCCGAGCCATCTATACCAATCTTCGCGCTGGGCATGTGGTTCAGGGCGGTTCGACCATCACCCAGCAATTGGCTAAGAACCTGTTCCTGACGCCCGACCGCACGATGAAGCGCAAGATGCAGGAAGTGCTGATGGCGCTGTGGCTGGAACGGCGGTTCAGCAAGGAGCAGATCCTCGCGCTCTATCTCAACCGGGTCTATCTCGGCTCGGGGACGTTCGGGGTCGATGCGGCGTCGCGGCGCTATTTCGACGTCTCCGCCCGCAAGATCGGGCTGTATCAGGCGGCGGTGATCGCCGGTCTGTTGAAGGCACCGTCGCGCTATAGCCCGATCAACGATCCCGAAGCGTCGCGGCGGCGCACCGCCGACGTGGTGCAAAACATGGTCGAGGCGGGCTATATCGACCAGAGAACCGCCGATGCCGCCCAAGTCACCGGGGCGGCCGAACTGGTTCACCGCGCGCCCGCCGCCGGACGCTATTTCGCCGACTGGATGATGAGCCATCTCGATCAGTTCGGTGAAGTGGCGGGCCGCGACATCGTGATCCAGACCACGCTCGATCTCGGGCTGCAACGCAAGGTCGAGGCCGATCTGAAGACGCTGCTGAGCGGGCCGGGCGCCAAGGCCAATGTCAGCCAGGGCGCGGTGGTGGTGATGACCCCGGACGGCGCGGTCCGGGCGATGGTCGGTGGTCGCGAGTATGACGACAGCCAGTTCAACCGAGCCGCCCAGGGCTTGCGCCAGCCGGGCTCGTCGTTCAAGCCGTTCGTCTATCTCACCGCGATGGAGCGGGGCTATAGCCCCGACGACACCATCGAGGACGCCCCGATCAAACTGGGCAATTGGAGTCCGGGAAATTATACCGGCCGCTATCTCGGCACCATCACCTTGCGTCAGGCGCTGGCCGAATCGGTCAACACTGTCGCGGTGCGGCTGGTCGAAGCGGTTGGCCCCAACCGGGTGATCGCGACCGCGCGGCGGCTTGGCATCTCGTCCGATCTGCGTCGGGACGCGACCCTGGCGCTCGGCACCAGCGAGGTGACCTTGCTCGAGATGACCAACGCCTATGCCGCCTTCGCCAATGGTGGCCAGGGGGTGACCGCTTATGGCGTCGCCCAGATCACCGATCCGTCCGGCCATGTTCTGTTCAAGCGCCAAGGCGGCGGCTTCGGTCAGGTGATCTCGCCCACGGCCCTGGCCCGGATGCAGGACATGATGACCGCCGTGATCCAGAACGGTTCGGGCAAGGCGGCCCGGCTTGACCGCCCCGCCGCGGGCAAGACCGGCACCACCCAGGATTACCGCGACGCCTGGTTCATGGGCTTTACCGCCGATTACGTCACCGGGGTCTGGCTCGGCAATGACGATTACAGAAACGAAATGAAAAAGGTCACCGGCGGTGGTCTGCCCGCTCAATTATGGAAGCAGGTGATGGTCGCCGCCAACCAGGGGCTGCCGCCCCGTCCGTTGACGCTGCCCGCGATGGAACAGCCCGCGCCGGGCGAAACGTCGGGCGAGTCCGGCGGGTCGGCGACCGAGGAGTCCGGCGGCGGTCTGGGCGACACGATCGACGATTTGCTGAAGGGAATCTTCGGGCGCTGAGGCGGGCGCTGGGTCCGGACGCGGCCTGGACGGCGCTACAGCCGCGCCGCCTTGCGGGTGAGGTCGCTGCGCAGATCGGCGGGAAGGGATTCCAGCAGGCGGAGCAGCGCGCCGATCCCGATCGGAACGCGGGAGCGACCATCGGCCCAGCGCCAGACGGTGGTCGGCGCGGGCTGGCGTTCGCCCAGATCGTCGAGCAGACGGGCGAGAGCGGCCTGGGACAGGCCCAGTCGGGCAAGGGTCTCGGTGAATTCCGGTCCGGTCATGCTTCGGCCCCAGGCCCCAACCAGGGCGCGAATGCGGTCAGACAAAAGGTGCCTGTTCGACAGGGGCGCTGTCAACCTCACGCGCGGGTAACCAAAGCGATCGGGCTATGACTGGCGTAGACCGGAACAGACTCGGGTGACGAAGGCGTCGATATCGTCGTTCATCGAAACGGTACGCGATGCCAGATCGCCCGCGGCAATCAAGACCTGCCCGGCGGCATCGGTGGCGGTACCGGCGGTGTCGGCAACCTGACCGATCGTATCGGCGACGGTTTGGACGTCGCTGGCAACGGTGCGGATTGAGCGACTCATCTCGGCGACGGCGCTGCTTTGCTGTTCGGTCGAGGCGGCGATTCCGGTGGCATCGTCGTTGATCTCGCGGATCTTGCCCGCGATGGTGCGGACGGCGGCGACAGCGGTCTGGGTCGCGTCACGCATGCTGCCGATCTGGGACGAAATCTCCTCGGTCGCCCGCGCCGTCTGGTTGGCGAGGTGCTTGACCTCGTTGGCGACGACGGCAAAGCCTTTGCCTGCCTCACCGGCGCGGGCGGCCTCGATCGTCGCGTTCAGCGCCAGCAGATTGGTCTGGCTGGCGATTTCAGAGATCAGATCGACCACTTCGCCGATTTTCTGGGCGGCTTCGCTCAGGCCGTTGATCGCGGAATCGGTCGAGACGGCGACATGCATCGTCTCTTGGGCCATGTGGGCGGAATGTTGGATGCGGCCAGCGACTTCGCGGATGCCGGACGAAACCTGCTCGGCGGCGGCGGCGACCTGCTCGACATGGACCGAGGCGTTTTCGGCGGCGGCGGCGACCCGGCTCGATTGATCGCTGGTCTGGGTCGCGATCAGCGACATCTGCTGCGCGGTGGCTTCCAGTTCGGTCGCGGTCGAGGCGACGACGCTGGTGACATGCTTGATGGTGTTGCCGACCCCGGTCGCCTCTTGGGTGAATTCGCGCGAGCGGCGCTCCATTTCGCTCAAGGCCCGGTTGATCAGGCGGGCGTGATCGGCGAACTCACCGACCATGCCTTCGGTCAGGATATGGCGGAAATAGCGGCCCTCGGAGGTCAGGACCATCGCGGCGTCGGCTTCCTTGGTAAAGACCTCGGTCAGATCGAGCAGGCGATTGATCGAGCGCTCCAGCGCCCCGATCCGGCCACGTTCGGTGATGTGGATCACCCGGGTGTCGAGACGGCCCGAGGCGGCTTCGTTCAGCACCTCGGTGGCGCGGTTGATCGCCTTGTTGGCGCGCAGCATCAGCAGGATCGCGATCAGGCCGCAGGCCAGGGCGATGGCGGTGACGGCGGCGTCGATGGGCTGGTTGCGCATCAGAGAGAGACCAACCCCAGCGGCGCAGATGACCGAAGCGAGTGCGGCGGCGACCAGCGCCTTAGAGAGTGAAGACGAATTCATCATAGGGAAGTCCCGCCGCTTGCAGTTTGGAGACCATGGCCTGGAAGGCGGCGTCCATTCCGGCCTTGCGGTCGGAATGAGCCTGCTCGATGGCCAGCAACTCGCGATACAGCGCTTCGGCCTTGGCCACCGCCTCGCGTCGGGGCGACCGGCGGTTCGAGTGATAGCTGATGATCTTGCCAGAGCTATCGAAGGTTGGTGTCACGTGGGCTAGAACCCAGTAATGGTCGCCATTCTTGGCGCGGTTAACGACATAGGCGAAAATTTCCTTGCCGGATTCGATCGTGTCCCACAGAAGCTTGAACACGCAGCGCGGCATTTCGGGATGCCGGATGATGCTGTGGGGCGCGCCGAGAATCTCATCTTCAGTATAGCCAGCGATGCTTAGAAATACTTCATTGGCATAGATGATCCGTCCCTTCGGGTCGGTCTTGCTGACGATAATGTCGTCCCGCCCAAACGTACGTTCCACGCCAGTCAGGTGAATATCCTGCTTGCTCATGTCGCTCTCGCGTCAAAAAAGAAGAACGAAGTGGGGGTAATTGTCGCCAAACACGTTCCGGCTGCTCGATGCCCTCTAAACACTATACGAAATATGGCTTTACGGTCTATGACATCGTGCGACAAATTGTACCAAATTCACGGATAAGCCATGAATTATCGCCACGCGTACCACGCCGGCAATTTTGCCGATGTCGTCAAACATGCCGTTTTGGCAATGGTTGTGACCTCATTAAAGCGAAAAGACACGCCGTTCTTCGCGTTAGACACCCATGCCGGGCTCGGGGCTTACAACCTGGAGGCGGATGAGGCACAGCGGACCGGCGAATTCAGAAGCGGGATCGCTCGTTTGCTCGAAGCCTCGGCCCCGCCCGCCGCGCTCGATCCCTATCTCGCCGCAGTTCGCGCCCTCAATCCCGCCGGTGGCTGCACCTGCTACCCCGGATCGCCCGAACTGGTGCGGGGGATGATGCGCGAGACCGACCGGTTGGCCCTGGTCGAACTGCATCCCGAGGACGTCGCGGTGCTGCGCCGCCGCTTTGCCGCCGACCGCCGCGTCGGCATTCATCACATGGACGGCTATGTCGCGGTCAAGGGGCTGCTGCCGCCGCCGGAACGGCGCGGGGTGGTGCTGATCGACCCGCCGTTCGAGGTCAAGGACGAGCACCAGCGCCTGCTGTCGGCGTTGCGCCGGATCCGGCGGCGCTGGGCCAACGCGATCACCCTGGTGTGGTATCCGATCAAGGGGATGGAGCCGGTCGAACGGGTGTACGAGGCTCTGCGGGCCGAGGGCGGGGTCGAGACGCTGGCGGTCGAGCTGATGCTGCGCCCGCCGCTCGATCCGTTCCGGCTGAACGGCAGCGGCCTGATTGTCGTCAATCCGCCATGGGGGCTCGACCGCGATCTGGCGGTGCTGCTGCCGTGGCTGGTGTCGGTGCTGGCCCCGGACGGCGGCTTTCATCGCCTGGAGACGTTGGTCTCCGAGGCCGACCTGCGCGGTTGATTTATCCCGAGATCAGGGCGGCGGCGGCGAGCAAAAAGGCGATTTCCGAGCTTTGGGCCACCGCGCCCAGCACATCGCCGGTATAGCCGCCCAGCCGACGCCGGGCCAGTTCGGCGACGCCCAGTCCGGCCAGACCGGCGCAGGCGATCGCCGGAATAGCCGCCAGCCCCAAACCCAGTCCGGCGAACAGCACGCCGAGCGCGATCGCGGCCAGGGCGCAATCGGCGCCGGGACGTCCGGCCAGTGCCGCCAGCCCGTCGGGGCGGGCGGGGGGAATGCGCCGCATCGCCACCGGGATCAGGGCGCGCGACAGAGCCACGGCGGCGACCAGAGCGCCGATCTTGGCGGCGGCCCCGGTCATCGCGGCGATGGCGGCGGCGCGCAACGCGACCGAGAACACCAGCGCCAACACCCCGAAGGTGCCGTTGCGGGAATCGTGCATCACCTCTAGCCGCCGCTCCGGTCCGCCGCGGGCCCCCAGACCGTCGGCGAAGTCGGCCAGCCCGTCTTCGTGCAGCGCGCCGGTGACCAGCACCAGCGCCAGCACCGCCAGCAGCGCGGCGGCCAGCGGCGGCAACACGGTCACGGCGGCGGCGGCGATCAGCCCGGCGACGAGGCCCAGACCGGCACCCACCAGCGGAAAGCAGCGCATTGCGGCGGCCAGCCCGCCCGACGGCACCGCGCCCGGATCGGGCAGGGGCAGACGGGTTAAAAAGGTGGCGGCAAGATGAAGATCGGCGAGCCAGCCGCGGGGCGGGTTCGCGGGAATGTGGGGTGACTCGGCCATGATGGTTCGGTTATAGGTCGAAGCTGTTTCGACAGCAACCTCCTGGGGGCAAACCCGTGACCCTGACGATTACCGGCCTCGACGACGTTTCCGCCCTGTTGGCGCGACTGCCGGAGGGCGACGAAGCCGCCGCCGCCGCCTGGGCCGCGCGCGAGCCGCGCCTGACCAAGCCGGCCGGGTCGCTCGGTCGTCTCGAGGATCTGTCGGGCTGGCTGTCGACCTGGCAGGGACGCCACCCGCCCCGGCTCGACGCGCCCTACGCCCGGATCTTCGCCGGGAATCACGGCGTCGCCGCCCTGGGCGTCTCGGCCTTTCCGCCCGAGGTGACGGTGCAGATGGTCGCCAACTTCCAACATGGCGGCGCGGCGATCAACCAACTGTGCCGGACCTTCGGCATCGCTCTCGACGTCGTCTCGCTCGACCTCGACCGGCCGACCGCCGATTTCACCCAGGGACCGGCCTTGACCGAGGCCGAATTCGCAAGCGCCTTCCAGGCCGGGATCGACGCGGTGCCAGAGGGCGCCGACCTGCTGGTGCTGGGCGAGATGGGGATCGGCAACACCACTCCGGCGGCGGCGCTGGCTTGCGCGCTGTATGGCGGCGAGGCGTCGGAATGGACCGGACGCGGCACCGGGGTCGAAGGCGGCGCGCTGGCCCGTAAGATCGAGGTGGTTGCCGCCGGGGTCGCCCGTCATCGCGGCCTGCCGCCGCTGGAAATCCTGCGTGCCCTGGGCGGCCGTGAACTGGTGGCGCTGGCCGGGGCGACGGTGGCGGCGCGGTTGCGCCGGGTGCCGGTGCTGCTCGATGGCTATGTCGTCACCGCGGCGGTGGCACCGCTTCAGGCGGCGCGGCCGGGCGCACTCGATCATTGCCGGGTCGCCCATGTCTCGGCCGAGCCGGGCCATCGCCGTCTGCTGGCGGCGCTGGGGGCCGACCCGCTGCTCGACCTCGGCTTGCGGCTGGGCGAAGGCTCGGGCGCGGCGCTGGCGGTCGGCCTGTTGCGGGGCGCGATCGCCTGCCATACCGGGATGGCGACCTTCGACGAAGCGGGTGTCAGCGACAAGGGCTGACATCTCGTTGGGGCAGGGGTGAGGAAACGCACAATCAACAGGCTGGCGCTTCGGGGCCAGTCTGTCCATAATGTCGCCGCAATTTTCCAGCCCAGGAATCATCATGTCCATCCATAATCCGCTTCTCAACGATTTCGGCCGCGTCGCCAATGGCGCCCTGGGAGCGCTGTCGGGTCTGCGCGGCGAGGTCGAGACCCGCCTGCGCGAGCATTTCGAGCGCTTCACCGCTGGCCTTGACATGGTCACCCGTGAAGAGTTCGAGGTGGTCAGCGCCATCGCCCGCAAGGCGCGGCAGGAACAGGAATCGCTGGAGGCCCGCATCCGGGTTCTCGAAGCGCGTCTGGCCGAAGCGAGCGATACCCGACTGTAATCGGTCGGTTATCCACAAAAATTCACAGGCATTGACCGAGGATTGCCTTGCGTCCTCGGAAAGCCTGTGCTTAGGCTATCCTTTGTCGGAAACAGGCTGCCCGGATACAACAAATTGATTCCGGGCGGTTCTGCCGAATGGTGCCATGCCAAGGAGGACTCACGGCATGACGTTGACCGCTGCTTGTCACGACGACGAGCCTCAGGCCAACCCGGTCGATCTGGTCGAACAATTCGTCGCCGCCAACGACTGGGCCTTCGACCGGCGCAGCGACGAGGAATTGGCCGCCGAGGTTCCGGGGAAATGGTGTAATTACTCGCTCTACTTCGCCTGGCGCGAAGATATGGGCGCGATCCACTTCACCTGTGCGTTCGACATGAAGGTGCCCGAGTCCAAACGGACGCCGATCTGCGACCTGCTCGCCATCGTCAATGAAAAGCTCTGGCTGGGCCATTTCGGCCTGTGGGAGGACGAGGCAGTGCCGATGTTCCGCCACACCTCGCTGTTGCGCGGCGGGACCGCTTTGTCGCAGGAACAGGTCGAGGATCTGGTCGATATCGCCGTCAGCGAGTGCGAACGCTTTTATCCCGCCTTTCAATTCGTGATCTGGGGCGGCAAAAGCGCCCGGGACGCCGTCGCGGCGTCGATGCTGGAAACGGCGGGCGAGGCTTAATTATTTCGGGGACGAACTGAAATGACCAAGGTGCTTCTGGTCGGATGCGGCCGGATGGGCTCGGCTTTGTTGTCGGGCTGGCTCGATCGCGGCCTTGCCGCCGCCGATCTGGTGGTGGTCGATCCCACCGGTCCCACGGTCGGGCCGGTGACTGTGGTGACCGAGGCCGAGGCGATCCCCGCCGGTTTCGTGCCCGACGTGATCGTGCTGGCGGTCAAGCCGCAGATGATGGACGCGGCGTTGCCGCCCTATCGCCGCTTCGTCGGCTCCACCTTGTTCCTGTCGATTGCCGCAGGCAAGCCGACCGCCTATTTCCGCCGCGCTCTCGGCGACGATCTGGCGATTGTGCGGGCGATGCCCAACACGCCTGCGGCGGTGCGCCGCGGCATCACGGTCTGTTTTGCTGACGAAACGGTTTCCGCCGATCGTCGGTCCCTGGCGGAATCGTTGCTGGAAGCGGTCGGCGAAGTCGGCTGGGTCGCCGACGAAGCCCAGATTGACGCTGTCACCGCTCTGTCCGGCTCGGGTCCGGCCTATGTCTTCCTGTTGGCCGAAGCGATGGCCGAGGCGGGGGCCGCCCTGGGGCTCGATCCCGCTCTGGCGGTGCGTCTGGCCCGCGCCACCATCTCTGGCTCGGGCGAGCTGCTGCGCCAATCGTCCGATTCGGCGGGCGATCTGCGCCGCGCCGTCACCAGCCCGGGCGGCACCACCGCCGCCGCGCTGGCGGTGCTGATGGACGAAGCCGCCGGGTTCGGCCCCTTGCTGCGTGATGCCCTTGCCGCCGCCGAGCATCGCAGCCGCGAATTGGCCGGTTAAGCGCGGCCATCCCCCGTAATGATTTAAAAAAGAACGGGGAAATGTACGTAGGGGAGTCAGAATTGTTGACTCTGCGATGACGGTTTGGCACTCTTCGCTGCACTGCAACATCGTGCAGAGGATGGAGGGTGTCAGCATGGCCGCGAAGCAGACCGATAACATTTTCGATTTCGACGTCAGCAAGTATCTCGGCGACTTCAAGGTTCCTGGTGTCGATGTCGAAACCATTGTCGCCAGCCAGCGCAAGAACATCGAGGCGCTGACCCAGGCCAACAAGCTGGCTTTCGAAGGGCTTCAGAATGTTGTCAAGCGCCAGGTCGAGATCCTGCGGCAGTCGATCGACGAAGTCACCCACCTGTCCAAGGATATCGTCGAGCCGGGTGCCCCGCATGAGAAGGCGGCCCGTCAGGCCGAGCTGACCAAGGACGCGTTCGAACGTGCCCTGGTCAATGCCCGCGAACTGACCGAACTGATCACCAAGGCCAATGCGGACGCCTTCGATCTGCTCAACAAGCGGTTCAGCCAGAGCCTCGATGAGGCCCGCGAAGCCTTCACCAAGGCGGCGTCCAAGTCGTAGAGCGTCACCCGTTCGCAGCGACCGGCACAGAGCCCGCTTCAGCCTCTCCCGTCTTGGACGGGGGAGGCTTTTTCGTGGATGGAGTGCGCCCGAGTGTCGTTACGGCGCGAACGCCCGCAGCATCGTCTCGACCGCGGCAGAGACCGCTTTATCGACGGTGCCGTCCTCGGGCTGGGGCAGGCCGAGCATCGTCCGCATGAACAGGTCGGTGCGGAGCATCCCGGTGAACAGGTCGGCCATCTGCCAAGCATCCTCGACCGTCAGCAATCCGCGTCGGGACAGGTCGAGAAGCACCTGGGCAATCTGGCCCTTGCCGGTGCCGGGGCCGGATTCATAGAAGGCGCGGGCGAGGTCGGGCTGGCGGTGGGCTTCGGCGGTCACCAGCCGGTACATCGCCAGCGTATCGGGTTGCAGCAGCAGATCCATCAGGCGATGGCCAACCACGGTCAGGGTGGCGCGGGCATCGAGTCCGGGATCGACCGAGGTAAAGGTCAGATTGCGGTCGCAGCGCAAGCGAATGACCGCGCCGAACAAATCGTCCTTGCCGGTGAAATGGGCGTAAATCGTCGCTTTTGACACCCCGGCGCGGGCGGCGACATTGTCCATGCTGGCAGCGGCATAGCCGACTTCCAGAAACACGGCGCGCGCGGCGTCGAGAATGGCGTCGCGTTTGGCCGACGGACGGGGGCAGCGGATCGATTCGGTCATTGTTCCTCCCAACAGAGTCCCTAAACTAAACCATACGGTTCAGTTTAGGGAAGCGGAGAAACCTGACTTCGGCCGCGCTCAGTTGCGCGCGGCCGAAGTGCCGGACTGAAGATCGGAGACCTTGGCGCGCAGGGCCGACAGCAAACCGTCGATCTGGTCGCCCTTGGCCCGGATCACCGAAGCGTATTCGGACTGATAAGTGACGGCCATCGACGAGCCTTCGACGACCAGATCGACGACGCGGAATCCGCCCTCGATCCGCTTCAGTCGCCATTGCAGCATGATCGGCTGCTGACGGTCGCGCTCGACCCGCGAGGAGACGGTCAGACCACGATCGCCGTCATCGACGGTTCCGACGATGGTATGGCGCAAATCGCCGCCGTAATCCTTGAACCGGGTCGACCAGGTCAGGACGACGATGTCTTCGAACAAACGCAGGAATTCCTGCTGCTGCTCCGGCGTGGCGATCCGCCAATAGCGCCCCAGCACGCGGCGACCGATTTCGACCAGATCGACATCGGTGGTGAACAAGGTGCGGAAGCGGGCGGCCCGCTCCTGATCGGGGACACCTTTGCCGACCATCGTCTGCATCGCGGCATCGGCCAGACGGCTGATGAAGGCGGCGGCCGGATCGGCCGGAGCCTCGGCGGCGGCAAGACGCAACGGGGAGACCAGCAACGAGACGCCACCGAGGGCGGCCAGCAAAAACGGGCGACGTGAGATCATCGGGACGCGGCCCCCGCAGAAGAACCGGCGCTGAACGGGGTGCGGTCGTGGCCGTTGGCGATCTCGGAGGTCCGATGCTGACGATAGAGCGAGCGCAACGAGGCGTAGTAATCAAGCGAGGTCCGCTTGACGTCGTCTAAGGTGTCGATCATCCGTTCGCGGCGGTCGAGGCCGGAGATACCGCTCCGGGTCCAAGTCGCCCACTCATAGCCCATGTTGACCAGGACGAGATCGACCGGGTCGCCATACCATTCGACGGCGGTGCCGAAGGCATCGCGCGGGTTGGACGGGCCGAACAGGGGCAACACCAGATACGGACCCTCGTCCAATCCCCACACGGCCAGGGTCTGGCCGAAATCTTCCTCGTGGGCGGGGATACCGGCCTCGGTGGCGATATCGACGAAGCCCAACAGACCGAAGGTGGTATTGAAGGCGGCGCGGAAGAAGGTCTGAACCGCGCGGTCGGTTTCGCCCTGCAACACGTCGTTGGCGAACACCAGCGGCGATTTCAGGTTTTCCAGGGCGTCGTGGATGCGGTCGCGGCCGAATTGCGGCACCACGGTGCGATAGCCCTCGGCGGCGGGGCGGATCGCATAGGTGTCGAGAAAATCGTTGAAGGCGAAGATTTCGCGGTTCATCGGCTCGAGCGGGTCGTTGACCTGGTCCCATTCCGCGCGGGCTTCCGGATCGGATTCAGGCGGCGGGGTGGCACACCCAGCCAGAAGGCCCAAGGCGACAATAGATCCAGCAATGCGGGCGGCGGTGCTCGGGCTGGGGCGGCGCGCGGTCATCGATGGTAAACCCCTAAGATCGTGGCGGAACGGCCGGACGTTCAATGTTGCAGTTAGAATACATATGGAATTCTATTATTTAAACCAAGCACAGTCCAGACGGAAAGGCCCGCATCCCGGCCGCGCCACCATCGGGCTTCCCAGATGCGGGGGTGTCGCGCTATGGTAATGAATTGGGCGTAAACGTATCGGTCGGGAGGGAACGATGGCGATCGCCTGGGACGATTCGTTTGCGATCGGCGATGACGGGATCGATGCCGACCATCGCGCGATGATGGCGTTGATCAGCCGACTGCAAACCCTCACCTCCGGCCTGGGCGACGGCGAAGCCATCGTCTCGGCCATCTCGCAGCTTCGCAATCTCTGTTTCGGCCATTTTATCCGCGAAGAAGCGTTGCAGAATCGCATCGGCTTTCCCGATATCGAGGCTCACCGCCTGGGCCATCAGATGCTGCTGAAGCGGCTTGACGCCGTGCTCAACCATTTCGCCGAGGGCAGCGACCAGATCCGCGTCGGTATCCTGCGGACCTTGGGCGATTCGCTTGCCACCTGGATGGTGTTCCACATCACCCGGGGCGATATCGAGATGCGCCCCTATGTCGAGGCGATCAACCGCAAGCGCCGGGGCAGTCCGTCGCGTCGCCGCTCCGCCACCGATCACCGCCCCCTGCTCGGTGCCTGATTACTCGACCGCCTGACGCAGTGCGGCGGCGGCAACCCAGGGCGACAGCGCCAGAGCGGCGATCAACACGCCGCCCAGGATCAGCAGATGGGGCCCGGCCTCCAGCCCCTGGATCGCGGCATCAATCGCGCCGACCGAAAAAATCAGCACCGGGATATAAAGCGGCAGAATCAGCAGCGACAGCAGCACGCCGCCGCGCCGCGCCCCCAGCACCAGGGCGGCACCGATGCCGCCGATCAGCGACAGCACCGGGGTTCCCAGCGCCATTGCCGCCAGCAAGGGAGCGAAGCCCTCGGCGGGCAGGTGAAGCAGCACGGCAAGAACCGGGGCGACGACGATCAGCGGCAGGCCGGTGGTCAGCCAGTGGGCCAGCATCTTGGCCGCGACCGCTAGTTCCAGCGGCATCGGCGACATTGCCAGCAATTCCAGCGATCCGTCTTCGTAATCGGCCTGGAACAAGCGGTCGAGTGACAGCATCGAGGCCAACAGCGCGGTGACCATCAGCACGCCGGGCGACACCCGTTCCAGCAGATTGGTTTCCGGCCCCAGCCCGAACGGGAACAAAATCACGGTCAGGATGAAGAAGGTCACCACCATCACGCTGTCCGAGCCCTGGCGCAGCGCCAGACGCAGATCGCGGCGGACCACTTCGACGAAACGGCTCATGACAGGCCCTCGGGGGCGGGAGCGAAACGGTCAAGCGACAAGATTTCGGCGTCGGGCAGCACGATGTCGGTATGAGTCGACAGCACCACCATCCCACCTTGGGCGCGATGCTCGGCCAGCACCGTCTCCAGCACCGCGATCGAGGCGCGGTCGAGCGCGGTGGTCGGCTCGTCCATCAGCCACAGCGGGCAGGGCGCGGCCAGCAATCGGGCCAGATTGACCCGCCGTTTCTGTCCCGCCGACAGCATCCGCCCCGGCATGTCGGCAAGAGGCCCAAGGCCGAAGCGCAGGATCGCCGCCTCGGCGGCGCGGTCGGCCTGGGCAAAGTCGGTCCGGTGCAGTCTGGCCCAGAACCGCACCATTTCCGCCACGCTCAGCACCGGCTTGATCGCGTCGTGGTGGCCGAGATAATGGGTCCGGGCGGCGTGGGCCTCGGGGTCTTCGGTCAGAGTCTGGCCGTTCCACTCGAGCACGCCGTCGGACGGACGCAACAGCCCGGCCAGCACCCGCAGCAGGCTCGACTTGCCCGACCCGTTGGGACCGAGCAGCAACAGCGCCCCCCCCGGTTCCAGGGTGAAGCCGAGACGGGAAAACACCATCCGCCCGCCGCGTCGGCAGGACAGATCACACCCGCGAAAAAGAGGGGATTGGGCGGTGCTCATGGGCGGCACCATGGCAAAATTCCGCCGCCTTGGCGAGAGCGGATTGCGCCCGGACATTACGCATACGTAATGCCATGGAAAAAATGTTGAAATTACCGGCGGGTCGGAGCAAACCTCATTAATCAAGATAATATGATTCGTTTGCCCAGGGGGAAATCATGCTCTTCGGACGTGTGACGGGGTGGCTGCTGGTCGGTCTCGCCGTCATCATGGCATCGGCTGACGCGGTCATGGCCTTGGGTCCGGCCGATTATGTCGGGCTGATCACCGCCGATTTCGTTCTTCTGCTTGCCGGACATGCCCCCGATCCCGCCGAAACCGGGCGCACCCTGTTCGATACGGTCCAGGCGATGGTTCTTGACCTCCCGGCCTGGGTCGTGGTCGGAGCCATGGGCGTGACCCTGACTTTGACCTGCCGCCACCGCCCGCGTTGGCGTCGCCCGCTCTTCCGCCGCTAAATCCCGCCGTCCCTACCGATCACGAGCCACCGCCTGGATTCAGGCGGCACCGGGGGCGGGGGACAGATCGCCGTCGGCGGCCTTGTCCTTGTCTTTTTCCTTGCGCGGCGGAGCCAGCCGGGCCGGTTCCGTCGCCGTCGCCAAGGCGGGGGTAGACTCGGCGCCGGTCTGTGCCGATTTGCGGATCAGGCGGCCTTCGAGCCGCGCCCCGGCCTCGATCTCGATACTGTCATGGATGATGTCGCCGGCGATGCGTCCGGCCCGGGCGATCACCACCGCCCCGGCGGTGATCTTGCCGGTCACCTCACCATGGACGCGGGTGGTTTCGGCGGTGACCTCGCCGGTGATGCGCCCGGTTTCGCCGATCAGCAGATGACGGCAGGCGATGTCGCCCTCCAATTGTCCGTCGATCTGAATTTCGCCCTCGGTCGAGATGTTGCCGACGATGCGGACGTCGGCACCGATCAGAGAGAGGGTCTGGCCGCTTGCCGCTTTGCGCGGCGACGACCCGTTGCCGCCCTTACCAAATCTTGAGAGCATGGTCACCTGCCGCGATGAATTTGAGGGGGTCACGGGGGACTTCGGACAGACGGACTTCGTAATGGAGATGGGGGCCGGTCGAGCGGCCGGTATTGCCGAGCAGACCGATCGCGGTCGAGCGGCTGACATGCTGGCCTTCGCGGACCAGGATGCGCGACAGGTGGGCATAGCGGGTGGTGACGCCACCGCCGTGATCAATCTCGACGGCCAGGCCATAGCGGTCCCACGGCCCGGCGAACAGCACCTGCCCCTCGCCGGTGGCGTGGACCGGGGTGCCGAACGGGGCGGTCAGATCGACGCCTTCGTGAATGCCGGTGCGACGGTTGATCGGATCGTTGCGGCGACCAAAGACCGAACTGACCTCGTACTCGGCATGAATCGGATCGCCGAGCGGCATTGTCAGCATCGCCGCCTTGACCCCGCTCCAGCGGTCGAGCCGGTCGAGCAGGCCGTTCAGGCCGGGTTCGGTCGCGGTCGCGTTGATCGGCACGAACGGACCGCCGCGCCCATGTTCGGGGCGGTGCGACTCGATCACCCGCCCGGGATCAATCCCCAGTCGGGCCAGCGAATGTTCGGCGTCGGAAATACGGGCGGCGGCGGCGTCGCTGGTGCTTTGCACCGCCTGGGCATAGGCCAGACGCAGCCGCTCCAGCGAGGTTTCCAGCCGCCGGACCTGATCGCGAACGGCGCGGACCTCGGCATCGGCGGCGGAATCGTCGGGGCGGACCGGCTCGGCGACAGGCAGGGGAGGGGAGGGACGATTCTTTTCGGGGGCGCCCTTGACCAGGGCGGCATTGGATTCGGCCAGAACCATCAAGCTGGATTGGACCAGATCGACTTCGCGGGTGATGTCGGCGACCATCTTCTGCGAGGCAAGCAGCCGCTGCTGGGCGGAATGGGTGGCCGACAGCATCTCTTCCAGGCGCTGCTCGCGCTGGACCAGTTCCTCGGGATGATGCAGCAGCATCAGGGTGGACACGGCGGCCCACAGCGCGCAGCCGAAGATCGCTGCCCCCAACGCGACCAGCCGCCCCCGTCCCAGGGCGACTTGAACCGCAGAGCCATCGGCGCGGCGGATCAAAACCCGGGATTCGGGTACGGCGACGATAAAGGCACGACGAATCGCCTTGAGGCGCCGTTCGGCTGCCCGGATCGTTCGCTGGTCCCTCACCTTATCAGCCCCCCTGTGACAGCCTGGGTCGAAAGCAGCCGGTTGGCGTCATCGATCCTGCTCCGGGTTAGTTCAGTGTAGTCAGCCTTCCGACGCTAACCTATAGGTAAGAACTCCTGATCCGGGCAAGCCGAATGTTGGTCGTGCGGTGTCGAAGGGTGTCCAAATGTGCCGTTTTGGCCGATTTCCGGGCTGACGATTGACGCGCCCGCCCGGCGGGAATATCGTCACCGGCTTTATCCGTCTTCTGGAAGTTCTAGAAAATGCCCGATCTTCGCGACCTTGCCCGTACCGCCGCCGCCTGGCCGTTCCAGGAAGCCCGCGCTCTGTTGGACGGCCGGTTGCAGGGGAAAAAACCGGATAAAGGCTATGTTTTGTTCGAGACGGGCTACGGCCCGTCGGGCCTGCCTCATATCGGCACCTTCGGCGAGGTGGTCCGCACCACGATGGTCCGCCGGGCCTTTTCCCTGCTGGCACCCGAGATCCCGACCCGCCTGTTCGCCTTTTCCGACGATATGGACGGCCTGCGCAAGGTGCCCGACAATATCCCGAACAAGGAAATGGTGCGCGCCCATCTCGGCAAGCCGCTGACCTCGATTCCCGATCCGTTCGGCACCCATGAAAGCTTCGGCCACCACAACAACGCCCGGCTGCGTTCGTTCCTCGACGCGTTCGGCTTCGAGTACGAGTTCCAGTCGGCGACCGACTGGTACACGTCCGGTCGTTACGATCAGGCGCTGCTCGGCGTGCTGCGTCATTATGACGAGGTCATCAACGTCGTCCTGCCGACTTTGGGCGAAGAACGCCGCGCCACCTATTCGCCGTTCCTGCCGGTCTGCCCCAAGACCGGGATCGTGTTGCAGGTGCCGGTGGTCGAGACCCGGCCCGATGACGGCACCATCGTCTATCGCGACACCGACGGCACCCTGGTCGAAACCCCGGTGACCGGCGGGCAGTGCAAGCTGCAATGGAAGGCCGATTGGGGGATGCGCTGGGTCGCGCTCGGCGTCGATTACGAGATGAGCGGCAAGGATCTGATTCCCTCGGTCGAGCTATCGACCCGGATCGCCCGCATTCTCGGCGGCCAGCCGCCGCAGACCCTGACCTACGAACTGTTCCTCGACGACAAGGGGCAGAAGATCTCGAAATCGAAGGGCAACGGCCTCGCCGTTGAGGAATGGCTGAAATACGCCCCGCCGGAAAGCCTTGCCCTGTTCATGTTCCAGAAGCCCAAGGCGGCGAAGCGGCTGTATTTCGACGTCATTCCCCGCGCGGTCGATGATTACCTGACCTTCCTGGCCAAGTTCTCCGCCGAGGACGAGGCCAAGCGGCTGGAAAACCCGGTATGGCACATCCATGCCGGTGAGCCGCCCCGCGAAGAAGCCCACCTGACCTTCGGCATCCTGCTGAACCTCGCCAGCGTCTGCCATTCCGAAGACCCGGCGGTGTTGTGGGGCTTCATCCGCCGCTATGCGCCCGGAGCCAGTCCCGAGACCTCGCCGATCCTCGATTCGCTGGTCGGCTACGCGATCGCCTATTACCGCGATTTCGTCAAACCCTCGCTGCGCTACCGCACCGCGACGGCGGACGAGGCCGAGGCCTTCGCCGCGCTGAAGGCCGGGCTGGAGGCGTTGCCCGCCGATGCCTCGGTCGAGGATCTCCAGTCCCTGGTCTATGAGATCGGCAAGCGTCCCTGCTTTGCCGACCTCAAGGCGTGGTTCAAGGCCTGTTACGAGGTGCTGCTGGGGGCCGAGCAGGGGCCGCGCCTGGGCAGCTTCATCCGTCTCTACGGGATCCCGGAAACCGTCGCCCTGCTCGACAAGGCGATCCGGGGCGAAGCAATCTAAAGCCTCACCGGCGGGGCGGTCGCAGGCGGCGATCGCCCCGTTTCGCGCCGGGCCGGTTGCCCCCATCGCGCCGGTGCCGTATAGGGTACGCCATGGCCAACGAGGATGACGGCGACAAACGGGCGGAACGGCTGAAGCGGGCACGCGCGCTGGCGGGACAGACCGGCGGCGGCACTCCCGTTGCGACCCTGCGCGCCGATGCGGCCAAGCCCGATCCCATTGCCGCGCCGCCGTCTCCCGCTCCCGCTCCCGCTGCGGCGGAACTGACCCGGACCTTGCGGCAAAGCCTGATGGAAATGCTGACCGGCCTGTTGCGGCCCAAGCCGCCGACGCCGCCTCAGCCGGTCCAACCACTGCCCGATCCCCCCGTGCTGACCGTGCTGGTCGCGGCGCTGGGCAACGATGCCGACGGGGCGGCGGCGACCCGGCTCAATCAGGCGCTCTCGGCGCGGACCGCGTTGAAGGTCAAGGCGCTGCCCAAGCTGTTCGCTCTCGACGGACTGGAAGATCCCTCCCAGGTCGCCGCGGTGACGATGAACACCCGCCATGCCGTCGTCGAGGAGGATGCCGACCTGCTGGTGTGGGGGGATCTGACCAAGGACGGCTATCGCCTCCGGGTGGCGACCGCCGCCAGCGACGAAGAGCGATTCGGCCCCACCACGCGGATCGAGGTGCCGCTCGACCTGTCCGAGCCGGTGGTCAATCTGTTGTTCGCCGCCCTGCTGGCGGCGGGCGATCCGGGCAGCGAGCCCCGCCGCTCGGCGCTCCGCCGTCTGCTGCTCCCTGCCGCTACCGCCGCCGAACCGCTGGCTACCAAGCCGCCGGTGCAGATGGCGATGCCGCAGCAGCGGTCGGTGCAGATGCTGTTCGGCCATATCGCCGCCGCCGCTGCCGCGATCGCGCCAGCCGAGCAGGCCGTCACCTGGGCCGACAAGGCGATCAACGCCTATCGCCAGGCCGAGCGGCGGCTGGGACGGACCGATCCCGGCTGGGAAGGCGGATTGATCCATCGCCACATCGCCGCCGCGATCGCCGCCAAGGCTGACCGCTCGAAGGAACCCGCCCCGCTGCTCGAAGAGGCGATCCGCGAATGGCGCGCGGCGGCGGAAACCCTGCCCCGCGCCGTGATGCCGCAGGATTGGGCGGCGACGCAGGTGCGGCTGGGGACGGCGCTGTACCGGCTCGATCTGCTGACCGGCCAGACCGAATTGCTGCGCGAGGCGCTTCAGGCGCTTCAGGCGACGCTTCAGGTCTATTCCCGCACCGAAACCCCCACGCGCTGGGCAGACGTGATGCACACCGTCGCCCAGGTGCTGGAGGTCTATGGCGACCAGTTGCGCAATGTCGAGGTGTTGCAGCGGGCGGTCGATGCCTGCCATTCGGTGCTGGAGATCCGCAGCCGCGAGCGGACCCCGCTGGCCTGGGCGGCGACCCAGAACACCCTGGGCTCGGCCTTATTCCTGCTCGACCGTCATTCCGAGGGCGGCGGCCATCTGATCGAGGCCGAACTCGCCCTCTCCTCCGCGCTGGAGGTGTTCCAGACCCAAGGCGCGAAGCGCCCGGCCAAGGTGGCGGCGCGCAACCTGGCCCATGTCCGCAAACTGGCCGAAAGCCGCAAGACCCGCTCGGTGGTCGAACCGCATTGGCTTGACGATCCACAAAGGTAATCCATGGCGCCCAAGCCGACTCCCCGTGCCCTTGCTCTTGAGCTTTTTTCCGCCATCCTCGACCGCGACCGTCTGCTCGACGACATGCTCGAAGACCGCCGCCTGTCGGCGCTGGACGAGCGCGACCGCGCCTTCGTCCGGATGCTGCTGGCCACCACCCTGCGCCGCCTGGGCCAGATCGACGCTCTGATCGCGCTTTGTCTCGACCGTCCGCTCGGGCCGCGCGCGGTGATGGCCTGTCACGCGTTGCGGCTGGGCGTCTGTCAGTTGCTGTTCCTCGATCTGCCGCCGCATGCGGCGATCTCGACCACCGTCGATCTGGTCAAGCACACCCCGATGGCCGGGTTCACCGGGCTGATCAACGCGGTGTTGCGCCGCCTGTCGCGCGACGGGGCCGAGATGATCGCGGCCCAGGATGCCGCCCGGCTCGATACCCCGGACTGGCTGTGGCGGTCGTGGTCGGCCGCCTATGGCGACGAGGTTGCCCACGCCATCGCCACCGCCCATCTGACCGAGGCGCCGGTCGATATCACCGTCGCGGCCGATCCCGAGGGCTGGGCCGCCCGGCTGGAGGCCGAGATTCTCCCCACCGGCTCGCTTCGGCGCAGCGGCGGCGGGGCGGTGTCGCGGCTGGCTGGATTCGACGAAGGTGGCTGGTGGATTCAAGACGCCGCCGCTGCCCTCCCGGCGCGGCTGTTCGGCGACATCCGGGGCAAGCGCGTCGTCGATCTGTGCGCCGCTCCGGGCGGCAAGGCGCTGCAACTGGCCTCGGCCGGAGCGGTGGTGACCGCGCTCGACCGCTCGGCTCCCCGGCTGGCGCGGCTGTCCGACAATCTGGCCCGGCTGGGGCTGTCGGCCACCATCGTCGCCGCCGATGCCGCCGCCTGGGCTCCGGGCGAGACGTTCGACGCCGTTCTGCTCGACGCGCCTTGTTCCGCCACCGGAACATTGCGCCGCCATCCCGACGTCGCCCGCCACAAAAGCCCGGCCGACGTCACCAAACTGTCCGCCGCCCAGGCCCGGCTGTTCGAGGCGGCGACCGCGTTGCTTGCCCCCGGCGGGACGCTGATTTATTGCGTCTGTTCGCTGGAACCGCAGGAAGGCATCGACCAGATCGAACGCGCCCTGGCCGCCGGAGCGCCGCTGGAGCGGGTGCCGATCCGCCCCGACGAGGTCGGCGGACTGGCCGACCTGATCAATCCGGCGGGCGATCTGCGCACGCTGCCCTGTCACCTGGGGGAGAAGGGGGGCATGGATGCCTTCTTCGCCGCCCGTCTGCGCCGGGTCTAAGCCGATGAGCCGCCGATTCGTTTTGATCGACCGCGACGGGACTCTCAACGTCGAAAAGCATTATTTGTCCGATCCCGACCAGCTTGAATTGTATCCCGGCGCGGGGGAGGCGGTGCGACGGCTGAACCAGCTTGGGCTGGGGGTGGTGGTGGTCACCAACCAGTCGGGCATCGCGCGGGGCTATTTCGATCTCGACCGGCTGGCGGCGATCCATCGCCGTCTTGGCGAATTGCTCGCCCTCGACGGGGCGCATATTGATGGCCTTTACGTCTGCCCGCATGGTCCCGACGAAGAGTGCACCTGCCGCAAGCCGCGCCCCGGCATGATCCTCCAGGCGGTCGCCGACCATCGCTTCGATCCGGCCCAGGCTTTCGTCGTCGGCGATAAAGAGGTCGATGTCGAGTTGGGGCACGGTGTCGGCGCCGTCAGTTTCCTGGTCCGCACCGGCCATGGCGCCAAGGCGGTCGCGACCACACGCGCCGATTATATCGTCGATGATCTTGCCGCGGCGGTGGATGAGATCGAGCGGCTGGTCGGGGAAGTCAGCCCGCGCGGGCTACTTCCCGTCTCGCACTAACCGGACCGACAAAACCGCTTCCATCGCGGAGCGGCCGGGCGGCGAGACCAGGGTCATCATCGCCACCGGAGCGCTCCCGTCGCCGCCAAAGCGTTTGGCGAGGATTTTGGCGAACCACCCGGTCGGGTTGAGGGCATAATCGGTGAGGGTCATTCCCTCGGTTTCGCGGCTGTCGAGCGGCTGCAACAGACCGCCGTCTTTCAGCCCGCCGCGCTCGACCATCGCGACGAGGTAGCGGCGCAGCGCGGCGGGATCGGCGAACTCCGCCAACACCGAGCATTGGCCGTCCTGGGTCACCACCAAGGTGATCGCCCCCAATCCGGCCCGGCGCAGCACCCGGACGCTGCCGCTCCGCTCGCCCAGCAAGGCGGCGGAGACGTCGGCGGGGACGTCGATGAAGCCGAACTCGCCCCCCGGCGCGGCGCTGGCCAGGGTTCCGGCGCTATCGCCGATATTGATCAGGCAGATCTGGCCCAACACCGCCGCCGCCAACCGGCTGGTCTGATCGCGGACGAGAGCGGGATCGAGACCGGGGGCGGTCTGGGCCAAGGCCGGGGCGGCGCACAGCAGCGACAGCAGTGTCAGAACCAGACTCTGTCTCATGGGGACCTCGCGCCAAGGGTGATGATCGCCTGAAGGTCGGGATTGGCCGTCTCCGAGGTGGTGAGGATCACCCGCATCCCCGCCGGTTCGGTCTTGTAGAGCCGGATTAGATCGTCGCGATACGAGCCGGTCGGGGCAAGGTCGATGAAGCGTGACCGCATCGGCCCTTTGCTCTCCTCGCCAGCGGCCCGGACCGAGAAGGACTTGCCCAGACTGGCGCGCAGATCGCCTTCCAGGCGGCGGTACAATCCGTCGGTCGCGACCTTGCGGACGAAGACGATGCAGGTGTCGTCGGCTTTCAGCAAGGCGAGGGTAACCCCGGCGTCAGGTCTGGCCCAGGCCGAGCCCTCGCGGCCCTGAAGGAAGGGGCGGGCTTGGGCGGGGGAGAGTTCAGGGAGAAACATCTCCCGCCCCGGGCGAAGATTATCGCGCAGGCGGGTGTAATCGCCGACATAGGCGACGCAGCCCAGCAGGAAGGTCCGGGTCGCAACCTCGACGCTGTCCGAAGACTCGGCGGCCTCGGCCGGACGCGGCGCAGCAGCCAGGACGAGCGACGCGGCCAGAAGACCGACCGTGGTGGCTTTGTGCAAGATATTCATGGGGGATCAGCAGACCACAGCCCGCCGCCCGGTTCAAGCCCGGGAGAGGGGGGAAGCGGCGGCCCGAAACGCACCGGGGCCGCTCTCGGCAGAGAGCGGCCCCGGGCCGTACTCGATCAAGGTCGGCGGACGGTCAGCGCAGGGCGATGACCATCGCGTCGGCGATCGCCACCTGGCGGGCCGCCCGGCTGCGATCCAGGTCGGTCTGCGCATCGGTGACGGCGAGGTCGGCGGCGGCACGACGTTCGTCCGCGATCTCGCTGGTCAACTCGGTCAGCGGAAAGGCTTCTTCCGCCAGAACGGTGACCCGCTCGCCGGTGACTTCGGCAAAGCCACCGGCGATGAAGATCCGGTTGGTGACCTTGCCGTCGTTATGGATGTCGATGACACCGGGGCGCACGGTGGAAATCAACGGGGCATGGAGGGGGAGGGCGCCGAAATCGCCGTCCTCACCCGGAACCACCACCATTTCCACCGGCTCTGACAACAAGAGCTTTGCCGGCGACACCAATTCGAACTGGATCTTCTCGGCCATGCCGATGTTCCTTTACGTCAGGCGGCTTCGGCGGCCATCTTCTTGGCCTTCTCGATCGCCTCGTCGATGCCGCCGACCATGTAGAAGGCGGATTCGGGCAGGTGATCGTACTCGCCGGCGATGATCGCCTTGAAGCCCTTGATGGTCTCTTCCAGCGACACCAGCTTGCCCGGCGAGCCGGTGAAGACTTCGGCGACGTGGAAGGGCTGCGACAGGAAGCGCTGGATCTTACGAGCGCGGGCGACGATCAGCTTGTCCTCTTCCGACAGTTCATCCATGCCAAGGATGGCGATGATGTCCTGAAGCGACTTGTAGGTCTGGAGGATGCGCTGCACTTCGCGAGCGGTCTCGTAATGCTCCTTGCCGACGACGCGGGGGTCGAGGACGCGCGAGGTCGAGTCGAGCGGATCGACCGCCGGGTAGATACCCAGCTCGGCGATCTGACGCGACAGAACGGTGGTGGCGTCCAAGTGGGCGAACGAGGTGGCCGGAGCCGGATCGGTGAGATCGTCGGCCGGGACGTAAATCGCCTGGACCGAGGTGATCGAACCCTTCTTGGTCGAGGTGATCCGCTCCTGCAACGCGCCCATGTCGGTGGCGAGAGTGGGCTGATAGCCCACCGCCGACGGGATGCGGCCCAGCAGAGCCGACACTTCCGAACCGGCCTGGGTGAAGCGGAAGATGTTATCGACGAAGAACAGCACGTCCTGGGCTTCGACGTCGCGGAAATATTCCGCCACGGTCAGGCCGGACAGGGCGACGCGGGCGCGGGCGCCCGGCGGCTCGTTCATCTGGCCATAGACCAGGGCGACCTTCGAACCGGGGCCGTCCAGCTTAATGACGTTCGACTCGATCATCTCGTGATAGAGATCGTTGCCCTCGCGGGTACGCTCGCCGACACCGGCGAACACCGAGTAACCGCCGTGCGCCTTGGCGATGTTGTTGATCAGTTCCATGATCAGAACGGTCTTGCCGACACCGGCGCCGCCGAACAGGCCGACCTTACCGCCCTTGGCGTAGGGGGCCAGCAGATCGATGACCTTAATGCCGGTGACGAGAATTTCGGTCTCGGTCGACTGCTCGATGAATTCGGGCGCTTCGGCGTGGATCGGCGCGCTCGACTTGGCGTTGATCGGGCCACGCTCGTCGATCGGCTCGCCGATCACGTTCATGATGCGGCCCAGGGTCTCGGGGCCGACCGGAACGCGGATCGCGGTTCCGGTATCGACCGCCTGGGCACCACGGGTCAGACCGTCGGTCGAGTCCATGGCGATGGTCCGCACGGTGGACTCGCCCAGATGCTGGGCGACTTCCAGCACCAGCTTGCGGCCCTGATGTTCCAGCTCGAGCGCGTTCAGAATGGCCGGCAGCGGGCCTTCGAAGCGCACGTCCACGACCGCGCCCAGGACCTGGGTGATCGTGCCGACATTGTTGATTGCCATGGTGTGCTCCTCGTCTTCCGTCACAGCGCTTCGGCGCCGGAGATGATTTCGATCAGTTCCTTGGTGATCTGGGCCTGGCGCGACCGGTTGTACTTGATCGCCAAGGCATTGATCATGTCGCCCGCGTTCCGGGTGGCATTGTCCATCGCGGTCATCCGCGCCCCCTGCTCCGACGCCTGGCTTTCCAGCATCGAGCGGAACAATTGGATGGCGAGATTACGCGGCAGGATCTCGGCCAGGATCTCGGCTTCACCGGGTTCGAACTCGTAGACGGCCCGAGCCGAGGCATCGACCGTTTCGGACTGGGCCGGAACCGGGAACGGGATCAGCTGCTGGCGGGTGACGTTCTGCGAGATCGCCGACACAAAGCGGTTGTAGACGACGGTACAGACATCGAACTCGCCATTGGCGTACATCTGGGTGATGCGGGTGGCGACCTGATCGGCTTCGGGGAAGGTGATCCCCTTGCGGCCGAGATTGTCGAACCCTTCGATCATCAGATGACCGTAATCGCGGCGCAACGCTTCGCGGCCCTTGCGACCGACCGGCATGATGACAACCTTTTTACCCTGCTTCAGCAGGTCGGCGGCCAACAACCGGGTCGCCCGGGTGATGCTCGAATTGAAGCCGCCGCACAGGCCGCGGTCGGCCGTCACCGGGACGATCAGGTGAACCTGATCCGATCCGGTACCGGTCAGCATCGCCGGGGCGCCAGCCTGACCGGCCATCGCGCCCGCCAGGGTGCCCAGCATCCGTTCCATGCGTTCGGCGAAGGGCCGGGCCGCTTCGGCCGCGGTCTGGGCCCGGCGAAGCTTGGAGGCCGCGACCATTTTCATGGCCGAGGTGATCTTGCGCGTCGATTTGACGCTGGTGATCCTCAGCCTTAGGTCCTTGAGGCTCGGCATGAACTCCTACACTCCCTTGCGTGACGGTCCCCCCGGGGCGGCGGGCGCTTGCCTGCTCTCGGAGGGCCGCCCTCGCGACCCTTGGGTGACGAAGCGACGTCCCCGCTCCCGACCGGAAAACCGGTTCGGGAGCGGAACGTCGCGGCGATCAGGCGAAGGTTTTGGTGAAAGCGACGATGGCCGCCTTCAACTTCTCTTCGGTTTCGGCCTTGATCTGCTTGTCGGCGGCGATCGAGGTCAAGATGTCCGGCGACTTCGCCTTGATGTCGGCCAGCAGACCGGCTTCGAAGCGGCCGACCTGACGGACGTCGATCTTGTCGAGATAGCCCTTCACACCGGCATAGACCGACACGACTTCTTCTTCGGTCGACAGCGGCGAGAACTGGGGCTGCTTCAACAGCTCGGTCAGACGGGCACCGCGATTGAGCAGCTTCTGGGTCGCCGGATCGAGATCCGAAGCGAACTGGGCGAAGGCCGCCATTTCACGATACTGCGCCAGTTCCAACTTGATCGAACCGGCAACCTGCTTCATCGCCTTGATCTGCGCGGCGGAACCGACGCGCGAGACCGAGAGGCCGACGTTCACGGCGGGGCGGATGCCCTTATAGAACAGCTCGGTCTCGAGGAAGATCTGACCGTCGGTGATCGAAATCACGTTGGTCGGGATGTAGGCGGAGACGTCGTTGGCCTGGGTCTCGATCACCGGCAGAGCGGTCAACGAGCCGTTACCGGCGGCGTCGCCCATCTTGGCGGCGCGTTCGAGCAGGCGCGAATGGAGATAGAACACGTCGCCGGGATAGGCTTCGCGGCCCGGCGGACGACGGAGCAGCAGCGACATCTGACGATAGGCGACCGCCTGCTTGGACAGATCGTCATAAATGATCAGAGCGTGCATGCCGTTGTCGCGGAAATACTCGCCCATCGCACAGCCGGCATAGGGAGCCAGGAACTGGAGCGGGGCGGGCTCGGACGCGGTGGCGGCGACGACGATGGTGTATTCCATCGCGCCGTAATCGGTCAGCGTCTTGACGATCTGGGCGACGGTCGAGCGCTTCTGGCCGACGGCGACGTAGATGCAGAACAGCTTGGCCGATTCATCGGTGCCGCTGTGCCAGCGCTTCTGATTGATGATGGTGTCGATCAGGATAGCGGTCTTGCCGGTCTGACGGTCACCGATCACCAGTTCGCGCTGACCACGCCCGATCGGGATCAGGGTGTCAATCGCCTTGATGCCGGTCGACATCGGCTCGTGCACCGACTTACGCGGAATGATGCCGGGGGCCTTGACGTCGACTCGCGAGCGGCCGGCTGCCTCGATCGGACCTTTGCCGTCGATCGGGTTGCCGAGCGCGTCGACGACGCGGCCGAGCAGGCCCTTGCCAACCGGCACATCGACGATCGCGCCGGTGCGCTTGACGACATCGCCTTCTTTGATCGAGCGGTCGTTGCCGAAAATCACGATGCCGACATTGTCGACTTCGAGATTCAGCGCCATCCCCTTGATGCCGCCGGGGAATTCGACCATCTCGCCGGCCTGGACCTTATCAAGGCCATGCACGCGGGCGATACCGTCTCCGACCGACAGGACCTGACCGACCTCGGCAACTTCCGCCTCGGTTCCGAAGCTGGCGATCTGTTGCTTGAGGATTGCGGAGATTTCCGCGGCGCGGATTTCCATTATCCAACCCCTTTCATAGCGAGCTTGAGATGCTGCAGCTTCGTCTTGAGCGAGCTGTCAACCATTTGGGAGCCGACCTTGACCACCAGGCCGCCGAGCAGGCCGGGATCGACCTTCACCTCGACGGCGACGGAGCCACCGAAGGTCGTGCGGAGGGCAGAGGACAAGGCGTCTTGCTGGGCCTGCGACAGCGGAACGGCGGAGGCCACTTCGGCCGTCCGTTCTCCCCGACGCGCGGCCAGCCGGCCGAGATAGGAATTGATCGCCGCGTCCATCAGGAACAGTCGGCGGCTTTTGGCCGCCAGTCCCAGGAAGCGGGTGGTGAGGTCGGTGAAGCCGGCGGCCTTGGCCACGGCGATAATCGCCCGGCCCTGTTCGGCCCGGCTCAACACCGGACTATCCACCAAGCGGCGGAGGTCAGCGCTGTCGCGCATCATGGCCTTCAACGTCCGGAGGTCACCGGCGACGTCGTCAAGGCCGTTTTGAGCCTCAGCCAGCTCGAACAGGGCGCCGGCATAGCGGTCGGCGATCACGCCAATAGTTTCGGATGGCACCTGGGCAAGTCCTTAGGGATCGAGGTTCGAAGCGGCGGCCGCAACATGCTGATCAAGCAAAAACATTCCGTCGCCGACAGGGTTGAAGCCCCTTTAAGCGCGCCGGTTAACTAACACATCGAGTGAGGCCTTGCAAGCCCCGAACCTGCCCGTTCGGGGGAGGCGAGGTCAGAAGGCGACCTCATTGGAACCCGGTTGGATCGACATCGACCTGGACCCGGATGCCCCCTGTCGGGACGATCCGCCCCAACCAGTCGCGCAGCCAGGCCTGGAGCGGCACACCGCGCTCGGCCTTGACCAGGAAGCGGCGGCGGTGGCGGCCCCGCAACAGTGCCAGCGGGGCCGGGGCCGGACCCAGCACATCGATCCCCGCCGCGGGTGGGGCGGCGCGTGCCATCTTTCGCGCGAAATCGTCCAAGGGATCGGGTTCGGGACCGGACAGGATCAGCGCCGCCAGCCGCCCGAACGGCGGCATCAGCGCGGCCCGGCGCATCTCGGCCTCGCGCTCCATAAAGCCGTCACGGTCGCCCGCGACCAGCGCCCGCATCACCGGATGGTCGGGTTGCCAGGTCTGGAGCAGCACCCGGCCGGGCCGCTCGGCGCGTCCGGCGCGGCCCGACACCTGGGACAATAGTTGAAAGGTCCGTTCGGCGGCGCGCAGGTCGCCGCCCTCTAACCCCAGATCGGCATCGACGATTCCGACCAGGGTCAGGCGGGGGAAGTGATAGCCCTTGGCGACGATCTGGGTGCCGACCAGCAGGTCGAGACGACCCTCGGCCATTGCGCCGACCAAGGCGGCGGCGGCGGTGGGACCGCCGCAGGTATCCGAGGTCATCACCGCCTGACGCAGGTCGGGGAACAGCAGGGAGGCTTCCTCGGCGACCCGCTCGACGCCGGGACCGCAGGCGGTGAAGCCTTCTTCCGAGCCGCATTCGGGGCAGGAGTCCGGCCGTCGCACCGCATAGCCGCAATGGTGGCAGATCAGCCGCCCCGCGCCGCGATGCTCGACCAGCCACGCGGTGCAATTGGGACAGCGCAGTCGGAATCCGCACACCCGGCACAATGTCAGCGGGGCATAGCCGCGCCGGTTCAGATAGAGCATCGCCTGCTCACCGGCGGCGACGGTCTCGGTCAAAGCGGCGACCAGACCGGGGCTGAGCCAGCGGCCGCGCGGCGGCGGATGGCGGCGCAGATCGATTGTGGCGATCGCGGGCAGCGTCGCTCCGGCATGGCGGTCGGGCAGCACCAGCTTGCGATAGCGCCCGGCCTGGACGTTGGTCACCGTCTCCAGCGCCGGGGTGGCCGAGGCCAGAACCACCGGAATTCCCCCCAGCCGCGCCCGCACCACCGCCATGTCGCGGGCGTGGTAGCAGACTCCGTCTTCCTGCTTGAAGGCGCCGTCGTGCTCTTCATCGACGACGATCAGGCCGAGATCGGGAAAGGGCAGGAACAGGGCCGAGCGGGCTCCGACCACGACCGAGGCGCGTCCGCTCGCCACCGCGCGCCAGGTATCGCGGCGGCGGGCGTCGCTCAATTCGGAATGCCATTCCGAGGGGGGGCAGCCGAAGCGGGCGGCGAAGCGGTCGAGCCATTGCGTCGATAAGGCGATTTCCGGCAGCAGCACCAGAACCTGCCGCCCGGCGGCCAGCGCCGCCGCCACCGCCTCGAAATAGACTTCGGTCTTGCCCGATCCGGTGACGCCGTCGAGCAAGGTGACCGAAAAGCCGCCGTTCAGCGATTGGGCCAGCGCCGTCGCCGCCTTGGCCTGATCCGGCGACAGCGACGGTCCCGGCCGCAGGGCGTCGGGGATCGGAACCGGCGGCGGCAGGGCGGAGGGCGCGACGACCAGCGCGCCTGCCTTGATCAGTCCGCTCACCACTCCCGGACTGACCCCGGATTCGCGGGCAAGATCGGTCGCGGTGAGGGGCGGCAGTCGAGCCGCGCAGTCGAGCACTCGGGCGCGGGCGGCGCTGGGGCGCAGCTCGGGCGGGGCAGAGTCGGCCAGATGGCAGAGCAGGGGGCCGCGCACCGGCTCCAGCGCCGCCGGAACGCTCATCGCCATCTTCAGCACCGCGCCGGGTGGGGCCAGGGTATAGGCGGCGACCCAATCAATCAGGGCGCGCAACGGATCGGGCAGCGGGGCCGCCGCCTCCATCCGTCCGGCGATGGCGCGCAGCCGGTCGGGGGCGACGTCGCCGCCGCCCGCTCCCCACACCACGCCGACCGCCTCGCGCTTGCCGAGCGGCACCCGGACGAAATCGCCCGCCGCGACCGGCTCGGCGCCGACGCGGTAATCGTAGGGACCGGCCAGCGGAAGTGGTAGCAGCACCGCGATACGACTGCCGGGCGAAAATTCGGGACGGGGGGGGGTGGCGGAGGCGGCGGGCATAGAGTAGAGTCTAGCCGATCAAGGCTCTGGGCAACAGATGTTGGAGCCTTTGGGGTCTATGCCTTTTATCGTTCCCACAGGTCGAGAAGGGGTTTTCGGCATGGCGCGCAAGCGCGACGATGCGATCGCCGATGTGACACTGCCTGACGAGCGGCAGGTCGATGCGTTTCTGCGGGCTCATCCCGATTATCTGATCCGTCACCCCGATCTGCTGCTGACCTTGTCGCCGCCATCGCGCTGGTCCAGGGACGACGGCATCCTCGATATGCAGATGTTCATGATCGACCGCCTGCACGACGAACTTGACCGGGTTCGCGGTGCCGCCGAACATCTGATCCACACCAGCCGAAGCAACATGTCGATCCAGACCCGCACCCACCGCGCGGTTCTGGCGATTATCGCCGCCGACGATATGGCCGGGCTGGCCGAGGCGGTCAGCGACGATCTGCCCGCCTTGCTCGACGTCGATGTCGCCACCCTTTGTTTCGAGCCGCCCCAGGCTCCGATTCTCGCCCTGACCGCTCCCGGCCTGCTGACCCTGGAACCCGGCACCGTGGTCCGGATGATGGGTGGCAGCGATCGCGATTGCGCCCTGACCGAGGATATGCCGGGCGATCCGGCCTTGTTCGGCGACGGGGCCGGACTGGTCCAATCCTCGGCGGTGGTCCGCATCTCTCCCGGCGGCACCTGTCCCGATGGGATGATGGCGCTGGGCTCGCGCCACAGCCACACCTTCCACGCCGGTCAGGCGACCGAACTGGTCACCTTCCTCGCCCGCGTGCTCGAAGTCTGTGTCGCGCGCCTGATTTAACGGTCCCGCTTTGGTCGGGCTGTCGCCCGAACCCGCTTGCGGGCGAAGCCCGCAAACACCCCTTTTGTTTCTGAATCAATAAATAGGGAGGGTCCGGGAGGCTTGCCTCCCGGTTGGGATTTGGGGCAAGGCCCCAAATCGCATCAAGTCGGTGCGGCCGATCCGGTCAACCGACGCGGCCGATCCGCGACAGCGAGGCGTCGAGGCGGGCGTCGGCCTCGGCGATCTGGCGCAGGGCGTCGCGGGTGAAATCGATATGGGTTTCGGCGGCGGTACGGGCGGCGGCTTCGTCTCCGGCCAGCACCGCTTCGAGGATGGCGCGATGCTGGTCGAGCAGCAGGTCGCGCACCGCCTGGCGGCGATACAGCATCGCCCGGCTGTAGAACACGTCGTGACAGAGCAGGTCCGACAGCGCCCGCATCACATGCAGCATCACCAGATTGTGCGACGCCTCGTAGATGGCGAGATGGAATTCGGCCCCGGCCTCGGCCTCGGCGGCGTGATCGGCGGCGGCGTTGGCGGCTTCCATCGCCTCGAACCGGCGCTTGAGACAGGAATGGTCGATCTCGGTCGCGCGCAACGCGGCCATCCCGGTGGCGGCCCCTTCGACCAGACGGCGGAATTCGAGGTAATCCAGCACCGTCTCGGGCCGGGTATTGAGGATGTCGCGGATCGGCCCGGTGAAAGCCTCGCCCAGCAAGGGGGCGACCCGAGTCGCCCCGCCACGCTCCGACACCAGCAGACCACGGGTTTCCAGCTTGTCGAGCGCCTCGCGCAGCGACGGGCGCGACACGTCGAAGCGGGCGGCCAGTTCCCGTTCCGGCAGCAAGCGCTCTCCCGGACGCAAACTTCCCTCCAGGATCAGCCGTTCAAGATGGTGGGCGATGCTGTCCGCCAGTTTTGGAGGTCTGATCCGCTCTGTCATGCCAGCCTTTGGTGTATCTTGCCCTGCCGAAATCGGCCGAACGATCTAGGTACGCTAAAAGACCTTCGTTAGGCAAGTGCAAGAACCCTGTTTACAAGTGCGGTAAAGAGATTTATCCGTCTCCCCACAGCCGTTCAAAAGGATGACCCATGACCGTCGCCATCCCCTGCCGCCTTCCGCTCCACAAGCTGCTCGTCGCCAATCGCGGCGAGATCGCGATCCGCATCTGCCGGGCCGCGACCGAACTGGGGATGTCGACCGTTGCCGTCTATTCGACCGAGGATCGGTTCGCGCTGCATCGGTTCAAGGCCGACGAATCCTATTTGATCGGCAAGGGCAAGGGGCCGATCGAAGCCTATCTCGCCATCGACGAGATCGTGCGGGTGGCCAAGGAAACCGGCTGCGACGCGGTTCATCCCGGCTATGGCTTCCTGGCGGAAAATCCCGATTTCGCCGATGCGGTGCGTGATGCCGGTCTGGTCTTCGTCGGCCCGTCCTCCGAGGTGATGCGGCTGTTGGGCAACAAGGTTGCCGCCCGCAATCTCGCCATTTCCGCCGGGGTGCCGGTGATGCCCGCGACCGGGCCGCTGCCCGCCGATCCCGAGGAATGCCGCCGTCAGGCCGCCCAGATCGGCTATCCGCTGATGCTGAAGGCCAGCTGGGGCGGCGGCGGGCGTGGGATGCGGGTGGTCGAAGGACCGGACGAACTGCCCGAACTGATCGCGGTGGCAAAGCGCGAGGCCAAGGCCGCGTTCGGCAATGACGAGGTCTATCTCGAAAAGCTGGTCCGCCGCGCCCGCCATGTCGAGGTCCAGATCCTGGGCGATGCCGAGGGCAATCTGATCCATCTGTTCGAGCGCGATTGCTCGGTTCAGCGCCGCAATCAAAAGGTGGTCGAGCGCGCGCCCGCTCCCTATCTCGACGAAGCGGGCCGCGCCTCTCTGTGCGAGTCGGCGCTGATCCTGGCCCGCGCGGCGGGCTACCGCAACGCCGGGACCGTCGAGTTCCTGATGGATGTCGATAGCGGCGCGTTCTATTTCATCGAGGTCAATCCCCGCGTCCAGGTCGAGCATACCGTCACCGAAGTCGTCACCGGGGTCGATATCGTCAAGGCGCAGATCCGCGTCGCCGCCGGGGCGGTGATCGGCGACCGTTGCGCCGAATTGCCGCGCCAGGACGAAGTGCGGCTGAACGGCCACGCCATCCAGTGCCGGATCACCACCGAAGATCCCTCGAACGCCTTCATCCCCGATTACGGCCGGATCACCGCCTATCGCGGCGCGGCCGGGTTCGGCATTCGTCTCGATGGCGGCACCGCTTTCTCGGGGGCGCTGATCACCCGCCATTACGATTCGCTGCTGGAAAAGGTCACCGCCTGGGCGCCCACCCCGGACGAGGCGATCGCCCGGATGGACCGCGCCTTGCGCGAGTTCCGTATCCGCGGCGTCGCCACCAACCTGACCTTCCTCGAATCGGTGATCAGCCATCCCAGCTTCATCGCCTGCGAGTACACCACCCGCTTCATCGACGAGACGCCGGAACTGTTCGCCCGCCAGGAGCGGCGCGACCGCGCCAGCCGCCTGCTTCGCTTCGTCGGCGAGGTGATGGTCAACGGCAATCCGGAAGTCGCCGGTCTGGGGCGGCCGAAGGTGATCGCGATGCCCGAGGCGCCGTCCTATCCGCCGATTGCCCCGCCCGAAGGCTCGAAGCAATTGCTCGAGCGTCTGGGGGCCGAGGGGCTGGCCCAGTGGATGCGCGAGCAGCCGCAGGTTCTGATCACCGACACCACCTTCCGCGACGCCCACCAATCGCTGATCGCGACCCGGATGCGGACCTACGATCTGGCCGCCGCCGCCCCGGCCTATGCCCGCCGTCTGCCCGGCCTGTTCTCGGTCGAATGCTGGGGCGGCGCGACCTTCGACGTCGCGATGCGCTTCTTGAAGGAAGACCCGTGGGAGCGGTTGCGCCTGTTCCGGCGCGAGATGCCGAACCTGCTGCTCCAGATGCTGCTGCGCTCGGCCAACGCCGTCGGCTACACCAATTATCCCGACAATGTGGTGCGCCAGTTCGTCGCCCAGGCGGCGGAAAACGGTGTCGATATCTTCCGGGTGTTCGATTCGCTGAACTGGGTCGATAACATGCGGGTGGCGATCGACGCGGTGCGCGAGACCGGCGCGGTGTGCGAAGGCACCATCTGCTACACCGGCGATATCGACGATCCGGCGCGCTCGAAGTACGACCTTAAATATTATGTCGCGATGGCCCGCGAGCTGGAAGCGGCCGGGGCGCATATTCTGGGGATCAAGGACATGGCCGGTCTGGCCCGGCCCAAGGCGATTGCCCGGCTGGTCACCGCGCTGAAGCAGGAAGTCGGGCTGCCGATCCACTTCCACACCCACGACACCTCGGGTCTGTCGGCGGCCAGCGTGCTGGCGGCGGTCGATGCCGGAGTCGATGCCGTCGATGCGGCGATGGATGCGATGAGCGGCCTGACCTCGCAGCCGCCGTTGGGCTCGATCTGCGCCGCCCTGGCCCATCACCCCCGCGATCCCGGCCTCGACCATGGCGCGCTCAACGACCTGTCGCGCTATTGGGAAGGGGTGCGGGCGCTGTATTCGCCGTTCGAGGCCGATATCCGCTCGGGCACCGCCGACGTCTATCGCCACGAAATGCCGGGCGGCCAGTATACCAACCTGCGCGCCCAGGCCCGTTCGCTCGGTGTCGAACAGCATTGGGACTGGGTCGCTCAGGCCTATGCCGACGTCAATCTGATGTTCGGCGACGTCGTCAAGGTCACCCCCACCAGCAAGGTGGTCGGCGACATGGCGCTGATGATGGTCACCAGCAATCTGACCCCGGCCGACGTGCTTGATCCGGACAAGGAAATCGCCTTCCCCGAATCGGTGGTGTCGTTCTTCAAGGGCGATCTCGGCCAGCCGGTCGGCGGCTTCCCCGAGGCGTTGCAGAAGAAGGTGCTGGGCGGGGCCGAGCCGATCCGGGTCCGTCCCGGCGCGGTGTTGCCGCCCGCCGATCTGGCTGCCGAACGCGCCGCCGCCGAGGCCAAGGCCGGTCGCGCCATCAGCGACGCCGAACTGGCCTCCTACCTGATGTATCCGAAGGTGTTCACCGATTACGCCCTCCACGAGCGCAATTTCGGCGACGTCTCGGCGCTGCCGACCGACGTGTTCTTCTACGGGATGACCCCCGGCCAGGAGATCGCGATCGACCTCGAGCGCGGCAAGAGCCTGATCGTCCGCTTCCTGGCGATCGGCGAGGCCGACGAGGACGGCGAGCGCAAGGTGTTCTTCGAGCTGAACGGCCAGCCGCGCATCGTCCGCATCGCCGACAGCAAGGTCGCTCACGTCCGCGTCGCCCGCCCCAAGGCCGAGCCGGGCAATTCCGCCCATGTCGGCGCGCCGATGCCGGGTCTGGTGGTCAGCGTCGCCGTCCGCCCCGGTCAGGCGGTGGAAAAGGGCGATCTGCTGGTGGCGATCGAGGCGATGAAGATGGAAACGGCGGTGCGGGCCGACCGCGCCGGAACCGTCGCCCAGGTGGCGGTGACCCCCGGCACCCAGGTCGAGGCCAAGGATCTGCTGGTGGTGTTGGATTAGGGAGGGCGCGGGGGCCACGCGTCCGATAGAAGACGCGGCCCCCGCCCAGGGTAAGACGAAGGATAAGAGCGGGCTTTCGGGCCCGCCCCGACCGGGGCCGGAAAAGCCCCGGCTCTCCCCCCCGGCTTTTCCGGGAGGCTTTGCCGGGGGGGAGGCTGCAAATCCCCGCTCTGGCGAGGCTTGCATTCGCCCGGGGGCGGCGGTATAAGCGTCCCCTTCTCCGCGCGGACAAGGCCGTCAGGGCTGCCTTGCCGCGCGCTTATCTATAAACGCTTTAGATCAAGGAAAGCGAAAATGCCCAAGATGAAGACCAAGAGTGCGGCCAAGAAGCGGTTCCGCATCACCGGCAGCGGCAAGGTTAAGGGCAACGTCGCCTTCAAGCGGCACTGCCTCTCCGCCAAGTCCCAGAAGATGAAGCGCCAGGCGCGCGGCACCTTCGTCCTGTTCAAGTCGGACGGGGACAATGTCAAGAAGTTCTACCTGCCGAACGGAGTCTAACCCATGGCGCACGTCAAGAGAGGCGTGACGACCCACGCTCGTCACCGCAAGATTCTGAAGCTCGCCAAGGGCTACCGTGGCCGCGCCAGCACCTGCTTCCGCGTCGCGATCGAAAAGGTCGAGAAGGCGCTGAGTTACGCCTACCGCGACCGTCGCGCCAAGAAGCGCAATTTCCGCGCTTTGTGGATTCAGCGTATCAACGCCGGGTCGCGCGCCTATGGCCTGCCCTATTCGCGCTTCATGGATGGTCTGAAGAAGGCCGGCATCGCCCTTGACCGCAAGGTGCTGTCGGACATCGCCATCCGCGAGCCCGAGGCGTTCCGCTCGCTGGTGGAAAAGGCTCAGGCCGCCCTCCGGTAGGGTTCCCCATGGGGAGCGATGGTTAGGAGAGGGGCCCGCCCATTGGGGTGCGGCCCCTCTTCGCGTCTTAAGCAGAGGAAACGGACCGATGCACGATCTGGATCGACTGCGCGCCGAGGCGCTTGCCGCCATCGCGGCGGCAACGAGCCTGGAGCAGCTTGAGGCCGCCCGCGTCGCGGCGCTCGGCAAGAAAGGCAGCATTTCCGGGCTGATGAAGTCGTTGGGCGCGATGAGCCCGGACGAGCGCAAGACCGCTGGCGCGGTGCTGAACGTCGCCCGCGACGAGGTCGCGGCCGCTCTGGAGAGCGCTCGTGCCGCCCTGGAAGCCCAGGCGCTGAACGAACGGCTGGCGCGGGAACGGATCGACGTCACCCTGCCGCCCCGTCCCGAGAGCCAGGGCCGCGTCCACCCGATCAGCCAGACGATCGAGGAGATCACCCAGATCTTCGCCCAGATGGGCTTCGCGATCGCCGAAGGTCCGGATATCGAGGACGATTTCCACAATTTCACCGCGCTCAACATCCCGCCCGAGCATCCCGCCCGGCAGATGCATGACACCTTCTATTTCGGCGAGCGCGAAGACGGCGGCCGCCATCTGCTGCGGACCCATACCTCGCCGGTGCAGATCCGCACCATGCTGAGCGAGAAGCCGCCGATCCGGGTCATCGTTCCCGGCCGGACCTATCGGTGCGATTCCGATATGACCCACACCCCGATGTTCCATCAGGTCGAGGGTCTGGTGATCGACAAGACCACCCATATGGGCCATCTGAAGGGCTGTCTGATCGAATTCGTCCGCGCCTTCTTCGAGGTCGATGACGTTCCGGTCCGCTTCCGTCCCAGCTTCTTCCCCTTCACCGAGCCGTCGGCCGAGGTCGATATCGGCTGCTCGCGCGAAGGCGGTGAACTTCGGATCGGCCCCGGCGCGGGCTGGCTCGAAGTGCTGGGCAGCGGGATGGTTCATCCCAACGTGCTGCGGAATTGCGGCATCGACCCCGACGAGTACCAGGGCTTCGCCTTCGGCATGGGGGTCGAGCGGCTGGCGATGCTGAAATACGGCATTCCCGATCTGCGCACCTTCTTCGATTCCGATTTGCGCTGGCTGCGCCATTACGGCTTCCTGCCGCTCGACGTTCCCACGCTTTCGGGGGGGCTGACCCGATGAAATTCTCGCTGTCCTGGCTGAAGTCCCATCTCGCGACCGACGCGAGCCTGGATGAGATCGTTGCGACGCTGACCGCGATCGGTCTTGAGGTCGAAGCGGTCGAAGACCCTGCCCGCCGTCTGTCCGGCTTCATCGTCGGCCATATCCTGTCGGCCGAGCGTCATCCCAACGCCGACCGGCTGCAAATCTGCACCGTCGCCACCGGGTCGGCGACGATCCAGGTGGTGTGCGGCGCCCCCAACGCGCGGGCCGGGATCAAGGTGATCCTGGCCCAGCCCGGCATCCTGATTCCGGTCACCGGCGAGCCCTTGAAGAAGGGCAATGTCCGCGGCGTCGAAAGCCAGGGCATGATGTGCTCGTGGCGCGAACTGGCGCTGGGCGAAGAGCATGACGGCATTGCCGAACTCGACGAGGCGTTCGAGGTCGGGGCGGCGCTGCTCGATGTGATGTCGTTCGATCCGGTGATCGACATCTCGGTCACCCCCAACCGGGCCGATTGCCTGGGCGTGCGCGGCATCGCCCGCGATCTCGCCGCCGCCGGTCTGGGGCGGCTGGTGCCGCTGTCGGTCGAGCCGGTGGCGGGCAGCTTCGCCAGCCCGATCGGGGTCAGCCTTGATTTCGCTCCCGAAACGGCTTCGGCCTGCCCGCTGTTCGCCGGTCGCTTTATTCGCGGCGTCACCAATGGCGACAGCCCGCAATGGCTGAAGGATCGTCTGGCCGCGATCGGGATTCGCTCGATCTCGACCCTGGTCGATATCACCAATTTCTTCACCTACGACCTCAACCGGCCGCTGCATGTGTTCGACGCCGACCGGATCAAGGGCAACATCTCGGCCCGGATGGCCCGGCCCGGCGAGACGCTGGCGACGCTGAACGGCAAGACCTATACGCTCGACGAGACGATGACGGTGATCGCCGACGAATCCGGCGCGCTTGGTCTGGCCGGGGTGATCGGCGGCGAGCCGACCGGCTGCGCCGATACCACCAGTTCCGTTTTCCTCGAAGCGGCGTGGTTCGATCCGGCCCGGACCGCGACCACCGGTCGTCGCCTCGACATCCTGTCCGACGCCCGCTTCCGCTTCGAACGCGGGGTCGATCCTGCCTTCGTCGTTCCGGCGATGGAACTCGCCACCCGGATGATTCTCGATCTGTGCGGCGGCGAGGCGTCCGAGCCGGTGATCGCCGGAACCGAGCCCGATTGGCAGAAATCGATCGTGCTGCGTCCCGGCCGCGTTGCCGCCCTGGGCGGGGTCGAGGTCACGATCGAGCGGCAGGAAGCGATCCTGCACGCGCTGGGCTGCGCCGTCGCCGAACATGACGACGGGCTGCTGGTCAATCCGCCGTCCTGGCGGGCCGATATCGGTGGCGAGCAGGATCTGGTCGAGGAAATCGTCCGTATCACCGGCTTCGACTCCATTCCGGCGGTGCCGTTGCCGCGCAACCCGATGCCGAAGCCGATCCTGACCCCGGCCCAGCGCCGGGTCGGTTGGGTGCGGCGTCAGTTGGCCTCGCGCGGGCTGATCGAGACCGTCACCTGGTCGTTCCTGCCCCAGGCCCAGGCCGCCTGGTTCGGTGGTGGCAGCGACGCGCTGCAACTGGCCAATCCGATTTCGGCCGACCTTGACGCGATGCGTCCCTCGGTGCTGCCCAATCTGGTCGCGGCGGTGGGGCGCAACCTCGATCGGGGCTTGCGCGATTTCGGTCTGTTCGAGATCGGGCCGCAATTCGACGGGCCGGAACCGGGTCAGCAGCGGCTGGTCGCGGGCGGCCTGCGGGTCGGCAAAACCGCCGCCCGCCACTGGACCGGCGCGCCGCGCGCGGTCGATGCCTTCGACGCCAAGGCCGATTTGCTGGCGGCGATCGCGGCAACCGGGCTCAGCCCCGACGGCTTCCAGACCATCGCCGAAGCGCCGTCCTGGTATCATCCCGGCCGGGCGGGAACATTACGCCTTGGCAACAAGCCGGTTGGCTTTTTCGGCGAACTGCATCCGGCGGTGTTGGCCGCGCTTGACGTCAAGGGTCCGCTGGTCGGGTTCGAATTGTTCGTCGAGGCGTTGCCGCCCGCCAAGGCCAAGCCCAGCCGGGCGCGGCCTTTGCTGAAGGCGTCGGCGTTCCAGCCGCTCGAGCGCGATTTCGCCTTCATCCTCGACAGCAAAGTCGCCGCCGAGCAGGTGGTTCGCGCCGCCCGCAATGCCGACAAGGCTTTGGTTGCCGACGTGATCGTGTTCGATCTGTACGAAGGGACTCACCTCCCCGAGGGCAAGAAGTCGCTGGCGATCAGCGTCACCTTGCAGCCGACCGAACGGACCCTGACCGACGAGGAGATCGAGGCGGTCTCGACCCGGATCGTCCAGGCCGTCGTCAAGGCCACTGGCGGCGAGTTGCGCGGATGACCAAGGCGGCGGGGCCGACCATCCTGTTGATCCGTCACGGCGAGACTCTGTCCAACCGGGAGGGCCGGGTGCAGGGGCATCGCGATTCGCCCCTGACCCCGGACGGAGTCGAACAGGCCCGCCGGGCCGGTCGCACCATCGCCCGTCTGATCGGCGATGGCACCGGCTGGCGGGTGACCTCAAGTCCGCTTGGGCGTTGCGTCCGGACCACCGGGATCATTGCCGAGATTGCCGGGCTCGATTTCCGCACCATCACCTTCGATCCCCGGCTGGCCGAGATCGATACCGGATCGTTCTCCGGGCTGACCAAGGCCGAACTGACCGCCCGCGATCCCGTTTTGACGCGGGGACGCGGCCTCGATCACTGGGCTTTCAAGGCTCCGGGCGGCGAAACCCACGCCGCCCTGTCGGCCCGGTTGTCCGATTGGTTGGCGTCGGTTGGGCCGGAGGAAAAGGTGGTGGCGATCAGCCACGGCATCGCCGGTCGTGTCCTGCGCGGGCTGTATCTTGGACAGGACCCAGACGAGGCGATGCAGGGCGAATCGCCCCAGAACGCTTTGTTCCGGTTAAGCAACGGAACCGTCGAGCGGATTTCCTGCGGGTAGGGCAGGGTCCGCTTCGGCGGTGCCGCCGGTGTCTAAACCGTCGTTCGTGAAAAAGTCCTTCGGCCTTTGGCCTCAGTGTACTTTTCCCCGGTTCAAAAAGAATCCCCGTGCTCAATCAAGCTTTCCGCGCGGGGATGGATTTGGTTCCCTCCGAGGCCGATGGGCGACGCCCACGGCTTCGGAGGCTGGATTTCACCAGCTTTGCGCGCTTAAGCGGCGCAAGGCTGGTGAAGCAGACAACACGAAAAATGGGCGCTGGGCCGCCCCTAGCCCATTTTTCTCCTTATTAATCCAACGGGAAAAAGTACACCGAGCGATAGCGAGGGACTTTTTCACGGGAGACTAAACCGGCACCGCCAGCGGCAGGAACTCGGCCACCACCTGATCGTACAGCGGCCGCTTGAACGGAACGATCAGGTCGGGAACCTCGCCCAGCGGAATCCAGCGCCACGCGTCGAATTCCGGGTGTTCGGTGGCGAGGTCGATCTCGGCATCGGACCCGGTGAAGCGGGCACAGAACCAGATCTGCTTCTGGCCGCGATACTTGCCCTTCCAGCAACGGTCGGCCAGATCGAACGGCAAGTCATAGCTGATCCATCCGGCAGTCCGGGCGATGATCTTGGCCGAATCGGTGCCGATTTCCTCTTTCATCTCGCGCAGCAGGGTGGTTTCGGGGGCTTCGCCCTCGTCGATGCCGCCTTGGGGGAACTGCCACGAATCCGGGGTGTCCAGTCTGCGGGCGATAAAGGCCAGCCCGGCCCGGTTCAGCAGCACCAGACCGATGCAGGGGCGATAGGGGCGGTCGTGATAGGGGAGCGGCGTCATCGGTTGGGTCTTTCCGTTCGAATCAGGGCTTGGCGGGAGGGGCGGGCGGCGGCGTCACCAGGGCGGAGACGGGGGTCAACACGACGCCGTTGGCGGACAGGGTGCCCAGCCAACCGGCGAGACGCTCGAACGACAGCGGTCGGGGCTGCACCAACGCGACCGCCCGGCCCTGGACGCGGGCGGAGACAACGGCTTGGTTAAGGCGGATGTCGATCGCTTCGCGGTAAAGGTCGCGGTCGATGAGTGTGGTGATGCGGGCCAGCGCCGGGGTGCGGGCCGGAGCGGCGGCTCCGGGGCCAACGAACAGCAATCCGTGTTCGCGGACGGCGGCGAACACGCCCGAGATTTGCGGTGCGGCGGCGAAGGTCTCGCCCATCATCACCAGTCCGGCCGCTCCCGGTCCGCGGGCCATCACCGTTTCCAGGCGACCAAGATTGGCCTCGGGCGTGGCGGCGGCGACCAGACCGAACGGGCCGGGATCGGGCGCGGCGGGCCCTTCGGATTCGGTGGGGACGACCATCAACACTTCGTGGCCGTGGTCGCGGGCCTTTCGGATCCACTTGTCGAGATTGGCGGCATAGGGGCTGAAGGCGAGGGTAACCTCGGGCGGCAGGCGCAAAATCGCCGCGTCGGTGGCAACGCGGTCGAGACCAAGATCAATCACCACCACCGCCACCTTGCCCCGATTGGCGGGATCGGCCCAGGGTCGGGCATAGACCTGCCAGGGCTGGCGGCCATCGGGTCCGGGGACAGGAAGGTCGCCCGCCTGACTTTTCTTCAGCATGTCCCGCAACGGGGCCGAGGCGAGCGGCTTGGGGTCGCCCTTGATTTCCGGCAGCGAATCGTAGCTGGGCGGCTTGTCGGCGGTGCGGGGCGAGGGCTGGGGCGGGATCGCGTTGGGATCGGCTCGGCTGGCGCTGCGACCGGGGGGCGATGACGGGGCCGGGGGTGTCGCGGGCGTGGCAAGCGGAGCCGGGGGCGCTGCCATCGTCGGGGCGGCGGCGGGGGCGGGGACCGAAGCGGTCGGAGGCGGAGCCGAATTCGTTACGGATGCGGACGGATCGGCGGAGGCCGTCTCGTCTCGGGCGGGGGCGCCGGGCGGGGTCAGCAAACCGCCGCCGGAGGGCGCGGGGCGGGGCACCTCGCCCGGTCCGGGCAATTGCATCGACAGACGCGGGCCGGTATCGCCGATATCAAGCAGACCGATCAGGGAGCGGGCGTCGTACTGGTAGGAGGTGAGGAGGTAAAGTCCTGTCCCCAAGCCGCCGCCCAGAGCCAGCACCAGCGATCCGATCAGCAGCGGGCGCAGAGGAAGCCGCCGTCGCGGCGGCGGGGCCGCGACCGGGATGGAGGTCGAGAGAACGTCCTCGTCATCCTCGTCATCCAGATCGTCATAACGGCGTTTGGCCATTGGTGCGTCCGTTCCGTGCGCCTAGGGCGATATCCGACCGCGTCGAATATCGCCCTAGGAATCGTTTGGTCCCTCTGTTTCGGCCGCCGCCGCGGATGGTCAGTCCGGTCGGGTCAAGCGTCCTTACCGCGTGGCGGGGGGACGATAGACCGACAGGCCGCGCAGCAGGTCGAGCGCCCGGGACAATTGGTAATCCTGGGCCGGGTCGCCCAGCTTGACCGGGGCGGGCGGAGTCTCGGGCTTCGCATCCGGCTTGGCATCCGGCTTCGCATCCGGCTTGGCCTCGGGCTTGGTATCCGGCTTGGCGTCGGGCTTCGCTGCGGGCGCGGGCTTGGCGTCCTTCTCCTTGTCTTTCTCTTTGTCCTTGTCGGGCGAGGGGGTGCCGTTGGGGTTGGGCAGCGCCTTGCGCAACGACGCCTCGCTGCGGCGGTCGCGTTCGGCACCGCCGATCGGCTCGACCTTCGAGGGGTAGACCTTGATGTCGGGTTCGATGCCGACCGCCTGGATCGAGCGGCCCGAGGGCGTGTAATAGCGGGCGGTGGTCAGGCGGATCGAGCCATGACCCGGCAGCGGGATCAGGGTCTGGACCGAGCCCTTGCCGAACGAGCGGGTGCCGAGGATCACCGCCCGTTTGTGATCCTGGAGCGCGCCTGCGACGATTTCCGAGGCCGAAGCCGACCCGTCATTGATCAGCACCACCAGCGGCAGGCCGTCGGTGATGTCGCCCGAGCGGGCGTTGTAGCGCTGGGTGTCCTCGGGACGGCGCGACCGGGTCGAGACGATCTCGCCTTGTTCGAGGAAGTCGTCGGAGACCGACACCGCCTGATCGAGCAGACCGCCCGGATTGTTGCGCAGATCAATCACGAAGCCGGTGGCGGGCTTGCCCATTTCCTTGCGGACCTGGGTCAGCACCCGGCGCAGGTCGGATTCGGTGGTGGCGCTGAATTGCGAGATGCGGATATAGCCGATTTCGCCGAACGCCAGTCCCTTGACGGTCTGAACCTTGATCACGGCGCGGGTCAGCTTGACGTCGAACGGGTCGAGCCCGGCGCGGCGAACGGTGACCTTGATATCGGTGCCGGGCGGGCCGCGCATCCGATCGACCGCGTCGGTCAGCGACAGGCCCTGGACCGGCTCGCCGTCGAGATGGGTCAGGAAGTCGCCCGGCTGCAATCCGGCGCGGAAGGCCGGGGTGTCGTCGATCGGCGACACCACCTTGACCCAGCCGTTTTCCATCGTCACTTCCAGCCCGAGCCCGCCGAACTCGCCGCGGGTCTGGATATCCATGTCCTTGGAATTCTTCGGATTGAGATAGCCGGAATGGGGGTCGAGCGACGACAGCATCCCGTTCAGCGCCGCCTCGATCAGTTCCTCGTCATTGACGGGCTCGACATATTCGGTGCGAACTTTGTCGAAGACTTCGGCGAAGAGGTCGAGAAGTCGATAGGTCTCCTTGCGTTCCGCCGCGTCGGCGGCCACCGGAACCAGAGCGGTCGAGGACAGCAGGGCGACGGTTCCCGCCGCCACCAGAATCTTGCGAATCATCCACTAGCCTTATTATTTCGTGCCATGAGCCAAGGCAACGGGTTGACCGGCTGGCCATGGTGGCGCAGCTCGAGATAGAGGGCGGGTTTGGCGTCGTCTTGTCCCATCACGCCGACGGGTTCGCCCGCGGTCAGCCGCTGGCCGACGGTGGAGTCGACCCGGGCCAGTCCCGCGAGCAGGGTATGATAGCCTTCGCTGTGTTCCAGGATCAAGAGCAGGCCATAGCCGCGAAACGGTCCGGCGAACACAACCTGCCCATCGTGGGGGGCGATCACCTGTGCCCCCTTGCGGGTCTGGATCGAAATGCCCTTGGTCTGGTGGCCGACCTCGTTGGTCTGGCCATAGGCTTCGACGACCTTGCCGCGGGCGGGGAAGGGCAGATGCCCCTGCATCTGGCTGAACGGCTTGCCGGTGCGGGTCAGGCGGGAGGCAGCGGCCTCGCGTGAGGCCTGCTCGGCCTCGACCGTCGCTTTTTGCGCCATCAACTGCTTTTCCCGCGCCTCGGCCTGGGCGGCGATCTCGGCCTCGCGGGCGACGCGGGCCTGGGCCTTTTCGCGTTCTTTCGCCTCGGCGGCGGCCTGCTGCTCGGCCCGGCGTGCGGCCAGTTCGGCTTCGCGGGCGGCTTTCTGTGCGGCCAGTTCGGCCTCGCGCGCGGCTTTTTGCGCGGCCAGTTCGGCCTCGCGCGCGGCTTTTTCGGCGGCGGCCTTTTCGGCGGCCTCGACGATGCGGCGCTCGCGCTCCTGCTCCAGCCGGGCCAGCAGGTCGCGCAGATCCTCGGCCTGGGCGGCAAGATCGCGCATCCGCAATTCGGCCGAGCGGCGCTCTTCCTCGGTGGCGCGCTGGACCTGACTTTTGCGCTCGACCATGTCCTTGAGGCGGTCGTGCTCCTGCTCCAGCCGGGTCGCGGTTGCGGCGATCCGCTTTTTCTGTTCGCCGATCTCGGCCCGCAGCCGGGTGACCGAATCGATTTCGCCGCGCAGATCGTGGGCCGATTGCTCGATCTGCGGCACGGCGGCGCGGAGCAGGATCGCCGAGCGGACGGTGTCGGCGGGGCTTTGCGGCTGGGCGATCAGCGCCTCGGTCGGACGCCAGGCCAGCCGTTGGAGCGCGGTCAGCACGCCGACCATCTGCTGCGAGCGCCGCTTCAGCGCTTCGGAGCGGCTTTCCTCGCGCTCGCGCAAATCGTCGAGCTGGAATTCGAGTTCGGACAGCAGATCTTCGCTCTCCTGGGCGGCGCGGGCGGTCTTGACCATGTCGGCGCGCAGCCGCCCGGTTTCCTCGGCCAGATTGGCGGCCTTGGAGCGGATTTCATCATGGGCGGCGCGAGAGCGGTCCAACTCGGCTTCCAACTCGCGCAGGCGCAGGCCGGGGTCGAGGGGAGGAAGGTCTTGCGCCAACGCCGCTCCCGCCCCGGTCAGGAGCAGCAGCAGCGCGGGCGCGAAGGGTGGGCTAGGCCGAAACAAGCAACGACTGCCCGGTCATTTCGGGCGGACGCGGCAAGCCCAGCAGGGCCAGCAGGGTCGGCGCGACGTCGGCCAGCCGTCCATCGACCAGACCGGTGATCCCGGCGGGGGGCGCGACCAGCACCACCGGGACCGGTCCGGTGGTGTGGGCGGTGTGGGGCTGCCCGGTGATGGGATCCTTCATCTGCTCGGCGTTGCCGTGGTCGGCGGTGACGAGAAGGGCACCGCCGGCCGCCTCGATCGCGTGTTCCAGCCGTCCTAGGCAGACATCGACCGCTTCGACCGCGTGGATCGCGGCGTCGAGGAAGCCGGTATGCCCGACCATGTCGCCATTGGCGAAATTGATCACGATCAGGTCGAAGCGGCCGCTGCCGATCGCCTCGACGGCGTGGTCGGCAACGCCGAAGGCCGACATCTCGGGCTTCAGGTCATAGGTGGCGACCTTGGGGCTGGGAACCAGAATCCGTTCCTCGCCGGGGAAGACCAGTTCGCGCCCGCCATTGAAGAAGAAAGTGACGTGGGCGTACTTCTCGGTCTCGGCCAACCGCAACTGGGTCATCCCCGCCGCTGACACCACTTCGCCCAGGATGCCGGTCAGGGTCTCGGGCGGGAACAGCGGGGTCATGAAGGGGGTGAGGTCGGCCGAATATTCGACCATCCCCAGCCGGGCGGAAAAGGCCACCTGACGGGTGCGGGCAAAGCCGTCGAACGCCGGGTCGACCAGGGTGGTCAGAATCTCGCGGGCGCGGTCCGAGCGGAAATTGCCCATCAACAGGGCGTCGCCATCCTTCATCCCGTGATAATCGCCGATGATGGTGGGCAGGACGAATTCGTCGGTTTTGCCGGTGGCGTAGGAGGCGTTGACCGCCGCCAGGGCGTCCGGGGCGGTTTCGCCCTTGGCCTCGACCAGGGCATTCCAGGCCAGGATGACCCGCTCCCACCTCTTGTCGCGGTCCATCGCGTAATAGCGTCCCGACACCGTGGCGATGGTGACGTTCGATCCGGCCACGGCCTCCTGGAAGCGGGCGAGAAAGCCCGGCGCGCTCGATGGCGGGGTGTCGCGACCGTCGAGGAAGGCGTGGACCGCGACCGGAACCCCGGCGGCGGCAACGGTGCGGGCCAGCGCGGCCAGATGATCCTGATGCGAGTGGACGCCGCCCGGGCTCATCAAGCCCATCAGGTGGCAGGTGCCGCCCTTGGCCTTCAGCCCGGCGATCATCGCGGTCAGGGCCGGATTGGCGGCCAGCGAGCCATCGGCGACGGCGGTGTCGATGCGGGGCAGTTCCTGCATCACCACCCGACCGGCCCCCAGATTCATGTGGCCGACCTCGGAATTGCCCATCTGTCCGTCGGGCAGCCCGACCTGAAGTCCCGAGCTTTGCAGCAGCGCGTGGGGGTAGCGCTCAAGGAAGCGGGTCCAGTTGGGCAGGGTGGCTTGGGCGATGGCATTGTCGGGAGTCTTCTCGCGCCAGCCCCAGCCATCGAGAATGCACAAGACAACCGGGCGGGGACGATGCGTCGATGCAGAGGACATGGAATTGAAGCCTATGGGACAGACGGGGAAGAACAGGCGGACACTATACGTAATCGTCCATCGCCGCCAGTTCCAGTGCCCTAATGACCCAATGTCCGCTCGACCAACGGGAACAGTTGGTCGGCGATGATCCGGGCCGTTCCCGGTCGCAAGGTGGGGTCGCGTGCCAGCAGCGCCGATTGAATCGCGTCGCGCGTCTCGGCGGTGCCCAAACCGTCGCGCCGGGCCGAGGAACAGGCCTCGGCAATGATCTGAAATAAGCTTGTTTCCACCGGGCCAGCTTTCCGTTCGAAGGGTTTTGGCCGCGTCATATCCGTAATGATAGCAAAAGTTCGGCGCTGGATCCAGGGTAAACACCCGATGGCCGCGCGGCGAGGCGACACGGCGGCTTGGGCGAGGGCGGCGGCTGTGCTACAACCCGGCCGCACTAAGCCACAGCAGAGGAGAGGCGGTGATGCCGTCCTTCGACGTCGTTTCCAAGACCGATCTGGCCGAGATCGACAACGCCCTGGCCGGGGTCACCCGCGAAATCGCGCAACGCTTCGACTTCAAGGGAGCGAAATGCTCGCTTGAGCGCAAAGACAAGACCATCACCGTCCTCGCCGACGACGATGCCAAGCTGAAGCAGATGCACGAATTGCTGAAGGTGTACTTCACCCGGCGCAGCGTCGATCCCAAGGTGATGGAGTTCAAGACGGTCGAAAAGGCCTCGGGCAACACCGTCCGCCAGCAGATCGACATCAAGGAAGGGATCGACAAGGATCTCGCCAAGCTGCTGGTCAAGGCGATCAAGGACAGCAAGATCAAGGTCCAGGCCGCGATCCAGGGCGAGGAACTGCGGATCACCGGCAAGAAGCGCGACGAGTTGCAGGAAACCATCGCGCTGCTGCGCAAGGTCGAATCCGACCGTCCGCTTCAGTTCGTCAATTTCCGCGACTAATACCAAGCTGCACGGATCGGAACCGATCCGCGCAGGCCCTCAGCCGCCGGGCGCGGCCCATCCGGGCCGCTTGGCTCCGCGCCATGGGGCGCGCGGCCCTTCGGGCCTAACCAAACTGCATGAGTTCCACTCAATGCAGTTTGGTATAAAGTCCGGTCGGCCCCTCCTCTCCCGCCGTCGCGAGGGGAGAGGGGGCGATCCGTCCGCCTAGCTGCCCGGTAGATCGAGCGCCCGCTCGATCGCCGAGCGCAGCCGCCCCGAATCCGGCCCGGTGACGCTGGAATACCAGTCGAGCAGCCGTCCGTCGCGGGCAATCAGGATCTTGTGGAAGTTCCAGCGCGGCACGCCCAGCGGCCCGGTGCGTTCGGCCGCCCAGCGATAGAACGGATGCGCGTTCGATCCCGACACTGTCTGCTTTGACAGCAGCGGGAAATCGACCCCGTAATTGATCTCGCAGAACGAGGCGACCTCGGCATCGTTGCCGGGTTCCTGGCTGCCGAAATCATTCGACGGAACCCCCAGCACGACCAAGCCGCGGTCGCGATATTCGCGCCACAGCGCTTCCAGCCCGGCATATTGGGGGGTGAAGCCGCATTTCGAGGCGGTGTTGACGACGAGGACCACCTTGCCGGTCAGGCTGGCGGGATCAATCGCGCCGCCATCAATCGCGGGCAGCGGCAGCGCGCCCCATTCGATCCGGGCGGGGGCGGGGGAGTCGTCGGCCGAGGCATGCCCGGCCAGTCCCACGGCGGCGGCGGCGGCGGCAAGAACGGTCTTTAGCGAATCACCAAGCATGGGGGGCACTCCTTCTCGCTTCAGATTAGGTTGGGGCGGCCCCGCCGGATCGCAAGAGGGAGGTTCTCCCGGCAGACAGCGGTGGCGAAGCGAGGTAAAGTTACGCCGACGTCGGCGATGATGGCCCAGGCGGAGCATCAATGGACTGTCCCGACCCCACCCGCAGCCCCGGAGTGTCCGCCATGACCACCGATTCCTTTTCTCCCGCCCTGCCGCGCGTCGCTCTGGTTACCGGCGCGGCGCGACGGATTGGCCGGGCGATCGCGTTCGATCTGGCCCGGGCCGGGTTTGCCGTCGCGGTGCACCACGCCCGTTCCGGCCCCGAGGCCGAGGCGGTGGTCGCCGCGATCACGGCGCAAGGCGGGCGGGCGGTGGCGGTTGCCGCCGACCTTGCCCGCGAGAGCGAGGTGGCGACCCTGATCGACCATGTTGCCGCCCGATTGGGGCCGGTGGGCGTGCTGGTCAACAACGCCTCGACCTTCGAACGCGACGAGGCGCTGGACGCCACCCGCGAGAGCTGGGACCTTCATATGGAGGTCAATCTGCGCGCCCCCTTCGTGCTGACCCAATCGCTGGCCCATCACCTGCCGCCGATGGCCGAGGCGGTGGTGGTCAATCTGATCGACCAGCGGGTCTGGAACCTGACCCCCCATTTCACCACCTACACCCTCAGCAAGGCCGGTCTGTGGACCCTGACCCAGACGCTGGCGCTGGCACTGGCACCCCGCATCCGCGTCGTCGCGATCGGCCCCGGCCCGGCCCTGCCATCGGTGCGGCAAAGCGCCGAAGCCTTTGCCGCCCAGGCGTCGTCGCTGCCGCTCCATCGCGGCACCGGTCCCGACGAGATTTGCGCCGCTTTGCGCTTCTTGTTATCGACTCCGTCGATCACCGGCCAGATGATCGCGCTCGACGGCGGCCAGCATCTCGGCTGGGGCGTCGGCGGCGACAGCTTCGAAGAGTGACCGCAGTCACGTTGCGCGAGTACTTGTGCACAGGAGCGATTTCGAGAGCAACGTGACACCAAAACGCCTTATTTCTTGGAAATCGAACAAACGGCGTGCTCCCGTGTCTCGCCATGCCAAGCTAAGTCCATGATAAATAACGATATCACTCCGGTGCCCACAAATGTGGCAAACCGAAGAATCCGAGGGACTCCTTGGCTCGGCGTGGTCCATCCGCAGCTTTCCAACAGATTTATCCACAGAGTCCGTGGATATTTCCGCTGGCGGGTCGAAAAGACACAATCGATCAAGGGTCTATCGGTTTTCCACGATGCGGCGCGCTCCCCAGCGGGCCGGTCCGCGACGGTCGGATCGAGTGAACCGTTAAGTTGTGCACACCGCGTCTGCCGCCCTGAACGCGTCCCAACCGACGGGTCCAGAGGAAAAATATCGGGTCGAGTCCCGATCAGATCGGGTTGGACTCGGGCTAATGCCTTGGAAAATGGGAATTTCGGTTTTGTGCCTAGAAATCGGGCAGGGCGCACAACCCTAGAGAGTTCCTCGCTGCCCCCAGCCTCCCCACACCTTTCCAACAAAGTTATCCACAGAGTCCGTGGATATCCGGAGGCGGCGGGCGGGGACTGCCCTTGCCCGACTCCGGTCGGGCCGATCAGGACGACGAGGATCGCATCCTCGGCCGCGGCGGCGGTTCGTGCCACCCTGTCGCCGCGTTGGGCCGCACCGAGGGAGTTGTGCACAGGAGGCGTTCAGCGCCGGTCAGGTCATCGAATCGACGCATTTCCGCGAAAAATCGAGCGCGGCCGGATCGCTAAAAAGATAACGTATTGAATTAAAACGCTTTCGCCGATATGCCTACAAAAGAGGCAAACCGGTGGAGTCGAGGAAGATCCTTGGTACCCCCATGCGATCCCGAACTTTCCAACAAACTTATCCACATGATTCGTGGATATCCTGAACCGCAAGAGGAAAAGGTGGACCCATACCAAACGGATATTCCTGCGGCGGTGGATGACCCGGCGACGGCGACAACGGCACGGCCGCTTGCGGCCGGGGTGACGGTGATCCTGGGCTTTCTCGCGACGTTGGGCGATAGCCCCGGGGTCTATCGGATGCTGAACGGGCGCGGCGACGTGCTCTATGTCGGCAAGGCCAAGAATCTGAAGAAGCGGGTGGCGGCCTATACCAAGCCCGAGCGCCAGGTCCTGCGGATTCAGCGGATGATCGCCGAGACCGCCGGGATGGAGGTGGTGACCACCCGCACCGAGGTCGAGGCGCTGTTGCTGGAAAGCACCCTGATCAAGTCGCTGGGGCCGCGCTATAACATCCTGCTGAAGGACGACAAGACCTTCCCCCACATCCTGATCACCGCCGACCATGACTGGCCGCAGGTGCTCAAGCATCGCGGTGCCCGCACCCGGCCGGGGGAATATTTCGGTCCGTTCGCCTCGGCCGGATCGGTCAATCAGGCCCTGGCGGCGCTGCAACGGGCCTTCCTGCTACGCTCTTGCACCGATTCGGTGTTTGCCGCCCGCACCCGTCCCTGTCTGCTGTTTCAGATCAAGCGGTGCAGTGCGCCCTGTGCCGACCGCATCACCCCCGAGGCTTATCGCGCGCTGGTCGAGGGGGCGCGGTCGTTCCTGTCCGGCCACAGCCAGGCGATCCGCCACGATCTGACCGCGCGGATGGAAGCGGCCAGCGAGGCGCTGGAGTTCGAAGAGGCGGCGCTGTACCGCGACCGGCTGCGGGCGCTGGCCCGGGTCCGGGCCAGCCCGGAAAGCGGGGCGGAGGGGCTGGAGAACGCCGACGTCGTCGCGCTGCATCAGGCGGGCGGGGCCAGTTCGGTCCAGGTGTTCTTCTTCCGCGCCGGATGTCATTGCGGCAACCGCGCCTATTTCCCCAGCCACGGCCGCGATGCCGAGGCGCCCGAGGTGATGGCCGCCTTCCTGGGCCAGTTCTACGCCGATCGGCCGCCGCCGCCGGAGATTCTGCTCAACCTCGCGCCCGCCGAGGCGGGGATCGTCGCCGAGGCGCTCAGTGAGAAGGCGAAGCACAAGGTCACCCTGCTGCTGCCCAAGCGCGGCGACCGCAAGCGTCTGATCGATCACGCCACCGACAATGCCCGCGACGCCCTGGCGCGGCGGCTGGCCGAAAGCGGGGCGTGGCGTCAGCTGCTGGACGGCGTCGCTACCGCGCTGGGGCTGGAGGCGGCTCCGCAGCGGATCGAGGTCTACGATAACAGCCACATCCAGGGCAGCGACGCCGTCGGCGCGATGATCGTCGCCGGGCCGGAGGGGCTGCTGAAATCGGCGTGGCGCAAGTACAACATCCGCTCGACCACTCTGACCCCGGGCGACGATTTCGGGATGATGCGCGAGGTGCTGACCCGCCGCCTGTCCCGCGCCCAGAAGGAAGACCCCGACCGCGAGCGCGGCCATTGGCCCGATCTGATTCTGATCGATGGCGGCCAGGGCCAGTTGACCAGCGTCTTGGCGGTGCTGGAGGAGTTGGGGATCGACGACCTTGCCATCGTCGGCATTGCCAAGGGGCCGGACCGCGACGCCGGGCGCGAGCGGTTCTTTATTCCCGGCCGCGAGCCGTTCATGCTGCCGCCGCGCGATCCGGTGCTGTATTTCCTCCAGCGCCTGCGCGACGAAGCCCACCGCTTCGCCATCGGCACCCACCGCGCCCGCCGCTCCCAGGGTCTGGTGCGCTCGACGCTGGACGAGGTGGCGGGAATCGGCGCCCGGCGCAAGAAGGCGTTGCTGACCCATTTCGGCTCGGCCCGCGCCGTCGCCGAGGCGTCATTGCCGGAATTGGAGGCGGTCGAGGGAATCAGCCGGACGATGGCGAAGAAACTGCACGACCATTTCCATCCCGAAGAAAGGGAAATTCGCCCGGAATAACCGATGTCGGGATCGTGACAGGGTGATGATTCCGGTCTAGTATCGCCGCGCCGCGCCCCGGCCCGGGGGGCGCCAGACGGACGTGAGCGATGGTGACCAGCCTACCCAACCTTTTGACGTTGTCGCGTATCGTGGTGATTCCGGTGATGGTCGCCCTGTTCTATGTCGATGGCTCGACCGCCCGCTGGGCCGCCTGTGCCCTGTTCGTCGCCGCCGCGATCACCGACTGGTTCGACGGATACGTCGCCCGCTCGCGCAATCAGGTTTCGACCTTCGGCCGCTTCCTCGACCCGATCGCCGACAAGCTGCTGGTGGTCTCGGTGCTGTTCATGCTGGTGGCGTTCAACCGGGTCAGCGAGCTGTCGATCCTGTCGGCGCTGGTGATCGTGCTGCGCGAGATCATGGTGTCGGGCCTGCGCGAGTTCCTGGCCGAGGTCCGGGTCGGCCTGCCGGTCAGTCGGTTGGCGAAGTGGAAGACCGGAATCCAGATGGTGGCGATCCCGGTTCTGCTGGTCGGCGATGCCCTGACCATCCTGCCGACCCGCCAAATCGGCGAGGCTGGGCTGTCGGTGGCGGCGGCGCTGACCCTGGTCACCGGCTGGGATTACCTTCAGTCCGGGTTGCGCCACATCCGGGCCAACCCGGTTCCGGTCGATCCGGCATCGCCCCGGGACTGAGCGCGGCCGTCCGGCCGCCGTTTTCGCCCTTGCCGCGCGGGCTGCTCTCGTTGCATGCTCGGGGCCGTTCTCGGCCCCGGCCTTGTCCGGGGCTTTCGGTTTGCCAACAGGCCGCACGGCCCTTCGTGCGGCGGAATGAAGGCGCGACATGATTAGATACAGATACGCGGTTCGCTTCGCCGTTCCGGTCGCTTTTCTTGCCGGTCTGCTGCTGTCCGCCTGCGAGAATTCCCAAGCGGTCTATCCGACCCGCGACAAGGGGGACAGCGCGCCGCGCATGTCCAACGAGAAGCAGGAAACCATCTTCGGCCCCGAAGGGATGTTCGGCAAGAGCAAGCCCGACAATGCCGGGTCGGGGATCGGCGTCAATGCCTTCCTGTGGCGGGCGTCGCTCGACACCATCTCGTTCATGCCGATCACCACCGCCGACGCCTTCGGCGGAACCATTTTCACCGACTGGTATCAGCTGCCCGAGACGCCGACCGAGCGCTATAAGGTCAATGTCTTCATCCTCGACCGCACCTTGCGGTCGGACGGGGTCAAGGTGTCGCTGTTCAAGCAGACCCGCGACCTGTCGGGTTCCTGGGTCGATGCCCGGGTCGATCCCAAGATGGCGACCGATCTCGAAAACTCGATCCTGACCCGGGCGCGCCAGCTTCGCCTCGTCTCGCAGGACTAACCGTTTCTTATTTAGCCGCTAACCGGAAAGACAGACGACGAAATGTCGCGCCCCGATTCTCTTATTGCCGATCGCTATAACGTCAAGGACACCGAGGCCCGGTGGCAGAAGGTCTGGGAAGACCGGGGCTGCTTCATCGCGCGCGAGGAATCCGACCGCCCGAAATATTATGTGCTGGAGATGTTCCCCTATCCGTCGGGGCGCATCCACATGGGCCATGTCCGCAATTACACGCTGGGCGACGTCGTTGCCCGCTACAAGCGGGCGCGGGGCCACAATGTGCTGCATCCGATGGGGTGGGACGCCTTTGGCCTTCCGGCGGAGAACGCGGCGATCCAGCACGGGGTGCATCCGGCGAAGTGGACCCGCGAGAATATCGCGGCGATGCGCGAGCAATTGAAGTCGATGGGCCTGTCCTACGATTGGGCCCGCGAAGTCGCCACCTGCGAGCCCGATTATTACCGCCACGAACAGAAGATGTTCCTGGATTTCCTCAAGGCCGGGCTGGTCTATCGCAAGGAATCCTGGGTCAATTGGGACCCGGTCGAGAACACCGTTCTCGCCAACGAGCAGGTGATCGACGGACGCGGCTGGCGCTCGGGCGCGCTGGTCGAGAAGCGGCTGCTGTCGCAATGGTTCCTCAAGATCACCGCCTTTGCCCAGGATCTGCTCGACAGCTTAAAGACGCTGGAGCGCTGGCCCGAACGGGTGCGGCTGATGCAGGAGAACTGGATCGGACGCTCCGAAGGGGCGCGGCTGCTGTTCCAGGTCGAAGGCCGTGCCACCGGGCTCGAGATTTTCACCACCCGTCCCGACACCTTGTACGGGGCTCGTTTCGTCGCCATCGCCGCCAACCACCCGTTGGCCGCCGAACTGGCGGCGGGCAATCCGGCGCTGGCCGAGTTCATCGCCGAATGCAACCGGATGGGCACCTCCGAGGCGGCGATCGAAACGGCGGAGAAAAAGGGCTTCGATACCGGGTTGAAGGCGGTGCATCCGTTCGACCCGTCGCGGACCCTGCCGATCCATGTCGCCAATTTCGTGCTGATGGATTATGGCACCGGGGCGATTTTCGGCTGCCCGGCGCATGACCAGCGCGATCTCGATTTCGCCAATAAATACGGGCTGGGCTATACCCAGGTGGTCGAACCGGCCGCCGACCGCGAGGCGGTGGCCGCCCAGATCGCCGCCGGAACCGCCTATACCGGCGACGGTGTCTTGATCAATTCCGCTTTCCTCGACGGTCTTGCCGTCGAGGCGGCCAAGGCTGCGGCAATCGACCGGATCGAGGCCGAGGGATTGGGGGCGCGCACCGTCAATTTCCGTCTGCGCGATTGGGGCGTGTCGCGGCAGCGTTATTGGGGCTGCCCGATCCCGATCATCCATTGCGAGTCCTGCGGCGCGGTGCCGGTGCCGGAAGCCGAGTTGCCGGTCCAATTGCCCGAGGATGTCCGCTTTGACATTCCCGGCAATCCGCTGGCCCATCACCCGACCTGGAAGGATGTCGCCTGCCCGGTCTGCGGCAAGCCGGCCCGGCGCGAGACCGACACCTTCGATACCTTCTTCGAATCCTCGTGGTACTTCGCCCGCTATACCTCGCCCACCAGCACCACGATCGGCTTCGACCGCGCCGCCGCCGATTACTGGATGCCGGTCGATCAATATATCGGCGGGATCGAGCATGCCGTGCTGCATCTGCTCTATTCGCGCTTCTTCACCCGGGCGCTGCGCCAGTGCGGCTATCTGAACGTCGCCGAGCCGTTCGCCGGTCTGCTGACCCAGGGGATGATCTGCCACGAGACCTATAAGGACGAGGCCGGGGCCTGGCTGTTCCCGACCGATGTCGCCGACGGTCCCGATGGCCGCCCGGTCCATGCCGTGACCGGCCAGCCGGTGACGGTCGGCCGTTCGGAAAAGATGAGCAAGTCGAAGAAGAACGTCGTCGATCCCGCCGGGATCATCGACGGCTACGGGGCCGATACCGCCCGGCTGTTCATGTTGTCGGACAGCCCGCCCGACCGCGATCTCGACTGGACCGAAGCCGGGATCGACGGGGCGTGGCGCTATGTCAACCGGCTGTGGCGGATGGCGGCGACCGCCGATCTGCCCGCGATCGATGCTCCGATGCCGGAATTGGGGGTCGAGGCGGCCAAGCTGCGCCGTCTTGTTCACAAGACCATCGCCGTGGTCGGCGACGATCTCGACCGCTTCCAGTTCAACAAGGCGGTGGCCCATATCCGCGAGATGACCAACGCGCTGGCCGAACTGGGGGCTCCCGCCGTCGATAGCGATGCCGCCTGGGTCCTGCGCGAGGGTCTGGAGGCCGCCGCCCGGCTGATCGGACCGATGATGCCGCATCTGGCCGAGGAAATGTGGTCGGCGCTGGGCCAGGACAGCCTGATCGCCGAGACGGCGTGGCCCGAGGCCGATCCCGCTTTGCTGGTCGAGGACAGCGTCACCGTCGCGGTCCAGGTCAACGGCAAGCTGCGCGCGACGATCGAACTGCCCAAGAACGCCGAGGCGGCCCTGGCCGAGCGAACCGCGCTCGACCAGCCGCAGGTGATCGCCGCCCTGGCGGGCAAGCCGCCGCGCAAGGTGGTGGTCGTGCCTAACAGGATCGTCAATGTTGTGGCCTAGACTCCTTCTGGTCGCCATGCTGGCGGGGCTTGGCCCCGTCGGCTGCGGCTTCCGTGCCATTCATGCCACGGCGGGCAGCACCGCCGACGACAGTCCGGTCGGGGTCGATCTGGCCCGCGTCCGGGTCGATCCGATCAGCAACCGGGTCGGCCAGCAGGTCCGCAACGCGCTGGTCCAGCGGCTTAGTCCGCGGGGCGAGCCGGCCGATCCGCTTTATAATCTCCAGGTCGAACTGACCGAATCGACCACCGATGTCGGCTATCGCAAGGACGGGTACGCGACGCTGGGCAATCTGACTTTGATCGCAACGATTCGCTTGCAGCGTGAGGGGGTGTTTCTGCTGAGCGAGTCCGCGACCACGGTGGCCAGCTTCGATTATCTTGGCCCGCGCTATGCCAGCGTGGTGATGGAACGCGATGCCCGCGAACGGGCGGCGACCCAGATCGCCGACGATATTCGCGGCCGGGTCGCCGCCGCGATCGAGCGTTATCAGGCCAATCCCAACGATCCCCGCTTCCGTCGCCGGAGCAAAGGATGGTCCCTCGGGGATGACCCCTCGCCCTTTACCCAGCCGTGAAGATCGCGGCGGCGCGGATCGAGGCCTTCCTGCGCCAGCCCGATCCGGCGGTTCGCGCCGTTCTGGTGTACGGTCCCGACCAGGGGCTGGTGCGCGAACGGGTCGAGCGGCTGATGCGCGGGGTGGTGGCGGATTTGTCCGATCCGTTCCGCGTCGCCGAACTCCGCGCCGCCCAACTGAAAGAAAGCCCGGCCGCGCTGGCCGACGAAGCCGCCGCGATTGCGATGGGGGGCGGGCGGCGGGTGGTGGTGCTGCGCGAGGCCGCCGACGGTCAAAGCGCGTCGCTGGCCTCGTTCCTGGCCAATCCGCGCGGCGATTCGCTGGTGGTGGTCGAAGCGGGCGAGTTGGGACCGCGCTCGTCGCTGCGCAAGCTGGTCGAAGGGGCCGACAACGCCGCCGCTCTGGCCTGCTATGGCGACGAGGCGGGGACGCTGGAAGCGGTGATCGTCGCCGAACTGAAAGTCGCCGGGCTGCTGGCCGAGCCGGACGCGATGGCCTATCTGGTCGAGAATCTTGGCGGCGACCGCCGTCTGACCCGGTCCGAACTGACCAAGCTGGCGCTGTATATGGGCGGACCCGGCCGGGTCCGGCTTGAGGACGCGGCGGCCTGCGTCGGCGACAGCGCCGCGCGCGGGCTGGACGATCTGGCGCTATCGACCGCCGATGGCGACCATGCCGGGGCGCAGCGGGTGCTCGACAAGCTGCTGAACGAAGGGGCGCAGCCGGTCGCGATGCTGCGCTCGGTGTCGCGACACTTCATCCGTCTCCATCTCGTCGCCGGGCTGGTCGCCCAGGGCAAGTCGGTCGAACAGGCGATGACGGCGTTGAAGCCGCCGGTGATCTTCAAGCAGGCCGACCGCTTTCGCCGTCAGGTGTCGCGCTGGCCGGTCGATCGGCTGGGCCGCGCGCTGGAATTGCTGACCGAGGCCGAACTCGATTGCAAGACCACCGGGCTGCCCGCGCCCGAGATCACCGCCCGCGCCCTGATGATGATTGCCCGCGCCGCCTCGCGGCGCTAAGCGGATTGTCCCGCCGCGTCGCGGCGCTAAGCGGATTGTCCCGCCGCGTTGCGGCGCTGAACGGATTGTCTCGCCGCCTCGCGGCGCTGAACCGGCGATTCCGCGTCTCCGTATCTTTGCCCAATCGCCGGGCGGCGATTGACGGAGCGGGCGGGCGACACTAGATTTTCGCGACAGAGGATAAAGGTCACCAGGACGGATGGTACGCGGCACCGCGCCAGTCATCACCGAGCTTAACGAGCGCTCGCGGGAAATTTTCCGCCGGGTGGTCGAATCCTATGTCGAAACCGGCGAGCCGGTGGGATCGCGCACCCTGTCGCGCCTGCCCAACCTGTCGCTGTCGGCGGCGACGATCCGCAACGTGATGGCCGATCTCGAAGAATGCGGCTTGCTCTACGCCCCTCATACCTCGGCCGGGCGGCTGCCGACCCAGGCGGGGATGCGGCTGTTCGTCAACGGCCTGTTGGAAATCGGGCGGCTGGCCGAGGACGAGCGCACCCATATCGACCTGCAATGTCGGGCCTCGGGCCGCAGCGTCGAGCAATTGCTGGCCGAGGCGCTGACCACCTTGTCGGGTCTGTCGCGCTGCGCCGGAATGGTGGTGGCACCGCGGATTCAGCGCTCGCTGAAACATGTCGAGTTCGTCTGGCTGGGGCCGCGCCGCGCCCTGGTGGTGCTGGTCACCGAAGACGGGGTGGTCGAAAACCGCATTCTCGACCTGCCCGAGGGGGTCGATCGCTCGACCCTGGTCGAAGCGGGAAACTATCTCACCGCCCGCCTGGCCGGCCGCTCGCTCGACGCGATGCGCGAAGAGATTACCGACGAACTGGAACAGCAGCGGACCACGCTCGATTCGCTGACCCGCCGCGTTGTCGAAGCCGGTCTGGCCACCTGGGCCGGGGGCGAAAGCCCGGCGCCGCTGATCGTGCGCGGCCAGTCGCATCTGCTGGAAGACGTCACCGCCGTCGAGGATCTGGAACGGATTCGCGCTCTGTTCGAGGCGCTGGAAACCTCGGAACAATTCCTGCGGCTGGTCGATTTGACCCGCGAGGCCGACGGCGTCCAGATTTTCATCGGGGCGGAGAACGAGCTGTTCGGGGTCACCGGCTGCTCGATGATCGTTGCCCCCTATCGCGATTCGCGTGAATGCATCGTGGGTGCCATCGGCGTGATCGGCCCCCAACGCATCAATTACGCCCGGATCATCCCCATGGTCGATTACACTGCAAAGGTGATCGGCCGCCTTATCGGACAACCTTGAGGATCGAGGACAGAGCATGACCCAGGACCAGACCAGCGAACAGCCGGTGGATACCAGCCCGGTTGACGGAGCCGAGGCGGCCCCGTCCGAGGCTCCGGTCGCCGAGGCCGCTGAGCCGGCCCCCGCCGATCGAATCGCCGAACTCGAAGCCCAGGTGGCGAAGCTGAAGAACGACGTTCTGTACGCCCGCGCCGACACCGAGAACGTCCGTCGCCGCCTGGAACAGCAGGCCGAGGATCGCGGCAAGTACGCGGTTTCGACCCTGGCCAAGGACGTGCTGTCGGTCGCCGACAATCTGCGTCGCGCTCTCGACGCCGTCCCCCCCGGCGCGCGCGAAGCCGACGAGGCGGTCAATTCCCTGACCGTCGGCGTCGAGATGACCGAGCGCGAACTGATCGCCACCTTCGAGCGCTATGGCATCCGCAAGGTTCCGGCGATGGGTGAACGGTTCGATCCCAACCTGCATCAGGCGATGATGGAAATCGAAGATGCCGCCAAGCTGGAAGGCACCGTGGTGCTGGAAATGCAGTCGGGTTACACCCTGCACGACCGCCTGCTGCGCCCGGCCCTGGTCGGTATCGCCAAGGGCGGCCCGAAATCGGGCGGCGGCAATCTCGACACCTCGGCCTAGGCTGACGTTGCATTAAAGACGGAAAAGCCCCTCTCCGATCGGAGAGGGGCTTTTTTTATCGGGCTTTTGAAAGCCCTCCGCTACGCGGCCGGGCGACCGCCCAGACCCGTTCGGGGGCAAACGCCCCCGACCTCCGTTCGATCCTGGGGTTACACCAGATCGGCCCCGACCGAGCGGCCGTTGATCAGCAACCCGCCCTCGGCCGCCGCGACGCGGACGGTGTCGCCGTCCTTGATCGCGCCTTCGAGGATCAGACCGGCCAGCGGGGTTTGCAAGGTGCGCTGGATCACCCGCTTCAGCGGCCGGGCCCCATAGACCGGGTCGTAGCCGCGTTCGGCCAGCCAGACCTGGGCGGTCGGGTCAAGGTCGAGGGTGACATGGCGGTCGGTCAGCAGCTTGCGCAGCCGGGCCAACTGGATATCGACGATCCCGGTCATGTCGGACCGGCCGAGGCGACGGAACAGCAGGATTTCGTCGAGACGGTTAAGGAATTCCGGCCGGAACGCACTGCGGACGATCTCCATCACCGCGCCGCGCACCGCCTCGGTCTCCTGCCCCTCGTCCTGGTTGGCGAGGATGTCGGCCCCGAGATTCGAGGTCAGCACGATCAGGGTGTTGCGGAAATCGACGACGCGGCCCTGGCCGTCGGTCAGGCGGCCGTCGTCGAGCACCTGGAGCAGGACGTTGAACACATCGGGGTGGGCCTTTTCGATCTCGTCGAACAAGATCACCTGATAGGGCCGCCGCCGCACCGCTTCGGTCAGCGCGCCGCCCTCCTCATAGCCGACATAGCCCGGAGGCGCGCCGATCAGGCGGGCGACCGAATGCTTTTCCATATATTCGGACATGTCGATCCGCAGCAGAGCGGCTTCGTCGTCGAACAGGAACTCGGCCAGCGCCTTGGTCAGTTCGGTCTTGCCGACGCCGGTCGGCCCCAGGAACAGGAACGACCCGATCGGGCGCGACGGATCCTGCAACCCGGCCCGAGCCCGGCGCACCGCGTCAGACACTGACTTCAACGCCTCGTCCTGGCCGACGACGCGGGTCTTCAGCCGGTCTTCCATCGCCAGCAGCTTGTCGCGCTCGCCCGCCAGCATCTTCTCGACCGGAATGCCGGTCCAGCGCGATACCACCTGGGCGATATGCTCCTCGGTGACGGATTCGGTCACCATCCGCTTTTCTCCGCCGATTCCGCCTTCGATCTGGCGCTCAAGCTGGGGGATCACCCCGAATTTCAACTCTCCGGCCCGGCCCCAATCGGCGGCGCGTTCGGCATTGGCCAGTTCGATCCGGGCTTCCTCCAGCCGTTCCTTGACCTTGGTCGAGGAGGCAAGCTGATCCTTTTCCGCCCGCCAGCGCTCGGTCAGGTCGAACGATTGCTGTTCCAGCTTGGGCAGGTCGTCCTCCAGTTTGGTGAGGCGTTCGCGTGAGGCGAGGTCGGTTTCCTTGCGCAGCGCCTCGCGTTCGATCTTCAACTGGATGACGCGGCGGTCGATCTCGTCGAGCGCCTCGGGCTTGGAATCGATCTGCATCCGCAGCCGCGACCCAGCCTCATCGACCAGATCAATCGCCTTATCGGGCAGGAAGCGGTCGGTGATATAGCGGTTCGACAGCGTCGCCGCCGCCACCAGGGCGCTGTCGGCGATGCGGACGCCGTGGTGCAGTTCGTACTTCTCTTTCAGTCCGCGCAGGATCGAGACGGTATCCTCGACCCCCGGCTCGGAGACGAACACCGGCTGGAACCGCCGGGCCAGGGCGGCGTCTTTCTCGACATGCTTGCGGTACTCGTTCAGCGTCGTCGCGCCGACGCAATGCAACTCGCCGCGCGCCAAGGCCGGTTTCAGCAGGTTCGAGGCATCCATCGAGCCTTCGGCCGCGCCCGCGCCGATCAGGGTGTGCATTTCGTCGATGAACAAGATCACCTCGCCGTTGGCGGCGGTCATCTCGGCCAGCACCGCCTTCAGCCGTTCCTCGAACTCGCCCCTGAACTTCGCGCCCGCCACCAGCGCGCCCAGATCGAGCGCCATCAGGCGCTTGTTTTTCAGCGCCTCGGGAACGTCGCCATTGATGATGCGGGTGGCCAGACCCTCGACGATCGCGGTCTTGCCGACGCCGGGTTCGCCGATCAGCACCGGGTTGTTCTTGGTCCGGCGCGACAGCACCTGAATGGTGCGGCGGATTTCCTCGTCGCGGCCGATCACCGGGTCAAGCTTGCCGTCGCGGGCGGCCTGGGTCAGGTCGCGGGCGTATTTCTTCAGGGCGTCATAGCCGTCTTCGGCGGCCGGGCTTTCGGCCTTGCGGCCCTTTCTGATCTGCTCGATCGCGTGGTTCAGCCCTTGGGGCGTGACCCCGGCCTCGGCCAGCGCCTTCGCCGCCGGGCTCCCCGTCGCCAGGGCCAGGGCCAGCAACAGCCGCTCGGCGGTGACATAACTGTCCCCGGCCTTTTCGGCCAACTGGACCGCCTGATCGAGCAGCCGGGCCAGCTCGTTCGACAGGTGCATGCCCGCCCCGGAGCCGCCGACCTTGGGCAGCTTGGCCAGCGCCTCCTCGATCCCGTTCAGCGCCTTGGCCGGGTTGCCCCCGGCGGCGCGAATCAGGTTGGCGGCCAGCCCTTCCTTATCGGCGAGAAGAACCTGGGTGAGATGCTCGGGGGTCAGGAATTGGTGATTGGACCGCAAGGCCAGCGTCTGCGCCGCCTGGATGAATCCCTTGCAGCGTTCGGTGAATTTTTCGAAATCCATGGATGCTCTCCGACTCGACCGGATATCCCCCCCCGGATCGGCGGCAGGGATTATCCTTCGCTTGACCGGAAAGATATGGAGGGTATTTCCGACCCTCGCAAGGCAGGTACAGCTACGCTCCCCCGCGCCCCTTCGGGCCTAACCTTGCGCTGCAATGAGGTCCATTCAATGCCGCTTGGTATTACCAGCGCATCTGGCCGCCGATCGGTTTTGCTTTCAGCGCACCGCGGCGGGTGACCAGAACCCAATCGTTGAACTGCATGTAGCGGGGAGCGAGGAACTGGTAGATGTCGCGGATTTTATTGGTGTTGTCGTCGGAGCGGACGACGAACACTGTCTTCCAGATCTGGATGAAATCTTCCCACGGCAGCAGGCGACAATGCAGGGCGTCGCGAACCTGACGGATATAGCCGATCTGATTGTCGATATTCTTTAGCATCGACAGGATTTCGCCGGTCTGGGCGTCGATCTGGTCGAAATAATCGCGAAACAGCTTGATCGCCCGCTGCGACAGGCGGGCGACCTGATCGACCGTTTCGATCATCGAGCGTTCGGCCCCGTAGATGCGGCGTAGCGCCTGAAGCTTATCGTCGATCCGCTCGACCTCGGCGAAGGTGTCGCGCAACGCCTCGATATAGGCCAGTTCGCGGGCCAGGGTCTCGATATACTGCACCACCTCGTCGCGGCGGTCGCGTCCCAGCCCCAGTTCCTCCGCCGCCTCGGTAAAGGCGAGTTGGACGTTCTTCTTGACCTGCGGGTCTTCGGCGACCTGGGCCAGTTCGGTGATGTTGCTGATGACGTTCTCGTTGCCGGTCAGCCAGGTGACCAGCTGCATCGTCAGGCGCTGATAGGCGATGCGGCGGTGGCGGTCCTGCGGCTCCCACGATGCTTCGCGCGAGGTGACTTCCTTGGGCAGGCGGTCGCCGGGGCGCAGGCCGCGGACGAATTGCAGACCTTCGGCGACGCGGTCGAGCATTCGAAAGTCTAGGCTGTCTTCCTTCAGCATGAATTCTCGTTTCAGTCCATCAAAGGACAGAACCGCCTCGTTATTAGCGAGTTTGAGGACCGCGACGGGTTCGCCGGAATCGGTCATTCGGAAATACAGGTCTTCGAAAGAGGTGAAAAATTTGTGCTCGAAGCCGATATCGTCGTCGCCCGTGGTGGCGCTGTCGTTCTTATCCGCTGCCATGTTCTTCCACCCGACCTTAATGCATAAGCCGAAGGTAACCATTTCATTATGCCGAGGCGGATCGCGCCGGACAAGTGTCGGGTGGTGCCCCGACGTGACGCATTGGTTTGACTCGGTCTTCGCTGCAAGGTAAGAACTAAACCGTTCAGTACAATTTGTTCCCTTGTCCCCCGGATCGCCATGAAAAAGCCCGCCGCCATCACCCTTGCCCTGATTGCCACCCTCGCCGGGAGTTGGGCGGCCTATCGCTGGGCCACCGAATGGCGCTGGATCGAGACGACCGACGACGCCTATGTCGAGGGCGACATCACGCAAATTCAGCCTAAAGTCCCCGGCCACGTTGTGCAACTTATTGCTGAGGACAACCACGCGGTGGCCAAGGGCGACGTCCTGGTCCGGATCGACGACCGCGATTATCGCGCCCGCGTCGATGAGGCCCGCGCCGTCCTGGCGGCAAAGCGGGCCAGTCTGGTCCAACTCGACCAGAAGATCGCGGTGCAGGAAACGGTGATCACCCAGTCCGGCGCCTCGGTCGCCTCGGCCCGCGCCGAAGTCGCCCGCGCCCGGGCCGATCACGAACGGACCTCCCGGCTGGTGCGCGAGGATTTCGTCAGCCGCCAGCGCTTCGACGTGACCCAGGCCGACGCCGCCAAGGCCGAGGCCGGGCTGGCCGGATCGGGGGCGCAGGCCCAGGGGGCGCGGCGTCAACTCGGGGTGCTGATCAGCGAACGGGCGATTGCCGAAGCCGAGGCCGATCAGGCCAAGGCGGCGCTGGATCTGGCCGAAATCGATCTGGAGGCGACGGTGATCCGGGCTCCCGTCGATGGGATCGTCGGTAACCGCGCCGTCCGCGACGGACAATATGTCCGCACCGGGCAAAATCTGCTGTCGGTGGTGCCGCTGGCCTCGGTGTGGGTCGATGCCAATTACAAGGAAACCCAATTGAGCCGGATCCGGCCGGGTCAAAAGGCGACGATTGCCGTCGATGCCTTTGGCGGGCGCGAGATCGAGGGGCGGGTCGACAGCTTCGCTCCCGCCTCGGGGGCGCGGTTCAGCCTGTTGCCGCCCGAGAACGCGACCGGCAACTTCACCAAGGTGGTGCAGCGGGTTCCGGTTCGCATCCGTCTGGCCGAAGGGAACCCGCTGGCCGGGCAATTGCGTCCCGGCCTGTCGGTGACCGCCCAGATCGACACCAGCGAGCCGGGACGGTGAGCTCCGCCGACCCGGCCGAGATCCGTCCCGAGGACCGCACCGTCTCGGTCCGCGACTGGATCGGCTTCATGGCGATGGTGGTGGGGATGTTCATGGCGATTCTGGATATCCAGATCGTCGCCAGTTCGATCGCCCAGATTCAGTCGGGGATCGCCGCCTCGGCCGACGAGGCGACCTGGGTCCAGACCTCGTACCTTGTCGCCGAAGTGGTGATGATCCCGCTGTCGGGCTGGCTGTCGCGGGTGTTTAGCACCCGCTGGCTGTTCTTCGTTTCGGCCTCGTCCTTCACCCTGGCCAGCGCGCTGTGCGCGATGTCGTGGAGCATCGAATCGATGATCGTGTTTCGCGCCCTCCAGGGCTTCCTGGGCGGCGCGATGATCCCCACCGTGTTCACCACCTCGTTTACCCTGTTCCCGCCCAAGCGCCAGCCGTCGGTGTCGGTGCTGATCGGGCTGGTGGCGACGATGGCCCCGACGCTGGGGCCGACCCTGGGCGGCTGGCTGACCGAAAGCACCAGTTGGCATTGGCTGTTCCTGGTCAATATCGTGCCCGGTGCGCTGGTCGCCGTCACGGTTCTGCTGTTCGCCCGCCGCGTGCCGATGCGTCTCGACATGCTGAAAGGCTTCGACCTGACCGGGATCGTGCTGGTGGCGCTGTTCCTCGGCACGCTGCAATACGTGCTGGAGGAGGGCAACCGCAACGACTGGCTCAACGACCACACCATCGCGACCCTGACCGTGGTGACGGTTGCCGCCGGGATCGGGTTTCTGTGGCGCGAGCTGGCCGCCAAGCATCCGGTGGTCGATCTGCGTGCCTTCGCCGACAGCAATTTCGCCGTCGGCTGCTTTTACAGCTTCGTCATCGGCGTCGGTCTTTATGGCTCGGTCTATGTCGTGCCGCTGTTCCTGGGGCAGGTGCGGGGCTATTCGGCGCTGGAGATCGGCATCACGATGATGGTGACCGGCGCGTTCCAGTTCCTGTCGGCGCCGCTGGCCGGGAATCTGATTCGCGTCCTCGATCCCCGGATGATGCTGGGGATCGGGCTGGCTCTGTTCGGCGGCGGATTGTGGCTGAACAGCGCGCTAACCTCGGCGTGGGGCTATTGGGAGATGTTCCTGCCCCAGGCGGTGCGCGGGCTGTCGCTGATGTTCTGCTTTGTGCCGATCAACGCGGTGGCGCTCGGCCATCTGCCCCCGGCACGGGTGCCCAACGCCTCGGGCCTTTATAATCTGATGCGTAATCTGGGCGGCGCGGTCGGGCTGGCGGCGATCAATACCGCGCTGACCCACCGGCTCGACCATCACATGCTGCGGCTGTCGGAACGGTTGACGGCGGCGCGCGGCAACGCGACCGCGATGGTCGATGGATTGACCAGCCGGTTCGAGCCGACCCTGGGCAGCGGGGCCGAGATGGCGGCGCTGAAGACGCTGTGGCAACTGACCCGGCGCGAGGCGCTGACCCTGGCCTTTTCCGACATCCTGATGCTGATGGCCGGGGTGTTCGCGATCAGCCTGCTGCTGCTGCCGCTGCTTCAGCCGGTGGCGCGCGGCGGCGGCGGTGGCGATCATTAAGGCCGATCCGTTCCCGGTCCTTGACTTCGACGCCACCGGTGTCCTAGCCTTCTCCTTTGTATGACCGGCGGATCCCCCGCCCGCGAACGACCGTGGCAAAACGACTTTTCATCAAGACTTTCGGCTGCCAGATGAACGTCTATGATTCCGCCCGCATGGCGGATGTCTTGGCGCCGCTGGGGTATGGCCCGACCGATCGGCCCGACGACGCCGACATGGTGATCCTCAACACCTGCCATATTCGCGAGAAGGCGGCCGAGAAAGTGTTCTCGGACCTGGGGCGGCTGCGCAAGATCAAGGAGGCGCGTGCCGCCGACGGCTTGCCGATGGTGCTGGCGGTGGCCGGGTGCGTCGCCCAGGCCGAGGGCGAGGAAGTGCTGCGCCGGGCGCCTTTCGTCGATATCGTGCTGGGGCCGCAGACCTATCATCGCCTGCCCGAGATGGTGGCCCAGGCGGCCCGGGCGGGCGGCGCGGTGCTCGACACCGAGTTCCCCACCGAACCGAAATTCGACTTCCTGCCCGAAGCCTCGGCCTCGGGCACCAACGCTTTTCTGGCGATTCAGGAAGGGTGCGACCGCTTCTGCACCTTCTGCGTCGTCCCCTATACCCGGGGTGCGGAATATTCACGCCCGGCGGCGGCGGTGCTGGCCGAGGCCGCGTCGCTGGCGGCGCAAGGGGTGCGCGAGATCACCGTGATCGGTCAGAACGTCAACGCCTGGCACGGCGAACCCGGCTGGGATCTGGGGACGCTGCTGACCGCGCTGGCCAAAATCGACGGGATCGAGCGGCTGCGCTACACCACCTCGCATCCGCGCGACATGAGCGAGTCGCTGATCGCCGCCCATCGCGATCTGCCCGAACTGATGCCGTTCCTTCACCTGCCGGTCCAGTCGGGGTCGAACCGCATTCTGACCGCGATGAATCGCGGCCATGACCGCGACCAATACCGCCGTCTGGCCGACCGCCTGCGCGCGGCCCAGCCCGATCTGGCCCTGTCGTCGGATTTCATCGTCGGCTTCCCCGGCGAGACCGATGCCGATTTCGCCGACACCCTGGCCCTGGTGGCCGAGATCGGCTTCGTCCAGACCTATTCCTTCAAATACAGTTCGCGACCGGGCACCCCCGCCGCCGCGATGGAGGGTCAGGTTCCCGAAGCGGTCAAGGAGGCCCGGCTGGCCGAGCTTCAGGCCCTGCTGTACCGCCAGACCGAGGCGTTCAACCAATCTTGTGTCGGACGCGAAATGACCGTGCTGCTCGACCGTCCCGGTCGCTATGCCGATCAGTTGCTGGGGCGCAGTCCCTATATGCAGCCGGTGCATGTGCGTGCTCCCGGCCAGCGGATCGGCGATGTGGTGCGGCTGCGGATTGCCGCCGTCCACCCCAACAGCCTGGAAGCGGTTCCGGCGTGAGCGCGCCGTCTCCGGAGATGACCGTCCAGGTCCGCGAATTTCCCGACAATTCCCTGGCCCGGATGCTGTTCGGCCCGCATAACGAGAATCTCAACCGCATCGAGGCGGGAATGGGGGTCGCGCTCAATCCGCTTGGCAACACCGTCACCCTGACCGGCGGGGCCGGTCCGGTGGCCGAAACCGCCGAAGTGCTGGACGGGCTGTACGATCTGGCCCGCCGCCAGGGCTATCTCGAATCCGCCGATGTCGAGACCGCGATCCGGATGGTCGGGTCGGGGGCCGCCGGGTCCGAGGCGGTGATCCGCACCCGCAAGCGGACGATCACCCCGCGCACGCCGACCCAGACCGAGTATATCCGGGCGCTGGACCAAGTGCCGCTGACCTTCGGGCTTGGCCCGGCCGGGACCGGCAAGACCTATCTGGCGGTGGCCAAGGCGGTGGCGATGATGAGCGCGGGCGAGGTCGATCGCATCATCTTGTCGCGTCCGGCGGTCGAGGCGGGGGAGCGGCTGGGCTTCCTCCCCGGCGATCTGAAGGACAAGGTCGATCCCTATCTGCGCCCGCTCTATGACGCGCTGTACGACATGCTGCCGGGCGATCTGGTGGCGAAGAAGCTGCTGGCGGGCGAGATCGAGGTGGCGCCACTGGCCTTCATGCGCGGCCGCACCCTGGCCAACGCCTTCGTCATCCTCGACGAGGCCCAGAACACCACGCCGATGCAGATGAAGATGTTTCTGACCCGGATGGGCGAACATTCGCGCATGGCGATTACCGGCGATCCGAGCCAGACCGACCTGCCGTCGGGTGTGCGCTCGGGCCTGACCGACGCCCTCTCCGTGCTGACCGGCATGGAGGGCGTCCGCTTCGTCCGTTTCACCGACCGTGACGTGGTTCGCCACGATCTGGTCTCCCGCATCGTCCGCGCCTATGACCGGGCCGGGCGGGCCGACAAGGAAACCCCACCATCATGACCGCCCCCGTTGCCGAGATTGCCGTCAGTCTCGAAAGCCCCGCCTGGGTCGAGGCCCTGCCCGACATCGAGGCGCGGGTGCAAAGCCTGGTCCAACTGGCTTTGGCTGGCGTGCCCGACGACGTCCCCGACGGGCCGCTGGAATTGTCGGTGGTGCTGGCCGACGACGAAACGGTGCGGGCGCTCAACCGCGACTGGCGCGGCAAGGATGCGCCCACCAACGTGCTGTCGTTCGCCGCGCTCGACGACGAGGAGGCTCCGCTGGTCGAGGGCGCGCCGCTGCTGCTGGGCGACGTGATCCTGGCCTGGGAGACGGTGGCGGCCGAGGCCGCGGAAAGCGGCCGTCCGCTGGCCGACCATTTTTCCCATCTGGTGATCCACGGAGTGCTCCATCTTCTCGGCTTCGACCATCAAGACGAGGACGAAGCCGCCGAAATGGAAGGGCTGGAAACCCGCCTGCTGGCGAGCCTGGGCATCTCCGATCCCTATCAGGACGAGGATGACCGGCGATGAACGACCCTGGTGGCAGTCCCAGCCAGCGCGAGTCCGAGGCCCGGGATTCGTTGCTGCGGTCGGTTCGGGGCTGGTTGGGTCTGAGGCGTCGGGCGCGGGGCGGGGAAACCGTCCGCGAGGCGCTGGAGGAACTGATCGAGGATCGCGACGATTCCGAGACGCCGATCGACGATCACGAGCGGCAATTGCTCGGCAACATTCTGCATCTGCGCGGCGTTACCGCCGCCGACGTCAAGGTTCCCCGCGCCGACATCGTCGCGGTCGAATCCCGCACCACCCAGGAAGAGCTGATCCGGCTGTTCATCGCCTGCGGCCACTCGCGTCTGCCGGTCTATCGCCGCACCCTCGACGACGTCATCGGCATGGTCCACATCAAGGATCTGCTGGAAATCCTGGGCCAGGGCAAGCCGTTCAGCCTGCCCCGGATGGTGCGCCGCGTCCAGTTCGTCGCCCCCAGCATGCGCGCCACCGACCTGTTGCTGGAAATGCGGCTGCGCCGCAACCACCTTGCCCTGGTGGTCGATGAATATGGTGGCATCGACGGTCTGGTGACGATCGAGGATCTGGTCGAGCAGATCGTCGGCGAGATCGCCGACGAGCACGACCATATCGAGGATGCCGATATGACCGAGCTGGCCGACGGCACCCTGGAGGCCGACGCCCGCACCGCGATCGAGGATTTCGAGGAGCGGATGGGCGAGGTTCTGACCGACGAGGAGCGCGAGGAGGTCGAGACCCTGGGCGGTCTGGTTTCCTTCGTCGCCGGACGGGTGCCGGGCCGGGGCGAACTGATCAACCATTCCGCCGGTCTGGAATTCGAGGTGATGGACGCCGATCCGCGCCGGGTCAAGCGGGTGCGGGTGCGGCGGATGCCGCAGGACCGGCTGTCCGCTCCCCAGCCGGACTGACCCACTTTCCCCAAGGAAGCCGTGATGAACACCGCCCGCGTCTTTACCGCCGCTCGCGTCCTGGCCGACCGTCTGGCCGCTTTGTCGGGCTGGCGGCGGCGGCTGACCCTGGTCGGGCTGGGGGCGTTCGGCGCGCTGGCCCTGCCGCCGCTGTCGCTGTTGCCGGTGCTGCTGCTGTCGCTGCCCGCTTTGGTGTGGCTGTTTGATGCCGCCCCCACCCGCCGCGCCGCCTTTGGCGTCGGCTGGTGGTGGGGCTGTGGCTGGTTCATCGTCGGGCTGTATTGGATTTCCTATGCCCTGCTGGTCGATGCCGCCAAATTCGGCTGGATGATTCCGTTCGCGGTGTTCGGCCTGTCCGGTCTGCTTGCCGTCTTCCTGGGGGCCGCCACCCTGGCGACGCGGCTGATCGGCGCGCGCGGGACCGGGCGGGTTGCGGTGCTGGCAGGGCTGTGGACGCTGGCGGAGTGGCTGCGCTCGTGGATGCTGACCGGCTTTCCGTGGAATTCGCTGGGCTCGGTGTGGGATGTCAGCTTGCCGGTGCTGCAACTGGGCGCAATCGGCGGGTTGTGGGGGCTGGGGCTGCTGACCGCTTTGGCGGCGATGGCTCCGGCGCTGCTGGCGGATCGGCCGTCGCCCCGGCGGCTGGCCCTGGTCGCGCTGCTGACCATCGGGCTTCCGCTGGTGGCGTGGGGTGGCGGGGCGCTGCGGCTGGCGTTGGTGCCGCCCGCCGAGACCGGGCTGACGCTGCGGGTGGTCCAGCCCCACATTCCCCAGGGGACCAAATGGCTGGAGGACCGGCGCGACGGCCATCTGTTCGACGCGGTGGCGTTGTCGCGGGGGACGTCGCTGGACGGCATCGCGGCGGTGGTCTGGCCCGAGGCGGCGGCGCCGTTCTTCCTTAATCTCGACGATGCCCACCGGGCCTATGCGGCGCTGGCGGCCCCGCCCGGCGGGCTGTTGTTGACCGGAGCGTTGCGGATCACTCCGCGCGGGGAGATTCCGTTCCGGCTGTGGAATAGTCTTTATGCCATCGCTCCCGGCGGCGCGATTGTCGCTTTGTTCGACAAAGCCCATCTGGTGCCGTTCGGCGAGTATGTGCCGCTGCGCTGGCTGTTGCCGATCGACAAGGTCACCAACGGCTCGACCGATTTCTCTCCCGGACCGGGGCCGCAAACGCTGACGCTGCCCGGATTGCCCCCGGTCGCGCCGCTGATCTGTTACGAGGCGATCTTCCCCGGTCAGGTGCTCGGACGCGGCCAGCCTCGGCCGGACTGGATTCTCAACATCACCGACGACGGCTGGTTCGGCCTGTCGGCGGGTCCGTACCAGCATTTGGCGGCGGCCCGGTTGCGCGCGGTCGAAGAGGGATTGCCGCTGGCTCGCGCCGCCAATACCGGCATCTCGGCGATGTTCGATCCGCTGGGGCGCGAGGTGGCGCGGCTGGGTCTGGGCGAACGCGGCAGCTTCGACGCGGTGCTGCCCCGGCCGGTCGCGATCACGCCCTATGGCCGTTTTGGCGATTCGCTGCCGCTGGCGCTGGCACTGGCCTCAATCGCTGCCGGATTGGCCGGGCGCGAGGGGAGGCGGGGCTGACGCTCCGATCTGGGGTGGTTCTAAGCCCACCCGCAAGACGTGTTGACTTGTCTCAGGTCATCGCCCTAATCTGAGCCCGATAACCTCCACCCAGCGGGACTGATCATGGCCCCCCCCAAGAGCCGCGACGATACAACCGGCCTGACACCTGCTCCGCGCCGCAAGGCCAATCGGGGCCGCACCGAAGACGGTGATCCCAACCCGATTGATATCCATGTCGGCGCGCGGGTTCGTCTGCGCCGCACCCTGCTGGGGATGAGTCAGGAAAAGCTGGGCGAGGCGATCGGTCTGACCTTTCAGCAGGTCCAGAAGTACGAACGCGGCGCGAACCGGATCGGCGCGTCGCGGCTGTTCGATTTGTCCCAGGTGCTCGACGTGCCGGTGTCGTTCTTTTACGACGACATGCCCGAGGCGTTGGCTCAGGCCAGCCCGGCGGAATATTCCAGCCGCTCGTTCGGTCTGGCCGAAGAGCCGACCGGGTTCGATTCCGATCTACTCAGCCGCCACGAGACGCTGAATCTGATCCGGGCCTATTTCGCCATTCCCGACCCGAATGTGCGCAAGCGGGTCTATGAACTGGCCAAGGCGCTGGCGGCGACGGGCGAAAACCGCGACTGATCCCGCCCCAGACGGGCACGAACTGCCCGATTCGGTCAAAATCCTCCTCTTCGTTGCGACCGGCTGTGCTATATAGCCGCGGATCACACGCCCTTATTCTGCCCATTCCCCCCGGAGGTCCTTGACCCATGTCCGCTTCGCTTCCCATTCGCCGCGCCCTGATCTCGGTCTCGGACAAGACCGGGTTGCTTGATTTCGCCCGATTTCTTGCCGATCGCGGCGTCGATATCCTATCGACCGGCGGCTCGGCCAAGGCGATGCGCGACGCGGGGCTGACGGTTACCGAGGTCGCCGACCATACCGGCTTTCCCGAGATGCTCGACGGGCGGGTCAAGACCCTGCACCCCAAGATTCACGGCGGCCTGCTCGGCATTCGCGGCAATGCCGTCCACGAGGCGGCGATGGCCGAGCACGAGATCGCTCCGATCGACCTGCTGGTGGTCAATCTCTATCCGTTCGAAGCGACGGTGGCGCGCGGGGCCGATTTCGAGACCTGTGTCGAGAATATCGACATCGGCGGTCCGGCGCTGATCCGGGGTGCCGCGAAGAACCATGACGGCGTTACCGTTCTGGTCGATGTCGAGGATTACGCCGCGGTGATGGCCGAGATGGAGGCCCACAACGGCGCCACCACGCTGGAACTGCGCCGTCGCCTTGCCGCGACCGCCTATGCCCGGACCGGGGCCTATGATGCCGCGATCTCGCGCTGGTTCGCCGGTCAGGTCGGCGAGACCTTCCCCCGTCGCGTCGTCGTCGCGGGCGAATTGCGCCAGGGTCTGCGCTATGGCGAGAACCCGCACCAGCAGGCGGCGTTCTATGCCGGCGGCGCGGCCCGGCCCGGCATCGCCACCGCCCGTCAGGTCCAGGGCAAGGAACTGAGCTACAACAATCTGAACGACACTGACGCCGCCTTTGAACTGGCGGCCGAATTCGACCGTCCCGCCGTCGCGATCATCAAGCACGCCAATCCGTGCGGCGTGTCGGTCGGCGACGATCTGGTCTCGGCCTATCGCGCCGCTTTGGCCTGCGACCCGGTGTCGGCGTTCGGCGGCATCGTCGCGGTCAACCGTCGCCTTGACGGGGCCACCGCCGCCGAGATCGCCCATTTGTTCACCGAAGTGGTGATCGCCCCCGACGCCGATGACGATGCCGTCGCCGCCTTTGCCGCGAAGAAGAACCTGCGTCTGCTGCTGACCGGGGCGATGCCGGACCCGGCGGCGACCGGTTTCACCCTGCGCACCGTCGCCGGTGGCCAATTGTTCCAGACCCGCGACAATGGCCGCATCGCCCTGTCCGATCTGAAGGTTGTCACCAAGCGGACTCCGACCGAGCACGAACTGGCCGACCTGCTGTTCGCCTTCCGTGTCTGCAAGCACGTCAAGTCGAACGCGATCGTCTATGCCAAGGACGGCGCGACGGTGGGGATCGGGGCCGGTCAGATGAGCCGGGTCGATTCCTCGCGGATCGCCGCCTGGAAATCGCGCGAGGCCGCCGAGGCCGCCGGTCTGTCCGAGCCCGCGACGGTGGGGTCGGTGGTGGCGTCCGACGCCTTCTTCCCCTTCGCTGACGGTTTGCTGGCCGCCGCCGCCGCCGGGGCGACCGCGGTGATCCAGCCGGGCGGTTCGGTCCGTGACGCCGAGGTGATCGCGGCCGCCGACGAAGCCGGTCTGGCGATGGTGTTTACCGGGATGCGTCACTTCCGGCACTAAAGGCGAAGAGGGGCGGCGCGATGCCGCCCCTTGCCTTTGGCGGCGGTCTTGGCCATCCTCGGTCGCAAGCGGCGGGGATGGAAAAGCATGAGCCGACTGATCGAGGACTGGCGCGACCGCAAGGGGCACGAAGACGACGGGCTGCACGAAAAGTTGCGCGTCGGGCTCGAGGTCGGCCGGATCCAGCTTTATACCGATGCCCGCATGATTGATTTCGACGGGTCGCCGGTCCATTGCCATTGGGACCATCTGTTGCCGCTGACCGGGTTGATGACCCTGGCGCTGGTTATCCTGCTGGCGGGCGGGCTCGCCCTTGGCATCATCGCGATGACCTTGTTCGTGATGGTCTATCTGCTCGGCAATCGCTATTACGTCGCTTGGCGACTGCGGACCCGGACGGTGGCCTATCTGTGCCAGGACGTCGCCCATGTCCAGGCGCTGTGGCGGCTGGGTGGGATCGCCTTGGTGGTGCCGGGCACCGGCGAGCCGCCCTGTGTCGCGCCCAAGGGCGATTGGCGCAAATTCATCCGCCGCCATTTCGGCGAGGCTGTTCCGGCACCGGAACGGATTCCGCTGGTCCCGGTGCCGGTATCGACCCCGGTATCGGCACCGCCGAGTCCCGAGCCTGAGGTGATCCCCCCGCCACCGCCTGTTCAGCCGCCACCGCCGCCTCCGCCACCGCCACCGCCGGTTCAGCCTCCGCCGCCTCCGCCGGTGATCGAGATGGCCCCGCCCCGGGTCGTGCCGCCACCGCCGCCGCCACCCGCCGATGTGGTCGAGCCGCCTGAACCGGCCGGATACGAATCGCCACGCCCCGGCGCGCGCTGGGACTCGATCCTCGACGACGAAAAACCGCCGCGCGACGAGGTGTTGCCATGATTCTGGACCCGCGCCGGGCCGAATGGTGAAGCTGTTCGAACCGCGTCAGCCGCGCCGCCGTCCGGTGACGACCGACGAAGTCCATCTGTGGCGGACGGTCGTCGGCGACGTTCATCCCTTGCCCGGTCGCGCCCGTCCCGATCCCGCCACCGCCGTCGCTGCGCCGACTCCGATCGCCTCCGCCCCGCCGCCGCCCGGACTCGCTCCGGCCCGGCCGTCCAATCCGCCGCCGCCGCCGCGTCGTCCCACCGGCGGTCTGCCCGCGCTTGATCACGGCCACGCGCCCGGACTTGACCGCCGCACCGCCGAACGGATGAAGCGGGGCGAACTGGCGATCGAAGCGGTGCTCGACCTGCACGGTCACGTCCAGGACCGCGCCCACGCCGAGTTGCACAGTTTCATCGACCGGGCCTGGGCCAGCGGTCGCCGTCTCGTTCTGGTGGTGACCGGAAAAGGGCAGGGCGGCGATGGCGTGCTGCGCCGTCAGGTGCCGCGCTGGCTGAACCAGAGTCCGCTGCGCGAGCGGGTGATCGGGTTCAGCCATGCCCGCCAGCATCACGGCGGCGAGGGCGCCCTGTACGTCCTGGTCCGCCGCCGCCGCGAGTCGCGCTAGCAGAGTGTGGCCCCCCTTCGGGGGCGTTTGCCCCCGTACCCCCAACCGGGAAGCACGGCTTCCCGGACCTTTTTCTTTTTTAAGTCATTGAAATAAAGAGAAACTGGAGGTTCGGAGGCTGGCCTCCGAACGGGTCCGGGCGGTAGCCCGGCCGCGAAAGCGGAGCTTTTCTACACCCTGTCAGGCCCCGCGTGCCGCCGCGATGAAGGCGCGGATCAGCTCGGGCGATTTCACCCCCGGCGCGGTTTCGACCCCGGACGAGACATCGACCGCCTTGGCCCCGGAAATGCGGATCGCCTCGGCGACATTGGTGGGGGTCAGACCGCCAGCCAGGAACCATTGCAGCGGCCAGCGCCGCCCGGTCAGCACCGACCAATCGAAGCTGACGGCATTGCCGCCGGGCAGGCTCGACCCCTTGGGCGGGCGGGCGTCGAACAGCAGCCGGTCGGCGACGCCGAGATAGGAATCGGCGGCGGCGAGATCGTCGGGACCGGCGATCGGGATCATCTTCATCACCGGCACGCCATATTCGAGACGGATCGCCTCGACCCGCTCGGGGCTCTCGTTGCCGTGAAGCTGCAACAGGTCGAGCCGCACGCCGCCGATGACGGCATCGAGCAGGGCATCGTCGGGATCGACCAGAAGGCCGACCCGCGAGACCGGGCGTTCCAGATAAGACAGCAGTTCGGTCGCCCGCTCGGGCGTCACCGCGCGCGGGCTTTTCGGATAGAACACCAGTCCGACATGATCGGCGCCCGCCTCGATCGCCGCCTCCATCGCGTCTTCGTCGGTGATTCCGCAGATCTTGACCTCGACCGTCACGAGCCGTTCCTTTCGATTTCCTGTCGCGGGCGGCCTTGTCCAAAGCCCCCGAAATGTGCATTCTTGCGCCGAATTGCCCGCCGATCCAACGGGAAGCCGGGCCGAGTGTCAACCCCTTGAGATCGAGACCAGAGCCATGGCGGAAGCCGATATCGAAGGCAACAGATTCCAAGCCGACCAGCCCCAGATCGCCCCCGATTATTTCGTCAAGGGTGCCAGCCAGTACGATTGGGGCATGAAGAACCGGCTGGCCCGCGTCTTCAATCCGGCCTCGGGTCGGACGGTGATGCTGGCGATCGATCACGGCTATTTCCAGGGTCCGACCACCGGGCTGGAGCGGATCGACCTCAACATCCTGCCGCTGCTGCCCGATTGCGACGCGTTGTTCTGTACCCGTGGCGTGCTGCGCTCGATGGTGCCCGCGGCCTCGCACAAGCCGATGGTGCTGCGCGCCAGCGGCGGCCCCAGCATCCTGAAGGAGCTGTCGGACGAGCAGATCGCGATGGACATGGAAGATGCGGTTCGCCTCAACGCGGCGGGCGTCGGCATCCAGGTCTTCATCGGCGGCGAGCATGAAACCCGCTCGATCCACAACATGACCCGGCTGGTCGATGCCGGTCTGCGCGTCGGCATTCCGGTGATGGGCGTCACCGCCGTCGGTAAGGACATGGTGCGCGACGCCAAGTACTTCCGCCTCGCCTGCCGGATGATCGCCGAACTGGGCGCGCAATACGTCAAGACCTACTACGTCGCCGAAGGGTTCGAGACGATCACCTCGTGCTGCCCGGTGCCGATCGTGATGGCTGGCGGCAAGAAGCTGCCCGAACTCGACGCGCTGACGATGGCCTATAACGCCGTCCAGCAGGGCGCGGCCGGTGTCGATATGGGCCGCAACATCTTCCAGTCGGATTGCCCGCAGGGAATGATGGCGGCGATCAACGCCGTGATCCACCAGAACCTGCCCCCGGCCCAGGCGCTCGACCTGTACCGGACGATCAAGGCGGAAACCGCCACGGTCTAAACCGGGGCTGCCCTCCGGATCAACCCTCTCCCACCCGGTGGGGGAGGGTTTTTTCGTGGCCGGGCAAATTGCCGCGATCTTGTCCCGCGCTTCGTGACAGCGGGAAAAATCCCTTTATACTGCGGCCCGTTTCATCCCCCCATCACGGAGAGGCGTTGCCATGAAGGGCGAAGTCAAGAAGGTGGTGCTGGCCTATTCCGGCGGCCTCGACACCTCGATCATTCTGCGCTGGTTGCAGGATCAGTATGGCTGCGAGGTGGTGACCTTCACCGCCGATCTCGGCCAGGGCGAAGAGCTGGAGCCCGCCCGCCAGAAGGCTCTGTTGATGGGCATCAAGCCCGAGAACATCTTCATCGACGATCTGCGCGAGGAATTCGTCCGCGACTTCGTCTTCCCGATGTTCCGCGCCAACGCGCTGTATGAAGGTGTCTATCTGCTGGGCACCTCGATCGCCCGGCCGCTGATTTCGAAGCGCCAGATCGAGATCGCCAATCAGGTCGGGGCCGACGCCGTCGCCCATGGCGCCACCGGCAAGGGCAACGATCAGGTTCGCTTCGAACTGGGCTATTACGCCCTGAAGCCCGACATCAAGGTGATCGCGCCTTGGCGGCTGTGGGATCTGACCAGCCGCACCCGTCTGCTCGACTTCGCCGAGAAGCACCAGATTCCGATCGCGAAGGACAAGCGCGGCGAAGCGCCCTATTCGACCGACGCCAACCTGCTCCACATCTCCTATGAGGGGAAGGCGCTGGAAGATCCGTGGGTCGAGCCGTTCGACGACATGTTCACCCGCTCGGTCAGCCCGGAACAGGCTCCGGACAAGGCGACCTATGTCGAGATCGAGTTCGAGAAGGGCGACGCCGTCGCCATCGACGGCGAGCGTCTGTCGCCCGCCGCTCTGCTGACCCGGCTGAACGCCTTGGGCGGGGCCAACGGCATCGGCCGCCTCGATCTGGTCGAGAACCGCTTTGTCGGCATGAAGTCGCGCGGCGTCTACGAGACCCCCGGCGGCTCGATCCTGATCGTCGCCCATCGCGGTATCGAAAGCCTGACCCTTGATCGCGGCGAAGCGCATCTGAAGGACGAGCTGATGCCGCGCTATGCCGAGTTGATCTATAACGGCTTCTGGTTCGCCCCCGAGCGGATCGCGATCCAGACGATGATCGATCAGGTGTCCGAGAACGTCTGTGGCACCGTCCGGCTCAAGCTCTACAAGGGCTCGGTCAGCGTCGTCGGCCGCAAATCGCCGAAATCGCTCTATCGCATGGATTATGTCACCTTCGAGGAAGACAGCGTCTATGACCAGCGCGATGCTCAGGGCTTCATCAAGCTGAACGCGCTCCGGATGCGTCTGGCCAAGATGGCGCGCGGCTAAGAGGACTGGGTCCGGTCGGGGCGGCAATCCCGCCTCGACCGGAAGCGGACGATAAACGGGGGAAGACGACATGAGACGGAGAAGTCGGGGCCAGTCCGACGGGAGTCGGGTGGCGGGCAGTCTGGCGGCGGGGGTGGTCCTGTTGGCCGTGGCGGGGCTGGTCGCCGAAGGCGCGGCCCGGATCGCTTTTCCCCGATGGAAGGAATTTAACGCCGACCGGGTCCAGGACAAGACCGACATCGCCGGTCTTGGCGCGGTGACGATCGGACGCGCCGGATTCGACGGCTGGATCGCCCAGCCCAACGGCGATTTCCGCACCCATATCCAGATCAACGCCGCCGGATGGCGCGCCGATGAACCGGCAGAGGCCGCCGATGGCCGCCTGTGGGTATTGGGCGAGTCCTTTGCCTTTGGCTGGGGCGTCGAGGCCGAGGAAACCTTTGGCGCGGTCGCCGCCCGCACGCTGGGTCTGCCGGTCTATGGGGTTGCCAGTCCGGCGGCCGATCTGGCGGTCGATCGGGCCTTGCTGGCGCGGATGCCCGCCACCGTTCATCCCCGCGCCGTCGTGCTGGGCCTGTCGGTCGAAACCGATCTGCGCGACTACGATCATGCCGTCACCGCCGAGCCGCCGCGGACTCTGGCGACCCGGTTGCACGACGCCCGCGAGACGGTCGCGAAGCGCTCGGCGCTCTATACCCTGGTGTCTCAGTTGGTCGCCCGGGTCGATGGTTCGAACAACGCTCCGGCCGCCGCCCCTGTCGCCGCGTTGCCCCAGACCGTTGACGAGGGGCGGATCGCCGCGATTCTCGAATCCAGCCTGGCCCGGATCGGGCAGATTCGCGCCGCTCTTCCCGCCGAGGTGCCGCTGGTGGTGCTGGTGATCCCGGCGCGTGACGACGTGCGCACGGGCGATGCGACCTATCGGGCGTTGCGGCTGGGCGTGGTCGAGCGGCTGACGGCGCAGGGCATCGCGGTGGTCGATCCGTTCGACGCCCTGGCGGCGGTGGGCGAGGCCAAGGTGCATTTCCCCCATGACGGCCATTGGTCGGCCCAGGGCCATCGGCTGGCCGGTGAGGCACTGGCGCGGACGCTGGCTCCGCTGGTTCCGGCTCCGGCCCCGGCCGCGATTCCGGTCGTGGTTCCGGTCCCGGTTGCCGCCCCGGTTGCCGCCCCGGCTCCGGCTCCGGCTCCGGTCGAGGCTCCGGCGGCCCCGGTTACCGCCCCGGCTCCGGTTGTGACTCCGGCTCCGGCTGCCGCCCCGGCCCCGGACGCGAAGCCGTAAAAACGGCGGGGGGTGGGGGCATCGCCCCGCACCCCCCAAGCCCTTGCTCGATGCTGTCAGAGTTTAGCGGAACACCACCGTGCGCGAGCCGTTCAGCAGCACGCGGTGTTCGGTATGCCAGCGCACGGCGCGAGCCAGCACCACGCTTTCGATATCGCGCCCCATCGCCACCAGCTCTTCCGGGGTATGGGTGTGATCGACACGTTCGACGCCTTGTTCGATGATCGGGCCTTCGTCGAGGTCGGCGGTGACATAGTGAGCGGTGGCACCGATGATCTTGACGCCGCGGGCGTGGGCCTGGTGGTAGGGCTTCGCCCCCTTGAAGCTGGGCAGGAAGGAATGGTGGATGTTGATCGCCTTGCCTTGCAGCCGCACGCACATTTCGGTCGATAGAATCTGCATATAGCGGGCCAGCACCACCAGATCGGCCCCGGCCTCGTCGATCACCTGGAGCACCTTGGCTTCCTGGGCGGCCTTGTCGTCCTTGTCCGAGGGGAAATAATGGTAGGGGATGCCGTGCCACTCGACGATGCCCTGCATGTCGGGATGGTTCGAGATCACCGCCGGAATCTGGATCGGCAGCGAACCGGCGTGATAGCGGTGCAGCAGATCGTTGAGGCAGTGGCCGAACTTCGAGACCAGGATCACCACCTTGGCCTTGCGGGTGGCGTCGTGGATGTGCCAGATCATCTGGAAGCGCGAGGCGACCAGGGTGAACAGCTTCCGGAGTTCCGGAATATGCGGGGTCATCGCCCCGGTCTGGAACACGACGCGGAGGAAAAAGCGCCGCGACAGCGGGTCGCCATATTGCGATGCTTCGGTGATGAAGCAATCGTACTGGCTGAGGAAGCCCGCGACGGTGGAGACGATGCCCACCGTATCCGGGCAGGTAATGGTCAGCACCCAGGCTTTTTTCTCGGCCATGATCGAATCCTCCAGGCGTCCGTGCGATCCGAGGATGGTCTTATCCGACCCGGAGTGGGACGCCAAGACGGCAATCGGCCCCTTGCGTTTTTTTCCCAAATCGCCCAAGGTCCGACGTGGTCGGCACCGACGCCCGCGTCGGCCCGGCCATGCTTCGGTCCCGGACTATGGCGAGGAAACAGCCCGATGATTACTGTCTATTACAAATCGGGCGACGCCCAATGGAAGTACGAGCTTGAAGAGTCGGAACACGAATACATCATCAAGAACGTGCTTGAGGACAATCCCGATCTGACCGAGATGTTCGACGATTCGCTGGAAATTCTCCGCGATATCTCGGCGATGGACGAAGATGAGATGGACGAAGAGGACGAGATCGATCAGACGATCGCCGTCGCGTACATCTGGCACTATTTCAACCATCTCGCCGAAGGCGACGACCGTATCGAGGGCGATATCGTCCTGATCGAGGAAGACGACGGTTCGGGCGTCACCGTGCTGCCCGCCGACGCGCTGGGCGACGAAGAAGACGACGAAGCCGCGAAATAAACCGGCGATCGGTTTTTAGACCTCTCCTCCGGAAAACCGCCGTAAGGCGGGGATGTCGGCCAGGATCACCTCGCGCCCGCGGGCTTCGACCCCGTGGGCGCGCAGTCGTGCCAGGGCGCGGGACAGACTTTCCGGCGCGATGCCGATCCGGCTGGCCAGGACGGTTTTGCTGAGCGGCAGCCGGACCCGCCCGTCCGCCTCGCCCGCCGGAGCCAGCCCGAGCAGGAACGCCGCCAGCCGTTGCGCGGGCGAGCGGCTTTTCAGCCCGGCGATTTCGTCGGCCAGCCGTCCGCGCCAGCGGGCCAGACCGGACAGCAGGGTCAGGCCCAGCACCGGGCGCTCTTCCAGGCGGCGCAGGAACAATGCCGCCGGAATGTGGACCAGCCGCGATCCGGCCGACACCTCGCAATGGAGCGGGAACAGGCCCGACGACAAGATCGCTGCCTCGGCGAACGAGCAAATCGGGTCGAACAATTCGATCACCGATTTCTCGCCTGTTTCGGTGAGAAGGAACAGCGTCGCCCGTCCCGCCAGCACGATGAAAAAGCGGTCGGCGGGGTCGCCCTGGGTGAACAGCGGCGCGGCCTCGGGATAGGACACGGCGCGGGACTCGCCCAGCAGCAGGGCAAGGTCATCGCCGCTTAACCCTGTCAGCAGGGGGGCGCGGGCGCTCTCGGCAAGGTCGTCGGGGCCAAGGCTCATGCATCGTCCTCTTCGGCGCAAAAGGCGCGCAGCCGGACCAGATCCTCGACCTCCAGACATCCGTCGTCGGCGGCGGTGACGCCGACCGCCTCCAGCCGGGTCAGGGCGCGCGACAGGCTTTCCGGCTGCATTCCCAATTGCTCGGCCACCAATCGCTTGTCGTAGGGCAGCCGCAGCCGGGCCGGGCCGTCATCGTCGGCGGTGAGGGTCAGCAAAAAGCCGCCCAGTCGTTGCGCCGTGGTCTTCAGCTTAAGCTCGGCGATCTGGCGCAGCATTCCCCGCAGCCGCAGCGACATCGTCGCCAGCAACTGGCGCATCAGATCGGGCCGTTCGGCCAGTCGGGTGCGGAACGGCCCGGCCGGAATCGCCAGCACGGTCGCTCCGGCCAGCACCCGCGCTCCGGTGCCGTGGCGACCGTCGCCGAACACCGCCTCGTCGCCGAGCAGGGCGTCGAGACCGGCAACCTCGACCACCGAGCGGCGGCCCCCGGTCTGACGCGACAGCTCGACATGGCCGTCGAGAACGATGTGCAGGGTATCGGCGCTTTGGTCGGGGCGGAACAGGGTATGGCGGTGGGGCAGGCGCAGCAGCGCCGCGCCGTCGAGCAGACCGGCCAGATCGGCCCGGTCAAGCTCGGCGAACAGCGGCACGCGCTGCACCCGCCGTAACAGTTCGGTTCGCAGCGGTGGGATCATTGCCCCTCGACCGCGTTGGCGCCACCGCGTCCCTCGGCCGCCAAGGGGGCTCCGGCAAAGGCGGCATCGCCGGGCAGGGTCACCACGATCCGGTCAAGCTGGGAGATCGCGGCGCGGCCCGAGCCGGTGACCAGCTTCAGGACATGGCCGCCCTGGCTGCGGCTGGCATCAATGAAGTGGAAGTGAAAGCCCGGCGCGTTCATTCCCTTGACGTAGCCGGGGAGGCGAAAGCCGAGCAAGGTGCCGCTGACGTCCTGGTGGACGAAGGTGACCTGGCCCTTCAGCGCCTCGAGCAGCGGCGGATAAGGCGGGGTCTGGCGCGGCACCGAGCGCAGGGTGAGGGCGGAGAAGGTGCCGTCGAGGCGGATCGCCTGGGGATGGTTGGCGGGCGGCAGCAGCCGGTCGAGCCAGGCTTCGAGCCCGGGCAGGTCCAGGCCCGCCGGAACCTCGGCGCTGATTGTCGGGGTGAAGGGGGTGACCATCGCGAACGGCGTCGCCATCTCGGGGGACAGCGCTACCGCCCGCCCGTCGGTGCCGACGCGGAAGAAGCGGCCATCGACCGCCACCATCTCGCCGTCGAGGCCGTTGACGGTGCCCAGACCCAGGGTGCCGTGACGCGACAACTCGCCGATGGTGACTTCGCCGTCATTGACGCCCTGCATCAGCGCGGTCAGCAACGAGACCTGATACAATTCGGCCGCACTGGCCGGGCCGGTATATGTCATGCAGACGGCAAAGATTGCGGCCAGAAAACGCTTCATGATCCTACTTCCCTCCCCGATGGTGGCGAGACGCCCGGACACAAGCTTATACTGTCCGAAGAGACGGAGCCAGAAACCGCAGATGAGCTTTTCCTCGATCGCCTTTGTCGCCGCCGACTCCGAGGCCGCAACGGCGGCACTGGCCCGATTGTGTCGGCTGTACCCCCACGTTCCCCCCGAGCAGGCCGAGGTGATCGTCGCCCTGGGCGGTGACGGCTTCATGCTCGAAACGCTGCACCGCTTCCGCGAGTTGCGGGTGCCGATCTATGGGATGAACCGGGGCAGCGTCGGCTTTCTGATGAACATTTACAACGAAGCGAACCTGCAACAGCGGCTCGACCGCGCCCAGCCGGTGGTGCTGAACCCGCTGAAGATGCGCGCCCGCACCGCCGATGGCGGCCTGTCCGAGGCGCTGGCGATGAACGAGGTGTCGCTGCTGCGCCAGACCCGTCAGGCCGCCAAGCTGCGGATTCGGATCGACGGCAAGGTTCGGCTCGACGAACTGGTTTGCGACGGGGTGCTGATTTCGACTCCGGCCGGCAGCACCGCCTATAATCTGTCGGCACACGGTCCGATTTTGCCGCTGGGGGCGGGGATCAACGCGCTGACTCCGATCTCGGCCTTTCGCCCGAGGCGGTGGCGTGGCGCGTTGCTGCCTCAATCGGCCTGCGTGCTGTTCGAGATTCTCGAGGCCGACAAGCGCCCGGTCAGCGCCGTCGCCGACTTTACCGAGGTCCGCGACGTCGTCGAGGTCGAGGTCCGTCAGGACCGCGACACCGATCTCGAATTGCTGTTCGATCCCGAGCACAATCTCGAAGAACGCATCCTGGCCGAACAATTCATGCCGTAGCGTTTGTTCGGGTGAAGGGACAACACCGTTCCCGTCCTGGCTGGCCCCCGGGTCAAGCCCACGGCTGTCCGGTTTAAATTTCTGGACTAAGTGCACGGCGTTGATTCTACTCGTGTTCAGACGTTGGCGCGTCTCCTGGACACGAAATTGGAGCCAACACCGTGCGACACAAGAATAGCGTTCTTCACGACCTTTTGAAGCATGTTCCGTGGGGTGAGTTCGACCGTCTGGTCAGCGAGCACAGGGCGGACAAGCATGTCCGTCGTCTTTCGACGAAGAGTCAGTTTGTCGCGCTTTTGTACGGCCAGCTTTCGGGAGCAACCAGCCTCCGCGAGATCGTCGGCGGCTTGGAGAGCCACGCGGCCCGTCTCTACCATGTGGGCGGGCGCACGGTGTCACG